>DASXCT010000001.1:0-76743 GCA_036491055.1 Allosphingosinicella sp.
GCTGGATCAGGCTTTCGCCCATTGTCCAATATTCCCCACTGCTGCCTCCCGTAGGAGTCTGGGCCGTGTCTCAGTCCCAGTGTGGCTGATCATCCTCTCAGACCAGCTACGGATCGTCGCCTTGGTGAGCTTTTACCTCACCAACTAGCTAATCCGACGCGGGCTCATCCTCAGGCGATAAATCTTTGGACCGAAGTCATTATACGGTATTAGCTCAAGTTTCCCTGAGTTATTCCGTACCTGAGGGCAGATTCCCACGCGTTACGCACCCGTGCGCCACTAGACCCGAAGGTCTCGTTCGACTTGCATGTGTTAGGCATGCCGCCAGCGTTCGTTCTGAGCCAGAATCAAACTCTCAAGTTGATGTACGACAACCGCTCCGGGGAGGTGCTCCGAAGGAGCGCCCGAAGCGGAAGCCGGCATCTCTGGGAGCCGTTCCTGCACTTCACATATACTGTGGATATGTAACGAGACATGTAGGGCCTCCCATCAAAGTACTACTTTGACGGGTACCCTTGGAACGGCTTGATTTTACCGATCCACGACACCCAGAGGTTGTCGCCGACCGGGGCCGCCGCCCACATGTCCCTTCATCTAAACCGACAATGTCAAAGAGCCGACGTCAAAGAACCGACGCGACTTCTCCCCCCTTTGGATCGGGGCAATCGGGTTACCGATTGAGAAGACGCAAACGGGGTCGGGCAAGCCGTGCCCCGCCGGTGGAGCGCCATATATGGGCGGCAAATCCGCCCGTCAATGGCTTTTTTCAGCGATTTTCCGCCGCTTTCACCGCCGGTCCCAAGCCGGTGGCGGCGCGGACGGCGCCGAAAGGGAGCCGGCCGCAAGGCCGCATCCCATCCGGACCAAGATAGGCGGCCGCGACCGCCCTTCAAGGCCCGGGAGACCCGATTTTCAAATTATGCCAGCAGCTTGGCGACGCCGGAAGCGCGCCGTTCCGCCGGCGGGGAATCCGGCAAAGGCCGGACCGGTCCTGCAATCCCCATTGCGGCGGATTCTTTGCGGCACCTTCCTAAGGACCGGATTAACCCTCCCGGGCTAAGAAGGCCGCCGTGAAGGATGGACCGGCAGGCGTGACGGCGGCGGAGAAGATCGAAGCGGCCGAGGAGATCGGCCTCACCCACCGGGTGCGGGGGGCCGTGCTCTGGCGCTCGGGGAGCCAGATCGCGGCGCAGCTCGTCACCTGGGCGGCGACCTTCCTCGTCATCCGCCTGCTCAATCCGTCCGATTACGGCCTGTTCGCGATGACCCAGGTCGTGCTCATGTTCCTCAACCTGATGAACGGCTACGGCTTCGCCAATGCGCTCGTGCGCAGCGAGACGGTGACGCCGCTCGAGATAAGGCAGATGTTCGGGCTGCTGATCCTGCTGAACGCCGGCCTCGCTTCGGCCCAGCTCCTGCTGGCGCCGCTCGCCGCTGTCTATTTCCGCCAGCCCGAGGTCGCGACCCTGCTCCGCGTCCAGGCTTTGCTCTATGTCGCGACCCCCTTCATCGCTTTGCCCCAGGCTTTGCTCAGCCGCCGGATCGACTTTCGCGGCCAGGCGCTGGCGGGGGTGGTCGCGGCCCTGCTCAGCGCCGCCACCGCCCTCTCCTGCGCCGCCGCCGGCTGGGGCGTCTGGACCCTCGTCGCCGCGCCGCTGGTGCTGTTCTGGGCGCAGGGAATCGGCCTCACCGCCGTCGCCCGTTCCCTGGTCTGGCCGAGCTTCCGCTTCAAGGGTGCCGGCCATCATATCCGCTACGGCGGGGCGATGGTCGCGATCCAATGCTTCTGGTTCGCACAGAGCCAGTCGGACATCTTCATCGCCGGCCGCATCGTCGCGCCCCGCGAGCTCGGCCTCTATACGATCTCGCTGTTCCTCACCCAGATCCTCGCCGGCAAGTTCATCCCGCCGATCAACGAAGTCTCCTTCGCCGCCTATGCCAGGATCCAGGACCGGCGCGACGCCCTCGCCGCCGCCTTCCTGAAGACGGTGCGCCTCGTCATGCTGATTGCCTTGCCTTTCTATTTCGGCCTTGCGATCGCGGCGGAGCCGGTAGTGCTGACGGTGCTCGGCGCGAAATATGCGGAGACGGTGCCGCTGGTCCGCACCCTCGCCCTCGCCATGCCCTTCCTCGCCCTCCAGATCCTGTTCGCGCCGGCGACCAACGCGCTCGGCCGGCCGCGCGCGGCGTTGCGCGTCTCGATCGCCGGCGCCGCGATCATGCCGCTCGCCTTCCTGATCGGTAGCCGGTTCGGAACGATCGGCCTCGCCCGCGCCTGGATGTTCGGCTTTCCCCTGCTCACTCTGGCGACGGCGGCAATGTCGCTGCCGGTGATCGGCGCGAAACCCGCCGCCCTCTTCCGCGCCATCGCACCGGGCCTCCTCGCCAGCGCCGCCATGGCCGCCTCCGTCGCGGCGCTCGATTCGCTGCTGCCGGCGATGCCGGTGCAGGCGCGCCTCGTCATCCTCGCCGGGACGGGCATCGCGACCTATGCGGGCCTGCTCTTCGCCTTTGCCCGGCCGCTGGTCGAGGAAGTGCTTGGCCTGGCGCTGGGGCGGCGGCTGGTGAAGCCCGCGGCCGCTCAGGCGCTCTGAATGTAGCTTCGCATCGCCTCCGCTTCGTCCTCGATGCGGCGGATGCGGTGGGCGACGAGATCGCCGATCGAGACGATGCCGGTGAGGCGGCCATCCTCGACCACGGGGAGGTGGCGGATGCGCCGCTTGGTCATCTGCGACAAGGCGACCAGGGCCGGCATGGTCGGCTCGGCGGTGATGGCGGGCGCGGTCATCACCTTGCGCACCGGCCAGTCCAATATCGCCGCCCCGTCGCTGTGGAGGCGGTAGACGATATCGCGCTCCGAGAAGATGCCGGCGACGCCGCCTTCGTCGGTCACCGGTACCGCGCCGATCCGCCGCCCGGCGAGCAGGGCGATCGCCTCGCGCACGGTTGCATCGGCGGCGATGCTGACGACCTCATGCCCCTTCTTCTCGAGGATCGTGGCGATGGTCATGGTCGGCTCCTCTTTTTCCCGACTCGAGGCTTGAATGATCCCATGCCCGCGGCCCAAAGGGAAGCCATGCCCAGGCCCGACCCGATCCCCGCCCGGCGCGATCCGCGCCAGCTCGAGCGCCAGCACCGCGCCTGGCTCCGCTACAAGAAGATGATGCGATGGATGGCGCTCGCCGCCATTCTCGCGGTGATCGCGGCGCTTGCCTATCTGAAGGCGACCGGCACGCCGATGCCGCTCCACCTGGTGATCGCGACCAGCCTCGGCGTCGGCCTCAGCGTCCTGCTCGGCACCGCCTTGATGGGGCTCGTCTTCCTCAGCGACTCGGGCGGGCATGACGAAGCCGCCTCCGGACGTGGGGACGAAGCCGCCTCCGAACGCGGAGACCAGCCGTGACCGAGGCGATCGGCGAGCCGATCCTGCGGGTTGTGCCGCGGCCGGGCGACATCAACGCCAACGGCCACATCTTCGGCGGCTGGGTGCTGAGCCAGATGGACATCGCCGCCGGCATCGTCGCCGCCCGCGAGGCGCAGGGGCCGGTCGCGACGGTGGCGATCGAGGCGATGGAGTTCATCGCCCCGGTCCTCCTCCAGGACATCGTCTCCGTCTATGCGCGGATCGAGCGGATCGGCCGCACCTCGATCGGCATCCGGATCGAGGTGATCGCCAGCCGCGACCGCGGCGCCCGGCAGGAAAAAGTGACCGAAGGCCTCTTCACCTTCGTCGCCCTGGACGCGAACCACCGGCCGCGGCCGGTCAAGCGCCCCTGAGCCGGCCGGTCACTGGGTCGTATAGGCACCCTGATACCAGGGCCTGCCCGGATCCCAGCACCATTCGACGGTCTTGTCCTGGAAGGTGCAATAGACTCGGATCGAGAGCCCACCTTGGCCCTGCCAGCAGGTCGCCGAAACCTGGGATCCGGCCTGGTTGAACTGGCCCGTCGCCCAGGATTTGCCGTCCCAGCAGCGCTCGATCACCTTGTAGCCGTCGGTGGAATAGACACGGATATGGACGGTGCCCCCATTGTCGAGCCAGCTGACCGAAGCCGTGCCGATCGGATATGATGGATTGTCTGCCATGACTCCCCCCTCTCAATTGCGCCGACTCGCCGTGCAAGGCGCACGCAAGTTTGGAAGGTTCGGTCTTTCAGCCGATTCTTGCAAGCAAATGCTGGAAACGCCGAACGGCGCTAAAGCGTGAATCGATAGAGGATGCGGCCGTGCGCAGGCACCGTCGTCGCCCAGACGAGGCGGCCGTCCCTGCGGATCAGGCCCTTTCCGGCCGCGCGTCCGGCGAAGCGCGCCTCGTAGAAGATCGGCCGGTCGCGGTCGCTGGTCACGATCAGCGCGCCGGAAACGCCCCGCGGCGTGCGCCCGATCACGACCATGCGGGTCCTGATTCCGGACGCCGAGCCGATCGTCACCTCCGCCTCTTCGCCCACCGCCTTGTCCTCGAGCGCGCCGGAGCCGAGCAGCAACGGCCGCCCGGCGTCGCCCGCGAACAGCATGATCGTGCCGCCCGGCAGCGGCAGTCCGAGACCGTCGGCGGCGCGGTTGCGCATCCTGAGCACCCGCGACACCGGCAGCCATCCACCCGCGCCGGCGACATCGCTCCGATAGACGAGGCGGACCTTGACACCGGCGCGGTGGAGCATCGCCACCTGCTTCTGGCTGTTGGCCGCAACGGTGACCGGCTCCGGGATCCGGTAGAGCTTGAGATCGCCCAAATTTTCCTGCTGCGCCTGCATCCCTGGAGGTGGCGGAGGCGGAGGCGGGGCCGCCATTGCGACTCCAGGAAGCCGACGCAAGCTGTCACGGATGTTTCGGTCGGGCAGAAAGCCAATGTCCTCAGCCTCGATCGCGTCGATCGCCGCAGCGGTGGTGTCGGATGGCCAGCAGCGCAGCTGAAGCGGCCTCGTGAACTCAGGATAGGGCCGCTCATAATCGCTGCGGTTCGGGTGGCCGGCGATCGTCTGCGTATCGGCGTGGACGAAGCTGGTCTCGTCGGAATTGGCGAGCGTCACCCAGGCGAACAGGTCGAGCCGGTCCTCCGATGGCGAAAGCGTCGCGACATAATCCGCCTGCCAGTCGAAATCCCAGGAGAGGTAGGAGAGGGTGACGTCCGCCTCGACCGGCGCCGGGCTGCGGGTCCGCACCGACAGGGTCGGCTTGGCGGAAAGGCCTTCGGGCACCCGGTCGTAGACGATCGTCTCGTTGAGTCCAGTGCAGCGAAGCGCCTCATACCCCTGCGCCGTCTGCAGCACGACAGCGCCATCGAGGCCGGAGCGGATGACCGCATCCTCCTCCACCGTCCGACCGCTTTTTGTCCAGGTGCGGCGGAGATGGACGCGCCGCCCGATTGAACGGTCGAGAAGATTGCCCGGCGAGAGCAGCTCCGCATCCAGATTCTTCTCGACGACGCCGTTCGGCAGGCCGGCGACGATCGCGCTTTGCGGCAGGATGCCGCCGGCGACGCCTTCAAAGCGGAGGGCGGATTCGCCGGCCGGCAGGCGGACGTGACGCGTCTCGCTGATCAGGGCGTAGCCGTTCAGCCAGCTTAGATCCATCTTGCGCTCGGCGCTGCGCGAAGGGTCGCGATAGATGGTGACCGCAACCTTGTCCGGTGCGGACGAGGTCACGATCCGCTGCGCGCCCGCCGCCGTCCCGGCGAGGGCGAGGGCGACCGCGAAGGCGCGCCGCCAGGCCAAGTCAGTAGCGCGTCTCGAAGGTGGCGTTGACGACGACCCTGCCGTTGGCGGGCACCGTCACATGATAGAGCCGCTCGTCGAGCGATTTCTGCTCACCCGGCACCGTCTCGTCGAGCGCCCGCGTGTCGTGGAAGCCACGGTCGAGCCCGGCCTGGACGAGGTCGACCGTCACCGGGGCGGGACGGGCATTGGTCAAGGTATAGGCCATGGTCGTGCGGTAATAAGTGACGTTGCGGTCGACCTGGACCGTCTCGTTGCCGCCCCGGCCGCCGCTGATCCGGTAGCGCGCGGTGCGTTCCCATTCGTCGCTTTCGATCTTGTCCCTTTTGACCACTTCCGGCCGCACCTTGACGTCGAAGGCGGCGCCGGTGCGGATGGCGATGCTGGAGCCCATCGGCGTGTGCGGAATCGCGCTTTCGCCGATGAACTGGGGGGCGCCGCGCGCGTCCTTCACATAGACGCGGACGGTCCCGGCGGGGAGCTGGTCACCGAGCCCGCCGCCGCTTCCGTTCGAAAATTTGAGCACGGTATCAGCGCTCGCCGCCTCGTCCGCCGTCGCGAGCCAGCCGACGCGATATTCATAGGCCTTGGCCGCCGCCGCGCCGCGCGCGTCGAGGAAGCTCACCTGCTTGGTCTGGTTGTTGGCGATCGTCGTCCGCTCGGCCAACGGATAGAGGTAGAAGTCGCCGACCCGTTCGCGGCCCGAGCTTTGGGTGCCGGCGTTGCGGATCGTCCGGCGGTTGTCATTGTCGCCGTCGTCATCCGCATTGTCATTGTCGCTATTGCCGCCATTGTTGCCGCTGATGGCGACGGCGCCGGCGACGAGCAGGGTGTCGGCGTTGACGAAATTGGTGCCGGTCGTGTTGGTGAGCGTCACCCATCCCTGGAGGTCGATCCTGCCGGCACCCTCGTCGAACAAGGCGACATAGTCCGCCTTCCAGCCGAGCCCCGGAGTCAGATAGCTCAAGGTCAGCGGCCGGGTGTCGGCCGAGGTGCTGTCGATCGTGACCGACAAGGTCGGGCGCGCCCGCAGATTCTCGGGCACGCGATCGAAGATCACGCGCACCGGGAGGCCGTCGTCGCGCAGCACCTCGATCCGGTCGCCGATCTGCAGGACGGTGCCGCCGTTCACCGCAAGCACCTTCGCCTGCTCGCGGGTCTCCTGGCCGGTCGCCGGGTTGGTGCGGACGAGCGTGATCGTCTCGCCGATCGCCTTCTGCATCAGCGCGCTGGGCGAAAGCAGGTCGAAGTCGAAATTTTGTTCGACGATCGCGATTCCCGGGCCGGAAAGCGTCACCGTCTCGGGGCGGATCTGCGCCGAGACGTCGGGAAACTCCTGCCGCGAGCGATGCGCGGGAATGGCGAGCGTGCGCCGGTCCTGCACCAAAGCGAGATTGTTGTTGTAGATGGTAACCGAGACGTCGCCCTGCGCCGACTGGCCGGAGGGGAGGATCGCCGCGGGCGGCTGGGCGAAAGCCGACGTCGCGGCGAGAGCGGAAAGCAGGGCGAGCTGGCGCATCGACGGTCCCCCCTTCGGACCGACGCCAGAATGTTACACTATCACCTGTGCGTCAAGTCGCGGTGAGGGCAAAGAAAAAGGCGGCCGCCCGAGGGCAACCGCCTTTCATCTCGCTCCGATGGACCGTTCAGGCCGCCGGCGCGATCTCGGTGTCGCCTTCGTCGGCGCGAGGTCGGCGGGTGCGGCGGCGCGGCGCCTTCGGCTCGGATTCGCCTTCGACGACGGCCATTGGGGGGGAGATTGCGGGCGGAAGCACGTCCAGCGCGATGCGCTCGCTCTCCGGCTCGGCCGCGCCATTGCCTTCGTGCCGATCGTCGCGGCCGGCCCGGTGCTCGTTGCGCTGTTCCTCGCGGGGGCGGCGTTCCTGGCGATATTCGCCGTTGCGCTCGGCACGATAATCGCGGCGCGGGCGGTCGCCCCGGTCGCGGTCGTTTCGGTCACGGTCGCCACGCCCGTCACGTTCGGCCCGGTCCCCACGCCCTTCGCGGTCGGCGCGGAACGGGCGTTCCTCCCGATCGCCGCGATACGGGCGCTCCTCGCGGTCGCCGCGGAAATGACGCTCATCGCGCTCTTCCGCCGCCTCGCGCTCGTCGCCTTCCTCGCCCTCGCCGGCGGCATGCGCCGCCTCGTCCTGATCCTCATCCTCGTCGGAATAATAATCGTCGCGCTGGCGGCGCTGCTCCTCGAAGCGGGCGCGGTTCTCGTTGAGCACGCGGTAATAATGCTCCGCGAACTGGAGGAAATATTCGGATTGCACGCGATCGCCCTGAAGCTGCGCGTCGCGGGCGAGCGACTTGTATTTCTCCAGGAGCTGGGCGGCATTGCCGCGCGAGCGATTGTCCTGCCGGTTGCCCGGGTTCGGACCTTGGTTGGGCGAGCGGGGTCCGCCGCCGCGACCGCGCCTGCGGCCGCCCTGACGATTGTTGATCAAATGTAAGTCCTCGTCCTCGTGGTCCTATTCAGCCACTGTGACGGCCGGGCCCCTCCCGGCCGCATTTCTGCACGAGCCCAAAGGCAGGCGACCGCATCCGCGGCCTCCGCCACCTCACGCCGCGACAATCCGAAGACGTCTAGCAATCGGGGGTCGGCGACGGGTGGCCTCACGCAGTCTTCGCTGTGAAGAACCCCCGTCCCTGGCCCCCATGTAGCTATCGCCGCAATGATTTCCAAGCGGAAAGATGGTGACCTGCATTAAAGGCGCCGTCGCGACGGATCGGCGGCAAAGGCGTGACGCCCCAGAATGAGGCAGCGGACCCGGCCGGCGAGATCGCGCCGCGGCGAGACGTTCATGCCGCGGGACGCGAACAAGGCCGAGACGGCCGCCTCCTGCCCGACGCCGATCTCGATGCAGGCGATGCCGCCGGCGGCCAGCAGAGGCGGAATGGCCTCGGCGAGGCGGCGATAGTCGGAAAGGCCGTCGGCGCCGGCGAACAACGCCTCGCGCGGCTCCCATAAGGCGACGTCGCGCGGCAGCGGCGTTCCGTCCCCGACATAAGGCGGATTGCAGAGGATGAGGTCGAACGGACCTTCCAGTCCCTGCGCCCAGTCGCCGAGCCGGAATTCGGCCCGTCCGGCAAGGCCGAGCCGCTCGGCATTGCGGCGGGCATAAGCGAGCGCCGCCTCGGATGCGTCGACGCCGAGCCCCCGCGCCTCCGGCCATTGGTCGAGCGCGGCGAGGAGCAAGGTGCCGGGACCGGTGCCGAGATCGAGGATCGTTGCGGGTCCCGCCGCCCCGAAATGCGCCAGCGCCGCCTCGATCAGGGTCTCACTGTCGGGCCGGGGCACGAGCACCCCCGGCCCGACCTCCAGCGCGATCGTCCAGAAAGCGCGGCGGCCGATGATGTAGGCCACCGGCTCGCCGGCCTCGCGACGGGCGGCGAGTGCGTCGAACGAAGCGGGGGCTTCGTCGTCCAGATGCGAGAGCAGCACTTGCTCGCGCGAAATGCCGAGCGCGTGGGCCATTAGCAGCTCGGCGTCGAGGCGCGGCGTGTCGGAGGCGACGGTCAGCCGGTCGGCCGCGAGGCGGAGACCATCCCGAACCTTCACAACCCCTCCCTTTTCAGGGAGGGGATCGAGGGGTGGGTCGCAGCCGAGCGGGTTCGATACCCGCGAGGATGCCCTCCGCGTCTTCGCCGGCATCGAGCCGGCTCAGCCGCTACCCACCCCCTACCCCTCCCTTGAAAGGGAGGGGCTGAGGCGGCTTTACTGCTCATCCAGGCTGGCCAGGCGTTCCGCCTCGTCCTCGGCGATGAGGGCAGAGACGATCTCGTCGAGTCCCGGCCCCTCCAATATCTCGTCGAGCCGATGGAGCGTGAGGTTGATTCGATGGTCGGTCACCCGCCCCTGCGGGAAATTGTAGGTGCGGATGCGCTCGGAGCGGTCGCCCGAGCCGACCATCGACTTGCGCGCGCCGGCGCGCTCCGAGGCGATCCGCTCGCGCTCCAGCTCGTAGAGGCGGGTCCGAAGCACCTTCAGCGCCTTGGCCTTGTTCTTGTGCTGCGATTTCTCGTCCTGCTGGATGACGACGAGCCCGGACGGCAAATGGGTGATCCGCACCGCGCTGTCGGTCGTGTTGACCGATTGGCCGCCCGGCCCCGACGAGCGATAGACGTCGATCCTCAAATCCTTGTCGTCGATATGGACGTCGACATCCTCGGGCTCGGGCAGCACCGCCACCGTCGCCGCCGAGGTGTGGATGCGGCCGCCGCTCTCGGTCACCGGCACCCGCTGGACGCGGTGGACGCCGCTCTCGAACTTCAGTCGCGCGAACACGCCGGGCCCGGTCACCGACGCCACCACTTCCTTGTAGCCGCCAATCTCGGCCGGGCTCGCCGAGATCAATTCCACCCGCCAGCCCTTCGATTCCGCATAACGCTGGTACATGCGGAAGAGGTCGCCGGCGAAGAGCGCCGCCTCGTCGCCGCCGGTGCCGGCGCGGATTTCGAGCATGGCCGGGCGATCGTCGGCGGCGTCGCGCGGCAGCAACCGCAGCGCCAGCGCCCGCTCCGCCTCGGGCAGAAGCCGTTCCAGCGTGGCAATCTCCTCCGCCGCCATGTCCTTCATCTCAGGATCGGCCAGCATCTCCCGGAGCTGCCCGATCTCGGCACGGATATGCCGCACCTCGGCCGCGGCGGCGGCGACCGGCTCGACCTCGGCATGTTCCTTGGACAGGCGGACGAAGGCGTCGGCGGCGAGGTCGGGCGAGGCCATCGCGTTCTGCAATTCGTCCCGCCGCGCCTCGATCGCGGCGATCCGTTCGTCCGAAATGCGGGTCATCGCGCCCGCACCGCCTCCGCGAGTGCGTCCATCGCCACGGCGCGCTGCTCGCCGCTCGCCAGATCCTTCACCGCCGCCTCGCCGCGCGCGAGCTCGTCGTCGCCGAGGATGATCGCGTAGCGGGCGCCGCTCGCATCGGCCTTCTGCATCCGCCGCTTCATGTTGCCGCGATAGGCCATTTCGCAGGCGATCCCGGAGCGGCGGAGGCCGGCGGCGATTCCGATCGCCGCTTCCTCGGCCGCCGGTCCAAGCGGGACGAGGGCGACGTCGATCCGCGCCGCCTCCGGCTCGGCGATCAGCATCGACAATCGCTCGATCCCCGCCGCCCAGCCGACCGCCGGGGTCGGCGGGCCGCCGAGGCTCTCGATCAGCCCGTCATAGCGGCCGCCGGCGATCACCGCGCTCTGCGCGCCGAGATCCTCGGTCACGAACTCAAAGGCGGTGTGGCGGTAATAATCGAGCCCGCGCACCAGCCGCGGGTCGCGCGTCCAGCGCACGCCGGCGGCATCGAGCCCAGCGGTGACCTTCGCGAAATAATCGGCGGCTTCGGGCGTCAGATGATCGTCGACCGCGGGCGCGGCATCGACGATCGGCCAATCCTGATGCTCCTTGCTGTCGAGGATGCGCAAAGGATTCTTCTCCAGCCGCTCCCGGCTCTCCTCCGACAGCGCGCCCTGATGCGCGCGGAAATGGCTGACGAGCGCCGCCCGCCAGGCCTCGCGCGTCGCCGGATCGCCCAAGGTGTTGAGCTTGAGCGTCACCCTGCCGCCGATGCCGAGCTCGGCGAGCAATTGGTCGCCCAAAGCAATGATCTCGACGTCCGCCGCCGGCTCGCCGGCGCCGATAATCTCGGCGTCGAGCTGGTGGAATTGCCGATAGCGCCCCTTTTGCGGCCGTTCGTAGCGGAAGGCGGGGCCGTGGGTGGCGATCTTGACCGGCGCATGCTGCTGCCAGCCTTCGGAGAGATAGGCGCGGCAGATGCCGGCGGTGAATTCGGGCCGCAAGGTGAGGCTCTCGCCGCCGCGATCCTCGAAGCTGTACATTTCCTTGGAGACGATGTCGGTCGTCTCGCCGATCGAGCGGGCGAAGACTTGCGTTGCCTCGAACACCGGCATCTCGACCCGGCGAAAGCCGTAGAGGCGGCGCACGCGATCGAACGCCGCCACCACGATCTGGAAACGGTCGGCGGCCTCGCCCCAGATGTCCTGGGTGCCTCTGATCTTCTGGGGGCCCTTGCTCATCGGCGCGCCCTTAGCACGGTTTAAGAACAGGGGAAGCGGCGCCTCAAAAGCCGCTCGTCTGGACAGAGGGGCGGCCGTTGTTCCATGGCGCCGTCACCATCCCGTTTTTTCGGAGACTCGGTCGCCATGCGTCCTGCCCTGCTCGCTTTCGCTTTGCTCACCTCGACCGCCGCCATCGCCCAGCTTCCCGCCAACTTCACCAAGGCGACGCCCGCGCCGCGGATCGACCGGATCCCGCCGGCGCGCGACGTCGCCTATCCCGGCACGATCCAGCTGAATGTGGACGCGACCGACACGATCCGCCGGATCTTCCGAATCCACGAGCATATCCCGGTCGCCCAGGCCGGCGATCTCGTCCTCCTCTATCCCAAATGGCTGCCGGGCAATCATTCGCCGAGCGGCCAGATCAACAAGGTGGCCGGCTTCGTCGTCACCGCGAACGGGCATCGCCTGACCTGGGTCCGCGATCCGCTCGACGTCTACGGCTTCCACATCGACGTGCCCGCCGGAGTCCATGCGATCGACGTCGATTTCGAATATGTCTCGCCCACCGGCGACAATCAGGGCCGCGTCGTGATGACGCCCGATCTGGCGAGCATCGAATGGATCGCCAATTCGATGTACCCGGCCGGCTATTATGTCCGCGACATCCCGATCCAGGCGACGGTGAAGGTGCCGCGCGGCTGGCATGTCGCAACCGCGCTGCGTCCCGAACGTGGCGGCGACACCTCGACCATCACCTATCCGGTGACGACCTACGAGATATTGATGGATTCGCCCGCCATCGCCGGCGCCCATTATCGCCGCATCCCGCTCAGCCCCGACGTCTCGCTCGACGTCATCGCCGATACGGAGGCCGAGCTTGCCGCCAGCGACGAGCAGATCGCGCTCCACCGCAACCTCGTTGCCCAGGCGGTGAAGAATTTCGGCGCCCAGCATTACGACCATTATGATTTTCTCTTCACCATCTCCGACACGCTGGGCGGCGAGGGGCTGGAGCATCACCGCAGCTCCGAGGACGGGGTCAAGACCGGCTATTTCACGGACTTCAAGCATGCGCAGGGCGACCGCAACCTGCTGCCGCACGAATATACGCATAGCTGGAACGGCAAGTACCGCCGGCCCAAGGATTTGTGGACGGTCGATTATCGCATGCCGATGGAGGACAGCCTCCTCTGGGTCTATGAAGGCCAGACCCAATTCTGGGGCTTTGTGCTCGACGCCCGCTCGGGCCTGATGTCGAAGCAGGAGACATTGGACGCGCTCGCCGCCGTCGCCGCCGCCTACGACGCGACGCCCGGCCGCACCTGGCGCCCCTTGAGCGACACGACCAACGATCCGATCGTCGCCCAGCGCGCGGCGCAGCCCTGGCGGAGCTGGCAGCGCTCCGAGGATTATTACAATGAGGGGCTGCTGATCTGGATCGACGTCGACCGGATCATCCGCGAGCAGTCCGGCGGCAAGCGCTCGATCAACGATTTCGCCAAGGCCTTTTTCGGGGTCAACGACCGCGATTATGGCGAGCTCACCTACACGTTCGACGACATCGTCGCGACCCTGAACAGGGTGCAGCCTTATGATTGGCGCGGTTACCTGACCCGCCGGCTCGACGCTTATACCGAGCATGCGCCGCTCGAGGGGATCGAGAAGGGCGGCTACCGCCTGGTCTATACCGACAAGCCGACCGACTGGTTCAAGGACGGCGAGAAGAAGCGCAAGATGGTCGACCTTTCCTATTCGGGCGGCTTCACCGTCGCGAACCGGGAAGGCCGCATCACCGGCGTGATCTGGGACAGCCCCGCCTTCAACGCCGGCCTCACCATCGGCTCGCAGATCATCGGCATCGACGGCCGCACCTTCGATCCCGACCGGCTGCGCGACGCGGTCAAGGCGGCGAAGGGCACGAACGAGCCGATCCACCTGCTCGTCCAGGCCGGCGACACGATCCGGCAGGTCGATCTCGATTGGCATGGCGGGCTTCGCTATCCGCGCCTCGAGCCGACGAGCGACGGCAAAGGCACGCTCGACGCCTTGCTGACGCCGCTCCCCTGACGCGGCGGACATGAAGCGCCTGCGCCGGCTGTGCGGCCTCGCGGCTCTCGCGGCCGCCTCCGGCGCGGGGGCGACGCCCGCCATCGTCGTCGACCAGTTCGGCTATCTGCCGGACCAGCCGAAAATGGCGGTGTTGCGCGAGCCGGTCAAAGGCTTCGACGCCGGCCGGCATTATTCGCCGGGCAAGAATATCGAGCTGGTCGATCTCGCGACCGGCAAGCCTGTCCTGACCGGCACGGCAACGATCTGGAACCAGGGCGCTGTCGATCCCTCCTCCGGCGACCGCGCCTGGTGGTTCGATTTCAGCACGGTCGCCCGCCCCGGCCGCTACCAGGTGGTCGATCCCGCCAACAACGTCCGCTCGGCGCCGTTCGCGATCGGCGATCATGTCTATCGGCCGGTGCTCGTCCAGGCGGTGCGGATGCTCTTCTACCAGCGCGCCGGCTTCCCGAAGGAGGCCCTTTATGCCGGCGCCAAATGGGCGGACGGCCCGAGCCATCAGGGCCCGCTCCAGGACCGCCATGCCCGCCTCTACAGCGCCCCCGGCGACGCCTCGACCGAGCGCGACATGCATGGCGGCTGGTTCGATGCCGGCGACTTCAACCGCTATACCTCCTGGGCGGCGCAGAATGTGGTGGAGCTGCTTAACGCCTATCGCGAGCGGCCCGGAATCTGGACCGACGACACCGACATCCCCGAATCGGGCGACGGCATCCCCGATCTCCTCAACGAGGTGGATTGGGAGTTGGGCTGGCTCGAACGGATGCAGCTCCCCGACGGCGCCCTCCTGTTCGAAACCGCCTCGGATACGGGCAGCCCGCCTTCCTCGGCCAAGGGCCAGAGCCTCTACGGCCCGCCCAACAGCCACGCCACCAGCGCCGGCGCAGCGGCTTTTGCCGTCGCGGCCTTGGTCTATCGCGACGTACCCGCCTGGCGCGCCCGCGCCGCGGGCCTCACCGAGCGGGCGGAGCGCGCCTGGGCCTGGGTCTCGGCCCACCCGCGCGTGACCTTCACCGATGCGAGCGCGGACCATGGCAAGGTCCGTCTCGCCGCCGACGCCATCGAGACCGACGATGCCGGCCGCGCCGCGACCATGCTCGCGACCGCCGCCTATCTGTTCGAGCTGACGGGCAAGCCGGCCTATCGCGCCTATGTCGATGCCCATCTCGCCGATGCCGGCGATAAGCAATATTTCGCGGTCGAGGCGCTCGTATATTATGCCGGCCTCAAGGGCGCGACCCCCGCCGGCGTTGCGGCGATACGGCGCATGCTCGCCGAGCGGCTGGGTCCGCAGCTCGCGCCGCCGACCCTCGCCGCCAACGACCCCTATCGGGCCTTCCTCCCCGGCTATTGGTGGGGCAGCAACCGGGGGAAAGCGCAGGCCGGCCTGCTCCTCGTCGACCTCGCAACGATGGACACGTCCGATGCGCCCGCAGCCACCGACGCGGCCGCCGGCTACATCCATTACATTCACGGCGTGAACCCGCTCGGGAAGGTCTATCTCTCCAACATGGGCGCGTTCGGCGCGACCGATTCGGTCGATTCCTTCTTCCACAGCTGGTTCGCCGAAGGGACAGGATGGGAGAGCGTCAGCCGCTCACCGGCCGGCCCGCCGCCCGGCTATCTCGTCGGCGGCCCGGACGAGGATTATCGCTGGGACAAGCGCTGCCCCGGGATCAGCCCGAAATGCGGCGCTGCCATGCCGTCGCCGCCCGCCGGCCAGCCGCCGCAGAAGAGCTACAAGGATTTCGCCGCCGGATGGCCGCTCGACAGCTGGCAAGTGACCGAGCCGGACCTGCTCTACCAGACGGCCTATATCCATCTCCTCTCCAGGTTCGTGCGCTGAGGGCCGCCCATCTCGACGAGGCGGGCCGGCTGCGCTAGGCCGCCTCCAAAATAAACGGGAGGGGGCAAAGGGGCAGGCCCGATATGGGCGGCGCCGCTTTCTCACAAAAGAGGAGGAATGGGATGCATCTCGTCGCCCTGATCGCCGCGGCCAGCCTCGGCGCGATCGCCATCGCCGCCGTCGCCGCGCCGGCCCCCTATAGCCCGGCGGCGACCGCCGAGGCCAATATTGGCGCGGCACTGCGCAAGATCCGCGAATTGAACCCGAAGGTGAACGCGGTGATCGCGATCGACCCGACCGCCGAAACGCAGGCGGCGGCGCTCGACCGCGCGGGACGGCACGGGCCGCTCTTCGGCATGCCGATGCTGATCAAGGACAATATCGAGACGGCGGGGCCGCTGCCGACCACCGCCGGCAGCCTCGCCCTCGTCCACAATATCACCAACCGCGACGCGCCCTTGATCGCGCGGCTGCGCCAGGCCGGGGCGGTGATCGTCGGCAAGACCAACCTCTCCGAATGGGCGAACATCCGCTCGAGCAATTCCATCTCCGGCTGGAGCGCGGTCGGCGGCCAGACCCGCAACCCGTTCGCGCTCAATCGCAACCCCTGCGGGTCGTCGAGCGGCAGCGGCGCGGCGGTCGCGGCGGGCATGGTGCCGGCGGCGATCGGTACCGAGACCGACGGCTCGATCACCTGCCCGGCCTCGCTCAACGGCATCGTCGGCTTCAAGCCCACGGTCGGCATGGTCAGCCGCCACCGGATCGTTCCGATCAGCCACAGCCAGGACACGGCCGGTCCGATGACCCGGACGGTGCACGACGCCGCCCTCATCCTCTCGGTCATCGCCGGCACCGATCCCGCCGATCCGGCGACCGCCGAAGCCGACCGCCACCGCGCGGATTTCGTCGCCGGGCTTTCCGCCGGCTCGCTGCGCGGCAAGAGGATCGGCGTGATGCGCTTCGCCTCGGGCTTCGGCACCGATGCCGTCTTCGACCAGGCGCTGCAGACGCTTCGCGACCAGGGCGCGATCCTGGTCGAGATCACCAAGTTCGAGGGCCGCGACAAGATCGGCCAGGCGGAAAATACCGTCCTCCTCACCGAGCTCAAGGCGGACATGGCCACCTATCTCGCAACCACCCCGCCGACCGTCCAGTCGCGCACGCTCGCCGACCTCATCGCGTTCAACAAGGCGCATGCGGCGGCCGAGCTCAGCCTGTTCGGGCAGGAGACGTTCGAGAATGCCGAAAAGACCAAGGGCCTCGACGATCCCGATTACAGGAAGGCGCGCGAGACCTCCTATCGGATGGCCGGGCCGGACGGCATCGACCGGCTGCTGCGCGAGAACGATGTCGTCGCTTTGGTCGGGCCGACCATGCCGCCGGCCTGGCCGATCGACGCGGTCAATGGCGACCAGATTTCGGGCGGCGGCGCCGGCAGCCTCGCCGCGGTCGCCGGCTATCCCCACCTCACCGTGCCGATGGGGCTGGTGAAGGGGCTTCCGGTCGGCCTCAGCTTCATCGGGCCGAGATGGTCGGACGGGATGATCCTCTCATTGGGCTATGCCTATGAGCAGGCCTCGCACAAGCGCGCCGAGCCGCATTTCTACCCCTCGATCGAGGAAAGCCCCGCCATCGCCCCGCATTTGCGGCCGGCGGTGCGCTGATCCGTCCACGCGTTGACTGCTTCCCGGCGAAAGCCGGGATCCAGTGCAGCTTTCGCGAGCGCGCGGACGTCCGCGTTCCGGGAAATGCCGCCCGCCTGGACCCCATGATGGGGGCCCAAAAGCGCTGCCCGGGGGACAGCGCTACCCATCATTTCGCCGGGGAACAGCTTCTCATCCGCCCACCAGCCGCAGCCCGGCAATGCAGGCGACGAGGCCGAAGACGAGCAGCAGCCGCGCCGGGCCGAGCGGCTCGCCGAACCAGGCGATGCCGACCAGCAATGTGCCGAGCGCACCGATGCCGCCCCACACCGCATAGGCCGTTCCCATCGGGATGCTGCGCGAGGCGATCTGGAGCAGGCCCATCGATAACGTCACCGAAACGAGGAACCCGAGCGTCCAGGGGAGGTTTCGGAAATCGTCCACGAAGCGGAGACAGGTGGTGAAGCCGACCTCGAACAATCCCCCGAGCACCAGCAGCGCCCATGCCATTGCCGCTCTCCCCTTCCAGCGCCCGCCCCGGTTAGCGCGCGCGGGCCGTGGGGGCTAGGCATGGCCGGCAGGAAGTTCGAGATCGGCAACCGGATCGCGCCGCCGCACTTCATCCTGTTCGTCGCATTGCTGATCGTCGGCGATTTCGCCGGCGTCTCGCGGCTCGGCCTGCGCCACGGCCTGATGGCGGGGTTCGACGTCGCCGCCGCGATCTTCCTGCTCTCGCTGATGCCGATCTTCCTCAGGAGCGACCCGGTCTCGATGCGCAGCCAGACCGAGCGCAACGACGCCAACCGAATCCTCCTGCTCGCCATCACCGGCGCGGTGGTGGCGGTGATCCTGGTCACGGTGGCCGCCGAGCTGACCGATCAGAAGGTACATGGCGGCGCCTGGACCAAGGCCCTGGTCATCGCGACCCTGGCGCTCGCCTGGCTGTTCAGCAACATCGTCTACGCGCTTCACTATGCCCATCTCTATTACCGGCGGGGCGAGGCGGGGAAGGATCGCGGCGGCATCGATTTCCCGGACACGCCGGAGCCCGATTATAGCGACTTCATCTATTTCTCGTTCACTTTGGGGATGACGTTCCAGACGTCGGACAGCAACATCACCGCCAGCGGCATGCGCAGCGTGGTCGTGTTCCACTGCTTCGCCGGCTTCGTCTACAATATCGGCGTGCTCGCCTTTACCATCAACGTGCTCGGCGGCGCGCATTAGGGCTCAAATTGCCGCCTCCACATCCGCCACGGGCGCCTTCGATCGCGCCGCGGTCAGGCAGGCGCCGACGATCATCGCGGCGCCGAGCAAAGTCAGCGGCCGCACCGGCTCGCCGAAGAAGACGAGGCCGAACAAAGCGGCCCAGATGAAGGCGCTATATTCGACCGGCGCCAGATGCTGCGCCTCGGCGCGCGCATAGGCCCAGGAGAGCAGCATCAGCGAAACGAAGGCGAGGATCGCCGCGGCAAGGATCGCCGGCAGGTGGCGCGGCGCCGGGAGTTCGGCGAGCCACGGCGCGACGAGGAGGAAGCCGATGCTCGTCACCGCGCTCATGAAGAAGGCGATCTCGACCGGTCCGGCGAGCAGAGCCTGCTTGCGCATCAGGATGATGTTGAAGGCATAGAGCGTCGCCGAGACGAGGATGGCGATCGATCCGAGCAGCGCCTCGTGGCCGAGATGCGCCTCGGCCTGGCCGGAGAGGATGATCCCGACCCCGGCAAGGCCGAGCAAGGAGGCGAAGATCGCGCGGCGCTGGATCGTCTCGCCGAGCAGAAAAGCGGCGAGATAGAGGGCGATGAGCGGCGCGATGAAGGCGAGCGCGACGCCCTGGGCGAGCGGCACCCGCGCCAGCCCCCAGAAGAACAGGATCGCCATGAAGACCGAGACCGCGCCGCGGATCAGATGGATGCGCAGCGCCGCGCGGTCCGGCCATTTCATCCGGCGAACGAGGAAGATCGCGCCGCCCAGCAAGGCGCCGGCGAGCGTCCGCCAGAGCAGGGCATTATAGGCACCGATCGCCAGCGACAGCGCCTTCATCAAAGCGTCCATCGCCGAGAAGGTGGCGATGCCCGCCGCCGCCACCGAGAAGGGGATGAGGGGAGAGGTCGGGCGCGAGCTCATGCCGCGGCCATAACGATGGATCGGGTGCAGACCTAGCGCAGCATCATAGTATCGCCGCTCATCTGCACCGAGCCGATCCGCCCGAGATAGGTCTGGCCGAGCAGCGAGACGTCGAGCCCCTCGACCACGGCGCCGCGCACGTCGCGCACTTCCTTGCCGCCGATCTCGACCCGGTCGAGCATCACCGGCGCGCCGCGCACCGGGCCGGAGGCGCCGGTGCCGATCACGGCGAATTCGTTCGGCGAGAAGGGCAGGCCGATCCGCCGCGCATCCGCCACCGTCAGCGCCACCATGCTGGCGCCGGTATCGACGACGAGCCGGACCGGCTGCCCGTCGACATTGCCGTCCGCGTAGAAATGGCCGTTCGGCGCCCGTTCCAGCTTCGTCTCCACGGCCATGAGCGGCGCCGGGTCGTCGGCCGGCGCGGGCGCGGCCTTGGTCGCGACAGGCGGCGGAGCAGAGGGCGCCGCGCGACGGCTCGCCGGCAGCATCAAGCCGATCGCCGCGCCGAGCGCGATCACGAAGAGGAAAGACTTCTCCATCCCCGGCTGAAACTAGCCCGCGATGGTGAAGGAAGCGTAATCCGGACCGGACCTATTCCGCAGCGTGGGGCAGCGCCGTTTCGCCGGCCTCGATCTCGGCCGCCTTGGCCTCCACCAGCCGGACGATATGGTCGACCATCTCCTCGTCGCGGACATGATGGTCGGTGACGCCCGACAGATAGACCATATGCTTGCCGTTGCCGCCGCCGGTGATGCCGATGTCGGTCTCGCGCGCCTCGCCGGGGCCGTTGACGACGCAGCCGAGCACCGAGAGCGACATCGGCGTGCGGATATGGGAAAGCCGTTCCTCGAGCGTCTCGACGGTGCGGATGACGTCGAAACCCTGGCGCGCGCAGGAAGGACAGGAGACGACCCGCACGCCGCGGTTGCGGATGCCGAGCGCCTTCAGGATCTCATAGCCGGCGCGCACCTCTTCCTCCGGCTCGGCCGAAAGCGAGACCCGGATCGTGTCGCCGATCCCGAACCAGAGCAAAGAGCCGATGCCGATCGCGCTCTTAACCGTGCCGCCGCGCAGGCCGCCGGCCTCGGTGATGCCGAGATGGAGGGGGCAATCGACCGCCTCGGCGAGCTGCTGGTAGGCGGCGACGGCGAGGAAGACGTCGCTCGCCTTCACCGCGACCTTGTAATCGCGAAAATCATGCTCTTCGAGGATTCGGATATGGTCGAGCGCGCTTTCGACCAGGGCCTCGGGGCAGGGCTCGCCATATTTTTCGAGCAGGTGCTTTTCGAGGCTGCCGGCATTGACCCCGATCCGCATCGAGCAGCCGTTCGCCTTGGCGGCGGCGACCACCTCGCGCACCCGCTCGGCCGAGCCGATATTGCCGGGGTTGATGCGCAGGCAGGCAGCGCCGGCATCGGCCGCCTCGAGCGCGCGCTTATAGTGGAAATGGATGTCGGCGACGATCGGCACCCGCGCCGCGCGGGCGATCTCGCGGAGCGCCCCGGTCGATTCCGCATCCGGGCAGGAGACGCGGACGATGTCCGCCCCCGCTTCCTCGCAGCGGTGGATCTGGTCGATCGTCGCCTTGGCATCGGCGGTGAGCGTGTTGGTCATGGTCTGCACGGTAATCGGCGCGTCGCCGCCGACGGCCACGTTGCCGACCATGATCCGACGAGATTTGCGGCGCGCGATATCGCGCCAGGGGCGAACCGACATGCCCGCCTTTATAGGGACTGAAGCGCCGCGGCGGAAGGAGAAGTGCGTGGGAGGCGGTGGAGATTACGTGCAGGCGGGGCGGCGTAGGCCATCAACCCTCTCCCCGGCGGGGAGAGGGCAGGGTGAGGGGGTCGAGCGGCTGGAATTATTCTCGGATGCCGAGCCCCCTCACCCCAACCCTCTCCCCGCCGGGGAGAGGGAGCCGCCTCAATCCACGTGCGGATTGACCGCGGGCGGGTCGCTCGCCGGGAAGCTTTCGTCCGAGGCCTGGTCGACCTGATTCCATTCCCTGGGCGGGTCGCGCATCGCTTCGGGGCCGGCGGAGCGGGCGGCGCCCGAATGACCGACCGGCCCCTGGCCGCCGCCGCCGGACAAGGCGGCGCGGCCGGGCGTGCCGCCGCTCCGCCAGAAGCGGGTGGCGAGATAGCCGAGCCCGGCGGCGCAGGCCGCGCTGATTCCGGTCAGGATCGCCGCCTTGCGGTTCATGTCAGACTTCCTCGGTCAAGGTCGCCGTCCTGGCGGGCGGAAGGCCCTCGCTCTCGGCCTGGCGCTGCAGCTCGGCCTTGCGCGCCGCCATCTTCTCGCCGAGCGCGTCGAGGTCGACGTCGGTCTGCCGCGCCTGGGTGAAGATGTTGCCCCGCTCCTTCTCCTCCTCGCGGATATGATGCGCGATCTCCTCCTGGAGCACCTTCACCTTGGCGTCGTAATAATGGTCGTCGGGCTCGGCCGCCTCGATATCGTTGACCAGGATCTTGGCGGCGTCATGCTCGACCACCGCCTCGTCGAGATCGTCATCCTCGATCTTGCCGCGCAGCGCCGGATAGAAAAGCTCCTCCTCGATCATGCAATGGATCTTGAGCTCGGTGCAGATCTGCCGCGCCAGTTTCTCCTTGGCGCCGTCGCCGCTCGCTTTCTCGAACTTCTCGAAAAGCGCCTCGACCTCGCGGTGATCCTGGGTAAGCAATTGGGTCGCGTCCTGCTTCGTGTCGGCCATGTGAACTCTCCCTCATTTGGCCTCAGGAACATTCGGCGCTAGGGACCGGTTCCTTGCCGCCATGAACGATACCGAAACCCTTTCGTCCGTCCTTCCGAACGCGACCAAGCGAGCCGCCAGGCGAGGAGCGCGGCGAGACGATGACGGAGATGCCCTGACATGAGCGGCAAGGCGCCCTTCGCCGCGATCCACCGCCACGGCTTCGTCCGCGTCGCCGCGGCGAGCCCGACCGGCTCGTCGGGCGACGTGACGTTCAACGTCGACCAGGCGCTCGCGCTCGCCCGCCAGGCCGACGAACGTCGCTCAGACCTCGTCATCTTTCCCGAGCTCAACATCTCCTCTTATGCCGTCGACGATCTCCATCTCCAGGAGGCCTTCCTCGACGCGGTCGAGGCCGGCGTCGCGCGCTTCCGCGACGAGAGTGCGAAATTCGGCCCCGCCTTCGTGATCGGCGCGCCGCTGCGGCGCAACGGCCGGCTCTATAATACAGCCCTCATCGTCTCGCGCGGCCGCATCCTCGGCGTGGTGCCGAAGAGCTTCCTCCCCAATTACCGCGAATATTATGAGAAACGCTGGTTCGTCTCCGGCATCGGCCTCGACGGCATCGAGATCGCGATCGCCGGCGAGACCGTGCCGTTCGGGACCGACCTCGTCTTCGCAGCCGAGGATCTCGACGACTTCGTCTTCCACGTCGAGATTTGCGAGGATTATTGGGCGCCGCAGCCGCCATCGACCCGCGGCGCGCTCGCCGGCGCCCTCATCCTCTGCAACATCTCCGCCTCCAACATCACGATCGGCAAGGCCGACGAGCGCAAATTGCTCTGCGCCTCGCAATCGGTCCGGTGCAGCGCGGCCTATATCTATGCCGCGACCGGACCCGGCGAGAGCACGACCGACCTCGCCTGGGACGGGCAGAGCGCGATCTACGAGATCGGCGACCTGCTCGCCGAATCTTCCCGCTTCGACATCGCGCCGGAATTGTGCGTCGCCGACGTCGACGTCCAGCGCCTCCGGCTCGAGCGGATGCGGATGCCGACCTTCAACGACAATGCGGTCGCCGCCGGCCACCCGGAAAAGAGCGTCCGCCGCATTCCCTTCGAGCATCGGCCGGCGATGAAGGATATCGGTTTCGAGCGCCGCCTGCGCCGCTTTCCCTACGTCCCCAATCGGATCGAGCAGCTCGACCAGGATTGCTACGAGGCGTTCAACATCCAGGTCCAGGGCCTCGCCAGGCGCTTCATGGCGACGGGCGCCGGCCATCTCGTCATCGGCGTCTCGGGCGGGCTCGATTCGACCCACGCCTTGATCGTCGCCGCCAAGATGTGCGATTTTCTGGAGCGGCCGCGCTCGAATATTCTCGGCTTCACCATGCCGGGCTTCGCCACCGGCGACGCGACGAAAAGTAATGCCTGGGCTTTGATGAAGGCCCTGGGCGTCGCCGGCGAGGAGATCGATATCCGCCCGGCCGCGATGCAGATGCTGACCGACATCGGCCACCCCTTCGCCAAAGGGGAATCGGTCTACGACATCACCTTCGAGAATGTGCAGGCGGGGCTGAGGACCGACTATCTCTTCCGCCTCGCCAACCAAAGGAACGGCTTCGTCGTCGGCACCGGCGACCTTTCCGAAATCGCGCTCGGTTGGTCGACCTACGGCGTCGGCGACCAGATGAGCCATTATGCGGTCAATGCCGGCGTTCCCAAGACCCTCATTCAATATCTGATCCGCTGGGCGGTGAAGACCGGCCAGTTCGACGCCGAGACCGACCATGTGCTCGAAGCGATCCTCGCCACCAGAATCTCGCCCGAATTGGTGCCGGCGGACGACGAGGGCGGGATCCAGTCGACCGAGGAAAGGATCGGCCCCTACGCGCTGCACGATTTCTTCCTCTTCCACATCCTGCGCTCGGGCCAGCCGCCCTCGAAGGTCGCCTTCCTCGCCTGGCAGGCCTGGAAGGATGCAGCGGCCGGCCAATGGCCGGCCCGCTATCCCGACGCGCTGAAGCGCGCCTACGATCTGCCGACGATCCGCCTGTGGCTGGAGGTCTTCCTCACCCGCTTCTTCGAGATCAGCCAGTATAAGCGCAGCTGCATACCCAACGGCCCCAAAGTGTCCGCCGGCGGCGCCCTCAGCCCCCGCGGCGACTGGCGCGCGCCGGCCGACGGCACGGCAAAGCCCTGGCTCGACGAACTGGCGGCATCGTTCGATTCCTGATCGCACGACCCGGAGCCGAAACAATCAAGCTGTAAGCTGAGCTTGATCCGGGTCAATCCGCCGCGCTGAGGGGAACTTCCCGGCAGCACAGCACGTTATGCCGGAAAGTACTTCAAGTCCGAGGGAATTCCATTGATCCAGCTGTCCACCACCTCAAACCTGGGGCTGAGCCCGGCCGCGCCCCGGAATGACGACCAAAGTCTGATCTGCTTCTCCCACCTGCGGTGGAACTTCGTCTTTCAGCGGCCCCAGCATCTGATGAGCCGCTTCGCGGAGGCCCGGCGGGTGATCTTCTGGGAAGAGCCCGAGACGGCTCTTCCCGAATGCGAGCCGGCGCTCGGCGTGCGCACCTGCGCGGAAACCGGCGTCATCGTGGTCACGCCGTCGCTGCCCGAAGGCCTGTCCGAAGAGGCCCGCGAGGAGATTCTCAAGAACCTGCTCGACGCCTTCCTGGCCGGCGAGGAGGAGCCGGTCATCCGCTGGTATTATACGCCGATGATGCTGCCTTTCTCGCGGCATGTGGCGGCCGCCTGCACTGTCTACGATTGCATGGACGAGCTCGCGAACTTCCGCTTCGCGCCGCCGCAATTGCTGTCGCTGGAGCGCGAGCTGCTGGCCTCGGCGGACGTCGTCTTCACCGGCGGCTACAGCCTTTACGAGGCGAAGAAGGACCGCCACCCGAACATCCACCCCTTCCCGTCCAGCGTCGACCGCAACCATTTCGCTTTGGCCCGGGCGATGGACGCGGTGCCGGACGACCAGGGATCGCTGCCCAAGCCCCGCTTCGGTTTCTACGGCGTCGTCGACGAGCGCATGGACCTCGATCTGCTCGCCGCTTTGGCGGACGCGCATCCCGAGTGGTCGATCGTCATCGTCGGGCCGGTGGTCAAGATCGATCCCGCCGACCTGCCGGTGCGCGCCAACCTCCATTATCTCGGCGGCAAGAAATATGACGAATTGCCCGTCTATCTCGGCGGCTGGGACGTCGCCCTGATGCCGTTCGCGATCAACGAATCGACGAAGTTCATCTCGCCGACCAAGACGCCCGAATATCTGGCCGGCGGCCGGCCGGTCGTCTCGACGCCGATCACCGACGTCATCCGCCATTATGGCGATCTCGACGGGGTGTTCATCGCCGACGGCGCCGAAGCCTTCATCAAGGCCTGCGAGCAGGCGCTGGCGCTGACCAAGGGCGACGACGAATGGCTGCGCGAGGTCGACCTCAAGCTCGCCAATCTGAGCTGGGACATCACTTATGCCCGCATGGCGGGGCTGGTGCGCGAGGCGATCAAGGTCCCTTCGGCCGGCCCGAACATCGTCAAGGGCGCGAGCCGGAAGAGCTACGATTATCTCGTCGTCGGCGCCGGTTTCGCCGGCTCGGTCATCGCCGAGCGGCTGGCCAGCCAGCTCGACGCGCGCGTCCTCGTCATCGACAAGCGCCCGCACGTCGCCGGCAATGCCTATGACCATCTCGACGAAGCGGGCGTGCTGATCCACCAATACGGGCCGCACATCTTCCACACCAATTCGGACGATGTCTTCGCCTATCTCTCCCGTTTCACGGCCTGGCGGCCCTACGAGCACAAGGTGCTCGCCCAGGTGCGCGGCCAATTGGTGCCGATCCCGATCAACCGGACGACGCTGAACAAATTGTTCGACCTCGCCTTGCGGACCGACGAGGAGGCCGCCGACTATCTCGCCTCGCGCGCCGAGCCGGTCGACGAGATCCGCACCTCGGAGGACGTCGTCGTCAACGCCGTCGGCCGCGAGCTCTACGAGCTCTTCTTCCAGGGCTATACGCGGAAGCAATGGGGCATCGACCCGAGCGGCCTCGACAAGGCGGTGACCTCGCGCATCCCGACCCGGACCAATACAGACGACCGCTATTTCGGCGACAAGCACCAGGCGATGCCGAAGCATGGCTATACCGCGATGTTCAACCGGATGCTCGATCATCCGAACATCGATGTCCTGCTCTCGACCGACTACAAGGACGTGGTCGACGAGGTCGATGCCGGTCACCTCATCTATACCGGCCCGGTCGACGAATATTTCGGCTTCCGCTACGGCAAGCTCCCGTACCGGAGCCTGCGCTTCGAGCATAAGGTGGTGGACCGGGAGAATTTCCAGCCGGTCGCGGTGGTCAATTATCCCGACCCGCAAGTGCCCTACACCCGCATCACCGAGTATAAATATCTGACCGGGCAAGCCCATCAGAAGACGAGCCTCACCTACGAATATCCGTCGGCGGAGGGCGATCCCTATTACCCGATCCCGCGCGAGGAGAATCAGGCGCTCTACAAGAAATACGAAGCGCTGGCCGACGCGACGGCGGACGTCACCTTCGTCGGTCGGCTGGCGACCTATCGCTATTACAATATGGACCAGGTCGTCGGCCAGGCCCTCGCCACCTTCCGGCGATTGAAGGCCCGGGTTGAGGCGGAAGCGGCGACCGAATCCGGCCTCTGGACCGAAGCGGCGGAGTAAAAGCTCCTCCCCGGAACGGGGAGGGGGACCGCCGGAACGGCGGTGGAGGGGGGCCCGGCGCGTGCTGGGCCCTTTCTTTTCGAGTCAGCGGCGGGGCAGCTGTTCCGAGACGCTTTCGCGGCTCGGCCCCCCCTCCACCAGCCTGCGGCTGGTCCCCCTCCCCGTCCCGGGGAGGATCGCCGGGTCCCCCGTCACCAAAGTCCACCCCTTGGGCAGATAATCGAGCGACATGTAATAATAGAAGCCGCACTTGCCGGCGCGGTCCCAGCTCGCGCCTTTCATGATGCCGAAGGCGACGTCGCCGCTGAACACCGGGCCGCCGCTGTCGCCGCCGCCGCAATCGGCGCCGCGCACGGTCACCCAATCGGGCGCGCAGGGGCCGCCGCAGAGGGTTCCCGGCGGCGCATAATCGGTGAACTCGACCTCGCCGCAGCTATAGCCTGTGCGTTCGCCGCGATGGCAGACGAAGTCGCCCGCGCGCGTGCTCGCCCGCGCCCGCTGCCCAGCCGGGACCCGCGCCAGACTCTTCTTCGCGTCGGCGAAGAAGAGCGGGTCGCCGGTCGCCGCCGCGTTCACCTGCACGTCCTGGAAGCTCCAGCCCCATTGGCCGATGAAGGGCAATAAGGCGGTCGTGCCGTCCGGGTCGGCATAGGTCAGCACGTCCGGGCAATGGGCGGCGGTGACGATGCCGTTGCGGCTGCCGTCGGTGACGACGAAGCCGATCGTGCAATAGGAGCGGCGGCCGGTCACCGCGTCGTTGCCGGTGACCCGCGCCCCGCCCTCGACCGCCGTATTCGCCTCCGGCCGCTCGATCAGCGCGACCCGCGCCGGGACGCCGGCAATGTCCGCGATTCGCGACGCGGTGCCGGCGAGGTCGCCCGCATCCGCGTCGCCTTCGCTCAGCATCACGACCAGCGCGCCCGTGCGCGGATCGGCGCCCATGCCGCGCGCCTCCGGAAAGGCCGCGCGGACCGCGTCGGCTTTCCTGTCGATCGCCTTCAGGATCCTGGCTCGCGTCGCCGGCGCTCCGGCCCGGAAGACGATCGGCACGAGCATCCCGCCCGCCAAAACCGCCTCGCCCGCCACCGGCTTGGAGCCGGTCAGCAGCACGACGATTCGGTAATCCGGTTCATCCTCGATCGCGATTCCGGCGAGCCTCTTGGCGTAAAGCGCCGCCAGCCTGTCGGTCTCGGCGACGCTCTCCTGCTGCGCGCGCAGGCGATGGACCGCCTCGTCCAGAGGCACGTCATGCCGGCGCGCATATTCGGCCGCATCCTGGGCAAGCGCCTCGTCGGCGGACTGGACGATCGGTTGTGGCGGCTGGGCGGCCGCGGGCGCGGCGGCCAAGGCGATGAGCAGGGGCGTCAGAAGACGCAGGGGCAGAGCGGTCACGGACCGCTTCTACACGCTCCGACCTTGCCGGATGCTGAAGACCCAGGCTCCTCCCCGGAACGGGGAGGAGCTTTTACGCCGCCGCGCGCTCGTCGCCCTCGGGCCGCAGGACGAGCGCGCCTTCGCCCTCGTCGACGCGCACGATTTGCCCGTCGACGATCTCGCCGCGCAGGATCGCGTCGGCGAGCGGGTCCTGCAGATATTTCTGCACCGCGCGTTTCAGCGGCCGCGCGCCATAGACCGGATCGTAGCCGACGCGGCCGAGCCAGGCCCGCGCGCCATCGGTCAGGTCGAGCCGGATCTTGCGGTCGGCGAGCAATGTGTCGAGCCGGGCGATCTGGATGTCGACGATCGGCCCCATATGCTCGGCCCCGAGCCGGTGGAAGAGGATGATCTCGTCCAGCCGGTTCAGGAATTCCGGCCGGAAATGGCCGCGAACCAATTCCATCACCTGCGGCTCGACCTTCTCGACGCTCTCGTCGTCGGTGAGGCTCGACAGATATTGGCTGCCGAGGTTCGAGGTCAGGATGATGATCGTGTTGGTGAAATCGACCGTACGGCCCTGGCCGTCGGTCAGGCGGCCGTCGTCGAGCACCTGGAGGAGGATGTTGAACACGTCGCCATGCGCCTTCTCCACCTCGTCGAACAGGACGACCTGATAGGGCCGCCGCCGCACCGCTTCGGTCAGCGCGCCGCCTTCCTCATAGCCGACATAGCCGGGCGGGGCGCCGATCAAACGGGCGACGCTGTGCTTCTCCATATATTCCGACATGTCGATCCGCACCATCGCGGACGAATCGTCGAACAGGAAGGCTGCGAGCGCCTTGGTCAGCTCGGTCTTGCCGACGCCGGTCGGCCCCAGGAACAGGAAGCTTCCCATCGGCCGGTTCGGATCCTGGAGGCCGGCCCGGGCGCGGCGGATGGCGCGGGAGACCGCTTCCACCGCCTGTTTCTGGCCGATGACGCGACGCCCGAGCTGCGCCTCCATCTGGAGCAGTTTCTCGCGCTCGCCCTCGAGCATCTTGTCGACGGGAATGCCGGTCCAGCGCGAGACGATCGAGGCGATGTCCGCGCTCGTCACCTCCTCGCGCAGCATCGCGCTCTGGCTCGTGGCCTGCGCTTCGGCGAGCTGCTTTTCGAGCTGCGGAAGCCGGCCGTAGGCAATCTCGCCGGCCTTGGCGAGGTCGCCGGCCCGCTGCGCCTGCTCGAGCTCGAGCCGCGCCGCGTCGAGCTGCTCCTTCAATTTGCCTTCGGCCTGGATCTTCTCCTTCTCGGCCTGCCAGCGCTGGGTCAGCTCGGCCGAATGCTGCTCCAAATTGGCGAGCTCGCCCTCCAGATGCGTCAGCCGATCCTTCGAGGCCTTGTCGCTCTCCTTCTTCAGCGCCTCGCGCTCGATCTTCAATTGGATGATGCGCCGGTCGAGATTTTCGATCTCCTCGGGCTTCGATTCCACCTCCATCCTGAGGCGCGAGCCAGCCTCGTCCATCAGGTCGATCGCCTTGTCGGGCAGGAAGCGGTCGGTGATGTAGCGGTTGGAGAGGGTCGCCGCGGCGACCAGCGCGCCGTCGGTGATCCGGACGCCATGGTGCAGCTCGTATTTCTCCTTGAGCCCGCGCAGGATCGAGATCGTATCCTCGACCGTCGGCTCGCCGATGAAGACGGGCTGGAAGCGCCGCTGCAGCGCCGGGTCCTTCTCGACATGCTTGCGATATTCGTCGAGCGTGGTCGCGCCGATACAGTGCAATTCGCCGCGGGCGAGCGCCGGCTTCAGCAGGTTGGACGCGTCCATCGCGCCTTCCGATTTGCCGGCGCCGATCAGCGTGTGCATCTCGTCGATGAACAGGATGATTTCGCCCTCGGCCTGCCTGACCTCGTCGAGCACGCCTTTCAGCCTTTCCTCGAACTCGCCGCGATATTTGGCGCCGGCGATCAGCGCGCCCATGTCGAGCGCCATCAGCCGCCGGTCGCGCAGGCTGTCGGGGACATCGCCATTGGCGATGCGCAAGGCGAGGCCCTCGACGATCGCGGTCTTGCCGACGCCGGGGTCGCCGATCAGCACCGGGTTGTTCTTGGTGCGCCGGGCGAGGATCTGCACCGTCCGCCTGATCTCCTCGTCGCGACCGATCACCGGGTCGAGCTTGCCGTCGCGCGCCGCCTCGGTGAGGTCGCGGGCGAATTTCCTGAGCGCGTCGTAGCGATCCTCGGCCGACTGGGTGTCGGCGCTGCGGCCGCCGCGAAGCTGGTTGATCGCGGCGTTCAGCGCCTCCGCCTTCACGCCGGCATCGGCCAGCGCCTTGCCGACGTCATTGTTCTTCGCGAGCACGAGCGCGAGCAGGAGCCGCTCGACCGTCACATAGGAATCGCCGGCCTTCTGGGCGATCTGCTCGGCCGAATCGAGCACCCGCAGGCTCTCGGCGTCGAGCGCAGGCGTCGCGTTGGCGCCGCCGCCGGTGACCGCCGGAATCCTGGCCAGAGCCTCGTCGGTCTCGCGGCGCGCCGCCTCGGCGCTGCCGCCGGCGCGGGCGATCAGGCCCGACGCCATGCCCTGCTCGTCCTCGAGCAGGGCCTTCAGGAGATGCACCGGCGCGATCCTTTGATGGTTCATCCGCAGCGCGACGGTCTGCGCCGCCTGCAGGAAGCCGCGCGCGCGGTCGGTGAATCTTTCCAGGTTCATCCTCAACCCCTTTCAATCTCTTGCCGCCGATATGGTGTTGCCATATTGCAACACAAGAGGGGAGCCTAGCTCAATGAAATCAAAGTCTTGACCCCCCGTTGCGCGCGCCGATCCCGCCGCTATGGTGCGCGCGTCCAGACTCACGGGAGGGATTATATGCGCTCCGTCGCTCGCGTATCGCTTTTGCTCGCCGGGCTCAGCCTCGGCGCCGTTGCGGCGATGGCCGCACCCCCCGCCAATCTGCCCGCGCCCGCCCCGGTTGCGGAGCTCGTCCGCGCGGTCGACATCCCCTATCAGCAATTCACCTTGCCCAATGGGCTGCGCGTCGTCGTCCACGAGGATCACAAGGCGCCGGTCGTCGCGGTCTCGGTCTGGTACCATGTCGGCTCGAAGGACGAGCCGACGGGCAAGACCGGCTTCGCCCATCTGTTCGAGCATCTGATGTTCGGCGGCTCCGAGCATAGCGACCAGAGCTGGTTCACGCCGATGCAGCAGATCGGCGCCACCGACATGAACGGCACCACCTGGTTCGACCGCACCAATTATTTCGAGACGGTCCCGCGCGGCGCGCTGGACACCGCCTTGTTCCTCGAATCCGACCGGATGGGCCATCTGCTCGGCGCGGTCACCCAGAAGAAGCTCGATATCCAGCGCGGCGTCGTCCAGAACGAGAAGAGGCAGGACGACAACCAGCCTTACGGCCTGGTCGAATATTCCGAGCTCAACGCCCTTTTCCCCGAGGGCCATCCCTATCATCATTCGACGATCGGCTCGATGACCGACCTCGACGCCGCCAGCCTGGAGACGGTGAAGAACTGGTTCCGCTCGCATTACGGGCCGAACAATGCGGTGCTCGTCCTCGCCGGCGACATCGATCTGCCGACGGCAAGGAGGCTGGTCGACAAATATTTCGGCGACATCCCGCGCGGGCCGCAATCGATCCCGGCGGCGGCCTCGGTCCCGACCCTGCCGGCACCCAAGCATGAGGAATTGCGCGACCAGGTCGCGACCACGCGCCTTTATCGCGAATGGGTGGTGCCGGGGCTCACCGATCCTTCCTATCCGGCGGTGGAAATGGGCGCGGAGATCCTCGGCGGCCTTTCCAGCTCGCGGCTCGACAACGCCCTCGTCCGCGGCGACAAGAGCGCGGTTTCGGTCAGCGCCAATGTCGAGCCGTTCGAGCGGATCAGCATGTTCACCGTCACCGTCGACGTGAAGCCCGGCGTGGACCCGAACCAGGTCGCCACCCGGCTCGACCAGATCATCGCCGATTTCGTGAAGAACGGCCCGACCGCCGACGAATTGCAGCGCGCCAAGACCCGCACGGTCTCCAGCCGGATCAAGGGGCTGGAGGAAGTGGGCGGCTTCGGCGGCAAGGCCGTCGCGCTCGCCGAGGGCGCGGTCTATGCGGGCGATCCCGGCTTCTACAAGGTCCGGCTCCAGCGCATCGCCGCGCTGACGCCGCAGCAGGTCCACGCCACGATCGATCATTGGCTGTCGCGCCCGGTCTATTCGCTCACGGTCTCGCCGGGGCCCCGCGACGCCTATGAGGAATCGAAATCGGTCGCCCATGGCGGTATCCATGCGCCGAACTATTTCCGGACGCCGGCGGCCGGCGAGCATCCGCTCGCCCCGCTTCCCGACCGGACGGGGCCGGCGACCTTCGCGCCCGCCCAGCCGCAGGCTTCCCCCGGCGCGAGCGGCGGGGTCGACCGTTCGCACCTGCCGCCGGTCGGCGCGATCGCCGATCTCAAATTCCCGGCGGTCGAGCATGCCCATCTCTCCAACGGCGTCGAAGTGATCTTCGCCCGCCGCGCGGCGGTTCCGGTGGTCGACATCTCGGTCAGCTTCGACGCCGGCAACGCCGCCGACCCGAAGGACAAGCTCGGCACCCAGTCGCTGATGCTGGCCCTGCTCGACGAGGGCACGGACCGCTATAGCAGCGTCCAGATCGCCGAGGAGGAGGAAAGGCTCGGCGCCTCGATCGGCGCCGCGGCCGGCATGGACCGGACCAACGTCACGTTGAGCGCGCTCAGGCCGAACCTCGCCGCCTCGGTCGACCTGCTCGCCGACATCGTCCGCCGTCCCGCCTTCGCGCCGGCGGAAGTGGAAAGGCTGCGCGGCCAGCAGCTCGCGCGAATCCGGCAGGAGCTGAGCCAGCCGCAGGGCATCGCGCTTCGGACGCTGCCGCCTTTGCTCTACGGCAAGGCCCATCCCTATGGCGTCCCCTTCACCGGGACCGGCGATCCGGCGGTGGTGGCGCGGGTCAGCCGCGACGACCTCGCCGCCTTCCACGATAACTGGATGCGGCCTTCCAAGGCCAGGATCTTCGTCGTCGGCGATACGAGCCTGGCGGAGATCATGCCGATCCTGGAGCGCAATTTCGGCGATTGGCGCGACGCGGGGCCGGCGCCGTCGAAGAATTTCGACGCGCCGATCCCGGCCAATCCGACCCATATCGTGCTGATCGACAGGCCCAATTCGCCCCAGTCGCTGATCCTCGCCGGCGAAGTGCTGGGCGGAACCGGCCGCGACGACCTGGTTCCCCTGATCGAGGCCAATGACGTGCTCGGCGGCAGCTTCCTGTCGCGGCTCAACATGGACCTGCGCGAGACCAGGCATTGGACCTATGGCGTCGGCAGCGTCGTCCAGCGCGTCGTCGACCGCGTGCCCTTCCTGGTCTTCGCGCCCGTCCAGTCCGACCAGACCGGCCCGGCGATCGCGGCGCTCACCGGCGACATGCATGCTTTCCTCACCGACAAGGGCGTCATGCCCGAGGAATTGGATCGCACGATCAACGGCAGCATCCGCGAGCTTCCCGGCAGCTTCGAGACGAGCGGCGAAGTGCTTGGCGGCATGGAGCAGAATGACGAATATGGCCGCCCCGACAATTATTACGAGACGCTGGCCAGCCGCTATCGCGCGCTGACCGCGGCCGATCTCGACAATGTCGCCCGCCACACGATCGATCCCAACAAGCTCGTCTGGGTCGTGGTCGGCGACGCGTCGAAGGTGAAGCCGCAGCTCGACAAGCTCGGCATTCCGGTGGAGACCGTCGCCGCCGCGCACTGACGCTGAGAAAGCCCGAAAACGGGGAGGGATGGGGATGAAATGGATGGCGTTCATCGCGGCCGCGGCCTGTGCCGTCGCCGCGGTCCCGGCTTTGGCCCAGAATGCGGACGAGCGGCCGGCGGTGGCGCGGCAGGGCCGGGCCGGATGGGATTATGAACGCCGGATCGCCGACATCCCGATGCGCGACGGCGTCAGGCTGCATACAATCATCCTGGTGCCCATGGGGGCCCATGACTCGCCGATCCTGCTCACCCGCACGCCTTACAATGCCGAGGAGCTGACCGGCCACGCCGCCAGCGGCCACCTCGCCGCCATCCTCGACGGCTATGACAATGCCGACGACGTCATCGTCCAGGGCGGCTATATCCGCGTCGTCCAGGACGTGCGCGGCAAATACGGGTCGGGCGGCATCGCCATGATGAACCCGCCGCTCGCCGGCACCGCGCTCAACCCGACGAAGACCGACGATTCGACCGACAGCTACGACACGATCGACTGGCTGGTGAAGCATGTCCCCGCATCGAACGGCCGCGTCGGCGTGCTCGGCATCTCCTATGACGGTTTCCTGTCGCTGATGCCGCTCATCAACCCGCATCCGGCGCTCAAGGTCGCGGTGCCGATGAACCCCATGGTCGACGGCTGGATGGGCGACGACTGGTTCCACAACGGCGCCTTCCGCCAGATGAACATGGATTATATCTGGGAGCAGGAGGCGACGCGGGACAATAGCGACAAATATTGGTCGAACCATTCCGACCTCTACGACGATTATATGGACGCCGTGTCCGCCGGCGAGATGGGCGAACGGCACAAGCTCGAGCAGATCGGCTTCTGGCGCAAGATCGTCGACCACCCGGCCTATGACGGCTTCTGGCAGGCGCAGGCGATGGACAGGATCCTCGGCGGCCGGCCGCTCACGGTGCCGGTGATGCTGGTCGGCTCGCTCTGGGACCAGGAGGATATTTACGGCGCCGCCGCCGTCTATCGCGCGCTGAAGCCGAAGGATGCGGCCGGCCAGGTCTATTTCTCGCTCGGCCCCTGGTATCACGGCCAGGAGATCGAGGAAGGCAGCCATATCGGCGCGATCAAATGGGACCAGGACAGCGCCAAATGGTGGCGGATGCACGTGCTGGCGCCGTTCCTCGCCCATTATCTCAAGGGCACGCCGATGGACGTGGCGCCGGTGACGGTGTTCCAGACCGGCACCAACGAATGGCAGCGCCTCCCCTCCTGGCCGGAAGCGCCCGCCGAGACGAGACTCTATCTGAAGCCGGCCTCCGCGCTCGGCTTCGATCCCGCCTCGGGCCCGGCGCGCAGCGCGGACTATGTCTCCGACCCGGCCCATCCGGTGACGTTCGTCCAGCGGCCGATCCGCGCGGTCAGCTATGAGGACGATCACTGGACCGCCTGGCTGACCGGCGACCAGCGCAACGCCGCCTCGCGGCCGGACGTCCTCACCTTCGTCTCGGACGTGCTGACCGGGCCGGTCACCATTGCCGGCCAGCCGATGGTCCACCTCAATGCCTCGACCAGCGGCACCGACAGCGACTGGGTGGTGAAACTGATCGACGTCTATCCCGACCAGATGCCGATCGACCACGCGCTCGGCGGCTATCAGCTCGCCGTGGCGATGGACATCTTCCGGGGCCGCTACCGGGAATCGTTCAGCGATCCCAGGCCGCTGACGCCGAACGTACCGCTCGCCTACAGCTTCGCGCTTCCCAATGCGGACCATGTCTTCCTGCCGGGCCACCGGATCATGGTGCAGGTCCAGTCGAGCTGGTTCCCGCTCTACGACCGCAACCCGCAGACCTTCGTCCCCAACATCTTCTTCGCCAAGCCCGGCGATTATGTGGCGGCGACGCAGAAGGTGACGGTGGCCGGCCCCGACGAAAGCTACATCGCCCTGCCGGTGGTGCATTGAGTCTCTTCCGGCGAAGCCGGAGCCTGAACACTGCCTTTATTCGCGCAGAGACGCAGAGACGCAGGGAGTCCCAAGCAGATTCGAGCGTCTGCGGATGCTCGCCGACGCTTTCAAGAACGATTCGTCTCTGCGTCTCTGCGCGAACCAAATACGGGCGTATCAGCGGTATACCCGTGTGACATGGCCCATCTTGCGTCCCGGACGCGCCTCGGCCTTGCCGTAGAGATGAAGATGAGCCGCGGGATCGGCGAGAATCCCGGCCCATTCCCCCCCTTCGTCGCCGATCAGATTGACCATCTCGACCCACGAACCGCTTAGCCCGGTATCCCCGAGCGGCAGCCCGCAAATCGCCCGGACATGATTCTCGAACTGCGACGTCACCGCGCCCTCGATCGTCCAATGGCCGCTATTGTGCACGCGCGGCGCCATTTCGTTGAACAAGGGCCCGTCCGCCGTGGCAAAGAATTCCAGCGCCAGCACCCCGACATGGTCGAGCGCATCGGCGACGCGGCGGGCGAGCGCCTCGGCTTCCGCCTGGACCCGCCGCACCGCCTCCCCGGCGGGCACGGCGGAGCGGTCGAGCATGCCGTGGCGGTGGCGATTCTCCGGCACCGGCCAGATCGAAATCATGCCGTCGCGGCCGCGGCAAAGCAGGATCGAGAATTCCGCCTCGAAATCGACATAGGCTTCGAGGATCGACGGAGCCCCGCGCACCGCCTCCCAGGCTTCGGCCGCGCCGGAAGGATCGGCGATCCGCGCCTGGCCCTTGCCGTCATAGCCGAAGCGCCGCGTCTTCAGCATGGCCGGCGTGCCGAGCTCCGCCAATGCCGCCTCCAGCCCCGGCAGGTCGTCGACCGGCGCGAAAGCCGGCGGCCGCCCGCCGAGCGCGCGGATGAAGCTTTTCTCGACGAGCCGGTCCTGCGCGGTCTCCAGCGCCACGCGCGGCGGGAAGAGCGGCGCTTCGGCGGCCAAGGCGGCGAGCGGCCCGGCGGCGATATTCTCGAACTCGTAGGTGGCGACGGCGACCCCGCGGCCGAAGCGCGCCAGCGCCGTCTCATCGTCCCACGACCCGCGCGTGAAAAAGGCCGAGACCTCCGCCGCCGGCGGCGCCGCGTCGGGCGCATAGACATGGCATTTGTAGCCGAGCCGGCCCGCCGCCATCGCCAGCATCCGGCCGAGCTGGCCGCCGCCGACGATGCCGATGGTGGAGCCCGGCGGGATTGGGCTCATTCGGGCGTTTCGGCGACCGCGTCGGTCTGCCGCCGCCGCCAATCCTCCAGCCGCCCGGCCAGAGCCGGGTCGTTCAGCGCCAGGATCGAGGCGGCGAGCAGGCCCGCATTCTTGGCGCCCGCCGGCCCGATCGCGAGCGTCCCCACCGGCACCCCGCCCGGCATCTGGGCGATGGAGAGGAGGCTGTCGAGGCCCGACAGAGCCTTGCTCTCGACCGGCACGCCGAGCACCGGCAGCCGGGTCATCGAGGCGGTCATTCCGGGCAGGTGCGCCGCCCCGCCCGCCCCGGCGACGATGACCTTCAATCCGCGCCCCGCGGCGCCGCGCGCATAATCGTAGAGCCGCTCGGGCGTGCGGTGGGCCGAAACGATCTTCGTCTCGTAGGCGATTTCGAGCGCGTCCAATGCCTCGGCCGCGTGCCGCATCGTCTCCCAGTCGGACTGGCTTCCCATGATGATCCCGATTTCGGCCATGGCGATCCCGGAAAAGCGCCTGAAAAAGCGGCGTACGAAGGTCTTAACCGCCGCCTCCGGGGCAGGCAACCGGCGCGGATCGTCCCCGGCCGCTTTGGCGAGATGTTAACCCGCGTCCTTTAGGGAGGCGGCATGTCGAAGCACGCTTCCGATTTCCGCGCCGCCGCCCCCGTGGGTCTCACCGACGAGAATGCCCTGCTGCGCGCCTCGCTCGCCGAGGCGCGGGCGCGGATCGAGGCGCTCGAAGCCGCGGCCGAGAAGGATGCGCTGACCGGCCTCGCCAACGGCGCCCGCTTCGAGACCGAGCTGGAGCGGGCGACGAGCCAGGCCGGGCGCCACGGCGCGCCCGCGGCCCTGCTCTATATCGACCTGCGCGGGCTCAAGAACATCAATGCCAAGCACGGCCGCCTCGCCGGCGACGCCGCGCTCGTCCATGTCGCCAGGACCTTGTCCGGCCTGATCCGCTCGAGCGACGCACTCGCCCGGATCGGCGGCGATCTCTTTGCCTTGATCCTCGATCATCTCGACCATGACAGCGCGATCGACACGGCCGAGCGCCTCGCCCGCTGCATCGCCGCCGAGCCGGTGGATCTCGGCGCTTCTCTGGTGCCGGTGGAAGCCGCGGTGGCGATCACCGCCATACTCCCCGGCGACAGCGTCCGCGAAGTCATGCTCCGCGCCGCGCGCAATCTGGCGCTGGCGCGGGAAGAGTAAGTTCCGTCACCCCAGCGAAGGCTGGGGTCCCAGTGGGAATATATGCCGGCGCCTTCTCCGCGCTGGGGCCCCGGCCTCCGCCGGGGCGACGTCAGCGCTCGCTCAGATAATAACGGTCCAGCGCCTCCAGCCGGTCGTTCAGTTCGTAGACGATCGGCTGCCCGGTCGGGATTTCCAGCGCGACGATCTCGTCGTCGGGAATATGCGAGAGATGCTTGACCAGGGCCCGCAGCGAATTGCCGTGGGCGGAGATCAGCACCCTCTGCCCTTCGCGCAAGGCCGGCGCGATGCGGCTTTCCCAATAAGGCAGCACCCGCGCGATCGTGTCCTTCAGGCTCTCGGTCCGCGGCACGTCGACGCCGGCATAGCGGCGGTCGCCGGCGAGATCGAAGCGGCTCCCCGGCTCCAGCGGCGGCGGCGGCACGTCGAACGAGCGGCGCCAGATCCTGACCTGCGCCTCGCCCACCTTCGCCGCCATCTCCGCTTTGTCGAGGCCGGTGAGGCCGCCATAATGGCGCTCGTTCAGCCGCCAATTTTTCTCGACCGGGAGCCACAGCCGCCCCATCGCCTCCAGCGCGATGTTCAGCGTCTTGATCGCCCTCGTCTGGACGCTGGTGAAGCAGAGGTCGAAGTCGAGCCCCTTCGCCCCCATCAGCGCACCGGCGAGCCGCGCCTCCTCGGCGCCCTTCTCGGTGATGTCGACGTCCCACCAGCCGGTGAAGCGGTTCTCGAGATTCCAGGCAGACTGGCCGTGGCGGATGAGGACGAGTGTCGGCATGCGGGCTCCCAACGTTTCGCGCCGCTCCTTAGCGCCAAACGGAAATGAGGCAACTTGCCCACTCGGCCGCGCACGATAAGGAAAGCGCGGAAAGGGAGACGCCAATGGCCATCGTCCGCGAAAGCATCGTCCATGAGGGCCCCGGCGGCACGTTCGAAAGCGCGATCGCCTATGACGACGCGGCTATTGGTCCACGCCCCGGCGTGCTCGTCCTTCCCAATGTCATCGGCCGCAAGGAATTTGACGATCTCAAGGCGGAGAGGCTGGCGGCGCTCGGCTATGTCGGCCTCGCCATCGACCTGTTCGGCCAAAGCAAGAGACCGGGTCCGGACAACCGCACCGAATATATGGATTTCCTCAATGCCGACCGCCCGCTGCTGCGCGACCGGCTCCACGCGGTGCTCGCCTTGCTCAGGGGCGCCCCGCAGGTGGATCCGACGCGGACGGCGGCGATCGGCTTCTGCTTCGGCGGCAAGTGCGCGCTCGATCTGGCGCGGAGCGGCGCCGATCTGCTGGGCGTGGTCAGCTTTCACGGCGTCTACGACCGGCCGCCCTACGACAACATCGAGCCGATCCGCCCCAGAGTGCTCGTCCTCCACGGCTGGCGCGACCCGATCGCCCCGCCGGACGCGACAATGGCGCTCGGCGAGGAGCTCAGCCGCGGGGGCGCCGACTGGCAGATCCATATCTATGGCGAGGGCGGCCACGGCTTCGCCGACCCCGCCGCCAACGCCCCCGAGCGCGGCGTCGCCTACGAGCCGAAGGCGGATCGCCGAAGCTGGCGGGCGATGGAAGATTTTCTGGCGGAGATTTTCGGTGCCTAAAGCCCCTCCCTGGAAGGGAGGGGAATCACCCCTTCTTCCGCTTCTCCAGCTCCGGCAGGATCGCGTGGAGCGCTGAAAGGCAATCGCGCGCGAGCAGGCGGCAGCGATCTGGGGACCAGCCGAAGCGCTCGTCGGCGAGCGCCTCATTGTCCTTGAACGGCATTTCGAGCGTCATCGAGATCGCGCCGTAGCGCTCCGCGAGCTGCGCCGTCGACATCGACATGTTCGCCTGGCCGGGCGCCGAAATCTCATAGCCTTTCTCGGTCTGGAAATCGGGCGAGATTCGGACCAATTCCTCGGCGAAACGGTCGAACACTTGCTGCTGGGCCTCGTTCCAGCTCGGAACGCCCTCGAAGCCGGCGAGGAAATTGGCCGCGATCGCTTCGTCGCCATGGACGTCCATCGCGAAATCGACGCCGGTCTCGTCCATCGCGTTGCGGACGCACAGCACTTCCGGGCTGCGCTCCGGAGTCGGCTCGTGCCATTCGCGGTTGAGGTTGGTGCCGACCGCGTTGGTGCGCAGATGCCCGCGCCGCGAGCCGTCGGGATTCATGTTCGGAACGACATGGAAGGTCGCGCGGCTTCGCAGCACCCGCGACACCGGATCGCTGTCGTCGAGCAGCCGCTCGAGCGCGCCCTCCATCCACCATTCGGCCATCGTCTCGCCCGGATGCTGGCGCGCGTAGAGCCAGATCTGGAGCGACCCTTCGCCGAATTCCAGGCAATCCATCTCCTGCCCGTCGAGGCTCTGCCCGAGCGAGCGGTAACCCGCCGCCGGATGCGCCGCCGCCAAAGCGACGAGATCGTGGTGCATCTCCATCGTATAGGGCGCGAAATAAGCGAACCAGATGCTGTCCGAGACCGGCGTCGCGCGGATGGTGAGGATTCCGCTTTTGTAGGACGTCTCGACCCGCTCCCATGTTTCGCGGTCCGCCGACATGCAGGCATGATAGCCTTCCCAGCCGTGCGGGTAAGCCGAGCCGGCGCAATTGAGCAGGCGCAGCTCCACCGGCCGGCCGGCCGCCCCGGTTACCCGGAAATAGAACCATTGATAGAAATCGGATTGATGGTCCTTGCGGATGTTGAGGTCGATGCGGTCGCCCTCGATGGCGGCCAGCTCGATGTTGCCGCCGTCATGGGGGCACGTCACGTTCAGACTCATGGCGCGGTGATAGTGCGGCCCGAATCGCCGGGGAAGTCCTGAAACAGAAGGTTGGCGAGCTTTTCGACCGCCGGCACCGGCTGCGCGTCGGGGCCGCCGGGCCGCGCAACAATGCTCGCCCGGCCTTCCCAGAAGACGGTGCCGTCGGAACGGCGCTTGATCCTGACCTCGAGCAGGGTTCCGACCAAAGGCCGCGCGCCGCCGCCGACCGGGAAGGCGACTCCGCCGCCGACGCCGCCATGCCAGCCGTACGAGCCGCCGCCGATGCCGATCGTCACCGGCGGCCGCCGCATTTCGGCGAGGCTGCTTTGCTGGACGTTGACGATCGCCACCTGCTCCGAATTGCCGACCCCGTTCACCACCGGCCAGCCGAGCTGGGTGAGATGGCGCGCGACAATGTCGGCATAGGCGCGGAATTCGGGCGTGTTGGTCTCGGCCGGCACCGCCGCCTCGATCGCGATCGGTCCGCGCGCGATCGGCTCGCCGAGGTGGAAGCGCGTCGCCTGGGTTCCGGGGCGCGGGCCTTCGCCCGGATTGGTCGCGCAGCCCGCGAGCGCGGCGGCGATCAGCAGCGCGCCCGCGCGAAGAAAAAGGCCTTTCATTGCGGAACCTCGTTGGTAAGCGCCGATTGTACGGCCAGTGTAACGATTTCGGAGCCGTTTGGCTTCACCTTCTGATTGGGGACCGATTGATGAACGAAAGAGGCTCCCGGCCGGCCGTGCTGGTGACCGGCGGCGCGGGCTATATCGGCAGCCACGCGGTGCTCGCCCTGATCGACGCGGGCTGGCGCGTGGCGGTGATCGACAATCTTTCGACCGGCTTCGAGTGGGCGGTGGCGAAGGAAGCGGCCTTCGCCAAGGGCGACATCGCCGACCGGGATCTGGTGGCGCGGCTGATCGCGGAGCATAATATCGGCGCGATCGTCCATTTCGCCGGATCGATCATCGTCCCGGAATCGGTCGAGAAGCCGCTGCTTTATTATGAGAACAATACGGTGAAGAGCCGCGCGCTGATCGCGAGCGCGGTCGAGGGCGGCGTCAAGCACTTCATCTTCTCCTCGACCGCGGCGACCTACGGCATTCCCGAGCGCGTGCCGGTGACCGAGGATGCGCGGACCCAGCCGATCAACCCCTATGGCTGGTCGAAATCGATGACCGAGCGGATGCTGATCGACACGGCGGCCGCCCATCCGCTCAATTTCTGCGCGCTTCGCTATTTCAACGTCGCCGGCGCCGATCCGAAGGGCCGCTCGGGCCAGTCGACCGCGGGCGCCACCCATTTGATCAAGGTCGCCGTCGAGGCGGCGATCGGCAAGCGCGGCCATGTCTCGGTCTACGGCACCGACTACGACACGCCCGACGGCACCGGCGTGCGCGATTACATCCATGTCAGCGACCTCGCCGCCGCCCATGTCGACGCGCTGGAGAAGCTGATCGCCGAGCCGGAGAAGAGCCACATCATGAATTGCGGCTACGGCCGCGGCTTTTCGGTCCTCGAAGTGCTCGACGCGGTCGATCGGGTGACGAACATGAAGATCGAGCGGAAGATGGAAGCCCGCCGCGCCGGCGATCCGGATGCCCTCGTCGCCGACAATCGCAAGATCCTCGCGACATTGCCCTGGCGGCCCAGGCTCGACGATCTCGACACGATCGTCACCCATGCGCTGGCGTGGGAGAGGAAATTGGCGGAACGCAGATAAATCCTCCCACTTGTGGGGAGGGGGACCGCACGCAGTGCGGTGGAGGGGGGTTCGTGCCAGGTTCTGACCCCCCTCCACCATGCTGCGCATGGTCCCCCTCCCCGTCCCGGGGAGGATATATATTCTCTTGACAGAATATAACCAGGCAAGCATATATACGCCATGCTCGCCTCCCTCCCCGCCCTTGCCGACCCGACCCGCTTCCGGATCGTCGAGATGCTCGGCGCCGGCGAACGCTCGGCCGGGGAGATCGAGCGGGCATTGAAGGTCAGCCAGCCCAGCGCCTCCAAGCATCTCCGCATCCTTCGCGAGGCCGGCCTCGTCCGCATGCGCAAGGATCGCCAGCGCCGCCTCTACCGGATCGACCCGGCGCCGCTCGCCGAGCTCGATGCGTGGCTCGCTTGCTATCGCCATTTCTGGAGCGACCGCCTCGACGCGCTCCAGCGCCACCTCGACCAGGAGAGCTGACATGGACATCGCCGCCATCTTCCATCCGCTGCCCGCCGGCGGCGAGCTGGTGCTGACCCGCCGCTTCCGCCAGCCGGTCGAGAAGGTCTGGGCCGCGATCTCCACGCCCGAGCGGCTCGCCGACTGGATGGGCGTCGAATGGCTCGGCGGCGACGCGCCGCTCCGCGAAGGCGGTCCGTTCGACTATCGCTTCCGCGCCGCCGACATCGAAACCCGGGGCGTTGTCCTGCGCCTCGAGCCGCCGCGCCTGCTCGAGCATAGCTGGTTCGACAATTTGCCGCCGGGCTCGGTCGTCCGCTGGTCGCTGGAGCCGGACGGCGACGTCTGCATCCTCACCTTGACCCATCTCTTCCGCGCGCCCGAGGACGCGCCGCGAACCGCCGCCGGATGGACGGACCTGCTCGGCTCGCTCGCCTTTAGCCTCGGCGAGCAGCGCGAAGGCGCTATGGCGAGCTGGCCCGAGCAGCGCGACCTCTACGCCGCCGCCTTCCCGCCCGAGGCGACCCGCGACGGCAGGCTGAGCGAAGAGAAGGGATCGCCCGCCCTCCGCTTCGAGCGGATGCTGGCGAAGCCTCCGGCGGCGGTCTGGACCGTCCTCACCGAGCCCGAAAGCATCGCCCGCTGGCTCACCAAAGCCGAGGTCGAGCCGCGCGCCGGCGGCCGCTTCCACCTCGACTTCCATGACGGGCAGAGCATCGTCGACGGACGGATCACGCGCTGGGAGCCCGAACGCCTGCTCGAATATGGCTGGCCGGAGAAGAATGCGAACGGCAATTCGCTGCTCCGCTGGGAGCTGTTCCCCGACGGCGAGGGCACGCGCCTCGTCCTCACCCACCGGCTCGACGCGGGCGGCGACCTTGCCGACTTCGCCTCCGGCTGGCACTGGCATCTCGACGCGCTCGACCGGGCGCTGGAGGGCGAGGCAGTGCCGTTCGACGCGCAACGCTGGCGGCTGCTGCGCAAGGTTTACGAGATGACCCTGCCGCCCGAACCGGCCCCCGCCGATGCTTGACTTGGCGCCCGGCCGCTCCTAGGTGAGCGCCTCGCTTTTCCGGCACAGATGAACTCAAATCAGGCAGGCGTTCCAGGCCATGAAGATCCGCAACTCGCTCAAATCCCTGAAGTCGCGCCATCGCGACTGCCGCGTGATCCGCCGCCGGGGCCGCACCTACGTCATCAACAAGACCAACCGCCGCTTCAAGGCGCGCCAGGGCTGAGTCCCGCCTCGTCATTGCGAGCGCAGCGAAGCAATCCAGGCTGCGGCTGGATTGCCGCGTCGCTGCGCTCCGCGCAATGACGGCATGAACATGGGCTCCGCCCCCGTTCATGCCGTCATCTTCGACGTCGGCAACGTCCTTTACGGCTGGGACCCCGAGGCCTTCCTCGCCCGGCAGATCCCCGAGGATGCGGCGCGGCTGCGCTTCATCGAGGATGTCGATCTCTGGCGCTGGCACGACACGCTCGACGGCGGGCGCCCGTTCGACGAGGCCGCCGCCGAGCTCAGCGAGCAATTCCCCGACTACGCCGCTCTCATCGCCGCCTGGGGCGAAAGGTTCGGCGAGACGATCACCGACCCGATTCCGGGCGTCCACGAGATCGTCCGCGCGCTGGACGTACGCGGCATCCCGCTCTTCGCCATCACCAATTTCTCGGCCGATTTCTGGCGTCCGTTCCGCGCCAGGGAAGACGCGTTCTTCGCCCGCTTCCGCGACATCGTCGTCTCTGGCGAGGAGAAATTGCTCAAACCCGATCCGGCGCTTTATTATCGCGCGCTCGACCGCTTCGGTCTCAAGCCCGCCGAAGCCCTGTTCGTCGACGACCGCCTGATCAATGTCGAAGGCGCCGAAGCGGTGGGGATGAAGGCGCATCTCTTCATCGATGCCGAAGACCTGCGCCGCCGCCTCGTGGACGAGGGGCTGCTCTGAACTTTCACCGGGCTCGCGCTTTGTTTCGGCCATGAGACAAAGATGGCCCGCCCGACTCTGGCTCGTCCGCCACGGCCAGAGCGCCGGCAATGTCGCCCGCGACGCGGCCGACGCCGCCGGCCAGACGATGATCGACCTCAAGATCCGCGACGTCGACGTGCCGTTGAGCCCGCTCGGCGAGCGTCAGGCGGACGCGCTCGGCCGCTGGTTCGCCGCCCTCCCCGAAGTGGAGAAGCCTCAGATCCTCCTCGCCTCGCCTTATGTCCGCGCCCAGCAGACGGCGAGAGCGATCTGCCGAGCGGGCGGGCTGATCGGCGACGCCCGCCCGCCGATCGTCGACGAGCGCCTGCGCGAGCGCGAGTTCGGAATCTTCGACCGGCTCACCGTCGCCGGAATCCGCAAAAAATATCCCGAGCTTGCCGAGCAGCGCGCCTTGCTCGGCAAATTCTACCACCGTCCGCCCGGCGGCGAGAGCTGGGCCGACGTCATCCTTCGGCTGCGCGGCGCGCTCGACACGATCAGCCTCCACCACGCAAACGGGAAGGTGGTGATCGTCTGCCACCAGGTGGTCGTGCTGTGCCTGCGCTACATCCTCGAGGAGATGGACGAGGCGCGGATCCTCGCGATCGACAAAGCGGGCGACGTCGTCAATTGCGGCATTTGCGAATATGCGTTCGAGCCGGACGGCGACGACGAGAAATGCGCGCCGCATCTCGTCCGCTACAATATGACGGCGCCCCTGATCGCGGACCAGGCGCCGGTCACCGCCGAGCCCGACGCAAGGGTGGGCGCGCGGTGAGCGCGGTTGCGACGCTCGACCGTGAGCTGCTCCGATCCTCCTTCCCGCTGCCGGACGTGGCCGAGGACAGCGACAAGGAGGATCGCGGCCGCCTGCTCGTCGTCGCCGGCAGCCGAGAGCTTGCCGGCGCGGCCTTGCTGGCCGGCGTCGGCGGGCTTCGCGCCGGCGCCGGCAAGCTCCAGATCGCAACCGCCGAGAGCATCGCCCCGCGGATCGCCATCGCTGTGCCCGAGGCACGGGTGATCGGCTTCGCGGAGACGGAGGAAGGCTGTTTCGACCCTTCCGGCATCGACCGGCTGCTGAAGCTCGCCAAAGACGTGCGGGCGGTGACGATCGGCTGCGGTCTCCAGCATGGGCCGGCGCTCGACGCGATGCTCGACGGCCTGCTGGCGAGCGGGATCGAAACGCCTCTCGTGCTCGACGCGACGGTGCTCGGCTCGCTCGCCCCGCGAGCGGAAGCGGTGCGGGCCTGGCGGGGCGCCGCCATCGTCCTTCCCCATGCCCGCGAAATGGCGATGATGCTCGGTTGCGCGCCGGAGGCGGTGGAGGCGGATCCGCTCGCCGCCGCGCGCCGCGCCGCCGCCCATTTCGATGTGGTTGCTTTGGTCAAGGGGCCGGTCAGCGTCGTCGCCGCGCCCGACGGCCACGCCTTCCGCTACGAAGGCGGCGGCGTCGGCCTCGCCACGTCGGGCTCGGGCGACGTGCTTGCCGGCATCGTCGGCGGCCTCTCCGCCCGCGGCGCCGAGCCGCTCACCGCAATCCTCTGGGGCGTGTATCTGCATGGCGAAGCGGGCCGGCTGCTCACCAAGCAAATCGGCCGCATCGGCTTCCTCGCCCGCGAATTGCTCGACCGGGTGCCGGGCCTGCTCGAATCCTGAGGAACCGGGAGGCGGCGAGACCCATTTTCCGGAATATACGGGACATGAAAGGGAGCGGCGGGCATGGCACATTCGGCTGAAATCACGGGCATGGCCAATCTGGTCCTGATCGAGACTTTGCTTCAGGAGCTCGAAAAGATCGATCCGGGCATCCGCGAACGCGTCTTCGACAAGGCCATTGCCGACACCAGGACCGAGGCGTCGATCCGGCCCGACGGCAATGCCGAAGCGATCCTGGCGGTGTTCAGCGAATTGGCGTCCTAAAGCCGGCCATCGGCGGCGGCGTCACGCCTGTCCGGTCCGGTGGCGCTCCAGCTCGTCGCCGATCAGCCGCACCGAATGGATGACGTTGGTCGAGCCCGGCGTCCCGAACGGAACGCCGGCGATGATGACGATGCGGTCGCCGCCCTTGGCGATGCCGTGGCGCAAGGCCATCCTCTTGGCCTTGGCGACCATCTCCTCGAAGCTCGAGACGTCGCGCGTCCGCACCGCATGCGCGCCCCACAGGATGCCGAGCTTGCGCGCGGTCTTCAGCGACGGCGTCAGCACCAGCAATGGCACGGCCGGCCGCTCGCGCGAGATGCGCCGCGCGGTCGAGCCCGAGGTGGTGAAGCAGACGATCGCCGCCGCCCGGATCGTCTGGACCATCGTCGCCGCGGCCTGCGCGATGGCGTCGGCGGTGGTATGCTCGGGCAGGGTCTCGGTGAAATGGACGCGGCGGCCGTGGCTCGGATCGGATTCGACGCTGGTCGCGATCCGGTTCATCATCGCCACCGCCTCGCACGGGAACTGGCCCGAGGCGCTCTCCGCCGACAGCATCACCGCGTCGGCGCCGTCATAGACGGCGGTGGCGACGTCCGAGACTTCGGCGCGGGTCGGGGTCGGCGCGGTGATCATCGATTCGAGCATCTGGGTCGCGACCACGACCGGCCGGCCCATCCGCCGCGCCGCCTCGACGATCCGTTTCTGGAGCGGCGGCACCTCTTCGGGCGGCAATTCGACGCCGAGGTCGCCGCGCGCGACCATCACCGCGTCGGCAAGCTCGAGGATTCCCTCCAGCCGGTCGACCGCCGCCGGCTTCTCGATCTTGGCGAGCAAAGACGCGCGGCCGGCGATCAGCCGCCGCGCCTCGGCCACGTCCTCCGGCCGCTGCACGAAGGAGAGCGCGATCCAGTCGACGCCCTGCTCCAGCGCGAAGACGAGGTCGGCGCGGTCCTTGTCGGTCAAAGCCGCCAGCGGCAGCACGACGTCGGGGACGTTGAGGCCCTTGTTGTTCGAGATTCGGCCGCCGACCTCGACGATCGTCTCGATCCGATCGGGCGAGGCCTTGACCACCCGCTGGATGATCTTGCCGTCGTCGATCAGCAGCCGCGTCCCCGCCTCGACCGCGCTGAAAATCTCCTTGTGCGGCAGCTCGACCCGGTCCGAGCCCCCCGGCGCCTTGTCGCGGTCGAAGACGAAGGCCTGGCCGTTCTCCAGCATCGCCGCGCCGCCCTCGAACAGGCCGACCCGCAATTTCGGGCCCTGCAGGTCGGCGAGGATGGTGGTCGGCCGCTCCAGCTCCTTCTCCAGCGCGCGGATCGTCTCGATCCGGTGCCGGTGATCCTCGTGCGTGCCGTGGCTCATATTGACCCGGAAAGCGTCGGCGCCCGCCTCGGCGAGCTGCCGGATCATCTCCTTGCCGTTGCTCGCCGGCCCGAGCGTGGCGAGGATGCGCACCTTGCGGGTGCGCGGCACGAAGATGCTTGGGCTGGTTTCGCTCGTCGCCATGAACGGGCCGCATAGACGAGCGAGCGGTCAGTGCAACCCGCTTGAGCATCGCGGCATCACCTCCTACAGCCCGCGCTCAACTTCAAACCCGGCGGAGAATATGGCGGAAGGATCGATCGCGGCGGACGAATTGAGATTGCTCATCGAGCGGATCGAGCGGCTGGAGGAGGAAAAGAAGGCGATCGCCGACGACGTCAAGGACGTCTACGCCGAGGCCAAGTCGCGCGGCTACGACACCAGGACGATGCGCAAGGTCGTCGCGCTTCGGAAAATGGAGACCCATGATCGGCAGGAAGCCGACGCCTTGCTGGAAACCTATCGCGCCGCCCTCGGAATGGACTGAATGAGCGGGCGCGGCTAAGGCGCGGCGACCAATCAACGACAGGGTGAGGCAGCGGCCATGGCCGGCCATAGCAAGTTCAAGAACATCATGTATCGCAAGGGCGCGCAGGACAAGAAGCGCTCGGCGATGTTCTCCAAGCTCGCGCGCGAGATCACGGTCGCGGCCAGGATGGGCCTGCCCGATCCGAACGCGAACCCGCGCCTGCGCGCCGCCGTCACCGCCGCCCGCGCCCAGTCCATGCCCAAGGACAATATCCAGCGGGCGATCGACAAGGCGATCGGCGGCGACGCCGAGAATTACGAGGAATTGCGCTACGAAGGCTTCGGCCCGGGCGGCGTCGCCTTGATCGTCGAGGCGCTGACCGACAATCGCAACCGCACCGCGACCAACGTCCGCACCGCTTTCTCGAAGAATGGCGGCAATCTCGGCGCCTCGGGCTCGGTCAGCCACGGCTTCGAGCGGCTGGGGCTGATCGAATATCCCGCTTCGGCGGGCTCCGCCGACGACATGCTGGAAGCGGCGATCGAGGCCGGCGCCGAGGACGTCGAATCGGACGAGGACGGCCACCAGGTCTGGACCGCGCAGGAAGATCTCCACGGCGTCGCCCGCGCGCTCGAGGAAGCGCTCGGCGAGGCGGAGAGCATCAAGCTCGCCTGGCGCCCGACCAATTCGGTCGAGGTCGACGGCGACGATGCCGATCATCTCGTCAAGCTGATCGACACGCTCGAGGAGGATGACGACGTCCAGACCGTCTGGGGCAATTATCAGATCCCCGACGAGGTGATGGCGCGGCTGTAAATTCGCTTCCCGAAAGCGCGCCGGCCCGACATTATGCGCCGGTGATCTCCGTCTCCCCCCGCCCATGACGATCATCGTCGGCCTCGACCCCGGGCTCGGGACGACCGGCTGGGGCATGATCGCCGCGGACGGCAACCGGCTGCGGCACCTCGCCAATGGGCAGATCCGGACCGACCCAAAGGACGCGCTCCCGACGCGGCTGGTCCAGCTTCACGATCGCCTGGCCGCCATGCTCGCCGAGCACCGGCCCGATACCGCGGCCGTCGAGGAAGTCTTCGTCAACGAAAATCCGCAATCGACGCTGAAGCTCGGCCAGGCGCGCGGAATCGTTTTGCTCGCGGCGGCGCAGGCGGGGATCGGCGTCGGCGAATATGCGGCGCGGCTGGTCAAGAAGGCGGTGGTCGGCACCGGCGGCGCCGAAAAGGCGCAGGTCCACGCGATGGTCCAGCGCCTGCTGCCGGGCGTGAAGATCGCCGGCACGGACGCGGCCGACGCGCTTGCCGTCGCCATCACCCACGCCCATCATCTCGCCAGCGCCCGAGCGCTCGGGCGGAGCGCCGCATGATCGCCAAATTGCGCGGCCTGCTCGACGGCTTCGCCGGCGATCATGCGGTGATCGACGTCAACGGCATCGGCTATCTCGTCTTCGCCTCCAGCCGGACCTTGTCCGCATTGGGCGCGATCGGCTCCGAGGTCGTCGTCCATACCGAGATGAAGGTCAGCGCGGACGATATCCGCCTGATCGGCTTCGCCACCGCCGGCGAGCGCGACTGGTTCCGGCTGCTGACCTCGGTCCAGGGCGTCGGCACCCGCGTTGCGTTGGGCATCCTGTCGGCGCTCTCCGCCGACGAACTCGGCACCGCCATCGCCGCCGCCGACAGCCGCATGATCGCCCGCGCCCAGGGGGTCGGTCCCAAGCTCGCCTTGCGCATCGTCAACGAACTCAAGGACAAGGTCGGCGCCGTCGCCCTCGGCCCCGCCGGCGCCTCAATGCCGACGCCGGGAAGCGCCGGCGCCGACGCCGTTTCCGCCCTCCTCAACCTCGGCTTCCGCCCCGCCGAGGCTTCGGCGGCCGTCGCCAAGGCGGAGGCGGAGCTCGGCCCGGGTTCGTCGCTCGACGCGCTGGTGCGAACGGCGCTCAAGAAAGCGGCCCGGTAGTTTATTGGACTACCTCAATCGTCACTTTGATTGCGGAGACTGGGATATTCAGTGCTCTGGCGCAGCGATTTTTGAAGTCACGGACAAAGTCCTCTCCAACGTCGGGACCAGCGGTGGGGGTATGACTCGCGAGCAACGATTCGGGCGTCACACCCAGTGCGCCCGCAATCGCCCCCAACACCCGAGGGGAAGGACGGGATCGGCCGCGCTCGTAGCCATTGATCTGATTAACACTGCGATTACCCGCTGCGACGCCGAGTTGCTCCTGCGTCATGCTCTTGGCCAGCCTCGCCTTGCGAATGTTGTCACCAATGGTAGTGGTCATGGGGTTGCCTTTCATGCTCAACCGCAGCGAAAGTTACGGCAGACTTACGTGGTGATGATCGTGTACAACACCGCAACTGATGTGTCAATTCGTAAATGAGCAACACGCAGGAATGACCGACGAACGCCTGACCACGCCGAACCGCAGGCCCGAGGATCTCGACGCCGCGCTGCGGCCGAAAACGCTCGACGAGTTCGTCGGGCAGAAAGCGGCGCGCGAGAATCTGCGGGTGTTCATCGAGGCGGCGAAGGGCCGGGGCGAGGCGCTCGACCATGTCCTCTTCTTCGGCCCGCCGGGGCTCGGCAAGACGACCCTCGCCCAGATCGTCGCCCGCGAGCTCGGCGTCGGTTTCCGCGCCACGTCGGGGCCGGTCATCGCCAAATCGGGCGATCTCGCCGCCCTGCTCACCAATCTCGAGGATGGCGACGTCCTGTTCATCGACGAGATCCACCGGCTCGCTCCGGCGGTCGAGGAGATCCTCTATCCGGCGATGGAGGACCGCGCGCTCGATTTGATGATCGGCGAAGGGCCGTCCGCCCGCTCGGTGCGCATCGACCTGCCCCGCTTCACCCTGGTCGGCGCGACCACCCGCCAGGGGCTGATCACGACGCCGCTCCGCGACCGGTTCGGAATTCCGGTCCGGCTCAATTTCTACACGGTCGAGGAATTGGAGCAGGTCGTCCGCCGCGCCGCGCGGCTGCTCGGCCTCGCTCTCACCGACGATGGCGGCCGTGAAATCGCCCGCCGCTCGCGCGGGACGCCGCGCATCGCCGGGCGGCTGCTGCGCCGGGTCCGCGACTTCGCCCAGGCGGCCGGCGCGCCCGAGGTGGACTCGAAGGCGGCCGACAGCGCCCTCACCCGGATGGAGGTGGACCAGCTCGGCCTCGACGCGATGGACCGCCGCTACCTCCATATGATCGCCGACATCTACAAAGGCGGACCGGTCGGGGTGGAGACGCTCGCCGCCGGCCTCTCCGAACCGCGCGACACGATCGAGGAAGTGATCGAGCCCTATCTCATCCAGCTCGGCCTCGTCGCCCGCACCGCGCGCGGCCGCTGCCTCAACGGCCGCGGCTGGACCCATCTCGGCCTGCCCCAGCCCAACGGGGCGCAGGACGGATTGTTCGATTCCAACTGAGGAGGGAAAGATGAGGCTTGCGATCCTTGCCGCCGCGCTTGCCGCGGCTACGCCCGCCGCCGCGCAGCAGCCGGCCCCTCCGCCGATCCCGGCGGCGCCCGATTATGCCGATCAAGCCGACTGGCTGTGCCTCCCCGGCCGCGACGATGCCTGTTCGAAGCCGCTGCCGACCACCGAGCTTGGCCCGAACGGCTATGGCGCGACGACACAGGTGAAGCCGGCCGCCAACCCGCCGATCGACTGCTTCTACGTCTATCCCACCGTCTCGCGCGATCCGGGCGACAATTCCGATCTGGTGCCGGGCCCGGAGGAGCAGGCGGTCGCCCTGGTCCAGCTCGCCCGCTTCGGCACCATCTGCCGGACCTATGCGCCGATGTACCGCCAGGCGACCCTCACCGCGTTGCGCAAGGCGATGGCGGGCGCGCCGATCGAGCGCAATTTCGATCCGGCTTATGCCGACGTCGCCGCCGCCTGGCATTATTATCTCGCGCATTACAACCGGGGCCGGCCGTTCGTGCTGATCGGCCACAGCCAGGGCTCGATCATGATCGAGCGGCTGGTCGCGGGCGAGATCGAGAACAAGCCCGCCGCCGCGCACATGCTCTCCGCCGTCATCGCCGGCTTCAACGTCGAGGTGCCCGAAGGCAAGCTGGTCGGCGGCACGTTCAAGACGATTCCGCTCTGCTCGCGCGTCGGCGAGACCGGCTGCATCCTCGCCTGGACCTCGTTCCGCGCGAGCGGCCCGCCGCCCGAGCAAAGCCTGTTCGGCCGCGCCGGGACGCCGGGCATGACGGTCGGCTGCACCAACCCCGCCAATCTCGGCAAGGATGGGCCGGCGCCGCTCGATTCTTATTTTTATGCGGGCCCGTCGCTCAGCAACACGGCGGGGATCGACTGGTCGTCCGAGGGGCCGCCGCCGACTCCATTCCTCCATACGCAAGGCCTCGTCTCGGGTACCTGCGTCCACCACGGCAATGTCGGTTATTTCGCCATCCATGTGAACGCCGATCCGAAGGACAAGCGCACCGACGACATTCCCGGCGACGTCGTCGCGTTCGGCGTGCCGCTCCCCGGCTGGGGCCTGCACCTCGTCGACATGAACCTGCCGATGGGCGACGTCGTCCGGCTGATCGAGGCGCAGCGCGACTCCTTCCTCCACCGCCGCTGACCGCGAATCTGAATCGGCTCGGCCGTTAACCCTTTCGCCTCCCGCCCGGCGCCGTTAGAGGCAAAAGCCGTGGATTGCGGGGAGATTGTGCGTCCGGCCGGCGGCCAAATGCGTGGAAAGACGCACTTTTTTCCTGTGCGCGTCTATTTCGAGGACACCGACCTCACCGGCATCGTCTATCATGCCAATTATCTGCGCTTCATCGAGCGCGCACGGTCGGACATGATCGCCATGGCCGGCGCCGACCAGCGCACCGCGCAGGAGGCGGGCGAGGGCGCCTATGTCGTCGCCGACCTCTCGATCCGCTACCGCGCGCCGGCGAGGCTCGACGACGCGCTGACGATCGTCACGCGGCTGGAGACGCTCAGGGCGGCGAGCCTCGTCATTCATCAGCGAGTCATGCGCGGCGAAGAAGTGCTGGCCGAGGCGATGGTGACCGCCGCCTTCGTCACGCCCGAGGGGCGGCCGCGGCGGCAGCCGCGCGCCTGGCTCGAACGATTTTCCGGGCTTTTACAGGAAGGAGAAACGTGACTCATCTGGAAGTGGCGGGCGGCAGCCTCTCGCCGGTGTCCCTGTTCCTCCAGGCCGACATCGTCGTCAAAATCGTGATGATCGGCCTCATCCTCGCCAGCATCTGGACCTGGACGATCATCGTCGGCCATGCGTTGCGCATCGGCCGCGTCGCGCGCGGCAATGCGAGGTTCGAGCGCGATTTCTGGAAAGCGGGCGACATCGACGGCTTCCACGAGACGCGCGGCAAGGAGAAATTGCCGAGCGCCGCGGTGCTCGGCGCCGGCCTCTCGGAATGGCGCCGCTCGACCGCCGGCAAGATCGTCGACCGCGAAGGCGCCCGCTCGCGGCTCGCCACCGCGATGAACGCGGCGGTGATTGCGGAGGTGGACGCGCTCGCCGAGCGGCTCAACATCCTCGCCACGATCGGCTCGGTCGCGCCGTTCGTCGGCCTGTTCGGCACCGTCTGGGGGATCATGCGCAGCTTCGGCGACATTGCCGGGCAGAACAATACCAGCCTCGCCGTCGTCGCCCCCGGCATCGCCGAAGCCCTGTTCGCGACCGCGCTCGGCCTGTTCGCGGCGATCCCGGCGGTGATCGCCTACAATCGCATGAGCTTCGGCATCAACCGCATGGAGAGCCGCCTCCAGCGCTTCGCCGACGGCTTCCATTCCACCCTCAGCCGCGAGCTGGAGCGGGAGGGATGAGGGGCACGGACAGGTCCTCCCCCGCCTTTGCAGGATGGTCAGGTTGCCATGCCCCCGGCATGGCTATGGATTGCCGGGGGCAATCCATACCTGACCATGGGGACCGGCCGAAGGCCGGTGGAGGGGCCGGCGTCGCGGCAGGCCCCTCCACCATGCTTCGCATGGTCCCCCTCCCCCGGAAATCCGGGGGAGGACATTAGGATGGCCTTCACGCCTCTCCCGAACTCCCGACGCCGGCGCGCGCCGATGGCGGAGATCAACGTCACGCCGATGGTCGACGTGATGCTGGTCCTGCTCATCATCTTCATGGTGACCGCGCCTTTGCTGGTCGCCGGAGTCAAGGTCGACCTGCCGGACAGCAAGGCGGGAACGATCGATCCGCAGCACAAGCCGGTCCAGATCGCGATGGACAAGGACGGCAGGATCTTCGTCGACGCCCAGCCGATCGCCGCCGATGCGCTCGGCGGCCGGCTGTCCGCGATCGCCGCCGGGAGCGCCGAGCCGGGCGGCCCGCGCATCTTCCTCCGCGCCGACAAGGCGCTCGATTATGGGCGGGTGATGGCGGTGATGGGCGAGATCGACCGTGCGGGCCTGCGCAAGGTCGCCCTGATCAGCGTCGAGGCGCAGGAGCCGCGCTGATGGACCGCGCGGAAGCGACCGGCCTCGGAGTCTCGACGGCGGCGCATGTCGCCCTGTTCGTGGCCCTGTCGGTCAGCCTCGCCGTTACCCGCCTGCCGCCGCCCACGTCGGAGCCGATCAGCATCTCCTTCGTCAAGGATGTGGGGATGACCAACGCCGCCCCGCAACCGAGCCCGGCGCCGCCCGCGCAGAGCCGAGCGCCGGAGACGGGCGCGCCGGAGGAGGCCGCCGCGCAGCCGCCTTTGCCGGCGCCGATACCGCCCAAGCCCCAGCCCGCCCCCGCGCCGCCCAAGGCGGTCGAGACGCCGGAACCGAAGCCCAGGCCGTCCCCCAGGCCCGCGCGCCCCGCCAAACCCGTACCCAAGGCCGCGCCCGCGCCGCCGACGCCCGCCAAGCCTGCTCCGGCCAGGGCCGCGCCGGCGCAGCCGACGGCGCGTAGCGGCACCGGCCAGCGGACGCGCGGCACCCTCCTCGGCCACGATTTCCTGAAGGGCATCGGCAGCGATCCGACGCCGTCCAAATCCCAGCAAGCGCCCGCCTCGGTGATGAGCGCGCAGGCATTCGCCAGCATTGAGGCGGCCATCCAGCGGCAGGTTCAGCCTTGTGCCAATCGGCAGGTCAATCCCGGCCCGGGCGCCAACCAGATCAAGGTCAAGCTGAACCTTCGCCTCAATCGCGACGGCTCGCTCGCGCAGAAGCCGACCGTCGTCAACACCGCCGGCCTCACTTCCGAAAATGCGCGTTACGAGGACCGGGTGAAGGATCTTGCAATCGCCGCCTATGTCGGCTGCTCGCCGCTTCGCGACCTGCCGGAGGATCTCTACCAGACGCCGAAGGGCGGCTGGGCTAATTTCAACATGACCTACAAACTCCCGTGACCGGAGCCCGCCCAATGGTTCGCTTCTCCCTGCTTCTTGCCTCAGCTCTGGCCTTCGGCGCTCCCGCCGTCGCACAGATGCCACCCGCGCCTCCGCCGGCTCCCACTTCCGCAGCCCCAGCGGCGCCGACGAGCGCCGAGCCGCCGCCGCTCGAAGTGGACGTCGTCGGCGGCATCTCGGCGCCGCTGCCGATCGACATTCCGGTCATGCCGACCCCGGCCTCGGCCGCCACGCCGGCGGGCGAGACCGGCGCGCTCGGCCAGCAGGTGGCGCAGATCGTCGCCAACGATCTCAAGGGCTCGGGCCTGTTCAATCCGTCCGGCCCCGCCGGCCTGCCGCCCGTCGCTTTCCCGCAGGTGGCGGCGCCCGATTATTCGATCTGGTCCGGCACCGGCGCCCAGGCCCTGGTCCAGGGCTTCGTCCAAGCCAATGCCGACGGCAGGCTCACCGTCGGCTGCTATCTCTACGACACCGCCGCGAAGAAGGAGCTGACCCGCCAGGGTTTCGTCGTCACCCCCGCGCTCTGGCGCCGGGCGGCGCACAAATGCGCGGACATGGTCTATACCCGCCTCACCGGCGAAGGCCCCTATTTCGACAGCCGCATCGTCTATGTCTCCGAGACCGGGCCCAAGGCGCACCGGATCAAGCGGCTCGCCATCATGGATCAGGACGGCGCCAGCCATCGTTTCCTCACCAATGGCCAGTCGATCGTCCTCACCCCCCGCTTCGCGCCCAACCAGCAGACGATCGTCTACATGTCCTATGTCGGCGAGCGGCCGCGCGTCTATGTCTACGACATCGGCTCCGGGCGGCAGCGGCTGCTGGTGAGCCAGCCCTACATGACCTTCGCGCCGCGCTTCTCGCCGGACGGGCGCTGGGTGGTCTTCTCGATGTCGGTCAACGGCAATACCGACATCTATCGCGTCTCCGCCTCGGGCGGCGAGCCGCACCGCCTTACCGACGCCCCCGGCATCGACACCGGCGGCTCTTACTCGCCCGACGGCGGCCGCATCGTCTTCGAGAGCGATCGCGGCGGCTCGCAGCAGCTCTATGTGATGAATGCGGACGGCTCGAACCAGCACCGGATCAGCTTCGGCGGCGGCACCTATGCGACGCCGGTCTGGAGCCCGCGCGGCGACCTCATCGCCTTCACCCATATCGGGGCGGCCCGCTTCCGCATCGGCACCATGTCGGCCGACGGCGGCGGCGAGAAGATGCTGACCGACGCCTGGCAGGACGAATCGCCGACCTGGGCGCCCAACGGCCGCGTCATCATGTATTTCCGCACCGCCCAGGGCTCCGGCCGCACCGAGCTCTGGTCGGTCGATCTCACCGGCGTCAATGCGCGCCACATCCCGACGCCGCTCGACGGATCCGACCCCGCATGGTCGCCCATCCTCCCCTGACCTCCCTGTTGCAAAGGAGCTTATCATGAACAGGACCCGCCTCAGCCTCATCGCCGCCGCCGCGGCGCTCGCGCTGACCGCCGGCTGCGCCAAGAAGCCGCCGAGCCATATCCCGCCGCCGCCGATGAACGGCAGCGCGACGCAGGGCGGAGAGGCCGGCACGCCCGGGCCGGAATCGGGAACGGTCGGCCAGACCGGCCTCGGCGGCGCCCATGCCGACTTCATGCGCAGCGTGCCGTCGGACCGGGTCTTCTTCGGCACGGACGAATATGCGCTCGACGACCAGGACCGGCACACGCTCGACGCCCAGGCGGCCTGGCTGACCGCCCATCCCGCGGTCAGCGTCACGATCGAGGGCCATTGCGACGAGCGCGGCACGCGCGAATATAATCTCGCCCTGGGCGACCGCCGCGCCAATGCGGTGAAGGATTATCTCCAGGCGAAGGGCGTTCCGGCCGGGCGGATGACGACGATCAGCTACGGCAAGGAACGGCCGGTCGCCTTGGGCTCGAACGAGGAAGCCTGGGCCCAGAATCGGCGCGCCGTGACGGTGGTGCCGGAGTAACGGAAATCCTCCCCTGCTTTTCGCAGGGGAGGGGGACCAGCCGAAGGCTGGTGGAGGGGCCGGCGCTGCGGCATGCCCCTCCACCGCACTTCGTGCGGTCCCCCTCCCCCGGGAAATCCGGGGGAGGATCTTACGCCGCCGCCTCTCCGCCCAGCGTCTGGTTGAGCAATTTCGCCAGCCGGACGCCGCCACGGACGATCTGGAGGCGGACGACGGGGATGAGCTTCTGCGTCATCGCTTCGTCCATCGTCACCGGGCCGGTCTGCTTGCCCTTGCAGGGATCGGCGAACATCAGATCGTAGACGTCCTCGCGGCTCAGTTGCCAGGTCTCGCGCGTCCAGTCCGCGACATTGCCCTGCTGCATCGCCGCGATCTGGTCGGGCGTATATTGGCCGAGGATGCCGCGCGGGCCGGCCGGCAGCGACGAGATGGCGCGCTCGGCGAGCAGGCCGTCCCAGATTTCGTGGAGGTTGGTCTTGCCGCCGATCGCGCCGTAGCGGGCGACGATCTGGTTGCCGCCGGCATCGCCATGCTCGCCGACATGGAGCGGCTGGTGAAGGTCGCCGAGGAAATGGGCGACGAAAGCCAAAGCCATCAGCCGCTCGCGCATCGGCAGCTTATGGTCGGCGAGCAGCTTCAGATTGCGGGCGATCTGCGCGGTGATGCAATTGCCGTCCTTGCAATTGGCCTTGATGTCGAACGGCCGGCAGATGTCGAGATCCTGATAATGCCAGGAGAAGCTGTAGTTGAACCGTTCGTGATAGGCGCGGATGCAATCCGGCCAGTCGGCGGCGTCGGCGAGATTGCGGATCGGGCATTCGGGCGTGTCGAGCGCGCGCGAATCGGCGATGAGCCGGGCAATCTCCCTTTTCGCCCGCGGATTGAGCTCGGCCCAGGCGATCGTGCCGACGCTTCGATGGCCGTAATCCCACCAGGCGAAAGCGGGGCTTGGCAGCAGCAGGGCGAAAGCGAGAAAGGCGAGCGGGCGCTTGATCATGGGGCCACGCCTATAGCGCATCCTCGTCGCCGTAAATCGCGACCTTGCGGCCGGCGGCCGAGGCAGCGCCGCGATACATTCCCGGCGAATTGAACGCGAAGATCGTGTCGCCCTGCGGAGTCACGACGATGATTCCGCCGGTGCCGCCGAGCGCGCCGATCTCGGCGATCACCGCGTCCGCCGCCGCCCGCGCATCCTCGCCGAGCATGCGGATGCGGGCGCAGATTTCATGGGCGGCGCCGGCACGGATGAAATATTCGCCCTGGCCGGTGGCCGAGACCGCGGCGGCGCGATCGTCGGCATAGGTCCCGGCGCCGATCACCGGCGTATCCCCGATCCGCGACATGCGCTTGCCGGTGATCCCACCGGTCGAGGTGGCGGCGGCGACATGGCCTTGCCTGTCGACCGCGACCGCGCCGATCGTCCCATATTTCAGCTCGAAGAAAGTCTCGCCGCGCCGCATCGCCTCGAGCTGGCGGCGACGCGCCTCGGTCGCGAACCAGTCCGGGCCGGCCTGCTCGAGCCCCTGCTCGCGCGAATAGACGTCGGCGCCGGCGCCCCCGAGGAAGACGTGGGGGCTGCGCTCCATCACCGTGCGCGCGAGCCGGATCGGGTTGCGCGTACCGGTCACGCCGGTGACGGCGCCGGCCGAGCGGTCGCGCCCGTCCATGATCGCCGCGTCCATCTCGTTCGTGCCCTCGGCGGTGAAGACCGAGCCGCGGCCGGCGTTGAAATGGGGGTCGTCCTCCAGCGCGCAGGCGGTCCGCTCGACCGCGTCGAGCGCGCTCCCGCCCGCGTCGAGGATCGCCGATCCGATTTCGAGCGCCTGGGCGAGCGCGGCGCGAATCGCTTCATCCTGCTCCGGGCTCAGCAATTCCCGCGCGATCACGCCGGCCCCGCCGTGGATCGCAAGCTTCCAGTCGGCCATTTTTCGCTCCATCCCACGGGAGCGTCCAGGCGCCGCCGCGATCTTTGCCGCGGCCTTAGCCGCTCCGCCGCCGCGGCGCCACGGCCCGATTTTCAAAGCGCTTGCGACTCTCGTTGAATATAATTATGATATCATCATTCCAGGGAGATTCGACATGGCAAGCTCACCCTATCCGACAAGTCACCTGACCGGCCTGCGCCTGTCGCAGGAGCGGCCGGCGGGAAGCATCGGCGGCTATCCGATGCTGCTCGTCCTGCTCCTTGCGCTCCTCGGCGTGCCCGGCGCCGTGATCCTTATCGCGCATCGTATATTCGCGGCCGGCGGCATCCTGCTGGTCGGCTCCTTCATCCTTTTTCTCTTCACCATCGTCGGTTTCTATCTGCTCCAGCCGAACACAGCCGCGGCGATCCTGCTGTTCGGCGATTACAAGGGCACCGACCGCACCACCGGCCTGCGCTGGCGCTGGCCGTGGCTGGCGCGCAAGAAGATCTCGACCCGCGTCCGCAACGTCACCTCGGAAAAATTGAAGGTGAACGATCTGCGCGGCAACCCGATCGAGATCGCGACCAACGTCGTCTGGCGTGTCACCGATACCGCCCAGGCCCTGTTCGACGTCGACGATTATACCCGCTTCCTCTTCGTCCAAATCGAGAGCGCGGTGCGGGCGATCGGCGCCAAATATCCCTATGACGATATCGAGCATCAGGAGACGACGCTCCGCGGCCATGCCGACGAGGTCAGCGAGGAATTGAGAAACGAGCTCCAGGACCGGGCGAAGGTCGCCGGCATCACGATCGACGAATGCCGCCTCACCCATCTCGCCTATGCGCCGGAGATCGCGCAGGCGATGCTCCGCCGCCAGCAGGCCGAGGCGGTGATCGCGGCGCGGCAGAAGATCGTCATCGGCGCCGTCTCGATGGTCGAGAATGCGCTCCAATTGCTCTCCGAGAAGAATGTCGTCGAGCTGGACGACGAACGGCGCGCGGCGATGGTCTCGAACCTGATGGTCGTCCTCTGCGGCGAGCGGGACACCCAGCCCGTGGTCAATACCGGCACCCTCTACCAATAGGAGCGGCCGTTGCCCCCGCCGCCGAAAAAGGCTTTCCCGCTGCGCATCGAGCCGTCCCTCTGGGACGCGCTCGAGCGCGTCGCGGCGGCGGATTTCCGAAGCGTCAACGCCGAGATCGAATGCCTGCTGCGCGAAGCCCTCCACCGGCGCGGCATCCACGTCTCCCCGCCGGAAAAGCGGCCGCGGGGAAGGCCGAAGGCGGGTGAATAAGTTCCTGCTCTCCGGCCCTTCGACGCCGCCCGCGGCGGCGCTCAGGACGAACTTCGGCGAAGCCGAAAGCCGGGTCCAGTCTGATTCCGTAGCCGGACTCCGGCTTTCGCCGGAGAACATGCACGATTACCGAGGCGCGTCCTTGTCGGGGCCGTCGCCGATCATCGTCTCGCGCGCCGCGCGCAGCTCGCGGATCGCGGCCGCGGTGGCGGCGCCCCAGATCAGGTGGACGCCGATCATCAGGAAATTGCGCCGCGGCGGGTGCTCCGTCGCGGGCTTCAAGGTCCCGACCGCCGGAATCCAGCCCATATAGCTCGCCAGCCACACCGCCACGCCATAGAGGGCGCCGGTCTTCTTCTTCGGATCCGGATTCAGGGCGGCGAGGATCGCGCCGGTCGCGGCGCCATAGGCGAAATGGGCGGCGGCGGTGATGTCCTTCGCCGCCTCGCTCGGCAGCGTCACGCCGGCCTGCTTCGCGCCCGAATTGACGATCTCGCGGGGCGTCAGCGGATAGCGCTCGCCCGGCGGCAGGCGGCGATGGAGGCGCCGCATCGCCATCGTCATCGCCATCGTGCCGACGAAGCCGGCAATGGCGCCGATCACGAGACGGCTGCCGAGCTTCAAATCGTCTGGCTTCTTGCTCAAGGACGGGTCTCCCGGGTCGCACGATCACGATAGCGGCCGCGCCGCGGCCTGGGCAGGGGATTCGCGCAACGCCGGGAAAGGATCAGTCGGCGGATTCGATCCTGCCGCCGCCCTGGACGGCCGACATCAGCCGCGGGTGGCCATGATAGGCGATGCGGCCCTTGCCCTTCACCGCCGCGGCGAGCGAATCGACCCGGCCGAGCGAGATGTCGCCATTGCCGCTGACGGCGGCGCTGGCATGGACCGCCGCGATCGCGCGCGCGTCGATGCGGCCATTGCCCTTCACGGCCGCGGCGAAGCCGTCGCCGCGGCGAAAACCGGCCCCGATTTCAATCTGCCCGTCGCCGCCGACGGCGACGCCTTCGATATCGGGCGTGTCGATCTCGACGACGAGGCGATAGCCGATCGGGCAGCGGTTCGGGCAGGTGTCGACGATGAGCCGGCCGCCTTTGTCCTTTCGTCCGGCGGGCTGGTCGGCGAGATGGACGCGGCTGATCCGCGCATTGCCCTGGACGATTCGCACCTGCTGGGCCGGCGCATAGCGCACCAGCACGCGCCCGTTGCCGTTCAGCTCGACCGTCCGGAACGGCCCGACCGGAACGTCGACCTGCGCCGCGGCCGGCGCCGCCGCGAGAAGGCCGGCAAAAGCGGCCGCGACGAGAAGACGAATGTTCATAGGCCCGTTCTGCTTTCGGATCATTCGTAACGCAAGGCGTGAACCGGGTTCGAGCGGGCGACGCGGAAGGCATGGCCGGCGACGGTCGCGATCGCGATGCCCAGCGCGAGGCCGCCGGCGAGCAGGAAGGGCCCCGGCCCGAGCGCGATCCTCGTGTCGAAGCCGTTCAACCAGCCGCGCATCAGCCACCAGGCGACCGGCCAGGCGATGAGATTGGCGACGATCACCGGCTTCGAGAATTGCCAGACGAGCAAACGGACGATGTCGCGCACCCGCGCGCCGAGCACCTTGCGGATTCCGATCTCCTTCGTCCGCCGCTCGGCGGTGAAGGCGGCGAGGCCGAACAGGCCGAGGCAGCCGACGATCACCGACAGGATCGCGAAGGCGGCAAAGGTCTTCGCCCGCGCATCCTCGGCCTTGTAGAGGTCGAGCATGATGTCGTCGCTGAACTGGGCGTCGAACGGCACCTCGCTGGTGAAATTGCGCCAGGCGCGCTCGACCTCCGACCGGACCGCGACCGGGTCGCCGTGGAAGCGGACGACCATGAAGCTGAGGTTGCTCTGCCCCTTCATGAAGATGATCGGATCGATCGGCTGCCGGATCGAGCGGAAGCGGGCATCCTGCACGACGCCGATGATCGTCGACGGCACCAGCCCGTCCTCCGCCTGGACGAAGCCGGCGCGTACGATCTTGCCGACCGCGTCGGCCGGGTTGGCGAAGCCGAGCCGCCGCGCCGCCAGTTCGTTGATGACGATGTTGCTACCCCGCGCCACCAGCGCCTTCTGCGCCTCGTCGGTCAGCGGGAAGGGCAGACTCATGTCGTCGGCCGGCCGCTTGTCGTCGAACCAGCGGCCGGCGAGCAATTTCATCCCCATCGCGTCGAGAAAGCCGGAATCGACATAATAATTGCCGATCGCGATCGGGGTGGCGCTGCCCGGAAGCAGCACGCCTGTATTGTTGTTGTTGGTCGTGCCCACCCCGATCCCGGTCTCGCCGACGGCGTCGACGCCCGGCAGGTGGCGCACGCGCTCGGCGATCAGCTCGCCCTTGCCGATCAATTGGTAGCGGCTGAGCTGGTTGACCTGGAGGATATGGTCGCGCTTGTAGCCCGGATCGACGGTGCGGGCGTAGACGGTCTGCGCGTAGATGATTGCCGTGCAGATGATGAGGCCGATCGAGACCGCGAACTGGCCGACGACGAGGATCGAGCGCAGCCGGCCCGAGCCGGGCGTCTCCGCCGCCGACTTGTTCGCCTTCAGCACCTGCGCCGGCTGGAAGCGCGACAGGAAGAAGGCCGGATAGAGGCCGCCGAGCACCCCGACCACGAGGACGAGCAGCAGCACCGGCAGGATGATCCCATCCGAGCCGAAATAGGAAAGATCGATATCGGCGTCGAGGAAGGCGGCGAACGGCCCAATCAGCAATTCGACCAAAGCGAGGGCGATCAGCATCGCCAGCATCGCGACGAGCAGGGATTCGCCGACGAACTGGGCGACGAGCTGGCGCCGGGTCGCGCCGAGCACCTTGCGCAGCGCCACCTCGCGGGCGCGCTGCGAGGCGCGGGCGGTGGCGAGATTGGTGAAATTGACCACGGCCATGCCGAGGATCAGCAAGGCGATCACCCCGAAGGTGGCGAGCGCGCCGCGGTCGTTGCCCGGAGTCATCGCGGCGATCTGGGCCTTGCCGAGATGGACGTCGGCGACATTGACCAGATGCCAATCCTCATGGTCGCCGGCATTGGTACGGACCCCGTCGCTCACCTGGTCGGGGATGTTGCGCTTCTCCCAGGCGGGAAAGCGCGCTTCGAGCGATTTCGGATCGGTGCCGGGCTTCAGCCGCACATAGACCCAGCCATTCTCGCAGCTCCAGCAGGTCAGGGCCTGCGGCTCGCTCGCGAAATAGCTCGGCATGTTCATCCGGAGCAAAGCGGAGATCTTCATGTGGCTGTTCTTCGGCAAATCCTTGAGGATGCCGCCGATCCGGAAATCGTATTTCTGGCCCTTGGTGATCGTGGTGAAGGTCCGGCCGAGCACGTCGTCGGTGCCGAACCGCCGGATTGCCTCGCTCCGGGTCATCACCGCGCCGCCGACGGCGTCGAGCGCCGAAACCTGTCCACGCAGCAGCGGAAGCTGGACGATTTCGAGGAAGTTGCCGCCGACGATCAGATAATGTTCGGTGGACGTGGCCTGGCCGTCGGCCAGGAAGACCGGACCGTTGTCGAAGGCGTAGACGATTCCCTCGACCTCGGGAAAATCCTTCTTCAGCGCGTCGCCGGCCGGATAAGAGGTCATCTGGAGCTCGGCCGTGTGGCCGGTGTCGTGCGCGTCGTACCAGGTCTCGAGCTGGTAGGTATTTGCCGAGCCCGGAATCCATGTGTCGTAGCTCATCTCGTAACGGACGAAGAGCAGGATCAGGAGGCAAGCCGCCATGCCGATGGCGAGCCCGCAAATGTTGATGAAGGCATAGGTGCGGTTCTTTGCCAGCGCCCGGAATCCGACGGTGAAATAATTGCGGAACATGGCGGACTTTCTTTTCCCTATTCGTAGCGAAGCGCGTGGATCGGATTGGTGCGCGCGACGCGGATGGCATGGCTCGCGACGGTGGCGACGGCGATGACCAGGGCCAGCGCCGCCGCCAGCAGGAAGGGCGTCGGACCGAGCGCTATCCTTTGGTCGAACCGGTTCAGCCAGTCGCGCATCGCCCACCAGGCGACCGGCCAGGCGATCAGATTGGCGATCAGCACCGGCCGGCTGAACTGCCAGACGAGCAAGCGAACGATGTCGCGGGTCCGCGCGCCGAGCACCTTGCGGATGCCGATCTCCCTGGTCCGCCGCGCGGCGGTGAACGAGGCGAGCCCGAACAGGCCGAGGCAGCCGATGACGATGGCGAGCAGGGTGAAGGCGGCGAAGAGCTCGCCCCGCGCCGTCTCCTGCCGATATTGCCGGCGCACCAGATCGTCGGCGAAATCCGCCTTGAACGGCACTTGCGGCACGATCTGTTGCCAGAGCCGATCGATCCGGCCGCGTATGTCGGCCGGCGCGATGCCGCCGAACCGCACCGCCAATTGGGCGAAGCCGTTCTTCTGCATCACATAGGCGATCGGCTGCAGCGGCTCGCGCAGGGTCCGGAAGCGCGCATCGGCGACGACGCCGACGATGGTGACCGGGACAAGGCCGAACTGGTCGGGCACGAGCTCGGCCTTGAGCTGCGCGCCGATCGCTGCCCGCGGGCTGCGGAAGCCGAGGCGCTCCGCCGCCTCCTGCGAGACGATTATGTTCGCGCCGCGCGCGGCGAAGGCGCGCTCCGCATTGTCGTCCAGCGGGAAGGGCGTGGTCGTGTCGTCGCGGGCGACCGCATCCGAGAAATCGCGTCCGGCGATCAGCTTCATCCCCATCGCCGGGAAGAAGCCGGTGTCGATGCCGTAAATGCCGAGATCGATGGTGCGCGTGTCCCCCGCTTTGTGGAAGCCGGTCGTCGTATTGCCTCCCGGCGCGACCGCGATCTGGGTCAGCGCCGCGGCCTGGACGCCGGGCAGCCGCCGGACCTGCTCCTCGAACCGCCGCGCCATGTCATTGGTGACGCCCTTGAAATCGAAATTGGCGACCTGGAGCAGCCCGTCGCGCCGGTAGCCGGCGTCCATCGTGCGGGCGTAGAGCGTCTGGGCATAGATCACGCTCGTGCAGACGATGAGGGCGATGGAGACGGCGAACTGGCCGACGACGAGGATGTTGCGCAGCCGGCCCGAGCCCTCCGAATCGGCGCCCGACCGGTTCGCCTTCAGGATCCGCGCCGGCTCGAAGCGGGAGAGATAGAGCGAGGGGTAAAGCCCGCCCGCGACGCCGACGACCAAAACGAGCAGGGCGACCGGCGGCAGGATGCTGCCCGAGCCGAAATAGTCGAGCGCGATCTCCGCGCCGAGAAAGGCGTTGAAGCGCGGCAGCAGCAATTCGACGATCGCCAAAGCGACGATCATCGCAAGCAGGGTCACGAGCACCGATTCGCCGACGAACTGCACCACGAGCTGGCGCCGCGTCGCGCCGAGCACCTTGCGCAGCGCGACCTCCCGCGCCCGCTGGGAGGCGCGGGCGGTGGCAAGATTGGTGAAGTTGACGCAGGCCATGCCGAGCACGAGCAAGGCGATCGCGGCGAAGGCGGCGAGCGCGCCGCGATCGTTGCCGGGCGTCACCGGGCTCCGCTGCGCCTTGCCGAGATGGACGTCGCGGATGTTGACGAGCCGATAATCCTCGAAATCGGCGGGGTTGGTGCGCTGGCCGCCCGAATTCTCGTCCGGGATGTTGCGCTTCTCCCAGGCCGGCATCTCGCGGTTGATCGCGTCGACGTCGGCGCCCGGGCGCAGCTTCGCATAATAATAGCCCCCCTGCGACATCCAGCTCGTGAGCTGGTCGTGGCGATCGGAATATTGCCGGTCGAGATCGAAACGGGCGACGATGTCGGCGGAGAAGCTGCTGTTCTTCGGGAAATCCTTGAAGATGCCGGTGATCCGGTAATCGACGTTGCCCTGGTTATCGACGATGGTGAGGGTGCGGCCGATCGGATCGACGCCGGGGAAGCGGCGTTTCGCCTCGCTCTCGCTCAGCACCGCCGAATGCGCGTCGCCGAGCGCGGTCCTCGGATCGCCCCGCACGAACGGCATTTCGAAAACGTCGAACAGGTTGGAATCGACCATCCGCAAGGTCGGGACCTGGGAAGGCTGCCCGTCCTGGATCACGATCGGAGCGAAGGAGCGCACGTAGACGAGCTGCTCGATCTCGGGGAAATCCTTCTTGAGCGCCCGCCCGGCGGCGACGGCGCTCATCTGCAGGTCCATCTCCTCGAGGCCGCCGGCGGTCGGCCGGTAATGGGTCTGGAGCTGGAAGACGCGGTCGGCGTCCTTCATCCAGCCGTCATAGCTCGCCTCGTAGCGGACATAGAGGAGGATGAGCAGGCAGGCGGCGAGGCCGAGCGCGAGCCCGACGATGTTGATGAAGGCATAGCCTCTGTTTCCCGTGAGCGCCCTCAGCCCGACCGTCAGATAATTGCGGAACATGCCGGCTCTCCTCCTCGATCGGCTCAGGCGGCGCGGCGCCGTTCGATCAGGATGCGGCCGTCGAGCATGCTGACCACGCGCCCGGCATAATCGGCATGGGCGGGCGAGTGGGTGACCATGACGATGGTCGAGCCTTCGCGATTGAGCTGCTGGATCATCTTCATCACCTCGTCGCCATGCTGGGTGTCGAGGTTGCCGGTCGGCTCGTCGGCGAGGATCAATTTGGGATTGCCGACGAGGGCGCGGGCGACGGCGACGCGCTGCTGCTGGCCGCCCGAAAGCTGGCTCGGCCGGTGGCGGGCGCGGTGGGCGATGCCGACCTTGTCCATCACCTCCTCGACGCGGCGGCGGCGCTCGGCCGGGGCGACGTCGTGGTAGAGCAAAGCGAGCTCGACATTCTCGCGCACCGACAATTCGTCGACGAGATTGAAGCTCTGGAAGATGAAGCCGATATTGCGCTTGCGGACGTCGGCGAGCTTGGCCTCGGGCAGGCCCGCCACCTCGACGCCGGCGAAGACGTAAGAGCCGCTGGTCGGCGAATCGAGCATTCCGATGACGTTGAGCAGGGTCGACTTGCCGCAGCCCGACGGCCCCATCACCGCGACGAACTCGCCGTCCTCGATATCGAGGTCGATATTGTCGAGCGCAATCGTCTCGACCGTGTCGGTGCGGTAGACCCGCGACAATTCACGCATGGTCAGCATCAGCTTCAGCTCCTTCCGGACATCTGCAGGTCGAGCCGCTCCTTGTCGGCGAACCCGGTATAGGGAGAGGTGATCACCTTCTCGCCGGGCTGGAGCCCGTCGATCACCTCGACGAAATCGGAATTGCGGCGACCGAGGCGGACGTTGCGCTTCACCGCGCTGCCGCCATCGGGCGAAACGACGAAGACCCAGGAGCCGCCGGTATCGTTGTAGAAGCCGCCATTGGGGACGAGCAGAGCCGGGGCCGGATCGCCGAGCGTCAGCTTCACCTGCAAAGTCTGGCCGCGCTGGACGTCACTCGGCTCGGCGCCGACGAACCAGAGGTCGACCTCGAACGTGCCGTTGCGCACCTGCGGATAGATTTTGGCGACCTTCGCCCTGAAGGTCCGCCCGCCATAATCGACGCTCGCCGTCTGGCCCGGCTGCACCCGGCCGAGATAAAATTCGTCGACGTCGGCGGTGAGCTTGTTGCGGCCGGCGCTGTCGATCTGGCCGAGCCGGTCGCCGCGGCCGAACGACTGGCCGACCTGGATCGAGAAAGCGGTGAGCTGCCCGTCGACCGGCGCCTTGAGGTTGAGCGCGTCGAGGCTCGAGCGGGCGATGCCGAGGCTCTGGGTCAGCGAGGCATTGGAGGCGCGGAGCTGGGAAAGCTGGCTGCCCTGCAGCTGCGTATCGGTGCGCTGGGCCTGGCGCATCAGCGCGACATTCTTCTGCGCGGAAAGATAATCGTCGTGCGTGTCGCGGAACGTCTTGCCGGCGACGAAGCCCTTCTCCGCGAGCGGCCGCTGCGTCTCATAGTCGCGCCGCGCCTTGTCGGCGGCGAGCTGCGCCTCGATCACCGCGCGCTCGTCATTGGTGCGGGTCTGGGCCAGCGCCAGCTCGATGTTGCGCATCGAGTTGAGCTCGCGCGACACGTCCGCCTGGCGCCCCAGCACGTTCAATTGGAGGTCGGGATTGGAGAGTATCGCGAGCAACTGGCCCTTGTGGACGAGGGTGCCGTCCTCGACCATGATCTTCTCGACCCGGCCGCCCTCGACCGCGTCGAGATAGACGGTGAGCAGAGGCGTGACCCGCGCGCGCAGCGGCAGGAAATCGTCGAACCGGCCTTTCTGAACGGTCGAGACGGTGAGCCGGTCGGCGGGAATGGCCTCGCTGTTCGCGCGCGGCGCGAAATAATAAAAAAGCGCGACGAGCAGCAGCAATGCCACGATGCCGGCGCCGATCTTCGCCTGTTTCGGAAAGCGCCTCCGCGCCATGATCCGGTCCATCCCGCTGCCGCTCTGCGGCCGCGCCGGCTGCTCGTTCGACTGCATCCTGATCACGCTCATATTGATCCCGTTGGGCATGGTCAGCAATCATCGTGCCAGCGCGGACAGAGTGGCGCGGGCGGGCGGGCCGCGCCCTTCTGTCCGGAAACGGACACATCCTGTCCGGGGGCGGACAAGCCGGCCCTCACCGCAGCCCGGCGATCGAAACGATGGGCGCGGCGATCGGGGCGGCGTGCGCCGCCTGGACGGGCGTGAGCACGACCATCGGCATGAGGATGGCGGACGCGAGCCAGATCAGGCCTGTCGCGGCGAATTCGATCCTGCGCATTTTCTGTCCTTCCCAAGCGACGAAACCCTGTTGCCGTCTCTTCAGCAGGAGCCGTGCCATGCACAAAAAAGCACGGATTTCCGCGGCTTTCCATGCCGGCAACCCTCGTCCGTCCCGTCCGCCGCCGGACAAAGGGTGTCCGCTCGCGGACGTTGCTGGCACGATTATTGTTTGTCGCTCCGGGCACGGACGATAGGAGCGGGCAGGTGGTGGAGAAGGGAAAGCCATTCGGGCGGGCGGTGGTCGTCGACGACGATCCCGACATCCTTCTGTCGGCTCGGCTGCTGCTGCGCGAATTGTTCGAGGAGGTCGCGACCTTCGAGGCGCCCGAGGCGGCGCTGACGGCGATCGAGGGCGGCGGGTCGGACGTCATCCTCCTCGACGCCAATTTCGGCCGCGGCGCCACCAACGCCGCCGAAGGCTTTCACTGGCTCGGCGAGATATTGAAAAAGGATCCGCAGGCGGTGGTGGTGATGATCACCGCCCATGGCGGCGTCCAGACCGCGGTCGAGGCGATGAAGCGCGGCGCCACCGATTTCGTCTCCAAGCCCTGGTCGAACGAGCGGCTGCTCGCCACCGTCCGCACCGCGGCGGCGCTTCGCACCTCGCGCCAGGCCGCCGCCACCGAGCGCCGCCGCGCCGTCGCGATCGCCGCGCCGGCGGCCGGCGAGACGCCCCTGCTCGGCCATTCGCCGGCCATGCACCGCGTCTATTCCCTGGTCGAGCGGGCGGCGCCGACCGAGGCCAATGTCCTCATCCTCGGCGAGAACGGCACCGGCAAGGAGCTGATCGCGCGCGAGATCCATCGCCGCTCGCGGCGCGCGGACGGCGTGCTGGTCGCCGTCGATCTCGGCGCGGTTGCCGAAAGCCTGTTCGAATCCGAATTGTTCGGCCATGTGAAGGGCGCCTTCACCGACGCGCGCGCCGACCGGATCGGGCGGATGCAGGCGGCGGACGGCGGCACCCTCTTCCTCGACGAGATCGGCAATTTGCCGCTCCACCTCCAGCCCAAATTGCTGACCGCGCTCGAGCAGAGGCAGGTGGTGCCGGTCGGCGGCAACAAGCCGGTCTCGATCGACGTGCGGATCGTCGCCGCCACCAATTTGCCGCCCGACCGGCTCGCCGACGAGAGCCGCTTCCGGCAGGACCTGCTGTTCCGGCTCAACACGGTCGAGATCGAGCTGCCGCCCTTGCGCGAGCGGCGCGAGGACATTCCGATCCTCGTCGACCATTATCTTGCTTTCTATGCGAAGAAATACGGCAAGCCCGCGCGCGCCCTTCCCGAATATGTGATGGCGGCGCTCCAGGATTATGACTGGCCCGGCAATGTCCGGGCGCTGCGCCACGCCGCCGAGCGCGCCGTGATCCTGGCAACGAACGACGCCTTTGCCGTCGAGGATTTCTCGCTCGCCCGGAGCATCCCGCGCGCCGCCGCGCCGCCGCCGCGCCAGGCCGCCGACGACCTCAACCTGGAGCGGGCGGAACGGCAGATGGTCGAGCAGGCGCTCAAGAAGCACCATTACAACATCTCGCTCGCCGCCCAGGAGCTCGGCCTGACCCGCGCCTCGCTCTACCGGCGCATGGACAAGCATGGGCTTTAGAAGCCGGTTCCTCCTTGGGCTCGCTCTCCGCTTCGTCGCCTTCCTCGGCGCGGCCTTCCTCTTCGTCCTGTCGCTGCTGACGCCGGGGCTCGGCGCCGCCCGCATCCTCGCGGGGCTGGTTTGCCTCGGGATGCTGTTCGAGCTCTGGCGCCATATCAGCCGCACCAATGTCGAAATCGCCCGCTTCGTCGAGGCGGTGCGGCTCGGCGACCTCTCGCAAAGCTTCAGCCACGGCAGGGAAGGCAGCGGCTTCGGCGAGATGGGCGCGGCGCTCGACGGCGCGATCCGCGCCTTGCGCGACGAGCGCCACCGGCTCGGCGATGCGGGCCGCTTCCTGGAAGCGGTGCTCGACGATGCCCCCGCCCCCCTGCTCACCGTCGACGGCGAAGGCCGGGTCGCGCTCGCCAACAAGGCGGCGCGGCGCCTGTTCGTCCGCCACCAGGGCGTTCGGACCGAGGATTATCGCGATTATGGCGACGCCTTCGCCGACGCGCTCGCCGCGGGAACGGCCGGCGGAGCGCGGCTCGTGCCGATCCTGTTCGACGCCATGCCGCAGGCGGCGATGGTCAGCACCGCCGCCGTCCACCGGCTGGGCGGCATGGTCCGCGTCGTCGCGGTCCAGCCGATCCAAAGCGCGCTCAACGCAATGGAGATCGCCGCGCAGAGCGACCTCATCCGCGTCCTCACCCACGAGATCATGAACTCGATGACGCCGGTCACCTCGCTCGCCCAGAGCGCGGCGGCGCTGATGGCCGAGGCCGATACGGGCGCCGATCCCGCCATCGCCGACGCCCATGCCGCGGTCGAGACGCTGGCCCGGCGGGCGGACGGCGTCATGCATTTCGTCGAAAGCTATCGCCAGATCAGCCGCGCGCCCGAAGTGCGGCGGCGACGCTTCGAGGCGCTGCCCTGGGCGCGGGAGCTCGAATCCCTGTTCCGCGCCGGCGACTCGTCCGACGGCGTGGCGCTGAGCCTGGACGTGCGGCCGGAGAGCCTGACGATCGACGCCGATCCGGACCTCCTGTGCCAAATGCTGATCAACCTGCTGCGCAACGCGGCGCAAGCGGCGCGCGGCCATAGCGAAGCGCCCGCAATAAGCCTGGGCTTCAGCCGAGCGACCGGCGCCCGCGTCCGCATCGAGATCGCCGACAACGGCCCCGGCGTTCCGGAGGGGCTGCGCCAGGACGTCTTCCTCCCCTTCTTCACCACCAAGGCGAAGGGGAGCGGTGTCGGCCTCAGCCTCGCCCGCCAAATCGTCCTCGCCCATGGCGGTTCGATCGCCCTGGCGGAAAGCGAAAGCGGCGGCGCGCTGTTCCGGATCCTGATCTAGCCGAGGTCCGCCGCCAGCTCTTCCGGCGGGACCGCATCCGCCAGCGAGAGGCCGTCGAGGATGCGCGCGGTCTCATCGCGGACCATCAGCATCACCCGATGCAGCCGGCATTGCTCGACCGTCACGCAATTGCGGCATTGCTCGTAGGCGAGGCGGCTGGCGCAGGGCAGGAGGGCGAGCGAGCCGCGGGTGAGCCGCACGATCTCGCCATAGCTGATCTCCTCCGGCGCGCGCGCCAGCCAATAGCCGCCCTCTCTCCCGCGCCGGCTCGCCACCAGGCCCTTGCGGATCATCTGCGAGAGCATGACGGTGAGGAATTTGGAGGGGATGTTCTGCGCCTCGGCAATCTCGCTGAGGCGAACCGGGCCGCCGCCGTAGCGATCGGCAAGATGGAGCAACGCCCGGATCGTGTAGCGCGTCCGCTGGGAGAGCATGGCCGATCCATGGACGCTCCGCCGCTTCTTGGCAATTGAAGCCGGGGCGGGAGCGCCCCGTCAGGCGTTGGAGCCGGAGGCCTTGCGCAGGAAATGGCCGCCCGACACGCCGCGCAGCAAGGCGAGCCGGTAGCGGACCTGGTTCTCGCTGCGGTTCCAGTCGGCTTCGGGCCATGTCTCGGTCAAGCCTCGCAGCATCGCCGTGTCGATCAGCCCGTCCGTCTCCGGGACGGCGCAGATGCGGCCGAGCTCGTCCTGGAGCTCGCCGCGCGCCGCCATCATCCCTTCATGCCAGTCGACCGCCTGGAGGCCCTTGCGGGTTTCGTTGGCGATGACGGACGGCAACCGGTCGGCGAAGGCGTCGCGGGCGAGGCCGCGGGCCCGGCCGCCGGCCAGATAGGCTTCGGCCGGGATCGAGAGGCAGAGCTCGACCAGGTCGCGGTCCGCGGTCGGATCCCGATAATCGATCCCCCAGCCGGCGAGATGGCCCTTCTGATAGGTGCCCGCATCCACCCGCGCCATCACCCACAGCCGCGTTCCCACCGGGTCGCGGCGCGGACGATAGCTGAAGTCGAGCCCGGCGGCGCGCGCCGTTTCGCGCAGCCGCGCGGCGCGGGCCCGATCGATCGCGCTATAGTCGTCGATCTTCAAATGACGGCCGCGAAGGCGGTTGATTCCCGTCCACAGCCACGGGGGAAGGAAGGGGCCGAGCGCATGCGAGACGGTGCTCTCCAGCGTCGTGCCCGTCCGCCGGAGCCGGAGCGCGAGCTTCGCAAGCTTCACCAGCCGTCCCCGGGACAGCAGATCGGGGAGCAGCTCCAGCCCGGTATAGCTGAAGCTCATATTGCCCATCTGGCCGCTGAGCAGCACATTCAGCCGCCGCTCCCGCGCCGCATCGGAAATGGCGTCGCCCCAGACGGCGTTGCACAGGTTGAGGACGGGCCGCTCGTAGAGGAAGAAATTGCGGTCGAGCCGGTCGAAAGGCGAAAGGTGGCCGCTGCGGATCAGGACATGGTCGATATTGGGATAGAGCGCGGCGAGCGCGGCGGCGTGGGCGCCTTCGTCGCCGAAGCGGCCGCGGCCGAGCCGGCCGTCATAGCCTTCGCGCGGGACGGCGGTGAAGGCGGTGACCCGCCCGTCCGGCCCGAGCAGGCGCGCGGCGGTGGCGGTGACGGCGCTGCTGTCGAGGCCGCCGCTCAAATGGGTGGCGACGCGGCCGTCGGCGCCGCGCAGCCGCGCCGTCACCGCTTTGTCGAGCCCGGCGCGGACCGCCTCCGCATAGCCTTCCCGGTCCAGGCGAAGCGGCGCGGGCGCGGGGTTCCAATAGCGGCGCAAGGCGAGGCCTTCGCGCGAGACGATGCAGAGGTAAGCGGGCGGCACCCGCTCGATGCCGCGGAAGAAGGTCCGCGTCCCCTGCTCGGGCATCAGGGCAAGGAAGCCCGCCATCGCCTCCTCGTCGGGCATTATCGGCACGTCGGCGAGCGCGTGCAGGCCCTTGGGCATGGAGGCGAAGGCGAAGAAGCCCTTGCCGCGATGGAAATGGAGCGGCCGGGTGCCGAGAAAATCGCGGGCGAGAACCAGCCGGCGCCCGGCGCCGTCCCACCAGGCGAAGGCGAAATCGCCGCGCAGCCGGTCGACCCCCTCCTCGCCCCAACGCTCCAGCACGCGCATGATCAGCGCGCTTTCGGCAAGCCCGCGCGCCTCATCCGCTGCAATGCCGAGCGCGGCGCAGAGCGCGTCGCGATTGTCGAGCCGCGCGTCGGCGACGAGCAGCGACGCGCCGCCATGGCCGGAAACCGGCCCGCGATCGAACCGGTCCTCGGGCAGCAGCCGGAACAGGCACCGCCCGATCGCCGCCTCGCCGTCGCGGCGGAGGGCGGGCTTGTCGCCCGGCGCATAGATTTGCTGCGCCTTCAGCATCCGCTCGCACGCGGCGGCCGGATCGGCGGCGCCGTCCGTGGCCAGGAAGCCGGCGAGTGCGGTCATAGCCTAGTCGGCGACGGCGCGCAGCTCGATCAGGCCGTCGCCCTCGAGATCCTTGAGGAGGTCGACGAGCTCGGCCTCGCAGACATCCGGCGGGACGTCATATTCCTCGAGCAGGGCGTCGCGAAGCTCGCTCACCCGTTTCGGCTCTTCGATCATCCCCCAGATCCGAGTCGCGGTGGCGTTGAAGCCGTAGCAGGTGCCGTTGTCGACATGCAGCGCCACCAATTCGCCATCCACCTCGGCCTCGATGAGCCCGGCCCGGCGCAGAACCAACATATCGTCCGCCACGATCGAATCCCTTTCCTGGACCGCCGCTATTGCCGAGGCGGCGGCGATGCGCAAGCTGATGGGCGGCCGGACACCGGGCGATTCGGTCGACGGATTCAGCCGGCCCATTGGTTAAGCGCGGCGAAACCATTCGTTAAAAAGGCAAAAAGGAAGACGGTTTCGGCAACGTTGACAGCGAAGGGAAGACTCGCTCTAACTATCGGCCTGACCAGAAAGGCTCGAATCGATGAACAAGCTGCCAGCGCTCAAAAGAGCCCAGATGGAAGAACGGTCGATCCGGGCGTGGAAACGTCCCGAAATTCGCAGGTTGCGGGCAGGCGATGCGGAGATCGGCGGCGCACTCGTCTCCGACGGCGGCCTGACCAACTCGTAACCCCGACGAGCCTCTTCTCCGCTCCTCACGCATGACGTAGAGCCGCGCCCGCCGCGGCTCGATGCCGTGAGTCGGACATATCATTCGTCTCGATTCAGGACGTTCCGGAACCGGCCCCGCCGCCTTCGGCGGGACCGGTTCCCTTTCTTACAGGTTGAAGTCGTGTGCGATCAGCTGGTGACCGCCTGTGACGTTGACCATGATCTGGAAGTCGGCGACGCCGTCGCCGTTGACGTCGCCCGAGACCGTCCAGCTGCCGCCGCCATTGTCGATCGCCTGCAGCTCCCCGGCATGGTGGTCGAACGCCGCATTGCCGATGAAGGTGAAGGCCTGGTCGCCCGCCTTGGTCGTGTTGGCATCGATCTGGGCGAGGTTGATCATGTCGCCCAATGTGAAGTCGGTGATCGTGTCGTGGCTGCCCGGGGTTGAATCGGCGACCGTGCGGTAGAGGAAGACGTCGTTGCCGGCCCCGCCGGTCAGCGTGTCCGCGCCTGCGCCGCCCGACAGGCTGTCATTGCCGTGCCCGCCGATGAGGGTGTCGTTGCCCGCCCCGCCGATGATCCGGTAGGTCCCGTCCATCTCCGCGCTGGCATCGAAGGTCAGGGTCTCG
>DASXCT010000002.1:0-84468 GCA_036491055.1 Allosphingosinicella sp.
CGAGCGCCTCCAGCGCCAGCTCGGCGCGCAGGTGGTCCTCCATCGCCCAGCCGACCACCTTGCGGCTGAACGCATCCAGCACCACCGCCAGATAGACGAAGGCCTCGGCCAGGCGGACATAGGTGATGTCCGCCACCCACAACTGGTTGATCGCCATCGGCTGCATGTCGCGGGCGAGGTTCGGCCACACCCGCCAGCCATGGCGGGAGTTTGTCGTCGCCGGTCGGAACAAAGCCTTCCTCAAGCACAGGAGATTATCTTCGCGCATCAGGCGCAGCACCCTTTTGTGGTTGACGCACAGCCCCTCCCGCCGCAGCAGCGCCGTGATCCGGCGATAGCCGTAGTGCCGGTTCTCCTTCGCGAGGCACAGGCACTGCAGGCGATCGCGAAGCGCCGTCTCCTCGGCCTTTGGCGCGATCTCTTGCCAGCGCCGGTAGAAGGTTGCCCGGCTGACCCCGCCAAGCCGGCACAACTGCTCCACCACGAGCATCGATCCATCGCCTTGCGGACCTGTCATCGCCTGGATCTGGGCGAAGACGTCGTCGCGCCATGACCGTCGCTCGGCCGGCGTGACGCCTCGATGCGCCGCAAGGCACCTGTGAAAAAATCCAGCGCCACCTGCTGCTCGCCGACCTTGCGCTCAAGCTCGGCAATCTGGTGCCGCGCCTCGCTCAGATCGCGCGCCCGGGCCGCCGGACCGCGCGCCAGCGCCATCGCTGCCCTCTCCATCCGGTTCGGCCGCCCCGGCCCGTCGCGAACCGCCTCCTCGCCCCCGTCGCGAACCGCGTCACGCCAGCGGTACAGAATCTCGCGCTTGATCCCGAACTCGCGCGCCAAAGCCGTCCCGCTCTCCCCCGCATCCATCCGACGAACAATCGCCAGCTTGAACACACGGCCAAAACGCCGTCGCCTCACCTTCGACATCAGCTCTCTCCCAAACGAGAGCTGTCCCTTATTTTACCGTCTCATTCCAGGGGTGCAGTCCACGAGAAATTAAGTACTGTGTCCCCGAAATTGCGGAACCGCGAACCGCAACCGAGGCGAAGCGGACCGCTTCGTCCGGGTCGATCGTTCTCAGTTCCCGCGTCTGCATTGCCAATCGATCCGATACACATAAAAAGGGTTTGCGTTCCGCTCTCTAGCACGTCGGCGCGGCGCGCGACAAACCGTTCCCGGCACCGCGAGCAGCCGGCGCCACGGCGACATCGGCGAGCCTGAACGAAGGTCCGCTTTCGGAACGGGCGGAGCGGCGCGATCGGTCCGCATTGGCCGAGAGTAGACGGACTGCTTGCGGGGCGAGGCCAAAAGCGGAGGTGGGGCCGTCGAGACGCTCTTCGTCGGCTTTCGACCCCTCGTTGAGGTAACGCTGCGCCACCATCCAGCGATTGCATCCCGTCTCGCTTGCGGGATCGTGCATTCGACTTTCCGATAGCCTAGGCTAGGGTCCGGACCCTAAAGCAGGCTGTCATTGGGTTATCGCCAGGTGCTAAGTCAGTGATTCACCGTGAAGAATAGCTATGACGAAGGGGTGGCCGACACGCCGGAGCGCGGACGTTCCGAGCATCAGCTCGATAACCTCCGCCAGCAAGGCGGCATATTCGTCGAAGCGGTCCGCCTGACTCGCATGCCGATGATCGTCACCGACGCGACGTTGCCGGGCAACCCCATCATCTTCGCGAACGGCGCGTTCCGGGAATTGTCCGGCTACGAACTCGACGAAATCACGGGCCAGACCCCGCAATTCATGAACGGCCCCCTGGCGGACGCGGCAACCCTCCAGGCCTATGAAGCGGCGATGACGGAAGGGCGCGTAATCAACAAGGAAGTCCTGCAATACCGAAAGGACGGGGAACCGTTTCGGGCGATGCTTTTCGCAAGCCCGATCGACGATGGGCAAGGTACGGTCCTCCACCACTTCCTTTCGTACCTGGACGTGACTCGCCAATACGATGCAGAGGAAGCGCTGGCGCTGCTGACCGAGCAGCTGGAAGCGAAAGTGGCGGCGAGGACGGCCCAACTCCAGCACGCGAACGCAGCTCTGGAGCGCCTGGTTCGAGACAAGGAGATGCTGCTCGCCGAGGTGAACCACCGCGCCAAGAACAGCTTGTCCATCGCCTCGGCACTGCTTGGAATCCAGGCTGGGCGGCAGTCGGACCCGAAGGTTGGAGCATTGTTCACCGACGCCCAGAAACGGCTCATGGCGATGGCGAGGGTCCACGATTTGCTCAGCCAGTCGGAAACGGTCCAGCATGTGAACTTCTGCAGCTACCTCTCCAACCTATGCGACGCACTCCGCCCGATGAGGGGACCGGATGGGCGCGTCACTCTATCCGTGGAATGCGAGGACGCCATTCTCCTCCATGCCGACGATGCCATTCCGCTCGGCATCATCGCGACCGAGCTGATCACGAATGCGATCAAATATGCCTTTCCCGCGGGCGTGGCGGGCACCATCGCGGTTGCGGCCCATAGGCTGCCGGACTCCAGAATCGCTTTTCGCGTTCAGGACAATGGTGTCGGCATGTCCGCACCCCGCGAGGGCTCGCTTGGCTACAAGCTGATGGAGACGCTCGTCAGGCAATTGCGTGCGGAGATGCGGGTTCAGGGCCAGCCGGGAGTCACCGTCACCATCATGTTCGATAGGCCGGAAGGCTGACGCGCCACCGCCACGCGCAATCGCAATAACAGCTGGCCGGCTGCCGTAAGGGGCTCCAGGCCCGGCATTCGCAACGGGTGGAAGCGGAGGTTATCGAAAGCCCGTTTGGCCGTCCTCCGCGAGCAGGCGGTCGATATCCGCCCCCCCTCGTCGGCCATCTGTCTCAATACCTTGGCCGCGGCCTGATCCATCGTTGAGCTCGCAAGCCTGCGGCACATCTCGACGCGGCCGCGTATCTTCTTGACGGGTTCATCACGTTCCACCGCGCGGTGCATACAGCCAAAACAGTTGCGATCAACGGCTCTGCCCCGATGTTCGCAAGGGGAGGAAGCGGACGGCCGGGCAATTGAGTAATGTGTCCCCGAATTGCCGAATTGAGAATCGATGGGCGAGGCCCCGATGACGTGGAGCTGCCTCCGTGCGTGCTCATCATATGCTCCCGCACCCAAGCTGGCCAATCGAAACGCGAGGTGCTACGGCGTCGCCATCACCTGATCGTCCCGCAAGCGTCCCGTGACAGAGAGACCCAGTGTGCTCCCGCTTGCACACCAGGTGAATCCGATGGAAAGAACATATTGGCTCAGCCGCGAGCGCGCATCCGTCTCCAACGCGCGGCGCGCAACCAGCGCCCAATCCCGACTCGTGCATCTCGACCTTGCCGGCCGCTACAGCATCAAGGCCGCCTTGGTCAGCCGCGCGCCAGCTCGGCCCGAAACGGGAGTGTCGCTCGCGTTGCCGCAGCCCAATCGCGGCGACGCCGAGCATTACAGACAGCTGGAGATGGGGGCGCGCTGGCTGGCTTCTCGTAGTTCCAATGACCAGGACCGCCATGAGCATCTCGCCATGGCGACGAAATATTCGCGGCTGCGGCTCGAGGCGGCTGACGACAATCGGCGCTGACACCAGGTCTTGGAGAGGGAAAGACGATGTTCGGTTTTCAAGGCGGCGAGAGCCGCGAGACCGTGGCGCGGAAGCGCGCCTACATGCGTGACCCCCAGAGGCGTTGGCCCTTTCTGACCAATTTCGATGCCTCGACGATCAAGAACGAGATGCTGCTCGCTACTCTCGTGGGTTTCGCGGCGGCCGGCCCGTGCCGAAGCGCGAGCGGACGTACGCGACTGGACGGCGGGCAAGAGATTCTAAGGAGAGCATGATGGTTTCTGAAACACCTGATCGTGGCGGGGCCACCGCGTCGGCTGCCGAAACCGAGGCCGCGCTGCTCGCCGAATATGGCATTACGTGCGTACCGGCCGATCATTTCGACGTGGACGGCTATCGCTACGGCAACCTGGCAGACGCCGTCGCGCAGGCGCAACGCGCGCGGGAGGTTCGAAGATGAGCCTGCATAGTCTGTTCGGGCGTCATTTGCCGGATCACGCCGTCAGCCGCTGGGACCGCGGCTATTTCGTGACCCGCTGCACGGTCTGCCACGCCATAATGATCAAGCTACCTGGATTGGCGTGGAAGGTCCGCTAAGCGCTCCTTCGTCGGAATTGTGCCGTCATTGACAATGGCTTCCCGGGGGCCGACAGGCGCCATGCGCAAAGCCGTCGATCGGCTCGATCCGACTTTGCGGACCCGCCATAAAAGACGGCGTCAGCCTCGTCCTTTGAGGCCGGAGAAGCCCCAGCCCCTTTGGGGGGAAGCTGGGGCTTTTCCACGTTCAGGCATGGCCGCCTCGTCAATGCGGCGAGGTCGGGTCATCTCGCTCCTCGCTCGCCCAGAGGTCCCGGTCGGCGGCTCGTTGCCCCTCGGAAGCAGTCTCTGCTTCTTCTATCTCCTGCGCCCGCGCTTCCCAACTGGCCGCGGTACGCTCGAACGCTCGCCGCCCGTTTTCGGTGTCCGTGCGCGCAGCGTGGAGACGGTCTTTCGCCGCTCGGTCGCGGCATCCAGCGACGGTGTCGCGTGCTTCTTTGCATGCGCTTGCGCCTGGACCCTCGTGCCGGGCGGAGGCTTCCCGGCCAGCCGGCGGCCCGAGGCTGCCGCCCTCGTTCACCCACTCTTCGGCAGCGAAAGTCGTGGGGGCGGTCATGACCGGAAGAGGCGATTTCTTGCGGCCGGTGAGAGCGCCGGCTCCCGGATCGAGGCCATTACGGAAGGTTCCTGACGATTCCCGGTTGGGGGGATGCTGATCTGCCACAGGCTGACACCTTTGTGCGTACAAGCGGGAGCACGTCGGACCTCTCTGTCACAGGATGCTTACGGGAGGATCAGGTGATGGTCCGATATAGGGGCTCGCTCCCCCGGATACGAGCTTGCCGAACCGGACACTGCTTGAACCGGGGATGGGGACCACCCACATGGGTTATGTTGTCACTCCCTCATCGAGAGTGCCAATCGCAAATTGGCAGCGCTGGCTCCCGCTTGTGAAGCGACGATTTCGTCGCGATCCAGCGCGAGGACCGCTATTCATGACATTCCGCCCCTTGCACGACCGGGTGCTCGTGCGCCGCATCGCAGCCGCCGAGAAGACCGCGGGCGGCATCATCATCCCCGACACCGCCCAGGAGAAGCCGCAGGAAGGCGAAATCGTCGCCGTCGGCTCGGGCGCCCGTTCCGAGGACGGGACGGTGACGCCGCTCGATGTCAAGGCGGGCGACAGGATCCTGTTCGGGAAATGGTCGGGCAGCGAGGTCAAGCTCGACGGCGAGGACCTGCTCATCATGAAGGAAGCCGACATCCTCGGCATCCTCGGCATCCTCGGCTGAGGCCGGCGACCATCTCTCCTGGAGCGGCGACGCTCCTCTTCGGAGCGGGATGACCGCCCGAACCCCAAAGCAAGGAACACCGCCATGGCCGCCAAAGAAGTCAAATTCTCCCGCGATGCGCGCGAAAGCATCATGCGCGGCGTCGACATCCTCGCCGACGCCGTGAAGGTGACCCTCGGCCCGAAGGGCCGCAACGTGGTGCTCGACAAGAGCTACGGTGCTCCGCGCATCACCAAGGACGGAGTCACCGTCGCCAAGGAGATCGACCTCCACGACAAGTTCGCGAACATGGGCGCGCAGATGCTGCGCTCCGTCGCGTCGCGGACACACGATCACGCGGGCGACGGCACCACGACCGCAACCGTCCTTGCCCAGGCGATCGTCCGGGAAGGCATGAAGTCGGTTTCGGCGGGGGTGAACCCGATGGACCTCAAGCGGGGAATCGATCTCGCCGTGCTGAAGGTGGTCGAAGACCTCAAGGCGAGATCGAAGCCGGTGTCGAGCAACAATGAGATTGCCCAAATCGGCATCATCTCCGCCAACGGCGACATTGTGGTTGGCGAGAAGATCGCGGAGGCGATGGACAAGGTCGGCAAGGAAGGCGTGATCACCGTCGAGGAAGCCAAGGGCCTCGAGTTCGAGCTCGACGTCGTCGAAGGCATGCAGTTCGACCGGGGGTTCCTGAGCCCCTATTTCATCACCAATGCCGAGAAGATGCAGGTCGAGCTCGCGGACCCGTACATCCTGCTCCACGAGAAGAAGCTGTCGAACCTGCAGTCGATGCTCCCCATCCTCGAAGCCGTTGCCCAATCGGGCCGTCCCCTCCTCATCGTCGCCGAGGACATCGAGGGCGAGGCGCTCGCCACCCTCGTCGTCAACAAGCTGCGCGGCGGCCTCAAGGTCGCTGCCGTGAAGGCGCCCGGTTTCGGCGATCGCCGCAAGGCAATGCTCGAGGACATGGCCATCCTGACCAACGGCCAGGTCATTACCGACGATCTCGGCATCAAGCTCGAGACCGTGACGCTCGACATGCTCGGTACCGCGAAGAAGGTCGGCATCGACAAGGACAAGACCACGATCGTCGACGGCGCCGGCACTTCCGAGGCCATCAAGGCGCGCGTGGATGCGATCCGCGGCCAGATCGAACGTTCCGACAGCGAGTACGACATGGAGAAGCTCCAGGAGCGCCTTGCCAAGCTCGCCGGCGGCGTCGCGATCATCAAGGTCGGCGGCGCGTCGGAGCCCGAGGTGAAGGAGCGCAAGGATCGCGTCGACGACGCGCTCAGCGCGACCCGCGCCGCGGTCGAGGAGGGGATCGTCCCCGGCGGTGGAACGGCGCTTCTCTACGCGTCCAGAATTCTGGACGGGCTGGCCGGCGCCAATGGCGAGCAGACTCGCGGTGTCGATATCGTCCGCCGCGCGCTCCAGTCGCCGCTGCGCCAGATCGTGGAGAATGCGGGCTTCGACGGCGCCGTCGTTGCCGCCAAGCTGATGGACCAGGAAAGCCGGACCTTCGGCTTCAACGCGCAGACGGACGTTTATGAGGACCTCGTCGCCTCCGGGGTGATCGATCCTACCAAGGTCGTACGCTCGGCGCTGCAGGACGCGGCCTCGGTCGCGGGTCTCCTGATTACGACGGAGGCCGCAATCGCCGAGCTGCAGGAAGACGAGCCCGTGGGCGCGGCCGCTTCAGGCGGCGGAACAGGCGGGATGGGCTTTTAGAGTGGTTTTCGATCAGGTGATTCCGCCCGACTGAAAACCGCTCTCACCGTCAATAGCGGACACCGGGCAGGCTCCCTGAAGGCACGAAATCGGGTCCGGCGCGGCTTCGTGACCCGCTGGCCACGGTCGCCGGCAGAATGGTCGCTTCGACCTTCTCTTGCCCGAAACGACCGGCACCGCCCCGCCACTCTCAACGTTGGAAGGTTCCAGACCTCAACGATTTGAAGCGGCGCGTGTCCGGCGTTATCAATTTCCATCAGCCTGGACTCGTTTTCGCTTCGATTGGGACGAAAACGAGACTAAGTCGTTGTTATGACATTCTTTTAGGCCGTAAGGATGAGCCACCTGCTCATTCCACCCGATGAAAACCACTCTAGCGAGGAGCCCGGCGGGCGATGAAGTCGTACAAGGAACCATCGTTTCAGGATCGCGTCAGCCGTGCCGCGGAAGCAAAGCAGAAGGCCCTGGATAATCTGAGGTCGAAGCCGCCAGTGGACGAGCGGATTGTTGCCGAGCGTCAGGCTGCCCGGCTGAAACGCGATGCGGCCGAAGGCGAAAAGCGCGCTGCCAGAAAAGCGGCTGAGCAGGCCGGGAGAGATGCGAAGGCAAAGGCGGCGGAGGCGAAGCTCACGGCTATTCCCGTGCCTCTGACCGAGTCGGAGAAGAAGCTTGCGCGCGACGCCCGATATGCAGCCCGAAAGAACCGCAAATAAGGCCGGAGCGCTTCGAGCAGGTTGTACCAATTCCGGGGACACGGGAATTCCGGGGACACACCACTCAATTCGGATGAGGAATTCCGGGGACACACTACTCAATTCGGATTGATGAGCCCGGGAATTAGATATTGTGTCACCGGAATTCGTCGTGTCACCGGAATTCGTCGATGATATGGAAAAGAAGGCAAGGGGGGAGGCAGGTCATGGCGACATTCGTTCTGGTGCACGGGGCCTGGCATGGCAGTTGGTGTTGGGCGCGTGTCAGGCGCGCTTTGCTCGATCGGGGGCATCAAATATTTACGCCGACCCTGACCGGCGTCGGCGAGCGAAGCCATTTGCTGTCGCGCGATATCGATCTCCAGGTACATGTCGATGATGTCGTCAATCTGATCCGCTGGGAGGAGCTCGATTCGGTGATCCTGTGCGGCCATTCTTATGGCGGCTGCGTGATCAGCGGCGTCGCCGATGCCATGCCCGATCAGATGGCCGCTTTGGTCTATCTCGACGCCTTCCTGGCAGACGACGGCGAAAGCCTCCACGATCTTCTCCCGGACCAGCAGAGGGAGATGCAGCTCAGCCTCGCCAACGAACATGGCGAAGGCTGGCGCGTGCCGCCGATCCCGGCCGAAATCTTCAACGTCAATGCGCGGGACCGCACCTGGGTGGACCGGCAGTGCACGCCGCAGCCGCTGGCCACGTTCCAGCAGAAGGTCCGGCTGAACAGGGGGCCGTCCCCGGTCGCGCGATCCCATTACATCTATGCGTCGGGCTGGGAGGGGACTCCGTTCACCGCCTCCTATCAGCGCGCGAAGGCGCGCGGCTGGACCGCGTGCGAGATCGCCTGCGGCCACGACGTCATGCTCGACAATCCAGAAGCTCTCGTTTCGGAGCTACTCGTCATGGCTGACGTCGCCGGTCCCGGGGAGAATTTGATCCAGATCGAGCCGCTGCTGCGCCCCTGATGCCCTGCACAGCAAGAATTCCGGAGAATTCCGGAATTCCGGGGGCACATCACTCGATTCGGATTGATGAGCCCGGGAATTAGATATTGTGTCACCGGAATTCATGAAGCCGATGCCGACGCCGCCAATGCCCGCAGGCTCGAACCGCGCATCGACGAGGATTATGCGCGGTGGAAGATCAAGGCCTGATCGCGCCCGGTCCGGTCGTCACGAAAGGAGAAAGCGGGAATGCGAACGGCATTCTGTCTCGCTCTGGCAGGGGCCTTCGGCATTGCTTCCGTGGAAGCCGCCGCGGCCGGCCCGATCGTCTCGGTCGAGAGCGGCAAGATCGAGGGCGTGGCCGAGGGATCGCCGTCTATAAGCATCTTTCGCGGCGTGCCTTTCGCGGCGGCGCCGACCGGTGCGCTGCGCTGGGCGGAGCCCAGGCCGGCCGCGCATTGGCCGGGAATCCGCCAGGCAAGCGCATTCGGCCCGCGCTGCATGCAGCGGCCGATCTACTCCGACATGGCGTTCCGATCGCCGAGGACGGCCGAGGATTGCCTCTATCTGAACGTCTGGACTCCGGCGAAGCCGGGGCCATCCGCGAAAGCGCGATTGCCGGTGCTGGTCTATATCTACGGAGGCGGCCTCCAGGCCGGCGACAGCTCCGAGAAGCGCTATGATGGGGAGGCGCTGGCCCGGCGCGGCATCGTCGTCGTGACCGTCAACTACCGGCTCGGGATTTTCGGCTTTTTCGCGCATCCCGAGCTGACCGCGGCCTCGCCTTATCATTCGTCCGGCAATTATGGGCTGCTCGACCAGATCGCGGCTTTGGCCTGGGTGAAGCGCAACATCGCTGCGTTCGGGGGCGACCCCGATCGCATCACGATCGGCGGCGAATCGGCGGGTTCGTTCTCGGTCAGCGCGCTGATGGCCTCGCCGCTCTCGCGCTCCATGCTGCATGGCGCGATCGGCGAAAGCGGGGCGCCGATGCAGAAATGGACGCCGCGCGCGCTTGCCGACCAGGAGCAAGCGGGAACCGGATTCGCCGACAGCATCGGCGCGCCGACGCTGGCCGCGTTGCGCGCCATGCCGGCCGAGGCGCTTCTCGACGCCCAGGCCAAGGATTCGCGCCTGCCGATCGAGATGATCGTCGATGGCCATGCGCTCGTCGAGCCGCCGGAAGCGACCTTCGCGGGCGGGCGAGCGGCCCACATCCCTTTGCTGGTGGGCTCGAACTCGCAGGAGGCGCCGGGATCCGCCGTCTTCGGCGACGGCGCCCCGACGGTGGCAGCCTATCGGTCGGGCCTGTCGCGCATGTTCGGCGACAGAGCGGACGCGGTGTTCGCGCTCTATCCGGTGCGAACCGACGCCGACGTCCTGCCGGTGGCGACCATGCTCGCCAGCGACCGGTTCCTGGCGCTTGCGACCTGGAAATGGTTCGACCTGCAGCGCCGGAGCGGCGCGCCGACTTATTATTACCTGTTCACCCGGATTCGCCCGCGGGCGCTCGGCGATCCGCCGGATGCGTCGCCGCCCTACGGCGCGGTGCACAGCGCCGAGATCGAATATGCGCTCGGCAATCTCGACGCCAATCCCCGTTACGCCTGGACCGGCGAGGACCGCCGGGTGTCGGCGACGATGAGCGGCTATTTCGCGAATTTCATCAGGACCGGCGACCCGAACGGGAGAGGCCTCCCCGCGTGGCCGCGCGCGTCACGCGACGCGACCCGGATCCGCCGCCAGATCATCGACGTGACCACGCGCAGCGTCGCTTTCCCCGAGCAGAGCCGTTACGTCGCCGGCGAACCGCTGCTCACCCTGCATTAGAGTCTCAGAGCATGGGCTGCGGTTGTGCTGGCACGCGGGATCGTGGAAGTCTGGACCCATATGCGATCAGGCTTGATCGCACATAGGTCCAGGTCTTTGTGACGCCCTTCTTTTCGGCCGTCAGGATGAGCAGGTGTCGATTGGGAGGTCGCCGCATCCCCCGGATGCGGCTGCTGGCTGCGGGGCAGCCCGCCCCTCATTGGGAGGTCGCCGCATCCCCCGGATGCGGCTGCTGGCTGCGGGGCAGCCCGCCCCTCCCAATCCCCGCAATCGACAGCCATGCCGGGGGCATGGCGGCCTGCTCATTCCACCTGACTGAAAACCACTCTAACCGAACCGACGGTCCCTCAGGCCCGCGCCGCCTCCGGCTGCTCCAGCGCGCCGCGGAGCGCTTCGTCGAGCGCGCCGGCGTCGTAGGGCTTGCGCACGAAATCGAAGCTCGCGCCGGCGCCGGCGACGATCTCCTCGCTATAGCCGCTGGCGAGCAGCACCGGCAAATTGGGCCGCCGCTCGCGGGCCGTCTTGGCGAGCTCGACGCCGCTCTGCCCGGGCATGACCACGTCGGTGAAGACGATGTCGATCGGCTCGCCGCGGTCGATGATCGCTAGCGCCTCGTCGGCCGAGGCCGCGGCGAGCACGCAATAGCCAAGCTCCTCGAGCAGGCTCACCGCGAAGTCGCGGACATGGTCGTTATCCTCGACCACCAGCACGGCGGCGCCGGAGCAGGCGGGGCGGTGCTCGGGCACGGGCCGCGCCTCGGCGATGCTCTTGCCCGAACGCGGCAGGCAGAGGCGGATCGTCGTCCCCTCCCCCGGCTTCGAACGGATCTCCGCGCGGCCCCCGGACTGGGCGGCGAAGCCGTGGATCTGCGACAGGCCGAGCCCGGTCCCCTTCCCCACCGGCTTGGTCGTGTAGAAAGGCTCGAAGGCGCGGGCGAGCACCTCCTCGCTCATCCCCGGGCCGTTGTCGCCGATCGCGACGCAGACCATGTCCCCGTCCGCCGCCTCGACATTGATGGTGGAGAGGGTGATGCGGCCGCCCTCCGGCATCGCGTCCCGCGCGTTGAAGGCGGCGTTGAGCAGGGCCGTTTCGAGCTGGGCGGTATCGACCTCGATCGGCCACACGCAGGGCGCGAGGTCGAGCTTCACCTCGACGGCGCCGCCGAGCGTGCGGCCGAGCACCTCGCCGAAGGCGTCGAGCCGGATGTTGAGGTCGACCACCTCCGGCTTCAACGTCTGGCGCCGGCCGAAGGCGAGGAGATGGCTGGTCAGGGTGGAGGCGCGGTCGGCCGTTTCGACGATCGCCTCGAGATAGCGCTTCCTTTTGCCCTCGGGCAGGTCGCCGCGGCGCAGCAGGTCGGCCGAGCCGCGGATCACCGTCATCAGATTGTTGAAATCGTGGGCGATGCCGCCGGTCAGCTCGCCCAGCGCCTGGAGCTTCTGCGACTGGAACAGGGCGGCGCGGGTCTCCTCCAGCTCTTCCTGCGCCTTGCGCCGCTCGGTGATGTCGCGGGTGATCTTGGCGAAGCCGGCAAGCTCGCCGCGCTCGTCGAAGATCGGGTCGAGGACGATGCTCGCCCAGAAGCGGGTGCCGTCCTTGCGGACCCGCCACGCCTCCTTCTCATATTTGCCTTCGGCGATCGCGGTCGCCAGCGCGCGCCGCGGCTCGCCGTTCGCCCGGTCCTCCTCGGTGTAGAAACGGGAGAAATGCTGGCCGACGATCTCCTCCTCGCTATAGCCCTTGATCGCCGCCGCGCCGGTATTCCAATTGGTGATGAAGCCGTCCCGGTCGAGCATGTAGATGGCATGGTCGCGAACGCCCTGGACGAGCATCCGGAAGCGCTGCTCGCTCTCGTAGAGCGCGCGTTCCGCGTCCTTCTTCGCGCTGATGTCGCGGGTGATCTTGGCGAAACCGACGAGATTGCCCGCCGCATCGAGCACCGGATCGACGATGGCATGGGCCCAGAAGCGGCTGCCGTCCTTGCGGACGCGCCAGCCTTCCGATTCGAACCTTCCCTCGCGCGCGGCGACCTCGAGCGCGATCCAGGGCAGGCGCTTCGCCTTGTCCTCGTCGGTGAAGAAGGCCGAATAATGGAGGCCGACGATCTCCGCTTCCTCATAGCCCTTGAAGCGGCGCGCACCGGCATTCCAGGTGGCGATATAGCCCTCCGGATCGAGCATGTAGATGGCGTAATCGGTGACCGAATTGACAAGGAGCTGGAAACGCTGCTCCCCGAGCCGGTCGTCGAACATTTGGGATTTATCCATGGGATCCCGAGACATGGAGGTTCCGCCTCCGCAAACCTTCGCGTTAGTTGGAAGCCCCTGCATTCGCAATCCTTTATGTCGGATTGCCGACACCGGACGGGAGGCCGCTTCGCGCGGTTCCGCCACGCCGCGAGGGTGTCCGCCGATCGTTCAACGCGCGCGGCGAGGCGGGATGGAAAGCGCCTCCCCGCAAAGGGAGGGCGTCGGCGCTACCGGCCCCGGCGGAGATCATGAGGCTCCTTGTGCGCCTGCTCGACGAGCGCGCGCGCCTCTTCCGTCAGCCGCCTGGACGTCTCGATATTGTCGCGGAGCTGCCGCTGGCTTTCCTCGATCCGCTCCAGATTTTCCTGAACCACTTTTCGCCCATCCCTGCCAATCAGGGTAAAAGCCTGATCCATATTAAAGTTCCACGCCGAAACTCCCTCTCCCAGCGGAGACTCCCTCTCCCCAGCGGGGAGAGGGCTGGGGTGAGGGGCTCGGCGTTTTAGAATAGCTCAAACGTTCGACGCACTCTCCCAAGGGAGAGGGGGAAGTGAATGCCGACCCGGCCTTAATGCGGCGCTGGATTGGTTCCGGTCGTGCCGGTCGGCGTCCTGCTTCCGGACGGCGGACAATTCCGGTTGGAGGCGCGGCCACCAGTGGACGTGGTGCCGCCCGTCGACGATCCGGAGCGCGTGCCGCGCCGGGTCGTGGGCGTGCAGCCCGTCGTGCTCGTGCCGCTCGGCGGCGTCGTCGCCATCGAGCCGTCGGGATTGGTGGTGCCCGTCTGCCCCATATTGGAGGTCGTCGAGGTCGCCGGCGGGGCCGCGGGCGGAGGCGTGCCGACGGTGGTGCCGGCGCCGGTCTGGGTGTCGGTCTGGGTGTCGGTCTGCGGGACGGGGGTCTGCGTGCCTGTGGTAGTCTGGGTTCCGGCGGTCGTGCTGCCGCCGGTCTGCGGGGCGGGGGCCGGGGCTGGGGTTCCGGTCGTCTGGGCCGGCGCTGCCGACGCCAGAGCGAGGATTGCGGCGGCGGCGATGGATTTGACGATCATCCTGGTCTCCATTGATGGCGGACGTCTTGAGGGCCTGTCCGCGTGCGCCCCCCGATCGTTAACCAACCGCCGCGTCCGGAGGGTGTTCCGGTCCGCCGGGCCTTCGTCCCGCTGAGGGCACCGTCCGTCGCTTTCGGCCGCGCGGGCGCGCGCCGATCATGACCTTTTTCAAAAAAATCTAATATTTACAGGTGGATAATCAGCCGGTCATGCCGGCGCCGACATGGACGTTGGCGTCGATCGTCCGGGTCGTGCCGCGGTGGAGCAGCCCGCGCCCGAAGAACAGAAAGAGGATGACGAGCAGAGCGAGGACCAGCAAGGCGGCCGCCGCCACGCCCCCGCCGCTGCGGCCCCTCACATAGACGATTCGTTCCTTTTCGGGTTCGGCCATGACTGTCCTCCTGATACGCAACCCGCAAGCAACGCGGCGCCGACGGGGCGCGTTCCCGATCGCCCGCGCGGGCGGCCCCCTGGGACGGATCGACATCCAATCCTGATTCCCTCTCCCTCGAAGAGAGGATATCCTGAACTCCCTCTCCCTTGAGGGGAGAGGATACGGAGCCTTGGCGGCTTTGCCGCTTAGGCGAAGTTGGTGAGGGTGTCGGGCGTTCGGAATAATTCTCGAACGCCGAGCCCCCTCACCCCAACCCTCTCCCCCCTGGGGAGAGGGGGTTTATTTCGATCCGCTAGCCCCGGCGGCGCGGCGGCGCGGGCGCGAAGCGATAATCGGTGCCGCCGCGGCAGAGGGCGCGGCCGAGCGTCGTCTTCCCGCCCTCGCGCAACGTCGCGAGCAGGGCCGTCACCTGCGCGCCGCGCGGCGCGCCCCCGGGGTCGATACGGGAGAGGCAGCGGAGCAGGAGGCGCCGCAGCAGCTCGGGCGGAAGGCCGGACGGATCGAGCCGCAGCCCGCCCCCCTCTTCCCGCACCCGCTCCGCTTCGAGCCTCTCCGCCGCCCAGTCGAGCGCCTGCTCCGCCTCGGCCAGCGCCGCCGCGCTGCGGGCGAGCGCGGCGGGATCGAGCCAGTGCGCTTCGGCGAGATCGCGGCGCATCCGCACCCGGTCGTAGCGTTCGTCCTCGTTGCTCGGATCGGCGACCGGCCGCAGCCCCGCTTGCTCGACCAGCGCCCGGAGCGCCGCGCGCCGCCAGCCGAGCAACGGCCGGCAGACGAGAAGGCCGCTTATCTCCGACCCGGCGCGAATGCCGGCGAGGCCGCCGATCCCGGCGCCGCGGGCGAGGCGCATCGCCAGGGTCTCGGCCTGGTCGTCCTGGTGATGGGCGGTGAGCATTGCCCGCAGCCCGTCCGCCCGCGCCCAGCCGGCGAGCGCTTCATAGCGCGCCGCCCGCGCCTGCGCCTGGACGCTGGCGCCGGGCGGCACGATCGCGCGCAAGATGGCGTGCGGCACGCCGAGCTCCGCGCAGATCGCACCGACGAAATCCGCCTCGGCCGCCGCCTCGGGCCTCAGGCCGTGGTCGACCGTCGCCGCCGCGACCCGGCCCGGCAAGGCGGCGGCCGCGAGCAGGAGAAGCGCGAGGCTGTCCGGCCCGCCCGACACGGCGAGCCCGATCCCTTCCGCGTCCGGCAGCAGCGCGCGAAGATCGGCCGCGAAACGGGCGACGGCATCGGGCGGCAGGCTGCGCGGCGTCATCGCGCCAGCTTAGAGCGGTTTTCAGCCGGGCGAAACGAGCCCGAAAAGAACGGCTCCACCCTCTATGTCCTCCCCGGAACGGGGAGGGGGACCGCCGGAACGGCGGTGGAGGGGGGGCCGTGCCAGGTGCTGAACCCCCTCCACCAACCTGCGGTTGTGTTGGAGCGAGATCGTGTCCCCCGGACACGATCTTGGACTGCCGGGGGCAGTCCAAAGCTCCAACACCCTCCCCGTCCCGGGGAGGATAAAGGCAGACGGCGTCAACCTCTCCCCAGGACGGGGAGGATAACAAGGTCCTAATCCGCGCTTGCTTTCCGGCACTTGGCCTCGGAACGGGCGGTGGGGAGCTGCTGCTTCAGCCAGGTCCGCATGTTCGCGCCGTAAACGTCCTGCAGCTCGTCATAGGCCTTGCAGGCATCGCTCGGCTTGTTGAGCGCAACCAGGGCCTGGCCGAGGAAATAGAGGCTGTCGGGCGCCCGTTCGCCCTTGGGATCGCTCTGGTAATTGGTGAGGAAGGTCTTGGCGGCGGTCGCCGGGCGTCCGGCGTCGAGATAGGCGCGGCCGGCGAGATTGCGCGCCCAGCTCGCCCATTTGCTGTCGGGATGGTCGCGCGCGGCCTGCTCCAGCACCTGCTGGGCGGCGGCATATTTCTTCTGCTCCCAGAGGTGGAAGCCTTCATTGTAGGCGGTCTCGGCATCGCCGGTCGCGCCGGATGTCGAGGCTCCGTCGCCGGACGCGGCCGGGGCCGGCTCGGCGGCATGTTCGGCAACATGGGCGGCGGCGGTCCGGCGCGAGGCCTGGCGCGGCGGCGGGGCGGCGGGCGGCGGCGCCTGCGGTTCGGCCGCGGGCGCCGCCTGGCTCGCGGCCAAAGCGGCGTGCTCGAGCGCGTCGAGGCGGCTGCCGGTCGTCCGGCGGAGCTCGGCCAGCCCCTCCTCGATCGTCCGCTCGCGGTTCGCATTCTGCTCGGCCTGGCCGGTCAGGGTGCGAAGCTGCGCCTCGATCGAATCGAGCCGGGCGTTGATATCGGCGGCGGCGCTCGACGCCGGCACGCCGGCGGGCGGCGGGGCGGCCGCCTGCTGCTCCATTTCGGGGGCGAGGACCGGCCCCTGCGCGCCGGGGAAGACGCGGCGCTGGACCGCGCGCAATTCCTGCTCGAGCCGGTCGAGCCTCTTGTCGACCGATTCCGGCCGCTGGGCCGCCGCCGGGATTGCGACGCTGGCCAGCAGCACCAGGCCAATCAGATGAAAACGCATGGCTTTCCCCCGCCTCCTCTTTCCCGCGCGGCGACTGTAGATCGGACGGGCGCGCGGTTGAAGAGGTTATTGCGCGGGTGGAACGGCCCCATTGGAAGACGGAGCCAGAGGCGCGGCGGGCGGGACCGCGGCGGGCGGCGTCACCGGCACCGGCGCCGGCGGCGGACGCCGCCGCGCGGCGGCCTCGCGCCGCGCCGGAGCGGGAGCGGCCGCCGGCGGCGGCGCGCCGCGGGCGCGGGCGACGAGGTCCGCCGGCCGCAGGCTCACATTCTTGACCATCGTCTCGGGCGGGCCGAGCGGCGGGATGGCGGCGGTGCCGACAGCGACCTTGAGGACGTTCGGGCGGCCGGTGCGGATCTCCGGCGCCTGCGCGTCGGCCGGCACCTGCCAGGTCTGGCCGGCCTTCATCAGGCCCTGGAACAGGGTCTTGTCGCTCCCGCCCTCATAGACGCGCACCCACACATCCTGGGTCGCCGTGAGGGAGACGGGGCCGGTCGCATTGGCCGGCGGAACGGGCGCCCCGGATTGCGGCCTCGGCGACGTCGCGGCCGTGGGCGGCGGCACCTCGGCGGCGGGCGGGCCGACCGCGTCGGCATTGCCCACCGCGTGGCTGCGCCAGGCGAGGTAACCGGCGACGAGGAGGATCGCGAGCAAGGCGGCGGCCCAGGCGATCCAGCGCGGCGGCACCCGCGCCGGGTCGGCCGGCTCGTAATAAGCCGTGACCGGGGCGCCGGCGCTGCGCGCGCCGCCGAGCTGCTCGCGCAGCTCCGCGCCGAGCGCCGGGCCGTCCAGCCCGATCGCATTGCCGTAGGAGCGGACGAAGCCGACGCTGTAGGTGATGGCCGGAAGCGCGTCCCATTCCTCGCGCTCGATATGCTCGAGATGACGGATCGGGATCCGCGTCTGCCGCGCCACGTCGTCGAGGCTGAGGCCCCGCGCCTCGCGCGCCTCGCGGAGGCGGTCGCCGATCGGCGGCGGGCCGGACGTCGATTCCTGATCCAGATCGGCCATCGAGTGCGTCCCGTTCCTTCCATTTCGGTTGGATTTCGATCATGTCGCCGCAGCGACGCGTGCTTGTCAACCGAGGCGCCGCAAGCGGCCCCGTTTATCCGATCGAGACCTCATTTTCTTCGGCCCAGCGCATCAACGCACCACGCAGATTATCGGGCGGCGCCGCCAGCATCGCCTCGACCGCCGGGAGGAGCAATCCGCGGTCGAGCGAGCGCACCATCGCCTTGATCGGGCCGATCGCGGCCGGGGTGATCGAGAAGCGGGTGAGGCCGATGCCGATCAGGGCCATCGCCTCCAGCGTCCGCCCGCCCATCTCGCCGCAGACGCCGACGCGGACGTCGGCCTCGTCGGCCTGGCGGATCACCCGCCGCAGGAAGCGCAGGATCGCCGGCGACAGCCAGTCGTAGCGCTCGGCGAGCTTGGGATGGGCGCGGTCGGCGGCGAACAGGAACTGGGTGAGATCGTTGGTGCCGATCGACAGGAAATCGACCTTGGGCAGCAGCAGGTCGAGCGTCTCGGCGAGCGCGGGCACTTCGAGCATCGCGCCGTAGCGGACCGAGAGCGGCAGCAATTTGCGGCGGCCCGCGAGCCATTCGCGCTGCTGCTCGACCAAAGCCTTGGCCTCGTCGAACTCCCACGGTTCGGAGATCATCGGGAACATGACGTTGAGCTCGCGCCCGGCCGCGGCTTCCAGGAGGGCGCGCGCCTGCGCCTTCATCAGCCCGTCGCGATCGAGCGCGAGGCGCAGCGCCCGCCAGCCCATCGCCGGATTCTCCTCGGCCTCGCCGTCGCCGAGGTCGAGATAGGGCAGAGCCTTGTCGCCGCCGACGTCGACGGTGCGGAACACCACCTCCTTGTCGCCGGCGGCGTCGAGCACCGATTTGTAGAGGCGCTGCTGGCTCTCGCGCCGGGGCAGTGTCGCCGAGACCAGGAACTGGAACTCGGTGCGGAACAGGCCGATCCCGTCGGCGCCGACCATGTCGAGCGCGGCGACGTCGTCGCGAAGGCCGGCATTCATCATCACGCCGATCCGCATCCCGTCCTTCGTCACCGGCGGCAGGTCGCGAAGCGCCGCGAACTCGGCGCGCCGTTTCTGCGAGATCAGCAATTTCGACCGGAACGCATCCTCGATCGCCTGGGTCGGGCGGACGAAGGCGACGCCCTCGCCGCCGTCGAGCAAAACCTCGTCGCCCTCGCCGATCGCCTGGCGGACGTCGCGGATGCGGCCGAGCATCGGCACGCCCATGGCGCGCGCGACGATGGTGACATGGGCGGTCAGCGATCCTTCCTCCAGGATCACGCCCTTCAGCCGCCGCCGGTCATATTCGAGCAATTCCGCCGGGCCGAGGTTGCGCGCGATCAGCACGGCGTCGCCGGCAAGGCCCATCTGCGCCGCCGTGCCGAGCCGGCCGGAGACGATCCGAAGCAGCCGGTTCGACAGGTCGTCGAGATCGTGCATGCGGTCGCGAAGCAACGGATCGTCGATCTCGCGCATCCGCATCTGCATGCGCTGGCGCACCCGCTCGATCGCCGCCTCGGCGGTGAGGCCGCTGTCGATCGCCTCGTTGATCCGGCGCGACCAGCCCTCGTCATAGGCGAACATCTTGTAGGTCTCGAGCACCTCCTGATGCTCGCCGACGGTGCCGAACTCGGCGAGGCTCGCCATATTGTCGATCTGCTCGCGCATCTTGCGGAAGGCCGAATAGACGCGGTGGCGCTCCGCCTCGACATCTTCGGCGACCGTATGCTCGATGAGGATTCGCGGCTGGTGGTAGACGGCGACGCCCTGCGCCATCCCGGTGACGATCTTCAGCCCCTGGAGGCGGGCCGAGCCCTGGTCGCGCGCCGAGGGCTCGGCGGCGGCGGCGCGGTCGGCAAGGCCGGCATTGGCGATCAGCTCCGAAAGCACCATCGCCACCGTCTGCAGCGCTTCGATCTCGACATCGTCATAAGCGCGCGGATCGGCATGCTGGACCGAAAGCACGCCGATCGCCCGCTCGCGCCGAACGATCGGAACCCCGGCAAAGCTGTGGAACAATTCCTCGCCGGTCTCGGGGCGATAGGCGAATTCGGGATGGCTGACCGCCTCCGCGAGGTTGAGCGCGGCGACGTCGCGCGCGATCGTGCCGACCAGGCCCTCGCCCAAGGCCAGCTTGGTGACGTGGACCGCGCTCTGGTTGAGGCCGACCGTCGCATAGAGCTCGAGCACGCCATCGCGCAGCAGATAGATCGAGCAGACCTCGCTCGCCATCGCGTCGGCGATGATCTTGACCACCTTGTTGAGCTTGGCCTGCGCGCTCGCCCGCGACGCCATCACGTCGTGCAGCCCGGTCAATATCTCGCGGGCGGAAGCGGCCGAGGTAGTGGGCATGGCGCCCGCTAACAGATATGGCGCCGCCATCCAACGGCTGTCGCTTCGCCGCGTCCCGGCGAGACGAGCGCGCACCAAGGCTCGGCCTCTTTCGCCACCACTATCTCAACCCCTCCCCGCGATGGGCTTATCGCCCTCCCCTCGATGGGGAGGGTCGGGAGGGGTGATGTTCGACACAGAGCGCAGTACCGGCGGACAGCCCCCCACCATGAGGCGCCGCCAAGTTTCGTCCGGGGGGACGAACGAGGCGCCTCATCCTCCCATCGATGGGGAGGATGGGCTGCATCTAATCACGGTTCGTCCGCTCGGTCGCGGCGCGGCCGCGATCGGCCGTCTGCTTTTGAAGATATGTGTCCCCGGCGAAAGCATGTCCTGAGCAGAGTCGAAGGGCCGCGGTCCAGACTGACTTCGTAACCGGGCTCCGGCCTTCGCCGGAGCACAAGAAGGTCGCGCGCCGCCTAAAAAAAGCTTGCCAACGCCAACACTGTGTATCATATAGTGTATGAAACACAGGATGTGATACACAGCATGCCCATCGCCGACGATCTTTTCGACAAATTGCGCACCGAGCTGCGCCGGGGCTCGCTCGTCCTTGCGGTGCTCGCGGCGCTTCGCGAGGAACGCTACGGCTACACGCTGCGCATCGTGCTCGAGGAAGCCGGCCTCCTGATCGAGGAAGGCGCGCTCTATCCGCTGCTGCGCCGGCTGGAGGCCCAGGGCCTCCTGACCAGCGAATGGCGCGAGGATGGGCGCAGCAAGCGCTTCTACCGTCTCTCCACCGACGGCGAGGCGATCCTCGCCCGTCTCCATGCCGAATGGTCCGCGATCGGGGCCTCGATCGATCGCCTGCTCACGAAGGAAGGCAATGATGAACCTCGTTGACCGCTATATCGCCGCGATCCGGCGCAGCCTGCCCCGCAATCGGGCCGCGGACATCTCCGCCGAGCTGCACGACGTGATCGCCAGCCGGATCGAGGAGCGCGAAGCAATGCTCGGCCGCCCGCTCGACGAGGACGAGACGAAAAAGCTGCTGCGCGATTTCGGCCATCCCTGGGTCGTCGCCGCCCGTTACTGGAAGCAGCAATATCTGATCGGGCCGGACGTCTTCCCTTTCTACCTCTCGGTGCTGCGGATCGTGCTTGCGGTCGTCGTCGCGATCTTCGTCGTCGTCGCGGCCGTGAACCTGCTGTTCAACGATTACGACGTGCTCCACGCGATCGGCCAGGCGCTTGCCGGCCTGTGGATCTCGGCTTTGATCAACGTCGCGATCGTGACCATCGTCTTCGTCGTCCTGGAACGAGCCGGCTTCCCGGCCGAGCACCTGCAGAAATGGGATCCGGGCAACCTCGCCGAGGTCAAGGACAAGCAGCCGGGGCCGTGGGAATCCGCGATCGAGGTCGCGCTCAGCATCGTTTTCCTGATCTGGTGGAGCGGCCTCGTCGGCCTCCCCTTCGTCGCCGGCGGGCGCGACTTCCGGCTCCAGCCGGCGCCGATCTTCGCCGCGCTTTATTGGCCGATCTTCGCGCTGATCGCCGCCCGGCTCGTCCACAATCTCGTCCAGTGGCTGCGGCCGCGCTGGCGGACCCTGCGGACGGCGCTCGCCGCGCTGACGACGCTCGGCGGCCTTGCCGTGCTCGCCCTCCTCTATCATGCCGGGCATTGGGTGGTCGTGGTCTCGACCGGCATGCCCGCGGCCAAGGCGGCGGAGCTGCAGACCAGCGTCAACCTCGCGCTCAAGATCGCGATCGTGGTGACGACGATCGTCTGGCTCTTCCAGGCGGTATTGGGCATCTACCGAATGACGCAGGCGCGGCGCTTCACCCCCTCCCCCGCCTGAGCCGAGCCCGGACGGCGGGATCGGACAGGCGGCGGGCCTTGAGCTGCTGCCCGGCACTCTCTTCAGCTCAAAGTTCCCCGGCGAAAGCCGGGGCCCAGTTCAGACTCAGTCCTGGGTCCCGGCTTTCGCCGGGAAACATATTATCGGGGGCTCAGCGGCTCAGGCTGCGCGCCGCTGCGACGCGATCCACGCCTCGCCATGGGCGCGCAAGATGTCGAGCGGCACCCGCCCCGTGCCCAGAACGGCGCTGTGAAAAGCCTTGATGTCGAAACGCGCCCCAAGCGCCGCCTTCGCCTTGCCGCGCAGATCCACGAACACCGAATGGCCCAATTTGTAGCTGCACGCCTGCCCGGGCATGACGCAATAGCGCTCGACCTCGCGCGTCGCGAAGCCCGGCGCCTCGCCTTCCTGCTCGACGAAGTGGCGGATCGCCTGCTCGCGGCTCCAGCGCAAATGGTGGATGCCGGTGTCGACGACGCAGCGATTGGCGCGGAAGAGCTGGAATTTGAGATAGCCCAGCCGCCCGAGCGGATCGTCCTCGTACATGCCCATCTCGTCGGCGAGCTGCTCGGCATAAAGCGCCCAGCCCTCGCCATAGCCGGAGAAGAAGCCGACCTTGCGGATCAGCGGCAATGAATTGTTCGACAGCGCCAGCCCGCCTTCGAGCTGATGGCCCGGCAGGCCTTCATGATAGATGGTCGTCGCCAGGCAGAATTTCGGCCATTCGGCGCTGTCGTGCAGGTTGAAATAGACGATGCCCGGCCGCGAGCCATCGAGCGCCGGCCCTTGCGAGAAGGCCGAGGCCGCGCCCGCCTCGGTCTGCGGCGGCACCCGCCTGACCTCGAACTTGTAGGAGGGCAACCGCTCGAACATGGCCGGCAGCCGGCCGCGGATCGCGTCCAGCCGGCCGTTGCAATAAGCGATCGCCTCGGCCTTGCCCGCATCCGTGTTCGGATAGAGTTGGCGCGGATCCTCGTAGAGCGCCGCCATGCGCTGCCCGATCGTGCCGCCGGTGAAGCCCTGGCGCCGAAGCTCGGCGTCGAGCCGCGCGCCGAGATCGCGCGCCTGGTCGAGCCCGAATTTGTGGACCTCGTCCGGGCTGAGCCGGGTGGTGGTCGTATTGTGGAGCGCCGCTTCGTAGAAAGCCTCGCCCTGCGGCAGCCGCCAGAGGCCGGCATCGTGCACCGCCTTCGCCCGCATCGCCCGCGTCTCTTCGATCTGCCGGTCGAGCGCCCGCGCGATTTCGGCGTCCCAGATCCGCGCCGCGTCGCGCCCATAGGATTCGCCCAGCCCCTTGGCCGCCGCCCGCCGGACGATCGAGCGGACCGGCGTCGCCTCGGCCGAGGGAAGGCGCGTCTTCACCATCTGGTCGAGCGCGGTGTCGAGGATGAAATCGGGCGGCACGATGCCCATGCCGGCATCGTGCTTCATCTGCGCCGTCTCGAAATCGAGGTTGCGCGCGAAGGCCGAAAGCCGCGCCAGATAGGCCTCGGCGTCGGCTTTGGTCTCGATCGGATGCTTGGTGTCGAGGAAATCGGGGACGGATTGATAGGCGCCGGTGAGCTGGGTCACGACATAAGGCGACGGCCCGTAGCCGAAGCCGCCGAAATCGAACCGCTGCACGTCGGCGGCCGAGCGGCGGGTGTAGAGGATCGTCTCCCAATCGAGCCGGTCGGCCGGCGACAGATGCGCTGGATCGATCCGCTGGAGGCGGCTTATATCCTCCTCGGTCCGCGCCTTGAGCGCCGCGCGGCCGGCGGGGCTTCCGTCGCCGAGCCTGGCGCGGAGATCGGCATTGGCGCCCTTGTCGAGCCCGAGCTGCGTCGCCAGCTCCGGCCGCTGGCGAAGCTGCTCCTGGAACAGCGCATCGAACAGGGCCGCAAGCTGCGGCGAGCGCCCCGGCGCCGGCGCCGCAAGCGCGAATTCGGGGAAAGCGATGAGGGCCCCACTCGCCGCGCCCGCCGCAAGGAACGTCCGTCTGTCCAGCATCATCCCCTCCATCCCATTTCTCAACTTATCGGCTACTCAAACTCCGTTCGGGCTGAGCTTGTCGAAGCCCATTCCTTCTTTTCTACTGCAAAGGGAAAGGGAGGGCTTCGACAAGCTCAGCCCGAACGGTGAAGGTATTCAGGTCGGTCTGAAGTCACCCATGCGTCGACCGCCGCTCCAGCGCATGCGCGGCCTCGTCGACCAACTGGCGCAATATCTCGGCCGCCGGCGCCTCCTCGCGGACCATGCCGACCGACTGGCCGGCCATGACCGAGCCGCGCTCGATATCGCCCTCGATCACCGCCCGCCGCAGCGCGCCCGCCCAATAATGCTCGATCTGGAGCTGGGCCTCGGCCATCTCGACCGCGCCGCGGTCGAGCAGATCGGCGACCTCGCGCTGCTTGGCGGCGAAGGATTCCATCTCCCGGTTCTTCAGCGCCCGGACCGGAATGACCGGCAGCCGCGGATCGATCTGGACGCTGGTAATGGCATCGCGCGCCGAGGCGCGGATGAAGGCCTTCTTGAAATTGGGATGGGCGATGCATTCGCTCGCGCAGACGAAGCGCGTGCCGAGCTGGACCCCGACCGCGCCCATCTCCAGATAGCCGGCGATCAGCCCGCCATGGCCGATGCCACCGGCGACGAAGATCGGGATCTCGCCCGCAAGCGGCGGCAAGATCTCCTGGGCGAGGACCGAGGTCGAGACCGGGCCGATATGGCCGCCCGCCTCCATCCCCTCGATGACGAGCGCGTCGACGCCGGAGCGCAGCAACTTCTTCGCCAAAGCCAAAGCCGGGGCGAAGCAGATCAATTTGGCGCCATTGCCCTTGATCCGATCGATCGCGCCGGGCGGCGGCAGCCCGCCGGCGAGCACGACATGGCTGACCCGGTGGCGCGCGCATACGTCGATCAGCTCCGAAAGCTGCGGATGCATGGTGATGAGGTTGACGCCGAACGGCCGCCCGGTGCGCTTTTTCGTCTCGGCGATCTCGGTATCGAGCAGGTCCGGCGGCATCGCCCCGCAGGCGATCACCCCGAACGCGCCGGCATTGGACAAAGCGGAGACGAGGTTGCGCTCCGAAATCCAGCTCATCGCCCCGCCCAGGACCGCGACCTCGCAGCCGAGGAAGTCGGTGCCCCGCTTCATCAACCTGCGCAGACGGTCGTGCCCGATTGAACCCTCCCCCTCGATGGGGGAGGGAAGGGTGGGGGTGTGGTTGGACGTAGAGCCGAGTGGGTCTCCAGCCTCACCCCTCCCCAATCCATGGGATGCCTGGCTGCTTCCCCCGGAAGCAGCCTTAGCGGCATCCCATCCATCGAGGGGAGGGGCTTTCGGGCCTGTCCCCTCCCGATCCGCGCTCATTCCCCCTCCTCCGCATCCAGCCCGTAGGTCGTGTGAAGCACCCGCACCGCCAGCTCGGTATATTCCTCCGGAATCAGCACCGAGACCTTGATCTCCGACGTGGTGATCGCGAGAATGTTGATGCCGCGCCCGGCGAGCGCCTGGAACATCTTCGCGGCGATGCCGGCATTGCTGCGCATCCCCACCCCAACCGCGCTCACCTTGACGACATTGGTGTCGGTCAGGATCTCGTCGAAACCGGCCGCTTCGCGTACCTTCTCCAAAATGTCGCGGGTCTGGACGAGCGACGCCGTCGGGACGGTGAAGGTCAAATCGCTGCTCTGGCCCGCCCGGGGCACGCTCTGGACGATCATGTCGACATTGACGTTCGCCTCGGCGAGCGGCGTGAAGATCGCGGCGACCGCGCCGGGCCGGTCGGGCACGCCGGTCAGCGTCACCCGCGCCTCGTTCTTGTCATAGGCGATGCCGGTGATGATTTGCCGTTCCATCTCAAATTCCTCGATCTGGTCGTCGCCGACAATGATGGTGCCCGGCCGGTCCTCGAAGGAGGAGAGGACGCGCACCGGCACCTTCTCGCGCATGGCGAGGCCGACCGAGCGGGTCTGCAGCACCTTCGCGCCCACCGAGGCGAGCTCCAGCATCTCCTCGAAGGTGACGGCGGGGAGCTTGCGCGCGCGCGGCACGATGCGCGGATCGGTCGTGTAGACGCCGTCGACGTCGGTATAGATGTCGCAGCGGTCCGCCTTCAGCGCCGCCGCCAGCGCCACCGCCGACGTGTCCGATCCGCCGCGGCCCAGCGTCGCGACGTCGCCCGTCTCGCTGACGCCCTGGAAGCCGGGAATGACCGCGATCCCGCCCTCGGCGAAGACGCGTTCGAGCACGCCGGCATCGATCCCCTCGATCAGGGCGGCGGCATGGCCCGAGGTGCGGATCGGAAGCTGCCAGCCCATATAGGAACGGGCGTTGAGCCCCATGCCCTGGAGGGTGATGGCGAGAAGGCCGCTCGTCACCTGCTCGCCCGAGGCGACGACCACGTCATATTCGCGCGGATCGTAGAGCGAGGAAGCCTCGCGGCAGAATTGGATCAGCCGGTCCGTCTCCCCCGCCATCGCCGAGACGACGACGGCAAGCCGGTGTCCCGCCTCCGCCTCGCGCTTCACCAGTTGCGCGACATGGCGGATACGCTCGATGCCCGCCATCGAAGTGCCGCCGAATTTCATGACGATGCGGGCCATCGCCCGGCGTCTTAGCCGCTGGCCGCGCCGATGCAAATGACACCTCCCCTTTCCTCCCCGGAACGGGGAGGAGGACCGCCGGAACGGCGGTGGAGGGGGTTCAGCACCTGGCACGAAGGGGGCGGGCTCAGCACCTGGCACGACCCCCCTCCACCGCACTTCGTGCGGTCCCCCTCCCCGTCCCGGGGAGGATAAGGCCTAAAACCAGGGCGGCATCCGGTCTCCCGCGATCAACGCCTCGACATCCTGGCGCGGGCGCACCACCGCCCAGCGGTCGCCGTCGACCAGCACCTCCGGCGTCAGCGGGCGGCTGTTGTAGCTACTCGACATGGCGGCGGCATAAGCGCCGGCCGTGCGGAAGACGAGGAGATCGCCCGGCTCGGCCGCGTCCATCTCCCGCGCCGTGGCGAAGGTGTCGCCGGTCTCGCAGACCGGGCCGACGACATTGGCGACCATGTGCCCGCCGCGCGGCGCCACCGCCTCGATCGCGTGCCAGGCGTCGTAGAGGGCGGGGCGCATGAGGTCGTTCATCGCCGCGTCGACGACCAGGAAGGGATGGCGGAGGCCCGGCTTCACCCGGATCAGCCGCGTGAGCAAGACGCCGGCATTGCCGGTGATCAGCCGCCCCGGCTCGAAGACCAGCCGCGCCCCCCAGCCGCCGGCGATCCGCGCGACCATCGCGCCATAGGCTTCGGGCGAGGGCGGCGGCTTCAGGGCGGGATCGTAAGGCACCCCAAGCCCGCCGCCCAGATCGGCGATCTCGATCCGATGCCCCGCGGCGCGAAGCTCGGCGATCAGCGCGCCGACGCGGGCAAAGGCGGTCTCCAGCGGCGCGAGATCGGTCAACTGGCTGCCGATATGGACGGCGACGCCCTGGACCCGGAGACCGGGCAGGGCGGCCGCGCGGGCATAGGCCTCGATCGCGTCGCCGAGGGCGATGCCGAACTTGTTCTCCGCCGCGCCGGTCGAGATCTTGGCGTGCGACCCGGCTGCGACGTCGGGATTGATGCGGAAGCCGACCGGCGCCTCCTGCCCGCGCGCGGCGGCGACCTGCGACAGCATCTCCGCCTCGGCGAGCGATTCGAGGTTGAACTGGTAGAGGCCGCCGTCGAGCGCCAGCGCCATTTCCTCCGCGATCTTGCCGACGCCCGAAAAGACGATCTTCTCCGGGGGAATTCCGGCCGCCCGCGCGCGGCGATATTCGCCGCCCGACACGACGTCCGCCCCCAGCCCCTCGCGCGCGAGCGTCGCCAGCACCGCCTGGTTCGGATTGGCCTTGACCGCATAAGCGATGAGCGGATCGCCGAGCGGCGCGAGCGCGGACCGCAGCACCTTCGCATGACGCCGCATCGTCGCCGTCGAATAGACATAGACGGGCGTGCCGACCGCCGCCGCAATCTCCGGCAGGGCCACGTCCTCGCAATGGAGGACGCCGTTTCGCAGGTCGAAATGGTCCATCGGAGGGGCTTCGGCGTTGGGAAAGGAGCGCGGCCCTGATAGGTGGGGGGAATGAGCACGGCAACCGGCACGATCGATCCTCTGCAGGCGGAGCATTTCGGCCGCCTCGCCGCCGACTGGTGGGACCCGAAGGGCGGATCGGCGATGCTCCACAAGCTGAACCCCGTGCGGCTTGCTTATCTGCGCGACCGGATCGACCAGCATTGGGGCCTCGACGAATGCAGCCTGAAGCCGCTCGAGGGCCGCCGCGCCGCCGATGTCGGCTGCGGCGCCGGGCTGCTGACCGAACCGCTCGCCCGGCTCGGCGCAGAGGTGACCGGCGTCGACGCGGCGCCGGAGAATATCGCCGCCGCGCGCGGCCATGCGCTCGGCCAGGGTCTCGACATCGATTATCGCGCCGGCAGCGTCGAGGCGCTGGACGGGAAATACGACCTCGTCGCGTCGATGGAGGTGATCGAGCATGTCGCCGCCCCGCGCGACTTCCTCCACGGCCTTGCCGGCGCGCTCGACGAGGACGGCCTCCTCATCCTCTCGACGCCGAACCGCACCGCGCTGTCGCGGCTGATGATGATCGTGCTCGGCGAAGGCACCGGCCGCATCCCCAAAGGCACGCACGATTGGGAGAAGTTCGTCACCCCCGAGGAACTCTGCGCCCTGCTGCAGGATGCCGGGCTGGAGACGATCGACGTCACCGGCCTCGCCTGGACCCCGACGCGCGGCTTCCACCTCTCCGACAACAAGTCGCTCGATTATTTCGTCACGGCGAAACGGGCGGGCTGACCCGCCCGTCACCCCGGCGAAGGCCGGGGTCCCAGTGAGATTAGCCGCCGTGCCTTTCACCCGCTGGGACCCCGGCCTCCGCCGGGGTGACGGCGTCAGCCGTCGTGCCCCGCAATCCACTGCTCGACCACCGGCGCGATGCGGTCGCGCCATCTGCCGCCGTTGAAGATGCCGTAATGGCCGACGCCTTTGGCGAGATGGTATTTCTTCAGCTTCGCCGGCAGCGACGTCGCGATGTCGAGCGCCGCGCGGGTCTGGCCGATGCCGGAAATGTCGTCGCGCTCGCCTTCGATCGCGAGCAGGCCGATATCCTCGATCGAAGCGGGATCGACCTTGCGCCCGCAATGGGTCAATTCGCCCTTCGGCAGCAAATGGCGCTGGAACACCGCATCGACCGTCCGCAAATAGAATTCGGCGGTCATATCGCAGACCGAGCGATATTCGTCGTAGAACGCCTTGGTCGCCTCGGCGCCCTCGCCGTCGCCCTCGACCAGATGCTTGAACATCTCCCAATGGCTGATGAGATGCTCGCCCAGATTCATCGCCATGAAGCCGGCGAGCTGGAGGAAGCCCGGATAGACCGCCCGCCCGGCTCCCGGATAGGAATAAGGGACGGTCGCGATCACATTCTGCTCGAACCAGGCATAAGGGCGATGGGTGGCGAGCGTGTTGACCGCGGTCGGCGCGCGGCGGGTGTCGATCGGGCCGCCCATCATGGTCAGCGTGCGCGGCCGCGCGGGATGCCTGTCGGCGCTCATCAAGGCGGCGGCGGCATAAGCCGGCACGGCGGGCTGGCAGACGGCGAGCATGTGCGCACCCGGGCCGACCGTCTCCAGGAAGGCGATCAGATAATCGACATAATCGTCGAGATCGAAGCGGCCCGCGTCGAGCGGGACCAATTTGGCGTCGCGCCAGTCGGTGATGAAGACGTCGTGGCGCGGCAGCATCCGCTCGACCGTGCCGCGAAGCAGGGTCGCATGATGGCCCGACATCGGCGCCACGATAAGCAGCCTTGGCCCGCCTTCCACGCCCTCGCGGCGGAAATGCTTCAATTGGCCGAAGGCCTTGCGGAGCACGATCTCCTCGCGGACGGCGACGGTCCGGCCGTCGACGATCGTCTCGTCGAGCCCGAAATTCGGCTTGCCGCGCGGCGCCGCCGCATGGGCGAAGACGTCGAGCGCCGAGGCGACGATCGGCCCCGCCTGGCTGTAGGCGAAGGGGTTGACGGGATTCTGGAGCCAGCCGGCGCCGATATTGGCGAGCGTGCTGGCGCCGGCGAGCAGCGAGCGCTGCATTTCATAGGCGTCGTAAAGCATTAAGGCCTGCATGGGGGCCGCCGGAGGGGCCGTCAACCGGAGAAACCCGGAAGATCCCGGCGAAAGCGTCCCGCGCGCGCCATTGAGCACACGCGCTTCCGTTGGTAGGCCGCCCGCATGGCCGACCCGTTGCCCGCCCCCGAAACCATGAGCGCCAATCCCCCAGCACCGCGCCGGCTGGCGAACCTCATCGTCATCTGGCGCTTCATCGCCTGTTACCGGGGCCATGTCGTCGGCGCCGTGCTCGCCTTGCTGGTCGCGGCGGGGGCGACCGTCGCCATTCCCGGCGCCTTCCGCCTGATCATCGACCGCGGCTTCGCGGCCCATGGCGGCGACATCGGCCGCTGGTTCAAGCTCCTGCTGCTGATCGTGCTGGTCATGGCGGTCGCCACCGCCTTCCGTTACTATTTCGTCTCCTGGCTCGGCGAACGGGTGGTCGCCGACATCCGCCAGGCGGTTCAGCGCAATTTGCTTCGCCTCGCACCCTCCTTCTTCGAGGAGAACAGGCCGTCGGAGATCGCCTCGCGCCTCACCGCGGATACCGCGATCATCGAGCAGGTCGTCGGCTCGACCGTTTCGGTCGCGCTCCGCAACGCGGTGATGGGGATCGGCGCCATCGCCTACCTCTTCGCGCTGGCGCCCAAGCTGACCGCGATGCTGCTGGTCGGAATCCCGATCATCGTGATGCCGATCGTCCTGCTCGGCCGCAAGGTGCGGACGATCTCGCGCCAGACCCAGGATCGGGTGGCGGACGTCGGGGCGATGGTCGACGAGGTGCTGGGCGCGATGAAGATCGTCCAGGCTTTCGGCCAGCAGCCGCGCGAGGCGAGCCGCTTCCGCGAGGCGGTCGAGCGGGTGTTCGAGACCGCGCGCCGCCGCATCACCATCCGCGCAATGATGACCGCGGCGGTGATCGGCCTCATCTTCGGCGCGATCACCCTCGTCATGTGGCAGGGCGCGATCGACGTCCAGGCCGGGCGGATCAGCGGCGGCACCATCGCCGCCTTCGTGCTGACCGGCGGCCTCATCGCCGGCGCCTTCGGGGCGCTGACCGAAGTCTATGGCGATTTGCTGCGCGCCGCCGGCGCCGCCGGGCGGGTCGCCGAATTGCTCGCAGAGGAACCGGAGATCAAGGCGCCGGCCGACCCGCGGCCTTTGCCCGTGCCGGCGCGCGGCGCGCTCGAATATCGGAGCGTCACCTTCCGCTATCCGACGCGGCGCGAGGTCAGCGCGCTCCACGATTTCTCGCTGGCGGTAAAGCCGGGCGAGACCCTGGCGGTGGTCGGCCCGTCAGGCGCGGGCAAGTCGACACTCTTCCAGCTCGCCTTGCGCTTCTACGATCCGGAAGGCGGGACGGTGCTGCTCGACGGCGTCCCCTTGCCGGAAGCGGATCCGGCCGACATCCGCGCCCGCATCTCGGTCGTCCCGCAGGAGACGATCATCTTCGCCGCCTCGGCGCGCGACAATCTGCGCTACGGCCGCTGGGAGGCGGACGACGGCGCGCTCTGGCAGGCGGCGGAAGCGGCGAACGCGGCCGAGTTCCTGCGCGCGCTGCCGCGGGGGCTCGACACCTATATGGGCGAGGGCGGCGCCCGCCTCTCCGGCGGCCAGCGCCAGCGGCTCGCCATCGCCCGGGCGATCCTGCGCGACGCGCCCTTGCTGCTGCTCGACGAGGCGACCTCGGCGCTCGACGCCGAATCGGAGCGGCTGGTCCAGTCCTCGCTCGAACGGCTGATGGCGGACCGCACCACCATCGTCATCGCCCACCGCCTCGCCACCGTCCGCGCCGCCGACCGCATCATCGTCATGGACCAGGGCCGGATCGTCGAGCAGGGCACGCACGACAGCCTCAACGCGCAAGGCGGCCTCTACGCCCGCCTGGCCCGGCTGCAATTCGAAGGGCTGGCGGCCTGAAAATCCTCCCCTGCTTTTGCAGGGGAGGGGGACCGCGCGCAGCGCGGTGGAGGGGCCTGCCGCAGTGCCATTGCCCCTCCACCAGCCTGCGGCTGGTCCCCCTCCCCCGGAAATCCGGGGGAGGATCATAAAAAAAAGGCGGCCCCGGAGGGCCGCCCTGAACCGAGAGGGTTTGAAACCGCGCGTCAGAAGTTGGCGTAGGCCTCGTTGCCGACGAAGCCCATCTTCTCGACATGGGCGCGCTTGGTGACGGCGAGCACCTCGTCGACCAGCTCGTAGCGGGCGGTCGCCTCCGGCTGGAGGTGGAGCTCGGGGATCGGGTTCATCTGCTGGGTCAGGTCGAGATACTGGCGCAGGGTCAGGAGGTCGATCGGCGCGCCGTTCCACAGCACCTGGCCGGCGGCGGTGATCACCACCTTGTTCTTCACCGGCTCGATCGGCGGCGGAGCGCTGTTGGTGTTCTGCGGAAGGTCGAGCTTCACCGCGTGCGTCTGGATCGGGATGGTGATGATGAACATGATCAGCAGCACCAGCATCACGTCGATCAAGGGCGTGGTGTTGATGTCCATCATCGGCTCGCCTTCGGCGCTCGCCATCGACATTGCCATTTTTCGTCTACTCCTGGATTCTGGACGTCAGAGCCGCGAACCGCCCTGCGGCGGCGGCTCGGAAATGAACCCGACCCGGGCAAAGCCGGCCTCCTGCATCGTGAAGATGGCTCCGCCGATGCATTTGTAGGGCGTGTTGATGTCGCCGCGGATATGCGCCTCGGGCATATTGTCCTCGGTGACGTTCATTGGCCCGCCGAGCTTCTTGATCTCGTCCCTGAGCTTGTTGACCGCCATGTCGAGCAGCTTGTGCGAATCGACCTTCTCGAGGTTCCAATAGACCTCGCACGTGCCGTCCGGAGCGGCCTTGATCGAGAGGGACACATTTTCCGGCTTGGTCGTGGTCGCCTCGTAACGGACCTTCGGCAAGACGACCGGGATATTATGGACCACGACCGGGACGGTGATGAGGAAGATGATGAGCAGCACCAGCATGACGTCGACGAGCGGCGTCGTGTTGATGTCGGACATCGGGGAGTCTTCGCCGCCTTCGCTCGGGCCGACACTCATGGCCATGGTTCGAACATCCTATCCTGGCAATTCAACCTGTGATCGTGCGGCGGAGGCGGGATGGACCCGCCCCCGCTTGTCGTCTTCAGACCTTCTTCGGCGCGCCGGTGGGAGCGCCGGCCGGCGCGGCCGGACGGGCGGCGCCGCGCGGCGCCGCCGCGATCGCCTGCGGCTTCACCGAGCCGCCCGACACCATGTAGCCATGGAGGTCGTTGGCGAAGCGGGCGAGATCCTCGATGATCGCCTTGTTGCGGCGGATCAGCCAATTGTAGGAGAGCACCGCCGGCACCGCGACGGCGAGGCCGAGCGCGGTCATGATCAACGATTCGCCGACCGGACCGGCGACGGTGTCGATCGACGCCTGGCCGGCCACGCCGATGTTGATCAGCGCCTTGTAGATACCGATCACGGTGCCGAGCAGGCCGACGAACGGCGCGGTCGAACCGACAGTGGCGAGCAGAGCGAGGCCCGAGCTCAGCCGCGACGCGATCGCCCCCTGGGTGCGGGCGAGCGAGTTCTGGATCCAGTCGTGCTGGTCGATCGGATCGGTGAGCTTGTCGTGCTGCTCGAGCGCGAGGATGCCGTCGTCGACGATCTGGCGATAGGCGCCGTTGCGTTCGAGCTTCTGGGCGCCGTCGCGCAGATTGCCTGCCTGCCAGAAGGCGGTGCGGACGCGGCGGCCCTCGCGGATGATCTTCTGCTGCTCGAACAATTTGACGAACAGCACGTACCAGGACGCCGCCGACATGATCACGAGGATGCCGAAAATCGCCTGGGCGATCAGGCCTCCCTGATGGAGCGCCGGGCCGATACCGTAAAGATTGGCATTTGGGCCGCCATGCGGCGCTGCGGGGGTGGTCATATTCAAACTTCCTCTCAGTTCAAAGTTCGGACGTTAAGGGCTCAGTCGGTAAGCTGCCACCGGATCGGCGGCGCGTTGACGGTATCGGCGACCGCGTTGCCGCTGCTGTCATGGGCCGGCGTGAAGCGGGCGCGGCTGGTCAGCAGGCGGCAGGTGGCGCTGTCGAGCGCGGCCGAGCCGCTCGATCCGGTGACGCTGCATCCGGTGACGCGGCCGTTGGTGCCGATCTGGAGCCGGACGCGGACGGTGCCGGTCACGTTGTCGCGCTGCGCGGCCGGCGGATAATCCTCGGCGCTGATCAGCCCCTGCAGGCTCGCCTTGGCGTGCGCGGGCTCGATCCGCGGCGGCGGCGGCGAGGCCGGCGGCGCGGGGGGCGGCGCCGGCGGCGCGGTCAGCGTGGGGGGTTGCGGGCGTATGACCTGGGTGGTCTGGATCTGGACCGGCGCCACATTGGTCCGGATGATGGCCGGCGGCGCGACGATCTGCGGCGGCGGCGGCGTGTTGGTCTGCGGCGGCGGCGGCGGCGGCGGCTTCTGGTCCGGCGGCGGCGGCTCGGTGACGTTGAATGTCTTGAGGTCCGCAGCCACCTTCTTGACCACATTAAAGGCCAGGCCGGTGACAAATGCGTAACCGAGAAGGGCGTGGATGAGCGCGACGAGGACGATCGCGGAGATCCGGCTGTTACTCATCTGGGGTCTGTCAGCAAATGCCATTAGTCGCCCACACTCCCTCTCTCATTATACGGCCGGACTCGGCTGAGCGAAAACGCAGCACGGCCCGACCGGCTCCATCGATGTATCAAGGTATCACCGATTGAAGCTGGGTCATCTATCGCGTCGCTGAAAGGGACGCAATCCTCCTGTGGATATCCGGGCATTTCCCCCATAATGGCTGAAATTCTCCATTCAGCCCGCTAAGCCTATGGGAAACGGGACGTTCATGGCTTTTTCAAAACGGGATCCCCGATGCAAAGTTTCTGGATCGCAATCCTGATCGCGGCCGCCGCGGCGGCGCCGCGCGAATCGCCGCCGCCGCCGGCGCTCGGCCCAGTGCTCGGCCCGGGCCTCGACTATGCCGACACGGCCGACCTTGCCCTCGCCGCGCCGGTCGAGGCCCATGTCCGGGTCGTCGAGGCGATCCGGCTGAAGGACGCGCAGGCGGCGGACGTACGGCCGGGATTTTTCCGTTTCTACGTCCAGGCGGACATGGTCGCGCTGATTCGCGCGTCGCAGCCTTTGCCCGCCCGGATCGCCTATGTCGTCGACCTTCCCGCCGGGCCCGGCGGCAAGCCGCCGCGAATCGTCAAGGGCAGCGACGAACTCATCTTCGCCGCTCCCGTCCCGGAGCATCCGGGCGAGCTCAGGCTGATCGCGCCCGACGCCGCTCACCCCTGGAGCCCCGCCGGCGAGGCGCGGCTGCGCGCCGTCCTGCGCGAAGCGCTGTCGCCCTCCCCGCCTCCGATCATCACCGGCGTCGGCCGCGCCTTCCACGTCGCCGGCTCGCTGCCCGGCGAGGGCGAGACCCAGATCTTCCTGACCACGGCGGACGGCCGCCCGGTCTCGCTCAGCATCCTGCGCCGTCCCGGCGAGACGCCGCGCTGGTCGGTGGCGCTGAGCGAGATCGTCGACGAAGCCGCCGCCCCGCCGGCGCGCGACACTTTGCTCTGGTACCGGCTCGCCTGCTTCCTGCCGCGGGACCTGGCGGCGGACAGCGTGCCCGAGGGCACGAGCGACACCGACGCCGCCGCGATTCGCGCCGACTATCGGCTGGTCCTCGACGGCCTCGGCTCGTGCGGGCGGGAGCGCCGACCGGGGTAGGAGGATCGGCGATCGATCGGAGATTGCACCCTCTACTCCTCCCCCTTGATGGGGGAGGTTGGGTGGGGGTGAGTTCTGAGGCCCGCTCCGTTCTACGTCGAACCTCACCCCTACCATGAGCCGCCTGGCTCCGTCCCCCGGACGGAGCCAGGCGGCTCATCCTCCCCCATCGAGGGGGAGGGAGCTTCTGAGGCAAATCTGCAGTCGATACTTAAAAAGAAGCCAGCTCCACCCCAACCCCCGCGCAGTCGGGATAGATGTCCGGCTTGCGGGTCGCGACGCGCAGCGCCGTGACGCCGCTTCGAGCGGCGACGAGGTCGTAAATCTCACGCGCCAAACTCTCCTGGAGGTTGAACCGGCGGCCCGCCACCAGGGCACCGATCTCGGTGCGCAGGAAATCATAGTCCCAGGCGTGGGCGACCTCGTCGACGCCGGCGAAGCTGGCTTCGTCGACCCAGACTTCGACGGTGACGAGCAGCCTCTGGGCGGTGCCGACCTCGAAATCGTGGAAGCCGATATCGGCGGACAGGCAATAATCTTCGAGCACGATCTTGCGCGTCACGGGCGCGAGCCGATCCGGCACCAGCCCGTCCAGCCTCACCCGATCATCCATCCTTCTGCTCCAGGAATTGCACGTCGCGCGGCAGGCCGAGGAATCGCTGGCCGCCGTCGATCACGATCGTCTGCCCGGTCAGGGTCGGCGTCGCAACGATGAAGCGCAAGGCGCCGACGACCTGCGCGACGTCGACGCCGCGGCCGAGCGCGTTCAGCCGGTGGACGGAGTCGAAATTCGCCCGGCTCTGGGGACCCGAGACGAGGGTGACCGACGGCGCGATCCCGCAGACCCGGATGCCGCGCGCGGCCCAGGCGCGGGCGAGCAATTCGGTGAGGCCGGCCAGCCCCATCTTCGAGACGGTGTAGGAGAAGAAATCGGGATTGGGCGAAGCGAGCTTGGCGTCGAGCAGGTTGACGATCAGCCCGCCCCCGCCGCCGGCATTCCTGGCGAAGGCCTGGGACAGCAAGGCCGGCGCGCGCAAGTTGATGTCGAGATGGGAATCCCATCCGGCGAGGTCGAAATCGTCGGCGCCGTCGCAGGCGAAACGCGAGGCATTGTTGACCAGCAGCCGCGCCGGCGGCAGCCCGTCGAGCGCGGCGACGATCGTCCCCGCGGCCGAAGGATCGGCGAGATCGGCCGCGACGATGCGCGCATTGCCCAATTCGCCGGCGAGCTGCTTCGCCTCGTCCACCGAATGCCCGCAATGGATGAGCAGATGCCAGCCGTCCTCGGCCAAGGCGCGGCAGATCGCCCGCCCGATCCGCAGCGCCCCGCCGGTGACGATCGCCGTCCGCTCTCCTTCGAACTCGCACGCCATCGGGCCGCGATAGGGACGGGCGGCGAAGGCGGCAAGACTTGCGGGGGGCAGGGCTGGTCGCCCAGGGTCTAAACTCGATCCCCGCAGCGGCGTGACGGAGCGCATTTTTGGCCGGTGGATAGGAGCGAGGAGAGGCGCGATGTTGCCCATCGCGCCCGACGAGCGACACCACCACCGGCCAAAAGGCGCCCGCCCCCGAAGGGGGTCGCCCGGAGAGGCGCGCACTGGGCGTCGCGCGGCTTGTTCGTAGGGGTGCTACGGCCTGCGCCGCGCTCCTACATTGCGCGCCTCTCCGGGCGATCACGCTCGTTGCGGGGATCGAGTTTAGACCCTAACTCGCTTCCATGCCCGCGCCGACGCCTCCGCCGGACCTTGCCGGCCTCTCGCTCGCCGAGATCGCGCGGCGCGCCGAGGCTGCGGTGCCGCCGCCGGTCGAGAGCTGGAACCCGGACCATGAAGGCGACAGCCTGATGCGCATCGCCCGCGACGGCATTTGGTATCATGAAGGCAGCCCGATCGGCCGGCCCGCCATGGTCCGGCTCTTCGCGACGATCCTGCGGCGCGAGCGCGACGGCTCCTATGTGCTGGTGACGCCGGCCGAGAAGCTCGCCATCGAGGTCGAGGACGCGCCCTTCGTCGCGGTCGAGATGAAGAGCGAGGGCCGGGGCCGCGGCCGCACGCTCGGCTTCCGCCTCAACACCGGCGACCTGGTCGTCGCCGGCCCGGACCATGCGCTGCGCTTCGCCGGCGGCGCGGACGGCCCCCATCCCATGCTCCACGTCCGCGCCGGCCTGGAGGCTTTGGTCGCGCGCAGCGTCTATTATGAGCTGGCCGAGCTGGCGCTCGCCGAAGGCGCCGAGCCGCCGGGCCTGTGGAGCGGCGGCGCCTTCTTCGCGCTGGAGCCGGACGCATGAGCCTCGCCGAGACCCTTCGCGCGGCGCTGGAGCAGGGCCGCCGCCGCACCCCGGTCCTGCTTCCCGGCGACGCGCTCGACGAGGGCGGAACCGGACCGGGCGGGCGGATGCCGGCCGCGGTGCTGGTGCCGGTGGTCGACCGGCGCGAGCCGACATTGATCCTCACCGAGCGGCCGAAGACCCTGCGCCGTCATCCCGGCCAGATCAGCTTCCCCGGCGGCCGGATCGAGCCGGGCGACGACGGCCCGGTCGCCGCGGCGCTGCGCGAGGCGGAGGAGGAGATCGGCCTGCCGCCCGACCGGGTCGAGGTGATCGGCACCGCCGACCTTTACCGCACGATCACCGGCTTCGAGGTGATCCCGGTGATCGGGGTCCTGCCGCCCGACCTTCCGCTCGCGCCGCATCCCGGCGAAGTCGCGGACATGTTCGAGGCGCCGCTCCACTTCCTGCTCGATCCGGCGCGCCAGGTCGAGCGGACGGTCGAATGGCAGGGCCGGCCCCGCAGCTATTACGAGATCCACTGGCAGGGCCGGCGGATCTGGGGCGCGACCGCGGCGATGATCGTCAACCTCTCGCGAAGGCTGGAGCTCACGGCATGAAGCTTCCCGAGGCGCCCTGGCAGGAAGCCGAGGCGATGCCCAGGCTGCTCGCCGCGCTCGATGCCGAAACGGGCGCGACCCGCTTCGTCGGCGGCTGCGTCCGCGACACATTGCTCGGCCTCCCGGTCAGCGACGTCGATCTCGCCACGCGCCTGATGCCCGACGAGGTCATCCAACGCATCCGCAAGGCGGGGCTGAAGCCGATCCCGACCGGTCTTGCCCACGGCACAATCACCGCCCTGATCGGCCCGCGCTCGACGGTGGAGATCACCACCTTGCGCCGCGACGTCGCCACCGACGGCCGCCGCGCGACCATCGCCTATACCGACGATTGGCGCGAAGATGCGGCGCGGCGCGATTTCACGATCAACGCTTTGTCGGCGGACCCGGCGACCCTCGCCGTCCACGATTATTTCGGCGGGCTCGACGATCTCGCCATCCATCGCCTCCGCTTCATCGGCGATCCGCTCACCCGCATCGCCGAGGATCATCTCCGCATCCTGCGCTTCTTCCGCTTCCATGCCCGCTTCGGCCAGGGCGAACCCGACGCCGAGGGTCTCGCCGCCTGCGCCGAGCGCGCCAACGACCTGATGGCATTGTCGCGCGAGCGGATCGCCGACGAGATGCTGAAGCTGCTCGGCCTGCCCGATCCGGCGCCGACCATCGCCTTGATGCTGGAGTGGGGCATTTTCGCGCCGGTCCTGCCCGAGATCGGCCGCGACGGCGCCGATCGCCTCGCCCGGCTGCCGCCGCGGGAAGCAGCGGCCGGCATCGCCGCCGATCCGCTGCGGCGCTTCGGGGCGCTGCTTCCGCCGGACCCCGAAGCCGCCGCCGCAATCGGCGCGCGCCTCAGGCTCTCCAACGCCGCCCGGCAAAGGCTGGTCTGCATCGCGGAGCGCGGGGAAGCGCCGCCGGCCGCGCCGGCCGCCCTCGCCTATCGGATCGGCCGCGCCTGCGCGATCGACCGCTTCCTGCTGGGCGGGACGGATATCGGCGAAGCCGCCGCGTCGGTGCGCGGTCTTGAAAACTGGCACAGACCGAGGCTGCCGATCGGCGGCGGCCGGCTGATCGCGCGCGGCCTCGAAGCCGGCCCGATCGTCGCCCGCACCATGCAGGCGATCGAGCGCGACTGGATCGAGGCCGGCTTTCCCGAAGGGAAGGATTTCAACGCGATCGTCGCGGCGCGCCTCGCTCAGGCGCTGCGCGAAAGCCAGTAATCGAGCGCCGCCGCCGGCTCCAGCGGCCGGGCGAAATGGAAGCCCTGGCCGTGCGAGCAGCCGAGCTCGCGCAAAGCCGGCACCAATTCGGGCGTGTCGATCCCTTCCGCCGTCGTGTCCATGCCGAGCGCCAAGGCAAGCGAGACGATGGCGCGGACGATCGCCACCGAATCGGCGTCGGCGAGCATGCCGCGAACGAAGCTGCGGTCGATCTTGAGGACGTCGATCGGCAGGCGCTGGAGGTAGGCGAGCGAGGTGTAGCCGGTGCCGAAATCGTCCATCGCCACCTTCACGCGCAATTTCTGGAGCGCGGAAAGCACCTCGGCGGCGCGCTTGGGGTCCTGGACGATCGCGCTTTCGGTCAGCTCGAGCGTCAGCCGCTCGCCGGCCATTCCGAACTGCTCCAGCAATTCGGAGACGATGCCGGCAACGTCGTCGCGCGCGAGCTGGATCGCCGACAGGTTGACGCTGACCGAGACCGGAAGCGCGCGCCCCGCTTTCTCGTCCCATTCGCTCAAGGTCCGAAGCGCGCTTTCGAGCGCCCAGCGGCCGAGCGGGACGATCAGCCCCGATTCCTCGGCGACGCCGATGAACTCGGTCGGCGCGATCGGTCCGCGGGTGCGGTGATTCCAGCGGGCGAGCGCCTCGAAGCCGGGAATCGCGCCGGTCGTCAGATCGACGATCGGCTGCATGGCGAGCCTGAGCCCGCCGGCCTCGACCGCGCGCCGCAATTCGGTCTCGATGCTGAAGCGGCGGCGGGCGGCGCGCGCCTGGTTGGGCTCGTAGATCTGGACGGCGCCGCTGCTCTTCGACCGCTTGAGCGCGAACTGGGCGTTGCGCAGCACCTCCTCGGACAATTCCTCGCCGCCGCTGAGCAAGGCGCAGCCGACGGCGCAATCGACCCGGATCTCCAGCTCGGAGAGGCGGAACGGCTCCGACAAAGCCGCGCGGATCCGCTCGGCCGCCTGCAGTGCGTCCTCGATGCCGCGGTCGAGCCGAAGCAGGATCGCGAACTCGTCGCCGCCGGTCCGCGCCAGCAGATCGTTCGCGCGCAGCGTCGAGACCAGCCGGCGGGCGAAGGTGATCAGCAATTCGTCGCCCGCGAGCGCGCCGACGCATTCGTTGACGCGGCTGAAGCGGATGATGTCGACGACGAGCACGGCATGGCTGCCCGGCTGGAAGGCCGGATTCTCGAGCGCCGCCTCGACCTGCTCGTTGAAGGCGGTGCGGTTGGGAAGGCCGGTCAGGCTGTCGCGCACCATCTCGGCGCGCAGGCTCTTTTCGGTCTCGACCTCGGCGGTCTTGTCGAGCAGGGTGACGAAGATGCGGCGGCCGAAGACCGGGAGCGCCAGCAGCCGCACCATCCGCACCGAGAAGTTCCGCCCGCCGGCGGGAAGGCCGTCGGTCGCCTCGAACTGTGAGACCATCTCCTCGCCGAGCAGGAAGGCGCGGATGCGCTCCCCGATCCGGCTCGCCGCGAGGAAGCCGTCTTGCTCGTCGAAGGTGTCGGGGCCGGCCCCAGGACCGGCCAACCCGCGGAAGATCTCGTTGGTGAGGTCGACGAACGGCGCGCCGTCGTCGCCGAGGCGGATCACCGCGGCGGCCACGGGAAGCGCGTCGAGAAAATCCTGGCGGGCGCGGTTGAACTCGCGTTCCTGGGGCGTCAGGCCGCGCCGGCGCGCCGCGGCAAAGCCCGCGGGCGCGTCGTCCAGCGCGTCTCCGCGCAACGGCGCCGATGCCATGTCCATGGCCGCCGCTTAGGGGACGGGGGTTAATTTCCGGTTGGGGCGGCCGGAAAAGGCCTTCCTTAGAAGCGATTGTCGCGCGGGAAGCCGAGCGGCGGCATCCGCCCGGCGGCGCCGCGCGCGGTGCGCCAGGGATTGAGGTCGGTCTCGGTGCGGCGCCGGCCGCTCTCCCCGCCCATCTCCCAGCTCAGCCCTTCGGCGAAGCGGAAGCTGGTCGCGTCCGCAAGGCCGCCGTCGCGATAGCGCTGGAGCTGGACGCCCTGGCCGCGGCCCATCTCCGGCAGTTCCGCGAGCGGATAGACGACCATCTTCCGGTTCTCGCCGATCACCGCGACATAATCGTCCTCCGCGCCGATCGGCCGCACCAATTTGAGGCTGGCGCCGGGGCGCAGATTGACCACCTGCTTGCCCTTGCGGGTCTCCGCGATCACCGCCTCGGTCGAGGTGACGAAACCGCGCCCGTCGGAGCTCGCCAGCAGCAATTTCCCGGCGGCCGCGGCGCGGAGCAGGGCAACGACATTGCCCTCGCCTTCGATGTCGACCGTCAGCTTGACCGGCTCGCCGAAGCCGCGCCCGCCCGGCAATTTGTCGGCGGCGAGCGTGTAGAAGCGGCCGTCCGACGAGGCGAGCAGCAATTTGTCGGTGGTGTGGGCGTAGAGGAGCGGAAAGCCGATCTCGTCGCCCTCCTTGAACTTCAGCGCCTCCGCGTTCGTGGCTTCGACATGGCCCTTCATCGCGCGGATCCAGCCGCGCCGGGACAGGATCACGGTGATCGGCTCGCGCTCGATCATCGCTTCGAGCGGGATCTCGCGGACGGGCGCCGCTTCCTCGATCAATGTCCGGCGCCGGCCGAGCCCGGTCTCCGGTCCGTAGCGTTCGCGAAGGGCGGCGAGATCCTTCTTGAGCCGGGTGCGCTGGCGGGCGGTGGATTCGACGAGCTTCGCCAATTCCTCGCGCTCGACGATGAGCTTGTCGCGCTCGCGGCGGATCTCGATCTCCTCCAGCTTGCGCAAGGCGCGCAACCGCATGTTGAGGATCGCCTCGGCCTGGCGGTCGGTGAGGGTGAACTCGGCGATCATCACCGCCTTGGGATCGTCCTCCTGGCGGATGATCTGGATCACCCGGTCGAGGTTCAGATAGGCGATCAGATAGCCTTCGAGCAGCTCCAGCCGGTCGTCGATCTTCGCGATCCGGTGCTGGGCGCGGCGGACGAGCACGGTGAACTGGTGGGCGATCCAGCCGGACAGCACCTCTTTCAACCCCATCACCTTGGGCGTGCGGGTCTCGTCGAGCACGTTCATGTTGAGCGACACCCGAACTTCGAGATCGGTAAGGCGGAACAGGCTCTCCATCAAAGTCTGCGGATCGACGGTGCGGCTGCGCGGCTCCAGCACGATGCGGATCTCGGCGTCGGATTCGTCGCGTATGTCGGCGAGGATCGGAAGCTTCCGGTCGGCGATGAGCGCCGCGATCTGCTCGATCAGCTTCGATTTCGGCACCTGGAACGGGATCTCGCCGACGACCGCGACCCAGGTGCCGCGGCCCTGGTCCTCGGTCGACCAGCGCGCGCGGACGCGGAAGGCGCCGCGGCCGGTCTCGTAAGCGGCGGCGATGGTCCGCGCAGTGTCGACGATGACGCCGCCCGTCGGGAAATCGGGGCCGGTCACGAAGCCCATCAGCGCCGCGGGCTCGGCGCGCGGATCGTCGATCAGGTGGATGGCGGCGTCGAGGATCTCGGCGAGATTGTGCGGCGGGATCGAGGTCGCCATGCCGACCGCGATACCGCTGGCGCCGTTGGCGAGCAGGTTCGGGAACAGGCCGGGGAAGACCTCCGGCTCCTCCTCCTCGCCATTGTAAGTGGGGCGGAAATCGACCGTGCCCTCGTCGAGCCCGGCCATCAATTCGATCGCCGACTGGGTCAGCCGGGCTTCGGTGTAACGGTAGGCGGCGGCGTTATCGCCGTCGATATTGCCGAAATTGCCCTGGCCGTCGACGAGCGGATAGCGGAGCGAGAAATCCTGGGCGAGGCGGACCATCGCATCATAGACCGACTGGTCGCCATGGGGATGATATTTGCCGATCGTGTCGCCGACGACGCGCGCGCATTTCTTGTAGCCGGACGCCGGATCGAGCCGCAGCAGCCGCATCGCCCAGAGCAGCCGCCGGTGCACCGGCTTCAGCCCGTCGCGCAGGTCCGGAAGCGAGCGGGCGGTGATCGTCGAGAGGGCGTAGACGAGATAACGCTGGGACAAAGCCTGGTCGAAGGGCGTGTCCTGGATCGGATCGATGTCGTTCAAAGTGTCGGCCATGGCGTTGCGATAGCAGCCCGATTCCGGCGATGCGAGGGGCTGTTATTGGATCGGCTGCCTTGGCGAAGGCGGGCTCAATTCGGGCGGCCGGAGCTTGGCCCCGACATCCTCATGGTTCGCGCAGAGACGCAGAGACGCAGAGAAGCCGAGGGAGCGCGGCCGTCGTTGCGAACCGATCCTATCCAATACGGAATCGGCTTCGCCGGACAGGCTCCCCGCCACGGCATGAGGCACGGGACTCTCTGCGCCTCTGCGTCTCTGCGCGAACAACTCCTTCCCTTCGTCACCCCGGACTTGATCCGGGGTCCATCTTCTCTTCTCGCAAGCTCCGAAGATGGACGCCGGATCAAGCCCGGCATGACGAAAACGGGTGCGGCGAAGACCGTCTTGCCAATCTCTACTGATTTGGTAGATTAACTGCCCGATCAGAAGGAGAGGACAGATGCGCAAGACCTTGTCCTTGGCTGGATTAATTCTCCTCGCGGCCTGCAGCCGGGCCGACCAGAATGGCGGGCGACAGGAAGCGGATGCGTCCGCCGCCAATAATGCCGCCCCCGGGGTGGCGCCGACCGCCGCGCCGGGCGTCGCCTTCAACTATCATTACGCCTTCCGCCTCCCCGCCGAGCGCATCGCCGCCGTGCAGGAGGAGCATGCGCAGGCGTGCGAGAAGCTGGGCGTCGCCCATTGCCGGATCACCGGCATGACTTTCCGCCGCGGCAGCGACGAGGACGTCCAGGCCGAGCTCGGCTTCAAGCTCGATCCGGCGCTCGCCCGCGCCTTCGGCAAGCAGGGGATCGACGCGGTCGCCCATGCCGACGGCCTGCTCTCCGAAGCCGAGATCAGCGGCGAGGATGCGGGCGGCGCGATCGCGGCGGCCGGCCGCGACGCCGCGCAGCAGGGCGACGCTCTGAAGAAGATCGAGGCCCAGCTCGCCCGCACCGACATCGGCGCCGACGAACGGACCCAGCTCCAGTCGCAGGCGCAGCAGGCGCGCGAGGCGCTCCAGGCCAGCGAGACGACCAGGACGGAGAAGGAAGCGTCGCTCGCGACGACGCCGATGACCTTCTCCTACCAGGCCGGCGACATGGCGCCGGGCTTCCGCCGTTCGCTCAGCGAAGGGCTCGGCAATGTGCTCGCCGCGCTCGAATGGATGCTGCTCGGCCTGATCACGCTGGCGCCCTGGGCGTTGCTTGCGCTGCTGATATGGGGTCTGATTCGCCGCTTCTGGCCGAAAGCCAATCCGGCGCTTTGAAGACGGAGGCGGGCGCGTTGCCCGCCTCCTTCGCCACCTCGCGCAGCAGCCAGTCGCGAAAGGCGCGGATCTTCGCCCGGTTGCGCTTGTGCTCGGGGTAGAGGAGCCAGTGCGCCCGCCCGTCGCTGACGACGAGCGGGAAAAGCTGGACGAGCCGCCCGGAGGCGAGATCGGCGCGCCAGAACATCGGCGTCAGCAAGGCGACACCGTGGCCGGCGAACACCGCCTGCGCCTCGGTGACCTGCGAATCGAGCCGGATGCCGCCGGCGCGGCCCTCCGGCGCGGCGAGGCCGGCCTCGCACAGCCAGGTCTTCCACCAATCGTCCTCCGGGCTCAGCCTGGGCACACGCAGCAAATCCTCGGGAGTCTCGATCCCGTGCCGGTCGCGATATTCGGGCGTGCAGACCGGGGTGAAATGGAGGCGGAAGAGGAAATGGTGGCGCAGCCCCGGCCAGGGCCCGTGGCCGATGCGGATGGCGAGATCGGCATCGTCGCGGGCGAAATCGATCAGGACATTGTCGGTCGAGACCCGCACCGCCAGCTCCGGCCGCTCGATCTGGAAATTGCCGAGCCGCGGCGCCAGCCAGGTCGAGGCGACGGTCTGGGCGGTGTTGATCGACAGCACCGCCTCGTCGTCGTCGACCAGCCCTGAAAAGGCCTCGGCGATACCGTCGAGCGCGGCCGAGACCGGCGCCGCCACCCGCCTTCCGGCGTCGGTCAGCGTCACCCGCCGCTTGGAGCGATGGAAGAGCGGCATGCCGAGCCGCTCCTCGAGCAGCCGCACCTGATAGCTGATTGCCGCCTGGGTCATTCCGAGCTCGGCCGCGGCGAGGGTGAAATTCTCGTGCCGGGCGGCCGCTTCGAACACCCGGATCGCGGCGAGGGGAGGCAAACGGCGCATGCGCAATAGATAAGCCAGCCTTATTACCTCATGCAAGCGTTTCGTTGGACGAAGAGGCCCCTCCCCTCCTATCTCCACTCCGCAGACGGGCCGAAGCGGCCGTCTCCATCGAAGGAGTGATAAAATGCGCGATGCATTGGAGGCCCGTGACTGGGCCGAGCACGGTCCTGCCTTGTCCGAAGCCCTGGCCGGCCTCTTCGCCGCCGTCGGCAACGCCTTCCGGCGGCTCAACGCCATCCAGTTCGACGCGCCCTGGCAGCACCCAAGCCGCCGCTGACGCCAATCAAAGGGAGAAACGACATGAATAGAATCGACCTCAAATTCGCCGCCCTCGCCGCCGCCATGGCGCTCGCGGTGACCGGTGCGACCATCGTCGCGACGATGCCGGTTTCCGCCGCGGAGCTCGTCGTCGACGGGAGAGCCCCGACGGCGCGGATTTCCTATGCCGATCTCGACCTCGCCAGCCCGGCCGGGGTGGCGAGGCTCGAACGGCGCGTCGCCGCCGCCGCCGACAGGCTCTGCACCGGCGTCGGCGAGGAAGCGCTGGCGGCGCGGCTCGACGGCTTCCAGTGCCGCGCCGCCACGATCGCCGCGGCCGAACCCCAGGTCCGCCGCGCGGTCGAACGAATGAGCATGGCCCAGGCTTCATCCGGCAGAGCAATCACCCTGACGCTGGGATATTGAAGCCTGAGCCCGTTGGGCGGGCGCCGCTGGAAGAAGTCCCCTCCATAGCGCCCGCCCAACATTTTTGCTTTCCCGAAATGCGCGAACGCCCAAACAAATCCTCCCCCGGATTTCCGGGGGAGGGGGACCATGCGAAGCATGGTGGAGGGGCCTACTGAGTCAGAAAGGCCCCTCCACCAGCCTGCGGCTGGTCCCCCTCCCCTGCAAAAGCAGGGGAGGATCAAACCCCCCATTTGCCCTCTGAAAGCGCCGCGTCTATCCCCGAGCCGATGGACGCGCCCGCCGCCCCCGACGGCCTGATGACCTGGCCGGACCTGCTCGACCGGCCGCGGCCCGAGGCCGATGCGACTCTGCGCTACGGCCGCAAGGTCAACCAGCTCGTCGACCTCTGGCTGCCGATCGCGCCCGCGCCGCGTCCGGTCGTCCTGATGGTCCATGGCGGCTGCTGGTTGAGCGACGTCGCCGACCGGCGGATCATGAGCTGGATCGCCGCCGACCTGCGCCGACGCGGCATCGCCATCTGGAACGTCGAATATCGCGGCGTCGATCGGCCGGGCGGCGGCTATCCGGGCACCTTCCGGGACGCCGCCGCCGCCGCGGATTCGCTCCACGGCCATGCCCGTCATTACGGCCTCGACACGCGCCGGATCGTCGCCGTCGGCCACAGCGCCGGCGGCCATCTCGCTCTGTGGCTCGCCGGCCGGCATCGGCTCCCGGCCGCCAGCCCCTTGCGGAGCCGCCACCCGCTGCCGATCCATTTCGCGATCAGCCTCGGCGGTCTTCCCGATCTCGAGCAGGCGGCGCGGCCGCCGGGCAGCGGCTGCGGAACCGAGGTGATCGGACGGCTGACCGGCGGCCGCTTCGCCGACACGTCGGTGCCGCGCCTCGCCCCGCTCGGCATTCCCCAATTGCTGATCGACGGCCGCGAGGACCGGATCATCCCGGCCGCTTATGCGGCGGACTATGCGGCGCGGATGCGCGCGGCGGGCGACACGGTCGAAATGCGGACGATCGAGCGCACCGGCCATGTCGAATTGGTCGCGCCGGAGAGCGAAGCCTGGTCCGCCGCCGCCGCGGCGATCGAGCAGGCGTTCGGCCGGTGAGCGCGACGCGGGACGAGGCGTGCGCGCGCGACGCCGCCGATCCTTTGCGCGCCTGCCGCGCGCGGTTCGTCCTGCCCGAGGGGCTCGTCTATCTCGACGGCAATTCGCTCGGCGCCTTGCCCAAGGCGGCGATCGGGCATCAGCAGAAGGTGGTCGCGGAGGAATGGGGCGCGGAGCTGATCCGGAGCTGGAACACGCGCGGCTGGATCGAGGCGCCGCAGCGCGTCGGTGCGAGGATCGCGCGGCTGATCGGCGCCGGGCCGCACGAGACGATCGTCGCCGACAGCGTCTCGGTCGACCTGTTCAAATTGATCGTCGCCGCCGCCGCTTTGGCGCCGGAACGCCGCACCCTGCTTTCGGAGAGCGGCAATTTCCACACCGACCTCCACATCGCGAGCGGCGCGGCCGAGCTCGCCGGCCTCGACCTCAGGATCGTCGAACGCGACGCAATCGAGGAGAATCTCGGCCCGGACACCAACCTGCTCCTCCTCACCCACGTCCACTACAAGAGCGGCGCGCGCTACGACATGGCGGCGGTGACGGCGCGCGCGAAGGCGGCCGGGGCGCTTACCCTCTGGGACCTCAGCCACAGCGCCGGCGCGGTGCCGGTCGACCTCGCGGGCGCCGGCGCCGAGCTGGCGGTCGGCTGCGGCTACAAATATCTGAACGGCGGCCCCGGTGCGCCGGCCTTCCTCTACGTGGCCGAAGCCCTGCAGGAACGGCTGGTCTCACCCCTGCGCGGCTGGATGGGCCATCAAGCGCCCTTCGCCTTCACCGACGATTATGTCCCCGCGCCGGGCATCGCCCGCTTCCTCGCCGGAACGCCGCCGATCCTCAGCCTCGCGGCGCTGGAGAGCGGCATCGCCACGTTCGACGGCATCGACATGGCGGCAATCTGGGCGAAATCGGTGGCCTTGTTCGATTGCTTCCTCGCTTTGGTCGAGCAACGCTGCGCCGGCCACGGCCTCGACTGCATTTCCCCGCGCGCGCCCGAGCAGCGCGGCAGCCACATCTCCTTCCGCCACCCCCATGCCTTCGCGCTCTGCCAGGCGCTGATCGCCGAAAATGTGATCGGCGATTTTCGCGCGCCCGACGTGATCCGCTTCGGCCTCACCCCGCTCTATCTCGGCTTCGAGGACCTGTGGCGGGCGGTCGAGACCCTGCGCGACATATTGGCAACCGGCCGCTGGCGCGATCCGCGCTTCGCGGTGCGGGGCAAGGTGACATAAGTCTTTTCCTTGATCGTGATATGTTATATAATAACCGTTCACAGGAGGAAAGACATGCGCCGGTTGCCCCTGATCGCCTGCCTGCTCTTCACCGCCGCCTGCGGCCGTCACGACCGGGCGGCGCGCGGCCTCGCCACGTTCGACGTGGAGGAGCCGGCGGTCCCCGCGAAGATGATGGAGCCGAATGAAAAGCCGGACGAGAATGCGGCGCTCCCGCAGATCGCCTACACCTACACGATCGGCTATCGCGCCGCCGCCGGCGCCCTTGCCGGCCTGCAGCGCCGCCAGATCGGCCTCTGCGACCGGCTCGGTCCGGCGCGCTGCCGGATCGTCTCGATGAGCCGCGATGCCGGCGACGACGGTGCGCCGCAGGGCGCGCTCAGCCTGCTCGTCGAGGCGGGGATCGCCCGCCCCTTCCAGGACCGGCTCGATTCGCTCGCCGCCGGCTCGGGCGGCAGCGTCGCCAGCCGCGGCATCGAGGCCGAGGATCTTTCCAGGCAGATGGTCGACACGGCGGCGAAGGTCCGCGGCAAGGAGGCGCTGGCCGACCGGCTGGTGCAATTGCTGCGCAGCCGCGGCGGCCGGGTCGGCGAGCTGGTCGAGGCGGAGAAAGCCTATGCCCAGACCGAGGAGGAACTGGACGCCGCCCGCGCCTGGCTCGCCGAGATGCGCGGGCGGGTGGCGATGTCGAAGATCGACATCGGCTATAGCGGGATCGCGCCGGTGACCCACAACGTCTGGAAGCCGGTCGCCGACGCCTTCGCCAATGCCGGCCAGGTGATCGCCGCCAGCGTCGCCAGGCTGATCGTCCTCCTCCTCTCGATCCTGCCCTGGCTGCTGTTCCTCGCCTTGCTGGCCTTCGCCCTCAGGCGGTTCGGCCCGCGACCGAGGCTGCCCCGGTTTCGGCGGCGAACCGCCGCGGCCTGAGCGCAGGCGGGCGCGCTCCGATTGCGCCGTCCCGGCACTTCCACTATAGGCTCGGGCTTCCGCCCCGCCCGCGCCTCGCCATCGCGACGCCGCGTCCGGGGCGCACGTTTTTTCGAGCCCGGAGCCTCGCCCATGTCCCGCCGCCGCCAGATTTACGAAGGCAAGGCCAAGATCCTCTACGAAGGCCCGGAGCCCGGCACGCTCATCCAATATTTCAAGGACGACGCGACCGCGTTCAACGCCCAGAAGCGCGGCACCATCTCCGGCAAGGGGGTGCTCAACAACCGCATCTCCGAATATCTGTTCACCCTGCTCGGACAGGTCGGCATTCCGACCCATTTCATCCGCCGCCTCAACATGCGCGAGCAATTGATCCGCCAGGTCGAGATCATCCCGATCGAGGTGGTGGTGCGCAACGTCGCCGCCGGCACCATCTCCACCAGGCTCGGCATCGAGGAGGGCACGCCGCTTCCCCGCGCGATCATCGAATATTATTACAAGGACGACGCGCTCGGCGACCCGATGATCGCCGACGAGCATATCGCCTGCTTCGGCTGGGCGAGCCAGGAGGAGATGAACGACATCGCCGACATGGCGGTTCGGGTGAACGATTTCCTCTCCGGCCTGTTCGCGGCGATCCACATCCGCCTGATCGACTTCAAGCTCGAATTCGGCCGGCTGTGGGAGAATGACTATGCCCGGGTCATCCTCGCCGACGAGATCAGCCCCGACGGCTGCCGCCTGTGGGACATGAACACCAACGAGAAGCTCGACAAGGACCGCTTCCGCCGCGATCTGGGCGGCGAAGCCGAAGCCTATCAGGAAGTCGCGCGGCGATTGGGGCTGCTGCCCGAGGGCGATGCGAACACGATCCTCGACCTGGACGAGCACCGGCAGAAGCGCGGAAGATAGCGCTGACGAGCCGAACCCGTCACCCCAGCCCTTCGACGCCGCCTGCGGCGGCGCTCAGGGCCGGGGTGACGGCGGCGGGAGCGTGGTTCTCGGCTAGCGCAGGGAAAGCAGCATGTTTCGCGCACGCTTGTCGCGGCCCCTGGTTTTTGATTTAATGGCGCCGCCAACCACTTGATGGAGCGGCCGATGAAACGAACTCCGTTCTTCATTGCAGCCGCCGCAATCCTCCTCGCCGCACCGGCAGCCGCCCAGCTCACGGGGACGCCTCATGCGGGCGAGCAGAGCATCATCGTCACCGGCGAGCGCATCAAGGGCGTGAAGCCGCCGGAGATGAGCAACTGGCGGGTCGCCGAGACGCCGCACGTCCTGGTCTTCAGCAAGGGCGATCCCAAGGAGCTGACCCGCATCGCGGACCATCTCGAGAAGCTGCACTTCCTCCTTTCGATACTGCTGAACCGCATCGATCAACCGGACCAGACGCTGAAGATCAGCGTCACCTTGATCGGCGACAGGGACGATTTCGACCATCTCGGCCTGCACAACATCCGTTGGCAGCAGGGGCCCTACCCGTCCGAATTCCCGGACTCCATCTATTACGATCCGCGCGAAGACGGCGCAGTGATGGCGACCGCCCATACATCCCAGTGCTTCGCGGTCGTGAGGGATGCGGCCGTTTTGAACGAGGAGGACCTGGAGGGCATAGACTTCAACGTCATTGCCTTTAGTCCCGACCTTTTGCCCGCCGATGAGACTGCCATGGCAGTCGTAATGCGGGGTGTCGGCGAGGCGAATGCGCGCTCAAACGGCGCAAACCACTGCAAGGACAATCCGAACAAGGTCACGGTGACCGCCGAAAGCCGCCTCTACTCGGCGTTCGCGCAACATTATCTGCTGACCTATTTCCCAGCCGCCTACCCGCGATGGTATCTTGAAGGGTTCGGCGAGATTTTCGCGAATATGGATGCCGACAAGCAGGGCGTCATCGAATATGGCCGCTGGCCCGAAAAATACCGCCTGGTCCTCGACAAGTTCGGCCATTATCCCGTGCGGAAGGTGCTGGATGGAACCTATCTGCACGACCCGCACTGGTCGCCCGCTTTCTCGCCCTACACCGCCTGGGGTCTCGCCCACCTCCTCTTCTTCGCGCCCGAATGGAAAGCGCCGCTGCACGATTACCTGGCGGCAATCGCCAAAGGGGAGCGCTCTCGCGATGCCGAAGCGAAGCTTGGCGACGTCAGGCGGCTGCAGAGGCAATTGGCCGGCTATTATGGCCGGGAGGTCCCGTTCGAGCGCCTGACCTACCCCGTGGACAGGTTCCAGCCCCCGTTCGTACGGCAGCTGAAGCAAAGCGAAGCGGTCTACGTCCGCGGTCGGCTCGAACTCGGAGCCCGGGTGACGATCGCCGGCGCGGACGAGGCCGCCCGGAAGAAGGCCGTCGCCGCGCGCGACCATTGGCTGGCAGATCTGCGCACGACCGCGGCCGCCTATCCCAGCGAGCTCGCCGACCAGCAACTGCTCGCGGAAGCCGAATGCCGCAGCGGCAACGGCAGCCTTTGCGTCGCCGCCGCCGACCGGGCGCTGAGCCTTGCGGCGAACGACCCGGTTTCACTCACCTGGAAGGGATATGGGCTGACGCTCGAAGCGGTCCAGGCGCCGCCGGCCGAGCGCGCATCCTTGCTGGCCGACGCGCGAGCTTCTATCGCCAGCGCCAACCATTTCGACACGGAATCCGTCCTGCCGCTGCTCGCTTATTATCGCAGCTACGCGCTCGCCGGCGAGCCGGTGCCGGACGTCGCGATCGACGGCCTCGCCAAGTCGCTCGACGAGGTTCCGGCGGCGCCGACGACCAGGCTGATGCTCGGAACCGCGCTCGTCAATCATGCGGACCCGATCGACGCGCGCCGGATCCTCCTGCCGCTCGCCGACGGCGCTTTCGACCCGCCCGAAAAGCCGAACGCGCAGCAGTTGCTGACCAGGATGACGCCCAAGCCCATGGCGGCCAACGCCATTGGAAAAAAGACGCCCTAAGAGGCTTGCGCTCGTTGAAATCCTGGCGCGCCTGCCGGGCAGAGCGGAACTCGGCACCGAAGCCGAAGCCGATCGGGAAATGAGGCGCCCGCTCGGCCTGCTGTCCGAGGGCGAACATGGCGCTCGACCTCGACGGGCAGCGGCAGAAGCGCGGAAGACAGGCTGCCGGCAGCAGCCCCGTTTGTTGATACAGCCCTTCTCGCCGGCGCCCGCGCAAACGTTGGCGCCGCATTCGGTCCACGCAAAGGCGCAAAGGCGCGAAGAGTCCGCGTTCCCGCGCCCGCGGCGAAGCCGCAATCCTTCTTCCCTTTTTCTTCTCTGCGTCTCTGCGTCTCTGCGCGAACAATCTGCAGCATCGATGCCGCCAAGCGCCGACGGCGGAGAAGTCACAAAGTCCGTATTGGGTTCGCGCAGAGACGCAGAGAGTCCGCGGTTCGGGCACCCTTCCGGCGAAGCCGCCTTTTTCTCTTCGCGCCTTCGCGCCTTTGGGTGAACCACATTTACGGCCGATCCCGACGCCGCAACCTCATCGAGACGGACCGGCCGGTTGCAGCAAAAGACCGGAATGACCGGCATCGCCAAAAGAAAAGGCCGCCCGATCCGGACGGCCTCGCCTCATTCTTCCGGACGTGTCAGTCGGCGGTCTCGGTCTCCGGCTCGGCGGGGCCGCCGACCGCAAGCGCGGTGGCGGCGGCGGCGCGGCGCTGGACCGACTGGAGGAAATCGGACGATTGCAGGAAGGGGATCGGATTGACCGCCTTGCCGTCCAAACGCACTTCGTAATGGAGGTGGCTTCCGGTCGAGCGGCCGGTCGAGCCCATGTAAGCGATGAGCTGGCCGCGCTTCACATGCTCGCCGACGGTGACGATGTAGCGGGTGAGGTGGCCGTATCGGGTCTGGATGCCATGGCCGTGGTCGATCTCGACCATGTTGCCATAGCCGCCATTATTCCATTCGGCGCGGTCGACCACGCCGTCGGCGGTCGCATAGATGGAGGTGCCGAGCGGGGCGGCGAGGTCGACGCCCGGGTGCATGGCGGCGCGGCCGCGGAACGGATCGGTGCGGACGCCGAAGCCCGAGGTGAAGTTGAAGCTCTGCTCGATCGGCATTGCCGACGGGATGGCGACGGTGCCCTGCTCCAGGGATTCGAGCTTCTTCCAGCTCTGGAAGAGGGCGCGGAAATTGGGATCGGCGGTGCTGTTGGCATCGACCGGCTCATAGGGGCCGCCGACGCCTTTATCGGCCTGGATGCGGCTCGGATCGAGGCCGAGATTGCGCACTTCCCGGGCGGTGAGCCCATAACGCTGCTGGGCGGCCGCCTTGATCGCGGTGACGTCGGCCTGCATCGCCTTCATCTCCCGCTCCATCCCGGCGACCTCGGCCGGGCTGACCATCACGGGCTGGGCGGCGAGCTGGGCGGTGGCGGTCACGGCCCAGCAGAGCAAGGCGGCCGGCACGATCGCAGCGCCGAGCTGGACTCCCGAGCCGATCCTGATGCGCTTCAGCGAAGTCCCGTCATGGAGGAAAATATCGCGCGGCCTGAACATCTTGCGGAACGTTTTGCCCAAGCCCGCCTCTGCCTTCTTCGTCAGCACCATCTCATCCCCAAGCTGGCCGTCCCATGACGGGCCGGCCGCTTTTCCCCGCGGCCAAATTCAAAAATCCGGGCTGGTCGCCCCGCTCGAAACGTCAGGAGTTACCCCCTCCGCGACGTGTTGGGCAGCAGAGTGTTAAACATCTTGTGAAGGGGCAAGGGCCGCGTAATAATCGCGGGACAGACCGGCTTCGTCGCGCGCCGAAGCGTTGAACGGCGGCTTAAGCACCCCCCGAAAATGGCGGCGGACCAATCGTTGCCATTCCGAAACAGGCGCGATTCTCCGCGCTTCGCAGAGCGTCAGGAACCAGCGCGAGCCGGCGCCGACATGGCGGATCTCGTCGCGATAGATGCGCTCCAATAGGGCGGCCGAGCGCGCGTCGCCGGCGGCGCGGAAGCGCTCCACGATCGCCGGCGTGACGTCGAGCCCGCGCGCCTCGAGCACCATCGGCACCACCGCCAGCCGCGCCAGCGCATCCCCCGCGGTCGCCTCGGCCGCTTCCCAGAGCCCGTCATGCGCCGGCATCGCGCCATAGCATGAGCCGAGCGCGCGCAGCCGCCGGTCGAGCAAGGCGAAATGCATCGCCTCGTCGGCGCCGACGCCGAGCCAGTCGCCGACGAAGGCGGGCGGGAACAAAGCGCCGAAGCGGCCGGCAAGATCGAAAGCGAGGTCGATCGCTCCGAACTCGATATGGGCAAGCGCATGCAGCATGGCGACGCGGCCGCGCTCGGACCCGCCCTTGCCGCGCTTCGGCATTTGCCCGGGCGGCAGCAGGATCGGCCGGTCGGGCCGCGCCGGCCGGTCGGGCATGGCAATGTCGAAAACATGCGCGAGCCCGCCGCGCCGCCAGGCCCGCGCGGCCGCGCGCGCGGCGCGGACCTTGGCGGCCGGCTCGGCGGCGAGCAGCACCGCCCGGCACGCCCGCGCCACCGATTGGGGCCGAGACGAGTCCATCCGCTCCCGCTAGGGAAAAGCGCCAAGCCGCGAAAGGCCGCTTCGGCCGCGGGGCCAATGAATTGTCCTCCCTGTCGCCGTAGGCGATGGGGAGGGGGACCGCACGTCGTGCGGTGGAGGGGGAAACGGGCGGTGGAACTCCCCTCCACCATGAGCAGGTGCGCAGTGCCCCGCACTGCGCGGCCATGTCCGGGGGACATGGCGGCCTGCTCATTTCGGGTGGTCCCCCTCCCCGCCTCGCGGACAGGGAGGACAATCTCAGGGCAGCGCCCGCGCGGCTTCCAGCACTTCCTCGGCATGGCCGGTCACTTTGACCTTGCGCCAGGCCTTCTTCACCACGCCGTCGCGGCCGACGAGGAAGGTGGCGCGCTCGATGCCCATATATTTGCGGCCGTACATGCTCTTCTCGACCCAGGTGCCGAAGGCCTCGCAGACCGAGCCGTCCGGATCGCTCGCGAGCGGCACCTGGAGGTCGTATTTGGCGGTAAATTTGGCGTGGCTCTTCGCATCGTCCTTCGAGACGCCCAGAATCCACGTGCCCGCCTTGCGGAATTCGTCGGCGAGCGCGGTGAAGGCCTTGGCCTCGGACGTACAGCCGGACGTGTCGTCCTTCGGGTAGAAATAGACGACGAGCTTCTGCCCCTCGAAATCGGTGGGGCTGACCGGCCCCTCCGCCCCTTCCATCCGCACGTCGGGGACCGGATCGCCTTCGTTCACCATCGTCATTCTCCCTCGGAGACTCTTTTCCAGAGCGCGGCCACCCTCTGCCGCGCCCGATCGTGCGCCGCAAGCAGGCTCTCCCAATCCTCATGGCCGCAGGCCGCCGCGACCAAAGGCCGGGTCGCCGCCGGCGGCGCCTCCGATCGCGGCGCGACCAGGCGGAACAGGACCAGGATCGAGGTCAGCAGGCGCAGCGCCGCGCCGGTCCCGTCCGGGACCTGGCCCGCCTCCGCCAGCTCCGCGATCGCCGCCTCGAGCCGCGGATGAAGGCCGATCCCGGTCCCGAGCTGGAGCGTGTGGATCGCGAATTCGAGGTCGATCAGGCCGCCGGGGCCGCGCTTGATGTCGAACCGGCCGGTCGCCGGCTTGTGCAAGGCGATGTCGCGCCGCATCCGCACCGCGTCCGCGACCAGCTTAGCCCGATCGCGCGGCCGGGCGAGCGTCTCGCGGACGATCCGCTCCAGCGCCGCTCTGCCCTCGGCCGAGCCGTAGACCGGCCGCGCGCGCAGCAGCGCCATATGCTCCCAGGTCCAGGCATGCTCGCTCTGGTAGCGCGCGAAGCTCTCGACCGAGACCGCCAGCATCCCGTCGACGCCCGACGGCCTCAGGCGCGTATCGACCTGGTAGAGCGGCCCGGCCGCGGTCGAGACGCTGAGCGCCGCCGTCACCCGCGGCGCCAGCCGGTTGAAATAATCGGTGGCGCGAAGCGGCCTCGCGCCGTCCGATTCGGCTTCGTGGGTGCCGCCGAACAGGGTGACGAGGTCGAGGTCCGAGGCATGGGTCAGCACGCCCCCGCCCAGCCGGCCGAGGCCGAGGATCAGCAGCTCCGAGCCCGGCACGCGGCCGTGCATCGCTTCGAATTCGGCGACCGTCGCGTCGGCGAGCACCCGGATCGCCGCCTCGGCGACGCGCGCATAGCCTTGCGCCGCCGCCATCGGATCGGCGCGGGCGGCGATGAGTTGGACGCCCAATGCGAAGCGACGCTCGTTCACCCGCCGCCGCACCCGGTCGAGGACCATCTGATAATCCTCGCTTGCCCGCTCGGCGCGGGAGAATTCGGCGGCGAGCTCGTCGACCGAGGGCGGCGGCGCGAAGGCGCGGGCGTCGATCAGCCCGTCGAGCAGAGCCGGGCGGCGGGCGAGCTGCTCGGCGAGCGCCGGCGCGTGGCTGAGGATCGTCGCGACCTGGGCGGTGAGCGCCGGCCGCGCCTCCAGCAGGCGGTAGAAATTGACCCCGGTCGGCAGCCTCTGGACGATGTCGTCGAACCGGTTCATAGCCCGCATCGGATCGGGCGCGCGGCCGAACGCCTCGACGAGGACGGGGAGCATCGCCTCGAACGCGGCCTGCGCCGCGCCGCTCCTCAGCGAACGCGCCTTGCCGCCGCGCCAGCCCTCGATCCGCTGCCGGGCGGCGGCCGGATCGGCGAAACCGGCGCCCGCAAGCGCCGCGTCCAGGGTCTCGGCGCGGAGCGGCAGCCTCTTCTCCTCCTCGCCGGCGAGCGCGTCGTAGAGCGTCGCGACGCGGGCGAGCGGCGGATCGAGCAGGCCGAGCAATTCCCCGCCCGAGGCGAGGCCGTGAAGCCGCGCGACATTGTCGATCGCCGCCGGATCAATGGGAATGGCATGGGTCTGGCGGTCCTCGACCATCTGCAGGCGATGCTCGATCGTCCGGAACAGGCGATAGGCGCCGGCGAGGTCGCGGGCGGCGTCGGCCGGGATATGGCCGGCCTCGGCGAGCGCGGCGAGCGCGTCGAGCGTCGCCGCCGCGCGCAGGGCCGGCTCGCGCCCGCCATGGATGAGCTGGTGGATCTGGGCGTAGAATTCGACCTCTCTTATGCCGCCGCGGCCCCGCTTCAGGTCGAAGCCGGGGCCGGGATTGCGGCCGCGCGCATAATGGTCGCGGATGCGGCGGGTGATCGCCTGCACCTCGCCGATCGCGCCGAAGTCGAGCGAGCGCCGCCAGACGAACGGATGGACGGCATCGAGAAAGTAACGGCCGACCGCCTCGTCGCCGGCGGCGTGGCGGGCGCGGATAAAGGCCGCCCGCTCCCAGGGCAAGGCCGAGGATTCGTAATAAGAGATGGCGGCGTCGACCGGCAAAGCGATCGGGGTCACTTCGGACGAGGGACGAAGGCGCAGGTCGACGCGGAAGGCGAAACCGTTGGCGTCGCGCTTCTGGAGCGTTTCGACGAGCCTCTGGCCGATCCGCACCGCCGCCTCGCCCGGCTCCTCGCGCGGCCGGCGCGGCAGGGTCTCCGGATCGAACAGGAAGACGAGGTCGATGTCCGAGGAATAATTGAGCTCGCGGCTGCCATGCTTGCCGAGCGCGACGATGGCGAAACCGCGCGCAGCTTCGCCCGGCGTCCGTTGCGCGACGATCGCCGCCAAAGCGCGTTCGAGGCTGCGGTCGGCAAGGTCGGAGAGCGACGCGGTCAGCCGGTCGAGCGGGACGAGGCCGGCAAGGTCGCCGATGCCGAGCGCCGCCGACAGCGCATTGCGCTCGCGCCGCAAGGAGGCGGAGAGATCGGCGGCCCCCTCCCCCGCTTGCGCCGCGAGCGCGATCGCGCCCTCCAGGTCGCCGCGCTCGAGATGCCGGGCAAGCTCGGGAAAGCGTTCGATCTGGAGCTTGAGATAAGGCGAATGGGCGCGGGCGCGGGCGAGCGCCTCCTTAATCCTTTCTTCACCCTGTGTCTCATCCATACAACAGGACAAATCAGTTCCGTTGGGCCGGCGCAACAGTTGAAACCCAGCCGTTCCCGGAGCGTTCTTGCTTGGTGAACAGGTTTGAGCCGAGATGTGAAAAGATGATCCAGGCATCCTCAAGGCGGTTCGTGAAGGTGGCTCCTCCCACCGTTCACGCCGGCGTGGGCAATGCGCTGCGCCAGGCTTATGCGATGGACGGAGAGGTCCGCTCGCTGAAGATGTTCGAGCAACTGCTCGCCCGCCTCGACCACGAATAGCGCGAAGCTCCGGCCGGCAGCGGGTCGGACCAGGCCGCGCTCGGTCTAATCATCCCGTGCCCAGGCGGATCGACGTTTCACCTCGGGATGCACCCTCTCTCCTCCCCCTCGATGGGGGAGGTTGGTGGGGGTGAAGCTGGACGTAAAGCTCAGTGCCGGCGGAGACCTCCACCCCCAACCATAAGCCGCCACCAAGGCTGCTTCCGCGGCGGCGGTCAGGCGGCCCGTCCCATCGACGGGGAGGGGCTCCGGATGCCTATCCGAACGCCGATCCCGCCTTATTCATCCCCGCCGCCGCCGCCGCCGCGCGGGTCGCGGTCGCGGCTGAGCTCGTCGACCTCGCTCATGATCGTCTGCAGCGCCGTCTGGCCGGAAACATTCCCATGCTCGCGCCGCGAGGGGAGCTTGCCCTCGGTGAGCAGGGCCTCCAGCGCGACCCGGCCGCGGGCGACGCGGCTCTTGATCGTGCCGACCGCGCAGCCGCAAATCTCGGCCGCCTCCTCATAAGCGAAGCCGCCGGCGCCGACCAGGATCAGGGCCTCGCGCTGCGGCTGCGGCAGATGGAGCAAAGCGCGCTGCATGTCGCTCAACTCGACATGGCGGTCCTGGCTGGCCGGGGCGGCGAGCATCTTCGACGCCGTGATCTCGTCCCATTCGCCCTTGAAGCGGGCGCGCCGCATCTGGCTCAGGAACAGGTTCCGGAGGATGATGAAGGTCCAGGCGCGCATGTTGGTGCCCGCCTGGAAGCGCTTGCGCGCCGCCCAGGCCTTCAGCAACGTTTCCTGGACGAGATCGTCGGCAAGGTCGCGGCTGCCCGACAGCGAACGGCCGAACGCGCGCAGATGCGGGATGACCTGGGCGAGCTGGTCCTTGAACTCGTCGTCCGGCAACGGAACCGGTTCCATCCGGCTCCGCTCATTCTCGTCGTTCGATGGCTCGTGGCTCAAATGCCCCCCGTCACTGCTGGCTGAACTGAACTCGGTCATGCGGCTGGGGCGGGAAGGACCCCGCCGCTCCTCCCGGCGATGTAGGATGCTACCTCCAGATGAGCAACAAGAGCAGCAATATGACGATGATGAGACCAAGCGAAATCGACAGGATGTAGCGCGTCATATGCGGGGTCGCCCCCGCCCGCGCGCGCGTCGTGTCGATATCGGTTCCACCCTCGTCCATCACGCTCCGTCCCCAGGTCGTTCCAGGCAGGCAACGCCTGCTGCCCGAGCCGGTTCCGCGCCGGTTCCTCGCCGCGGCCCGGAGCGGCCGATCAGCGAGGCCGATCAGGCGGGAATCGTGGCGGCGTCGAAGAACAGGGCCTGGGCGATCGCCGCCTTCACCGTCGAGCGCTGGAACGGCTTGGTGATGAGGAAGGTCGGCTCCGGCCGCTCGCCGGTCAGCAGACGCTCCGGGAAGGCGGTGATGAAGATCACCGGCACCGCGAATTCGTGGAGGATGTCCTTGACCGCGTCGATGCCCGAGCTGTCGTCGGCGAGCTGGATGTCGGCGAGGACGAGGCCGGGACGCCGCGCCAGCGCCTGCGCCACCGCCTCGTCGCGGGTGACGGCGACTCCGGTGACCGAGTGGCCGAGGTCGCGGACGATCGTCTCGATGTCCATGGCGATGATCGGCTCGTCCTCGATGATCAGGACTTCGGCGCGGGTCTGCCGCTCGATCTCGGCGAGGGCCTCGGCGACCAGCCGCTCGACATCCTCGGCCGAAGCCTCGATCAGATAGCCCGCATCCTCCGGGGTGAAACCCTCCATCGCGGTCAGCAGCAGGGCCTGGCGCGAAAGCGGCGTGATCCGGGCGAGGCGCGCCTGGGCGATCGCCTCCTGCGTGTCGCCCGAGGCGGCGCCGGGATCCTCCTCGATATTGGCCGAGGACCAGATGGCGTGGAAGGTGCGGTAGAGGCCGAGCCGCGGATCGACCTCGCGCGGGAAATCGTCCGGCGCCGCCACGATCGCCTCGAGCGTCGCGCGGACGAAGGCGTCGCCATGCTGCTGGCTGCCGGTGAGCGCGCGCGCATAGCGCCTCAGGAAGGGAAGATGCGGCGCGAGTTCCTGACCAAGCGACATGTTCGTTACGACTCCTGTCCGATGTCCTGTCCTATTGAGAGGGCATCCGGCGCTTGGCAAGCCCGTCACCGGGAACGGTCGGGGGCCGCTTCGCGCGGGATGAAGAGGCAAGCCCGCTCCCTCACGGACGCTGGAACCAACGGCCGACTTTTTTGTTTCCACCGCAACTGCGGGTCAGTAATGGCCGCGGGGTGGGTCTGCACATCGACGTTCGGCCGTGGCGCGAGCGGTGGCGGACCTGTTGTCGCAGGCGAGCGGGAGCGGCGCCGGCCGCGAGGGGAAAAAGAATTTGGCGTTCGACAAGGACAAGGGCCGGCGCAAAGGCGATCAATCCGAGCAGACGCAGAGCAATGGCGCTCCGCGGGGCCGCCGCAAGCGCGGCACCGGCTCCGAAGTCGGCCAAGCGTTGCGCGCCGCCTATCAGGAGGCGGTGGGCGAGGACATTCCGCCCGAAATGCTCGACCTGCTCGGCAAGCTCGGCTGATTGCCCGCGGGGGCTGCCGCGCGTTCCTTGTGTTTCCCCAAGACCGACCTGAACGATGGACTTCGCAGCCTCCCTGCGCTTAGAGCGTTAGCCGGCTGACCGACCCCGCGACACCCGGCAGGAACGTGAACGACAGGAAGAAAGGCTGGCTTTCGGCGCGCTACGCCCGTCTTCCGACCGGGCCGAAGATGCTGCTCATCCTCAGCCTCAGCCTGCTCCCGCTCGGCCTCATCGCCATCCTCGCCTCGGTGCAGAGCGCGCGGCAGAAGAATATCGACCGGAGCGACGAGACGCTGGCGCGGCTGGCGATGAACGCCGAGGGGCTCGATACCGCTCTCGCGCGGACCGTCGTCACCATCCATACGGCGAGCACCGCCATCTCTTTGTCTCCGCCCGGCTCCCGGCTCTGCCCGACGATGCTGCGCCGCCTCGAGCAGGAGCCGGTACCCGCCCGCTACGTGCTTTTCGCCGCCGGCAGGGCGCGCTGCGCGAGCGCCGGCTTCGCCGTTCCAGCGCCGGCGCCGGCCGAGCCCGGCCAGCGCTTCCGGGCCGAGATCGCGCCCGATGGAAGCGCGCTGCACCTCATCGTCTTCGCCGATGACGGCCGGCCGGAGGGAATCAGCGATTACGGCCGCGCCCCGCTGGCGCGGCTCACCGCGATCCCCGGCTCCAGCCGCGATTTCGACCTCGACCTCGTCCAGGGGGACCGGCGGATTTTGCTCAGGCACGCTTATCAGGCCGGCCGGTTCCGGCAGACCGTCACTGGCGACCGGGCGGTGGCGGGCGGCCAGCTCCGGCTTCGCATCGTGCTGAGCGCACTGCCGATCACGCCGGCCGAGCTGGCCATGATCCTGCTCCCGATCTTCATGTGGCTGCTCGCCGCATTGATCGGCTGGCTGATCCTCGACCGGCTGCTGCTGCTGCCCTTGGGCCGGATGCAGCGCGCGATCGCCGCCTACCGGCCGGGCGACCGCAGCTTCACGCCGCCGCGCCTCTCCACCCCGGCGCGCGAGATCGGCGCGCTCGGCGACGCGTTCGACCAGGTCGTCCGCACCGTCAGCCGCCACGAAATGGAGCTCGAAAGCGCGGTCGACCGGCAGAAGAGGCTGGTCCGCGAGGTCCATCACCGGGTCAAGAACAACCTCCAGGTCGTCGCCTCCCTGCTCAACATCCATTCGCGCGGATCGAGCAATGACGATGTCGCGGCGGCCTATGCCTCGATCCAGCGCCGGGTCGACGCGCTCGCGGTCGTCCACCGCAACCATTATGCCGAATTGGAGGAAAATCGCGGGGTCGCATTGAAGCCCCTGATCTCGGAGCTCGCCGCCAATTTGCGGGCGACCGCGCCCCGCTCGGCGGCGGGAATGGCGATCCGGCTCGACCTCGAGCCTTTCTATGCCACCCAGGACGTCGCCGTCTCGGTCGCCTTCCTGATCACCGAGATCGCCGAGTTCGCCATGCTGTGCGGCGCCGCCTCCGTCTCCATCGCGCTGACCGGCGACGGCCGCCGCGACGCCGCTTCGCTGACGGTCGAATCGGACAGCTTGCGGGCGGAGGTCGCCTGCCCCCCGGATCTCAGCGACCGGTTCGAGCGGATCGTCACCGGCCTGTCGCGCCAGCTCCGCACCGCGATCGAGCGCGACCGGGAGACCGGCCGCTACAGCCTCGACATCGCCGTCGTCGAAAAAGCGGACCCCTGATTATCCTCCCCGGAACGGGGAGGGGACCAGCCGAAGGCTGGTGGAGGGGGGGCCGTGCCAGGGTGCTGAACCTCCACCATGCTACGCATGTGTTGGAGCGAGATCGTGTCCCCCGGACACGATCTTGGACTGCCGGAGGCAGTCCAAAGCTCCAACACCCTCCCCGGCTGCGGGGAGGATCAACGAGCTTACCGACTCCGATCCTCCCCGCCCGCCCCGTCGTCCGCATAAGGCGGCCGCCCCTGCGAGCCCCGGCGCGCCTCCTCCAGGTCGCCGCTATCCTCGCCGGCCGCGTTGGCGCTGTCGACATTGCTTCTCTCGTCCCTGTGGACGCCCTCGAGGTCGCTATGGGGCGTCGATCGCGGTGGTTTCGGCACGGATCCGGCTCCTTTCCGCCGGTCAACCGGCCCGGGCCGGCTCGGTTGCAGAAAAAAACGTCATGATGGCGAAAAATTTTGCGCCCCGGCGGAACTCCGGCTCCGCTCCCACGTTGTGCCAGTCGGATAGTGACCTTTTGCCCCCCCGCTCTCGCTATCCACGAATGAGCCCGGACGCGCCAACCTCCCCCCCCCCCCGGTGGCGCCTCCGGGCTCAAATTTGTCTGGGGCCCAGCCCTCTTTCTTCCCCCTCCCTCCCTTCCTTCCCGTCATTCCCGCGCAAGCGGGAATCCAGTCGGGCGTCTTAAAATAGGCCGAAGCCCGCTCCATTGCGCCAGAAGCTGGATTCCCGCTTTCGCGGGAATGAGGGGAGGCTTCGCGAGGAGGATGGGGGAGGCTTCGCGGGAATGACGGACGGAACGGTTCGTCAGCGCCCCTGCCGCAGCCGGGCGGCGAGGCGTTCGAGCTGGCCCGCCAGCACGCGGTCGAGGATCGGCGCGAGATTGGCGTCGCTCGTCCGCAGATAACCGCCGACGATATAGTTCATGACGATCTCGGTGCCTTGCGGGACGGCCTTCAGCGTGAAGGTGAGGCTGCCGGCGACGCCTTCCCCCTGGAGCGGCCCGAGGCCGCCCTGGAGACGCAGCATCCTGCCCGGGTCCGCATAGACGACGCGCAGATGCTCGACCGAGCCGCCGTTCGGCAGCCGCTCGCAGAAGCAGCCGCCGGCGCGCAGCGCCAGGCTGAGATTGCGCGCATCGTGGGAATAAGTGTGCTCCGGCGCCCACCATTCGCCGGGCCGGCCGAGCATCGCATAGGCTGAAGCGGGAGAGGCCGCGACGACGACCCGGTTTTCGACTTCGAAGCCGCCGGCCGACGCGTCCTTCACCGCGGCCTGGGCGGGAGACGGCGCCGCCAGGGCCGCGAGCATCGCCGCAAGCGCCGTTCGCCTCAGCCCCGCCCCGAACGGCACCGGCGCGTTCAACTGATGCATATCGGCCTCCCCAAAAGGTGCGCCGCAATGTTAGCAGTCTTGTCCGACGGGAGAAATGTGGCCGGCAAGGCCGCAAAAAGGAGGAAATCGTGGTCCGGTGCCTGATCCTGTTCGTTCTGCTGCTGCATCCGATTGCCGCTTATGCGGGCGTCCGGGCCATCTATACCAGCGAACAGCAGGGTTCGACCGAGATATTGATCGCCGACAATGGCGATGCCTCGGCGACCTTCTGGGAAAACCGGCGCCTGATCGTTCATGGCGACCAGGCCTATATCGTGCAGCAAAGGCTGACCGGCCCGATCGTGACGCGGCTCGACGATCTCGTGGCGGTCGTACGCGCCAGGCTCGTCCCAAAGAACATAGCCGCCGGCCCTCAGCCATCTTTCGTTTCCCGCGGTACCCAGGCGGTGAACGGCCGCGCCGGCGAAGCCTTCGGCCGGGCCGATGTGCCGGCGGGACGTCCCGATCCGGTCGTCGCAATTCTCAGCCACGATCCCACCCTTGCCGCGATCGGCCGCGCATTTCGCCAGGTCCAGATCGCGGAGATTCAGCTGGGACAGGTCGACTATGGATGGACAGCCGACGCGAACCCCGAGCAGGAAGCGCTGATCCGCCTCCTGGCGCAAGGAACGGCGCTGAAGGAATATGACACCAATCTCTTCCGCATCGAGCCGGCCGAAATTGCGCCGGACCTCGTCGCTTTGCCCGCGCCTCCAGAGACAAGCGAAGCGCTCGCGGCCAGGCTCGCCCGGGAATCGTCGGACGCGAAGGTCGATGACCGGACGATGATCTCGCGCGCGATCTTCGCCGACAGACGCCTCTGGCTGCTCACCGACACGGGCAAGCTGTCCAGCCTCGTCGAGGGCGCCGATCGCCGCGAGACCTGCGATCCGGGCGGGAAGGTCCTCGATATCTGCGCCGGCGAACAGGGGCTGCTGGCGGTGACGGACGACGGCCGCGAAGCGCGAAGCTGGACATTGAAACGGTGGCGCGAAGGGCATTGGCAGCCGGAACGGCGGATCGGGTCGAACGGAGAGAGGGTCATCGCGCTCTCGTGCGACGCCTCCCGGCCGATCCTGCTCACCAGCCGCCGCCTGATCGGGCTCGACGGACACGCCGCGCATGACGTGCCTCTTTCGGAAAGCCTCCCGGCCGGCCGGATGAAAACCGCCGTCCATGTCGCCGGCGACCATATCTATGTCGGGATCGACGCCGGGGAATGGGGCGGCGGGCTGCGGCGGATCGACCGCAGGACCGGAAAGGTCGCGAACGTCGAACGCGTCGAAGGCGGCGGCGCTTGCGGGCGTCCCCTCGACAGCAAATGCGATCCGGTCGACGCGGTCGCGACCATCCCCTGGAAGCCCGACTGCGTGGCTGTCGCCGTCGGCCTGATCCATTTCGACTCGAGTGGACGGATCGTGTCGATCTGCGACGACAAGGTCGATCTGTTGTTCGCGCAGCCCCATGATCTCTATCAGCAGGATCGCGCCAAGGCCGCGGAAGCGGCTGAGGGCGGTTTCGGATCGGTGGCCTTCTTCGGTCTCACGGCCTCCGGAAACACGCTCGTCGCCGCGGGAGACGATGGCCTCTATCGCATCGGGCCGGACCGCCATGCCACGCACCAGCAATGGCCCTTGTTCAAGGACATGGACGGCGTGCTGGTCAGCTTCGCGCTGCCGGACCTGATCCTGGTCATGACCGAGGTGAACCGGCGGGTCTCGGTCAGCGGAATCAGCCCTTTGCTCGTCGTCCGCTGAAGACGGTCAGCCCGCTCCGTCGAGGATCGCGGCGATGGCTTCCGTCACCGCGCCGATCGGCGCCATGCCGTCGATGCGGCGGACGAGGCCCTTGGCCTGGTAGAAAGGGAGGATCGGCGCGGTCTTGGCGCGATATTCGGCGAGGCGGTTGCGAAACGTTTCCTCATTGTCGTCCGGGCGCCGCTTGAAGACGGTCGCGCCGCAGACGTCGCAAATGCCGTCGACGGCCGGCTTCTTGCAGCGGTCGTGATAGCCGGTGCCGCAGCTCGCGCAGGAGAAGCGGCCGGTGATGCGGTCGACCAGGGCCTCCTCGTCCACCGCCATCTCGATGACATGGTCGAGCTTCATATGCTTGGCGGCGAGCAGCCGCTCGAGCGATTCGGCCTGGGCGGCGGTGCGGGGATAGCCGTCGAGGATGAAGCCGCGGCGGACGTCCGGCTCGTCGAGCCGCTCGGAAAGGATGTTGGTGACGATCTCGTCGGAGACGAGGTCGCCGGCGTCCATCACCACCTTGGCGAGCAGGCCGACCGGCGTCTTGGCCGCGACCGCCGCGCGGAGCATGTCTCCCGTCGAGAGCTGGACCATCCCCCGCTCCTCGACGAGCCTTTCAGCCTGCGTGCCCTTCCCCGCCCCCGGGGGACCAAGCAGGATGACGTTCACCTGCGAACGCCCCCCTTGAGCTTCGCCTTCTTGATGAGGTCGCCATATTGGTGGGCGATGAGGTGGCTCTGGATCTGGGTCACCGTGTCCATCGTCACGTTGACGACGATGAGCAGGCTGGTGCCGCCGAGCCGGAAGCTGAGGTTGAGCTTCGAGATCGCATATTCGGGGACGAGGCAGATCACCGTCAGGTAGATGGCGCCGATCACGGTCACGCGGGTGAGGACGAAGTCGAGATATTCCTCGGTGCGCTTGCCCGGGCGGATGCCGGGGATGAAGCCGCCATAGCGCTTGAGATTGTCGGCCGTCTCCTCCGGGTTGAACACGACCGCGGTGTAGAAGAAGCAGAAGAAGATGATGCCCGCGGCATAGAGCGCCATGTAGAGCGGCTTGCCGTGGCCGAGCGCGGTCGTGACGCTGATGATGATGTCGCCCCAGCGGCTGTTGCCCTCGACGCGGTTGCCGGCGAACTGGGCGATGGTCAGCGGCATCAGCAGCAGCGACGAGGCGAAGATCGGCGGGATCACGCCCGCCGTGTTGACCTTGAGCGGCAGATGCGAGCGCTCCGACTGCATCTGGCCGCGCGCGGTCTGGCGCTTGGGATATTGGATCAGCACCCGTCGCTGGGCGAGCTCCATGAAGCAGATGCCGAGGATGAGCGCCGTGGCGACCACGATCACGCCGATGATCAGCAGGGGCGAGAGCGAGCCGGTGCGGCCGCCCTCGAACATCTGGGCGAGCGTGCTTGGGAGCTGGGCGACGATCCCGGCCATGATGATCAGCGAGACGCCGTTGCCGATGCCGCGGCTGGTGATCTGCTCGCCGAGCCACATCAGGAACATCGTGCCGCCGATCATGGCGATGACGGTGGTGACCCGGAACAAGTAGCCGGGGTGGATCACGGCCGAGCCGATGCCGTTCGAATGGCCCCAGCTTTCAAGGCTCACCGCGATGAAATAGCCCTGGATCGCGCAGAGCAGGACGGTGCCGTAGCGCGTATATTGGTTGATCTTCTTGCGCCCGGTCTCCCCCTCCTTCTTCAGCGCCGCCAGCGAGGGCGACATCGAGGTGGCGAGCTGCACCACGATCGAGGCGGTGATATAGGGCATGACGCCGAGCGCGATGATCGACATGCGCTGCAGGCTGCCGCCGGTGAAGGTGTTGAAGAAATCGAGCACGCCGCCCTGGGTCGTGTTGAACAGGCTCTGGAGCGTGCGCGGGTCGATGCCCGGCAGCGGCACGAAGGAGAGCAGCCGGAAGACGACGAGCGAGCTCAGGGTGAACCACAGGCGTCTCTTGAGGTCCGTCGCCTTGGCGAAATTCGCCAGGCTGAGATTGGCTGCCATCTGTTCGGCTGCGGTGGCCATCGAATTTCGATCCTCGAACAAAAAGAGCGGAAGCGGAAATCCCCCGCTCCCGCTCATCCTGAATGACGGGCCTGCCGAACCGCTCGCCAGGCTCGGTCCCCCTCAGGATGAGCGGGAAAGTGCCGTATATAGTGCGCCCGGCGGCGTTGTCAGGCCTTGGCGCGCTGCTTCGCGCTGCCCTTCTTCGCCTTGGCCTTCTCGGCGGCGGTCACGATCTCGATCAGCTCGACCGAGCCGCCGGCGCCTTCGATCGCCTGTCGCGCGCCGGCCGAGATGCCGGCGACGCGGAAGGAGAGCTTGGCCGAGAGGCTGCCCTTGCCGAGGATGCGCACGCCGTCCTTGCCGCCGCGCGACAGCCCGGCCGCGCGCAACGCCGCCTGGTCGATCACGCCGTCGGTGGCGAGGCGGCCGGCGTCGATCGCCTTCTGGATCGCGCCGATGTTCACCTCGGCATAATCGCGCGCGAAGATGTTGTTGAAGCCGCGCTTCGGCAGCCGCATGTGGAGCGGCATCTGGCCGCCCTCGAAGCCGGCGATCGACACGCCCGACCGCGCCTTGGCGCCCTTCTGGCCGCGCCCGGCGGTCTTGCCGAGCCCGGAGCCGATGCCCCGCCCGACGCGCACGCGGCCCTGCCGGGCGCCCTTATTGTCACGAAGATCGTTGAGTTTCATGTCCTGCACTCCAAGGATCGATCGCTCCAGCGATCGATCCGCAGCCCCCGCGAAAGCGGGGGGCCCGCTTCTCCCCTTTTTTGTCCCGCAAGGAAGAAGAAGCGGGATCCCCGCTTTCGCGGGGATGACGGTCGCGGGCTTACCCCTCGACCGTCACCATATGCTGCACCTTCCTGATCATCCCGCGGACCTCCGGCGTGTCCGTGAGCTCGACGCTCTTGTGCATCTTGTTGAGGCCGAGCCCGATCAGCGTCTTGCGCTGGTCGGGCGAGCGGCGGATCGGCGATCCAATCTGGGTGAGCTTGATCGTCGCCATTCTATTCACTCCGTCACCGCGGCCGCATCCGCCTCGGCGGTCTGCGAGCCGCCGCGGCCGAGCAGGTCGGCGATCTTCTTGCCGCGCCTTTGCGCCACCGACTTGGGCGACGTCTGCTCGCGCAGCGCCTCGAAAGTGGCCCGGATCATGTTGTAGGGGTTGGACGTGCCGATCGACTTGGTGACGACGTCGGCGACGCCAAGGCTCTCGAACACGGCGCGCATCGGGCCGCCGGCGATGATGCCGGTGCCCTGCGGGGCCGAGCGGACGTAAACGCGGCCGGCGCCGAAATGGCCGAGCCCGTCATGATGGAGCGTACGGCCCTCGCGCAGCGGCACGCGGACCATCGCCTTCTTGGCCGCCGCGGTCGCCTTGGAGATCGCCTCGGGCACCTCGCGCGCCTTGCCGTGGCCGAAGCCGGCCCGGCCCTTGCCGTCGCCGACGACGACCAGGGCCGCGAAGCCGAAGCGCTTGCCGCCCTTCACCGTCTTGGAGACGCGGTTGATGTGGACGAGCTTCTCGATCAGCTCCTCGCCGCCTTCCTCGTCGCCGCCGCTGCGCCCGCGCCGGTCGTCGCGCCGGCCGCGGCCGCCGCGATCGCCGCCACGGCCGCCGCCACCGCCGCGGCCGCCACGGCCGCCGCGCTCGCGCCGGGGCGGGGCGCCGGCGCCGCCCTCGGGCTGCGCCTCATGGGCCTGGGCGGCCTCGGTCGGCTCGGTCCTGGCCGGTTCGGCCTTGCTCTGTTCGGTCTCTGGGACCGGATTATTCTCGTCAGCCATTTAGAACTCCAATCCGCCTTCGCGCGCGGCGTCGGCAAGCGCCTTGACGCGGCCGTGGAACAGGAAACCGCCACGGTCGAAAACCACCTGGGTGACGCCCGCCGCCCTGGCGCGCTCGGCGAGCCTGCGGCCGACCGCGCCCGCGCCCTCGACATTGGTGCCGGTCTTGTCCCGGCCCTCCTTGTCGAGCGTCGAGGCGGCGGCGACGGTGCGCCCCTCCGCATCGTCGATGATCTGGGCGTAGATGTGCCGGCCCGAGCGATGGACCGAGAGACGCGGCCGCACGCCCGAGCGCTTGCGAAGCGACGTGCGGACGCGCCGGCGGCGCCGTTCGAAGAGAGAGAGTTTCGCCATGGCTACTTCTTCTTGCCTTCTTTGCGGAAGATATACTCGCCGCGATATTTGATGCCCTTGCCCTTATAGGGTTCGGGCTTGCGCCAGCGGCGGATCTCGGCCGCGACCTGGCCGACCTGCTGCCGGTCGATGCCCGAAACCTCCACCGTCGTCGGATCGGGCGTCTTGATGTCGATGCCTTCCGGGACCGGGATGTTGACGTCGTGGCTGTAGCCGAGCTGGAGGCGGAGATTCCGCCCCTGCGCCGCGGCGCGATAGCCGACGCCGGTGATCTCGAGCGTCTTCGAAAAGCCGTCGGTGACTCCGGTCACGAGATTCTGCACCAGCGAGCGCTGCATGCCCCAGAAGGAGCGCGCCCTCTTGGTGTCGTTCGCCGGCTGCACCGAAATGCCGCCGTCGCCGATCTCGTAGCGTATGTCGTCGAGCATGTTGAGGCTGAGCGTCCCCTTCGGCCCCTTGACCGAAAGAATGCCGTCTTCCGCCGTCGCGGTGACGCCGGCCGGGACCGGAACGGGCTTCTTGCCGATACGGGACATCAGAACACCTCCGCCAGCACCTCGCCGCCGACATTCTGCTCGCGCGCTTCCGCGTCGGAGAGAACGCCCCTCGGCGTCGAGACGATGGTAATGCCGAGGCCGTTGCGGACCCGGGGCAGCTCCTGGCTCCCGGAATAGACCCGGCGGCCGGGCTTCGAGACGCGCGAGACGTGCTGGATCGCGGGACGGCCCTCGAAATATTTCAATTCGATGCGCAGGCCGCGGGCCGGGCCGAGCGCTTCCTCGCTATAGCCGCGTATATAGCCCTCGCGCTGGAGCACGTCGAGGACGCGCGCGCGCAGCTTGGACGCGGGAGAAACCACGCTGTCCTTGCGGGCCTGCTGGCCGTTGCGGATGCGGGTGAGCATATCGCCCAAAGGATCGGTCAATGGCATGATCTATACCTTACCAGCTGGACTTCACGAGGCCGGGGATCAGGCCCTTATTGCCCAGTTCCCGGATCATGATCCTCGACAGCCCGAATTTGCGATAATTGGCGCGCGGACGGCCGGTGAGGCCGCAGCGGTTGCGGACCCGGGTCGGGTTGCCGTTGCGCGGAATCTCCGCCAGCTTCAGCCGCGCGATCAGCCGCTCGGTCTCGTCGCGGGACTCGTCGTCCGCGATCGCCTTCAGCCGCGCATATTTGCCGGCATATTTCTTCACCAGCTTCTTGCGCCGCTCGTTCTTGTTGATCGAACTCAGTTTCGCCATGACTTAAGTTCTCTTCCTTGCTCTCTCTGTCGTCATGCCAGCGAAGGCTGGCATCCCAGGGGGTGAAAGGCATCAGCGCTTTTCACCCGCCGGGGCCCCAGCCTGCGCTGGGGCGACGGTGTCGTTATGCCGCCTGCTTCCGCTCCTCCGCCGGGAAGGGGAAGTTGAAGAGGCGCAGCAATTCGCGCGCTTCCTCGTCCGTCTTCGCGGTGGTGGTGACGATGATGTCCATGCCCCGCACCTTCTCGATGCGGTCGTAATTGATCTCCGGGAACACGATCTGCTCCTTGAGGCCCATCGCATAATTGCCGCGGCCGTCGAACGAGCGCGGGTTGAGCCCGCGGAAATCCCGCACGCGCGGCAGCGCGATCGTGACCAGCCGGTCGAGGAACTCGTACATGCGGTCGCGGCGCAGGGTGACCTTGACGCCGATCGGCATGCCCTCGCGCAGCTTGAACTGCGCGATCGACTTCTTCGCCTTGGTGATCACCGGCTTCTGACCCGCGATCAGCTCGAGCTCGCCGGCGGCGGTCTCGACCTTCTTCTTGTCCTGGGTCGCCTCGCCGACGCCCATGTTGAGGACGATCTTCTCGACCCGCGGGACTTCGAGCCGGTTCTTGTAGCCGAACTTCTCGGTCATCGCCGGGACGATGCGCTCGTCATAATCGCGCTTCAGGCGCGGCGCATAAGCCGCCTTCTTCTGGGTCTCAGCCATTGATCAACTCCCCGGACCGCACCGCGACGCGGACCTTCCTGCCGTCGCGGGTTTCGAAGCGGACGCGCGTCGGCTTGCCCGTCTTCGGATCCTCGATCGCGACCTTCGAGACGTGGAGCGGCGCTTCGCTCCGCACCAGGCCGCCTTGCGGCTCGGCCTGCGAAGCCTTGCGGTGCCGCGTGGCGATGTTGACGCCGGCAACGACGACCTTGCCGTCCTTCGGCATGGCCTTCGTCACTTCGCCGTGCTTGCCCTTGTCCTTGCCGGACAGGACGACCACCCGGTCGCCTTTCTTGATCTTGCTCGCGGCCATGGTCAGAGCACCTCCGGCGCGAGGCTGATGATCTTCATATGCTTCTTCGCGCGAAGCTCACGGACGACCGGGCCGAAGATGCGGGTGCCGATCGGCTCCTGGTTGTTGTTGACCAGCACCGCGGCGTTGGAATCGAAGCGGATGGTCGAGCCGTCCGGACGATGGATGTCCTTCGCGGTGCGGACGATCACCGCCTTGTGGACGTCGCCCTTCTTGACGCGTCCGCGCGGCGCCGCCTCCTTCACCGAGACGACGATGATGTCGCCGACTCCGGCAAAGCGGCGCTTCGACCCGCCCAGCACCTTGATGCACTGGACGCGCTTTGCGCCGCTATTGTCGGCGACGTCGAGGTTCGACTGCATCTGGATCATCGATCCAACCTTCCTTCAACTTCAATCCCTTGATCGTCACCCCAGCGAAGGCTGGGGTCCCGGCGTGGTTCAGGCTCCGAGCCCTTCACCCGCCGGGGCCCCAGCCTTCGCCGGGGCGACGGCGAAACCTTTACGCGACGTCGGCCTTCGCCGGCGTCGCATGGGTGTCGACGCGGTCGATCACCCGCCACGTCTTCAATTTCGAGATCGGCCGCGTCTCCTCGATGCGGACGGTCTCGCCCTCGCGATATTCGTTGCCCTCGTCATGGGCGTGATACTTTTTCGACCGGCGGATGATCTTGCCGTAGAGGGGGTGCTTCACCCGCCGCTCGACATTGACGACCACGGTCTTGTCGGTCTTGTCCGACACGATCGTGCCGGTGAGGACGCGCTTGGGCATGTTTAAGCTCCTTGGGCCTTCTGGCTCGCCGCGCGGGCGCGCTCGTTCTGCAGCGTCTTGATCTGGGCGATGGTGCGGCGCACCTCGCGGACCCGCGACGGCTTTTCGAGCTGGTTGGTCGCGGCCTGGAAGCGCAGGTTGAACTGCTCGCGCTTCAGCTGGCCCAATTGCTCGGTGAGCTGGTCGTCGGTGTTCTTGGATATGTCGTCATATTTCGCCATGATCAGGCTTCCTCAACCAGGGTCTCGCCAAGGCGGGCGATCACCTTGGTCTTGATCGGGAGCTTCTCGGCGGCGCGCTCGAACGCGGTCTTGGCGATCGCGCCGGGAACGCCGTCCAGCTCGAACAGGATGCGGCCCGGCTTCACCCGCGCCACCCATTGCTCCGGGCTGCCTTTGCCCTTGCCCATGCGGACCTCGGCCGGCTTGGACGAGACCGGAACGTCCGGAAAGATGCGGATCCAGAGGCGGCCCTGGCGCTTGATGTGGCGCGTGATCGCGCGGCGCGCCGCCTCGATCTGGCGGGCGGTGATCCGATCCGGCTCCATCGCCTTCAAGCCGAAAGCGCCGAAATTGAGCGCCGTCCCACCCTTGGCGTCGCCATGGATGCGGCCCTTGAAGGCCTTGCGGAACTTGGTGCGTTTGGGTTGCAGCATCTTTTCGTTCCTAAATCAGCGGGCGGGCCGCACGCCGGACGTCTGGGCGTCCATCATCAGCCGGTCCTGCGACAACGGGTCGTGGCCGAGGATCTCGCCCTTGAAGATCCAGACCTTGACGCCGCAGACGCCGTAAGCGGTGTGGGCGGTCGCCTCCGCATAATCGACGTTGGCGCGCAAAGTGTGCAGCGGCACGCGGCCCTCGCGATACCATTCGGTGCGGGCGATCTCGGCGCCGCCGAGACGGCCCGAGCAGGTGATGCGGATGCCCTCGGCGCCGAGCCGAAGCGCCGACTGCACGGCGCGCTTCATCGCGCGGCGGAAGGCGATGCGGCGCTCGAGCTGATCGGCGACCGACTGGGCGACGAGCCGCGAGTCGATCTCCGGCTTCCTGATCTCGACGATGTTCAGCGACACGTCGGACGAGGTCATCGCGCCCAATTGCTTGCGCAATTTCTCGATGTCCGCGCCCTTCTTGCCGATGATCACGCCCGGGCGCGCCGCATAGATGGAGATGCGGCAAAGCTTGGCCGGCCGCTCGATCACCACCTTGGAGATCGCCGCCTGCGGGATCGCCTTCATGATGTAGTTGCGGATCTTCAAATCCTCCATGAGGAGGCGGCCGTAATCGTCGCCCTCGGCGAACCAGCGGCTGTCCCAGGTCCGGTTGATCTGGAGGCGAAGGCCGATCGGTGAAGTCTTCTGACCCATATCTTTACGCTTCCTGCTGCTCGCGAACGACGATGCGGACGCGGCTGAACGGTTTGACGATCCGGGACGAACGGCCGCGGGCGCGGGCGGTGAACCGCTTCATCGACAGGCTCTTGCCGACCGATGCCTCGGCGACGACCAAAGAGTCGACGTCGAGATTGTGGTTGTTCTCGGCATTGGCGATCGCCGAGGCGAGCACCTTCCTGACGTCGACCGCCATCGCCTTCTTCGAGAAGGTGAGGATGTTCAACGCCTCTTCCGCCTTCTTGCCGCGAATGAGGCCGGCGACGAGGTTCAGCTTCTGCGCCGAGCCGCGGATTTGCGCGCCGACGGCGAGCGCCTCATTGTCCGCGACCTTGCGGGGGGATGCCTGCTTGGACATGTCTACCTCTTGCCCTTCCTGTCGGCGGCGTGGCCCGGGAAGTAGCGGGTCGGCGCGAACTCGCCGAGCTTCATGCCCACCATGTCCTCATTGACCGACACCGGCACGAATTTCCGGCCGTTATAGACGTTGAAGGTGAGGCCGACGAACTGCGGCAGGATCGTCGAACGGCGCGACCAGGTCTTGATCGGCGTGCGGCTGTTCGCATCCCGCGCCGCTTCCGCCTTCTTCAGCAGCGACAGCTCGACGAACGGGCCTTTCCAGACGGAGCGGGCCATGATTACCTCTTCTTCTTCGCGTGGCGCGACCGGATGATCATCTTGTCCGTCGCCTTGTTGTTGCGGGTGCGGGCGCCCTTGGTCGGCTTGCCCCAGGGCGTGACCGGATGGCGGCCGCCCGAGGTGCGGCCCTCGCCGCCGCCATGCGGGTGGTCGACCGGGTTCTTGGCGACGCCGCGGGTCAGCGGGCGCCAGCCCATCCAGCGGCTGCGGCCGGCCTTGGCGAAATTCTGGTTCTGGTTGTCGGGGTTCGACACCGCGCCGATCGTCGCCATGCAGTCCGAGCGGATATAGCGCTGCTCGCCCGAATTCAGGCGGACGATGACCATGCCGCGGTCGCGGCCGACGACCTGAACGTAGGTGCCGGCGGAACGGGCGATCTGGCCGCCCTTGCCCGGCTTCATCTCGACATTGTGGACGATCGTGCCGACCGGGATCGAGCCCAATTCCATCGCATTGCCCGGCTTCACGTCGACGCGCTTGCCGGCGACGACGGCGTCGCCCGGCGCGAGCCGCTGCGGCGCGATGATGTAGGCGAGCTCGCCATCCTCATATTTGACGAGGGCGATGAAGGCGGTGCGGTTGGGGTCGTATTCCAGCCGCTCGACGGTCGCTTGCATGTCCCATTTGCGGCGTTTGAAGTCGATATAGCGGTATCTTTGCTTGTGGCCGCCGGCGATGCCGCGCGAGGTCACATGGCCCTTGTTGTTGCGGCCGCCGGTCTTGCGCTTGCCCTCGGTCAGCGCCTTGACGGGCTTGCCCTTCCACAGCGCCGACTTGTCGACGAGGATCAGGCCGCGCTGCGACGACGTCGTCGGATTGTAGGTTTTGAGTGCCATCGTCCTCGCCTCAGATCGTCGTGGTGACGTCGATCGACTGGCCCTCGGCCAGGGTCACGATCGCTTTCTTGATGTCCGAGCGGGTGTAGGGGAGGCCCTTCCAGCGCTTGGACTTGCCCTTCTGGGTGATGGTGTTGACGCCGGTCACGCTGACCCCGAACAGGGCCTCGACCGCCGCCTTGATCTGGGGCTTGGTGGCATCGCGGGCGACCTTGAAGACGACGGCATTATGCTCGGAGACCAAAGTCGCCTTCTCGGTGATGTGCGGGGCGAGGACGACGTCATAATGGCTGATGTCGACCTGGGCCGTTTTCTGAGGCTTCTTAGCCATTGAAACGCGCCTCCAGTTTCTCGACCGCGGCGCGCGTCAGCACCAGGGTGTCGTGATTGAGGATGTCGTAGACGTTGGCGCCGACCGCCGGCAGCAGGTCGACCTGGCGGAGGTTCGACGAGGCGCGGGCGAAGCCGACGCTGAGCGCGTCGCCGTCGATCACCAGGGCGTTGCGGCCGAGGTCGAGACCGGCGAGCCGCTCGCGAACCGCCCGGGTCTTGGCCTCGCCGATATCGAGATTCTCGACGACGATCAGCCGTCCGTCCTTCGCCTTCGACGAGAGCGCCATCCTCAGCCCGAGCGCGCGCAGCTTCTTGTTCAGCGACGGGTTGAAGTCGCGGACGCGCGGGCCGTGCGCCTTGCCGCCGCCGACGAAGATCGGGGCGCGGCGGTCGCCGTGGCGGGCGGTGCCGCCCCCCTTCTGCCGGCCGTATTTCTTGCCGGTGCGGGCGACGTCGCTGCGCTCGCGGGCGGCGCGGGCGGTGCCGCGGCTTTTCTCGAGCTGCCAGGTGACGACCCGGTGGAGGATGTCGGCGCGCGGCTCGACGCCGAACACCTCGTCGCTCAATTCGATGTCCTTGCCGGCCTTGCCGCCGTCGAGGCTTTGGACTTTGACCTTCATGGCTTAGCCTTCCTGGCCTTCGGTGGCTTCCGGAGCGGCGGCCGTCTCGGCCGGCGTCTCGGCGGGCGCCTGTTCGGTGTCGCGGGCGCGGATGCCGGCGGGATAAGGCGCGGCGTCCGGACGGGCCGATTTCACCGCGTCCTTGACCAGCAGCCAGCCGCCCTTGTGGCCGGGGACCGAGCCCTTGACGAAGAGGAGGCCGCGCTCGACGTCGGTGCGGACGATCTCGAGATTCTGCTGGGTGCGGTTCTTCGCGCCCATATGGCCGGCCATCTTCTTGTTCTTGAAGACGCGGCCCGGATCCTGGCGCTGGCCGGTCGAACCCAATGAGCGGTGCGAGAGCGACACGCCGTGGGTGGCGCGAAGACCGCCGAAGCCCCAGCGCTTCATGCCGCCGGCAAAACCCTTGCCCTGGGTCACGCCCTGGATGTCGACGAGCTGGCCGGCGACATAATGGTCGGCGGTGAGCTCGGTGCCGACATCGAGGAGGGCGTCCTCGGCGACGACGAACTCGGCGACGCGCGCCTTCGGCTCCACTTCGGCCTTGCCGAAATGGCCGCGCTGCGGCTTGGCGACATTCTTCGCCTTGGCGGTGCCGGCGCCGACCTGGAGCGCGACATAACCGTCCCGCTCCGCTTCCTTGCGGGCCACCACCTGGACATGTTCGAGCGCCAGGACGGTGACCGGCACGTGGCGGCCATCCTCCTGGAACAAGCGGGTCATCCCCATTTTCTTCGCGATCACGCCGGTGCGCATGATCAAATTCCTTTCCCTCAGAGGCCCGCAATTGCGGGCATGATCCTTTTCGTCATCCCCGCGAAAGCGGGGATCCAGCTTCCAGCCTCAATCGCAAATCGCCCCGCCAGGGCTGGATTCCCGCTTTCGCGGGAATGACGGGGGACTCGGGCCGCAGCGATGCTGCGCGGTATCCCTTTCCGTCATGCCAGCGGAGGCTGGCATCCCAGTGAGATCCAGGCTCAGCGCCTATCACCCGCTGGGGCCCCAGCCTTCGCTGGGGCGACGTGCGCTGGCCTGTTAGGCCAGCTTAATCTCCACGTCCACGCCCGCGGCGAGGTCGAGCTTCATCAGGGCATCGACCGTCTGCGGGGTCGGCTGCACGATATCGAGCAGCCTCTTATACGTCCTCACCTCGAACTGCTCGCGCGACTTCTTGTCGATGTGGGGCGAGCGGTTGACGGTGAACTTCTCGATGCGCGTCGGCAGCGGAATGGGACCGCGAATGAGGGCACCCGTCCGGCGCGCCGTGTCGGCGATGTCGCCGGTCGCCTGGTCGAGCACTCGATGATCGAACGCCTTCAGGCGAATGCGGATGTTCTGCGTTTCCATAACCTGCTTACCGATTGCAAAGAGCCCGCCTTCGCTGAAGCTTCGGCGGGCGGGCCCGCCTGGCGCCATTGAAGGCTATTGAACCAAAAACCCAAACGTCGTCCCGGCGAAGGCCGGGACCTCAGCGAGGAAAGGCTCGGCGCCCCTCACCCACTGGGACCCCGGCCTTCGCCGGGGTGACGGTTAACCTATTGAACCGAAAGCCGCCCGAATCTGCCGATCCGGGCGGCTGCGGGCCCTATATTACTTCGTGATCTCGGCGACAACCCCCGCGCCGACGGTCCGGCCGCCCTCGCGGATGGCGAAGCGCAGGCCCTGGTCCATCGCGATCGGGGCGATCAGCTTGACGCCCAGGTTCACATTGTCGCCGGGCATGACCATCTCGGTGCCGTCCGGCAGCACCACTTCGCCCGTCACGTCGGTCGTGCGGAAGTAGAATTGCGGCCGGTAATTGGCGAAGAACGGCGTGTGACGGCCGCCCTCGTCCTTCGAGAGCACATAGACCTCGGCCCTGAAGTCGGTGTGCGGCGTGATCGAGCCGGGCTTGGCCAGGACCTGGCCGCGCTCGACCTCCTCGCGGCCGATGCCGCGCAGCAGCGCGCCGATATTGTCGCCCGCCTGGCCCTGGTCGAGCAATTTGCGGAACATCTCGACGCCGGTGACGACGGTCTTGCGGGTGTCGGAGATGCCGATGATCTCGACCTCCTCGCCGACCTTGACGATTCCGGTCTCGACGCGGCCGGTGACGACGGTGCCGCGGCCCGAGATCGAGAAGACGTCCTCGATCGGCATCAGGAACGGCTTGTCGAGCGGACGCTCCGGTTGCGGAATCCACTCGTCGACCGCGGCCATCAGCTTGAGGACCGCGTCGTGGCCGATCTCCGGGGTCTTGCCGTCGAGCGCGGCGACCGCCGAGCCCGCGATGATCGGGATATTGTCGCCGTCGAAATCGTATTTCGACAGCAATTCGCGGATCTCCAGCTCGACGAGCTCGAGAATCTCCTCGTCGTCGACCAGATCGACCTTGTTCATGAACACGACGATCGACGGCACGCCGACCTGACGGGCGAGCAGGATATGCTCCTTGGTCTGCGGCATCGGACCGTCGGTGGCCGAGACGACCAGGATCGCCCCGTCCATCTGCGCGGCGCCGGTGATCATGTTCTTCACATAATCGGCGTGGCCGGGGCAGTCGACATGGGCGTAATGGCGCTTCTCGGTCTCATATTCGACGTGCGCCGTCGAAATCGTGATTCCGCGCTCGCGCTCTTCGGGCGCCTTGTCGATATTGTCATAGCTGGTGAAGGTCGCCCCGCCGGTCTCGGCGAGGACCTTGGTGATCGCCGCGGTGAGCGACGTCTTGCCGTGGTCGACGTGACCGATGGTGCCGATGTTGCAGTGCGGCTTGGTCCGCTGGAACTTCGCTTTCGCCATTTTCCCTAACCCTCGTCTTTCTGTACAAATTCAAATATCTGCGGCCGCTCAGGCGAGCTTGGCCTTGACCTCTTCGGCGACATTCGCCGGCACCTCGTCATAGTGCGAGAACTGCATCGTGTACTGGGCGCGGCCCTGGGAGAAGGACCGCAGCTCATTAACGTAGCCGAACATATTCGCAAGCGGCACGATGGCGGTCACCACCTGCGCGTTGCCGCGCGTGTCGGTGCCCTGGATCTGGCCGCGGCGGCTGTTCAAATCGCCGATGACGTCGCCCAGATAGTCTTCCGGGGTCACGACCTCAACCTTCATGATCGGCTCGAGCAATTTGATGCCGGCCTTGTGGGCGGCCTCGCGCATCGCGCCGCGGCCGGTGATCTCGAAGGCGAGCGCCGACGAATCGACGTCGTGATATTTGCCGTCGGTGAGGCGGATCTTGAAGTCGATGATCGGGAAGCCGATCAGGGAGCCGGTCGCCGCCGTCTCGCGCATGCCCTTCTCGACCGACGGGATATATTCGCGCGGGATGTTGCCGCCCTTGACCTCGTCGAGGAACTCGATGCCCGAACCGCGCTCGCCCGGCTCCAGCGTCACCCGGACCTCGCCGAACTGGCCGGAGCCGCCCGACTGCTTCTTGTGGGTGTAGGTGAGCTCGACCGGCTTCGCCAGGCTCTCGCGATAGGCGACCTGCGGCGCGCCGACATTGGCGTCGACCTTGAACTCGCGCTTCATGCGGTCGACGATGATCTCGAGGTGGAGCTCGCCCATCCCCTTGATGATCGTCTGGCCCGATTCCTGGTCGGTCGAGACCCGGAAGCTGGGATCCTCCTGCGCCAGGCGATGGAGGGCGATGCCCATCTTCTCCTGGTCGGCCTTGGTCTTTGGCTCGACCGCGACCTCGATGACCGGATCGGGAAATTCCATCCGTTCCAGAACGATCGGCGCGTTCGACGCGCAGAGCGTGTCCCCGGTGGTGGTGTCCTTGAGGCCGACGAGCGCGACGATGTCGCCGGCAAAGGCTTCCTTGATGTCCTCGCGGTCGTTGGCGTGCATCAGCAGCATGCGGCCGACCTTCTCCTTCTTGTCCTTGACCGAGTTGAGCACGGTCGAGGCGCCCTCGAGCCTGCCCGAATAGATACGGACGAAGGTCAGGGTGCCGACGAACGGGTCGGTCATGATCTTGAAGGCGAGGCCGGAGAAAGGCGCTGCGTCGTCGGCGGGACGCGCATCCTCGGTCTCGCCGTCGAGCTTGACGCCCTTGATCGACGGAACGTCGAGCGGGCTCGGCAGATAGTCGACGACGGCGTCGAGCATCGGCTGGACGCCCTTGTTCTTGAACGCCGAGCCGGTCAGCACCGGCACGAAGGAGAAGTTGAGCGTACCCTTGCGGATCAGCGCCTTCAGCGTCGCGAGGTCCGGCTCATGGCCTTCGAGATAGGCCTCCATGGCGGCATCGTCCTGCTCGACCGCCATCTCGATCAGCTCCATCCGGGCCGCCTCGGCGGCGTCCTTCAGGTCGTCGGGAATCTCGCGGATCTCGAACTTCGCGCCGAGGCTCTCCTCGAGCCAGACGATCGCATTGTTGGCGACCAGGTCGACGACGCCGACGAAATCGCTCTCGATGCCGATCGGGAGCTGCATCACCATCGGACGGGCGCCGAGCCGGTCCTTGATCATGTCGACGCAGCGCTCGAAGTTCGCGCCCATCCGGTCGAGCTTGTTGACGAAGCACATGCGCGGCACGCGATATTTGTCGGCCTGCCGCCACACCGTCTCCGACTGCGGCTCGACGCCGGCGACGCCGTCGAACACGGCGACCGCGCCGTCGAGCACGCGCAGCGAGCGCTCGACCTCGATGGTGAAGTCGACGTGGCCGGGCGTGTCGATGATGTTGATCCGATGGTCGTTCCAGAAGCAGGTGGTCGCGGCGCTGGTGATCGTGATCCCGCGCTCCTGCTCCTGCTCCATCCAGTCCATCACCGCGGCGCCCTCATGGACCTCGCCCATCTTGTGCGTTCGGCCCGTGTAAAAGAGGATGCGCTCGGTGGTGGTGGTCTTACCGGCGTCGATGTGCGCCATGATCCCGATGTTGCGGGTGTGGTCTAGAGAAATGTCGCGTGGCATGTGTGGTGAATTCTTGGCTTCGTTTCGTTGGGATCTGCGGGCAGAAAAAAGGCCCCTCCGGGGCCCCCTCGCTGCAGCGCGTCTTGCCCGGGGCGTTGGTCTATGTGGCAGAAGTCTCCATGTGCGTGAACCGACACTCAGCCTCCTCCCGTGACTGAGTCTCACGGCAGACGGACGGTCATGCCGCGAGCGGGTCAGAATGCTAGCAGAGGTATTTGGGCGGCTTTGAGGCGTTTGGGCGCTTCCCGCCTGGCAATTCTCGTGCTCGGCGGAGCCGGTGGGCTGCTGCTCATCGTGAGCGACTTTCTGACCCTGTACCACGTCGACGTGGTCACGGCGAGCTGCAGCGATCTGGCGGAGCCGAACCTGCGCAGCGCCTGCTCGACGAGCGGCGGCGGGCACCACGGATATGCCCTCGCGATCCTCGGGGTGGTGGCGCTCGTGATGGCCTACGGGGCCGCCATCGGCGCGAGCCGGCCCGCGGCGATCGCGCTCGTGGTGATCGGTGTCGCGGCGCTCGGGATCGCACTGCTCGTCGACCGGCCCGACATCCACAAGACGGGCATCGTCGGCGCGCAGTTCTCGAACGCCGAGGCCAACCCGGGCACCGGCTACCTGCTCGAGTTCGTCGGGGCCGGGCTCGTGCTCGCGGCCGGCGCGTTACGCCTGCTCTTCCGGCCGGGCCCCCGCGTCTAGATCGTCCGCCCCGGCTTCGTCGAGCGCGCGGCGCTTGCTCGAAAACGAGTGGACCGACACCAGCTGGCCCCCCTCGAAGCGATGGACCATGCCGAGCTCCATCGCGTAGCCCGCGCCGTCGTCGCGTCTGGCCGTCAGCCTCCCGAGGAGGACGACCGTGCTCGGCGGCACCTCCACGTAGTCGTCGACGGTGACGTCGAAGTCCTCCCACTCGCGCCCGATGGCGTCGTGCTGGCGTATCAGCCCTTCGTGGCCGCGGAACGGGCCGGGGTCGCCGGAGGCGAGGGCGGACGACGGCACGAACACGAGCTCGCTGGAGGTCAGCTCCTGGAGCGCGGCCTCGAAGGGTTGGCGCTCGCCGCTGTCGATGTAGTCCGTGCCGGCCTCGAACAGGCGCCGGACGGCCTGGACGTTGTGTCCGGGAGTGCTCATCCGGACCGCGCCCGGCCGCAGGAGTACCGATGCCCGCTGACGGCGGGCGAGCCCTTCAGCGCAACAGGGGTCTGCAGCTTCAAGACACCCTCCCGCCAGGGAGTTAACCCCTAGTTCAGAGGAAGGTCAAGCAAGAATCCGTACCCGCGGGGGAGCCTCGTCACACGTATGGGGAAGGGCGCGGCCGCTGCTACCAGCGGTAGTGCGCGAAGGCCTTGTTCGCCTGCGCCATGCGGTAGATGTCCTCTTTGCGCTTGTACGCGCCGCCCTGCTCGGACTGGGCGTCGAGGAGCTCGCCGGCCAGGCGCTCCGCCATCGTCTTCTCGCGACGGGCGCGGGAGAACTCCACCAGCCAGCGCACCGCGAGCGTGCGGGCACGGCGGGCGGGAACCTCAACCGGCACCTGGTAGGTGGCGCCGCCGACGCGGCGGGAGCGCACCTCGAGGTTGGGGGTGAGCGCGGCGATCGACTGCTCGAGCGACTCCACCGGCTCCTTGTTGCTGCGCTTCGACAGGAGCTCGAGCGCGTCGTAGACGATCTGCTCGGACAGCGACTTCTTGCCCGCGACCATCACCTTGTTGATGATCTGCTGGACGAGCCGCGAGCTGTAGACCGGGTCGGCCTCGATCGTGCGGATGGTGGCTGGTGCGCGGCGCGGCATCTGGCTACTTGGCCTTGACGCCGTACTGGGAGCGAGCCTTCTTGCGATCGCTCACACCGGCGGCGTCGAGGGTGCCGCGGACGACCTTGTAGCGGACGCCCGGAAGATCCTTCACGCG
>DASXCT010000003.1:0-9794 GCA_036491055.1 Allosphingosinicella sp.
GCATCGCGCACGGAGACGAACACGGCGCCCGAGGTCGGCGGCCGCGACCCGGCCCCGAGCTGGCTCTTGGCGAAGGCGATTTCGAACGAGCGGTCGATGCCCATCACCTCGCCGGTGGAACGCATCTCCGGCCCCAGCACAGTGTCGACGCCGGGGAAGCGGGCGAACGGAAACACCGCTTCCTTGACCCCGACATGATCGAGCTGTTCGAGCTTGAGATCGAACGAAGCGAGTTTTTCACCCGCCATGATGCGGGCCGCGATCGCGGCGATCGGCTTGCCGATCACCTTGGCGACGAACGGCACCGTGCGCGAGGCGCGCGGGTTGACCTCGAGCACGTAGATCTCGCCGCCTTTGAGCGCGTATTGCACGTTCATGAGGCCGCCGACTTCGAGCGCGCGCGCGAGCTTCTGCGTTTGCTCCTTGAGGCTCGCGATCGTCTCAGGCGTGAGCGAGCGGGGCGGCAGCGAGCAGGCGCTGTCGCCCGAGTGGATGCCGGCCTCCTCGATGTGCTCCATGATCCCCGCCACGACCACCGTTTCGCCGTCGCTCAGCGCGTCGACGTCGATCTCGATCGCATCGGCGAGGTAGCGGTCGAACAGCAGCGGGTTCTTGCCGAGGACCGTGTTGATCTGGCCGGTCTTGTCGTTCGGGTAGCGCGCCTTGACGTCGGACGGCACCAGGCTCGGCAAGACGCCAAGCAGATAGTCGTCGAGCGCGCTAGAATCGTGGATAATCGCCATCGCCCGCCCGCCCAGCACATAGGACGGGCGCACCACCAGCGGCAGCCCGAGATCGGCGGCGATGAGGCGCGCCTGCTCGACCGAATAGGCGATGCCGTTCTTCGGCTGCTTCAGGCCGAGTTTGTCGAGCAGTCGCTTGAAGCGGTCGCGGTCCTCCGCAAGATCGATCGAGTCGACCGAGGTGCCGAGGATCGGCGCGCCAGACTGTTCGATGACATGGGCGAGTTTCAGCGGCGTCTGGCCGCCGAACTGCACGATCACGCCCTTGAGGAGCCCACGCTCGCGCTCCTTGTCGAGAATGGCCAGCACGTCCTCGGCGGTCAGCGGCTCGAAATAGAGCCGGTCCGAGGTGTCGTAGTCGGTCGAGACGGTCTCCGGATTGCAGTTGATCATGATCGTTTCGTAGCCCGCCGCGCTAAGCGCGAACGCGGCGTGGCAGCAGCAATAGTCGAACTCGATCCCCTGCCCGATCCGGTTCGGGCCGCCGCCGAGGATGACGATCTTGCGCCGGTCGGAGGGCTGGCTCTCGTCCTCGGGCGCGCCGAAGCTCGGCGCCTCGTAGGTCGAATACATGTAAGGCGTCTTCGCCTCGAACTCGGCGGCGCAGGTGTCGATCCGCTTGAACACCGGACGGACGCCGAGCTTGTGGCGAAGCGCCCTGACCTCCGCCTCCCGGGTGGCGCCGGCGAGCGCCTTCACCGTATCGTGGATGAGGCCGTGCGAGCGCGCCGCGACCTTGCCGAGCACCCGGTCGCGCAGATTGGCGGAGCGGACCGCCAGCTCGGCGAGGCGCTTGTCGGAAAAGCCCATTGCCTTGAGCCGCCGCAATCCTTCCGCCTCGGTCGGCAGGCCGCCCCGGCAGACCTCTTCCTCGGCCTCGACGATCTCCTGGAGCCGTTCGAGGAACCAGGGATCGTAATGGGTGATGGCGTTTATCTCGGCGACGGTGAAGCCTTCGCGGAGCGCCTGGGCGGCGACCAGCAGCCGGTCCGGCGTCGGCCGCGCCAGTGCCGCCTCGATCTCGCCGCGCGGCGCGCCGTAGAGCATTTTGACGCCGTCCAGGCCGGTGAGGCCGGTTTCCAGGCCGCGCAGCGCCTTTTGCAGGCTTTCGTGGAAGGAGCGGCCGATCGCCATCACCTCGCCGACCGATTTCATCGCGGTCGAAAGCAGCGGCTCGGCGCCCTTGAACTTCTCGAAAGTGAAGCGCGGGATCTTGGTGACGACATAGTCGATCGTCGGCTCGAAGCTGGCCGGCGTCGCCCCGGTAATATCGTTCTGGATCTCGTCCAGCGTGTAGCCGACCGCGAGCTTGGCCGCGACCTTGGCGATCGGGAAGCCGGTCGCCTTCGAGGCCAAAGCCGAGGAGCGGCTGACCCGCGGGTTCATCTCGATCACCACCAGGCGCCCATTGCTGGGATCGACTGCGAACTGGACGTTGGAACCGCCTGTTTCGACGCCGATTTCGCGCAGGCAGGCGATGCTTGCGTTGCGCATCACCTGATATTCCTTGTCGGTCAGCGTCAGCGCCGGGGCGACGGTGATCGAGTCCCCCGTATGCACGCCCATCGGGTCGACATTTTCGATCGAGCAGATGATGATGGCGTTGTCGTTGCGGTCGCGAACGACCTCCATCTCATATTCCTTCCAGCCGAGCACCGATTCCTCGATCAGGACCTCGGTGGTCGGGCTGGCGTCGAGGCCGCCGGTGACGATCTCGACGAACTCCTCGCGATTGTAGGCGACGCCGCCGCCGGTGCCGCCGAGGGTGAAGCTCGGGCGGATGATCGCCGGCAGCCCGACATGGTCGAGCGCGCGCATCGCATCGGCGAGGCTGTGGGCGATCTCGGATCGCGGGCTTTCGAGGCCGATCTTGTCCATCGCCTGGCGGAATTTCAGCCGATCCTCGGCCTTCTCGATCGCCTCGGCGTCGGCGCCGATCATCTTCACGCCATACTTCTCGAGCGTGCCGTCCTTGAAGAGCGCGAGCGCCGTGTTGAGCGCCGTCTGCCCGCCCATGGTCGGAAGCACCGCGTCGGGCCGTTCCTTGGCGATGATGCGCGCGACGAATTCGGGCGTGATCGGCTCGACATAGGTGGCGTCGGCCAGCTCCGGGTCGGTCATGATCGTCGCCGGGTTCGAATTGACCAGGACGATCCGATAGCCCTCCTCCTTCAGCGCCTTGATCGCCTGGGTACCGGAATAATCGAACTCGCATGCCTGCCCGATGACGATGGGCCCGGCGCCGATGACGAGAATGGAGGAGATGTCGGTCCGTTTAGGCATGAGATCCAATAGTGTAAGCCCTCTCCCCTGCGGGGAGAGGGTTGGGTGAGGGGGTTCGGCGATGGCGAAAAAACGCCTGACGGCAACCGCGCGAAAGCTGCGGCGAGAGATGACGGAGACCGAAAGGCTGCTCTGGTCCGGCCTGCGGAACCGACAGCTCGAAGGTCACAAATTCATCGCTCAGTTTCAGATCGGCAACGCCATCGCCGATTTCGCCTGCCGCGGCGCGAAACTGGCCGTCGAGCTCGATGGCGGTCAGCATGCTGACACCGTCGAAGACGATGCCGAACGCACGCGCATCATCGAAGCGCACGGCTACCGCGTCATCCGCTTCTGGAACAGCGACGTGATGAGCAATCTGGATGGAGTGCTCGAGGCTATTCTCGAAGAGCTGCGCATCGCCTCCGATTAAGCCCTCCCCCGTGCGGGGGAGGGTTGGGTGGGGGCGTACGGCGTTCGAGTGTAATCTCCACCGCCGAACCCCCTCACCCCAACCCTCTCCCCGCCGGGGAGAGGGGGCAAGATCGCCGATCCTGTGAGAGCCGCGCACCATCACTGCCCCTGGAAATTCACTGCGTCGACATAAGCGAGATGCAAATGATGACGCCGCGCCCAGAGAGCGAGACAATGAACTTCGGCCTGCGGCGGGTGAACGGCGTAGAGGAAGAGAATCCGTTTCTCCTCCGCATCCTGGATCACCTCCCCTTCCGCCGCCCCGCAAGCGCGTCCGACGGCGGAAAGCTCCTCTGGCGGGTGCATCTGCGCGGTCGCGCAAGCGGAGAGCGCGAACGGCAGCATCAAGCCGGCCAGGATAAAACGAACGCTCACGTCACGCGGCATTTCGGCCGCCCAATCGGCTCACGAATTTCTCGAACAGGTAAGTGCTGTCCTGCGGCCCCGGGCTTGCCTCGGGATGATATTGGACGCTGAACGCCGGCCGGTCGGTCAGCTCGATGCCGCAATTGCTGCCGTCGAACAGGCTGACATGGGTCTCGCGGACGTTCTCCGGCAGGCTTTCCTTCTCGACCGCGAAGCCGTGGTTCATGCTCGTGATCTCGACGCGGCCGTCGGAGAGGCGCTTGACCGGATGATTGGCGCCGCGATGGCCCTGGTGCATCTTCATCGTCCGCCCGCCGACCGCGAGGCCGAGCAATTGGTGGCCGAGGCAGATTCCGAACAGCGGCTTGCCCGTCTCCAGCAGCTTGCGGATCACCGGCACCGCATAATCGCCGGTCGCGGCCGGATCGCCCGGGCCGTTGGAGAGGAAGATGCCGTCGGGCCGGTGCGCCATCACCTCCTCGAAGCTCGCGGTGGCGGGGAGCACGGTCACCCGCGCGCCGGCGTCGGCAAGGTTGCGGAAGATGTTGCGCTTGGAGCCGTAGTCGATCGCGACGACGTGCGGCGCCTCGTCGCCGCCCTTCCCCGGCCCATAGCCTTCGCCGACCCGCCAGCGGCCGCCGGTCCAGCGGTACATCTGCCGGCATGACACGTCTTTGGCGAGGTCCATGCCTTCCAGCCCGGGCCATGCACGGGCCTTTTCCAGCAAGGCGTCGATGTCGAACGCGCCCTGGGCATTATGGGCGATGACGCCGTTCGGCGCGCCGTCGATCCGGATCTTGCGGGTCAGCGCCCTCGTATCGACGCCGGCAAGGCCGATCCGCCCGTTCGAACGCATCCACGCATCGAAGCCCTGCACAGCGCGGAAATTGCTCGGATGGGTGACGTCACCCCGCACCACGCAGCCGAGCGCCCAGGGATTGTCGGCCTCCAGATCCTCATGATTGGCGCCGACATTGCCGATATGGGGAAAGGTGAAGGCGATGATCTGCGAGGCGTAGGAGGGATCGGTCATCACCTCCTGATAGCCGGTCATCGCGGTGTTGAAGCAGACCTCTCCGACCGCCTCGCCCTCGGCGCCGAAGCCGCGGCCCCAAACCAATGTCCCGTCCGCCAGAACCAATACGCCCGTCGCCTCGTTCGGCGCAGGCGTGGCTTTGGCGTCGGCCATGAGGGCGGGACTCCTTTGAGGGTTCGGCGATGTCGCTAAGGCTCGACCGCTAGGGCGCGGGGCCTTCAGCGTCAATCTATTAAAGTGCGCGGGCGGCGGCTAAAGACGGTCCTTTCCCGCCGCACCGATACCGAAGGATCCGGGATGATTCGCGACGACATCAAGGCCGCCCTGATCAATTCGATGAAGGCCGGCGACAAGGCGCGGACCGCCGCCATCCGCCTGATCCAGTCGTCGATCAAGAATCGCGACATCGAGCTGCGGACCGCCACCGCCCCCGCCGACGACGACGTCATGGTGACCGAGGTGCTGCAGAAGATGATCAAGCAGCGCCGCGAATCGATCGTCCTCTACGAGCAGGGCGGCCGCCAGGAGCTGGCCGATGGCGAAAAGGGCGAAATGGCGGTGATCGAGTCCTTCCTCCCGGCGCAGATGGGCGAGGCGGAGACCAAGGCCGCGATCGACGCGATCGTTGCCGAGACCGGTGCGAGCTCGGTCAAGGATATGGGCCGGGTGATGGCTTTGCTGAAGGAGCGCCACGCGGGAGAACTCGACATGAGCAAGGCGAGCGGACTGGTGAAAGCGCGGCTGGGGTAAGCGCCCCCCTCCCGCTTGCGGGAGGGGTTAGGGGAGGGACTGTTGGCGGCAAGAAAGCCTTACCCGGACAAGGCGCGCCAACGCCCGACCGCCCGTTCACGCGAACTCCGTCTCAACGCGACCGACGCCGAAAGGCGGCTCTGGGCAAGACTTTCGGCGCGGCAAGTGGCGGGCACGCGCTTCAATCGGCAGTTCCCGATCGGCCCGTTCATCTGCGATTTCGTGTCGCGTTCCGCGAGGCTCATCATCGAGGTGGACGGAGGACAGCACGCGGATCAGGAAGAAGCCGACGCGCGGAGATCGGCCTACATCCGGTCGCAAGGCTACCGCGTCGTTCGCTTCTGGAACAATGATGTCGTCGAGAATATCGATGGCGTTGTGGAGACGATCGAGCGGATTCTTCGGACATCCCCTCCCCCAACCCCTCCCGCAAGCGGGAGGGGAGTTGAATGAGTCTCTCTCCTGCCTTCCTGGAGGAGCTCCGCGCCCGCACGGCTCTCTCCACCCTCGTCGGCCGGACCCTGAAGCTGCAGCGCGCGGGGCGGGAGTGGAAGGCGCCCTGCCCTTTCCACAAGGAAAAGACGCCGAGCTTCTACGTCAATGACGAGAAGGGCTTCTACCATTGTTTCGGCTGCGGGGCGCATGGCGATGCCATACGCTGGCTGACCGACGCGCGCGGGCTCCCCTTCATGGAGGCGGTGAAGGAGCTGGCGGACGCGGCGGGGATCGAGGTGCCGGCGCCCGATCCGCGCGCGCAGCAGAAAGCCGAGCGCGCCGCCGGCCTCTATGACGTCATGGCGGCAGCCCAGCATTTTTACGAGGAGCAATTGGGCGGGCTCGAGGGCGCCGAGGCGCGGGCCTATCTCCAGACGCGCGGCATTTCGGAGGCGACCCGCAAGCGCTTCGGATTCGGCTATGCGCCGGATGGGCGGAACAAGCTCCGCTCCGCGCTCAAGGCGATCGGCAACGAGAAGCTGGTCGAAGCCGGCCTGCTGATCGCGCCGGAGGATTCTTCGTCTTCGCCCAAGGCAGGGCGCGAGCCTTATGATCGCTTCCGCGGCCGGCTCATGTTCCCGATCCGCGACCAGAGGGGCCGGATCATCGGCTTCAGCGGCCGCATCGTCGGCGCCGGAGAGCCGAAGTACCTCAACTCCCCCGACACGCCGCTGTTCGACAAGGGCCGCAGCCTGTTCAACCACGACAGGGCCGCGCCGGCCAGCCGGAACGCGAAGCGGGTGATCGTCGTCGAAGGACAGATGGATGTGATCGCCCTCGACCAGGCCGGGATCGGCGAAGCGGTGGCGCCGCTCGGCACGGCGTTGACCGAGACGCAGCTCGGCCTGCTCTGGTGCCTCGCCTCCTGCCCCATCCTTTGCTTCGACGGCGATTCGGCGGGGCAGAAAGCGGCGATCCGCGCCGCGATCCGGGCCTTGCCGGCGGTCGGGCCGGACCGCTCGCTCGGTTTCGTGACGCTGCCCGAGGGCAAGGACCCGGACGATCTCATCCGTGCCGGCGGCCGCGAGGCGATCGAGATCCTGCTCGAAAAGCCCGAGCCCCTGGTCGAGCGCCTCTGGCGCCACGAGGCGGCGGCCGAGCCGCTCGCCACGCCCGAGCAGCGCGCGGGCCTGAGGCGCCGGCTGCTCGACCATGTCTCGGCCATTTCGGACCCGGACGTGCGCGACCAGTATCGCGCCGACCTCCTCGCCCGTTTCAATGCCCTCACCCGCCCGCCGCAGCGGGCCTGGACGCCCGCGCCGCTCAAGGGGCGCTGGCAGCCGCCGCGCCCGGCCTCGCCCCAGGCCAAGGCGGTCGGCCGCGGCGGCCTTTCGGCCCAGACCGCGCGCGCCGTCCTTGCCGGCCTGCTCCGCTTTCCGGAGCTGATCGCCGTCCATAGCGACGCGATCCACGATCTTCCGGTGACCGACAAAGGACTTAAACGGCTTCAGGAAGCGCTTCTCGAAGCCGCCCTCGCGCACGGCGCGCTTGATCCGGAGCGGCTTCATACCATATTGGCATCCGCTGGCGTTGCCTCTCTTGCCGAGAAGCTGCGCCTGGAGCGAGGTCTGGCCTTTTCCTTCACCCGCCGCGATGCCGATCCGGAACGCGCTTCTCGCGATCTCGTTCTGGTCATCGGCACATTGGCGGCGCAGCCGGGATTATATGCGGCGCTCGAAGCGGCGACCGCCCGGCTGAAGGAAATGGGCGACGAGGCCGCGTTCCAGGAGCAGCAGAGGCTGAGGGAGGCACGCGACGAGGCGGAGCGACGGCTTGCGTCCCTCATCGAGGGCGAAAGCTGAGCGGCACCCGGTTTTTAAAAGGCGTTCAATGGCGAAGGCGAACATGGCGGTCGAGGCGGACGACAAGCAGGAAGGCGGCGACGCGCCGCTGATCGATCTCAACGAGGCCTCGGTCAAGAAGCTGATCGCGCGCGCCAGGAAGCGCGGCTACATCACCTATGACGAGCTGAACGAGGCGCTGCCCCAGGACCAGAACGAGCAGATCGAGGACATCATGTCCTCGCTCAGCGAGATGGGAATCAACGTCGTCGAGACCGAGGAGGCCGACGAGGAGGACGGCGCGCAGCCCGAGATCGACACCGCCGCCGAGGACGATTCCGAATCCGCCGAGGGCGAGCGCTACATCATCGAGAAGAAGAAGGAGACGGTCGACCGCACCGACGATCCCGTCCGCATGTATCTTCGCGAGATGGGCGCGGTCGAATTGCTCTCGCGCGAGGGTGAGATCGCCATCGCCAAGCGCATCGAGGCCGGCCGCGACACGATGATCTGGGGTCTTTGTGAATCCCCCATCACCTTCAACGCCATCATCGGATGGTCGAACGCCTTGAACGAAGGCAGAATGCAGCTGCGCGAGATCATGGATCTCGAAGCGATGCTGTCGAAGGGGCCAACCGCCGAGCAACTCAACGAGACCGAGCAAGGCGAAGGCGGCGAAGGCGAGATCAGCGAAAAGGTCGCTGGTCCCTCGATCAAGGAAGATGAGGAGGTCGAGGAAGAACCTGAGGCTTCACCGGACGAAGAAGACGACATGGTCGAGCGCCGTGTCCAACCACAGGCCGACGACGATGACGATGACAATACACTGTCGCTCGCCCAGATGGAGGAAACGCTCAAGCCGACGGCGCTCGAGAAGTTCGCGACCATCACCCAGATCTACAAGAAATTCTCCAAGGTCCAATCGTCGCGCATGGATGCACTTGGCACCGGCAGCGAATTTCCGACGAGTGACGAGAAGAAGTACCAGAAGCTGCGCGAGCAGCTCACCGCCGAAGTCGAGAGCGTCCAGTTCCACGGAAGCAAAATCGAGTATCTGGTCGAAGCGCTCTACGCCTACAACAAGCGCCTGATGGCGCTGGGCGGCCAGATGCTTCGACTGGCCGAGCGACATCGCGTGCCGCGCAAGGCGTTCCTCGAGGCCTATACCGGCCGCGAGCTCGACGAGAACTGGACCGCCGACGTTTCGAGGATCGACAAGAAATGGGTAGCCTTCGCCACCGCCGAGAAGGACACAGTTGAACGTATTCGCAGCGAGATCGCCGACATCGCACAGTCGACCGGCACTTCGCTCAGCGAGTTCCGGCGCATCGTCAACATGGTCCAGAAGGGTGAGCGCGAAGCCCGTATCGCCAAAAAGGAAATGGTCGAGGCGAACCTTCGCCTGGTTATCTCGATTGCCAAGAAGTACACGAACCGGGGCCTCCAGTTCCTCGACCTCATCCAGGAAGGGAACATCGGCCTCATGAAGGCGGTCGATAAGTTCGAATACCGCCGCGGATACAAATTCTCGACCTATGCCACCTGGTGGATCCGGCAGGCGATCACCCGCTCGATCGCCGACCAAGCGCGCACCATCCGAATCCCGGTGCACATGATCGAGACGATCAACAAGCTGGTCCGCACCGGCCGCCAGTTCCTACACGAGACTGGCCGCGAAGCGACGCCCGAGGAACTCGCCGAACGCCTCTCCATGCCGCTCGAAAAGGTTCGCAAGGTCTTGAAGATCGCCAAAGAGCCGATCAGCCTCGAAACGCCCATTGGCGACGAGGAGGACAGCCACCTTGGCGACTTCATCGAGGACAAGAACGCCGTCATCCCGGTCGACGCCGCGACCCAGTCCAACCTCAAGGAAACGGTCACCCGGGT
>DASXCT010000004.1:0-186114 GCA_036491055.1 Allosphingosinicella sp.
CGGGGCTACTTCTCCACCACCAGCGGCAACATCACCGACACCGTCATCATGAATTATCTCGACAGGCACACGAAGCGCACCGATGAAGGCTTCAGCCCAATCTCATGAACCTACCGGCGTCAGCCGGTCTGTCATTCAGTATGTATTTGTTCCAGACCTTGTCCGCGAAGGGCTTCAGCGTGTCGAACGGGGCATAGGATTCGTAGGCAGTGGATTTTCCCCGTCATTCCAGCTTTCCGAACAGGTTGCCGGGGAGCACCGTTCCATGAGGCCGCGGCTCCGGTCGGGGACGGAGGGAGATTGGCCACGGTGCCTTTTTTTCGCTGAGATCTCGGCGCTCGGCTCTGCCGAGGTGTATCCCGAGCGACGTCGAGGCGGGGATGACGGTAGCTGGGAGCCGCGCCGCCCTTCTGCCTCGCCGGCGCTCCGTTCCCTTCAGTGGGGCGCTTCTCTCCACGGGATCTTCAGGCAATCACCATGCATTCCGCACGCACTGAAGGTGCTCCAGCTGCGCTTCGTAGCAGCGGATGATTTCCCGGATCTGCTCCGCGCGCTCCGCTTCAATCGCCTCCTGGTTGCGCCAGAACGACAGCCGCCGCTCGGCTTCCACGATTTCGCCTTCGAGCCGATGGATAAGATTTGGCATCTCGCCTCCTGCCTTCCGCCAAGCGTATAGGAAGCGGGGACGGCAGGCGACAGGGCTGGCGGCTGGTTTGAAACCGAGGCACTGCCCGGCTCCGCGCGCCTTCCCGCCGATCCCGCCGCTCTTGTATGAGAGGGGCCTGCCGACGATGGGAGAGACGATGCCGAACGAGCGCGAAGCCCTGCCGGAGCCGGTGCGGGGGCTGGTGAGCCGGGCCTATGAGGCGCGCCGCCGCGGCGAGGCTGGGGCCGCGCTGGCGCTCTATCGCGAGGCGGCAGCGGCTTCGGCCGACGACCCTGCGGGCCGAGCCCATTGCCTGCGCCATGTCGGCGACCTCGAGCGCGAGGCCGGGCGGCCGGCCGAGGCACGGGCGGCCCTGGCCGAGGCGGAAGCGCTCTATCGGCGCACGGCGGGCGACATTTTGTCGCTCGCCAATACCGTCCGGCTGGTCGCGCTCGTCGACGGTAGCCCGGAACGGTGGCGGGAGGCGCGGGCGCTCTACGAGCAGGCCGGCGAGGAGAGCGGCCTCGATCTCGGCCCGGCCTTTGCGGAATGCGACCGGCACCTTTCGGCCTAGGGTCCGGACTCATAACCGGCAATGGCCAGGATCGCCCGGAGAAGGGCACCGGCAAGGAGCGGTGTGCAGGGCGGGCTCATTGCCCGCACAAGCGCCGCGACGTAGCCGGTGTCCTTCTCCGGGCGACCCCGAAGGGGCGAGGCGGAGAGACGGCCAGGGAGTCGTTGCTCGTCGGTCACGATGGATCACCATCGCTCCCTCCTCGCGCCTGGCCCTGACCGCCTCTCCGCCTCGTCATGGCCGTTGCCGGTTATGGGTCCGGACCCCAAGCCCCGGCCCCCGGCTCTATCGGCGAAGCGTCGGCGCGGCGATCAGCACGCGGCCGGACGGGTGCTTCATCGGCTGGGCCGGCGGCACGGTCGGATTTTCCGGATAGCGACGGCCGTCGAACCGCAGGCGCGCCATATAGGCCTGGCGAATGCCGCCGCCGCCGATCGTCACGCCCACGTCGCGCCAGCCGTGGCTCGACGTGGCGAGCAGCCGGACCGGCAATTGCGTCACGCTCGATCGCATGACCACGCGATAGCCGCGCGCCCGCGGCGAGAGGATGGTGAGATCGCACCCGCCGCTGCCGCAATCGCTCGTCGCATAGACGAAGATCTCGGGCCGGCCATCGCCGTTGAGATCGGCGGCGGCGCGCCGGCTGGCTGCGACGTGCAGAACGTTGCGGATGAACGCGTCGACGTCGCGCGGCGCGCCTTTGGCGCCCGCGGCGGCGGATGCCAAAGCCAAGGCGAGGGCGAGAGCGGGCACGGCTAGTCTCCTTTGCTTGCCACGCCGGTCAGCCAGCGCGCCGGCCGGGTGCCGTGGGCGCACAATCCTTCATCTCCCTCCGCTGTTCCCAAGACGCTCAGTGGGAATTTTGCCTCTCCACCGGGGGTGCGTCTTCTTGCCCCGGAATCCCGGTCATGCCCTGGTGCTTCGGCCGCGCCCCGTGGAAGACGAGACCGAAGCCGGGCAGGGGGTAGCGCCGGTATAGTTGTTCGGCCAGGAGGGCGCGCAGGACGGGGCGATCCAGCGCAAGCGCGCGGCCGTGAGCGAAGCAACGCGACATCGGCGGCTTGAGCGCGTCGAACGCCGCCTGCTCGGCTTGCGAGGAAGGGGGCGTTCTCAGCAGGGCGTCGATCGCTTCCGATTGGATCGTCGCGACGCACCAGGCGAAGCGATAGGTGTCGCGGAGCTCCGGCGGCGCGTCGAAGCCCTTTTCGAAGTCGATCCTGTTCGGGTCGTAGGCGGCGGATCGTGAGGAATCGAGCCGGAAGACGGTCGTGAGCCAGAGCTGCTCCGCGATGAGGCCGCGAAGCATCGCGTGCTCGGGTTCGGCTCCGCCCCGCAGCACGCGCCGGCCGCAATCGCCGATCGGATGCGTCAACGCCGCGAAGGCGGCCTTCTCTTCGTCCGTGCCGGGCTCCGCGCGAACGAAGCGGTCGCTTCCCCTTCTGTCCCGGGCGACGACGCAGGCGGCGTATTTCTGGCTCGGTGTCGTGGCGGTCGATGCCGAATGCGGCGGCGATGCACCTGCGGGCACCGACCCGGCCGCGAAGGCCAGGGACAAGGCCGCAACCAGCAAAAACCGAGTCTCCATCGTTCGTTCCTCCGCACCCCGCCCCAGGAATTGGGGCAGGATCGATTTCGGAACAACACGGAATTTGGCCGAATTCGATTTTGGAACTCTGGCTGGACGAAGGGCGCCGACCCGGTTTAGCCGTCGTCCCATCGAAAGGGGGGCAACAATGGGAGCGTGGGGCGCGATCATCATGAGCTTCTTCGGCGCATTGTTCGCGGCGATGACGCTCGGGCTTCAGCTTCACTGGTTCGGGATCGTGCCGGGCCTGCCGTTCCTGGTCTTCGCGCTGATCGCCTTGGCCGCGCACCGGGTGATCCGCCTGCCGGGCGAGGGGGTGGCGCCCTCGGAGCGCGCCGGCCGGGCGATCATGTGGAGCAGCATCGGCGAGGGCGTCGGCCTGCTCGTCGCCTCGACGATCGTCACCAATATCGGCCATCGCGACCTGCTGCTGCCGGCCATGACCCTGGTCGTCGGACTGCACTTCCTGCCGATCGCCTGGGCCGTCCCTTTTCGCCCCTTCGCTGTGCTCGGCGCCGCCTTGCTCGCGACTTCGGCCCTCGGCTTCGCCCTCGCCCAGCCGCTCGGCGGCACGGTCGCCGGCTTCGCCGCGGCGCTGGCGCTGACGGCGGCGTCCTTGCTCGCTTTGCGGCGGGACAGGCGGGCTAGGCTCATACCCGGTCAAGTCTGATCGGATGGGAGCCCAGGCTTTTGTTTTACCGTTCTTTTCGGCCGTCAGGATGAGCCGGTGGCGATTGGGAGGTCGCCGCATCCCCCGGATGCGGCTGTGGGCTGCGGGGCAGCCCACCCCTCCCAATCCCCCGCAATCGACAGCCATGCTGGGGGCATGGCGGCCTGCTCATTCCACCTGACTGAAAACCGCTCCAGGCTTTTCGGCACGGCCGCCGGCCAGGCTCGACCGCGCCCATGCCGGCGTGGGGCAGGGAGGCCGGCGCAAAAGTTGCGCGCCGATCGAGCCGGCCCGATTCCGGCCTCGCGCCCAATATGCCGCGCCGGGGCGAACATTTTGCTCAATAGGGTATGTAGGTGGAATTGGCGGGTTGCGTCGGCGGCTGGTCCGATCGGTCCGCTCGGTTCGCAATCCTGTAATCATAGTCGATTTCGATCCGGACCCAGGAGCCGACGAGCTCCTTCCCGCCCAGCCTCGGCGCCCGGACGAGGAACTGCCAGGCGGCCTGGCGGGCGGCACCGGCGAGATGGCTTCCCGGCGGGTCGCTTCCCAGCTCGACGCAATCGTCGACATGATGATGGTCGATCGTCCTGCACGCGATCAGGCCGATGCCGTGGATCTCCTTGTTCTTGGGGAGATAGAAACCGAGCTCTTCATTGGTCGGCTCGCGATACCATTGCGCCCGGTAGAGCGGCGTGCCGTCGGGCGCGGTGCCGACCGGCTTCGAATCCCCCGGCGCGCCGTTCGAGGCCTGCTGCGTGCCGGCGCTGCGCGGGCCGGCATGGGGGAGCCGGCCGATGTCGGCCGAATCGTTATCCTCCTTGGTGAGCGGGATATAATAAGGGTGCACCACCGGCATCGGCGAGGGTCGCGGCGGCGGCGGCGTCGGGGTCGGCCGGACCTGCGGCTCCTGTCGCGGCTGCGCTTTCGTCTGCTCCTTTTTTGCGCTGGCATCTTCATTGTCCGCGTCCGGCTTGAAATCGAGCACGACACCGCCCTTGAACCGCGGCCGCTCCGGCGCCCGGCCGTTCAGGCTCCACAAGCCGAGCACCAGCAGGAAGGTGACGACCAGGGCGAGGATGAGCGCGGTGGCGCGCCGGCTGAGCGGCGGTCGCGGGTTGTCGGGTGGTGCGGTAGAGGTGAAGGCCAGACGCAAATGAACACCCGAAAAGAAGGAAAATGGGTTGCGGCCGGAGGCGCGCCACTCCCCCGGCGGCGGGATGCGATGCACGGGGATCATGTCGCTGATATGTCAATCCGCCCGGCGCCGGAAGAGGATGGGGAAGCGAGCCTGAACGCCGGCTTACAGCGCCGCCGGCGCGCAATGCCCGGGCTCGTCGCGCCCCGCGGCGATTCGGGAAGCGGGATGTGCGTCGACGGCGGCCTTCCAGCGCTTCCGTTCGTCGCGGAAAGGCGAGCATCTGACGAAATTTCAAACACTTCGGCCATGGACATGCGGAGCGATCGCGCTATTTGGGTTCGGCAAGTCGCGTGTTCAAAGTGGAGTAGGAAGGGAGAAAATACCGTGGGTTTGAAATCGATTGTCATTGCTGCCGCGTCGATCGCCTTGATGGCGGCGCCGACCGTTGCCGCCGCGCAGAGGGCCGCGCCGCGGGCCGCCGCCGCCGAGGTGAATCCGGCGGGCGAGAGCGTCGACGGCAGCGAATTGCGCGGCGGCTTCATCCTTCCGTTGATCGGCATCGCGGCGATCGTCGCGATCATCATCCTCGCGACGCGCCACCACCACCACAATCTGCCGACCAGCCCGTAAGCCACGCGGCCTGCGGGCGAAACGGCCGGGTGAGGCTCAGCCTTGCCCGGCCTTTTCTTTGCCGGTCGCTCGTTCGGCATGGCGGCAGGGAATTTCGCGCGATCGCCCGGTTTGCACCGACGGGCCCCGAAAGCACAGCCCCAGCCGAGGAAGGGATGCCTGGCGTGGCGAATTTACAGGCTAATGATTATAGTTAACAAGAAATAAATCTCCCTCTATTCTGTTGGTTAATTCGACTCCTCCGAGCGTCTCATCTTTGAATTATTGAAGGATGATTTGAAAAATGTGCTCGTTCATGGAACAATGTTGACTTATATCGGTTGTGCGTCTCGTGGTAGTCCGGGAGGAGCGGGGTATGGTCGCGATCCAGAGGAAGCTGAAGCAGGATGAGGGGCTGGAGCCGGAGCAGGACGAACGGCGCGCCGGCCCGCGCATCCATACCATCTTCCGTCTCGCCAGGGTGACCCGCGACGGCGATGCCGGACTCTGGCGGGTCTGCAACATCTCCAATTACGGCGTGATGCTGCTTACCGGCCTTCCGGTCGCACCGGGCGAGCGGCTGACCATCGCCTTGTCCGACGCGTTCACCGTCAAGGCAAAGGTGGTCTGGGCGAGGGAGGGGCGCTGCGGCGCGACCTTCGACCGGCCGATCGAGTGCGACACGCTGCTTCAGCGGCTGGCGGCGGAGCAGCGCGCGGAGGGCTATCGCGCGCTTCGGCTCGACGTCGATGCCCGCGCGATCGCTTTCTGCGAGGACGGGATGCACAGCGTGCGCGTGTTCAACATTTCGCGCCAGGGCGTCGGCGTCGCGCACAAGGGCTGCTTCAGCCCGGGCATCCCCACCAAATTGCTGTTCCCGGGCGGCAACGAGCATCGCGGCGTCGTCCGCTGGTCCGACGAGGGGCGGGCAGGCATCTTCCTGATCGACCCCTTGCCCTGCGACCAGCTCGAAAGCGTCAGCCGGCTCTGAAATCCCGCGCCGATCGACGGGGGCGGCGAGGACCGGTCAGGGTTCCGGATCGCCGAGCAGCCGGCGCCAGCCCTCGCCCAGCGCCGCGGGGGCGTCGGCGGCGTCCAGCGCCTTCTCCATGGTTTCGCGGCCGTCGGCGCGCGAGGCCCCCCAGACCGCGTCGAGCAAATGCCGCGCCTCCGCCGGCGACCCCTCGGCCAGGACGCGGGCGGCCTGCGCGGAATAGAGCTCGAAATCGCCTTCGATGCTGCGGACCTGGTCGACCAGCGCCTTGATCTTGCGGGCCTTCTCGGCGGGCCCGGCATGGGCCAGCCCGGCCAGCGCGTCGGGGACGATCCGGCTCGCGACGGTGGACCAGACCAGCGCCTTGCCGGTCGCATAGACCCGGGCCCAGACCGCGTTGCGGACCTTCACCTCGGCGTTGCGGCGTGCCGCTTCCAGCCAGGTCGCGCGGCGCTGCGACAAATCGGTCGCCGTCTGCATTTGAGCGATCGCGTCCTCAGCCCTTTGCGCGATCTGCAGATAGGAACGATAGCGTTCCTCGATCTGCCGGCCATCGGCCGCCGCCGCCGCCGCCCGCGATTGTGCGGCCCGGGCCTGGGCCGCGAGGCTTTCCACCGCCGACACCCGATCGTCGAGCGTGTCGGGCAAAGGCGGCTCGGGCATCGGCACGGCCTGGCGGAAGCCGTCCGGATTCCAGTCGGGCGCAATCACGCCCTCGGCCGCCTGCAGCGGCATCGGCTCGGAGCCCAGCCAGGGCTCGTGAAACGGCGCCGCGGGAACGTGCAGGCGGTCCATCGGCGCGCCCGCTCCATTTTCGTCGGTGACCGCGGGCAGGCCCGCTTCGCGGGGCAAGCGGGCGCGCAGCAGAGCGAGCGCCCGGTTGCGCGCATCTTCCCACAAGGCGGCGGAAAAGGTCGCGCCGAGGCTTTCATTGGCCACACGCTGCCGGGTCTGCGCGAGCGCCTGCTGGGCAGCCGCTTCGGCGCCCTGGGCATGGTCGAGCGCGTCGACATATTGAGCCGGGACGAGGTCGGCGCGCCGGGAATCGAGGCTGCTGGCAAAGGCTTCGAGCCTGGCGAGATGGGGCGCATAATATCCGGTCACGCGGCTCCAGCCCGCGGTGACGGCCTCGGAATCGCTATAGGTGCGCCAGAGATCGTGGTGGATGCGGCCGACCAGGCCGGCAAAGGCTTCGTCGTTCCACAGATCGGTCTGCGCCATCGCTGCCGCGTCGACGAGCCCCGGATTGGCCGCCGCCAGCGCCTGCACCCGGTTGCGCAGCGCCGCGCGCGGATCGGGCGGCGGCCGGTAGGCGCCCGCGCAGGGAGAGCCCTGCGCCACCCATATGTTGTAAGCGAGGTTCGGCGCCAGGCCGCACTGGCGCTTCTGCTGGGTCCACCAGGCCGGCTCGGCGGCGCCGGCCGGCATGGAGACCAGGAGCGCCAAGGCCAGGCCGGCAATCGCTGTCGCCCGCATCATCTCCCCCTCCCGCGCGGCGTCGGATGGGACAGCTTACACGCGAAGCCGGGCAAGCGCGCGGAAAAACGGTGTCCGGCGCGGATATCGGGCGCGGGAGGCAGGCGGTATCGGCGCGTTCCGGGATTCAACGGGAATTCGGACGGTTGGAGATGGGCTTGACGGCCCGCGCCACCAAGCCTTTGGCCGCACCCGAATGATATTGCTGCTGATCATGGCGATCACGGCCGCCGCCGCGATCGGACGCTTTTCGCAAGTCCGGCGGCCGTCGCGGCCGATCGCGACATTGGCGACAATGGCAGCAATCGGGTGCTGCCTCATTGCGCAGCTCATCCCGGCCCGAGCTGCTCGCTACCTTCGAACGCGACGCCGCCGCGGTCCGGGCGGGGCAGGTCTATCGGCTCTTCACATCCCTGTGGTTCCAGGACGGCGGCGCGGAAGGCGGCCTCTTCAATCTGGCCATGTTGTTGGTGGTCGGCATCGCCGCCGAGCGGATATGGGCCCCGCGCATCTGGTCGATCGTCTATCTGCTCGGCGGATTGGGGAGCGAGATTGTCGCGCTTCGGTGGCAGCCGGTCGGCGCCGGAAACTCCGTCGCCTATATGAGCCTTGCGGGCGCGGTGCTGGCGAGCGGTGTGGTCGCCGCTCGGCCTCCAATGGTCCGGTTGGCGGCACTCATCGGTCTGGCGGCAGGCTTCCTGCTCTCTTTGCAGGCGGACATCCACGGCATCGCCGTCCTGATCGGCGCCGCTTTGGGCTTCATCTTCCTGCTCGTGTCTCGAAAGCGCACGGAGGATGGGATTTCCTCGGAAACGAACGCGGTGTGACCGACCCGGGCGCCACCGGTAGTCGCGACATTTGAGGACGTCGGAGCCCGCTCGGTCGTGGGTCGCGCGTTCATCTGAAGAGGCTGCCGGTAGACGGTCTCCGTGCTGGTGTCGGTTTCCGACCGGCCGCGCGCATCTTTGACCTCGACCGTCATTACCTTCGTCCGCCGCTGCACGTTTCCCACGGCATCGGTATTGAACGTGACGGTGATCGTCCCGCGAATTGCGTCGGCTGCATGTGCTTGGAGTGCCGCGTCCAGCGGTAATGACTCGTGCTTGCTGATCTCGGCGAGCGCTACATCCAACTGCGCACGGCCTTGACGCACTTTTTCGGGATCGACGGCCATTTCGGCGACGAAGGTCGCGCCGTTGGGGCCGCCCGCCTTTCTTGTCAGGCGCGCCGGCGCGAGTGCCAGCGGATCCAGATAGGATGCGCCGTCACGAAGGTCGTCCGGTCTCAGATCGAACTGCTCGACGATGGCGAGGACCGATTCCGGATCGCATTCGATGCGGAAGCCGGTCCATGAGAAGAACCAATGTCCACACGCCGCGCGTGTCACCTGGAAAGCTTTGAACCACTGCTCGAGCCGCGCCTCCAGCTCGGGACGGTTCAGCAATTGCATTGGTCCGTGGACGGGCTTGAGCACGCGTGCCGGAAATTGCCAGTCGCGGGCACGATCGTCTGCCGTCGCGTTCGGTGCCAGGTCGTATTCGAGCTCCAACCCGTTCGGACTCATGCGGATCACGCGCTCCACGATCGTGTCGATATCGGTAGAGGTCGCCGCCCCATCCTCGCCGTCGCGCCGCTGCGAGGTCTCCAGGTCCCGCGTGATCACATAGGCATCGCCGGCCCGAGGCGTGGATTGCATCGCCTCGGCCCGGCCGACGAGGACCGGCAAGAGCAAAGCCGCCATCATGGCCACGGATCGCATCATCAGATTGCCCCCTCGCGGCGACCGTGAAGGGGAGTGACACAAGCCCCACTCCATCGCCAGCCTAGCCGACACATACGAATTCAGTATTGTGTCCCGGGAACTCGCCGTGTCCCGGGAACTCGCCATAATTTTTTGGGCCACCCCAAGTTCCGAAGAAACGACGACCTGCAGGAGGTGTCACGAACGGCTCTGAAGGCTCTGATTTTCGGAAAGGAACCCGAAGCGAAACCATATTGGCTCACTCCCCGCGCGTGCGCGATGTCTAGAAACACCAAGCTAGAACGGATGAGTGTGCCTTTGATAGATTAACCGGGTTGATTTCTACAAAAACTCTCAATCCCGCCCCATCGCCAGCTCGTTGCCGCTCGTCAGCCGCACCGCCCGCGCGCCCGGCAGGCCCGGGTAGCGCGGCCATAGCCCCTGGACGAGCGCCTCTCGGCTGCCGTCGGCCTTGCCGGCTTCCTGTTCGTACATCCAGTAATTGCGAAGCACGATCGGCACGTAGCCGCGCGTCTCCCAATAGGGGATGGACTCGATGTAGAGCAGGGGGTCGCCCTTGCCGAAATCGCGGGCATTCCATTCCTGCACCGGCAGCGGGCCGGCATCGTAGGCCGCGATCACCTTGGGGAGGAGGCCGCCGGTCGCGCTCATGTCGCGCAGCGCCTCCATCCTTTCCTGACCGAACTCCATGTTGAAAGCGGGATTGTCGAGCTCGGCGCGGGTGAAAGGCTCGCCGCGCTTGCGGGCGATGTCGCCGGCGGTGCCGGGCGTCACCTGGAGCAGGCCGACCGCGCCCGCCTTGCTGACGATGTCGGTGTGGAAGGCCGATTCCTGCAGCGCATGGGCGAAGACGAGCGACTGGTCGACGCGCCAGCCGCGCGCCGGCCGCCAGTCGGGCCGCGGATAGCGGGCGGCGACGTTCACAGCGGTTCCCGCCGGCGCATTGTGGGCGAGCCAGAGCTGGGTCGAGGGCAGGTCGAGGTCGCAGGCGAGGTGGATCAGACCATAATGGTCGCCCGGGCCGCCGATCTTCGCCTGGTAGCGGATGAACTGGTCGGCAAGGTCGGTCTCGCCGATCTCGGTCAGCGCGATCGCGGCCTTGACGTCGGGCTTGTCGATGACCGGGCGCCATTCGGCGTCGCGATAATCGTGCAGCCCCCCATAATTGGGCGAGCGGATGCCGAGCGCGCTCGCGGCGAGCAGGCCGTAAAAGGTCTCCTTGAAGCGCGCGGCGCTGCGCAGCTTGGTTTCGACCCGCTCGGGATGGCCGCATGAAGTGTCCGCCCGCGCGCCCCAATAATAAGCGGCGGCGGCAAGCTCGTAATCGGTTGTGCGGGCGGCGACGGTCGCGAAGGCGTCGGAGGCGTCGTCGCATCGGCGCGTCCGCCAGGCGGCAAGGCCGGCGGTCCAGGCGGCCTGGGTCGACCAGTCGCCATTGCCGTTCCGCGCGACCTGGGCGAGCCGCGCGGCCGAAGCATCGTCGCCGATAATGTAATAGGACCAGGCGATGCGCTGCTGGAACTCGGTCTGGATATCGGGCGCCAGCTCGTTGATCCGGGCCACGAAGATCGCCTCGGCATCGGCCGGCTTGTTGTCGTTGATGAGCGGCGTGATCTGGCGGTCGACGTCGCCGCTCGCCGCGTCGCGCGGCACCGGTTGGGGCCGGCCGCGGCGCGGCTGGCTGCCGGCGAAGACCAGCGAATGCGCCTGCGGCAGCGGCGGCAGGCTGGCGGCGCCGCGATTGATGGCGAGGCGGGCGAGCTGGTCGGCCTTGGGCAGGTCCGGCGCTTTCGCGAGCAAGGCGAGGAGCGGATCCAGCTCGATCCTTGGCGAGCCCTTGGCGAGGTAGAGCTCCTCGCGCGCGGCCGGGTGGAGCGGGCCTTCGGGCATGGCGTCGAGCCTGGCGGAGGCGCCGAGCCAGTCGCCGGCGCGGATCGCGGCGAAGATGTCGCGATATTGGGCGCGCTGGTCGGCATTGAGGATGGCGGGGACGGCGCTCGTCCGGGCCCCCACATTCTGGACCGCCTCCTGGGCCGCGGCGGGCGCGGCGGCGAAAGCGGGCGCGGCGAGGGCTGCGGCGAGCAGCAAGGAGCGAATCCGGATCATTTTTCGACCTCTGCGGCCAGCATCTGCAAGTCTTCCCAGGCGAGCCTCTTGAGGCGTGGGGCGTCGAGCAATTGTTTGGGCGATATGGTTACCAAAGCCCTAATCGGGCCGCGATGGGTTGCGATTTCGTGCCAGCGGCCCCGCGCCTGGGCGACCGAGAGGCCGAGCAGGGCCTTGGCGGCGGCGTCGCCGAACAGCAGCAAAGCCCTGGGCCCGACCAGCCCGATCTGGTGGCGGGCGAGCAGGGCGCATTGCTTCGCCGTCTCGCTCGTGAAGCTGCCGGTCGGCGAGCGCAGGCAGGACAAGGCGGCGAGATAGACGGAATCGCGGTCGCGGCCGATCGCCGCGAGCATCCGGTCGAACAGCCGGCCGATTTCGCCCGAAAGCAGGGTGCCGGCGGCGCAATCCTCGCCGCTCGGCATGTCGATCAGCATCATCAGGCCGGAAGCGGGGTCGCCCGACGGGCAGACGCGCAAGGCCGATGGCGCGACGAAGGGCAGGCGGTCGCTGTCCCGCAACCAGGCCTGGAACAGGTCGAGCTGATCGGGAAGCGAATCCTCGGCCTGGGCGGGCGGCGCCGCGGCGGGGGAATCTGGAATGGATCGACGTTCAACTCCGCAACCCTCTCCCCTTTGGGGAGAGGGCGTTGGCGCCTTCGGCTTCGGGCGCAGCCAGTCGTGCGGCGCCTCGTCGATCAAGGTATCGACGCCCGCATCGGCCCACCATGTCAGCGCGCTCGCCGCCGCCGCTCCGTCAAAAGGCTCGTTTCCCCGTTCCATCCCGCTCCACGTCCGGCGCCAGAGAGTCAAAGCCGGCGGGGCTGGTCAACCGCAAAATAGGTGCTTATCCGCCAAGCGTTGGCTGGGTGCGGCGAGAGGAGTCCGCACGCCGCCCGGACGGAGCGCTTTTATGGCCGAACGCGAGTCGATGCCCTACGACGTCGTCATCGTCGGCGCCGGCCCGGCCGGGCTCGCCGCCGGCATCCGCCTGAAGCAGCTCGCGAACGAGGCGGGGCGCGAGCTCAGCGTCTGCATCCTCGAAAAGGGCTCGGAGGTCGGCGCCCATATCCTCTCCGGCGCGGTCGTCGATCCGCGCGCGGTCGAGGAATTGCTGCCCAACTGGCGCGAGCTCGACAGCCCGCTCACCGTTCCGGTCACGGAAAACCATCACTGGGTGCTGAGCGCGCGGAAGAAATGGGAATTCCCCCATTTCATGATGCCGCCTTTGATGAGCAACAAGGGCACCTATACATTGAGCCTCGGCAATCTCTGCCGCTGGCTGGCGGGCCAGGCCGAGGCTCTGGGGGTCGAGATCTTCCCCGGCTTCGCGGCGGCGGAGATCCTCTACAATGAGGGCGGATCGGTGAAGGGCGTCGCCACCGGCGATTTCGGCGTGGCGCGCGACGGCAGCCACAAGCCCGAATACCAGCCGGGGATGGAGCTGCACGGCCGCTACACCCTCTTCGCCGAGGGCGCGCGCGGGAGCCTCACCAAGGAGCTGAAAAGGATCTTCGCGCTCGATAAGGATGCCCAACCCCAGGTCTACGGCATCGGCCTCAAGGAATTGTGGGACGTCGATCCGGAAAAGCACGCCCCCGGCCGGGTCATCCACACCCAGGGCTGGCCATTGGACGATGCCTGGGGCGGCGGCTTCCTCTACCACCAGGCGAACCACCAAGTCGCTTTGGGCTTCGTCGTCGCGCTCGACTATCGCAATCCCTATCTCTCGCCGTTCGAGGAATTCCAGCGCTGGAAGCAGCATCCCGCGATCCGCGAGATGCTGGAGGGCGGCCGCCGCATCTCCTACGGCGCGCGCGCGATCAACGAGGGCGGCTGGCAGTCGGTGCCCAGGCTCGCTTTCCCCGGCGGCGCGCTGATCGGCTGTTCGGCGGGCTTCGTGAACGTGCCGCGGATCAAGGGCAGCCACACGGCGATGAAGTCCGCCATGCTCGCCGCCGAGGCCGCCTTCGCGGCGATCTCCGCCGATCGGTCCGGCGACGTGCTCGAAAGCTACGAGCCGGCAATGCGCTCGAGCTGGATCGCCCGCGAGCTCAAGACCGTCCGCAACGTCGAGCCGCTCGTCGCCCGCTTCGGCGGCACCGCCGGCACTTTGCTCGCCGGGGTCGACATGTGGATGCGAACGCTTCGGATCGGCCTCCCTTTCACGATGAAGCATCATCCCGACAACCTCGGCCTCGCGCGCAAGGACCTGGCCAAGCCGATCGCGTACCCGAAGCCCGACGGCGCGATCAGCTTCGACCGCCTCTCCTCGGTCTTCGTCTCGAACACCAATCATGAGGAAGACCAGCCCGTTCACCTCACGCTCAAGGACGCGTCGATACCGACCGAGGTCAATCTGCCGCTCTATGCGGGGCCCGAGCAAAGATATTGCCCGGCGGGAGTCTATGAATATGTCGAAGAAGCCGGCAGCACCCGGCTCCAGATCAACGCGCAGAATTGCGTCCACTGCAAGACCTGCGACATCAAGGACCCGACCCAGAACATCAACTGGGTCGTCCCCGAAGGCGGAGGAGGCCCCAATTACCCGAACATGTAGATTGCCGATGTGCACGCCGATCGCGGTCGCCCTGCTGGCCGGCCTGTCGGTGCCCGCTTTCGCCGCCGCCACCGACGACGACGCCTTGCTCGCTTACGTCCGCGCCCGCGCCGCCGACGTCGCCGGCACGCCGGACGAGGCGACCCGCCGCTACGCCGCCGCGCTCACGCTGTCGCCGGGCAACGACATCCTCGCCGGCCGCGCGCTGGCGCAGGCCGTCGCCGCCGGGGACGAACCCCTGGCCCTTCGCGCCGCGCGCGAGCTGCCGGCCGCGTCGCTGCCGCCCGAGGCCAAGATCCTGCTCGCCGCCGATGCGCTGAAGCGCAGGGATTGGGCCGCGGCCGACGCCGCCATCGCCCGGCTCGACGGCGACGAAATCTTCGCCTTCGCGGTGCCGATCCTCCGCGCCTGGCTCGCGCTCGGCTCCGGCAAGGGCGATCCGATCGCCCTCCTTGATTCCGCCAAGGCGAGCGCGCCCGGCGGCCTCTACGCGCCCGAGCAGAAGGCGCTCCTCCTCCTCGCCCTCGGCCGCACCCAGGAAGGGGTCGCCGCGCTCCAGCCTTTGATCGGGGACGGCGGCGTCCATTCCGCGCGGCTGCGCGTCGCCGCCGCCGCCTTGATCGCCGCCAAAGGCGATCGCGCGGGCGCCGAAGCCATGCTGCATGGGGACAATATCATCCTCGTTCGCGCCCGCCAGATTCTGGCGGCGAACGGGCGGCTGCCGGGCGCGATCGACACGCCCGCGGCCGGGGTCGCCGATTTCCTGACCCGGATCGCGGTCGACCTCAACGCGCAGCAGGTCCCGCAAGTGGCCTTGAGCTTCGGCCGGGTCGCGACCTTCCTCGATCCGGACAATAAGGAGGCCTGGCTGCTCACCGCCGAACTGCTCGGCGCGCGCGGCCAGCCCGACGCCGCCTTGGCCGCGCTCGATCACGTCGATGCCGGCGATCCGCTCGGCGACAATGCGGCCGACCGGCGGCTCGTCATCCTCGCCGATGCCGGCCGCAAGGACGAGGCGGTCGCGCTCGCCCGCGCCGAGACGGCGAAGGATCCCAAATCGCTCGAAGCCTGGCTCCGCCTCGGCGACGCCTTGACCCAGAGCGAGGATTATGCCGGGGCCGGCGACGCTTATGGCCGCGCGCTGGCGCTGAACGGCGACGGGACGGGCACCGGCCATCCGCGCTGGACCCTGCTCCTGCTCCAGGGCAATGCGCTGACCCAGGCGGGCAAATGGCCCGGTGCGAAAACGGCGTTGGAGGAGGCCTATCGGCTCGCCCCGCACGAGGCGGTGGTGCTCAATTATCTCGGCTATTCCGAGCTCGAGCGGCGGCAGAATGTCGACCAGGCCGAACGGCTGATCCGCGAGGCGAGCAACCTCCAGCCCGACGACGCCGCGATCACCGATTCCCTCGGCTGGGCGCTCTACGTCAAGGGCGACCTGTCCCATGCGATCGAATTGCTGGAGAAAGCGGCGCAGGGCCAGCCGGCCGATTCCTCGATCAACGAGCATCTCGGCGACGCTTATTATGCGGCCGGCCGCCATTATGAGGCGCGCTATGCCTGGCGGGCGGCTTTGCTCTATGCCGAGGGCAAGGCGCAGACGCGGCTCAAGGCCAAGATCGACGGGGGGCTGAAGCCGGACCTCACCGCGCCCTGAAATGGACGAAATCGCCTACGCCAAGATCAATCTCGCGCTGCACGTGCGGGAGCGGCGGCCGGACGGCTATCACCGGATCGAGACGATCTTCGCCTTTTGCCAGGATGGCGACGTGCTGCGGGTAGCGGAAGGAGAGGGAGTTCACCCCTCCCCCTTGTGGGGAGGGGAAGGGGTGGGGGTGCCGGCCGAAGGCCGGCGCGCGGCAAAGCCGCGCACCCCTCATCCGGCTCTTCGAGCCACCTTCTCCCACAAGGGGAGAAGGGATTCACCTTCGTCGCCGGCGGAGGAAGGAGAGAGGCTGAGTCTCCGTGTCGTAGGCCCCTTCGCCTCCGCCCTCGCCGGAGAGGAAAACAATCTCATCCTCCGCGCTGCCCGCGCGCTTGCCGCCCGCTGCGGCGTCACCCAAAGTGCCCACCTCATCCTCGACAAAAACCTCCCAGTCGCCTCGGGCATCGGCGGCGGCTCGGCCGATGCGGCGGCGGCGTTGCGCCTGCTCGTCCGTTTCTGGGATCTCGACGTCCGGGAGTCCGACCTTCTCGCGCTCGCCGCCGGCCTGGGCGCGGACGTTCCCGCCTGCCTCCGCTCGCGGCCGATGCGCGGGGAGGGAAAAGGCGACGTGCTGACGCCGTGGCGGGGTGAAAGCCTCGCCGGAACGCCTTTGCTGCTGGTCAATCCCGGCGTCGCGGTGTCGACCGCCGAGATCTTCGTCCGCTGGGACGGCGTCGACCGCGGTCCGCTGCCGGACGATCCGGCCGACGGCCGCAACGACCTCGAGCCGGCGGCGATCGCGGCCGCCCCGGTCATTGCCGAAGCGTTGGCGGCGCTGCGGGAATGCGGCGGCGCGCGTCTCGTCCGCATGTCGGGCTCCGGCGCCACCTGCTTCGCCCTGTTCGACGGCAAGGCGGAGCGCGATGCGGCCGCGGCGGCGATCGGCCGCTTTTATCCCGGCTGGTGGCGGTGCGCGACGCGTCTGCGCGCGGCATGAAACCGAAACGCGTCGGAGGCAGTCAAACTGGAGACACAGAGAAGCGGCAGGGGGCTGGCGTCCGATTTTACGATGATTCTGACCGCCCTCCTCTTCGCGACCGGCCTGCTCTCCGCCTGGACGAGCCGGGAGGCGTTCGGCGCCGAGCGGCCGGTGCTTGGCCGGATCATGATGGCGGCCGCCTTCTTCTTCGTCGCCGTCTCGGCCTTCCTGCTCTGGGCTTTGTTCAGGATCGCCGCGGCCGGGCTGCCGGCCTGACACAAGCGGAAAACCGTCCCAATCGACCCGCGAGTCCCATCGCGAAACGCCTTTTCCGGTCCCTTAACCATCGCAGGCCGCAGCTTTGCGTCGTGGCACGATGCTTGCTCTTTGATTTGCGACGGGTCGAAGCACGGGCCGAGGGGGTTCGTGCGGACATTCGCCACATGGTCCCTGCCGGCGAGAGCGCGGCAGGCGCCGTGGCTCCCTCTGAAGCCGGCCGCCCGATGTAAGGACGGCCGGCTTCTTTTATGCGGTGGCGCACTCGCATTCCTGGCGTGCGGCATGATCGTCGAGTTCCTCCTGTCGCGGAGACGTGCGCGGCGGCTCGGTCGAGAGGCCGTCCGCAACGACCAGGCTGGGAAGAGGAATCCCGTCGCGAGCACCCGCAGCCTTCCCTGCAGCGGCGAAGGCGAGCGCTTTTTTGCGAGACAAAGGCGGCCGGCGGGGGCAATCAGCCCGCCATGTTCGATCTTGCCCATGAACATGACGTCGCCCGGCTGACGCTCAACCGGCCGGAGGCGCGCAACGCCATGAAGGCGTCGGGCTGGGGGAAGCTGGAGCAGGCGCTTGGCGAGGCGGAGGGATCGGGCGCGAGGGTGCTGATCGTGCGCGGCGCCGGTTCCGCTTTCTGCGCGGGCGCGGATCTCGGCGATTTTCCCGCGATGCACGCGGATGCCGACGCGCGGGCGCGCTTCCGCATCGCCATGCGCTCGGCGATCGAGCGGCTGGCGGAATTACCGATGCCGACGATCGCGGCGATCGACGGCGCCTGTTTCGGCGCCGGAGTGGCGCTCGCTTTGGCCTGCGACATCCGCGTCGCCGGTCCCGGCGCCGGCTTCGCGATCACGCCGGCCAAGTTCGGCATCTCCTATCCGCAGGAGGATGTCGCCCGGCTCGTCGCTCTCGTCGGACCCGGACAGGCCGCGCGGCTGCTGCTGAGCGCCGGCGCCATCGGCGCCGCGGAAGCGGCGCGGATCGGGCTGGTCGAGCTATTGGCCGGGGAAAGCGCCGATGAGGAAGCGGAGACGCTCGCCCGCGCCATTGCGGCGGGCAGCTCGGCGAGCCACCGGATGCTGAAGCGCGGCATCGCGCTGGCGGCGGCCGGCGCCGCGCGCGATGCGGAGCAGGACCGGGAGTTCGATGGCCTGCTCGGCTCCGACGAGTTTGCCGGGCGGCTGGCGGCGGCGCGGCGGCGATGAGGTTGGCGGCGGCTTTTCCCCTGCTCCTGCTCGCGGCCTGCGGCTCCTCGGGCGCGCGGCAGGCAGGAGTGGCGGCGCCCGGCCTCGAATGCGCGGTGGGCGGCGCGAGCGAATACGGCACCGGCTGCACGATCGCGCGGCAAGCGGCGCGCGACGGGACCATCCTCATTCTCCGCAGCCCGACCGGCAGCTTCCGCCGGCTGCGCATCGCCGGCGGCCGCCTTTCCGCCGCCGACGGCGCGGAGCCCGCGCGCCTGTCCGGCGGCGACGGCAAGAGGATCACGGTCGCGGTCGGCAACGACCATTATCTGATTCCGCGGGAGGAGCTGCGGTGAAGCGCTCGATCCTGACCGCGGGCGAGATGCGCGCCGCCGAAGCCGCCGCCATCGCCGCCGGCACCGCGGTCGAGACGCTGATGGAGCGCGCTGGAACGGCTGCGGCGGAGGCGATCTGGCGCTTCGCCGGGCGGGCGCCGGCGCTCGTCCTTTGCGGGCCGGGAAACAATGGCGGCGACGGCTATGTCGTCGCGCGGCGGCTGAAGGAGCGGGGCTTGAAGGTGCGGGTCGCCGCGCTCGCCGAGCCGAAGAGCGCCGCCGCTTGCGCCGCCCGCGCCGCCTGGGACGGGCCGGTCGAGCCGCTGGCGGCGGCTGCGCCGGCGCCCTTGCTGGTCGACGCTTTGTTCGGCACCGGCCTCACCCGCGGCCTCGACGCATCCGTGGCAGGACGCCTCGGCGCACTCGCCGCGGCGGCGCGGACGAAAGTTGCGATCGACCTGCCGAGCGGCGTCGCCACCGATGAAGGATGCGTGCTGTCGCCGGTGCCGGATTTCGACCTCACAATCACCTTCGCGACCCTGAAGCCTTCGCATCTCCTCCAGCCGGCGGCGCGGTTTATGGGACGGGTGGCGATCGCCGATATCGGCATCGCCGCCGAAAGCCGGCTGACCGAAATCGCCCGCCCTTCTCTCCGCGAGCCCGGTCCCGACGACCATAAATACAGCCGCGGCTATGTTGTCGTCATCGCGGGCGCGATGGCCGGCGCCTGCGCGCTTTCCGCCTCGGCGGCGGCGCGGGCGGGGGCCGGCTATGTCCGTATCTTCGGCGATGCGCATGTCGGCGGCGTGCCGCTGGCGGTGGTGCAGGGCGGGGAAGGAAAGATGGACGATCCGCGCATCGGCGCCTTCGTCCTCGGGCCCGGCCTCGGCCTCTCCGAAGCCTCGGCCCGGCGGCTCGACGAAATCCTGGGCGGCGCGGCGCCGGCGGTGATCGACGCCGATGCGCTGACCCTGCTCGCCCGCGGGGACCCCAAGCGGCTCCGGGCAGCGAAAGCGACCCCGATCCTGACCCCCCATCAAGGCGAGTTCGAGCGCCTGTTTCCGAACGTCAAGGGCAACAAGGTCGAGCGCGCCCGCGCGGGCGCCGCGGAAACGGGCGCGGCGATCGTCTTCAAGGGACCGGACACGGTGATCGCGTCGCCGGACGGGCGGGCTGCGATCGCCCCGCCGGCGCCGGCCTGGCTTGCGACCGCCGGGACGGGCGACGTCCTCTCCGGCATCGTCGCCGCGATGCGCGCGCGGCGGCTGGACGCGTTCGAAGCCGCCTGTGCGGGCGTCTGGCTCCACGGCCGCGCCGCCGAGCAAGCGGGCCCGGCGCTCATCGCCGACGATCTGCTCGCGCCGTTGCCGGATCTCGTCGCCTTATGCCGCGAGAAGAAATAATCCGCGTCGCCGCGCGGGGCGACGGGGTGACGGCGAGCGGGCTTCATGTACCGCTCGCCGCACCCGGCGACCACATTGCCGAGGACAACGCGATCGAGCCGGGACCGCACCATCGGGTCCCGCCCTGCCGCCACTTCCCCTTATGCGGCGGCTGCCAGCTCCAGCATCTCGACGACGAGAGCTATGCCAATTACCTGGCCGATCGCATCCTCTCGGCCCTTGCCGCGCAGGGGCTGGACGCGCCCGTTTTGTGCCCGGCCCATCTCTCGCCGCCGAACAGCCGCCGCCGCGCCTCGCTTCGGGCGGAAAGACGAGGGCGACGCGTGCTGCTCGGCTTCAACGCCGAAGCCAGCCACCGCATCGTCGACATGCACGAATGCCATGTCCTCCGGCCGGAGCTGTTCGCTTTGGTGGCGCCTTTGCGCGGGCTGCTCGGCGCGCTTCTGCCGGAGCGCGGTTCGGCGGGCGTCAGGATGACGCTGACCGACCAGGGCGTCGACCTCCTGCTCGAGAAGGTGGCGGCGGAGGGACTGGAGGCCGACGAGGCGCTCACCAACTTCGCCCGCGCCCACGGCCTCGCCCGGCTCGCGCTCGACGACGGCTATGGCGCGCAGACGCGCTGGGAGCCGGAGCCGGTGACGGTCACGCTCGGCGGCATTGGGGTGCCTTTGCCCCACGCCGCCTTCCTTCAGGCGACGGCGGAAGGGGAGGCGGCTTTGGTCGCCGCCGTGCGCGAGGCGGTGGGCGAGGCGAAGACGGTCGCCGATCTCTTCGCCGGCCTCGGCACGTTCGCCTTCGCGCTCCCTGGCCGTCTCTATGCCGCCGAAGGTTCTCGCGACGCCGTTCTCGCTCTCAAATCGGCCGCCAACCGCGCGGGCCGGCCGATTTTCGCCGACCATCGCGACCTCTTCCGCCGTCCGCTCGACGCCGCCGAGCTCGGCCGCTTCGAGGCGGTGGTGCTCGACCCGCCCCGCGCCGGCGCGCGCGAGCAGGCGATTTTGCTCGCCGCCTCGCCGGTGCCGCGTATCGCCTCTATCTCCTGCAATCCCGCCACCTTCGCCCGCGACGCGAAGATCTTGATCGAGGGCGGTTATCGGCTCGATTGGGTGAAGCCGGTCGGCCAGTTCCGCTGGTCGACCCATGTCGAGCTTGTCGCGCGCTTCAGCCGCGGCTGAGCCGTATCGGAAGAACAAGCAGGCGGCGCAGATCGCATCGCCGCGCGGCAGGGGAGCCGCCGAGAAAGAGCCGGAAGCGCCGGCGCGACGTTGAGCCTGGACGAGACCGCGGACGATCCGCAAGGCGACGGAGCCAGGGCGGGCCCCAGCGCGGGGCGGGATGTCGCTTTAACGATTGAAATCGAGTCGCGACACGCGCCAGATAACCATCAGGCCAAGGGGGACCAGGTTATGGGGAAGTTGCTCAATATCATCGCATTCGCCTCGGCAGCGGCGGTTTCGGGGCCGGCGGGGGCGCAAATCATTCCGGGGCGGGTGACGAGCCAGCAGATCGCCACCGTCTGCAACGAGAATCAGGCGGCCTGCCTCACTTATGTGGTCGGGGCGCTCGACGGCTATTTCTCGGCCATGGTCGACAATGGCCGGCCGATTACCATCTGTCTGCCGGCGGGCATCGCCAACGGCCAATTGGCGACGATCGCCGTGCGCTTCATCCGAGCCCATCCCGAGCGGGCGACCGCCAATGCCGGCGAGATGGTCGTCCTTGCCCTCCGCCAGGCTTATCCCTGCCGGCCCCCGGCCGCGCCTCGGCATTGACGGCGATCGGGTCGATCGCCGCTCGGCCGGTCCCGCCGGTCCGCCCATGTCGAATGGGTCGGCGGGTTCCGCGGGGCGGATAGGGCTCGCTCAATCGGATCGGTTGGGAGAATGCCTCCTCAGCCGTGCATGTGCATGTGCAGCATGGCCATCGCCGCATGGACGGTGAGCGCCACCAGGCAGATCGAGCCGCCGGTGAAGAGCAGGAAGCGCCACCGCACCACATTGACCGTCGCCTGCACCAGGCTGTGGGCGACGCGGAAGGCGACATAGGCCCAGGCCAGCCAGAGGTTCCAATGCCCGCCGGCATGGAGCAGCGCCAGCGTCAGCGCGATCGCATAGAAGAGCGTCGGCTGCTCCATCAGATGGTTGTAATTATGGGCCTTCCACTGGACGTCCGGCTCGACCACGCCGTCGAGGTCGCCGCCCTTGCTGCCGACCCGGCCCTTGAGGCTGATGCCCTTGCGCTTCATCGCCGGGAACCGGACGCAATACATCCAGATCATCATGACGAGCGACCAGGCGACGAGCGCCACCACCGGCATGAGTATGTACATGATCGGACCTCCCCCAAATGAGCGGCGAATGTGCCGCAAGCTGAGACGAAGGGCCAGGCTTTATCGACGTTCGTATCCTCTCCCATCGAGGGCGAGGGGGCGTTTTTGGGGTCGACCTGGATCTCGATACGGCCGGGGCTTGCGCGGCCGCCGGCGGACTGACAGCCTGCGTGCCGGTCGGAGAGGGGAGCATGGCGGAGGAAATGACGGCGAGGACCGCTTTGCGCGGCAGGCAGATCGCCGCTGTCGTTGCCGGCAACGCGCTCGAATTCTACGATTTCGTCACTTATTCCTTCTTCGCGGTCCAGATCGGCCGCGCCCTCTTTCCCGGCGACAGCGCGCACAAATTATTGCTCTCGCTCGCCACCTTCGGAGTCGGCTTCGTGACGCGGCCGCTCGGCGGTTTCGTCATCGGCCGCTTCGCCGACCGGCGCGGCCGCAAGCCGGCGATGATCCTGACCTTCGCCTTGATGGGGATCGGCCTCGTCGGCCTCGCTTTTACCCCCTCTTATGCCGCGATCGGTTGGGGAGCGCCCTTGCTCGCCTTGCTGTTCCGGCTGCTCCAGGGTTTCGCGCTCGGCGGCGAGGTCGGGCCCAATCTCGCTTTCCTGATCGAGGCGGCCGATCCGCGGCGGCGCGGCCTCGTCGTCTCGCTCCACGCGGCCTCGGCGGATTTCGGCGTGCTCGTCGCGGGCGTGATCGGCCTCGCTTTGTCGTCATGGCTGCCGGCGGCCGAGCTCGACGCTTATGGCTGGCGGATCGCCTTCCTGGTCGGCGCGACCATCGTCCCCTTCGGCCTGGCGCTGCGCCGCACGCTCGCCGAGACGCTGCCGGCGGAGGAGGAGAGGGCGCGGCCGGGGGAAAGGAATCGCGCCTTCCTCGTCATCGCGGCCGCGGGCCTGGCGCTCATCGGCGCGGCGACGATCGCCAATTACACGCTCGATTATCTCACCACTTATGCGCAGGCGACCCTGCACATGGCGGTCAACGTCGCCTTCGGGTCGACCGTCTTGCTCGGCCTGGTCGGCGTCGCCGGCGACCTCGCCTCGGGCTGGCTGGTCGACCGGATCGGCCGCAAAAGGCTGATCCGGCCGTGCTGGGCTTTGCTGATGCTGCTCGCCGTGCCCGCCTTCCTGGTCCTCAGCCAGTATCGGACGGCGGGCGCGCTCTACGGCGTCACCATCTTCCTGACCACGCTCCACATTTTCGCATCGACGCCGGCCTTGCTGCTGTTCGCCGAGGCCCTGCCCGCCCGCAGCCGCGCCGGGGGCATCGGCATCGTCTACGCGCTCGCCATCGCTGTGTTCGGCGGCACCGCCCAGCTGATCGACAAGGCGCTGACCGACTGGACCGGGAGCCCGCTCGCGCCCGGCTGGTATATGAGCGCGGCGGTGGCGTGCGGGCTGATCGGGACCTTCTTCATCCGCGAAGTGGGGAGGGCGAAGGGCTGACCCTCTTATCCTCCCCGGGACGGGGAGGGGGACCGGCCGTAGGCTGGTGGAGGGGGGCCGGCACCTGGCACGAACCCCCCTCCACCGCCGTTCCGGCGGTCCCCCTCCCCGCGAGCGGGGAGGACAATTCAGCCGAACAATTTCGAGAAGCGCCTCTTCGCGCGGTCCTTCCACAGGCCGCGGTGGTACGCATCCGACGCCAGCAGGGGCATGACGCTGGTCGCCTCGGCGAAGACCATCTGCTCCATCGCGGTCGAGACCTTGCCCCAGCTCGCCGCCTCCTGGAGGGTGGAGGAGGAGCAGGCGCCGTCGCGGACGTCGGCGACGGTGATCTGCACCGCATATTTGTGGACCTCGACCTCGTGGCCGAGGATTTCGGCGCAGACCACCGTGTCCTGCACGAAATTCTTCGGAACGCCGCCGCCGATCATCAGCAGGCCCGAGGTGCCGGCCTCGATCTTGATGTCGGTCAGCTCGCGGAAATCGGCGATGGAATCGAGCGTCATATAGGGCCTGCCCGCCTTCATCGCCTCGACCTGGTGCTTGACGAGGCCGAAGCCGGCCGAGCTGTCGGTGAAGGCGGGGCAGAAGATCGGCACGTCATGCTCGTAGGCGAGCTTGACGAGGCTGTTCTCCTTTTTTCCGTTTTCCTGCAGCCACTTGCCCATCTCGCGGATGAAGGCGCGCGAGGAATAAGGGCGCGGTTCGAGAGCGTTCGCGATCTCGCCGATCGTGTGGTCGGTCTCCTGGAGCTGCTCCTCGTCGATATAGGTGTCGTAGATCCGGTCGATGTAGAGCGAGCGCAAGGTATCGTCGTCCGGGATTTCCAGCGCCTGGTAATGCTTGTGGCCGAGCGCCTCGAAGAAATCCATGTCGACGATGCTGGCGCCGGTGGCGACGATTGCGTCGACCATGTTGTTGCGGACCAGCTCGGCATAGAGGTCCATGCAGCCGCCCGCCGAGGTCGAGCCGGCGATGACGAGGAAGATCGAGCAGTCCCGGTCGCCGAGCATCTGGTTGTAGATGTCGGCGGCGCGGCCGAGGTCGCGGCTGGTGAAGCTCATCTTCTTCATCGCATCGACGATCGGCCGCGCGTCGAAGCTCCTGATGTCGACATGCTCGACCACGGTCGAAAGCAATTCGGCCTTGCGATTGTCGTTGCGGGCGGGGTCGGTCATTCGTCTGTCTCCATTCCTCGATCCGCAAATTCCTCGTCATTCCCGCGAAAGCGGGAATCCCGCTTCTTAGGGAAGAACAAGGGAAAAAGCGGGATCCCCGCTTTCGCGGGGATGACGGTTGTAATGTTCGCTCGCTACAGCGTGACGACGTGCGACGGCGCGCCCTGTTCCTCGGTAGCGCCGTACAGGCTCGCCATCGGCTCGTCCTGCATCTCGACAATCGCCGCCGTGCCGAAGCCGTTGAAGGCGGTGCGCATCGCGCAGCCATAGGCGCCGAGCATTCCGATCTCGATATAGTCGCCCGTCCCCACGTCCGCGGGGAGCAGGAACGGCCCGGCCATATGGTCGAGATCGTCGCAGGTCGGCCCGTAGAAGCTGAACGGCATGTCGCGCGCGCCCGACGCGTCGTCGCGCACCAATTTCACCGGGAAGCGCCAGCCGATATGGGCGGCGTCGAACAAGGCGCCATAGGCGCCGTCGTTGATGTAGAGCTGGTCGCCGCGGCGCTTCTCGACCCGGACGAGCAGGCTTGCATATTCCGCGCACAAAGCGCGGCCCGGCTCGCACCACAATTCGGCCGAATAGGAGATTGGCAGGCTCTCGAAGCCGCGCCCGATCACGTCGAAATAGGCCTGGAGCGGCGGCGGCTCCATGCCGGGATAGACGGACGGGAAACCGCCACCGACGTCGACGATGTCGACGGTGACGGCCGCCGCGACGATCGCCGCGCGCACCCGCTCCAGCGCCTCGTGAAAGGCGGCCGGAGTCATCGCCTGGCTGCCGACATGGAAGCAGATGCCGAGCGCGTCCGCCGCCTGGCGGGTGGCGATCAGCAGGGCCTTCATCTCCTCCGGCTCGGCGCCGAACTTGGCGGCGAGGCTGAGCTTGGCATGGTCGGAGGAGACGCGGATGCGCACGCAAAGGTTGAGGTCGGCCGCGCCTCGGGTCGCGCGGACGATCTTCTCCAATTCCTCCATCGTGTCGAGCGAGAAAGTGCGCACGCCATGGGCGAAATAGGCCTCGGCGATCGCCTCCTCGGCCTTCACCGGATGCATGAAGCACTGAATCGCGCCGGGCAGAATCTCGGCGATCAGCCGCACCTCCGCGATCGAGGCGACGTCATAATGGGTGATGCCGCTCTCGAAGAGCAGGCGCAGCAGGTCCGGCGACGGATTCGCCTTCACCGCATAGAGCGAGCGGCCCGGAAACTTCTCGGCGAAGAAACGGGCGGCCCGGCGTGCGGCGTGCGGGCGAATCAGCGTGACCGGCTGGACCGGACGCTTTCGTGCGATGTCGGCAATAAGCTTGTTGCCGGTAGGGGCGGCAGCTAGCCCCAGCGCGCTATGATGCTTGTGCAACTCAAGGGACCTCCAACGGATTAGTTGACGAAAAAGCTGCCTTGCGGTTGGAAGTCCCCATGGGGCAGCGGGGCGCGATATATGGTCCACGTTCCCCCCTGTAAAGACCTGCTTTTTTCCACGATTTTCCAGAGGTTTGGATGAACGAGAGGGTGGTCACGGCGGACGGTGTGCAAGCTGCGGCGAAGCGTGTGGCCGGCCATGTGACGCGAACGCCCCTCCTTTCGCTGGAATGGGAAGGCGTTCGCCTCCGGGTGAAGGCCGAATGCCTGCAGCAGGGCGGCAGCTTCAAGTTGCGCGGCGCGACCAACCGGCTGCTGCTGTTGAGCGGGGCGGAGAGGAAGAACGGCGTCGTCGCTTTTTCGTCCGGCAACCATGCCCAGGGCGTCGCCATCGCCGCGAAACGGCTCGGCATCGCCGCGACCATCGTCATGCCGGCCGACGCGCCGGCGGTGAAGCGCGACGCGACTTTGGCGGCGGGCGCGGGGGTCGTCGCCTATGACCGGGCGACCGAGAGCCGCGAGGAGATCGGGGCGCGGCTGGCGAAGGAGAAAGGCGCGATCCTGGTGCCCTCGTTCGACGATGTCGACGTGATCGAAGGGCAGGGCAGCGCCGGCGTCGAGATCGGCGCGCAGCTTGGGGCATCGCCCGACAAAATGCTGGTGCCCTGCGGCGGCGGCGGGCTTTCGGCGGGAATCGCGCTGGCATTGCCGGAGGCGGAGATCGTCACGGTCGAGCCGGCGGGCTGGGACGACATGGCGCGATCGATCGCGGCGGGGCGGCCGGTGCCGGTCGCGGAGCCGGCGCCGCCGACGCGCTGCGACGCCCTCCAGACGAAATTGGTGTCGCCGCTCACGGTCGGCGCGCTGAGGGCTGCGGGCGCGCGCGGCATCGCCGTGACCGAGGAGGAGATCGAACGGGCGATGGCCTTCGCCGCCCGCCATCTCCGCCTCGTCGCCGAGCCGGGCGGCGCGGTCGCGCTCGCGGCCCTGCTCGCCGGCAAGGCCGGTCCGGTCACGGAGCGGACGGTCGTGGTGATTTCGGGCGGGAACGTCGATCCGCTGCTTTACGCGCGGATCCTCGAAAATCAGGCGGCGCGCTGACGGCGTCTCGGCCTTTTCTGCTGGGCCGACAAAGCCTCCATCTGGCGGGTCAGCGAATCGAGCTCGGCGCCGATCGTCCTGAGCTCGGCAGCGAAGATTTCGGCATCGGCGCCCGGGCGCGCCAGGGCCGCCGCATCGAGCAGCGAATCGAGGATGAGCGACAGGCTCGGCAGGATCGATTCCTCGATCCGCTCGAACGCCAAATCGAGCGCATGCTGGCGGTCCCCACTGGACATGGCGGTCATCCTATGGGAGTTCGATTAATCGACCGTAAACTCCGCTTTTTTCGATGACCGGCCTTGCCTCCGCCTTCCTTTCCATTGCGATCCTCGCCGCCTTCGCGCTGGCCGCGGGTGGGCTGTGGCTGCTGGTCAAGCGCGGCGAGCGCAAGCAGGGCTGGCTGATGATCGTTGCGGCTTTGGTGCTGTTCGCCAACGTGCTGATCTGGGCGGTGTAGCACCATGGTCCGAACGGAAGGGGCGCCGCCCTGCGGCCGCCGTAGGGTGAGCGGCAAAAACCGTCCCCCGGACGGTTTTTATCCGCTCACCGAATCGGGCACCCCGGGTCCAGGCGGAAGTCGAGATAATCGTCCACCGCCTTCATCAGCTGCGGCATTTCGTTGACGAAGAAATGGTTCGCGCCCGGGATCGTCTCGTGATGGATGGTGATGTGCTTCTGGGTGCGCAGCTTCTCGACCAATTTCTGCACCGCGCCCGGAGTCACCACTTCGTCCGATTCGCCCTGGACGATGATTCCCGAGGAAGGGCAGGGGGCAAGGAAGGTGAAATCGTACATGTTGGCCGGCGGCGCGATCGAGATGAAGCCGCGCACCTCGGGCCGGCGCATCAGCAATTGCATGCCGATCCAGGCGCCGAAGCTGAAGCCGCCGATCCAGGTCGATTCGGCCTCGGGATGAATTTGCTGCACCCAGTCGAGCGCGCTCGCCGCGTCGGACAATTCGCCGATGCCGTTGTCGAACACGCCCTGGCTCTTGCCGACGCCGCGGAAGTTGAACCGAAGCGTCGCGAAGCCGCGGCGCACGAAGGTCTTGTAGAGCGCCTGCACGATCGCATTGTTCATCGTGCCGCCGCCCTGCGGGTGCGGGTGGAGGATCAGGGCGACCGGCGCGCGGGGGCGAGGGCCCGGGCTGAAACGGCCTTCGAGACGGCCTTCCGGTCCGGGAAAGATGACTTCGGGCATTGCACCTGCGGGAGCTTTGGGTGAAGGGGCGGCGCGCGGGGTGACCCCGCGCCAGGACGAATCCTATATAGGGCGCGAACGCCGCCGCGCAATTTGAAAGGCTCCGATGCGCCAGCGCATCTATCTCGACCATGCCTCGACCACCCCGATCCTGCCGCAGGCGGCGGCGGCGATCGCCGAGGCCTGCGCGGACTGGGCCAACCCCTCCTCGGCCCATGCGGAAGGGCGGGCGGTACGCGCCGGGATGGAGGCGGCGCGAAAGCGCGTCGCCGCCGCATTCGGCTGGGACGGCAAGCTGATCTTCACCTCCGGCGCGACCGAGGCGATCGCGCTCGTCTTCGCGCGCGCCAAAGCGAGGCGCTTCGTCGTCTCGGCGGTCGAGCATCCGGCGGTGATGCGAAGCGCGCCCGCGGCTCGACGGATCGCGGTGCGGCGCGACGGCGCGCTCGACCTCGACGATCTCGATCGCGCGCTCGCGGAGGCGGAGGCGCCGCTGGTCGCGGTGCAGGCGGTCAATAACGAGACCGGCGTGATCCACCCGCTCGAGGAGATTCATGCCCGGGTGAAGGCGGCGGGCGGGCTGCTGCTTGCCGATTGCGCCCAGAGCGCGGGCAAGCTGACGCTGCCCAAGGCCGATTTCCTGGTGATCGCGGCGCACAAGCTCGGCGGGCCGCCGGGCATCGGCGCCTTGCTGGTCGAGGACCCGGCAAGCCTGGAGGCGGTCGGCGGCCAGGAGGGGGGCTATCGGCCCGGAACGCCTTCGGTGCCCCTGATCATGGGTTTCGCCGCAGCCGTCGAGGCCGACCATGGCTGGGTTCGGGAAGCCGAGCGCCTTCGCGCCGGACTCGACGCCGGCATCGTCGAAGCCGGGGGCGAGATCGTCGCCGCCGGCGCGCCGCGCATCGCCACCATTGCCTGCTACCGGATGCCGGGCGTCCCCGCCGCCGCGCAGATGATGCAGCTCGATTTGGCCGGAATCGCCGTCTCGGCGGGCAGCGCCTGCTCGTCGGGCAGCCTCAAGACCAGCCCCGTCCTCGCCGCCATGGGGTGGAGCGAGGCGGAAGCCCGGGAGGTTATCCGCGTGAGCTTCGGTCCCTCGACGCGCGAGGGCGACCTCCACGCCCTGCTCGCGGAATGGCGGGCCATGGCGGGGAAGCGCCGGGCCGCGTGAACGCACCCATCTATCTCGACTATCAGGCGACCGCCCCGCTCGCCCCCGAAGCGGCCGCGGCCATGCGGCCCTGGCTCGGCGAGCGCTTCGCCAATCCGCACAGCAGCCACAGGCCGGGGCGGGAAGCTGCGGCGGCGGTAGAAGTGGCGCGGGACAGGATTTTGAACGCACTCCAGATTCGCTCGTCCCGAGCGAAGTCGAGGGGCGCCCGTGATGAGTCTGTGCCAGCGCCCCTCGACTTCGCTCGGGACGAGCGGAGTCAGGGAACTCTCTACTTCACCTCCGGCGCAACGGAAGCCGCGAACTGGGCCCTGAAGGGCGCGGCCGCGCGCCTGCCCGCGAATCGCCGCCGCATCGTCACCCTCGCCACCGAACATGCCTGCGTGCTCGACACGGTCGAATGGCTCGGCCGCCAGGGCTTCGAGGTGGACGTGCTGCCGGTCCGGCCGGATGGGGTCGTCGACCTCGCCTCCCTCGACGCGCGGGTCGACGAGCGCACCGGAATTGTCGCCGCGATGCTCGTCAACAACGAGATCGGAATCATCCAGCCCGTCGCCGAGATCGGCGCCCTGGCCCGGAGCCGCGGCGCGCTCTTCTTCTGCGACGCCGTCCAGGGCTTCGGCCGCGTGTCCGTACCGCTCGACGGCTGCGACATGGTCGCCCTCTCCGCCCACAAGGTGCATGGACCGAAGGGGATTGGTGCCCTCTGGGTGCGCGACGGCACCCCGCTCGATCCGTTGCTTCATGGCGGCGGCCAGGAAGGCGGGCTGCGATCGGGAACGCTCTCGCCGGCTTTGTGCGCCGGCTTCGGCGAGGCTGCCCGCCTGCTGGTCGAACACGCGGAGGAAGATCGCGCCCATGTCGAGGCCCTCTGGGAGGCGGCGCGGGCGGCGTTGCCAGGCTGGACGCTCAACGGCGCCGCCGATCCGCGCTATCATGGCAATCTCAACATTCGTCGGGAAAGCATTGATTCCACGCGATTGATCTCGGAAGTGCGCGGGGTCGCCTTCTCCGCCGGCTCGGCCTGCGCGAGCGGCTCCGGCCGGCCGAGCCATGTCCTCGCCGCGCTCGGCCTCTCCAAGCGCGAGGCGCGTTCCTCGATCCGCCTCGGCTTCGGCCGCACCACGAGCGAAGCGGAACTGCTCCGCGCGCTCGCCTCGATCGACGCGGCAGCCGGCCGCCAGCTCAGCTTCGCCGCATGACCCGGGTGCGCTTCGTCTCCGCCGACGGCAATCGGGTGAGCGAGGTCGAGGCGCCGGCCGGCGAGCGCCTGCTCGACGTCGCCCAGGCCGACGGCCAGCCGCTCGAGGGGACATGCGAGGGCCAGATGGCCTGCTCGACCTGCCATGTCATCGTCGATCCGGAGGATTTCGCGAAGCTCCCCCGCGCCGGCGAGGAGGAAGAGGACATGCTCGACCTCGCCCTCCACGTGACCCGCACCTCGCGCCTCTCGTGCCAGATCGTCCTCACCGGGGATCTGGAGACGCTGACCGTCCGAATGCCCGGCGGCGCCCACAACATGCAGGGACGGTGACGCAGACTGTGACGGCTTGACGTCATCTTTTTCGTCATCCCGACTTGATCCGCACTCCATCTTTCTTCCCCGCGCTTGCAAGAGGAAGGGGGATTCCGGGTCGCGCCCGGATGACGAGAGGAGGTGGAGGCGCCCCATATTGCGCCTTCGGTCCCAATCGCCCATATGCGCCCCGGGAGTCGGGCGGACGGAATTGTCGCCAACCCGGTCAGGTCCGGAAGGAAGCAGCCGCAACGATTTCATTCCGGGTCGTTCCGGCTCCCACCCGCCGTCGCTGAAGCTACGGCGGGCGAGCCGGGCGTTGATTTATGGAGGCCGCCCGCCATGAACAGGTTTGCAGCATCCCGCGCTGCAAAGCCCTGTTCGGGGAACAGGGCGGCCTGTTCATCCCTGGCGTAGGTGGGGTCAGCGAGAAAAAGGCGCGGGTGCGAACTCCCACCGGGATGCCAGCCTTCGCTGGCATGACGATCTAGGCTATCCTAAGTTTCATACATGCCCGCTGATTCCCCCGAACCCGATTCCTTCGGCCTCGGCCTCGACGAGCCGCCGCAGCCTGTGAAGGCGCAGCCCTATCGCGTGCTTGCGCGCAAATACCGGCCGCAGCGTTTTACCGAGCTGATCGGGCAGGATGCGATGGTGCGCACGCTCGCCAATGCGATCCATCGCGACCGGCTTGCCCATGCCTTCCTGCTCACCGGCGTCCGCGGGGTCGGCAAGACCTCGACCGCGCGGCTCATCGCCAAGGCGCTGAACTGCATCGGCCCGGACGGGCAGGGCGGCCCGACCATCGACCCGTGCGGGGTCTGCGAGCCCTGCCGCGCCATCGCCGAAGGGCGGCATATCGACGTGGTCGAGATGGATGCCGCCTCGCATACCGGCGTCGACGACGTGCGCGAGATCATCGAGGCGGTGCGCTATGCCGCCGTCTCGGCGCGCTACAAGGTCTATATCGTCGACGAAGTCCATATGCTGTCGAAGAATGCGTTCAATGCGCTTCTGAAGACGCTCGAGGAACCGCCTGCACACGTGAAGTTTCTCTTCGCCACGACCGAGGTCAACAAGGTCCCCGTCACCGTCCTCTCGCGCTGCCAGCGATTCGACCTGAGGCGCATTCCGGCCGAAGCGCTCGCCGCCCATTTCGCCGCGGTCGCGCGCAATGAAGGCGTGGGCGTCGAGCCCGAGGCGCTGGCCTTGATCGCCCGCGCGGCCGAGGGCTCGGCGCGCGACGGCCTCTCCATCCTCGACCAGGCGATCGCCCATGGGCCGGACGGCGTGACCGCGGAGCAGGTGCGCGCGATGCTCGGCCTTTCGGACCGGGGCGCCATCCGCCGGCTGCTCGGCCTGCTGCTCGCCGGCGACGCGGAGGCCGCGCTCGCATCGCTCCGCGACCAGTACGATCTCGGCGTCGAGCCGTCTTCGGTGCTTCGCGGCCTGCTGGAGAGCATCCACGCCATCACCCGCGCCAAGGTCGGCGGCGCCCAGGATCCGGCCCAGTCGGCCGAGGAGCGCGATATTTATGCCGATTGGGCGAGCCGGCTTTCCCATGCCGCCGTCCATCGGCTGTGGCAGCTGCTGCTCAAGGGCCTGCAGGAGGTCCAGCAGGCGCCGGCGCCGCTCGAAGCGGCCGAAATGGCTCTGCTGCGCGTCATCCACGCCTCGGAGGTTCCCGATCCCGGCGCCTTGCTGGAGAGGCTGACCAATGGCGAGGCGGTGACGGCCCCCTCCGGCGCCGGCGCTCCGTCCGCGGCGTCCGCGTCCGCGCCGCGGGCTGAAAAGGACGCGCCTTCCGATTTCCCGGCTTTGGTCGCGCGGCTGGAGACCGGCGGCAAGCACGCGCTCGCCCAGCAGCTCCACGATTATTGCGGCCTCGTCCGCTTCGCGCCGCCCGAGCTGGTCATCCGTCCCACCAAGCCGCTGTCGAGCGATTTCACCCGCGACCTCGCCGTCGCGCTGAAGAGCCTCACCGGCGACAGCTGGCTGGTGCGCGCCTCGGACGAACCGGCCCAGCCGACACTGCTCGACCAGGAGAAAGCCGGGAAGGACGCGCTTCGCCAATCGGTGCTGGACGCGCCTTTGGTGCAGGCTGCCTTCGAAGCCTTTCCCGGCGCCGAGCTTGCCGGCTACACGATCGACGAACAACGGAGCGCCTAGATGCCGGATTTCGATTTGGACAACATCATGAAGATGGCCCAGGAGGCCCAGGCCAAGCTGATGCAGGCCAACGAGAATCTCGACCGGATCGAGGTCGAGGGCGCGTCGGGCGGCGGCCTGGTCAGGATCCGCGCCACCGCCAGGGGCCGCATCGTCGCGGTCGAGATCGACGCGAGCCTGCTCCAGCCGTCGGAGAAGGCGATGGTCGAGGATTTGATCGCCGCCGCCATCAACGACGCCCGCGGGAAGGCCGACGAAGCCGCCCAGGGCGCGATGAAGGACGTGACCGGCGGATTGCAATTGCCGCCCGGGTTCAAGATGCCGTTCTGATCCGAGGATGCCGCGTTTCCGCGGCTTCGGCGAATTCCCGTCCGCCATGTGCGTGGATCCCGGGTCAAAGCCCGGGAGCGGGGTCGGCAATGGGTGGTCGGCCGAAGCGCCTTGATTTACGCTCGCGTCACATGGAGCAGATTCATGGGGGAGGGGGCGGGCTTTGGAAGCAGTGAGGATCGTGCTGTTCGCGACGATGGCGGCGATCGTCTACGGCGTGCTGCACGATCTCGTCACAGCCAATCTCTGCGTCGAATATTTCACTGTCGCGCATCCGCCGGTCTTCCCGACCCGATCGCCCATCCTTCTGGCGCTGGGCTGGGGCGTGATCGCGAGCTGGTGGGTCGGGCTGGGGCTGGGGATCGGGCTGGCGATGGCGGCGCGGATCGGCGCGGCGCGAAAGACCAATCTTGCCGAGCTGCGGCGGCCCGTCATCCTGCTGATGATCGCAACCGGCGCCGCAGCGATCGTCTCGGGCGCGATCGGTGCGAGCCTGGCGGCCGCGGGCTTCACGCCCATTCCCGATTTCTGGACGAAGATCATTCCGGCCGAAAGGCAGACCGCCTTCGCGGCTGATGCCTGGGCTCATTCGGCCAGCTATGGCTTCGGCGCGATCGGAGGGCTTTTCGTCATCGTCCGCACCCTCCGCCGGCGGTCGGCAGCGAAGGGAGAATGAGGCGATCCCGCAGCGTCATGCTACATGCGCGGGGGGAAGCCCGGAGGAGGGGACAATGCGCGTCGGCAAGGCCATGGGAATCTGTCTCGTCTCGATCGGACTCGCGCTCGGCGCGGCATCGCCGCTCCAGGGTCAGCCGCCGCGGGATCCGACGGCCTTCGCTTCGGCCGCCGACATCCAGGCGGCGGTCGCGGCGATGCGCCGCGACATGAAGCCGGACCAGGGCTTCCTGTGGCGCCCGCTTCTCCGGGGCGGAAGCGCAATTGCCGCGCTCGAATATTGGCGCAAGCCCGCGAAACCGGCCGTCCATCCCGCCGAGGCGGAATATGTGATCGTCATCGCCGGCGCCGGGACGATGGTCTCCGGCGGCGTCCTGGTCGATGCGAAGGAGACCAACCCCAATTTGATCGAGGGCAGCCGGATCGAGGGCGGCACGACCCGCGCGCTGCACCCGGGCGACGCCTTCCTGATTCCCGCCGGCACGCCGCACTGGTTCGGAATCACCGGCGACCGGCTGGTCCTGCTCGGGACCAAGATCCCGCGGGCGCAGCGCTGAACGGGGCCGGCCCGGCGGCGGCCCGTCCGTTCAATCCGAGCTGTCGCCGGGGCGGCGCTCGGCGATATGCCAGAGAACGCCCGACGGATCGGGGAGATAGGCGACGCGCAGGCCCCAAGGCTGGAGCGCGGGCGGCCGCGGGCTCCCGACACCGAACCGGACGGGCAGGTCGAGCGACTGGATATGCGCCCACCAGGCGTCGAGATCGTCGACCATGAGCTGCATCATGCAGTTTTCCGCCCACGCCTCGTCGTAACGATCCTGGAGGATGAAGGCGCCGTTTCCCACCGCGAAGATCGCGACGTCGCCGTCGAGCAGCTTCATAAAGCCCAGCGTCTCGTAGAAGCTCTTGCTGAGCGCGAAATCCTTCGCCGGGAGAAAGGCCCGCGCGCAATCCGTCGCCGTTGGAATCGTCATCGCTGCTCCCCGCTTGACGTCCGAGCGCTAGCCCGGCGACATGGACGCCGCAACGCGCGTCGCTATTGCGGCGGCGCCGGCGCATTTCGGCCCCAGTCGGTCGGCCGGCTGCTCATCTCAAGGCGAAGGACGCCGCCGGCCGCGACTTCCTCCTGCTTCAGCCAGGCGCAGTCGAGGGGGCGGCCGTTCAGCGTCGCGCCGGCGATATAGAGGGCGTCGGGCGACGCCCCCTGCGCCTCGATGACGAAGCTCCGGCCGCCCTCGAGCCGGATCGTCGTCCGCGCGAAGATCGGCGAGCCGATATAATAGAAGCTCTGGGCCGGACTCGGGAACAGCCCCACGGCCGACCAGATATACCAGGAAGAGAGGGCGCCGGCATCGTCGTTGCCCGGCAGGCCGGTGCGGCCGGTCCGATAGAAATGGGCGAGGATGTCGCGCACGCGGAGCGCGGTCCGGTCCGGCCGCCCGGCATGGATGTAGAGATACGGCGCCAGCATGTCCGGCTCGTTGCCGGGATTGTAGCCGCCGCCGTCGAACAATTTGTCGAGCCAGGCGACGAAGCCGTCGCGCCCGCCGGTGCGCGCGATCAGGCCGGCGACGTCGTGGGGCACGAAGGTCGAATATTGCCGCGCCGAGCCTTCGTAATAAGGCGCGCCCCACCATAAGCTGGTCTGGTCGGGATATTCGCGGTCGCAGTCGAAATTTTCGAGCCAGGCGCCCGAGGCATAGCGGGGGCGAATGCAACGCGACTCCGCGTCCCACAGATTTTGCCAGTTGCGCGACCGGGCGAGATAGCGCGCCGCGATGTCGGCATGGCCGAGCTTCCGCGCCGCCATCGCGATCGCATAATCGTCAAACGCATATTCGAGCGTTCGCGAGGCCGAGCGGGTGGCGCTCAGCGACATGTAGCCGAGCTTCAGATAGTCGCCGAGCTCCCGTCCCTCCGCCTGCGGGTCGGGCGATTCGACCTCGCCGTCCTTCAGCATCGCCTTGAGCGCCGCCTCGCGGTCGAAGCCGCCCAGATCCTTCACGATCGCGTCGGCGAGCACGACATCGGCATTGCTTCCGCCCTGCGTCATTCCGTTGGCGCCGGCGACGCGCCCGTCCGGGAGCCAGCCAACATGTTCGTATGTGTCGATCAGCGAGCGCACCACGTCGCGCTGTCGTTCCGGCGCGATCAGGGTCAGCAATGGGTGAAGCGTCCGGAATGTGTCCCAAAGCGTGTAGAAATCCTCATAATGGGGCTCGGCCGAATGCCACCAGACATTCTCGCCGCCCAGATCGTGCGGCATCGTTTCGGAACGGTAGAGCGCGCTATAGAAGAGCGCGCGGTCGGCCGCGCTGCCGCCCTCGACCTCGATCCGGCCGAGCGCCGCGTCCCAGGCGGCGCGGGCGCGGGCGGCGGCCGCGTCGAAATCCCAGCCGGGCTGCTCGCGTTCGAGCGAGCGGCGCGCCTGTTCGACGCTGACGAAGGAGAGGCCGATCTTGACCGAGACGGCGCGGTCGGCGCTTGTGTCGAAGGCGGCATAGAGTCCGAGCCGATTGGCGAGGCTCGGCCGCTGGTCGCCGCCCGCCGAGACGCCGGGCCCGGCCTCGCGCCGAAGCCAGCCCTGGCCGGCGCTCCACCGGCCGATGTGGGCGGCGGGGCGGCTCAATATGGCGGCGAAATAGAGCGTGTAGGGCGCCGGATTCCAGCCGCCGACGAAGCTTGCCGAGCCGGAGAAATGGCGCGCATCCTCCACCTCGACGCGCGCCGCGGTCGCGCGCGGCCCGCCGCCGCCGAGCGGGACGGCGGCGGTCGCGTCGAGCACCAGCTCGGCATCCCCGGACGCGGGGAAAGTGAAGCGCTCGAAGCCGGTGAGACGGCCCGCGGTGAGTTCGGCTTTTATCTGTTTGCCCGGCCGGCCGATCACGACGGAATAGAAACCGGGGCTCGCCTTCTCGTCCGCGCGCGGATAGCCCTGGTTGACGAACCCATCGCCGCCAAGCGCCGGCGTGATCCGGAAATTGCCGTATTTGCCGCCGCCGCCCGTGCCGCTGACATGGGTCTGGCTGAAGCCGACGATCAGGCTGTGCCCGTCATAACCGCTCGTCGCCCCGTGGGTGGTATCCGGGCTGACGCTCGCAAAGCCGAACGGCACGCCGGCGCCGGGCACCGTATTCCCGCCGCCGTCGCTGCCGAAGAAAGGATCGGCGAGGTCGGTGGGGGAGGGCGGGGCGGCCACCGTCGCCGTCGCGGCGAGGAACAGCGGGAGGGCAAGTGATCTCATTCCAGCAGCATCCGCAACGGGTGGAAAGCGGAAAATATTCCTAAGCGCCATTCCCCTCCGCAGGCGCCGGTGCCGGCACGGGCTCTGGCGGCGGCGGCGGCGCGGCGCGCTGGGGCTGTTCGAACTCCTCGCCCGGGAGGCGCTGCGGAGGTGCCGGCCGGGCGTGCTTCGGCCGGGCGGGCGGCGCCGGCTCGGGCGTCTCGGCGGGGGCGGCGTGATTGGCGTAGACGCAGGCGTCGAGGGCGTCGCGGGCGACGACACCCATGCGTGCGGCGATCATGTTGCCGTAGCGGCGGGTGAAGCCCTGCGGAGCGACTGCGCCGCGTTTCTTGGGGAGCGGCAGCACGGCGGCGATCCGCGCCGCCTCGATCCGGGTCATGCGCGAGGCATCGTGGCCGAAATAGCGCTCGGCGCCGGCATTGACGCCATAGGTGCCGATGCCGGTCTCGGCGAGGTTGAGATAGACCTCCATGATCCGCCGCTTGCCCCACAGATTCTCGATCAGCAGCGTGAACCAGGCCTCGACGCCCTTGCGTACGTAGCCGCCGCCCTGCCAGAGGAAGGCGTTCTTCGCGGTCTGCTGGCTGATCGTCGAGCCGCCGCGGATGACGTTGCCGCCGCGCGCGTTGCGCCGCATCGCAGCGACGATCGCATCCTGGTCGAAGCCCCAGTGGCGGCAGAATTTGCTGTCCTCGGCGGCGATCGAGGCGCGGACCATATTGCGGTCCATCCGGTCGATCGGCATCCAGTCCCGGGTGATCTTGTGGCCTTCGAGCCGGTCGCCGATCATCGTGAAGGTGATCGGCGGGTTCACGAAGCGATAGAGCAAGACCCAGAGGATCGAGAGCAGGATGAAGCCGACGACCAGACGCAGCAGCCAGATCGCTGCCGTCGCCAGCCAATTCCGCCGCCGTCTCCGCCGTCTCGCCCGCGCCCACGCCATGGGCCGCTGTTAATCGGCGCCGAGGCTTTCGTCATGCTGAACTTGCGACAAACCCCTCTCCCGTTTCCGGGAGAGGGACAGCCGCGAAGCGGCAGGGTGAGGGCACGAGTGGGTATGAACGGTCGTCATTGTGATCATCGTCGCAGCCATATAGCTGGGACGAATACTGCTTTGGGGAGGGGCGCTTGAGCTATTCTATTCTGGCCGGATTGCTTCTCATGATGGTTGCGCCGGCGGCACCCTCAGCCGCGCCGCCCGCTGCGAGCGAGCCGAACCCCGTTCGGACGTTTCTTCAGGCCGCGGACCGAAACGATTTCACGGCGATGCAAACACAGATGGACCCGCATGTTTCGTGGATGGGGAGTGCGATCTCGCCAGCCGCCTTTGTGAAGCGGATCGGCAATTGCTACCTCCGGCGCGTTTATTCAAACAATGCAAGCCACGAGCTCATCGCCGCTTGGATGTGCGCAGAAGGGGCAGAGGATTCGCGCGTGGTGCTCGCAAACCTGGCCGCGAAGGACAGCGACGGGGTCGTCATCGAGGTCGTGCGCGAGGATCGCAATCACAGACCCGCACCCGCGAGGGCAGGCTCCGCATTCGCCAATTAGTCGCGGGGAGCAAGCTGCGGCATCTTTTCTCGCCGTCATGCTGAACTTGATTCAGCACCCATGAACACGAACCGTACGGGTTCGCGGAGGCCGTGTTCACGGATCAAGTCCGGGATGGCGGGGGTGCACTCGTGCCCTCACCCTGGCGCTTCGCGCCTATCCCTCTCCCCGAACGGGAGAGGGAAGGGATCAATGCGCCGGGAGGAGCCGCCGCTCGCCGGCGAGGCTCATCAGGGCCTTCTGCAATTTCTCGAAGGCGCGGACCTCGATCTGGCGGATGCGCTCGCGGCTGACGTCGTAGACTTGCGAGAGCTCCTCCAGCGTCTTCGGCTCGTCGGTCAGGCGTCGCTCGGTCAGGATATGCTTCTCGCGCTCATTGAGCGCCTTCATCGCCTCGAGCAGCAATTCGTGCCGCACCCGGCTCTCCTGCGCCTCGGCGACGCGCTCGTCCTGGAGCGGCTCGTTGTCGACCAGCCAATCCTGCCACTGGCCGTCGCCCTCCTCGCGCAGAGGCACGTTGAGCGACGTGTCGCCGCCCATCGCCATGCGGCGGTTCATCGAGACGACGTCCTCCTCGGAGACGCCGAGATCGGTGGCGATCTTGGTGACGTCCTCGGGCTTGAGATCGCCGTCCTCGAACGCCTCGATCTGGTTCTTCATGCGGCGCAGGTTGAAGAACAGCTTCTTCTGCGCCGCGGTGGTGCCCATCTTGACCAGGCTCCACGAGCGCAGGATGAATTCCTGGATCGAGGCGCGGATCCACCACATCGCATAGGTTGCGAGGCGGAAGCCGCGCTCCGGCTCGAACTTCTTCACGCCCTGCATGAGGCCGATATTGCCCTCGGAGATCAGCTCCGAGACGGGCAGCCCGTAGCCGCGATAGCCCATCGCGATCTTGGCGACGAGCCTGAGGTGCGAGTTGACGAGCTTCGCCGCCGCCTCGGTATCCTGATGCTCGGTCCAGCGCTTGGCGAGCATATATTCTTCCTCGGGGGCGAGGATCGGGAATTTCTTGATCTCGGCGAGATAGCGGTTGAGGCCCGCTTCACCGCCCATTGCGGGGATGGTCGCCGGGACGTTTCTTCCGCTTGGCATTCCTGTTTACTCCCTGGATTCCGGTGGTTTTGCTCTGCCGGTCCGTCCGATCCTATAGCGCCAGCGCGCTTAACAGTTCCTGCATATCGGACGGGACGGCGCTTTTGAACGATCGGCGTTCGCCTGTCACGGGGTGAATGAAGCCGAGCTCGGCGGCGTGCAGCGCCTGGTGTTCGAAATTCAGCCCTTTCAACAACTCCCGAAGACCCGGGCGGCTCCGCCCATAAACGGGGTCGCCGAGCAAAGGATGGCCGGTCGAGGCCATGTGGACTCGGACCTGGTGGGTCCGCCCCGTCTCCAGCCGGCATTCGACCAAGGCCGAATCGCGCAGCGGGCGGAGCGTGCGATAATGGGTCACCGCGCGCTTGCCGCGCCCGCCCTCGACGATCGCCATCTTCTGGCGGTTGGCCGAGGAGCGGGCGAGGGGAGCATCGATCCTCCCTTCAAGCGGGTTCGGCAGGCCGGCGACGATCGCGGCGTAGCGGCGGTCGATGCTGTGCTTAGCGAATTGCGCCGCCAGCCCCTCATGCGCGACGTCGGTCTTGGCGACCACGAGCAGCCCCGACGTGTCCTTGTCGATCCGGTGGACGATGCCCGGCCGCGCCACCCCGCCGATGCCCGAGAGCCGCCCGGCGCAATGGTGGAGGAGGGCGTTGACGAGCGTGCCGTCGGGATTGCCGGCCGCGGGATGGACGACCATTCCCGCCGGCTTGTCGACGACGAGCAGATGCTCGTCCTCGAAGACGATCTCCAGCGCGATGTCCTGCGCCTCGTTATGCGCGGGCCTGGGCTCCGGAACGGAGAGGGCATAGGCGCCGCCCGGCACCGCCCTGGCCGCCGGATCGCGCACCAGAGCGCCTTCCGGCCCGGTCACCCGGCCGCCGCCGATCAACGCCTTCACCCGCTCGCGCGACAGGGTCGGGAGAGCGGCGGCGAGGGCCCGGTCGAGGCGCCAGCCGGCGGCATCTTCGGCGATGATGGCGTTTATGGTCGACTCCCCCCGGGTCATGACCTCGCCGAAATGGGGATCAAACCGCGAATTTCAAGGGGTGGGGCGGGCACGAGCCTGCATCCCATTCGTCATTCCGAACTTGATTCAGCATCCACGGACACGGATGGGGCGAACTGTTCGCGCACAATGTTCATGGATCCCGGATCAAGTCCGGGATGACGAGGGGAAGCGAGCCACTGCCTTGCCAGAGCGCCTTGCGGCCGCCAATAGAGCCGGGACCGAGGGCGAAAGACGAACAGGGCGCTAACCATGAAATCCCACGAATTTGCGAGCCTCCTGTGTTCGCGCCTCTGCCACGATTTGCTTTCCCCGGTCGGAGCGCTCAACAACGGGGTCGAATTGCTCGCCGACGAGCATGATCCGGAGATGCGCGCCCGCTGCCTCGACCTGCTCGGCGAGAGCGCAAGGGCCTCGGCCAACAAGCTGAAATTCTTCCGCCTGGCCTTCGGCGCCGCCGGCGGCTTCGCCGACGAGGTCGACACGCGCGAGGCGCGGGTGGCGATCGAGGGGCTGTTCGGCGGCGACGGCCGCATCCAGCTCGGCTGGATGGTCGACATGCCCGCCTTGAGCAAATCGGCGCTGAAGGTGCTGCTGAACCTCGCCCTCATCGCCGGCGATGCGCTCGTCCGGGGTGGCCGGCTCGACGTTGGGGCGGAGCGGAATGACGACGGCCTCCACATCGTCGGCCGCGCCGTGGGGCCGCGCATCGTCCTCGACGCCGAGCTCAAGCGCGCCCTGGCCGGCGAGACCGACGAGGAGAGCATCGCCCCGCGCGCGGCGGCGGCCTGGCTGGTCCATTGCCTGGTCGACGAAGCCGGCGGCCACGTCCAGATCGCCGACCAGGAAGAAGGCGTCCTGCTGCTGGGCGCGGTGCTGCCGGCGGCGTAGGGCTCTGGCGACCTGTTCGGTCGCGTTCGCTTCATCCCTCGTTTGACAACCAGGCTATTGTTCACGAGTTTAAACCTCGAAGGAGGCCATCATATGAACGCGCCGATGCAACAGTCCGAGCGCAAGGTGCGCAAGCCGGTGCGTCCCACGGACAAGACCCCCGACGCGGACGAGATGCGCGAGCGCGTTACGGCTCGCTATCCCAACACAATGGCGCGTCTTGGCGAGTGAGCCGGTCTGGCTCGACGCCGAGCCGCTGATCGTCTTCAACAAAAAGATCGTTTCGCACACGGGAGCCGTTCCATCTGAGGGACCGGGGGCTGCTCGAGAGCGCGATCGCCCGCCCGGTCAACGCCTGGCTTTATGGCGAAAAGGACGCGGTGGTGCTTGCCGTCACGCTGCTGATGGGCTTGGCGCGCAATCATCCGATCCTCCAGGGCAACAAGCGAACCGCCTTCGCCGCAGCCGACTATTTTCTGTTCCTGAATGGATATGAGCTGGCGATCGAGGACAGCATTGAATTCGCCGATCTTATCGTCGATGTCATCGGCGGCCATGTGGCGGAGCAAAGACTCGTCACCCTGATAAGCGATCATCTCATCCGCGTCTGATCCGCCAATCGGTCGCCGGCTACCCCGTCCGGCGCTGGTTCCTGCCCCGCCTATGTCGTTCGATGCTTCTTCCCCCTTGGCGAGACCGTTTCGGACGAGCCTGAAGGCCATCAGCAGACCGGCCGCGAGGACGGCGAGGTCGATCTTCCAAGCCAGCGGATCGCCGATCCTCGCCGGCACATAAAGGTGCATTCCGGACAGGTTTAGCCCGGCCAAGGCGAGAATCAGCAGGGCAAGCACCCAGCCAAGCCATCTCGGCGCCTTGCGCAAGACGTCGGCGAAGATCACGATCACCACGACGGCCGTCGCCAACGGGTGCAGGATGTCGGTCATGCCGGGTGGGATCGGATTCATGGAGTCAGGCCGTTCTCATCGTTGCTCGGTCGGTCCGCGTCTCGCCAGATAAGCGAAGAAGAGGATGATGAGGCCGAACGCGCCGAGATCGAGCAGCGTCGACGCCGGCCGTCCGATCCGCCGCGGCACATACCAGTGCAGGGCCGGAGCCGCATTCCACAGAGCGAGCAGGTTCCAACCGAAGAGAAGGAGAAACGGAAGGCACAGGAGGTAGATGAGCCATTTCGGGGCCCTCGCGACGGTCAGGCCAAGCCCGGCCGCCCAGGCGGCGAAGAAGATCAGCGGTTGGAGGATGTCGCTCATTTCGGCCGGAATCGTGTCCATGGTTGGAGCATAGATCGCCCGGACGCGGATCGTCGAGGCGGATTGCGCGCGAGCCTGCCCTGAGGCACATTTGCGGCGAAGGGCGAAAAATCATGGCCTTGCGCGAACATTTCGAGAATGCGCCGCTGCTTTGGCGGACGGTCCGCGGCACGTTCGATTTCGCCGGCCGCTCGCGCCGGACCGAGCTCGTTTGGTGGTGCCTCGGCTTCTTCGTCGCGAACCTCGTCTTCCAGACGGTGGCCGCCGACCGACTGCCGCTGCGCACGGTCTTTCTGGCGACCGACGCGCTCGCCTTACTGTTCCTCCTCCCGCTTTTCGCCCTGTTCGTGCGCCGGGTGCACGACCATAGCCGGTCGGGATGCTGGGTGCTGCTGCTGGTCGCACTCGTCGCGCTCCATCTCTACGACGCCGTCACCGACGTCTCGTTCTATTCTCACGGCTTCGTCTCCCAACGGCCATTGCCCGGCCCGCTGCTCGGGCTCGGCTTTCTCCTCGTCTTCGCGATCTTCGCCTTGATGGCCGCGCCCGAGACGGTCGGCCCCAATCTTTATGGACCCGATCTGCGCGAGGGGGCGTGATGCGCGTCCACTGGGCAATCGCGGCGGCTGCTCTGGCCTTTGCGTCCGGTTCCGCGGCGCATGCCGATGCGCCGTGCCGCATTGGCGCGTTCCCGCCGAACTTCCCGGCTCTGGATCTCTGGATGGTCTTCTTCGATTGGGACAAGGCGACGATCGGTCGGAACGCCGCAATGGTCCTCGACAATTTGGCCGCCACCTGGCGCGGACTGCCACTATCCCAGTGTCCGGTCGAAATTGTCGCTTATACCGACAGCTCCGGACCGGCCGGCTACAATCTCGCTTTGTCCCGGCGGCGAGCGGAGGCGGTCGCAGCCTATTTGCGGCGGCAGGGCGTCAACTCCGAAATCCGGGCCATGGGCCAGGGGGAAAGCCGGCTGCTTGTCGAAACGCGGGACGGCGTCCGGGAGCCGCAAAACCGCCGCGCAGGAATCCTGATCGTACCCAATCCCTAGGAAGGTAAGAGCATGTCGAGCGGAGCAGAAACCGAGGTCGGCGCCCCCTCCGCCGATTGGCGGCGGCAGCGTCGGACCGGGATGGCCACGATCGCGGCGGCGGCGGTCGTCGCGGCGTGCCTGTGGATCGCCATCCGCGCCTTCGCGCCGCCCATTGCCGGCATGGAGACGCTCGGCGCACGGATGCTGTTCGCGCTCAAATACCTGTGCCTGGCGACGCTCTTCTGCCTGGTGACCGGCGTCGAGGCGGTGGCGCATGAGCGGCTCCAGTCGGCTGCCTTCGATCCGCTCGCCGGCTTCGAGACCAAGCGGCTGCGCGTCAACCTGCGCTATCTCCAGAACACGCTCGAGCAGCTGATCGTGTTCGGTGTCGGCCTGTTCGGGCTCGCCGCCTACAGCGCCGACGGCGCCGCCATGCGCGCGGTCGAGGCGACCACCGTCACCTGGATCGTCGCGCGCTGGGCCTTCTGGCTCGGCTATCATCGCAGCGCCGCGATGCGCGGCCTCGGCGCGCCGAGCATGGCAATCAGCCTGATCGTCCTGCTCTATGTGGCCGCCCGGATCGGAGCGGACGCGGCGGGGATTGCCGGCGCCGTCGGTATCGTCCTGGCCTTCCTCGCCTTCGAAGCCCTATTGTTCCGCGCCACGCACGCGAAATCGCCGCCGGCCTGAGATCCACTTGCGCCCAGGGTTCCGGACCCTGATCGTGGTGCGAAGGAGCCGCGATTCCCGTGTGCCCCGGCAAAGCCGCACTCCTTTTCTTCTCTGCGCCTCTGCGTCTCTGCGCGAACATCTACAGCCATGTTGCCGCCGACCGCGGACCGTATGACGGTCTCGAAGTCCCTATTTGGTTCGCGCAGAGACGCAGAGACGCAGAGAGTCCGCGGCTCCCGCGCCTCTCCCGGCCACCCCGTTTCCTTTCTTTTTCTTCTTCGCGCCTTCGCGCCTTCGCGTGAACCAGATACGCACTTCTAGGCCGCTATGCCGCTCTTCGATCGGTCAGGATAACATCGTCTCGGGCGGCCCGAGATGCTGCAGGAAGTCGGGCTTGCCGAGCGGGATGCCGGCGTTGCGCAGGATCGCGTAGGCGGTGGTCGCGTGGAAGAAGAAGTTCGGCAGCGCGAAGCCGGTCAGATAGAAGCTGCCGACGAATCGATAGCCCATGCCGTTCGGGAAGCGCAGCTCGATTTGGCGGTCCTCGGCGCCGTCCAGCAAAGCGCGGTCGACGCTCTCGATGAAGGCGATGGTGCGGTCACAGCGATCCTTCAGCTCGGCGAAGCTCGCCTCATCGTCCGCCATCGCCGGCGCCTCGATGCCCGCGAGCCGGCCGATCGCGTTCTTGGCGCTGTCCGACGCCATCTGGAACTGGGCGGGGAGGGGGCGCATGTCCGGCGCGAGCCGGGCGTCGATCAATTCGGCCTCCGGCTTCTCGGCGGCGGCCTTGTCGAGCCACGTCGCCATGTTGCGGAGCGATTTGACGAAAATTGGGGCGGAGGCGTCGTAGAGGGTGAAGCTCATGCGTTTGTCCCTTATCCGGTTCCGGGCTCCTGTGCATGAGCGCTGCGCGCGGCGCCAGCCCGAAGCGAAGCCGCCGCCGATGCCAGGCCGACCAGCTCCGCGTAGAGCAGGCTGCGCTCCGCTTCCGACGGGACGGTTGCCGCGGTCCTTCGGTCGAGCGGGCGGGAAAGGGGTGCTTTCATGCCGCCTCCCCGATGCTGAAGCCCTCCGGCACCCGCTCGGCGAACGGCTCCCGCTGGCGCGCGCTTTCGCGGACGAGGGCGCGGATTTCCGGCGCCTTGCCATTCTCGCCCCAGAAGCCGGCGGTGCCGTAGGGGCCTTCCACGATCGGGCGGGCGAGGTCGCGGACGATGGCGGCGTGATATTTGCGCAGGCGCGCCGTCAATCGGGCGAGGATGAGGGCGCTCGTCCGATCGCCGCGATGGGCTTCATTGGCGGCGACCGCCCCCTCAACCGCCCTCTTGTGCGCGAGCAGCAGATCAGGCGCGGTGGCCTGCCCGCTCCAGCCTCGATACGCCACCTGCCCGACTCCTCGTCCTGTGGAACGCGCAGATTATGCGATAATCGCACTAACTGGTCAAGTGGAATATGCGATTAGGGCAGTTAGAGCCTATCGCTCTCCGCTCATCCGAGCGATTCGGAGAAGGCCCATTTTCCGAAGCGCTCAGGGCTTCGAGCGGCGGGGCATGTCTCTGGTGATGTAGGAAAAGACGCGGCCGAGAATGTCGATCGGCTCGCTGCCGAGCAGGATGTCGCGGTGCTCGTCGTTGCTCGAGCAGGGGACGAGCCGCGCCGGGTCGGGCTGGAATTCCTTGAAATTGGTGCGCCCGTCCTGGGTGCGAACGATATATTTGCGACCGGGCCAGAGCTCGACATCGTCGGGATCGATGATCAAAGTAGTGCCTTCGGGGGCGACCAGGTCCATCGAATCGCCCTTGACCTTCAGGGCATAGGCGCGGCGCGGCGTCTCGCGGTCGACGGCGACCTGGCGGCCGGTCTGTTGCTCGCGCCAGTCGAAGCGGCCGGCCGGCACGTCGCCGAGCAGGGGCACGCTGCGGATCGGGTCGCCGCCGCCCTCGTCGGCGTCGCGCTCGGCAAGCAGGCGTCGGATCGCATCCATCTCGTCGACCTGGAATCGGCGCGCGCCGCCAAGCGACTTGGTGAGGTAATTCTCGTTCATGCCCACCGAGGCGGCGAGGCCGCGGACGGAGAGGCCATGCCTGGCCATGGCGGCGCGGATTTCGTCGGGGGTCATACGTCGATTGACCGCAAGTCTGCGAGAATCGCAACTTCTGTTATCGCAGATTGAATGTGCCAGCCGATGCGATTATCGCATTACCCCTCATTGCGAATTGTGGATGCGCATGTCAGCATTCCGACGAAGGAATCGTCCCTTGATTCACAGACGCGAATTGCTGGTTGGAACCTTGGCGGCAGGGGCTTTTTTCAGCGCGCCGGCTTCCGCCTGCCGCGAGCCCGCCGCGAAGGATCGCGCGGGCTACGAACGCGTGATCGGCGCGCTTTTTGCGGCATGGTGGAAGCGTGACCTTGCCGCCTTCCGTCGGCCGTTCGAGCATCCCGAGCGCGGGACCCGGATCGATGTCCGGAGCTTGTTCGACGCCCATTTCGATCGACCGGAGCGCCGCTTCCGGGGCGAGATGCTGTTCAACGGCGAAACGGTTGTCGTCCAGGTCGTCACTCCGAAAGAAGGGGACCCTGTCCATGGCATTTGCGGCGGCTATGCGGCGGCCGACCTGTTCCTCGTTCGCTTCTTTCCTGGCCTCCAAGTGCCGGTGGTGGATGCGGTGCGCTACCTTGAGACAAACCTGCTGGCCGGCAGCGAGTGGACAAAGGAGGCGCAACATCCCGCCTCGGAACATCGTGCTGGCTCATGAGCGGGAGGCGCTGGACACTTCATGCGGCCGTGGCAGCGGCACTTTTCGTATCGGCCGGGCCAGGCCGCGCGGCCGAGCCGGCCTGCCCCCTCGGCAATCACAACGGCCGTATCGCGGAGCTGCTCCAGTTCGTCTTCTTCGACTGGAACGATGTCACGATCGGTCCCGAGGCGGTCGCAATCCTCGACAATGTGGCAACGGTGTCCTCGCAGGTCCCGCAATGCCCGATCTGGCTCGGCGGCCATGCCGACACCTCGGGACCGCGGCCTTACAATCTGGCCTTGTCCGGGCGCCGTGCGGAGGCGGTGGTCGCCTGGTTGCGACAGCACGGCGTGCGCGCCGAGATCCACGTGATGGGGTGGGGCGAGACGAGGCCGCTGGTGGAAACGGGCGACGACGTGCGCGAGCCTCGGAACCGGCGCGTGGAGATCGCCATGGCCTGGGACAGCGCGCCGCCGCGCGGAGTCGCCGTCATGGAGCCTGCGCCTTCTTCGCCGCTCCGCTGAAGGGGGATTAATCGGCCGCCGTCGAAAGAAAATGATCTCCCCGCGGACACATCGCGAATTCGCTTCCAAGTCCACGGCCCTGCACAATTTTTCCATGGCGGCCGGATCAGGGCTGCAAGGCCGTCCGCCACAAGCCTGGCGCGCAAGGTTCATGGTCGCAGGGGACGAGATAATGACGAAGGGGGACGGAACAGGGCAGCGGATGGCGCCGGAATGGACCGAGGATCGCGGCGTGGAGCGCCGCCGCGTCGCTCCTTCTGCTGCCGCTGGTCGCAATGCAGCTCACCGATGAAGTGCGCTGGACCGCATTCGATTTCATCGCCGCGGCCTTTCTGATCGGCGGTGTCGGTCTCGGCCTCGAGCTTGCGGTCAGGATGACGCGCAATGCCGCCTATCGCGCCGGTGTCGGTGCCGCCCTCGCGGCGGCCTTCCTCCTCATCTGGGTGAAAGGCGCGGTCGGCTTGGTCGGCTCGAAGCACAATTCGTACAATCTCCTCTTCCTCGCCGTCATCGGCGTGGCGCTCCTCGGCGCATCATCGCCTCCTTCCGGTCTACGGGAATGGCGCTGGCCATGGCTGCTGCCGCCGTGGCGCAGGCCTGTGCCGGCCTCGGCGGCCTGTCGACGGACCCGCGCGGCGCCGTGCTTGGCACCGCCTTCGCCGGCCTCTGGCTGCTTTCGGGCGCCTTGTTCCGGAAGGCGGCGCGGGATCCGGCGCCGGCGGAAGCGTCGATACGCTGAACCGCGGCGGGGAGGGCGCTTCGTCCAGTGCTGGAGCGAAGATCGGATTCGGCCGCTCGGATTTCCGTGGTTTCTCGGCCGGGTCTCGCCGACATATGTCTGTCGGTAATTTGCGGCCCGAGAGGGGATTTCACGAATGCGGCTCCTGATCCGGATTGCCCAGGCCATGGCGCTGGCGGTCGCGCTGCTCGCCTCAAGCGAGTGGGCCATGCGGAAGTTCGATCCCGCGACGCCGGACGAACGGGCCGTCCTCACCGCCTTCATTTTCACCATCCAGGATCAGGATTGCATACCGGCTCGGACATCCGTGGTGTCCGAACACCCGCGCGATCGCCGGTGGGTCGAAGTGGACGACGCGGAAGCCGCTCGCCTCGAGGCGGCAGGCCGGCAGGCGGAACCGCGCAACCTCAGCCTGTTCGTCTGGCACGGCTGGATGTGGCCGGTTTTCTCTTCCGCGCTCGGCTCCGGGCACTGCCGGGACCCGATCCGGATCGGCACGCCGGCAATTGTCGGCGATCGAGCCTTCGTGACGGCCGCGACAAAGCACGGGGTCACGACGAGCGCCTTCGCCCGCGGCGGGCCGGAGGGCTGGCTATGGGCCAGCAGCGTCTGGGATGGGGAGGGGATTACGCAATATTGAGTGATTGTCCCAAACCCGGTCTCGACCCTCGGCGCCATTGATCGAGGGCCCTAGACTTAGCTGGCTTTATGGCGTTCCCATTCCTGGTGGCGCGTGTGCGCGCCGGGGCTCACTCGGCGCAGTGTCCGCGGCGAATAGATTGGCTTCTCTGCGCTTGGGGCGCAGGATCATTCGCCGGGGGAATCTGCTCCGCCTTCGGCCCGCACGATGCGATAGCCCGCCGTCTCGAGCGCATCGACGATCGTCAGGGCGACCTGCTCGTCGCTATCCGACAGAACCCGCAGCCGAGCGATACCCGCGGGGACGACCGAAGCTGCGATTGCGGCCTCGATCACGGAAACGGCATCGTAGCTGGACATCGGGCCACCCTAGCAAAGAGAGTCGTATGAGCAATGCTGTTGCGCTCATCGCTTCGGTCCGCTTGCCTGCTTCGTATAGCTGCAGAAGGAGGTTGCCCGCCGCGCATGGCAGTGCGACAGCCATGCCGGCCCGCTTATTTTCACCCCTGACGATCTCCCTCAATCCTCCGTCAGGTGCCATTCGACCGGCACGTTGCCGCCGCCGGCGCGCCGGCCGCTCATGTCGGCTTCCAGCGCCTTGCCGCCCGCCTGCGCGGCGTGGATCAGCGGCCAATTGATGTCCTTGAGGCGCGCCTTGATACGGTTGACATAGCCGCCGCCGTCGCGCCGCGGCCAAGAGAGATAGACGAAACGGTCCTCGCGCGATCCGCTCGCGAACGGGCCGGTAAAGACAGGCCGCCCGTCGGGGCCGCTTTTGACGACGAGCTCGAAATCGAAGCGGAACCGGCCGTCGGCGCCGCGCGCGCTTTCGATGATGCCGCCTTTATTGTCCTGCAGGCCAAAGCGCCAGGCGCTTCCGTCCGGCGACGGCGGCGCATCGTCGTCGCGGAGCAGACGCATCCGGATGCGGTCGGGCTGCGTCACGCGGACCTCCCCATCCCCGATCAGCGGCGGCCCTTCGCCACGTTCAGCTCGACCGCGGCGCGGACGAGGGCCTTCAGCGCCCCCGCGTCGATCGTCTTGCCCTCGCGGAAATCGATCGCGCGGCGGACATTGCCGTCGAGGCTGGAATTGAACAGGCCCGAAGGGTCGGGCAGGCTGGCGCCTTTGGCGAAGGTCATCTTGACGACGTTCCTGTAGGTCTCGCCGGTGCTGACGATCCCGGCGTGCGACCAGGTCGGGACGCCGCGCCACTTCCATTCCTCGACGATGTCGGGATCGGCCTCTTTGATCAGGGCGCGGATGCGGGCGAGCGTCTCGCCCCGCCAGTCGCCGAGCGTCGCGATCCGTTCGTCGATCAGCTCGGACGGCGCCTTGCCGTCTTCCGACGCATTCTTCTCCATCCCGTCTTTCTCCGTTGCCGCGGATTGCGGCAGCTTTGCCGCTCCCGCGTGCCGATCGCAATCCCGCGGGCAACGGCGACCATGTCCGCAAGGCGAGGTCCGTCAGGCCGCGATCGGCCTCAGGCGTTGGTCACCGCCTGCGGATGGTGCGGCACCAGGATGAGGATGTTGTTCTCGACGCGCCACGAGGCGAGCTTGGAGAGGAAGTTCATCCCGAGCACGTCGAGGTCGCCGAACGATGGCGAGACGACCACCTTGAGGTCGCGCGCCACGATGCTGCCGAGCCGCAGCTCGGACACCGTCGCCGTCTGCGCCCGCACCGCGCCGTTCGCGGTCTGCAGCACGACCGGGATCGGCACCGGATCGGGCTCGAGCCCCGCCGCCTCGGCGGTGTCGGTCGAGAGCGCGGTCACGGTCGCGCCCGTGTCGATCATCATCCTGCGCTTGTAGCCGTCGATGCTCACCGTCGCGACGAAATGGCCGGACCGCGACATCGGGATCCGCACTTCCTTGCCGACGACCTGCTGCCCGCCGAGCGGGGAATTGTCGGCGAAGCCGGCGAGGAACGGGCTCAGCGACGCCCGCTCGGCGACGATGGCGACCAGGACCAGGAACAGGCAAAGCGAAAAGCCGAAGCGGACGATCGGCCCGACAAAGGGCAGGCGCCGCAGCAGCAGGACGAGGAAGAAGCCTGCGACGGCGGCGACGAGCACGGTCATGGGCAGGAGATGGAACATCTGTCAGCCCGAATGTAGGAATGAAGCTTCGCGCGCGGAAGAGCCGAATGCGCTGGCGTTCGATGGCGGCGGGCCATTCGCGGCCTGACCGCCCGACCCCGAAAATGGAGGTGGGCCGGTCACAGGGGGCGGACCGGCCCACCAAACGTATGATCGGCAGGAGGGGGTGGGGTAATCCTGCCGGTGCGGTGTCCTGGACCGGCATCGTCGCCGGCAAATGCCGCGCGCGTGCCAAACGCTTTCGGGGCTGTCACGAATTGTCACATTATCGCGCTTCCGTGGAAAGGCTTCGTCTCAGGCGGCTATGCGCAAGCGCCCATTCGACACGATCGCCGTCCTCGAAACGGGGATTGCCCCGGCTCGCACGACATTTGCGTTCAGAGGAATTTCAGCGCCCCGTCTCGATCTTGTGCCCGTCGGGATCGAGGCTCAGAGCCTGGAGAGCCTGATCGACGATGGCGATCAGACCGCTCGGATCGTCATCGCAGGTGACGACCTGCTGCACGGGACCGGAGCCCGACCAGCTGATCTCCGTGACGGTCGCCACCTGGAAGCGTGCGAACGATTGCAAGAGGGTGGCGTGGGACTCGCGATAGCAATCGAAGCTCTTCCTGCTTGTACGCGTCGGACGGTACGGACGCAGGATGGCGCGAAAGCGCGCCACGTCGGCGGGTGCCGCGACAAAGCGGATTCTCTCGAACGGGACGTCGCGCGAGAGGATCTTCTCGCGAACGACCCATCCCGAGACCAGGCCTTCGGGCGTGACATCGAGCTGGTAGATCATGCAGACGCCTGCGCATGGCACGCCGGTTCGCGAAATCCTGATCGTCTCGCCCGCATCGCCGGACGGCGCCGCGGCGTCGCCGGGGAAGGCGGGCAGCGACAAGGCAAGCCAGCAACAGGCGATGGTCGAGCGGCGCATGCGGCTATGTGCCATGATCGGGGCGGGCAATCCATCGCGCCGGCTGAACCGCGGCTGACATTTGCGTTCAGAGCCATTTCAGCCGCAGAACGAGAAAAGCGCCCGTCGGCGCGATCGAATCGGCGCGTCCGATCCGAAGCAGAAGGAGAGAGTGAATGAAGAAACTGATCCTGGCTCTGGCGGCGATCGCGGCGGTCGGCGTCGCGGTTCCGGCCGCGGCGCAGAATGTCAATCAGCGCGAGCATCGCCAGACGGCGCGCATCCACCAGGGCGAGCGCAGCGGTGCGCTCACCCATCGCGAAACGCGCCGCCTGAACCATCGCGAACGGCGCCTCCACCGCACCGAGTCGCGGATGCGCGCCCGCCATGGCGGCCATCTCACATGGCATCAGCGCCACCGCCTCCATCGCATGGAGAATCGCGACAGCCGCGCCATCCACCGGCTGAAGCACAACCACCGGCACGACTAGAGTGGTTTTCAGTCAGGTGGAATGAGCAGGCCGCCATGCCCCCGGCATGGCTGTCGATTGCGGGGCAATCGACACCTGCTCATCTGACGGAAGAAAAGAAAGGCAAAACAAAGGTCTAGGGCCGCATCCGATCAGACTTGATCGGATGCGGCTCTAAGCCGGCAGGCGGAGGCGCTCCGATCTCCGGGGCGTCTCCGTCATTGCGGCCGCGCGCGACGCGCGTGCCGCCCTCCCGCGCGCTTGGTTAACCCGATCTCAACCTTGAAGGGTTAGGCCGCGTCACGGGAGCGAATATGGCATTCACCGTCATCTGGATGCGCGGCGCCCAGGCCATGGGTTCGAAGCGTTTCGACGATCTGGCGCTGGCGACCGGCTATGCGCTCGACAATCTGCACGACGTCCAGGCCCAGTTCGGCGCGACCGCGGTCAAGGTGATCGACGACCTGGGCACGCCCCAATTCCTGAAGGCCATCAGCCGCAACGGCTGAGCCGCCTTCAACATTTCGACCATCGCCGGCACGCCGCCTCGCTGTCCGAAGCCCAGTCCCGACTCTGCCTCGGAACATGCTTTCGCCGGGGAGCAAGCGCGTTTCCGCTCCCGGAGTTGAATTGCCCGCCCGGCGAGCGGCGGCTAAGCCTTGGCGGTCCCGTCCAGCCGAGAGACCGCATGATGAGAAAAGTCCGGCTCGTTCCGTTCGCCCTGCTGTTCCTCGCCGCGCCCGCCGCCGCCGCGCCGCCGCCCGATTATCATCTGGTCTGGTCGGACGAGTTCGATTCCGGCACCGCGCCCGACCGGCGCAAATGGAGCTGGGACACCGAGGCGAATGCGCAGCGTTGGTGGCACGACGAAGCGGAATATTATGCCGCCGACCGTCCGGAAAATGCCCGGATCGAGAACGGGCATCTGGTCATCGAGGTGCGCCGCGAGGATCTGAAGCGGATGAAGGGCTATGCGGGCCAGCATTACAGCTCGGCGCGCCTGATCACCCGCGACAAGGCGGAATGGACCTACGGCTTCTTCGAGATCCGCGCCAGGCTCCCCTGCAATCGTGGCGGCTGGCCCGCCATCTGGCTGGTCGGCCCCGCCTGGCCGGCGGGCGGCGAGATCGACATCATGGAGCAATTGGGCTTCGATCCGACGACCGTCTACGGAACGCTCCATTCGCCCGCGACCGAGCAGGGCCATGGTCATGACGGCGATAAGGTCACGGTCCCCGAGAGCTGCACCGCCTTCCACGACTATCAGGCCGAATGGACGCCGGCCGGGATCACGCTGCTGGTCGACGGCAAGCCTTATTATCATGCCGACAAGCCGGCCCATGCGACGGCCGAAAGCTGGCCGTTCGCAACGCCCGAATTCCTGATCCTCAACGTCGCCATGGGCGGCGCCTGGGCCGGGCAGAAGGGAATCGACGACAATGCGCTGCCCGCCCGGATGGAGGTCGACTACGTGCGGGTCTATCAGCGGCAATAAGGCGTATGCATGCGCCGTGTCCGCAATCCAGGATTTCGCCATGACCGACACCGCCGTCGCCCAGTTCGATCTCACCCCGCCGACCGAGCAGCAGAGGGAGGCGCTGGTCGCCGCGCTCAGCCCGCAGGAGCGGCACGTCCTGCTCGAACATGGCACCGAGGCGCCGTTCTGCGGCCTGTTCCTCGACGAGAAGCGCGGCGGCATCTTCACCTGCCGTTTGTGCGGCCTGCCCTTGTTCAATGGCGGCACCAAGTTCGAGAGCGGGACCGGCTGGCCGAGCTTCACCCAGCCATTCGCCCAAGGCCATCTCGAATATAGAGACGACAGCAGCTACTTCATGGTCCGCACCGAGATCGTCTGCGCCCGCTGCGGATCGCATCAGGGCCATGTCTTTCCGGACGGCCCGCCGCCGACGGGACAGCGTTACTGCATCAACTCGGTCTCGCTCGATTTCACCCCGAGCGGCGAGACGCTCCCCGACAAGCTTGGCCGCGGCGCACCCGAAGGCGAGGTGTGGCGGGGCTGACCGACATCCTCAGTCCGGAACCATGGTTCCGATCGGTTCCACGTCGGCGATGATCGCTTCCGCCAGGGGCGGCGGACGGACGATGAGGAAATAGACCGCGCCGATGGCGATCCAGGCGAGGCCGGCGATCCTCGCGTGCAGGCTGGTGTTGAAGAGGACGCCGAGCGTCACCGCCAGGCCGAGCGCGGGCGGAACGAAGCCGAGCGGCTCGGAGGCGCCGCGGGTGCGCCAGACATGGACGACGACCGAGGCGTTGACGAGCGCGAAGCCGACCAGCGCGCCGAAGCAGACGATCGATGAGAGCAGGTCGAGGCTGTGCACGGCGACTCCGATCGCGAGCGTGATCGCGCCGACCAGCAGGATCGCCCGGTCGGGCACAAGCCGCTTCGCATTGAGATGGGCGAGGCCGCGCGGCAGCCGCCCGTCGCGCGCCATGCCGAAGACCAGCCGCGCGGTCGCGGTCTGCCCGGTCAGCGAGCCGGCGATCGCGCCGAGCAGCACGCCCGGAACGGCGACGAGGAACTTGAGCCAGGGGCCGCCGGCATGGCCGGCGATCGCGTAGAAGGCGCCTTCCGCCTCCTTCTCCGGAAAGGCGGCATGGCCCGGCACGAAAAGGGAGGCGAGCCAGGTCTGGAAGACGAACAGGCCGGCGGCGACGCAGAGGGTCAGCATCGTCGCCCGCGCGATGCTCGACGCGCCGTCCTTGGCTTCCTCCGACAGGGTCGAGATGGCGTCGAAGCCGAGGAAGCTCAGGATTCCGACCGAGGCCGCGCCGAGAATGGCCGACGCGCTGAACGCCGCCGGGTCGAGCAAAGGCGCGAGGCTGAGATGGGCTTCGCCGCGCGCCAGCGCCAGCAGCGCCGATCCCGAGAAAGCGACGAGCACGATCGCCTGGAGGATGAGCAGGAAGATGCTCGCCCGCGCCGTCGTCTCGATGCCGAGCAGGTTCACGATCGTGGTGAAGGCGAGCAGGCCGGGGATCAGCAGCCACCAGGGCAGGCCCGGCAGCATCGCCTGGATGGCGATGACGCAGACGATGTTGGCGAGCGCGGGGATCAGCAGATAATCGAGCAGCATCGCCCAGCCGGCGATGAAGCCGACGGCGCTCCCCATCGTGCGGCTGGCATAGGCATAAGCCGAGCCGGCGACCGGGTAGAGGCGCGCCATCTTCATATAGCTCAAGGCGGTGAAGATCATCGCCGCCAGCCCGACCAGATAGACGAGCGGCACCATGGCATGGCTGCGGTTGAAGACGATTCCGAAGACCGACATCGGCGCGGTCGGGCCGATGAAGACGAGGCCGTAGATGAGCAGGTCCGCCAGGCTCAGCGACCTTTTGAGCGTCCGTGCCCCCTCAGCCTCCACCCGTCCCTCCCGTTCGTGCGAAAGGACGCAGATTAGGGGCCAAAGCCGATCCCCGCAACGCGCGTGAACGCCCCGGGAGACGGGCGCGGCCCTTGTCGCGTTTCACGGAATTTTCTACTTGGTTTCCCGAACTTTAGGGACCTCATATGATGAAAGCGATCGCCCTTCCGCTACTCGCGGCTTTTGTCCTGCCTCTCCTCGCCGCGGGGCCTCCGCCGCTTCAGCCGACCAAGGGCTGGGTGCTCGATTATGCCGACACCGACTGCACCGCCACCCGTCAATATGGCAGCGACGCCGAGCCGTTCGAGCTGGTGCTGCGGCCATCGCCCTTCGGCCACGTTATCCAGCTCATCGTCCTGCGGAACGGCCTCGGCACGGTCGCCCGTCATGTGCCCGCGACCGTAACCCTGCCGCACGGCCCGCTGGCGACGACCGCCTTGCGCTATTGGGACAAGAACGGTCACGAGATCATGATCATCAGCTTCGAGAGCGACGCTCTCGCGCAGATGCGTGCCGCCGCGACCGTCGGCATTCGTACCGGCGATATCGACGAGACGTTCGCGGTGCCGTCGATCGGCCAGGTCATGCAGGGGCTCGATACCTGCAATGCGGATCTGCGCCGCTACTGGAATGTCGAAGGCGGCGCGACCGTGGCGGTTCCGGCGCGGCCGCTCGTACCGCTCGCCCGCTATTTCTCCGCCGGCGACTATCCGTCCCAGGCGGCCGACGAGAATCGGGGCGGCACGTCCGAGGTGACGATGATGGTCGACGAAACCGGCACGATGCGCGACTGCCTGGTCGAAAAGGCGAGCGGGATCGCGACGCTCGACGCGATGACCTGCGGCGTCCTCATGCAACACGCCAAATTCCACCCGGCCGTCGATGCGGCCGGCAAGCCGGTCCGCAGCATTCTCCAGCAGAGCGTGACGTGGAAATTGGGACAGGAGTTCGATCGTCCGGCACATGGGCGCGGCGGTTAGAGCTGTGTCCGATCAAATTTGCTCGGACACAGCTCCAGGCTTTTGTTTTACCGTTCCTTTTCGCTCGTCAGGATGAGCAGGTGTCGATTGCCCGGCAGTCGACAGCCATGCCGGGGCATGGCGACCTGCTCATTCCACCCGACTGAAAACCACTGGTGGCGCTCAGGCCTTGCGCAGCGCCACGAACGAATAAGCATAGCAGAGCAGGACGACGAGGCAGATCGCGGTGAGGCGCCAGGGCGCCGGCACGAACAGATAGGCCACATAGGCGAGCAGGGAGCGGGCGACCGCGTGGCGCATGCCGACCGGATCGTCCGCGGCCCAGCCATAGGGCACCCAGACCAGGCCCATCAGGATCGCGCCGCCGAGCACGACCAGGCCCGGCCGCCCGGTGCCCGCGATGATCACCAGAGGCCAGAGCAGGACGACGAGGACGAGGCATTGGAGGAACATCGCGACGACGGGGTTGCTGCTCTTGCCCTGCAGCATCGGCCGTCCCCGCAGGCGATCGATGAGCAGGCCGAGCGGGAACAGGCAGCCGCTGCCGAAGCCGACGAAATAAGCGAGCTGCAGCGGCGTGAGCATTCGGCTCAGCACCGCCCCCGTCGCCCAGAACAGCATTCCGGCGATCGGCATGGACTGGGTGCCGGTCGCGCGGAAATCGCGGCGCAGCTCGTCGAGCGGTGTATCGGCGTCCAGGACAGGCATGGCATTCCCCCCAATCGGCCTTGCTGTATTATACGACTCAATCACCTCTTTCCAGATGATCTCGTGAACAACCTGACAAGGATGGGTTCGCGACCGTGGCCGGGCCGCCCGCCGGGGTCGGGAAGCGGCCCACGACGCCCCCTTAACCTTTTGTGAGCATGTGAAATTTAGTCCTTTGCTCGTTGGGGTGGAGGCAAGGGGCGAATGAAGCAGCGCGAGCAGCGCCAGACCGTGATGATCTCGGCGCGGGTGCGCATCAGCAATGTCTGGTTCGATACGCAGATTCGAAACGTCTCCTCCCGCGGCATGATGATCGATCTCAACATACCCTTGTCGCGCGGCACCTATATCGAGATCGTGCGCAACGAATGGCGGACCGCGGCGCGGGTCGCCTGGATCGGCGCGGGGCGCTGCGGCATCCAGACGCAGGACCATGTGCGCCTGGCGGAGCTCGCCTCGGAAACGGGGCAGATGACGCGCGCGTCCGATCTCCAGGCCGCCTCACCCGAACATAGGCGCACGCGCGTCTGGACCGGACGGAACATCGGCCGGATGCTGGAGATGGCGGCCCTGGTCGCCGCGATCGCCGGCTTCGCTTTCTTCCTCGCCGACGAGATACACCGCAGCCTCACGGCGACGATCGGCCGCGCGGCCGCGAATCTTTGAGCCGGAATTCAGCCGATCTGCGGCAGGAGATAACGGGAGGCGGGACCGGGGGATTCTCGATCCTGCTGGTTCCGGTTGGGGAGGTAATGCGCGACGTCGCGGGTGCCGCGCCGGCGATCCTGGTGCGGGCGGAGAACCCCCTCCACCGCCGTTCCGGCGGTCCCCCTCCCCATCCTGGGGAGGATAAGGGAAGACACAGCTGCGGATCTCATGCCGGCTGGGCTCCGCCAGGCTTGCGGCACCAGATGTCGTACATCGATCGGAAGAGGAACGGGTGGCGCTGCTCGAACGCGGCGATCGCGGCGAGGTCGCGAAGCCGCGGGTCCTGCGGGTGCTCGCGCCGATATTGCGCTTCCGCCGCGGCCACCGGGAATCCCATGGCGATCAGACGCAGCCCCAGCCCGTCGAGCGCCCGGCGGATGCGCGGGATGTCGAACGCATCCTCGTGCCGGTTGAGCAGCAGATCGTGGACTCCCGCCAGCGTGTAGAAATCGCGTATGTCGGCGAGGAGGCCGGGCGCCTCGTCGAGCAGGCGCCTCCGGATCGCGCGCAGCAGCGAATCGTCCTCCGGCCCCGCGGCGAGATCGGCGATCATCCTTTTCGCGGCCGCGATCTTCAGCCGTCCGAGCCGGCTGTAGAGCCGCACCCGCATGACGCCGCCCGGCTTCAGCACGCCGGCGAGCGTGCGCCAGCCCGCTTCCGGATCGGGCAGATGGTGGAGCACGCCGCTGCAGAAGATCGCATCGAAGTGCTTGCCGAGCCGGCGCACGTCCCGAAGATCGAGCCGGTGGAAGTCGATCGGCAGATCGAGGCATCCGGCCCGGGCATGTTCGAGCGAGGGGCCGCTGACGTCGATCGCCGTCACGCGCGCGTCGGGATAGCGCAAAGCCGCCATCGCCGCCTCCCGCCCGGTCCCGCAGCCGGCGATGAGCATGTCGGCCTCGGCCGGCAGGTCCGGCCCGCCGGGGTCGAGCCGTTCCACCATGCGCGGAAGCGTCGTCGGCGCCGGAATCGTGACCCGGCTCCATGGCGGATAGGGCCAGGTCTCATATTGGCGGGCGACCGGGTTCGCACCGCTTTCGATCGGAGGCTCACACGGCCCGGAAAGATAGGCCAGGCGGAAGGCGCCCGCGTCGCGGAGCCTCGCTTCCTCGACGGGATCGAAAGGCCAGGCGCCTTTATTGTGGCGCGCCTGGGCGGCGAGAGCGGCGGCCAGCCCGGGAAAATCCGGCCAGATGCCCTCGACGAGCAGCCAGCGGCGGATCCCGGTCAGCAGCCGCTCGGCGTCCGGCCAGGCGACATAGGTCTCTTCGAGCAAGGCCCGGGCGAGCGCGCTGTCTTCCAGCCATGCGGCCAGGGCCGCCGCACCCGCCGAAGCCGGCGGCCCCGCGCCCAGCAGGAACTGCCATCCGGCATTGGCGATTTGCGCGGGGTCCACGTCCGGATCCCGCATCAGTCGCAGGAGGTCGTCTTCGTCGACATCGCCGGCACGCACGGGCACGCGCTGCAGGAGCTTCGCGATGAGCGACTTTGCGGCGCGCGAGGCAGGGGCCGCGCGCAGCGCGCGCCAGGCCGGCTCGAGCGCGGCCTTCAGCTCGCCTTCACCCAAGAGGCGCTGCGCCTCCCGCAACGAGGCGCATGAAGGTTCATCGTCGGCCGCGATCATTGGGGCAGCTAGAGACAAGCCGGAGCCCGTGCAATAGGCGCGGGGCAAGGCCGTCGGCCGCCGATCGCCTTGAAGCGGAACCGATTTCGCGCCCGCGTCTTCAGCGGCGGTTCAACCGGGGCGCCGCATGGGCGTTGCCGCTCCGAAAGGCGGAGCGCGGCGCCGGCCGATCCCGGCCGTGCCGCCCGTCTTGTTCAGGTGGAGACAGGAATGGATCGCATGCTCGCCCTTCTCGCCGTTTCGGCAGCGGTCGCGCTGCAGCCGCCGGCGCCGCAGCCGGTCCCCGATTCGGCCGTCACGCTCGTGCCCGTCTCGCTCGAGGAGCTGCGCCATTATGGCGACACCTTGATCGCGCTCGCAGGCGCCGGCGGCGCCGGACCCGGCCAGGCGCCGTCGCCGGCGGCCATCGCCAAGATCGCGCCCGCCGAGCGGACCCGGATCATCCGCGCGCACGGCCTCTCGCCGGCCCGCTTCGACTATATCGAAGAGCAGGTCCGCTACAATGAGCGGATGGCGCGGGTCGTGCACGAGGAGCTGGTGGTGGCGAGCAGCGGATTTCGCTGACGCGGCCGGCTTCGCGCGACCTCCTAATAAAAGCCGCCGAACCGCAGGACGATGACGATCAGGACGGCCAGGACGAGGCCGCCGATGAAGACGAGGCGGCGGGCGCGGCTGCGCAGGACGATCTCGCCGCCGCGCGCCTCCTCGCCGGTCAGGTGCGGGACGGGCTCGTCCGGTCCGGATTCGGGTAGGTCGGCCATGAGATGAAAACGCGCGAGCGGACGGCGCGTTGCCTTAGACCCTAAGCGGCAACGGCCTCCGGCGCCGGCCGGCCGCGGGCGCGGTCGACGACTGCGAAGAGGCTCTCGGCGGAAATCGGATGCTCGAAGCGCAGGCCGGCGCGATTGCCCTCGCGCCAGGCGATGCGGCCGCAGGCTTCGAGCGCGCCTTTCTTGAGGATCAGCAACCGTCCGAGCGGCGGCAGGCTGCCGCCCTCGATCTGGGCGCCGCGCAGCGAAAGGTCGCGGATGATGACCGAGCCGGAGCCGGCGGCGCTGAACGTATGGCCGGCGAGCAGGACGCTGTAGCGCGGCTCCGTCCGCCGATTCCCGGCGAAGAGCTCGGTCAGCCGATCCAGCGTTCCGCGTTCGTTCATGACAGCGACCCCCACTTGCCGTGGTTGATAAACCGGTAACCCTAATGGCTGGTTAAGGGGTCGAGTAGAATTCTAGACCAGTTCGTTGCGGCGGATCACTTCCTTGTACCAGGCGGCGCTGAGCTTGGGGATGCGGCGCTGGGTTGCGAAATCGGTATAATGGATGCCGAAGCGCTTGGTGTAGCCGTCGGCCCATTCGAAATTGTCCATCAGGCTCCACAGGAAATAGCCCCGTAGCGGATAGCCTTCGGCGACCGCGCGATGGAACTGGCCGATATAATTGCGCAAATACATGACGCGGTCGGCATCGTCGATCCGGCCATGGACGATCGGATCGTCGGCCGACGCGCCGTTCTCGGAAATATAGAGCGTCTTCGGCCCCCAAAGCTCGCTGACCAGCCGCACCGCCCAATAAGCGACCTCCGGCCCGACCACGAGCCAGGGCGAGGCCATGCGCGGCGAGGAGGGCAGAGCGGGGATCTCCTGATAGCCGCGCGGCCCGTCGTCGGCGCGCACCCACAGAGGCTGGTAGACGTTGAGCGCCACGAAATCGAGCGGGCTTGCCACCGCCTCCATGTCGCCCGCCTGCACCTTGGGCGCGTTGGCGCCTTCCTGGTGCAGATATTCGTCGATGTAGCGGCCCTCCATCAGGGCGGTAAGGAACATCGCATTATGCTCGCGCGTCGCCTTCTTCGCGGCGGCGATATGCTCGGGCGTCTCCATCACCGGCACGCAGAATTCACTATTGTCGGCAATCCCGACCTGGGTTCCCGCCCGCGCATGGGCACGAATCGCGCGGACGCCGAGGCCGTGGGCGAGGATTCCGTGGTGGCGGACCTGGTTGACTTCGGCCGGGTCGAGCTGGAGGCCCGGCGCGTGGACGCCCTGCTTGTGGCCGAGATCGGTGAAGCAGCGAAGCTCGTTCACCGTCATGAAATTATGGACCCGGTCGGACAGCCTGCCCGCCATGAAGCCGGCATAATCGGCATAAGCGAGCGCGGTGTCGCGCGCGCGCCAGCCGCCGGGCAGCGCCTGCGGCAGGTCCCAGTGGAAGAGGGTGACATAGGGCGTGATGCCGGCGGCGAGCAGTCCGTCGACCACCCGATTATAATAGTCGACGCCCTTCGGGTTCGGCGTTCCCCGGCCCTCGGGGAAGATGCGCGACCACGCGATCGACATGCGATAGGTCGAGACTCCGAGGTCCTTCAGCAGGCGGATATCCTCGGGATAGAGATGGTAGGAATCGCAGGCGACGTCTCCGGTGTCGCCGCGCGCGACCCGGCCCGGCGTGTGGCAGAAGACGTCCCAATTGGTCGGCCCGCGCCCGTCCTCCCTGACCGCGCCCTCGACCTGGTAGGAGGCGGTCGCGCAACCCCATTTGAAGCCGTCGGGAAAGCGCAGATGCTCCGGCGCCAGGGCGGCCATCGGGGCCGCTCCCGCTTTGCCCGCCAACGCCGCCGCGGCCGCGCCCGCACCCAATGCCTTCGCCAGATCGCGACGTGAAAAACCCGTCATGCCTCAGCTCCCCGCCTTTTGCGGAAGCTTAGCATGCGCGGGCGGGCGGGCCAGAGGAAAAGCGGTTGCCGGGAATGCGCTTTGCGTTCGCCGAAGCTTGTTGGGTTCAGCCTTGCGGCTCGAAGGTACGGACCAGACGCTCGCCGCACCATAATTCGGCGGCCTGGCCCTCGCGCAGATCGTCGGCCCACATGATGGCGACGGCATCGTCCGGGCTCGAAATCGTCCTGGGCTGGCCGCTATGGCCGTCCTTGACGAGGTACAGCCGGTATTCCGTCATCTTCCCCATCCCGCGAGGAGGCATGAACGCCTGTCCACCCGATTCCATAAAACCGAGTCGAAAGCAAAAAATCAAGCAAGTCCGCGCGCTATGTCGGCAAGTCGACACAAGCGCCGATCCTTCGAAGTTACTTGTCCGGTCGCCGGGGGCTGCCGGCGCGTGGACACCGTTTCTTGGCAGCGGCTGCGTTCAACGATCCGGCGGTAACCGGACCCGCACGCGAACCCGCGCGCATTCGGGCGGCGCGGAGGACGCGCCGCCCGTGCGGGAAGAGTCGCTTTTATTGCGCGTGGGTGGTGACGGTGGTCGTCGTCCGATGCACGACCGTCCGGCCATGGGCGGTCCGGCGGTGGCTGAGCGACGCCGTCCGCACCGGCCGGCGCACATGCGCAACCCTATGGACGACATGGCCGGGCGTGCTGCGGGTCGCCGTCTCGGTCGTCACCGTCGTCGTCTGCGGAGCCGGCGGCTGGGGCGCGGGCATTGCGACGACGACCGGGGCAGGCGCCGGAGGCGGAGGCGCCGAGCGCGCGGCGTCCGCGTCGGCGGCGGCATCCCGGGCCGCCTGCTGGGCGGCGTCGGCGCGGGCATTGGCGTCGGCGGCGGCGCGGCGCGCGTCGGCGGCTTCATTCTCGGCGCGGGCGCGATCGGCCTGGTCGGCGGCGGCCCGCTCGCTGCGGGCGACGCCGATCGCGCGGTCGGCCATCTCCGAGGCATGGTTGGCCTCGGCGATCGCCTGCTCTTTGCGGCCGCGGGCAAGGTCTTCGCGCGCGGCGCGCAGGGTCCCGGCCGCTTCGGCGGAGAGCCGCGGCGTTTCGCCGGTGGTGCCGGCCCGGTTGGCGGCGTCGATCTTGCCCTGCGCCTCGGCGATCGCCTGGCGGGCGCGATTGGTCTTGGCGCCGGCCTGGGCGCTCGTGGACATGAGCAGAAGGGCCGACACGGCGGCCGTCGATGCGATACTCAACACGCGTTTCATCACAATGCTCCTCAAGTGGAGAATGGCGAAACAAACGGGGCGCGGCGCCGCTGGGTTCCGGCCAGGGCCGGCGGGAAAGGCGTCCGGCCGGGCCTCTTGACCGCGGCGACGGCAGATGCGCGGGGATCGTTGCGCACGCGTATTTTTTCTTCCATGTCTCACGCCGGAGCTTGAATCCCGTCATCCCGGACCTGATCCGGATCCATGATCGCGGCCCGCGGGAGTTCGCGTCTTCCGTGTTTCCGTCGGCTGGCCCGTCGCGTCGGCCCGCGGACTAACGCCTCCTTAACCAAAGGTCCGCATAGAGGCCCGGTCGAGCGACGGCGGGGCCATGGACGACCTTCTCAACGAATTCATCGCGGAAACGCGCGAGATGCTGGAAGCCCTTTCGGGCGGGCTCGTCGCCTGGGAAGCGGCGCCCGACGACCGCGCGCGCCTCGACGAGATCTTCCGTTTCGTCCACACGGTGAAGGGCAATAGCGGCTTCTTCGACCTGCCGCGGATCAAGGCCTTGAGCCACGGCGCCGAGGACGCGCTCGCCGCCGTCCGCGACGGCAAGCGCCGCGCCGACGCCGCCCTGGTGAGCGCCGTCCTCGCCATCATCGACCGCCTCTCCGAATTGACCGAGGAGCTCGAGACCGGCGAGAGCGCCGGAAGCGAGGACGACACCTCGCTGATCGAGGCCCTGGCCGAGCAGGCGCAGGAGCCGGAGGCCCGCGCCACCGCGGGCGCCGCGATCCCGGCCGCGCGCGGCGCCTCGCGCACCATCCGCCTGCCGGTCGATCTGCTCGATCGGATGATGAGCGGCGTCTCCGACCTCGTCCTCGCCCGCAACGAGCTTGCCCGCCAGCTTCGCGAGACCGCCGCCGGCGGCGACGTCTCCGCCTGCTTCGAGCGCGTCTCCAGCTCGATCGCGGACCTGCGCGACGCCGTCACCCGAACCCGCATGCAGCGGATCGACAATCTGTTCGCGCCTTTGCCGCGCATGGTCCGCGACCTCGCCGCCGAGACCCGCAAGCAGGTCCAGCTCGTTATCGATGGCGGCGACGTCGAGCTCGACCGCGAAATGATCGAGATGCTGCGCGATCCGCTGACGCACATCATCCGCAACGCCATCGACCATGGCATCGAGCCGCCCGCCGACCGCGAGGCCGCCGGCAAGAAGCCTGCCGGCATCCTCTCCGTCTCCGCCCGCCAGGCCGGCAACCAGATATTGATCGAGATCCGCGACGACGGCCGCGGCATCGACGCCGAGGCGTTGGTCGCCAAGGCGGTCGCCTCGGGCGTGGTCCGCGCCGACCGCGCCGCCCGGCTCCGGCCGGAGGAGCGCGCCGCCCTGATCTTCGAGCCCGGCCTCTCCACCGCCGAGAAGGTCACCTCGCTCTCCGGCCGCGGCGTCGGCATGGACGTCGTCCGTTCGAACATCGAGCGGGTGGGCGGCCTGATCGACGTCGCCAGCGCGATCGGGGAGGGGACGATCCTGACCCTGCGCGTGCCGCTCACCCTCACCATCATCCCGGCTCTGACCGTCGGCGCCGCGGGCCAGGCCTTCGCCATCCCGCGCTCGGCGATCGAGGAGATCGTCCGTGCCCGCAGCGAGGCGGTGCGGATGGAGGAGGTCGGCGGCGCCGCTATCGCGACCATCCGCGGCCGCCGCACGCCGGTGCTTTCGCTTCGTCAGCTGATCGGCGGCGGCGCCGCCGACGAGGGCGCCGACCAGACCCTGATCGTGCTGAAGCTCGCCGGCGGCCGCATCTATGCGCTCGCCGTCGACGAGGTGCACGACCATGAGGAACTGGTGGTGAAGCCGGCCTCGCCGGCGATCATGACCGCCGGCCTCTATGCGGGGACGACGCTTGCCGACAATGGCCGGCCCTTGCTGCTGCTCGATCCGTCGGCGCTCGCCGCCCGCGCCATCCTCGCCGCCGACGAAGAGGAGAAAGAAGGCGCGCGCGAGGAAGACGAAGGGCGCGCGGCATCGGCACGCGGGCTCGAGACCCTGCTCTTCCGCACCCTGGACGGCGGCCGCCGCATGGTCGCGCTCGGCGCGGTCGAGCGGATCGAGGAAGCGGAGGCGCGGCAGATCGCGCGCACCGCCGGGCGGCTCCGGGTCACGCTCGAAGACCGCATCCTGCCGCTCGAAGGCTGCGATACCATTCCGGACGCGGCGAAGGTCAAATTGCTCCGCCTTACCGACGGCACGATCGAGATCGCCTATGCGCTCGACGAGGTGCTCGACATCGTCTCGCTGTCCGCTGCCGTGCGCCCCGCCGCGAAGGCCGGCCCGGTGGCCGGCGTCGCTTTGGTCGACGGTGCCCAGGTGGAGCTGCTCGACGTCCATTGGCTGTTCGCCCATCGCCACGACGTGGCCCCGGGCAACGCGGCCGACGCGCCCACATGCCTGCTGGTCGGCGCCGATCCTTTTCTCGACACGATCCTGCGGCCGGTCATCGAAAGCGCCGGCTATCGCGTGCTGCGCGAGGGCGATCCCGGAGCGGAAAATGCGGCGACAATCATCGGCCTCTCCGAAGAGAGCGAGGCCGCCGCGCCGATCCTTGCGACCGAAGCACGAATGGTGCGCCTGCGCGCCCGCCCCGAGCCGCTCGGCGCCGACGACGATTCGATCCATCGCTACGACCGCGACGCGATCCTGAAGGCGCTCGCCGGGCCCCGGAAGAAAATGGCGGGGAGGAAATAATATGGCGCAGCTTCTCCTCATCGTGCGGCTGGCGGGCGAGCGGGTGGCTTTGCCCGCCGCCGACGTCGAGGCGGTGGTCGAGATCGACTCCGTCGTTCCGGCGCCGGGCACGCCGCCCCACATTGCCGGCCTCGCGGCCCTGCGCAGCCGCGTGCTGACCGTGATCGACTGCCCCGCCTCGCTTGGCGTCGCGCCCGGCGACGCACCGCAGCGCGACGCCGTCGTTGCCGTCATCGACGGTCATCCCTATGCCCTGCTCGTCGAGGAGGTGGAGGACGTGGTCGAGGCGGACGCCGATCCGGTGCCGCTCCCGGTCCGCACCGCGCCTCTGTGGCGGCGCGTCGCCAGGGGGATGGTCGCCGCCGGCGGCGAGCTCATCCTGCTGATCGACGTCCCCGCGCTCGTCGCCGGCCCGGCCAGCGAAGCGGCATGAGCGGTTTCGCCGGGCTTTAAGCGCCTGATTACCATTTGCCGTTACGGTCCCGCGAACTCACGGGTGGGAAAAGCATGAAGAGCTGCCTCGTCGTCGATGATTCCAAGGTGATCCGCAAGGTCGCCCGCCACATACTCGAGACGCTGAATTTCGCGGTCGAGGAGGCGGAGGACGGCCGCGAGGCGCTGTCGCGCTGCGAGGCCAACATGCCGGACGTCGTCCTGCTCGACTGGAACATGCCGGTCATGGGCGGGATGGAGTTCCTGCGCACGCTCCGCCAGAAGCCGTTCCCGGCCCAGCCCAAGGTCGTCTTCTGCACGACCGAGAACGACGCGGCCCATATTCGCGCGGCGATCGATGCCGGTGCCGACGAATATGTGATGAAGCCGTTCGACCGGGATACGCTCGAAACCAAGCTGCAGATCGTCGGGGTCGCGTGAGCGCCGCCGCTGCCGCGGCTTCCTCCCTTCGCCCTGGCCGGGACGGGATGCCGCCCGCCGGATCGATGCCGGCCAAATTGATGATCGTCGACGATTCCGCCGTCGCCCGTTCGGTGCTGGCACGGATGCTTGCGCCCTTCGCCGATTTCGAGGTGGTCGCCGCCGCCGCCAGCGCCGAGGAAGCGGTCGGGCTGCTCGGCACGCACAAGGTGGACGTGGTCCTGCTCGATCTCGACATGCCCGGATCGAGCGGGCTGGAAGCGCTTCCCGCGATCATCGAAAAAGGCGCCGGCGCCCGCATCCTGGTCGTCTCCTCGTCGACCGAGAGCGGCAGCGAGGCCGCCGTCCGCGCGCTCGCGCTCGGCGCCGCCGACACGCTCGCCAAGCCGGGGGCGCAGCATTCGGCCGGGGGCTTCTCTGCCGCGCTCGCCGAGCGGCTGCGGCGGCTGGTGCCGGGCCGCGCCGCGCCGGCCGAGCCCGCACCGCCGCCGCTTCCCGTCCAGCCCTTCACCAGGCCGGCGAAGATCGGCTGCCTCGCCATCGGTGCCTCGACCGGCGGCCTCCACGCCATCACCCGCTTCCTCCAGGGCCTGCCGGCGCGGATCGGCGCGCCGATCCTGATCACCCAGCATCTTCCGGCCGCCTTCCTGCCGCTGTTCGCGCGCCAGGTCGAAGGCGCCTGCGGGCGCCGCGTCCGGGTCGCGCACGAAGGGATGATCCTCAGGAGCGACGAGATCGTCCTCGCGCCCGGCGACCGCCATCTCGATCTCGAGCGCCACGGCAGCCGGGTGAAGGCGCGGCTTTCGGCCGACGTGGCCGAGAGCGGTTGCACGCCTTCGGTCGACATCATGCTCGACGGCGTCGCCCGCGCCTACGGCAAGGCCGGCGTCGGAATCGTGCTGAGCGGCATGGGCCGCGACGGCCTGGCCGGCGGACGGCGGCTGGTCGAAGTCGGCGGCCATGTCCTCGCCCAGGACCAGGCGAGCTCCGCCGTCTGGGGCATGCCCGGAGTCCTCGCGGAGGCGGGCCTCGCCTGCCGCGTCGACGATCCCGCCGCTTTGGCGCGCGAAATCCATGCCTGGACGAGGCCGCGGCCATGAACATGAGCGACGCCGGCGGCACCGTCCTCGCGGCCCTGCTCGAAGCCCGCACCGGCCAGCATCTGACGATGAGTCGGCGCTGGCGGATCGAGACCGCGCTGCAGCCGCTGGTCCGCGAGCGCGGCTTCGCCTCGATGGATGCCCTGGTCGGCGCGCTCGTCGGCAAGAAGCATGGTTCGCTCGCCGACGACGTCGTCGATGCCCTGCTCAACAACGAGACCTTCTTCTACCGCGACCGGCCGAGCTTCGAGACCCTGCTCGGGCCGGGCCTCGAACGGCTGCGCGCGCAGAAAGCGGCGGAGCGGCGGCTCGCCATCTGGTCGGCCGGCTGCTCGAGCGGGCAGGAACTCTATTCGCTCGCCATCGCCTTTGCCGAGCAGAAAGCGCGCTGGGAGGGCTGGTCGATCGACCTGCTCGGCACCGACGTCTCGCGCGGCGCGATCGAACGGGCGAAGAGCGGCCTCTATTCGCAATTCGAGGTCCAGCGCGGCCTTCCGGTCGTGCAGATGATCCGCTGGTTCGACGAATATCCGGCCCAGACGTGGCGCGCGTCCTCGGCGCTTCGCGCGGCGGTGCGCTTCCACGTCCATTCGGTGCTCGACGCGCCGCCCTGCCCGGGCGCCTTCGACCTCATCCTCTGCCGCAACGTCTTCCTCTATTTCGCCCAGCCGACCCGCCGCGCCGCCTTCGCTCGGCTGGCCGAGGCGAGCCGCCCCGGCGGGATGCTGATGCTCGGCGCCGGCGAGGCGGTGGCGGGCCAATGCGCCGCCTTCCAGCCCGACCCGGACTGCCGCGGCTTCTACGGCCGCGCCGCCGATCGCAGCGGGCAGGCCGGCGACGGGAGGGCACGCGCCGCCTCCTGAGGCTGCTTTACGCTCTTGACGCGGACGCCTTTTTCGGTGCGGTTGCAGCCGATGAGCGAGATCATCGACGCTCCCTCGCCCAATTATGACGAGCGCCGGCTGCCGGTCAGCATCCTCGTCCTCCATTATACCGGCATGCCCGACGCGGCGGGCGCGATCGCGCGGCTGCGCGATCCGGCGGCCGAGGTCTCCGCCCATTATGTCGTCGCCGAGGACGGCCGGATCTTCCGCCTCGTCGCCGAGGAGAGAAGGGCATGGCATGCCGGCCGCTCGTGCTGGCGCGGCATCGAGGACGTCAATTCGGCGAGCATCGGCATCGAGATCGTCAATCCCGGCCATGAGCATGGCTATCGTCCCTTCCCGCCCGAGCAGATGGACGCGCTCGTCCCGCTCGTCGCCGACATCGTCAAACGGCACGCCATCCGGCCGGGCAACGTCGTCGGCCATTCCGACATCGCGCCGGCGCGCAAGGAGGATCCGGGCGAATTGTTCGACTGGGCGATGCTTGCCCGGCTCGGCCTCGCCGCCGCGCGGCCGGTCCGGAATCTGGTCGATCCGCTGTGGAGCGACGGCGGCTTCCTGCTCGCGCTGGAGCGCTACGGCTACGACGTCCGCGACGGCAGGGCCGCGATCACCGCCTTCCAGCGCCGCTTCCGCCCCGAGCATCTCGACGGCGAGATCGACGGCGAATGCCGCGCGATCCTGCTCGGCCTGCTCTTGGATCGTCGCGCCGCACCCGCTACATGAGCCCCGCCAGAGGATCGGGCGGTCACTGCGTCTACGTCGAGCGAAGGTGGTTTATCCGCCGAAGCCCTGGCGAAGGCGGAGAGGAAAGTCCGGGCTCCGCGCAGCGACGGTGCCGGGTAACGCCCGGCGGGCGAGAAAGCGATTTCTGGCCCAGGGACAGTGCCACAGAAAGCAGGTCTCGCTCTCTTCGGAAGCGTGACGGTGAAAGGGTGCGGTAAGAGCGCACCGCGGCTCCGGCAACGGCGGCCGGCACGGCAAACCCCGCCGGGAGCAAGACCGAATAGGGACGGCGGCCTGCTGCGGCCGATGCCGTCCGGGTTGGTTGCTTGAGGGGCGGAGCGATCCGCCTCCTAGAGGAATGGCCGCCCATCCGCCTGCCCCAGGGTTCGGCGGTGGACAGAACCCGGCTTACAGATCCTCTGGCATTTTTTGCTTTTCCGCCGAAGGGCGGGGCATAGGGCCTGTCCTCAATCCCCGCATCGGCGTGACGGAGCGCATTTTGGCCGGTGGATAGGAGCGAGGAGAGGCAGCGATGTTTGCACATCGCGCCCGACGAGCGACGCCGCCACCGGTCAAAAGGCGCCCGCCCCCGAAGGGGGTCGCCCGGATGGCCGCGCCGGAGTGCGTCGCGCGGCTTGTCCGTAGGATGGCTACGCCCTGCGCCGCGCTCCTACCCGGCGCGCCCCTCCGGGCGATCACGCCCGTTGCGGGGACTGAGGACAGACCCTAGTTGGACGGGAATGGCGAAGCCGACGCGCTCGAACGATTGGGGTTTTCCGCGCTGGCGGAGCTATGGCACCACCCGCCAGGCGGCCGAGGTGCGCCTCTGCGACCGCTACGGCTGCGACCAGCCCGGCGATTGCCCCGCGCCCAAATCGCCCAACAGCCGCGAGCGCTGGTATTTCTGCGCGGCCCATGCCGCCGAATATAATCGCCGCTGGAATTATTTCGAAGGCCTCTCCGCCGAGGAGGCGGCCGCCCGCGAGGCCGACGAGCAGAGGGGCGCGAGCGGCTATCGCCAGGCCGGCCATTATGGCTGGGGCGGCCCCGGCGACGGCAGCCGCTCGCGCGACGAGATGCGCGCGCTCGACATGCTGGAGGTGGAGAGCGATGCCGGCTTCGAGGAGATCAAGGGCGCCTATCGCCGCCTCGCCAAGGCCAACCATCCCGACGCCGCGCCGGGCGACGCCGAGGCCGCCGCCCGCTTCCAGGCGATCCAGGCCGCCTATGACGTACTGAAGAAAGCCGAGGAACGGCGGGCCGCGGAGGGCCGCTGAGCGGCCCCTATTCCGTTCCCATGAACGTACCGGTGACATGGGCGACCGGGTCGGCGGGGTCGCCGTCATGGGCGGTACCGCGGACGAAGGCGACGCTGCGCTTCACCGCATAGCATTCGCCGCGGCCGACGATGCGCCGTCCGGGCGTTGCCGGACGCAGATAGTCGACGCGCAGGTCGAGGGTCACTTGGGAGCGGAAGCGGCCGAGGCGGACCCAGATCGCCATGCTCGTCGCCATGTCCATCAGGCTGACGATCGGGCCGGAGGCGAGCACGCCGGTCTCGGTCACGCCGACCAATTTCTCGGCATAGTCGAGGCCGAGCTCGACCCAGTCCGGGCCGTGGCCGACATAGAGGATGCCGAGCGCGCCGCCATGGCCGACGCGGCTCGCATAATCGGTGAAGCGCTTCGGATCGAAGGCGCCGTCAAATGGGTGCTTCTCGCTCATTCGGCGAGCCGCATCGCGGTCTCGCGGATCAGCGCGATCATGTTGGGAATGCCCTGCGTGCGGTTGGAGCTGAGCTGGTTCCTGAGGTCGAACGGGGCGAGCGCCGCGTCGATATCGGTGGCGAGAATCTCCTGCGGCGTCCGGTCCTGGACGGCGAGCAGGATGAGGGCGACGATGCCCTTGGTGATCGCAGCGTTGGAATCGGCGAGGAAATGGAGGATGCCGTCCTGGCTCGGAACCGGATAGACCCAGACCGAGGCCGAGCAGCCGCGCACCAAAGTAGCATCGGTCTTGAGCGCGTCCGGCATCGGCTCCAGCGTCCGGCCGAGGTCGATCAGCAGCCGGTAGCGGTCGTCGGCATCGAGCAGCGCGTAATCGGCATGGACGTCGTGGAGGCTCGGGCCGGACATGGTCCCCCGCTACCAGACACGCGATGGCGGTGGGAGGGGGTAAGACGCGGACCGGTCAGTCCAGCGCCGCGTGCAGGAAAGCGATCGCCTTCGCCCAGCTTTCCGCGCGGGCGGCCCGCCTCGCCGAAGAGGGTCTTTCCAATCTGGAGGTCGGCGAGATGCTGCAGCTCTCGCCGGGAACGGTGCGCAACTATCTCTCGGAAGCGGCCCAGAAGCTCGGCGCCGGCAACCGGATCGAGGCGGGACGCATCGCCCGCGCCAATGGCTGGCTCTGAACGCGTTTAGATTTCGATCCCGTTCGCCAACGCTTCGAGGCGGCGGACGCGGCGGCGCAGCTCGCCGAGCTCGGCGCGCGGGGCGGCGGCGGCGCGGCGGGCGATTTCCAGCCTCTTCACCTCCAGCCATTGCCGCCAGGCGCGCGAGGCGGCGGCGCTGACCAGGGCGATGGCGAGGGTCAGCAGCAAGGCGAGGGGAAGGGCGGCGGCGGCCATGTCAGCGGTCCCGCAATTGCTCGATCTCGCGCTCCAGCGACGAGGTCTTGTCGGTCGCGATCCGCTCCAGCACCTGGATCCGCTCCTTCAAGGTGCGGATCTCCTCGTGCAGCCTTTGCGCCTCGCGCGGATCGCCCTGCTGGCGGATCGAATATTTGTAGCGGGTTTTGAACACGCTGGCGATCATCACCACGGCGATGACAGCGAGGATGAATTCCATTTGGGGGTTCATCTGTTCCTCCGTCGCGCCGTTCAGTTGACCCGGTCGTCGCGCAGCCGCTCGATCTCGTCGGAAAGGTCGACGCCCTTGTCGGTCGCGATCCGCTCCAGCACCCGCACGCGCTGCTCCAGCCGCTCGCTATGGGCGGCATATTGCGCCGTCCGCTCGGCGGTGTCGCGGGTCTGCGCGTCGAGCTGCTTTTCCTTCACCCTGAGCCAGCGCCGCCACATGCTCGCGCCGATCGCGGCGAGCGGGATCAGCACCCAGACGGTGGCCGGATCGAAAAGTCCCATCTTCGCTTGCTCCTTCAGTTGACCGGCGTGTCGCGCAGCCGGTCGATCTCTTCGGAGAGATCGATGCCCTTGTCGGTGACGATCCGTTCGAGGACGCGCATGCGCTGCTCGAGCCGCTCCGTCTTCGTCGCATATTGGGCGGCCTTTTCGGCCGTCATCTGCGCCTCCAGCTCCATCCGGCGTTCCTTGAGCTTGAGCCACGGCGTAAAGACGGTGGCGGAGACGATCGCGATGATCGGGATGGAGAGTGCCAGAAGCGGGATCAGGATCCAGATCATGTCCATGCGGCTTTCTCAATTCTTCGGCATGCGCAGGGATTCGATCTCCTGCGTCAGGCGGTGGCTGTCATCGGTGACGATCCGCTCCACGGTCGCCAGTCGGTCCTTGATCGAGCCGATCTCGGCGCGGAGCTGGGCATTTTCGGTGGACAGCAATTTGATCCGCTCCGCCGCCTCGTCATTGCTCTTGGGATAGACGGCCTGGCCCCAGGCGCCGTCGAGCGGATAGCCGTGCTTGATCCTGAGCCAGGTGGTCAACACCCAACCGAGGACGCCGGCGAGGCCGACGATCCCGACCACGGGCGCGAAGGCAATGAATGGAAAGTTCATCTCGGTCTTCCTCCTGTCGCGCCGCTCAGCGCAGGCCTTCGATCTCGCGGGCGGTGCGCTCGGCCGGATCGGTCGCGATCCGTTCCAGCACCTTCAGCCTGTCCTCGAGGCGGCTCACCTGGGTCTTGAGGTCGCGATTCTCGGCGCAGATCGCGTCCATCCGCTTCTTGCCGCGACCCTCATCCTCGTCATGATGGTCCTCGATCGGATAGCCGTGACGCGCCCGGACCCAGTTGTTGGCCACCCAGCCGATCGTCGACACGAGCGACGTCAGGACCAGAAAACCCCAGATATTCATTCCAACCCCCTCTTCTTTTTCAGCGCAATTGCTCGATCTCGCGGGCGAGCCGGCTGTTCGAGCTGGTCACATAGGCTTCGACGTCGGCGAGCCGCCGGTCGATGTCGCGGAAGCGCGAGCGCACCTCGCGGACGGTCCGCCGCGGCGACACCCGCACGCCCTGCCAGAATTTCGCCTGCTCCGGCGTCTCATAGGCCAATTCGCTCGGCTTGACCGGCGCCATCCAGGCGGCGACCCAGTAAGCGATGAGCGTCCAGGGTCCGGCGCCGAGCAGGGTGAGCGCCACCAGGCCGATGCGGATGATGGTGACGTCGACGCCGGTATAATCGGCGATCCCGGCGCAGACGCCCTTCCACTTGGCATTCTGCTTGTCGAGATAGAATTTGGTGTGGCGGGGAGACCCTTTTGAAGGGCCCGGCGGCACGAAAAAGGGCGGAGGCGTGTTCATCGGCCGAGGCTCCTCGACGGCTGGTTGCTGACGGTGCGGCCGGCAGACGGCTTTTCCTGATCGAGGCCGAGATCGGCCGGGTCGCAGGCGATCGAGCGCCAGTTCGGATTCTCGGCATTCATGATCCGCTCGATCGAGCACATGCGGTCGTCGAGCCGGCGGGCGAGGTCGTGCAGCTCGTCGAGGAGGGTCTCATCCTCGCGGGTGAGCGTCGCATTCTTCTTCCATTGCGTGACATAATGGAAGATCAGCCACGGCAGCCCGATGAAGAGGATGACGATGGCAAGGCCGCCGAGGGCCATGCCGAAAAATGCTTCCGGATCCATCGATCAGCCTTCCTTGCCATTGTTGAGCTTCGCCTTGAGCGCCTCGAGCTCGGCCTCGACCTTCTCCTGGTTGCGCAGCTCGGCGATCTCCTCGTCGAGGCTCTTGGGCGGGGCGCCGAGCGCCAGCGCGTCGGCCCGGCCTTCGGCGAGGTCGGCGTGGCGCTCCAATATGTCGAAGCGCGAAAAAGCCTCGTCGACCTTGGGACCGGCATAAATCTCCCGCATCCGCACCCGCTGGTTGGCGCTCTCCAGCCGCGACTGGATCGCGTTCTGCCGGGTGCGCGCTTCGCGGAGCTTGCCCTGGAGCTTGGCGATGTCGGCCTCGGACGCGCGCAACGCATCGTCCAGCACCTCGATCTCGGCCTTCAGACCGTCGCCCATGTCGGCCGCCTTCTGCTTCTCGACCAGCGCCGCCTTGGCAAGATCCTCGCGGCCCTTGCTGAGCGCGAGCTCGGCTTTCTCCACCCAGCTTTCCTGGAGCTTCTCCAGACGCGTGATCTGCCGGCGCATCTCCTTCTGGTCCGCGATCGTCCGCGCCGCCGAGGCGCGGACCTCGACCAAAGTCTCCTCCATTTCGAGGATGATCATCCGGATCATCTTCGCCGGATCCTCGGCCTTGTCCAAAAGGTCCGCGAAATTCGCGGCGACGATATCGCGCGTCCGGGAAAATATGCTCATTCAGATCACTCCTTCACATTGCTGGGCGGCTGCGGCCGGAACGCTGCCAAGGGGGCGGGGCGCGTCCCGGCCGGGCCGAGTCAGGCGCCAGCCTGACTCGAAAGCAGCGCCACGACAAGAGCGGCCGGCACCGTTACCCCCGGGCGCGCCTCGGGTCCGACCGGACCGATTGCGGCGCCGACGGCGGTGGCGGTGAGCATGATTGCGGCAATGGATGCCACGACGCTCTGTCCGATCCTGCTCATCACAATCATCTCTTCCTCCCTTTTCTTCCCCGCCTCGCGGCGGAATGCCCTCTTCCATACAAGGGCCGTGCCCAAGTCGCCTGAATGGCGGAAATCCGCGCTTTTTCGGCCTTGATCGGGTGGCCGAACCCCGATTTTCCTTGCCAAGCCGTGGGAAAATGTCCCAATATTTGGGAATGGAGCGCAACACCCAGCTCGTCGGCCAATCCTCTTCCTTCCTCGACGCGGTCGAGCGGGCGAGCCGGGCCGCGCCGCTCGACCGGCCGGTTCTGGTCATCGGCGAGCGCGGCACCGGCAAGGAGCTGATCGCCGAGCGTCTCCACCATCTTTCCTCGCGCTGGGACGGGCCGCTGGTGGTCATGAACTGCGCGGCGCTTCCCGAGACCCTGATCGAGGCGGAATTGTTCGGCCACGAGGCGGGCGCCTTCACCGGCGCGACCAAGTCGCGCGCGGGCCGCTTCGAGGAGGCGGACAACGGCACCTTGTTCCTCGACGAGCTCGCGACCCTGTCGCAGGCGGCGCAGGAGCGGCTGCTGCGCGTCGTCGAATATGGCGAGGTGACCCGGATCGGCGCCTCGCGCCCCGTCCAGGTGGACGTGCGCATCGTCGCCGCGACCAACGAGGATCTGCCCCGGCTCGCCGAGAGGAACCGCTTCCGCGCCGATCTGCTCGATCGCCTGTGCTTCGAGGTCGTGACCCTGCCGCCGCTGCGTCACCGCAGCTCCGACATCCCGATCCTCGCCGACCATTTCGCCCGCCGCATGGCGCTCGAGCTCGAATGGGAGAGCTGGCCCGGCTTCGGCGGCGCCGCGCTCAACCGGTTGCTCGAATATCACTGGCCGGGCAATGTCCGCGAATTGCGCAACGTCGTCGAGCGGGCGGTCTATCGCTGGTCGGACCCCGGGCGCCCGGTCGATCAGATCCAGTTCGACCCGTTCGAATCGCCCTGGCGGCCGCAGGCGCCCGCGCGGCCCGAAGCGGCGAACGACAGCCTTCTTCCCCCGCCGCCGAGCGAGGAGGTTGCCGATGCGATCGCGATCGTCGGCCCGACTTACGATCCGGCGGGTTGCGCCGACTTCCGTCTCGCCATCGCCGAATATGAGAAAGCGATCCTCGCCGCGGCACTCGAAAAATGCCGCTGGAACCAGCGCGCCGCCGCCGCCGCGCTCAGCCTCACCTACGATCAGCTCCGCCACGCGATGAAGCGCCATCGCCTGATGGCGTGAGTCGCTCAAATCTGCTATGCTCGCGAGTCCAAGGAGGACTTGGATCATGAGCATCGGCAGAATCCTGATTGCGGCGGCGCTGGCAGCGACCGCCGTTCCCGCCGTCGCGGCCGTCACGGTGATCGGCAGCACGTCGGCCCGCATGTGCTTCGAAGCCGCGGACGCCGCCCTCTTGCCCTCGCGCGACAGCCTGGTGCGCTGCAACGAGGCGTTGAGCGGCGAGAATCTCTCCGACTACGACACGGTGGCGACCTATGTGAATCGCGGCATATTGAAGCTGCGCCTCGGCGAAAGCGACTCGGCCATCGCGGACTTCAACACCGCGCTGGCGCGGGATCCGAACCAGCCCGAAGCCTATCTCAACAAGGGCATCGCGATGCTTCGCAAGCCCGACGGCTGGACCCAGGCCATGCCCCTGTTCGACGAGGCGATCGCCAGGAAGACACGGCGGCCGGCCCTCGCTTATTACGGGCGCGGGGTCGCCAACGAGCTCGGCGGCAACGTTCGGCAGGCCTATTACGATTATCGCGAGGCCAGCCGGATCGAGCCGAAATGGCGCGATCCGCGCCTGGAGCTGACCCGCTTCACGGTCAGTCCGCACTGAGGCGGCGCGCGAAAGGCAGCCACGCTTTTCGCGACCGGCAACGCGATCAATGACGGTTTCCGGAAGCGACCCGCCCCCGCGGGCCGCTCCGGGGCATTTCGTCCGCCGCGAAAAAAGGCTTGCAAACCTTCTCCTCTTTCGTGCGTTCGGGGTGCGAGAAGAGGAGGAGGTCGCATGACGTTTTCACTGCCCGACCTGCCGTATGACCGGCAGGCCCTCGGTCCGCATATGTCGGCCGAGACGCTCGAATATCACCATGGCAAGCATCACAAGGCCTATGTCGACAAGACCAGTTCGATGGTCGGGGACAAGGGCCTCGCCGGCGCGTCGCTCAGCCAGGTGATCAGGACCGCGGCCGAACGGGGCGACAAGGGCCTGTTCAACAATTCGGGCCAGTTCTGGAACCACAATTTCTTCTGGCAATGCCTGGCGCCGGCGGACGGCCAGCGCCCCACCGGCAAGCTCGCCGAGATGATCGACGCCGCCTTCGGCTCGACCGACCAGATGCTCGCCAAGTTCAAGGAGGAGGCGGTCGGCCATTTCGCCAGCGGCTGGGCCTGGCTGATCCTCGACGGCGGCGCGCTGAAGATCACTTCGCTGCACGACGGCGACACGCCGGTCGCCCATGAGGGGATGCAGCCTTTGCTCACCGTCGATGTGTGGGAGCATGCTTATTATATCGACTATCGCAACGCGCGGCCGGCCTTCGTCGATGCCGTGCTCAACAACCTCATCAACTGGGAGTTCGTCGCCCAGAATCTCGACGGCGGCGGCGTGAGGCGCGCCGACCAGGACGGCTGAACGCATCTCGTCCTCCCTGCGGCCGCAGGCCGTGAGGAGGGGGACCACCCGCAGGGTGGTGGAGGGGCATTCCAACGCTGCGGGCCCTCCACCGCACTTCGTGCGGTCCCCCTCTGCCGCGCGGACCGGGAGGACGATCCTCACGTCTTCAGCCGGTATCCGGTGCGGAAGATCCAGGCGACGATGGCGAGGCAGATCAGGCAGAAGCCCAGGGTGATGGCGAGGCTCAGGGTCACGTCCACGTCGGCCTTGCCGTAGAAGCTCCAGCGAAAGCCGCTGATCAGATAGACGACCGGGTTGAACAGGGTCGCCGTCCGCCAGGGCTGGGGCAGCATGTCGACCGAGTAGAAGGCGCCGCCGAGGAAGGTCAAAGGGGTGACGACCAGCATCGGGATGAACTGGATCTGCTCGAAATTCTTGCCCCAGATGCCGATGATGAAGCCGAACAGGCTGAAGGTGGTCGCGATCAGCAGCAGGAAGGCCGCCGCCCAGACCGGGTGAAGGACGTGGAGCGGCACGAACAGTGCCGCCGTGCCGAGGATGACGAGGCCGAGCACCACCGACTTGGTCGCCGCCGCGCCGACATAGCCGATGACGATCTCGAACGGCGATACCGGCGCCGAGAGGATCTCGTAGATCGTGCCGGTGAATTTGGGGAAGAAGATGCCGAAGCTCGCGTTGAAGATGCTCTGGGTGAAGAGCGAGAGCATGACCAGGCCCGGCACGATGAACGCGCCATAGGGTACGCCGCCGATCTGCGTCATCCGCGATCCGATCGCCGAACCGAAGACGATGAAATAGAGCGCGGTGGTGATGACCGGCGTCACCAGGCTCTGCCAGAGCGTGCGCAAGGCCCGCGCCATCTCGAAGCGGTAGATGGCCCAGATTCCGTAGCGGTTGACCAGGGGGGCGGCGCTCATGCCGCCCTCCGGTCGCTGACCAGGCCGACGAAAATATCCTCGAGCGAGCTTTCGCGCGTCTGCAGATCCTTGAAGCCGATGCCGAGCTCGCTCATCCGCCGCAGCAGCGAGGGGATGCAGGTATGGTCCTCATTGGCATCGAACACATAGTCGAGCTGCTTGCCGTCGGCTTTCAGCGCCAAATGCCAGTCGGCCAGCTCGGGCGGCACCTCGCTCATCGGCTCGGCGAGGGTCAGGGTAAGCTGTCTCTTGCCGAGCTTGCGCATCAGATCGTCTTTCTCCTCGACCAGGATCAGGGCGCCCTTGTTGATGACTCCGACCCGGTCCGCCATCTCCTGCGCCTCCTCGATATAATGGGTGGTGAGGATGATGGTGACGCCGCTGTCGCGCAGCCGCCGGACCAGTTTCCACATATCCCGGCGAAGCTCGACGTCGACGCCGGCGGTGGGCTCGTCGAGGAAGAGGATGTCGGGCTGGTGGGAAAGCGCCTTGGCGATCATCACCCGGCGCTTCATGCCGCCCGACAGCTCCATCATCCTGGCCTTGCGCTTGTCCCAGAGGCTGAGGTCCTTGAGCAGGCGTTCGATATAATCATTGTCCGGCGCGCAGCCGAACAGGCCGCGGCTGAAGCGGACCGTCGCCCACACCGTCTCGAAGGCGTCGGTGTGCAGCTCCTGGGGGACGAGGCCGATCCTGGTGCGCGCGGCGCGATAGTCGCGGACGATGTCGTGGCCGTCCGCCATGATCGTGCCGGCGGTCGGCGTGACGATGCCGCAGACGATAGAGATCAACGTCGTCTTGCCCGCCCCGTTCGGGCCGAGCAGAGCGAAGATCTCGCCCTTGTCGATCTCGAGATCGATGTCGCGGAGCGCCTCCTGCCCGCCGGCATAGACCTTCGACAGATTGCGGATCGAGATGATTGGATTCATGCGCCCCCCGGGCCTTTCTTGCTGCGCGTACCATCTTCCTTCTCCCCCTGTGGGAGAAGGTGGCCTGCAAGGCCGGATGAGGGGTGCGCGGCGAAGCCGCGCGCCGGCCCGCGGCCGGCACCCCAACCCCTCCCCACAAGGGGGAGGGGAGACAAGTCAGCAGGCTGGAGGTTGATAGGGTCTAACCCGGCTTATTGCGAGGGTGGAATGGGCGGTTTTTCCTCCGCGGCTTCCAACGTCAGGCCGTGGCGCAGCAGCATCGGCACGTTCGCAAGCGCGAACAGGAAGGTCGCCGGGACGAAGCCCCAGATTTTCGAGCCCAGCCAGAAACTGGTGCTGGTGGTTCGCCAGATGATCTCATTGGCGATCGCCATGACGCAGAAGAAGAAGACCCAGTTGCGGGTGAGCAGCCGCCAGCCTCTGTCCGACAGGCCGGGATAGAGGCTGCCGAGCGCGACCTTGAGCAGGTTGCGGTCCGTCACCAGCCCGAAGAAGAGCAAACCGGCGACGAGCAGATAATAGAAGGTCGGCTTCATCTTGATCAGCCATTCCGCGTGGAACCAGATGGTGAGACCGCCGAGGATCAGCACCATGAAGGCTGAGAACCAGAGAAGCGCGGACACCTTCCGGTAAAGAATGAGGGAGACGATCACCGCGAGCGTGATCGCGCCCATGAAGGCGCCGGTCGCCGTGAAGATGCCTCTCCATTTATAAACCGCGAAGAAGACGATCAGCGGCGCCAGATCGATCGCCAGCCTCGCCAATGCGCTCGGCTCTTTGGGTTGCTGTGCTACGCTCACTCTACGCTCTCCCGATCCCTGCAATCGCCCGCGCCGCCTCGCGCGCATCGAACGGGCGGAGATCGTCAATGCCCTCGCCGACGCCGATGGCGTGGATGGGCAGGCCGAACCGTTCCGCCGCCGCGACCAGCACGCCGCCGCGCGCGGTGCCGTCCAGCTTGGTCATGGCGAGGCCGGTGACTCCCGCCACCTCGCGGAACACCTCGATCTGGCTCAAGGCATTCTGGCCGGTGGTGGCGTCGAGCACGAGCACCACGTCGTGCGGCGCCTCCGGATTGAGGCGTCCGAGGACGCGGCGGATCTTGGCGAGCTCGTCCATCAGCCCCGTCTTGTTCTGCAGGCGGCCGGCCGTATCGACGATCAGCACGTCGATTCCCTCGGCGGTCGCTTTCCTGACGCCGTCGAAGACGATCGCCGAGCTGTCGCCGCCTTCGGGGCCGGAGATCACCGGGACGCCGATCCGATCCGCCCAGATCTTGAGCTGTTCGATCGCGGCGGCGCGGAACGTGTCGCCGGCGGCGAGCAGCACGCCATAATCCTGCTCGAGCAGGAGATGGGCGAGCTTGGCGATCGTCGTCGTCTTGCCCGAGCCGTTGACGCCAACGACCAGGATCACCTGCGGCCGCGGAAAGGCGCTGATCTCGAGCGGCCTGGCGACCGGGGCGAGGATTTTCTCCACCTCCTGCGCCACGATCTCGCGCACCGCCTCCTCGGAAAGCCCCCGCTCGAACCGCTCGCGGCCGAGCCGGTCGCGGATCTTCGCCGCCGTGGCGGGGCCGAGATCGGAGGCGATCAAAGCCTCCTCGATCGCGTCGAGCACGTCTTCGTCCAGCGCCGATTTGGTGAAGAGCCCGGTGAGATTGTCCCCAAGCCGATCCGACGTCTTGCGGAAACCCGCCTGCAGCCGGTCGAACCACGACCCCTCGCTCATGCGCGGATTCCGACGAGGGTGTCGTTCTTGAGGGCGTTGATCGTTACTTCCACGACCTTACCGTCACCCCAGCGAAGGCTGGGGTCCCGGGGGGTGAAAGACGCTGGCGGTTCCATCTCGCTGGGACCCCAGCCTTCGCTGGGGTGACGAAGGAAGACGGGCGCAAAATTCTCGGCGTGGCCCATTCCGTCCTTCTCGACCAGCACGCGCTGCCTGGTCCCGACCAGCCCCTCCAGCCACGCCTTTTTCCGCCGCGCGCAAGCCTCGCGCAGCCGCCGCGCGCGTTCCTTCACCAAAGGCGGCGCCACCTGCGGCATGCGCGCGGCCGGCGTGCCCTTCTTCGGGGAAAAGGGGAAGATATGGCCCATCACGACGTCGCATTCGTCGACCAGGCGCAGGCTGTTCTCGTGCATTTCCTCGGTCTCGGTCGGGAAGCCGGCGATGAGGTCGGCGCCGATCGCCAGCTCGGGCCGTTTCGCCTTCAGCCGCGCCACCGTCGCCACCGCCTCGGCGCGGCTGTGGCGGCGCTTCATCCGCTTCAGCACCAGATCGTCGCCGGCCTGGAAGCTCATATGGAGGTGCGGCATGAAGCGGGGTTCGTGGGCGATCATCTCCTCCAGCCGCGCGTCGATCTCGATGCAGTCGAGCGAGGAGAGGCGAAGGCGCGGCAGGTCCGGCACGTGGCGCAGGATGCGTTCGACCAGCAGGCCGAGGCTCGGCGCGCCGGGGAGGTCGGGCCCGTAGCTGGTGACGTCGACGCCGGTCAGCACCACCTCCCGGAAACCCTCGCCGACCAGCGCTTTGATCCGCTCGACCGCCAGGCCCGCCGGCACCGACCGGCTGTTCCCGCGGCCATAAGGAATGATGCAGAAGGTGCAGCGATGGTCGCAGCCATTCTGCACCTCGACGAACGCCCGGCTGCGCCCGGCGAAACCGGTGACGAGATGGGGCGCGGTTTCACGCACCGCCATGATGTCGGAGACGCGAATTTCCGTCTGTGCAACGCGAAGAAGCCCGAACGAAATGGGGTTCAGCTTGAACTCATTCCCCACCACCCGCGCCACTTCCGGCATCGCCGCGAAAGCCTCCGGTTCCACCTGGGCCGCGCATCCCGTCACCACCACCCGGGCCTCGGGACGCGCGCGCTTGGCTTTGCGGATCGCCTGGCGGGTCTGGCGGACGGCTTCGTTGGTGACGGCACAGCTGTTGACGATGATGAGATCGTCCTCTTCCGCCGCGAGCCGGCGCATCGTCTCGCTCTCAGCGGCGTTGAGGCGGCAGCCCAGGGTAATGACTTCCACGCTCACAATTCGATCTCTCCGGAGAAAGCGTGGGAAGCCGGGCCGCTCATCCTGATCGTTCCGCCCGGCGCCCACGCGATTATGAGCGTGCCGCCGGGCAGCCGCACCTCAACCGGGCTCGCCGCCAGCTTGCGCCGGATCGCCGCCACCGCGGTCGCGCAGGCGCCGGTGCCGCAGGCCCGGGTGAGGCCGGCGCCGCGCTCCCAGACGTGGAGACGGATCGCCCCGTCCTCCGGGGTGGCGACGTTCACGTTGATCCGTTCGGGGAAGAGCGGATCCTGCTCGATCCGCGGTCCGAGCCGCTCCAGCGGCACCGCATCCGCGTCGGGCACGAAGAACACCAGATGCGGATTGCCGACATTGACCGCCGCCGGATCGCGCAATTCCTCCCAGCCGACCGGCATGTCCGCCGTATCCATTGGGTAAGCGAGCGGGATCTCGTCCCAGCCGAAGTGCGGCTCGCCCATGTCGACCGTCGCCGCGTCCGCGGCCGCCGAGGCGGAGAGGAGGCCGCCCGCCGTCTCGATCGTGCAGTCGCCGCCGATCAGGGTCGCGACGCATCGCGTCGCGTTGCCGCAGGATTCGACCTCGCCGCCGTCCGCATTCCAGATCCGCATGCGCACGTCCGCCGCTTCGGACGGCTCCAGCACGATGAGCTGGTCGCAGCCGATGCCGGTCCGCCGGTCGGCGAGCGCGCGGGCGCGGCCCTCGTCCATCCCGAGCGGCGCCTCGCGCGCGTCGAAGATGACGAAGTCGTTGCCCAGGCCGTGCATTTTCAGGAACCGGCGCTTCATCGTGGGGCATCTAGGGAGGGCGGCGGGGCAAGTCCACATCATGCGCCTCTCCGTCACCCCGGCCCTTCGACGCCGCACGCGGCGGCGCTCAGGATAAACTCCGGCCGGGGTCTCAGCGCGAAAAAGACGCGGCGGCTAATCCCACTGGGGCCCCGGCCTTCGCCGGGGCGACGGGAAGGGGCCGGGGTGACGCAGAAGGGGTAACCAGACGGACCTTGCCCCCACGCCTCTCGCCGCTACTGAGCGCGGGATGGACGTCGCCGATCCGCAGATTCTTGGCTTCGATGCCGGCCGCCTCGCCCGGCTCGATCGCTTCATCGCCGAAAGCTATGTCGAGCCGGGCCTCTTGCCCCACGCCCAATTGCTGGTCGCGCGGGAGGGAATTCCGGTTCATTTCTCCACCCAGGGCGCCGCCCGCGCCGACGGCACGCCGCTTCGGCCCGACGCCATCTTCCGCATCGCCTCGATGACCAAGCCGGTGACCTCGGTCGCCTTCATGATGCTGGTCGAGGAGGGGAGGGTGGCGCTCGATACGCCCGTCGCCGACATCATCCCCGAATTCGCGGCTCTCGGCGTCTATGAAAGCGGGGGCGGCGACAGCCCGTTCCGGACGAGGCCGCCCGAGCGGCCGATGCTGATGCTCGACCTGCTCCGCCACACGTCGGGCCTCACCTACGATTTCCAGCAGCGCACGCCGGTCGACGCCGCCTATCGCGCGTTGAAGCTCGACCTGCTCAACGCGAATTTCACGCTCGACGGGCTCGCGGCGTCGCTCGCTGCGTTGCCGCTCGAATTCTCGCCCGGCGAGGCGTGGAATTATTCGGTCTCGACCGACATGGTCGGGCTCGCCGTCGAGCGCCTGTCGGGCCTCCCCTTCGCCGATTTCCTCGAACGCCGGATCTTCGCGCCGCTCGGCATGGCCGACACCGGCTTCCACGTCCCGCCGGAAAAGCGCGACCGCTTGACCGACGCCTGGCGGCTCGACCCGGACAAAGGCCGCCTCCTCTACGACAGGGCGGAAACCAGCCGCTGGGCGGAGCCGCCTCTGCTCGCGGGCGGCGGCGGCGGCCTGGTCTCGACGACCGCCGATTATCATTGTTTCTGCCGGATGCTGCTCGGTGGCGGCGCGCTGGAGGGCGTGCGCCTGCTCGGCCGCAAGACGGTCGACCTGATGACCCGCAACCATCTGCCCGGCGGCGCCGATCTCCCGGCCCTCAGCCGCTCGCTGTTCAGCGAGGCCGTCTATGCCGGCCAGGGCTTCGGCCTCGGCTTCGCGGTCAATCTCGATCCGGTCCAATCGATGGTGCCGGGCAGCGCCGGCGAAATTTATTGGGGCGGGATCTTCTCGACCTATTTCTTCATCGATCCGGTCGAGCGCGTGTCGATGATCTTCATGACCCAGCTCATGCCTTCCTCCTCCTATCCGATCCGGCAGCAGCTCAAGACGATGGTCTATGCCGCTCTCGATTGAACCGGGCGCCGTGCCGGGCTAGGGACGCCGCCGATACCAAGAAAGGGGAGGCGTCATGGACCATCTCACCCGTCCCGAGGGCTGCGAGCCCGAGGATTTCCATCTCACCCGCCGCACCGCGGTCGGCATGTTCTTCGCCGGCTATGCGCTTGCCGCGGTCTCGGCCGAGGCGGCGCCGATCGTGACTCCCGCGGACGGGCTCGTCATCGAAGAGGTGCTGATCCCGAACGGCGCGCCCAAGCCGCTCCCCGCTTATGTCGCGCGGCCGAAGGCGCCCGGCCGCCATGCGGCGATCGTCGTGGTCAACGAGATTTTCGGAATCCACGATTATATCAAGGACATCTGCCGGCGGCTGGCGAAGCTCGGTTATGTCGCGATCGCGCCCGATTTCTTCTACCGCGCCGGCGTCAATTTGCCGGCCCTGACGAGCTTCGACCAGATCCGGCCGGTGGTCGCGCAGGCGACGCCGGAACAGGTCGACGGCGACGTCCGCGCCGCCTCCCACTGGCTGAAGGCGCGGCCGTTCGCGAAGGCGGACCGGATCGGCATTACCGGCTTCTGCTGGGGCGGCGGCGTGGTGTGGCGCGCGGCGATGGTCGATCCCGACGTCCGCGCCGGCGTCGCCTGGTACGGCGCGCTCAAGCCGGTGATCTCACGCGCCGCCGAGCTCAAGGCGCCGGTGCTCGGCCTCTATGGCGGCCTCGATCGGGGCAATCCGCTAACCGACGTCGAGGCGATGCGCGCGGCGCTCAAGGCGGCCGGGAAATCCGGCTCCGATATCCACGTCTATCCCGATGCCGAGCACGGCTTCCATGCCGATTACCGCTCCAGCTACAACGAGGCGGACGCCAAGGACGGCTGGGCGCGGATGCTCGCCTTCTTCCGGGCGAACGGGGTGATTTGAGCCACAAATCCTCCCCTGCCTTGCAGGGGAGGGTGTTGGAGCTTTGGACTGCCCCCGGCAGTCCAAGATCGTGTCCGGGGGACACGATCTCGCTCCAACACATGCGAAGCATGGTGGAGGGGCCTTGCCGCCGCACCATTGCGCTCCTCCGCACTTCGTGCGGTCCGCCTTCCCCTCGAAATCGAGGGGGAGGACGCAGATGAACCCTACGTCATTTGCGGTCCCGCTCAGCGCCGCTAAAAAGGCACGCGGGGAGGAATTTCCATGAGCAAGGCTCTCAGCACCATCCACACGCAGGCGAGCGATTTCTGGCTGGCGCGGGGCGCCGTCATCGCCATCGCCGTGCTCCAATATCTGCTCAGCAACCGGGTGACGATCGGCCCCTGGTGGCTGGCCGTGGGGATCGAGGCCGCCTTGTTCCTGCCGCTGTCGGCCGCCACCGCCTGGGCGCAGGATCAGGTCGTCCGTGCGACCCACGAGCATCATTGGCACATGATCGCCCGACGCCGTCGCCTGATCCGCCTGCTCGCGGTCGTGCTGACGGGCATGATCACGATCCTCAACCTCGGCTCGCTGATCATGGTGGTGACGGCCTTGCTCGGCGGGCAGGCGGCCGGCAACGGCCGAACCCTCCTGCTCGATGCCGTGATTATCTGGGCGATCAACATCATCGCCTTCGCCTTGTGGTATTGGGACATCGATCGGGGCGGGCCAGCGGGGCGCGGCGTCTCCCGCAAATGCGTCATCGACTTTCTCTTCCCGCAAATGACGGTCGAGCGCCATCCGGACGAGCAGGAATGGTCGCCGGGCTTTATCGACTATTTCTACGTTGCCTTCACCAATGCCACCGCCTTCTCGCCGACCGATACCTTGCCGCTCACCCGGCGGGCGAAGATGCTGATGATGATCCAGTCGGGCATCTCGCTGATGACCATCGCGCTCGTCGCGGCGCGGGCGGTCAATATTCTCTCCTGAACGAGATCAGTCGAGGCGCTGGGCCAGGAAATCCGGCACCGGGCCGTTCCAGCCTTCGTCCGCGGCCGGTTCGGGGGCCTGTTCTTCGGGCTGGCGGCGCGGGCGCTCGGGCCGGGGACGGGCCTCGGCCTTTGGGGCCGGCGCCGCTTCCTCCTTCCGGCGCCTGCCGCGGCCGCCGTCCCGCGCATTGTCGCGGCGCGGCTCCTTTTCCTTCGCGTCCCTGGGCGGCGGGGCGGCCTCGGCCGGGGCGGCAATGCCCTCGACCGGGCGGATCTGGGCGCCGGTCAGTTTCTCGATCGCCTCGATCGCCTCGGCATCGGCGGGGGCGGCGAGGGTGATGGCGATGCCGGTGCGGCCTGCGCGGCCGGTGCGGCCGATGCGGTGGATATAATCGTCGGGATGCCAGGGCACGTCGTAGTTGAAAATGTGGCTGACGTCCTTGATGTCGAGCCCGCGCGCGGCGACGTCGGAGGCGACGAGGATGTTGATCTCGCCGTCCTTGAAGCGGTCGAGCTCGCGGATCCGCTCGGGCTGCTCCATGTCGCCGTGGATCTCGCCGGCGCTGAGGCCCGCGCGCTTCAGATCGCGGGCGAGCTCGCGGACCGTCGTCTTGCGGTTGCAGAAGACGATGGCGGTGCGCACGTCGTGGCCGCGGAGCCGGTCCTCGAGCACCTGCCTCTTCCTGCGCGCGTCGACCCGGAGCAGGCGCTGGTCGATCGAGGCGTTGGCGGTGGCGGGGCGGGCGACCTCGATCGTCTTCGGATTGGAAAGGAACTTGTCGGCGAGCTTCTTGATCGGCGCCGGCATCGTCGCCGAGAAGAGCAGGGTCTGGCGGTTGGCAGGCAGCTTCGAGCAGATCTGCTCGATATCCGGAATGAAGCCCATGTCGAGCATCCGGTCCGCCTCGTCGATGACGAGGAGATTGCAGGCGGTCAGCAGGATCTTGCCGCGCTCGAACAGGTCCATGAGGCGGCCCGGCGTCGCGATCAGGACGTCGACGCCCTTCTGGAGCGCCTTCTGCTGGTCGCCCATCGAAACGCCGCCGATGAGCAGGGCCATGGAGAGCTTGTGGTGCTTGCCGTATTTCTCGAAATTCTCGGCGACCTGGGCGGCGAGCTCGCGGGTCGGCTCCAGGATCAGCGAGCGCGGCATCCGCGCGCGGCTGCGGCCCTGCGCCAATATGTCGATCATCGGCAGCACGAAGCCCGCCGTCTTGCCGGTGCCGGTCTGGGCGATTCCGATCAGGTCGCGGTTCATCAGCACCGACGGGATCGCCTGGCGCTGGATCGGCGTCGGCTCGCTATAGCCCGCCTCCGCCACGGAGCGGAGCAATTCGTCGGAAAGGCCGAGATCGGCAAAGCTCATATATCTGTCCGGAGATGTGGCGATTGAAACGCCGCTTCTTTGGGGCGGGGCTTCACCCCAGGAGGGGCGGAAAGTCAAGCAAGGTTACCGTTTTAGCGCCCCCGTTTCGCCTTCAGCGTGCGGAACTTGTCGATGCCGCATTCGCCGCCCATGCGCGATCGGATGACGTCGCGGTCGGCGCAGATCATCCCGTCCGGATTGGGCGTGATGTAGAAGCCGCGATAATAATCGAGCGCCGGGCACGAGCTGTCGAGCCGGGCGCGCAGGCGGCGATTGTCGCGCAGGAAGAAATCGACGCTCGCCGGCGCGACCACCGCATAGCCGGCGATCATCCGCTGCGGCACGCATTTCGGGCCCTTGCCTTCCTTCCAGCGGACCGGCACCGGCGCGTCCGCGCGTCCGCTTTGGGTGACGCGGATGTAGATCTGCTCGCGCACGATCACCTGGCTGTAATGCGGCGCCGGCGGCGGGGACGGCGCCGCCGCGCCGAGCAGCAGCAGGGGGGCGAGCGCTCCGGCGGCCTTCAGGAGGCTTTTCGAATTCATCGCGGCGGCCTTCCCGCCCGACGCTTGAACATCGGCTGAACCCCCCCTGTCCGGCGCGCGACCCTAAACGCTCCCGCCGCCGGAGCCAATGCGATCGCGAATCGGCCTCGTTTCCGGTGCGGGCCGCCTCAAGCGGCGCTTGCAGAAAGCGCGTTTCGCCCATAGACGTTGCCCCGCACCGGCGGCCCCAGGCGGCCGCTTCCAGACGATCAGACGGAGACGAAAGACCCATGGCGAGCCAGCCGCCGGCCAATGCCCTGCCGATTTTCTACGGAGACCTCGAGCCGCTCTCGAGCTCGACCCACGGCAATTACAAGAGCCGCTCCAGCGACCGGGCGCCGTTCCTGAGCGGCGTCCATGCCATTCCGATCACGCTCGACGAGTTCATCTCGGTCCAGCGTTATTGCCCGATCATCTTCTCGGTCGGCGAAAGCTCGCTGCCGCTGGCGCTGATGGGCCTCAACGAAGGCGTCAACGTCTTCGTCGACGACGACGGCAAGCTGCGCGGCGAGATCTACGTCCCGGCCTATGTCCGCCGCTATCCGTTCATGCTCGCCCGGCTCGTGCCCGACGCGCAGGAGCTGTCGCTCTGCTTCGATCCGACCAGCGGCCTGGTCGGCGATTTCGAGGAGGGCGTCCCGCTCTTCGAGGGCGACAAGCCGAGCGAGGCGACCAACAACATCCTCAAATTCTGCGAGGAGTTCGAGCTTTCCGCCCAGCGCACCGTCCAGTTCATGAAGGAGCTCAAGGAGATGGAGCTGCTGATGGACGGCGAGGTCTCGATCCAGGCACCGGGCGCGGCCGAGCCGGTCATCTATCGCGGCTTCACGATGGTGAACGAGGAGAAGATACGCGATTTGCGCGGCGACGAGCTTCGCAAGATGAACCAGAACGGCATGCTCCCGCTCATCCTCGCCCATCTCTTCTCGATGCAGCTGATGCGCGACGTCTTCACCAAGCAGGTGGAGCAGGGCAAGGGGCCGCCCGTTCCCGGCTTCACGGCCGGAGGGATCAAGGTCGGCAACGCCTGATGGCGAGCTCGGCGAAGATCGGGGCTGCGATCGGGAGCTTCGGTCCGGCGCGTTATTCGCGGGTCGCCATCCTGCTCCACTGGCTCATCGCGGCCCTGGTCCTCACCAACCTGTATCTCGGCATCTTCCATGAGGACATGTCGAAGCCGGTGCGGGAGTCGATGCTCTTCTACCACAAGGCGATCGGGCTCACCGTCCTCGCCTTGACGATCCTGCGCCTGGGGTGGCGGCTCGGCCATCGTCCGCCGCCTTATGATTCGGCGATGAAGCGGTGGGAGGTCGGCCTGGCGCGCGTCACCCACTGGACCTTCTACTTCATGCTCCTCGCCTTGCCGCTGAGCGGCTGGCTGCTGGTTTCGACCGGCGGCCATGCCACGAGCTGGTTCGGCCTGTTCAACGTCCCGGCGCTCCCCATCGCCCGCGGCGACGATGCGCACGATCTGTGGGATAGTGTCCACGTCTTCCTCGGCTGGGCGATGCTGGTGCTGGTCGTCCTCCACATCCTCGGCGCGCTCAAGCACCTGCTCCAGGGTCATCGGCAGATATTGGGCCGCATGGCGCCCTTCGTGTATCGGGTACGGTGACCTTGACTCCCCTCCCTGGAAGGGAGGGGCCGGGGGTACGCGCGAAGCGCGCCAAGGCGGTCTCAAAAGGCTCGGGCGGCGGCATCGAGCCGCCGCTTCGCCCACCCACCCCTGACCCCTCCCTTGCAGGGAGGGGCGCCCATATCCCCTTGAAAGCCGTTAACTCTTTCCTACATCCTGTTCGACGCGTCGAGCACCCCCCCTTTGCCCGGCGCGTTAACGCCCATCGGGCGTTTCCTCCCTGAACCTGGCCACCCCGCGCTCGCGTGGGGTGGTCTTTTTCTTTTGGGGATCTATTCCGCGGCGATCGCCTCGGGCGGCTCGAGCGCCTGGCGGGCCAAAGCCTCCGCGACCGATGCGATCAGCCGTGAGACGGCGTCGAAGCCGGGGCCGGGCGCGCGCAGATCGGGGCCGAGATACAAAGCGCGGTCGATCTCGATCTGGAGCGCATGGACATTCCCCGCCGGGCGGCCATGGCGCTCGGTGACATGGCCGCCGGCATAAGGCGCGTTGCGGACGACCGCGAAGCCGGCTTCGGTTGTAATCCGCTCCGCGATTTCGGTCAGCTCCGGCGCGCAGCTGGCGCCATGGCGGTCGCCGAGCACGATCGAGGCGGCGCCGGCTCCGCGCGGCGGCATCGAATGGCAGTCGAGCAGGATCGCGATTCCGAATTTCTGCCGGGCCGCCGCCAGCGTTTCCCCGATCGCCTGGTGATAGGGGCGGTGGATGGTCTCTACCCGCCGCGCCAGCTCCTCGGCCGACAGGCGCTGGCGCCAGATCGGGCCGGCGCCGGCGATCCGGTCCGGCACCAGACCGAGCCCGCCGCGGGTGCGGGCGGATTCGAACAGCTCCGACCGGTGCGGCCGCGGCACGATCAGCGCCGGGTCGAGCTCGCGTTCGTCGCGGTTGAGGTCGATCTCGGCGCGCGGCGCGTCGGCGACGAGGGCGACCGCCCCCGCGGCGACGGCGCGCCAGATCAGCCGGTCGACCAGCCGGTCCTCGAGCATTTCGAGCCGGCGGCGCGGCAGCCTCGCCGCGGCGAGCAGGGCGTCGGAATAAGCGCGCCCGGCATGGGGCACGGAAAGCACGACCGGCGAATCGGGCCGAAGCGGGCCGAGTCGGCGGAAGGGCGGCTGGCTGGACGAGTCGGCCATTTGTCTTTCCAGCCTAAGTAGTCCGCTTTTGGCACGCAATCGGCTTATCGGCGTTTTCGGAGGGTCCCGGGTTGCTCCTACGCTGGAAAAGGTCGCCCGGTTCCGGCATAAAGGCCGGATCGGCTGGAGCGGCCGCTTTCGAGGGGTGCGATGATCAGGATCCTGCTGGCGGAAGACGACGAGTCGATGCGGACCTATCTCGCCCGCGCGCTCGAACGGTCCGGCTACAAGGTGGTTGCGGTCGACCGCGGCATCGCGGCTTTGCCTTTGCTCGAGACCGAATTGTTCGATCTCCTCCTCACCGACATCGTCATGCCGGAGATGGACGGGATCGAGCTCGCCCAGAAAGCGGCGGCGATCGCGCCGGAGATGCGGGTGATGTTCATCACCGGCTTCGCCGCGGTGGCCCTGAAGGCGGGCAAGGCCGCGCCCTCGGCCAAGATCCTCTCCAAGCCCTTCCACCTGCGCGACCTCGTCGCCGAGGTGGACCGCCTGTTCCAGACCGAGGACCAGCACGGCCGGTTGTGAAGGCCGGCCGAGTCTGGCTTCCCCTCAACGTCTGCCAATCCGTGAATCGCTCAGCCTCTCTGCGTCTCTGCGCGCATCGTCCCGTGGACGACCCATGGCCGCAGCCTCCGGCGCTTCGCCGATCGGCCTTTGGAACCGAACAAGTCCGGTCGACAGGCTCAGACGCGCATTCGTCAGGACGACGTTGATTTCATGGAAAAAATGGTGGGCGTGGCAAGGATTGAACTTGCGACCCCTGCGATGTCAACACAGTGCTCTACCACTGAGCTACACGCCCACGCGGTCAGCCATGTAGCGAGCGCTCCGGCGGGGTGCAACCCGCTGCGGATGCCCGAAATGCCGAAAACGAAACGGCCGCCGGTTTGCCCGGCGGCCGCTCGCTTTTGGGTCTCGACGCTTACCAGATGCGGACGCGCTGGTCCGGCGGGATGTAGAGCTTGTCGCCCGGCTTGATGTCCCAGGCCTTGTACCACGCATCGACGTTGCGCAGGGGCGCGACGGCGCGGATCTGGCCCGGCGAATGGGGATCGCTGACCAGTTGCTGGCGCAGCGCCTGCGGCCTTTGCTCCGACCGCCACACCTGGCCCCAGCCGAGGAAGACGCGCTGGTCGCCGGTGAAGCCGCCGATCACCGGCGCCGGCTTGCCGTGCAAAGAGGCGTGATAGGCGTCGAGCGCGATCGAGATGCCGCCGAGATCGCCGATATTCTCGCCCATCGTCGCCTTGCCGTTGATGTGCATGTTGGGCAGATCGGAGAAATCATAGGCTTCATACTGGGCGCCGAGCCGGTCGGCCTGGACCTGGAACTTGGCCGCATCGGCCGCCGTCCACCAGTCGCGAAGCACGCCGTTGCCGTCGGACTTGCGGCCCTGGTCGTCGAAGCCGTGGCTGATCTCGTGGCCGATCACGCCGCCGATCGCGCCGTAATTGACCGCCATGTCGGCCTTGGGATCGAAGAAGGGCGGCTGCAGGATCGCGGCCGGGAAGACGATCTCGTTCTGGGTGGAATTGTAATAAGCGTTCACCGTCTGCGGCGTCATGCCCCATTCGGTCTTGTCGACCGGGCCGCCGAGCCGGACGCGGCGGTAATTCCACTCATAGCGCTGGGCGCGCTCGGCATTGCCGACGAGGTCGCCCGGCACCGGCTGGAGCGCGCCATAGTCGCGCCACTTGGTCGGATAGCCGACCTTGACGGTGAAATGGGCGAGCTTGGCGAGCGCCTGCTGCTTCGTATCCGCACCCATCCAAATGAGGTTCTGGATGCGGCCGGCCAGAGCGGTGCGCAGATTCTGGACGAGCTGCTCCATCTTCGCCTTGGATTCGGGCGGGAAATAGAGGGCGACATAGTCGCGGCCGATCCCCTCGCCGACCGCGCGCTCGGTGAAGCCGACGGCTCTTTTCCAGCGCTCGCGCTGCTCGGGCTGGCCGTTCAGGAAATGGCCGCGGAACTCGAAATTGGCGTCGTCGAACCGCTTGGAGAGCAAGGGAGACATCTCGTCGGTGAGGCGGAACGCCTCCCATGCCTTCAGCGTGTCGAGATCGGTGTCGGCGAAGATCTGGGCGATCTTCGGGAAGGCCGTGTTCTGGACGACGATCACGCGCTTGCCGTCGCCGAGATCGGCGGCCTGCCAGAAAGCGGCCCAGGGGAAGCCGGGCGCCATCGTCTCGAGCTCGGCGAGCGACATCGGATTATAGGTCTTGTCGCGGTCGCGATTCTGGGCGCGGGTCCAGTGCGCCTGGGCGAGCTTGGTCTCCAGCGCGACCACCGAAGCCGCCGCGGCCTCCGGATTGGCCCAGCCGGCGAGGCCGAGCATCTGCGCGACATAGGCCTGGTAGCGCTCGACCTGCGGCTTGAACTTGGGATCGAGATAGAGCTCGCGGTCGCCGAGGCCGAGGCCGCCCTCGCGAAGCGACAAGGCATAGAGGTTGGGATTCTTGGCGTCGTCGCCGACGCCGGGGCCGAACAGGCTGGCGCCGAAGCCGCCGACCGAATGGCCCATGATCCGGGCCAGCTCTTCCTTGCTGGTCGCCGCCTCGATCGGGGCGAGGCGCTGCTTGAGCGGCGCGGCGTCGAGTCTCTCGATCGCCGGCTCGTCCATATAGCCCTGATAGAAGATCGCGGCCTTCATCCGGTCGGGATGGGCCGTGTCGTCGACCCGATAGCCGTCGAGCAATTTGTGGACGCGAATCTCGGAAAGATCGCGCAAATTGATGAAGGCGCCTTCGGAGGTGCGGTCGGGGCGGATCGTCGTATGCTTCGCCCAGGTGCCGTTGACGAAGTCGAACCAGTCGTCGCCCGGCTTCACCGAGCGGTCCATGCCGCTCGTGTCGAAGCCCCAGGTACCGTAATGGAGCGGCACGTCGCCCGTGTCGACGGTGCCGCCGCCGGCCGGTTCCTGGCCGAAGAGGGAGACGATCGTGCAGCCGTCGTCGATGCAGGCATGCCGTTCCTGCGCGACGGCAGGGGCGGCGGCGACGAGCGCGAAAGCGGAAATGGCGAAACCCAGGCTCTTCTTCACGGACATCCTCCAGGCAAATATATGAAATCGCTCCCTTTTGTGCCCCAGGGATGCGCGCCGAGTCCTTAGCCAAATCGATTGCGAAAAGCAATGGATCGGACTCGAAACCGGTGTCGATTTTCCGCCCTCGTGTCGAACGGTTCCTAATCCGGAATCGTGACGATCCCCACGGCGGCGGCCGCCTGGGCCGCCCGCGCCCGCGCTTCCGCGACCGTCTCGCCCGAGGCCAAGGCAACGCCCATCCGGCGGTGGCGGCGGGTGACCGGCTTGCCGAAGATGCGGATATCGACCTCGCCGCCGAGGCCGCCGAGCGCGAGGGCGTCGGCCAGGCCTTCGTAACGGAAATGCGCCGCTTCCTCGCCGGCGAGGATCACCGCCGAGGCGGCGGCCGGATAGCGAAGATCGATATGGGTGATCGGCAGGCCGAGCACGGCGCGGGCATGGAGATCGAATTCCGACAGATTCTGCGAGAGCAGGGTGACCATGCCGGTATCGTGCGGGCGCGGCGACAGCTCGGAGAAGATCATTTCGTCGCCGGCGACGAAGAATTCGACGCCGAAAATCCCGAAGCCGCCGAGGTCGTCGACGATTTTGCGCGCCATGTCCTGCGCATCGGCGAGCGCCCGCGCCGACATCGGCATCGGCTGCCAGCTCTCCATATAGTCGCCGCGATCCTGGCGATGGCCGATGGGCGGGCAGAAGATCACGCCGTCCCTGGTGCGGATGGTGAGCAGGGTGATCTCATAGTCGAAGCGGACGAACTCCTCGACGATCACCCGTGCCCGGTCGCCGCGCATGTTGGCGACCGCATAATCCCAGGCGACCGGCAGGGTTTCGGCCCGGTCGACGTTCATCTGGCCCTTGCCGGAGGAGGACATGACGGGCTTCACCACGCAGGGAAGGCCGGTATGGCGCGCCGCCGCCTCGACCTCCGCCAGGCTCTCGGCGAACCTGTAGCGCGAGGTCCTGAGGCCCAATTGCTCGGCGGCGAGGGCGCGGATGCTGTCGCGGTTCATCGTCATCATCGTCGCCCGCGCCGACGGGATGACGATCGTGCCCGCCGCCTCGATCTCCTGCAGCACCTCGGTGCGGATCGCCTCGACCTCGGGCACGACGTAATCGGGCCGGTGCCTGGCGACGATTTCGCGCAATCGATTGCCGTCGAGCATCGGAAAGACTTCCGCCTCGTCGGCCATCTGCATGGCCGGCGCGCCCGCATAGGAATCGCAGGCGACGACATAGGCGCCGAGGCGCTTGGCCGAGATGGTGAATTCTTTCCCGAGCTCGCCCGAGCCGAGCAGCAGGATGCGCGCGATGAAATTCATGCCGTCTTCGATACGGGCTGCGGCGCGGCGCCTCAAGCGGGGAGCGCGTCCGCGGCGCATGTCCGTGCGAACTCTCGCTGAGATTCCGGCGTTAGCCGGGATGACGGTCAGGCTCCCATCCGCTCCACCAATGCCCTCTTCTCCGCGGGGCTCATATGCAGGCCGAGCTTGGTGCGGCGCCACAGCACGTCCTCCGCGGTGCGGGCGAACTCGCGCTCGATCAGCCATTGCACCTCGCGCTCGTAGAGGCCGGCGCCATAATGGCGGCCGAGATCGCGCGGGCTGTCCGCCTCGCCGATCAGGTCCTTGAGCCGGGTGCCGTAGGCGCGGGACATGCGCAGCAAGGTCGGCGGCGGCAGCCATTCGGACAGGCCGTCCAGCCATTTGAGGAAGGCCGGATAGAGGTCGCCGCCGGGAAGCATCTTCCACCCGGTCGAGCGGCGGCCCTCGATGCCGAGCATGTCGACCGCCTTCTTGGCCAGCGCCCGCGCGGTGGTGATCTTGCCGCCGAAGACGGAGAGCAGCCTGGGGCCCGGATGCGGCTCCAGCTCGAGATGATAGTCGCGGGTGACGGCCTTCGCGTCCTTGTGGCCGTCGTCGAACAGGGCGCGGATGCCCGAATAACGCCATACCACGTCCGCCGGGACGAGCTGGCGCTTGAAATAGCGATCGGCCGCCTCGCAGAGATAGCGGATCTCGTCGTCCGAGATCTGCGCATCCTCGGGACGCCGCACAATTATGTCGGTCGTGCCGATCAGGGTGAACTCGGCTTCGAACGGCATCGCGAAAACGACGCGGCCGTCCGGCTGCTGCAGGATATAGGCATGCTCGCCGTCCCATAGTCTCGGCACGACGATATGGCTGCCCTTGACGAGCCGCGCGCGGTCATGGCTGGTCTGGCCGAGGCGGGCGAGCACATCCGATACCCACGGTCCGCCGGCATTGACGATAATGCGGGCGGCGACGACGCGGCCGTCCGACAGCGCGGCGCGCCAGGCATCGCCTTCGCGGCGCGCTTCGCGAAGGGCAACGCGGGTGAGGATTTCGGCCCCATTTTCGGCGGCATCGACGGCGTTCAGCACTGTCAGCCGGCTGTCATCGGTCGAGGCGTCCCAATAAGTGAGCAGGCGGCGCCGGTCCTTGAGCGGCGCCTGCAGCGCCGGCCGGTCGCGCCAGACCCGCCGCGAGCGCGGCAGGCTGCCGCGGATCGAGAGCAGGTCATAGGCGAGGAGGCCGGCACGGATCATCCATTGGGGCCGCATATGGCGCCCGTGCGGCAGGACGAAAAGCAGCGGGCGGACGATGTGCGGCGCGGTCCGAAGCAGGATTTCACGCTCCTCCAGCGCTTCGCGGACGAGGCGGATCTGGCCATATTCGAGATAGCGCAGGCCGCCATGGATCAATTTGGACGAGGCCGAGCTGGTATGGCCGGCAAGGTCGTCCTTCTCGACCAGCAGCACCGACGCCCCCCGGATCGCCGCATCGCGCGCGATCGCGCACCCGTTGATGCCGCCGCCGACGACGAGGAGGTCGTAGCTGTCCACAAATGGGGGTGTAACGTGGTTAGCCGGAGTTGGGGAAGGGCAGGGCGAGAATCCTCCCCCTCGATGGGGGAGGGTAGGGTGGGGGTGGTCTTGGACATAGAACGCTGTGCCGGCGGATGCCGGACCCCTTACCCATGAGACGCCGCTAAGGTTTGTCCGGGGGACGAAACCAGGCGCCCCATTCCCATGGAGGGGGACGAGCGCGCTTTCGCGGGTCTCGACAGCTTAGAGCATCTATGGAAACACCGCCGCATGCCCGGCGATCTCCTGCTCGTCATCGACGAAGGCACGACCAGCACGCGCGCGATGCTGTTCGGGGCGAACGGTGCCTGCCTTGCGATGGCGCAGCGGGAGCTCGGGCAGCGCGTCCCACAGGCCGGCTGGCTCGAGCACGATGCCGAGCAGATCTGGGCCGAGAGCCTCGCCTGCGCGCGGGCGGCGGTGGAAAAGGGCGGCGGCGCCGACCGGATCGCCGCCATCGGCATCACCAACCAGCGCGAGACGATCGCCTTCTGGAGCCGGCGGACGGGGCGGGCGCTCGCTCCCGCCATCGTCTGGCAGGACCGCCGCACCGCCGCCGCCTGCGAGCGGCTCCGCGAGGCGGGGCACGAGCCGATGGTCCAGGCGAAGACCGGGCTGCTGCTCGATCCCTATTTCAGCGCCTCGAAGATCGCCTGGGCGCTCGATCATTGGCCGCGGCTCAAGGAGGCCGGCGACGATCTGTGCGTCGGAACGATCGAATCCTGGCTCGTCTTCCGCCTGACCGGCGGCTTGCACATTTCCGACGCCACCAATGCCTCGCGCACGGTGCTGATGGACATCGGCCGGGGCGTGTGGGACGACGACCTGCTCGCTTTGTGGGGCGTGAAGCGCGGGGCTTTGCCGGAGATCGTCGATTGCGCCGGGCATTTCGGGGAGACGCTTCCGGAGCATTTCGGCCGGCCCATAGCCGTGGCCGGCCTTGCCGGCGACCAGCAGGCCGCCGCGATCGGCCAGGCCTGCCTCGCGGCCGGCGACACCAAGGCGACCTACGGCACCGGCGCCTTCATCCTCACCAATAGCGGCGAAGAGCGTCGGACCAGCCGCAACCGCCTGCTCTCGACCATCGCCTGGCAGCTCGGAAATGTTCGCAGCTACGCGCTCGAAGGCTCTGTTTTCGTTGCCGGAAGCCTGATCAAATGGCTGCGCGACAAGCTTGGCCTGATCGAGACCGCGCCGGAGAGCGAGGCGCTCGCCCGCTCCATCCCCGACAGCGGCGGCGTCCAGATCGTGCCGGCGCATAGCGGCCTCGGCGCGCCGCACTGGCGGCCGCACGCCCGCGCCGCCATTTCCGGGCTCAGCTTCGCGACCGGCCGCGCCCATATCGTCCGCGCCGCTCTGGAGGCGATGGCGCACCAGACGCACGATCTCATGCAGGCCTTCGCCGCCGACGGCGTGCCCTGGCGCCTGCTCCGCATCGATGGCGGCATGACGTCGAACGACTGGCTGGCGCAGGATCTGGCCGACATGCTCGATCTCGAGGTCGAGCGGCCCGATTTCGTCGAGACGACCGCGCTCGGCGCGGCGATGCTCGCCGCGATCGGCTGCGGCCTCCATCGCGGCCTCGAGGATGCGGCGGCGATGCGCGGTTCGGTCCACCGCTTCGCGCCCGCCATGACGGAATCGACCCGCCGCACTCGCCTCGACGGCTGGCGGCGCGCGATGGCTGCGGTGCTCGCCTCCTGCTGACCGGCCGCTTGGCTGTTTCCTTTCCGGATCAGCCTGTTATCTAAGGGCTTCCACGGCAATAGAGGGGATGAAGCCGATGAAAGCTCTCACGATTTCCGTCATGGCAGCGGCCTTGCTTGCGAGCGGCGCGAGCGCGGCCGCCAAGGATTCGCCGGCCCGCCAGGGCGAGCTGGTCCTCTACCAGGACACCAATTTCAACGGCGACAATTATACGGTCGATCGCGACAATACGTTCATCCACACCGATTGGAACATCCGCAGCATCGCCCTCTATCCGGGCGAGAAATGGCAGATCTACAACAAGCCGCGCTTCCAGGGCGACTGCCTGATCCTGACCGACAATCTGCCCGACGCCGCGACCATGGGGATCAACGGCCAGGTGCCGTCGGCGCGCCGGGTGGTCGACAAGCATTGAGCGGCAAAGTGGCGCGGCCGGACTCCGGCGCGCCACACGCTCTGTTAAACCTTGCCGGCTATGGCTTCGGCCATGGCCCAGCGCATCCATCTGGTCGCCGCCGCGCGGCCCAATTTCATGAAGGTCGCGCCGCTCTGGCACGCGCTCGCGGCCGAGCCCGGCTTCGCGCCCGTGCTGGTCCATACCGGCCAGCATTATGATAAGAACATGTCGGACGCCTTCTTCGCCGATTTGAAGCTGCCGGCGCCCGATTTTCATCTCGGCATCGGCTCGGGCAGCCATGCGCAGCAGACCGGCGGCGTGATCGTCGCTTATGAGAAAGTGGCGCTCGCCGACCGGCCGGACTGGCTGGTGGTCGTCGGCGACGTCAATTCCACCGCCGCCTGCGCGCTGACCGGCGCCAAGCTCGGCATCCCGGTCGTCCATCTCGAAGCCGGCCTCCGCAGCCGCGACCGCGCTATGCCCGAGGAGTTGAACCGGCTCGTCACCGACCAGCTCTCCGACGTCTTGTGGACGCCGTCGCCGGACGCGGACGAGAATTTGCGCGCTGAAGGGGTCGCCAGGTCGCGCATCAGCCGCGTCGGCAACATCATGATCGACAGCTTCGAGCTGGTCCGGCCGGCGATCGAGGCGGCCGACGTGCCGGGCGAGATGAAGCTGAAGCGCGGCGGCTACGGAATCGTCACGCTGCACCGGCCGTCCAATGTCGACGACCCGGCGCAACTCGTCCGCCTGGCCGATGCCCTGATCGAGACGCAGCGGACGTTGCCGCTCGTCTTTCCGGTCCATCCGCGCACCGCGAAGATGCTGCGCGGGGCCCTGCTCGACAGCCGCCTCGCCCGCGCCGGCATCCGGCTGGTCGAGCCGATGCCCTATGTCCGCTTCATGAGCCTCGTTACCGGCGCGGCGGCGGCGATCACCGACAGCGGCGGCGTTCAGGAAGAGACGACCTATCTCGGCATCCCCTGCCTGACCCTGCGCGAGAATACCGAGCGGCCGGTGACGATCGACGAAGGCACCAACCGGCTGGTCAGGCCCGAGACTTTGGCGCTGGAGCTGGAGACGGCGTTGAAGTCGCCGCGGCCGGTGCGCTGTCCGGCGCTTTGGGACGGCAGGACCGCCGAGCGCTGCGTCGCCGATCTCGTCCGCCGCGGCGGCCCGGCGAAATTGCCCTCGGCCGAGCGCGGCGCCTTCGGCTTCGCCGGCGACATGGCCGCGCGGCACGGGCCGATCGAGGAGCGCCGCCGGGCTAGCGGGCGGTCCAGCTATCGTCGATCATCCTGATGATCGCCGAAAAATCCTTGCCGCCGCCGCCCAGGCTCTCGGCGAAACGGGCGTAGAGCGTTTCCGCCTCCGACCCCATGGGCGTGTAAGCATCGACGCTCTGCGCCGCCTCCATGGCGAGCCGCAAATCCTTCAGCATCAGGGCCGCCGCGAAGCCGCCTTCATAATCGCGGTCGGCCGGCGTCTCAGGTCCGACGCCGGGGACCGGACAATATGACGTCATCGACCAGCATTGGCCGGAAGCCTTGGAGGCAATGTCGAAATAGGTCCGCGGATCGAGGCCGAGCTTCTGGGCGAGGACGAAGCTCTCGCAGGTCGCGATCATCGAGGCGCCGAGCAGCATGTTGTTGCAGATCTTGGCCGCCTGGCCGGCGCCCGGGCCCCCGGCATGGATCACCGCCTTGCCCATTTTCTCGAGGATCGGCCGGGCGCGTTCGAACGCCGCGTCGCTGCCGCCGGCCATGAAGGTCAGCGTGCCCGCATCCGCCGCCGCGATGCCGCCGGAAACGGGCGCGTCGACCATCTGATAGCCGGCGGCGTCCGCCTTCTGGATCTCCTCGCGCGCGGTGGCGACGTCGATGGTCGAGCAGTCGATGAGGATCGCGGTGGTGAGGGCCTGGCCCAGCACGCTCGATTCATAGACTTGGCGGACGTGCTTGCCGGCGGGCAGCATGGTGACGACCGCGTCGGCCTTGCGTACCGCCTCTCCCGCCGATTTGGCGAGGATGCAACCGCTCTTCTTCGCCTTGGCGAGCGCGGCGTCGGAAAGATCGAAAGCGGTGACGTCATGCCCCGCCTTGACCAGGTTCGCGGCCATCCCGCCGCCCATATTCCCAAGCCCGATGAATGCGATCCGTGCCATTGTTCACTCTCTTCCTTCACGTCATCCCGGACTTGATCCGGGATCCATGAACACCCTCCTCGATAAATTCCAACCGCGGGTGTTCTTGGATCCTGACGTTCGTCAGGATGACGGTTGGTGATTGGTCTGCGGGAAGGGGTCAGCGTCCCTTCCACTCCGCCTTCCTCTTGTCGACGAAGGCGCTCATTCCCTCCTTCTGGTCCTCGGTCCCGAACAGACCGTGGAACAGACGCCGCTCGAAGACGATCCCCTGGGCAAGGCCGGTCTCGAAGGCGGCGTTGACCATCTCCCTGGTCGCGATCGCCGCCAAGGGCGCCATGCCGGCGATCGCCTCCGCCGTCGTCAGCGCCTCGTCGAGCAAAGCATCCGCCGGCACCACCCGCGCGACCAGGCCGGCGCGCTCGGCTTCCTCGGCGCCCATCATCCGGCCGGTGAGGCACATCTCCATCGCCTTGGCCTTGCCGATTGCGCGGGTGAGGCGCTGCGAGCCGCCCATGCCGGGCGTGACTCCGAGCTTGATCTCGGGCTGGCCGAATTGGGCATTGTCGGCGGCGACGATGAAGTCGGCCATCATCGCCAGCTCGCAGCCGCCGCCGAGCGCATAGCCGGCCACCGCCGCGATCCACGGCTTGCGCGTCGCCGTCACCCGCTCCCAGCCGGCGAAGAAATTGGAGGCATACATTTCGGCGAAGCCCTGGCGCGACATCTCCTTGATGTCGGCGCCGGCCGCGAAGGCGCGCTCGCTGCCGGTGAGCAAGGCGCAATGCTGGCTGTCGTCGGCGTCGTAGGCGGCGAAGGCCTGGATCAGCTCCGCCAGCACCGCGCTGTTCAGCGCATTGAGCGCTTTCGGCCGGTTGAGCGTGATCAAAGTGACCGCGCCGCGCCGTTCGACCAGGATGTTTTCGTAGTCCATCATCACCTCGTCATCCCGGCGAAGGCCGGGATCTCAGGACAGAAAAGGCCCAGCGCTCTTCACCCGCTGGGACCCCGGCCTACGCCGGGGTGACGTGCCTTACTAGAGCGGCGTCCATTCCTCTCCCGGCGGCAGCGGCGCGAAGATCGTGTCGATCAGATGCTGGGTCACGCCTTCCGGCGTCGGCGGATCCCAATGCGGCCGATTGTCCTTGTCGACCAGCAAGGCGCGCACGCCCTCGACGAAATCGTGGCGCTGCACGACCCGGCTCGCCACCGCATATTCCTGCTTCATCTCGTGCGCGAAATCCTGCACGCGCGCGCCGTCATAGACGATGCGCAGCGACACCTTGCAGGCCTGCGGACTCTTGGTGCGGAGGGTGGCCAGCTCCTTTTGCGCCCAATCCGAACCGTCCGCCTCGAGGGCGGCGAGGATCTCCTCATAATCGTCGGAGGCGAACAGCCGGTCGATCCGCTCGCGATTCTCGGCGATCCGCGCCGGCGGCGGCGTGGCGCTGAATTCGTCCAGGATCGCCTCGATGTTCCGCGGCGCGGCGACGATCCGGGCCTTGAGGTCGTCGAGCGCGAGCGAGGGGACATAATGGGTGGCGAGGCCGAGCGCGACGCATTCGGCGCCGTCCAGCCGCGCGCCGGTCAGGGCGAGGAAGATTCCGACCCGTCCGGGCAGGCGCGGCAGATACCAGCCGCCGCCGACGTCGGGGAACAGGCCGATCGCCGTCTCGGGCATGGCGAAGCGCGTATTCTCGGTCGCGATGCGCCAGCGGCAGGGTTGCGAGATGCCGACGCCGCCGCCCATGGTGATTCCGTCCATGAAGGCGATGGTCGGCTTGGCATAAGTGAAGAGGAGATGGTTGAGCCGATATTCCTCATGGAAGAAGGCCCGCGCCTCTGCCCCGTCGCTCGCCCCGCTCCTGGCGATCATGACGACGTCCCCGCCCGCGCAGAAGCCGCGGCCTTCGGCGTGATCGAGCATCATCGCCTCGACCTCTGCCTGGTCGCGCCAGTCGAGCAGTGCGGCGATCATCGCGCTGCACATGTCCTTGGTCAGCGCGTGGAGCGCCTTCGGCCGGTTCAAGCGGATGCGGCCGACCTTGCCGTCGACCCGCGTCAGGACATCGCTCACTGCCGCAGCAAATCCCGGGCCACGATCACGCGCATGATCTGGTTGGTGCCTTCCAGGATCGAATGGACGCGCAGGTCGCGCCAGAAACGCTCGATCGGATAGTCCATCAGATAGCCGTATCCGCCGTGGAGCTGGAGCGCGCGGTCGACCACCGACGAGCCGGTATCGGTCGCCAGCCTCTTCGCCATGGCCGCAAACCTCGTCTTGTCCGGCGCATTCTCGGTCACCTTGACCGCGGCCGCATAGAGCAAGGTGCGGGCCGCCTGCAGCTCGGTCTCCATGTCCGCCAACGTGAATTGGGTCGCCTGGAAATCGGCGATCGGATTGCCGAACTGCTTGCGCTCCTTGGTATAGCCGATCGCCTCGTCGAGGCAGCGCTGGGCGCCGCCGAGCGAGCAGGCGCCGATGTTGAGGCGGCCGCCGTCCAGCCCCATCATCGCGATGCGGAAGCCTTCGCCCTCGCCGCCGACGAGATTTTCCGCCGGCACCCGCACCTCGTCGAAATTGACTTGGGCGGTCGGCTGCGAATGCCAGCCGAGCTTCCTCTCCTGCGCGCCGAAGCTGACGCCGGGCATGTCCTTCTCGACGACGAGGCATGAGATCCCTTTCGGCCCCTCCTGCCCGGTGCGGACCATGGTGACGTAGATTTCATTCTCGCCGCCGCCCGAGATGAAGGCCTTGGAGCCGGAGACGATGTAGGAATCGCCGTCCTTCACCGCCTTGGCCTTCAGCGCCGCAGCATCCGAGCCGGAGCTGGGCTCGGTGAGGCAGTAAGAGGCCATCTTCTCCATCGTCACCAAAGACGGCAGATATTTCTCCTTCACCGCCGCCGAGCCGAAGCGGTCGATCATCCAGCTCGCCATATTGTGGATCGAGATGAAGGCGGCGGTGGAGGGGCAGCCATAAGCCATCGCCTCCATGATGAGCGCCGCCTCGAGCCGGCCGAGGCCGATGCCGCCCGCTTCCTCCGAAACGTAGATCGCGCCGAAGCCGAGCTCGGCGGCATGGCGGATCGTGTCGCGCGGGAAGATGTGCTTCTCGTCCCACGCGGCGGCGTGGGGCGAAATCTCCTCGGCGGTGAAGGCGCGCGCCATCTCCTGGATCTGGCGCTGCTCGTCGGTGAGATCGAATTGGGTCATGCAAGGCCCTTACTAAATCCTCCCCGGTACGGGGAGGGGGACCAGCCGCAGGCTGGTGGAGGGGAGCCGGCACCTGGCACGACCCCCCCTCCACCATGCTTCGCATGGTCCCCCTCCCCGCGAGCGGGGAGGACTGATCACCCCATGGTCGGAATCACGAACGCATTCTCCCCAGTCACGCTGCCGTCGGGCCAGCGCTGGGTGACCTTCTTGATCTTGGTCCAGAAACGCACGCCCTCCGGCCCGTGCTGGTCGATGTCGCCGAAGCCGCTGCGCTTCCAGCCGCCGAACGTGTGATAGGCGACCGGCACCGGGATCGGCACGTTGATCCCGACCATGCCGACATTGACCCGCTGCGCGAACTCGCGGGCGGCGTGGCCGTTGCGGGTGAAGATGGCGACGCCGTTGCCATATTCGTGATCGGAGGGGAGGCGCACGGCCTCCTCGAAGCTGTCGGCGCGGACCATCTGCAGGACCGGACCGAAAATCTCCTCCTTGTAGGAGCGGAAATTCGGCTTCACATGGTCGAAGAAGGTGGGGCCGATGAAGAAGCCCTCCTCATGCCCCTGAAGCGCGAAGCCGCGGCCGTCGACGACCAGCTCGCCGCCTTCATCGGCGCACATCTGGATATAATGCTCGATCCGCGCCTTGTGGGCGGCGCTGACGACGGGGCCGTAATGGGCTTCGGCATCGGTCGAGACTCCGACGCGCAGCCCTTCGATCGCCGGGATCAATTTCTCGCGCAGGGCATTGGCCGTCTTCTCGCCGACCGGCACCACCACCGGAAGCGCCATGCAGCGCTCGCCCGCCGAGCCGAAGGCGGCGCCGGCGAGGTCGTTCACCACCATGTCGAGATCGGCGTCGGGCATGACGATGCCATGATTCTTGGCGCCGCCGAAGGCCTGGACCCGCTTTCCCTGCTCGTTGCCGCGGGCGTAGATATAATGGGCGATGTCGGAGGAGCCGACGAAGCTGATCGCCTTGATCTCGGGATGGTCGATGATCGCGTCGACCATCTCCTTGTCGCCATGGACGACCTGGAGGATGCCGTCGGGCAGGCCCGCTTCCGTCATCAATTCGGCGAGCCGGACGGGGACGGAGGGATCGCGTTCGGAGGGCTTGAGGATGAAGGCGTTGCCGCAGGCGATGGCCGGGCCAAACATCCACATCGGGATCATCGCCGGGAAGTTGAACGGGGTGATTCCGGCGACGATGCCGAGCGGCTGGCGCATCGAATAGACGTCGATGCCGGGGCCCGCGCCCTGCGTATATTCGCCCTTCAGCGCGTGCGGGATGCCGCAGGAATATTCGATCACCTCGAGCCCGCGCTGGACGTCGCCGCGCGCGTCCGCGACCACCTTGCCGTGCTCGGAGGCGAGAAGGAGGGCGAGATCCTCCATATTCCGTTCGACCAGCTCCTTATATTTGAACATCACCCGGGCGCGGCGTTGCGGGTTGGTCGCCGCCCAGGCGGGGAAGGCCTCGCGCGCCGCCGCGACCGCGCGGTCGAGGTCGCCGGCGGTGCCGAAGCCCACCTTGGCCTGCACGCCGCCATTGTTCGGGTCGAAGACGTCGCCCCGCCTCTCGCCGGACGCGAGCGCCGCGCCGCCGATGAAATGATCGATGTTCCGCATGTCACTCTCCAGGTTCGTGCCGCCGCCGGCGGGATGGACCCGCCATTCCGCCGCCCGCCATGGGCATTTTGCCCATATCCCTGTGCAGAAGAGGGCGGACGGAGGGGCGCCGATGCCGTGCGGCCTGTAATCAAGCAGGGGCCGAAATTCCAGTTGCCAATGCTCCCCGGAACGGGGAGGGGGACCGCCGGAACGGCGGTGGAGGGGTCGTCGCGCCGTGCCCGGCCCCTCCACCAGCCTATGGCTGGTCCCCCTCCCCGTTCCGGGGAGGAGCTTGGAGACATTTATGAAGCTTGGATCCCTTGCCGGGGGACGCGACGGGCGGCTGGTGGTGGTGAGCCACGACCTCGCCTGGTGCGCGGATGCGGGGCATGTCGCGCCGAATTTGCAGGCCGCGCTCGACGATTGGGCACGGGCCGAGCCGCAGCTCCGCCTGCTCGCCACCGATCTGGAGCATAAGACGATCCCGCGCGACCGCTTCCACGAGCGCGAGGCGCTGGCGCCGCTGCCGCGTGCCTTTCAATGGGCGGACGGCTCGGCCTATGTGAACCACGTCCAGCTCGTCCGGAAGGCGCGCGGGGCCGAGATGCCCGAGAGCTTCTGGACCGATCCGCTCATGTATCAGGGCGCATCCGACGAGATGCTCGCGCCGCGCGCGGCGATCCGGCTGCCGGACGAGGCCTGGGGCTGCGACCTCGAGGCCGAAATCGTGGTGGTGACGGGCGACGTGCCGCGCGGCGCGTCGCGCGAGGAGGCGCTATCGCGCATCCTGCTCGTCGGGCTCGTCAACGATGTTTCCCTGCGCAACCTCATCCCGGCCGAGCTCGGCAAGGGCTTCGGCTTCCTCCAGTCCAAGCCCGCCTCGGCCTTGTCGCCGGTCTTCGTCACGCCCGACGAGCTTGGGACAAGCTGGCACGAGGGCAAGCTGCACGGACCGCTCAAGGTCGACCTCAACGGCCGCCCCTTCGGCCGCGCCGATGCCGGCGTCGACATGACTTTCGATTTCGGAACGTTGATCGCGCATCTGGCGAAGACGAGGAACATCGGCGCCGGCTCGATCGTCGGCTCGGGCACGGTGTCGAACCGCGATTCCGATGGCGGGCCGGGGCGGCCGATCGACCAAGGCGGCCTCGGCTATAGCTGCATCGCCGAGGTGCGGACGGTGGAGACGATCCTCGAAGGCAAGCCGTCCACGCCGTTCCTGCGGCACGGCGACAATGTCCGCATCTGGATGGACGACGAACACGGCCACCCGATCTTCGGGGTGATCGAGCAGCAGGTGGTCGGCGCCTGACGGAAGAGCTCACTTCACCGGCGCGACATTGTCCGACGAATTGCGGTCGATGTAGAAATTGTACGGATCGATCCCGGCATAGGTCGGCTTCACCGTCGTCACGAAGTGGAAGCTCTGCCGGCCGCTATGGACCGGCATCCGCACGATCTGGACGACGTTCCGGCGGTCGAACTTGCCGCGGCCGGGCATGGCGGTGAACAGGCCGACCTCGATCCGGTCGTCGAGCGGCGCTTCGGTCTCCGCGCCCTTGCCGCTCGCATAATATTTGCGGGTCTCGACCGGCACTGTCACATCCCATTTGCCGTCGGCGCGGCGCACCGCGGTCGGTTCGATCGCCTTCAGGTCGTAGATGGCGATCCGCTCGAACAGATCGGTGATGAGCTGCTGCTGCTCGGGCGTCTTCGCTTCCTTGCGGAAGGCGTCGACCAGCTCGATCGAGCGCGGGTAAGGCGCGCCCTTGAACTTGTACTTGTCGAGGATCGCGCGGATCGCGCGGTTCACCGCATCCTCGCCCAGCCTCTGCTGGAGCAGGTACATGACCAGCGACCCCTTGTTGTAATGGATATAGGTCTGATTCTCGACGCGCTCGAGCGGTTGCTCCTCCACGCCCTCGGTGGCGCGGGCGCGCAAATAGGTGTCGAGCTCGTCCTTGAGGAAGCGCCGCATCTGGTCCTCGCCATAGAGGTGCTTCATCACCATCAGGGCCGAATATTGGGCGAGCGTCTCCGACAGCATCGTCGAACCCTGCATGTCCGCGCCGACGATCTGGTGCGCCCACCATTGGTGGCCGAGCTCGTGCGCGGTCACATAGGTGACGGCGTCGATCTTGTCGGGGTCGCGCGTGTCGGCGATGAAACCGATCGCTTCGGAATAGGGGATGGTGTTGGCGAAGGACTGGGCGAAGGCCGCATAATCGGGGAATTCGAGGATGCGGACCTGGTCGAACTGATAGGGCCCGAAATTCTTCTGGTAATAATCGAGCCCGTATTGGAGCGCGTTCAGCATCCGGTCGACGTTGAAATCGTGCGGCGGGTGATAATAAATGGTGAGGTCGATGCCCTTGTAGCGGCGGTGCTTCTCGGCATAGCGCGCCGACTGGATCGAGAAGAAGTCGAGGATCGGCACGTTCGAGACGAAGCGCGCGGTGCGGCGCCCGTTGGCGACGGCTTCGGAGACCTCCCTGCCCGGCGCGATCGGGATCTGGTCCGCCTCGGTCGAGACGATGATGTCGGACGTCGTCCAGCCGGCATGGATATAATTGTGCGCGGTGGCCGAGAGATCCTCGAGCTTCGCCGGCCGCAGCTCGGGCGGCAGGCCGTAGCGGCGGCGGCGCGCGCGGTCGGTGAGCAGGCCGTTCCTGTCCATGCCGATCAAAGGCGCGATCTCGAAATTGTTGAGGAAGGTTCCGTTTGTCACCAGCCTGGTGTCGTTGCCGCCGTTGCGGAAGCCGACCTGCCGCCGCTCGGTGGTGAAGCTCATCATCCGAGTCTCGCCGGGCTGCATCGGCCGGTCGAGCGTGTAGATGCGGTAGCCGAACCTCTTATCCTCCGATTTGAGGCGCGCGCCCGGGAACACGATTTGCGACGAAGCGAGATCGTCGTCGGTGCGGACATGCACTTCCGGAATAGCCGCCCGGGTGAGGTTGGTGAGCGCGTAGCTGCCGTGGGTCACCGCGTCGATCCGGTCCGGATAGAGGGCGACGTTCAGGACGACCTTGCTGACCGTCGGCTGCGGCAGGCTCGCATATTTCAGATATTTCTTCTCGTAATCCACCTGGAACTGCTCGCGGTCCCAGATCGTCCGATAATGGTTGAGGATGTTGGTGTTGTAGAAATTCCAGGCGCCGGTCGCGACGAAGACGATCAGCGCGAGGCCGGCGATCACCCCCGGGCTGCCGTTCAGCCGATGGGGCAGGCGGCGCAGGCGCGGCATCAGCCGAGTCTCGGTCCCCCGCCGCCACAGCAGGTGCGAGACGACGAGCAGGATCGCGCAGAAAGCCATCCAGTAGAGCCGGAACCACCAGGCGCCGATCCAATAGGTGCCCGCCCCGTTCATGTCCGAAAGCGGCTCGTTCGGCGTCTGCAGCGGAATATAGAGGTCGTGGGAGAGACCGAGCAGGGGGAGGACGATGGTCGCCACCATGAACAGCACCATCACGCCCCAGCCGACATATTTGTTCGGGCTCAGCGATTGCACGAACACCGCCAGGATCGCGTACATGACCATGTCGACGCTCGCCGGCAGCAGATACCAGAGCAGGTATTTGCCGAGCTCGAAATGCGGCCATCCCTTGCCGAGATTGATCGCGAAGGCGATGACGATCGAGAAAATGAGGGTCGAGATCAGGACGAGGGAGACCGCGACCGTCTTCGGAACGACATAGGCCCAGTCCGGCAACGGCGTCGCGTCGACGATCTCGTGCAGGTGCCGGTCGCGCTCGCGCCACACCAGCTCGCCCGCATAATAGATCGAGATGATGACCGGGAAGAGGAAGAACGAGCCCCTCAGCACCGGAATGACGACATGGGCGAGGGGCAGGGTCGGCGTTCCGAACAGATCCCGGCCGAACCACAGGCCGAGCCCCGAATTGAGCGCGCCGAGCGCGAGCAGGACGAGGAACGCGGCGCTGCGGAAGACCTGCTTCATCTCGACGGCGGTGCGCGAGCGGAATTGCGCCCAGGCGGCGGAGCCGGGGCGCGCCTCCGGCAGCGGCGCCGAAGGTTCGGGCCCGGCGGTGGGCTCGTCCTGCTGCTCCGCCTGGCCGGGCTTCGCGCCGGCCTCGGCGAAGCGGTAGCGATTGACCGCCAGCGCCAGGCAGGCGGTGCCGATGCCGAGCCACAGCAGCCGGTTGATCAGCAGCACGCCCTTCAGCGGCGGCAGCAGATTGTTATATTCGGCCGGCGTCCAGTAGCGCACGGTCCGCCCGAGCGCGGTCCCGCCGAACGGTTCGAAGATGCCGAACCAATCGCCATATTCGGGTTTCTGGGCTCCGATCTGCACGAAGATGAACCAGGCGAGGAAGAAGGCGACGACGCAGACATAGGTCCACATCATCGATCGCGTCAGCGTCGCCGCAACGAAGAAAATGGCGGCCGTGACCAGGATGTCCGGCAGGCCGAAGATGAAGAAGCCATAGGCATAGCCGCCGATCCCATTGGGCCCGAGCGTGTCCGGGTCCAGCCACGGCATCAGGTTCGCCAGCCACATGGCGATCGGGATGACGAGCCAGGCGACCGCCGCGGCCAAAGAGGCGCCGGCGAAGCGGCCGATCAGATATTGGAACCGCGTGATCGGCGTCGAGCGCACCATCGCGCCGAAGCCGGTCTCGTCGTCGCGCACCACCACATTGGCGACGAAGGCGGTGGTGATGAACATGTAGAAGAGGCCGAATGCGACCTGCAGCCGCATTACCGAGGCCGGGGCGTTGCGGTGGATGTTGCCGCCGCCGAGCGGGAAGACCGGCGCCGCGGCAAGCCCGAAGGCGAGGAGGAAGAAGATGATGATCGCAACCCAGAAGACCGGGTTCTTCATCTGGTAGCGCAGCTCGAAGCCCGCGATCCTGGCGAACATGGTTTTCGCTCCCGCTCAGGCCGCGCGGCGCGATTGCGCGAGCGTCGAGAAATAGACGTCGGCGAGGCCGCCGTCGACGGCGGTGAAGCCGTCGCCCGGATCCTTGTCGGCAAGGACGTGGATGACGGTTCGCCCGGCGAACAGGCGGGTCGAGATCACCTCGTTTTTCTGCTTGGCCGCGTCGAGCTCGGAGCGGTCGATCACCTTCATCCAGATCCGGCCGCGAGTCTTTTCGATCAAAGCGAGCGGCGCGCCCTCGAGCTGGATCCGCCCCGCCGCGAGCACCGCCATGAGCGGGCAGAGGTCGGAGACGTCGTCGACGATATGGGTCGAGAGGATGACGACGACATGCTCGCCGATCTCGGCGAGCAGGTTCAGGAAGCGGTTGCGCTCCTCCGGGTCGAGGCCGGCGGTGGGCTCGTCGACGATGATCAGCTCGGGGTTGCCGATCAGGGCCTGGGCGATGCCGAAGCGCTGGCGCATGCCGCCCGAGAAGCCGGCGAGCGCGCGCTTGCGGACGCTCCACAAATTGGTCTGGACGAGCAGTCGCTCGACCGTCGTGCGCCGTTCCCCGGCCGAGGCGATGCCCTTCAGCACCGCCATATGATCGAGCATGTCGTAGGCGGAAACGCGCGGATAGACGCCGAAATCCTGCGGCAGATAGCCCAAGGTGCGCCGCAGCCGCTCGGGATCGGCGATGACGTCGATGTCGCCGAAGCGGATGCTGCCCTCGGTCGGCGTCTGCAGGGTCGCGACCGTGCGCATCAGGGTCGACTTGCCGGCGCCGTTGGGCCCGAGCAGGCCGAACATGCCGCGCGGGATCGACAAGGTCACATGGTCGAGCGCCCGTGTCCCGTTCGGATAGACGTGGCTGACGTCGTTGAGCTCAAGCATCCCATTTTCCCCTTTGGCAGAGTCCCGATCTGCCAGAGCGGAAGCGCCGAAGGAAGTGCCGTTCGTCGACCTCAGCATGCCGTTCGCAGACGGCTTGCGTCCCGCGCGGGGCCGGTCCAGAGGCGGGGGCCATGAAAAACCGCCTCCTCCCGCCCGCTTTTTCCGCCGTCGTTTTTGCTTGCCTTGCCGCCGCTCCCGCCGGCGCGGTGACGCCCCGCCAGGCCGCCGCCCAGGTGAGCGAGGCGCGCCTTCACGCCATCGTCGAGAAACTGGTGAGCTTCGGCACGCGCCATACCCTGTCGTCGATGACCGATCCCAATCGCGGCATCGGCGCCGCCGAGCATTGGGCGGCTGAGGAATTCGGGCGCACGTCGCGGGCGTGCGGCGGCTGCCTCACCATCGTCACGCCGGAGGAGGATTTCACCGGCCCGCGCAGCCCGAACGGCGTTCGCGTCCGCGACATCGTCGCCATCCAGCGCGGCACGACCGATCCCAATCGCGTGATCATCATCACCGGCCATATCGACAGCCGCGTCTCGAACGTGATGAACGCCACCGCCGACGCGCCGGGCGCGAATGACGACGGCTCCGGCACCGCCGCCGTGATCGAGGCGGCGCGGGTGCTTTCGGAATACAAATTCCCCGCCACCATCGTCTACGCGGCTTTGATGGGCGAGGAGCAGGGGCTCTACGGCGGCAAGACCATCGCCGATTATGCCAAGGCGCAGGGCTGGCAGGTCGAAGCCGATTTCAACAACGACATCATCGGGAGCAGCTGCGGCGCCGACCATGTCTGCGACAAAAGCCACGTCCGCATCTTCTCCGAGGGGCCGCGCTGGCAGGGGCATGAGGAGCTCGCCCGGCTCCAGCGCAGCCTCGGCGGCGAGAATGACGCGCCGGGACGCAACATCTCGCGCTGGCTCGACACGCTCGCCGACCGGCTGCAGATCGGCCTCGACGTCAAGCAGGTCTGGCGCACCGACCGGTTCGGCCGCGGCGGCGACGATATCGAATTCCTCAACCTCGGTTTTCCCGCCGTCCGCTTCACCGTCGCGGTCGAGAATTACAATTGGCAGCACCAGGATCTGAGGACGCAGAACGGCATCCAGTACGGCGACACGATCGACAGGATGGACTTTCCCTATCTGCGCAAGGTGACCCAGCTCAACGTGGCGGGTCTCGCCGGCCTCGCCAGCGCGCCGATGCCGCCCGAGCCCAAGGTCCAGGGCGCGGTATCGAGCGACACGATTTTGGCCTGGGATACGGTGCCCGGCGCGGCGGCCTATATGATCCGCTGGCGCGAGACCGACGGCGCCAATTGGACGCACAGCCTGCGCGTGGCCGGCAATGTGACGAAGCAGGTTCTGGCCCATGTCCGCGTCGACGATTGGGTGTTCGGAATCTCCTCGGTCGCCGCCGACGGCTCCGAATCCCCGATCGCATCCGCCGTGCCCGGCGGCGCGTTCCGTCCCTACACGCCCCCACCGCCGGTCACGCGCGGCAAATAGGGTTCACGGACCCTCGGATGACACGACAGAGACGCAGCAGCGGACTTCCGACCCGGCAGCAGATCCTCGATTTCATCGCGGCGAGCGACCAGCCGGCGGGGAAGCGCGAGATCGCCCGCGCCTTCGGCCTCTCCGGCGCCGACAAGAGCGAATTGAAGATCCTGCTCGCCGACATGGCCGACGAAGGGCTGATCGACGCCTCGCCGGGCCGCGCCTTCCACAAGGCCGGCGGTGTGCCCAAGGTGACGGTGCTGCGAGTCACCGACGTCGACGACAGCGGCCAGGTCTGGGCGGTGCCGGAACGCTGGGAGTCCGACGCGCCCGAGCCGCGGCTGCGGGTGCTGGAGCGCAAAAGCAGGGGATCGGCGCTCGGCGTCGGCGACCGCATCCTCGCCCGCACCGAGCAGCGCGGCAACGGCTATGCGGCGCACCCGATGAAGAAGCTGCTGAAAGGCAGCGAGCTCGTCCTCGGCGTCGTCCACAAGGAAGGCGAGGGCGGCTATTGGCTCAAGCCGGTCGAGAAGAAGGAACGGCGCGAGCTTCCCATCTCCGATCTCGGCCCGGCCGAGCCGGGCGACCTCGTCCTCGCCGAAAAGACCGGCCGCCCGCCGCGCCTCACCGCCCGGGTTTCGGACGTGCTCGGCGACCCCTTCGCCCCCCGCAGCTTCAGCCTCATCGCCATCCACAAGCATGGCATCCCGCATGAGTTTCCGGAGCAGGTGCTGGAGGAAGCGGAACGTGTGGCGCGGCAGGATCTCGCTCCTCCCCGGAACGGGGAGGGGGACCAGCCGAAGGCTGGTGGAGGGGTCGTGGCACCGAGCGCATCGACCCCTCCACCGCCGTTCCGGCGGTCCCCCTCCCCGTCCCGGGGAGGAGTGCGCGAAGACCTCACCCACATTCCCATCGTCGCCATCGATCCGGCCGACGCCCGCGACCACGACGACGCCGTCTGGGCAGCTCCCGACGACGATCCCGCCAATCCTGGCGGCTGGAAGGCGATGGTCGCCATCGCCGACGTCGCCTTCTACGTCCGCCCGGGCTCGGCGCTGGACAAGGAGGCGCGCAGGCGCGGGAACAGCGTCTATTTCCCCGACCGGGTGGTGCCGATGCTGCCCGAGACGCTTTCGGCGGACATCTGTTCGCTGAAGGAAGGGGAGGACCGCGCCGCTCTGGTCTGCCATCTCCAGGTGACGAAGGACGGCCAGCTCAAATCCTGGCGCTTCGCCCGCGCCCGCGTCCGCATCGCCGCCAATATCGCTTATGAGGACGCGCAGGCGGCGATCGACCGGTCGCGCGGCCAGGAGCGGATCGAAATCTCCTCGCCCGTCTGCTGGATGCCGGAGATCGAGGCCGAGCCGCCGCCGGTGCCGGAGAAATTGGTCCATATGACGCTGGAGCCGCTCTGGGCCTGCTGGCGCGCGCTTGCGAAGGCGCGGGAGAAGAGGGAGCCGCTGGCGCTGGAGCTGCCCGAGCGCCAAATCATCCTCGACGAGAAGGGCCGCATCGCCTCGGTCGCCCCGCGCGAGCGGCTCGACGCGCACCGGCTGATCGAGGATTATATGATCGCCGCCAATGTCGCCGCGGCCAAGACGCTGGAGGCGAAAAAGGCCCCGATAATGTACCGCGACCACGAGCCGCCGGGCCGCGAAAAACTGGTCGCGCTCAAGGATTATCTGGCGACGTTCGGCATCGAGTTCGCGCTTGGCCAGGTGGTGCGGCCGGCGACGTTCAACCGCATCATCGAGCGCGTTCGTGGCGCTTCCTCCCTGGGAGCAGAGGAAGATGAAGCAAGCGACAGCGAACCCCACGTCCTCCCCCAGATCATGGAGCAGATCCTGCGCACCCAGACGCAGGCTTATTACGCGCCGCGCAACACCGGCCATTTCGGCCTCGCGCTCGGCTCCTACGCCCATTTCACCAGCCCGATCCGTCGCTATGCGGACCTGATCGTCCACCGGTCGCTGGTGCGCGCCTACGGGCTCGGCGAGGGCGGCCTCTCCGACCAGGAGGCGCAATCGATGGAGGTGACGGGCGAGCTCGTCTCGCAGCTCGAACGGCGGGCGATGGAGGCGGAACGCGAGACGTTGGACCGCTATGTCGCCGCCTATCTGTCCGAGCGCGTCGGCGATCTCGTCGCCTGCCGGATCACCGGCGTCCAGCCCTTCGGCTTCTTCGCCACGGTCGAGGGGCTTGGCGGCGACGGTTTGGTGCCGGTCTCCACCCTCGGCACCGAATATTATCGTTACGAAGAAGCGAGCCAGAGCCTCGTGGGCGAGGATAGCGACACGCGCTTCACCCTCGGCCGGCGCCTCACCCTGCGGCTCGTCGAGGCGAACCCGGTCTCGGGCGGCCTGCGCTTCGCGCTTCCCGACGCGCCTTTGGCGGGCGGGCGGGCAGGGCCGACGCGCCGCGGAGATGCCAAGGGACGGATGAAGGGCCGCCGCGGCCGCCCCGGCAATATCCGTCACCAGGGACGGCGTTAGCTCGAAGCCAGCCGGTAGACCTCGACGACCGAATCGAGAATGTCGGTCCAATTATAGGCCCGGCTCGCGGCGACCGCCGCTTCGCCCAGCCGCCTGCGCCGGGCGGGGAAGCCGATCAGAGCCTCGACCGCGTCGGCATAAGCCGCCGGATCCTTGGGCGGGACGAGCAGGCCCTGCTCGCCATGGTCGATCAGGACCCGCGAGGCGCCGACGTCGGCGGTGACGATGGCGATGCCGGAGGCCATCGCCTCGAGATTGACGTTGCCGAACGCCTCGGTGACGCTCGGATTGATCAATATGTCGGCGCTGGCGACGGCGCGGCCGAGCGCCGCGCCTTCGATATGGCCGGTGAAGAGCGCGTCGGGGAGGCGTTCCTCGAGCCACGCCCGCGCCGGCCCGTCGCCGACGACCAGAGGCCGCAACCGGCGGCCCCGCCGCTGCAGCTCGTCCATGGTCGCGGCGAAGACGTCGAGGCCCTTTTCCTGGACGAGGCGGCCGAAGAAGAGGAGGAGAGGGTCGTCCTCGCCATAGCCAAGCTCCAGCCGCCAGGCCTCGTCGTGCCGGTCGGGCGAGAAGACCGAGCGGTCGACGCCGCGGCTCCAGATATGGACGCGGTCGGCCGCGACGCCGTAGCCGTGGAGGATGTCGGCCATGAGCGGGCTCGGCGCGAGGATATGATCGCAGCGCGTATAGAATTTCTTCAGCCGGCGCTCGATCGGCGGCGCGAGGAAATCGAGGCCGTAATAAGCGGGATAGGTCTCGAATCGCGTATGCATGCTGGCGATGGCCGGCACACCGAGGCTCTTCGCCAGCGCCACCGCGCGCATGCCGAGGAAATCGGGGCAGGAGAGGTGGAAGTGGGTCGGCGCGAAATCGACGATGTCGCGGCGGATGGCGCGCGGCAGGCCCAAAGCGACGCGATATTCGGAGCGTCCCGGAATGCCGACCGACGGCACCGAGACGAGCTCGCCCGCCGGAGGGAAAGCGGGCCTGTTGTTGGTCGGCGAATAGACGCGCACGCGCGCTCCGCGGGCGATCAGGTGCGCGACGAGCCGGTTGAGCGCCCGGTTCGCCCCGTCGCGGACGCAATTGTAATTGCCCGAGAACAAAGCCACGCGCATGCCGTCGGCCGACGGCGCGGGGGCGCGCTCGGCACGATCGCAGGCAAGCGGACGGGCAAGGCCGGCCATCATCGGACGGAATCTGTGCTCATATCGTTGAATGCCGGATGAATCCGGCCCGCGGCCAGTGGACGAACGCACGCCCGAAGGCAAGCCGCACGGGCCTCAGCCGATCCTCCAGACCACCTTCCCGTCGAAGCCGGAACGGACGACATGGCCTCTCTCGTCGCGCGAAGGCGTGAACTGGGCCCGGTCCATCAGCATCATGCAGGTCGCGTCGTCCAGCCGCCGATAGCCGCTCGATCCGGTGACCTCGCATTCGGTCGGGCGGCCGCGCGAGTCGATCCGGACATGGTAGGAGACAATGCCCTGCTCGCCATTGGCGAGCGACTCCCTGGGATAGAGATTGAAGGCGGCATTGGCTTCCCCCTGGCGCGCGGCGTCAGCCGCCGCCGGGGCGGCCGGTGCCGCAAGGACGGCGGAAAGCAGTGCAAAGAGTGCAAATCCCATGGCCAGTCTCCCTCCACGGCAAGTGGCTGTTTCATAGCCGAATCAGGCCCCGGAAGCTAGGGTCCGGACCCATTACCGGCAACGGCCATGACGAGGCGGAGAGGCGGTCAGGGCTAGGCGCGAGGAGTGGAGCGATGGCGATCCATCGTGACCGACGAGCAACGACGCCATGGCCGTCTCTCCGCCTCGCCGCTGCGCCGCAGGCGCAGTTGACCCTGAGCGGCTGCCGCAGGCAGGCAGCCGAAGGGCGGTCGCCCGGAGAAGGGCACCGGCACCGTCGCGGCGCTTGTGCGGGCAATGAGCCCGCCCTGCACACCGCTCCTTGCCGGTGCCCTTCTCCGGGCGATCCTGACCATTGCCGGTAATGGGTCCGGACCCTGGTCTCGCGATTCGCCGCGCGGTGCCGTGGGCGATCCGGCGCGGGGGCCGGCCGCCTCGCTTTTCGACGAACCGTCAGACGGTTCGACGAACCGCCGGGGCGCTTCTGCCGGCGACCCGCGCCCGTATTCCGGCGATTCACGGCCTCCGGTAGAATCCGGGGCAGGGCACGACGCCCCGGGAGAATGAGGATGAAACGCATTGCCATCATCGCGCTCGCCGCCTTGATCGCCACCCCGGCGATGGCGAACAAGGGCCGGTCGGCAGCCACGTCCATGGACGCCGCCGCCGCGTCGCAGCAGGCCGATGGGACCAAGGACAAGGGGCCGCAGAAGACCTGCCGCACCTACCAGACGACCGGAAGCCATGCGAAGCCGGAGCGGCTCTGCATGACCCGGGAGGAATGGCGCAAGTTCGACGACGGAGAATGAATCTCCAAAGCCGGTGCGGTGGATGAGGCCGCACCGGAAGGGGGCGTGGCACCAGGGCCCGGATCGGGCGTTGGAGGGGCCGGAGGAGCCCCATGGCCGAGCCCTATGCAATCGCCACCCTCGTCGGCAGCCTGCGCAAGGCGTCGCTGAACCGGAAAGCGGCCCGCGCGATCGAGAAATTCGCGCCGCCGAGCCTCCGCTTCGAGGAGGTCGAGATCGGCGGACTTCCCCTCTACAATGAGGATCTGGAAGCCGATCCGCCGCGCTTATGGGCGGAATTCCGCGACCGCGTGCGCCCGATGGACGCGATCCTGTTCGTGACGCCGGAATATAATCGCTCGGTGCCGGGCCTGCTCAAGAACGCGATCGACGTCGGCTCCCGGCCTCCCGGGCAGAGCGTCTGGCGCGGCAAGCCGGCGGCGGTGGTCAGCGTCTCGCCGGGCGCGATCGGCGGCTTCGGGGCCAATCATCACCTCCGCCAGTCGCTCGTCTTCCTCGACATGCCGGCGCTGCAGCAGCCCGAAGCCTATATCGGCAACGCCGCCCAACTGTTCGGCGACGACGGCTCGGTGAAGAACGAGGGGACGGAGAAGTTCCTGCGCGGCTTCGTCGAGGCCTTCGCCGCCTGGATCGCGCGGGTCCGGAGCTGAACGAGCGCCTCAGGCGATCGCAGCCGGCTCGAGCCGCGGCGTCAGCAGGTGGATGATGAGCAAGGCGATCAGATAGACCGAGCCGGCGACATAGAAGATCGGGCTGTAGGTCCCGACCCGCTCCAGCACCTGCCCGATATAGGCCGAGAACAGGGCGCCGCCGATCGCGCCGGCGGTGCCGCCGATGCCGATGACCGAGCCCACCGCCTTGCGCGGGAAGACGTCCGACGGGATGGTGTAGAGATTGGCCGACCAGGCCTGGTGGGCGGCGGCGGCGAGGCCGATGATGAAGACGGCGGCCCACAGATTGTCGACATATTGGCCGAAGACGATCGGAGTGACGGCCAGGGCGCAGATCAGCATCGTCGTCTTGCGGGCGCGGTTGATCGACCAGCCGCGGTGGATCAAAGCCGAGGACAGCCACCCGCCGGCGACCGAGCCGACGTCCGAGAGCAGGTAGATGACGATCAAAGGCGGCCCGAAGGTGGCGAGATCGAGCCCGTGGCGCTTCACCAGGAAGTCGGGCAGCCAGAAGAGGAACATCCACCAGACCGGATCGGTCAGGAACTTGCCGATCGCGAAGGCCCAGGTCTCGCGGCGGCCGACCAGCTGGAGCCATGGCACCCTGGCGACCGGATCGGCGGCGTCGCGCTCGATATAGGCGCGCTCGGCGGCGGAGAGTCGCTTCGATTCGCGCGGCCGCCGGTAGAGGGCGATCCAGGCGACCAGCCAGAGGAGGCTGCCGAGGCCGGTGATGACGAAGGCGGCCCGCCAGCTATAGGCAAGGGTGATCGCCGGGACGATCCACGGCGCGACGATGGCGCCGATATTGGAGCCGGCGTTGAAGATGCCGGTGGCGAGCGCCCGTTCCTTCTTCGGGAACCATTCGGTGACGGCCTTGAGGCCGGCGGGGAAATTGCCGCTTTCGCCGATGCCGAGCAGGAAACGGACCGCCGAGAAGCCGAAGACGGTGCTCGCGGCGGCGTGGAGGATATGGGCGGCGGTCCACAGGGTGAACGCGGTCGCATAGCCGATCCGCGCGCCGACCCGGTCGACGAAGCCTCCGAAGAAGATGTAACCGAGCGCATAGGCGGCCTGGAACCAGATGACGATGTTCGAATAGGTCAGCTCGTTCCAGTGGAACTCGCTTTGCAGCGTCGGTTTCAGGAGGGCGATCGTCTGCCGGTCGATATAGTTGATGACGGTCGCGGCGAAGAGCAAAGCGACGACGATCCAGCGGACCCGGCCGTTCCGTCCCTGTTCGGCGGATTCGGCTTCGGCCCCCGGAATCTCGTTCGCCATCCTGTCCCTCTCCTTCGCGGCCCCGCGGTCTTTCTTATTGGGGACCTGCCGCCTTCAATCTGCAGCCGATCGTGTAGCGTCCGTCGAAGCAGGCTTCCACCGTCTGTCCCGCCGCCGCCTCGTGGACGCCGCCGACGGCGCCCGACGAGATCCACTGGCCCGGCCTGAGCGCGATGCCCCGCTTCGCCATCAGCTCGAACAGGAAGCGGGCGGCGCCGATCGCGCCGTCGGGGAAAGCGGAGGCGCGGCCGGTGCCGGCGACGATGCCGTCGATCCGGGTCGTCACCGGCCATTGCTCGAAGCCGCTGTCGCGCCAGCCCGGAATCTCGGGCCCGACGACGAGGCCGTTATTGTTGCCGAAATCGGAGACGATCGCGATCGGTCCCAATTCATTGATGCTGCCGAGGGGGGAGCTGGCAATCTCGATCCCGACATGGACGGAGTCGATCAGTGCGGCGGCTTCGTCGAGGGTGAAGCTTTGCCGGCCGGCGGGCGGCGTGCGGCCGATGCGGAGCAGGAATTCCGACTCGCCGGCGGCGAAGCCCTTGGCGAAGACCGGCATTTCGGGCGCGCGGCCGCCGGCGGCGTTCGCGGCGAAGATCGGGCCGGTAAGGCGGTTCGACGCGAAACGCTCGGCGAACGGCGAATTGATCCGTCCGATCTTCCAGCCGACGACCGGCCTGCCCCAGGCCGCGATCGCCATATCCTGCACCTTATAGGCCTCGTCGAGCGTCGTCGGGAAATCGCCCGGATAATCGGCCAGGCCGGCCGCCGCGCGGCGCGCGGCGAGGAATCGGCCGGCAATCGCCGCCGGGTCGCTCAGCACATGCACCTCTGGAGCCCCTCCGCCGCTCATTTGCGGCGAGACGTAGTGGAAACCGGTGTCATCCGCAATGGGCGGATCGCCACCATTCACCCCCTCTAGAGGGCTGGGGTGAGGGGGCTCGGCGTCTGAAAATTACCTGAACGCCCGACACCGCCCATGGGGACTTACCCCCGCGCCCGTAGCGCGGCCGCCGCGCGCGCGCGGCTCCCGATCGCATCCGGATCGGCCACCGCGCCGGCCGGAACCAGCCAGCTTCCGCCGACGCAGGCGACCGACGGCAAGGCCAGCCAGTCGGGGGCCGTCTCGATCGTGATTCCGCCGGTCGGGCAGAAGGTGACGTCGCGGAAGACGGCGCTGAGCCCCTTCAACGCCGGGATGCCTCCGGCGGCCATGGCGGGAAAGAATTTGAGCCTCGTAAAGCCGAGATCGAGCGCCCGCATTGCGTCGCTCGCGGTCGCTATGCCCGGAAGCAGGGGGATTGGCGATTCCGCCGCCGCCTTGCCGAGCGTCTCGGTGAGGCCGGGGCTGACCGCGAATTCGGCGCCCGCTTCGGCGACGGCGTCGAGCTGACCGGGGTTCAGCACCGTGCCGGCGCCGACGATCGCGCCTTCGACCGTCTTCATCGCGCGGATCGCGTCGAGCGCGGCGGGCGTACGCAGGGTGATCTCGAGCACCGGCAAGCCGCCCTCGACCAGCGCGCGGGCGATCGGCACGGCATCCACGACCCGTTCGATCACCAGCACCGGGATGACCGGCGCCGCGCGCAGGATCGAATCGAGGTCACGCATCGGCAACTTCCCCCGTCAAAAGCGCCCGCGGCCCCGCCGCGCGCATGCGTTCGACCGCGCGCCCGACCGCGTCGGCGAAGACCGCGTCGCCGGCGAGCCGCTCCGGAAACACCTGGCGCAAAGCGAGCAGGCCGCCGACCACGTCGCCATCGCGCCCGATCTCCGCCAGCTTCGCCGCCAGCGGATCGACGATCTCGATCCCCGCGCGCGACCTTTGCTCCACGAAGCACATCCAGGCGGCGATCGGCACGGCGAGCCGCTCGATGCCGCGCCCGGCGGCACGCGCCTCGGCGATCGTGTCGAGCAGGCGGTAGGGCAATTTCTGCGATCCGTCCCAGGCGATCTGCGCCAATTTGTGGCCGATCGCCGGATTGCGGAAGCGGCCGATTATCTGGCCGGAATAGGCTTGGAGGTCGAGCGGCGACGGCGCGAGGCTCGGGATGATGTCCTCGCGGATCAATCGGGTCACGAAGCCGGCGAGCGCGGCGTCGTCCATCGCATCGGCGACCGTCCGATGGCCGAGCGGGAGGCCGAGATAGGCGAGGGTGGAATGGGCGCCGTTCAGGATGCGCAATTTCGCTTTTTCCCAGGCATCGACCTGCTTCGCCAGCACGATCCCGACGCTTGCGAGATCCTGCGCATCGCCGGGAAGCACATCCTCGACGATCCACGCCGCATAGGCTTCGCGGCGGACCGGGATGTCGTCGTCGAAACCCTGCGCGCGGACAAAAGCGCGAAGCGCGTCGTCGGTCGCCGGGGTGATCGAATCGACCATGGTGCTCGGGAAGACGGCCTCGCGCTCGATCCAGTCGGCGAGGGCGGGATCGAGCCGCTTTGCATAGGCCAGCATTGCGGTGCGCAATTTTCGGCCGTTCGCGACCATATTGTCGCAGCAGAGCGGGGTGAAGGCGGCGAGGCCGGCGTCGCGGCGGTCGCGAAGGCCCAGAGCCAGCCAACCGACGATGCTGACCGGATGCGCGGGGTCGGCGAGGTCGCGAACGATGTCGGGATGGCCGAAATCCAGGCGGCCGTCGCCGTCCAGGCAATAGCCTTTCTCGGTCACCGTGCTGGAGACGATCCGCACTGCCGGATCGCGCAGCAGCGCGCGGACACCGTCGCCTTCGCCCGGGCCGAAGAATTTCTTGTGCGCGGCGATCGTCCGGAAATTGGTCTCCGCGTCGATTATGGCGAGGGTATAGCGGCCGCGCTGGCGCTTCAGCGCCTCGATCGTTCCGGGCGAGCGCAGCGAAACGGCGGCGATGCCCCAGCGATCGTCTTGCGCCAGCAGCCGGTCGATATAATCGGCCTGGTGCGCGCGGTGGAAAGCGCCGGGGCCGAAATGGACGATGCCGACGCCGCTCACAAAGTGACGCCGCGCTTCCAGATCGCGATCTCGCGCTCGCCGTTGCGCTCGGCGGCGGTCTCCGCGCCCGAGGCGATGGCGGCGATCCTCGCCGCGAGCGCGTCCGCCGCCGGCGCGAGGCCGCTGCGCAGCACCGCGCCGGCGTCGAAGTCGATCCAGCCGGGCTTGCGCTGCGCGAGCCCCCTATTGGTTGCGATCTTCACCGTCGGCACCGGGAAGCCGAGCGGCGTGCCGCGGCCGGTGGTGAAGAGGATGATCGTCGCCCCGGCCGCGGCGAGCGCGGTCGAGGAGACGGCATCGTTGCCCGGCGCTTCGAGCAGGCTGAGCCCCCGCCGCCGCACCCGTTCGCCATAGCGCAATATATCGTCGACCGGCGCCCGGCCCGCTTTCTGCACCGCGCCCAGCGATTTCTCCTCGAGCGTGGTGATGCCGCCGGCGAGATTGCCGGGGGAGGGGTTTTCCGACACCGGCTGGCCGTGGGCGAGGAAGTAAAGCTTGAAGTCGTCGACCAGGCCGACCAGCGCGTCGAACACCCGCTCGTCGCGCGCCCGCGCCATCAGCAGCCGCTCGGCGCCGAAAATCTCGGGAATCTCGCTGAGGATCGCACTGCCGCCGGCGGCGATCGCCCGGTCCGCCATGCGGCCGACGAGCGGGTTTGCGGTGAGGCCCGAATAGCCGTCCGAGCCGCCGCATTTGAGGCCGATGACCAGCTCCCCGAAACCGGCCTCCTCGCGCCGGGCGAGGGATGCGGTCGCGACCAGCGCGTCGACCAGGGCGAGGCCTTCCTCCTGCTCGTCCTCGACGCCCTGCGCGCTTAAGGTCCGCACCCGCCCGCGCAGATTTTCGGGGATGTCCGCGACCAATCGGTCGAGCTGGTTCGACTCGCAGCCGAGGCCGACGAGCAGGACGCCGCCGGCATTGGGATGGCAGGCCAAGGCGGCGAGGATCGAACGGGTGCCGGCGAGATCGTCGCCGAGCTGCGAGCAGCCGAACGGATGGGCGAAGGCATGGACTCCGTCCACCGCTCCCGCGTGGCGATCATGGGCGATGGCGGCGATCTTCCCGGCGGTTCGTCCGACGCAGCCGACGGTCGGCAGGATCCAGATTTCGTTGCGCGTGCCGACGCGGCCGTCGGCGCGGCGATAGCCGAGAAAGCGCGGCGCATCCCCATCACCGAGCGGCTCGGCGGCGGCGGGGGCGAAGGAATAATCTTCGACGCCTTCGAGCAAGGTCGCGAGATTGTGGATGTGGACATGGGCGCCGGCGGCGACATCCTCGGTCAGGCGTCCGATCGGCCAGCCGAACTTGCGGACCGTCTCGCCGGCCTTCATCGCCCGGAGCGCGATCTTGTGGCCGTCCGGAATGTCCCCGGCGGCGGCGATGGTCCGTCCGTCGACGTCCAGCCGCTCGCCCGCCGCAAGCGGCCGCAGCGCCACCGCGACGTCGTCGCGCGGGTCGAGATGAAGGAGCGCGCGCGTTTCCGCCTCACGGTCGATGAGATCGGCTTGCGTCATTTGGTAACCGGTGTCAGATAATTGGGGCCTGACGCGGCGACAAGGCCGGCGCGGCCCTTTCGCCGCAACGGCGGGTTGGCTATCGTGAAGCCGAGGAGAGACGGTTGAGCAGCAGCGCGGATCAGGAGCCGGCACGGGCCAGCCGCCGCACCGGCAAGCCGACCATCAACGACGTCGCGCGCCTGTCCGGGGTGTCGAAGAAGACGGTGAGCCGCGTCATCAACCGCTCGCCTTTGCTCAACGAGGAGACTCGCGAGCGCGTCGAAGGCGTGATCCGCGCGCTCGGCTATGTGCCCAACCCGCAAGCGCGCGCGCTCGCGCTCAGGACCAATTTCCTGATCGGCCTCGTCCACGACAATCCCAATGCGCAGATGGTCCTGAATGTCCAGCAGGGAATCCTGGAGGCGCTGCAGGGGACGGATTTCGCCATGGTCGTTCGCCCGATCGACCGCGGCTCGGCGACGATGATCGACGACGTGCGCCATTTCCTCGAGCGCCAGCGCCTCTACGGCATCGTCCTGCTGCCGCCGATTTCCGAGAATGATGCGCTCGCCCGGCTCTGCGACGAGGTCGGCTGCCGCTACGTCCGCATGGGCTCGGCCGAGCTCGACGATCCCGACCATATGGTCGCCTCGAACGATCGCGAGGCAGTGCGCGCGGCGACCCAATATCTGATCGGCGAAGGCCACAGGCTGATCGGCCTGATCACCGGCCCGCACGGCTTCCGCTCCGCCGCCGAGCGCCGCCAGGGCTTCGAGAACGCGCTCGCCGCCGCCGGCATCAAGCTGCCGCGAAGCCTGATCGCCCATGGCAATTACACGTTCGAATCCGGCGTCGCAGCGGCCGAGAAGCTGCTCGATCTCTCGCCGCGGCCGACCGCCATCTTCTGCAGCAACGACGAGATGGCGGCGGGCGTCGTCCAGACCGCCCGCGAGCGCGGCATCGGCGTCCCCGAGGAATTGTCGATCATCGGCTTCGACGACACGCCGATCGCCGCCCATATCTGGCCGCCGCTGACGACGGTCCGCTGGCCGATCGTCTCGATGGCGCGGGCGGCGGCGCTGAAATTGCTCGCCGCCCAGTCGGATGCGGAAGCCGATGTCGCCGAGCCGAGCATGTTCCTGTCGCGGCTGGTGAAACGCGCTTCGGTCGCGCCGGCGCCGCAGCATTGACTCAACCGGCCCGCCGGGTCTTCAGAGAGAGAATTCAGGACGACCAGGGACGACGATGCCGCGACCTTTGATTCTCGACCAGGACCGGCTGCTGCCGCCGGATCCCGCCACCCGCGCCATCGCGCGCGATCTCTACGCGCACGTGGCGGGCCTCCCGATCGTCAGCCCCCACGGCCATACCGATCCCGCCTGGTTCGCGACCGACGCGCCGTGGAGCAATGCGACCGAATTGCTGCTCGCGCCGGACCATTATCTGTTCCGGATGCTCTACAGCCAAGGCGTGAAGCTCGAGGCGCTCGGCGTGCCGAGCCGCGGCGGTCCGTCCAAGGCCGATCCGCGCGAGGCGTGGCGGCTCTTCGCCTCGCATTATTACCTGTTCCGCGGCACGCCCTCGCGGCTGTGGCTCGACCATGTCTTCGTCACCCTGTTCGGCCTCGACGTCGCGCTCGAGGCCGCGACCGCCGATCTTTATTACGACCGGATCGGGGCCGCTCTGGCGACGCCGGCCTTCCGCCCGCGCGCCCTGTTCAATCGGTTCAACATCGAACTGCTGGCGACCACCGAGGGGCCGCAGGAGGATCTCGTCCACCATGCCGCGATCCGCGCTTCGGGATGGAAGGGAAGGGTGGTCACCACCTACCGGCCCGACGCCGTCGTCGATCCCGAGCATGAGGAGTTCCGCGCCGCGCTCGCGCGCTTCGGATCGCTGACCGGCGAGGACGTCGAGAGCTGGAAGGGCTATCTCGCCGCGCACCGGAGGCGCCGCGCCGATTTCCGCGCCGCCGGCGCCACCGCCACCGATCACGGCCACCCGACCGCCGACACCGCCGACCTCGCGCCCGCCGAGGCGGAGGCCCTGTTCCGGCGCGTCGTCGGCGGCAATTGGAGCGGCGACGACGCCCAGCTGTTCCGCGCCCAGATGCTGACCGAGATGGCGGCGATGAGCGTCGAGGACGGGATGGTGATGCAGATCCATCCCGGCGCTTTCCGCAACCACAATCGCGGCCTCCATCGCAGCCACGGCCGCGACAAGGGCGCCGACATCCCGACCCGCACCGATTATGTCCGCGCGCTCAAGCCCCTGCTCGACCGGTTCGGCAACGAGCCGCGCCTCTCGATCATCCTCTTCACCCTCGACGAGAGCGCCTATGCGCGCGAGCTGGCACCGCTCGCCGGCCATTATCCGTGCCTGAAATTGGGGCCCGCCTGGTGGTTCCACGACAGCCCCGAAGGGATGCGCCGCTTCCGCGAGATGACGACCGAGACGGCCGGCTTCTACAATACGGTCGGCTTCAACGACGACACCCGCGCCTTCCTCTCGATCCCGGCGCGGCACGACGTCGCCCGCCGCGTCGACTGCGCCTTCCTCGCCCGGCTCGTCGCCGAGGGCCGGCTGCAGGATTGGGAGGCGGCCGAGCTCGCCCACGACCTCACCTACGGCCTCGTTCGCCGCGCCTATCGCCTCGACGAGGCGCAGGCCGAGGCGGCGTGACCCATCCTCTTCCCGTCATCCCGGGCTTGACCCGGGATCCATCTTTTCTTGTCCAGCGCTCGGTCAAGAAGAAGATGGATGCCGGATCAAGTCCGGCATGACGATTGCTTTCCGGAGAGCCTGATGTTCGAACGGACCTATTACGGCACGCATCCCGACATGATGGAATGCGTGTCGAACGAGGAATTGCGCGACCGCTATCTGATCCAGGGCCTGTTCCGTGCCGGCGAAGCGGTGCTGAACTATACCCATGCCGACCGCTTCGTGATCGGCGGCGTGCTCGTCGGCGGCGCCCCGGTGCGGTTGCCCGACCAGAATGAGCCGCCCTCGGCCGCCGGCCATCCGTTCCTCGAACGGCGCGAGCTCGCCATCGTCAATGTCGGCAAGGTCGATGGAATCGTGACCGTCGACGGCGAGACGTTCGATCTCGGCAACAAGGACTGCCTTTACGTCGCGATGGGCGCGAAGGAGGTGGTCTTTTCGGGCGAGGGCGCGAAATTCTATCTCGCCTCATGCCCGGCGCACAAAGCCTTCCGGACCCGCAAGCTCTCGATCGCCGAAGCCAATGCGCTGGAGCGCGGCAGCCTCGAGGAATCGAACGAGCGCACCATCTACCAGCTCGTCATTCCGGGAATCTGCGACAGCGCCCAGCTCGTCATGGGCCTGACCGTGCTCAAGCCGGGCAGCGTCTGGAACACGATGCCGCCGCACATCCACGAGCGGCGCAGCGAGATCTATTTCTATTTCGAGCTGGACGGCGAGAACGACCGGGTCATGCACTTCATGGGCGAAGGCGAGGCGATGCGCCACATCGTTCTCGCCCACGACGAAGCGGTGATCAGCCCGCCCTGGTCGATCCACATGGGCGCCGGCACCAGGGCCTATGCCTTCATCTGGGCGATGGCCGGGGAGAATCAGGATTATACCGACATGAACGTCCTCGACATCTGCCAGCTGCAATGAGCACTCTTTCGCGTCGTCACTGCATTCCTTCCCGTCATCCCCGCGCAAGCGGGGATCCCGCTTCCTTTCTTCCACAGCCCTGCCAAAGCGGGATTCCCGCTTTCGCGGGAATGACGAAGAGGAGCGGCGATGGCTGATCCCTTCGACCTCACCGGCCGCGTCGCGATCGTGACCGGCGCCAATAGCGGCATCGGCCAGGGCATCGCGCTGGCGCTGGCCGAGGCGGGGGCGGACCTCGCCCTCGTCGGCCGTTCGCCGGCCGGGGAAACGGCCGCGCAGGCGGAAGCGCTCGGCCGCCGCGCCGCTTTCATCTCCGCCGATCTTTCGACGATCGCGCCCGTCGGCGACATCGTCGGCCGCACGCTCGCCGAGCTCGGGCGGCTCGACATCCTCGTCAACAATGCCGGCATCATCCGCCGCGCCGATGCGGTCGATTTCACCGAGGCGGATTGGGATGCGGTGGTGGACACCAACCTCAAATCGCTCTTCTTTCTCTGCCAGGCGGCCGGGCGCCACATGATCGAACGGGGGAGGGGGAAGATCGTCAACATCGCCTCGATGCTGAGCTTCCAGGGCGGCATCCGGGTGCCGAGCTATACGGCGTCCAAGTCGGGCGTCGCGGGGCTGACGAAATTGCTCGCCAACGAATGGGCGGCGAAAGGCGTCAACGTGAACGCGATCGCGCCCGGCTATATCGCGACCGCCAACACGGCGGCGCTGCAGGCCGACGAGACCCGCAACCGGCAGATCGTCGAGCGCATCCCCGCCGGGCGATGGGGGGCGCCGTCCGACCTCGGCGGCGCGGCGGTGTTCCTCGCTTCCGACGCTTCCGATTACGTCAACGGCCATATCCTCGCCGTCGACGGCGGCTGGCTGGCGCGCTGATGGCCGCGATCGCCTGCTTCGGCGAGATCCTGCTGCGCATGACCGCGCCGGGGCGCGAGCTCATGCTGCAAAAGCCGCATCTTGACGTCCATGTCGCCGGCGCCGAGGCCAATGTTGGCGTCGGCCTCGCCTGCCTCGGCCACGACGTGAGGATGGTGAGCCAGCTTCCCGCCAACGCGCTCGGCCAGGCTGCCATCGACGCGCTCCGCCGTCACGGCGTCGACGTCTCGGGAATCGCGCGGACGCCGGGGCGGATGGGCCTCTATTTCCTGACCCAGGGCGCCGGCTGGCGCGCCTCGGAAATCTTCTACGACCGGCAGGACAGCGCCTTCGCCCGCGCCGGAGCCGACGATTTCGACTGGGACGCTTTGCTCGACGGCGTCGACCTGCTTCACCTTTCCGGGATCACGCCGGCGCTCGGCCCGCGCTCGGCGGCGGCGGCGGTGGCGGCGGCCGAGGCGGCGGCGCGGCGCGGCGCCCGCATCTCGTTCGACGGCAATTACCGCGTCCAGCTCTGGGAGAGCTGGGACAGCAACCCGAAGGAGATATTGACCCGGCTCGTCGCGAACGCGGATATCCTGTTCGGCAATCATCGCGACATTTCCCTGCTGCTCGGCGAGACGTTCAGCGGGGATGGGGAGGAGCGAAGGCGCGAAGCAGCCGAGGCCGCCTTCGCGCATTTCCCCAATCTGCGCCTGATCGCGTCGACCGCGCGCCACGTCGTCGATGCCGACCGCCACCGGATCTCCGCGCGCGTCGATACGCCCGAGGAAGCCGCACAGACCGAGGAGGTGCTGGTCGCCGGCATCGTCGACCGGATCGGCGCCGGCGACGCCTTCGCCGCCGGCATCCTCCACGGCGTGCGTACCGGCCGCGACCTCGGCTGGACGGTCCGTTCCGGCCTCGCGCTCACCTGCCTCAAACACTCGCTGCCGGGCGATTTCAGCCTGTTCGGGCCGGGGGATATCCACGCCTTCATGGCCGGGGGGCTGGACGTCCGCCGTTGATCGACCGGCGCCGCTTCATCGCCTCGGGCGCCGCCGCGGTAGCCGCGCCCGCCTTCGCTGCTCTCCCCGATCCATTGGTCCCCACCGGCGGCGGCCCGGTCCTTGGGACGCGCGAGGGCGGTCTCGCGGTGTTTCGCGGCATACGATACGGAGTCGCGGAGCGCTTCCGGGCGCCGCGGCCGCCGGGTATAAGCCGCGACGCGATCGACGCGACCCGCTTCGGCCCGTCCTGCCCGCAGAAGAACGACCGTTACCGGGAGACGAGCGAGGATTGCCTGTTCCTCAACATCTGGACGCCCGAGGCGCGGCCCGGCGGCCGGCGGCCGGTCATGCTCTACATTCATGGCGGGGCCTATTCGACCGGGTCGGTCGTCGATCCGCTGAACGACGGCCGTCACCTCGCCGCCACGCAGGATGTGGTGGTGGTGACGGTCAACCACCGCCTCAACGTCTTCGGCTATCTCTATCTCGCCCGGCTCGACCCGCGCTTCCCCGACAGCGGCAATGCCGGCCAGCTCGACCTCATCCTCGCCTTGCTATGGGTGAAGCGGAACATCGCGGCCTTCGGCGGCGATCCCGATCGGGTGATGGTCTTCGGCCAGTCGGGCGGCGGCGCCAAGATCGCGACCCTGATGGGCATGAACGCCGCGTCCGGCCTCTTCCACCGCGCGACGACGATGAGCGGCCAGCAGGTCACCGCCTCGGGGCCGCTCAACGCCAATGCGCGGACCAAAGCCTATCTCGCGGCGCTCAAGGCGATTCCGGAAGATCTGCTCGCCATGCCCGCCGCGAGACTGGTCGAAGGGCTCGGAGCGACCGACCCGATCCTCGGCGGCGGCGTCTATATGGGGCCGGTGCTCGACATGAAGTGGCTGACCCGCCATCCCTTCTGGCCGGACGCCGATCCGCTCTCTAACCGCATTCCGATGATGCTCGGCAACACGCGCGACGAGACCCGCGCCTTCATCGATCCGGAGAGCGCCAGGGTCCGCGGGCTCACCTGGGACAATCTCGCCGAGCGCATGGCCCCCGAGCTGCGCGTCGACATATCGCCCGAATGGGTCGTCGCCCAATATCGCGCCCATTATCCGGACTGGAGCCCCGAGCGGATCTTTTACGCCGCGACCACGGCGGGGCGAAGCTGGCCCGGCCAGGTGATCGAGGCCGATGCGCGGGCGCGGGCCGAGGCGCCGACCTTCGTCTATCAGGTCGATTTCCAGTCGCCGACCCAGCCGCGCCGCGGCGCGCCGCACACGATGGACATCGCGCTTTCCTTCGGAACGCTCGACGCGCCCGGCTCCTTCGCCGGCACCGGCGCCGGCGCGCGGAGGCTCAGCGCGACGATGATGAAAGCCTTCGCGACCTTCGCGCGCACCGGCAATCCCAACGCGCCCGGCCTGCCGCACTGGCCGTTCTACCGGCTGCCGGGGCGCGCGACGATGGTCTTCGACCTCGAAAGTCGCGCCGTCGACGATCCGCGGCGCTGGCAGCGCGAGCTGTTCGCGCGGGTTCCCTACATCCAGCCGGGTTCCTGATCTTTCATCGGATACAGGCCGATCCCTGCCATGGCGGTCGCGACCTTCAGTCTCTATGCTCGGCGCGAAGCGGGAGGTGGAAATGCCGGACGATGAGGCGCCGACGCGAGAGCAGCTTCTTGAGGCGCGAAAAGGGATCGTCGCACAACTCGACGAACTGAACTTCCGAGCCACCGCCATCGGGTTCGCACGCCACGGCGGCGGCCCGCCCGATTATGAGAGCCTGATCGCCGAATTTCAGCAGGAGCTGCGCGAGATCGACGCCCTCCTGAACGGCACGCAACTGCCCGACGGTTGAAGATTCCCTCAGATCGCGCACCGGGCTGCGGGGCGATCTTCGATTTCCAGATCCGGGACGATCCGGAGCCGGTGGCGGCGCGCCGTTCCCGCGCCCCTGCGTCCAGCCCGGCACGGGGCGATAAGCCCGCTTGACAGAAAGGCTGTTACGGGCGAGTTATGACACCGGTTACTCCAAGAGTGTAAACGGTTGGACGACTCGGCAGCGATAGCCGGGCGTCCGGGAGAGGAAGAGGGCATCCGCCAAGGGGGGCGCCGCTCAATCTCCGGCCAGGAAGAAGGGTGTCGGCGGCTTTTCGATTCGGCGGACGACACCGGTGTCATAATCAGGCGGCGCGACCAGGCGCACAGGGAGGCAGGTTATGGGTCCGGATCTCGATATCTTGCGGCGCGGCACGGCGCGGTGGCTCGCCGCCGCTTCGGTGGGCGCGATCGCCCTTTGCGCCGCGACGCCCGCTTATGCGCAGGCTTCGGGCAGTCCGATCGTCACCGCCGCGGCGCAGCCGCCGGCCGGTGGCGGCGCGACATCGGCGCCGGCCGACCAGCCGGCGACCAACGCCGCCGCCGGGTCGGAGCAGGAGATCGTCGTCACCGGCTTCCGCAGCAGCCTCGCCCGCGCGCTCAGCATGAAGCAGCACGAAAATTCGGAGACCGACACCATCCTCGCCGAGGATATCGGCAAGTTCCCCGATCTGAACCTTTCCGAATCGATCCAGCGCATTCCCGGCGTCGCCCTCCAGCGCGACGCCGGCGAGGGGCGCGAGATCAGCGTGCGCGGCCTCGGCCCGCAATTCACCCGGGTCCGCATCGACGGCATGGAGGCTTTGACCACGACCGGCGGCGCCGACGCCAGCGGCGGCACCAACCGCAGCCGCTCGTTCGACTTCAACGTCTTCGCGTCCGATCTCTTCAACGAGATCACGGTGCGCAAGACCGCCGAGGCCTCGGTCGAGGAGGGTTCGCTCGGCGCCACGGTCGACCTGCGCACCGCGCGGCCGTTCGATTACAGGGGCTTCACCCTCACCGCCTCGGCGCAGGGCGATTATAACGACCTCAGCAAGAAGACGACGCCGCGCGGCGCCTTCCTCATTTCCGACATCTTCGCCAACGGCACGCTCGGCGCCTTGCTCTCCGTCGCCTACACCAGGCACCAGATCCTCGAAGAGGGGCCGAGCACGGTCCGCTGGGCGCCGGCGACGAGCTTCGCCCCCGGCTTCCAGAGCGTCGGGGGCGTCAACTGCCTCGTCTCCGCGCCGACGCCAGTGCCGGACGTCTGCACCACCGCCGATGCCGCACAGCATCCGCGCTTCCCGCGGCAGGATTGGTATTATGACGACCAGAAAAGGCTCGGAATCACCGGCTCGATCCAGTGGCGGCCGTCGCCCAACACCCTGGTCAGCATCGACGCCCTCTATGCCGACTTCAAGGGCACGCGCGAGGAACGCTATCTCGAGGCGCCTTCGTTCAGCGTCGGCGGCGCCTGCACCGCCGCCAACCGCGCGAACAGCTGCGGCATCGCCGATACCGACGTGGTCTCGGACAAGATCTCGAACGGCGTCATGTATGCCGGCACGTTCAACGACGTCGACCTGCGCGTCGAGAACCGGTTCGACGAGCTCGACACCAAGTTCGAGCAGCTGACGGTCGAGGCGACGCAGAAGTTGGGCCGGAACGTCACCCTGAATTTCCTCGGCGGGCATTCCTTGTCGAAGCACAACAATCCGGTCCAGAACACCCTGACCTTCGACCAGTTCAACGTCGACGGCTACAGCTACGATTACGGCTCGCCGAACGGGCGCAATCCGGTGTTCAATTTCGGAACCGCCAACCTCACCTCGCCGACCGCCTGGGTGCTGTCGCAGATCCGCCTGCGCGCCGCGACCGCCTATAATTATTACACGACCGGCGATCTCGGCCTCAATTGGAAGGTCAGCGACGACCTCCAGTTCGACGCCGGCGCGAGCTGGAAGAAGTACAGGTTCGTCACCACCGAGCTGCGGCGCGAAAACCCGGCCAGCCCCGGCACCAACCAGGAATCGGTGATCCCGCCCGACATCGCGGCGACCTCGCTTGCCGACTACAGCCATGTCGTGAATATCGCCGGCTACAATTTCCTCGCGCCCAATTATTTCGAAGCCGATTCCATGTTCCATTTCGGCGACCCGAGCGTCTTCAACGGCGCCTTCGCGCTCGGCCCGGGGCCGGCGCTCGGTAACAATGCGACGGTGAAGGAAAGGGACGAAGGCGGCTTCCTGCAGGCAAGCTGGGATCACGATTTCAGCGGCTTCCGCGTGCGCGGCAATGCCGGCCTGCGCTATGTCGACACGCACGAGGATTCGATCGGCTTCGCCAACGTCGCCAACCAGATCACCCAGATCACGGTGCGCAATTCCTATAGCGACTGGCTGCCCTCGGCCAATCTCGTCCTCGAGCCGGCGCGCAATTTCGATATCCGCTTCGCCGTGGCGAAGGTGATGTCGCGGCCGAGCCTGACCAGCCTCAACCCGGGCGCGACGATCGGCGTCGCGGGCGCGAACCGGACGGTGAGCGCCGGCAATCCGTTCCTCCAGCCCTTCCGCGCCTGGAGCTACGACGCCGCGGTCGAATGGTATTTCCAGAAAGGCGGCCTGATCTCGGTCGCCGTGTTCGAGAAGGACGTCAGCAGCTTCATCTCGACCCTGCAGAGCCGCGGAACGTTCGGGCAGAATCCGTTCGGCCTGCCGTCCAGCCTAGCGACCGCCGCCTGCGGCAATCTTTCCGGCTGCGACGCGACCACGACGATCTGGACCTTCAGCTCGCCGGCCAACACGCCCGGCGGACCGGTGCGCGGCTTCGAGATCAACTACCAGCAGCCGTTCACCTTCCTGCCGGGCTTCCTGCGCAATTTCGGCGTGCTGCTGAATTATACGGGGGTCGAATCGCATATCAAATATCTGAACTCCGCCGGCGCCGTCGTCGCGATCGCCGATCTCACCCAGCTCTCGCGCCGTTCGGCCAACGCTACCCTCTATTATGAGGACAAGGTGATCAGCGCCCGCATTTCGGCCGCCTATCGCAGCAAGTATTTGACCCAGGTGCCGGCGGCGGAGGCGGGCAACGACGTCCAGGGGACGAACGGGACGCTGAACATCGACGCCTCGCTGCAGATCACGATCAACCCGCACCTCAAGCTCACCTTCGAGGGGATCAACCTGACCGACGAATATCAGGACCAGTTCGTCGACAGCCGCGACATGCTCTCGGTCTACCACCATACCGGGCGCGAATATCTGTTCGGCGTCCGCTACACCTATTGAGCCATGGGGTCGGGAGGGCTTGACCGTCACGGTCGGGCCGCTCTCGCGTTGCGGAAATCGGGCAGCGGTCGATGCTGATGGCGGCGGTTCACCAGCCGGAGGCTTGGGATGACGATCAGCCGGCGGGACGCATTGATAGGCTCGCTCGTCGCGGCGGGCTTCGCCGGGCGTGCCTCGGGACAGACGCCGCCGCCTTCGACGCCGGAGAGCCACCTCGTCCTGCCTGATCCGACCGAGACGATCGATCTCTGGCCCGGCCCGCCGCCGGGTGCGCCCGCCGCTCTGCCGGTGGAGGCGGTCCACGAGCGCAGCAAGGATCCGTCCATTAACGACCGCACTGTCGTCGGCATCGCGCGGCCGCGCCTGGTCGTGTTCCGCCCCGCCCGGCCGAACGGCGCGGCGGCGCTGATCGCGCCTGGCGGCGGCTTCGATCGGGTGGTGGTCGACAAGGAAGGCTATGAGATGGCGCGCTGGCTCGCCGGCCGCGGCGTCACCGCCTTCGTCCTCTTCTACCGCCTGCCGCAGGAGGGCTGGGCCGATCGGCCCGACACGCCGCTCCAGGACGCGCAGCGGGCGATGCGCCTGATCCGCGCCCGCGCGGCCGGCTACGGCGTCGACCCGAAAAGGGTGTTGGCGATGGGCTTTTCGGCGGGCGGCTATGTCTGCGCCGATCTGCTCGCCCGCTTCGCCGCGCCCGTTTACGCGCCGGTCGACGAGGCCGACCGGCTCAGCGCGCGGCCCGACGGCGCCGCGCCAATCTATCCGGTCGTGTCGATGAGCCTTCCGGTCGCCCATGCCGGCTCGCGCAGGAATCTGCTCGGCGAGAATGCGATTCCGGAGATGGAGCGGGCGCATTCGCCGAACCGCAACATCAAAGCCGGCGCGCCGCCGAGCTTCCTCCTCCACGCCGAGGACGATCCCGCCGTTCCGGTCGAAAACACATTGCTGCTCCGCGAGGCGCTGCTGGCGCAGAAGGTGCCCGTCGAGACCCATCTCTTCGCCGAGGGCGGCCACGGCTTCGGCCTCCGCCTGTCGCGCGGCCACAGCGTCGAGGGCTGGCAGGACATTTTCTGGGCGTGGGGCGTGAAGCGGCGGATTTTCGGCTGAGAATAGCTGCCGCCTGTGTTCCCCGGCGAAAGCCGGGGTCCAGTTGCGGCGTTCGTCTGGACCCCGGCTTTCGCCGGGGAACAATTACTCTGGTTGGTCGATCACCTCAGCGCGTCCGGCGGTAGGGAGTGAAATCCCCCAGCACGCAGATCGGCCCCGGCACCACGCCGCCGCCGAACGGCCGCGTGCGGAAATGGTCGCCGCGGCAATATTGGTTGCCATTGGCCTGAAGGATGATCGTGTCGGTCGCCTCCAGTCCGGGACAGCCTCCGCGGAGATGGTTCACATAGAGAATCGGGCCGCGCTCCACGATGAGCGTCTGCTCGTTCACGGGCCGGAGGTTCGCCGTCGTGTCCATCGAGACGCAATCCTGCGGCGGCCCCGCCGTGCGTCCGGCCAGTTGCTTCGCGAGATCGCTCCGGTCGCTTTTCGGCATGGCGGCCGTCGAGAAGGCGGCAAGAAGCAGGATTGTCATCGGGGCGAGGCGCATTTCATCCTCCGTCACGGCTGCAACGCATGACGCGCGATCTCGATGCTAGACGATTTCGCGCAAGGCCTCGACCGACAGCGGTCCATGGTTCAGCACGCGATCGTGAAAGGCGCGCCCGGCCGAGGGCACATTGGGGCGCATGCGCCGGAGCGACATGGCGGTGAAAGCATCGCCGGCGAAGCCCGCCGGCTCGGCCGCATAGCGATCCACCTCGGCCGCGAACGGGAAGAACAGCTCGAAGCCGACCGCCTCCTCCAGAAAGCGCAGCGCGCGGGCATGATCCCAGCGGTGAAGATGGATGCCGAGATCGGCGGCGACGCGGGCGAGGCGGAACAGCCAGGATTGAATGAAGCCGATCTGCTCGATCGGGCGCATGATTCCGAGACGATCCGCGAGGCTCTCGGCATAGATCGCCCACCCTTCGGAATAGCCGGCGGCGTGGCGGATCTGCAGCGGGTGCGGATCGGCGATCTCCTGACGGCGGAGCTGGATCATGTGGCCGGGAATCGTCTCGTGATAGGCGACGCTGGTCAATGTCCAGGAGGGGCGGTCGTGGACGTTGCCGAGGTCCGGATAATAAGCACCGGGCGTGGTCGGCGTGGGCGGATCGCGATAGCCGCGCTTGCCCGCTTTCGCGTCGGCCGCCGACATCGGTTTGACGTTGGAGCCAGGCTCGAACGGCGGATTGAACCAGGTCGGCAGGTTCGGCCGCAGGCGTTCCAGCGCGGCATTCATGTCGGCAACCGCGCGGATGCGACCGGTCTCGTCGTTCGCATAGAGCGTTTCGGGACGCTGTTTCAACGCGCGAAGCCTGGCGCCGACGCTGCTTTGGTTCAGGCCGAGGCGTTTCAGGAGAGAATCGGCGCGCGCAACGAGAGCGCCGATTTCGGCGTCGATCAGCCGGCCGAGCCACACGGGCGAGATGTCGCTTCCGGTCGTGCAGCGCAGCCGCAGGGCATAGTAGTCCGGCCCGCCGGGAAGCTGCCAGACCCCCGGCGCGCGCGGGGCCTTCGCGCGCAGCGATTCCAGCATTTCGATCTGACACGCAAAGGCCGGTCCGGCGGGAGAAGACAGGCGGGCCCGTTCCCCCGCGATCACCGCATCGAGGATGAAGCGCGGCGGGACGATGCCATGTGCCGCCGCCTCGCGCAGCCGCTCGGTTTCCGCGTCGAGCCGTTGCGACAAAGCCTCCGGATCGGCTTTGCCGTCCGCATCGAGCCAAGCGCCGTGCCGCTGACTCACGACATAAGGCGAGCTGCCGTCGGGCTTGCCGAACGGGAAGGCGCGGCGCAGTGCCTCGTCCCGTTCGATCCCGCGCACGATCATGCGCAGAATCGCCGCATCCTCGCGGCTCAGGCCGGACGCATTGGCCGTCCGCAGAATGCGCAGCATCTCCGCGCGGGACGATGCTGCCGAAGCGCGGTCGAGGAGCGGCCTCAGCCCTTGGGCGACGGGCGCTGCCGCGCTTACCGGAGCCGGAAGGAGCGAGGCTGCACCCGCGCCGAGAAAGCAGCGTCGCGAAAGGCCGAAATCCCCGCTCATGGGCAGTTTCTAAGGCTCCGTTGATACCGGTGTCAAAACCGTCCTATGGAAAGAATGCGCGCGCGGCGGCAGACCAGGCGCGCGGGCGAGTCGCGGTCGAGGCGAGAGGGGCGAGGCATGCGTGCGAAGTGGCAATCCATGGCGCGGACGCAGCTCCTTATGGCGGCGGCGGTCACCGCCCTTTGTGCAACGCCGCCGGTGCATGCGGCGGAGGCGCCGAACCTGCTCTTTCGCCTCTCCGCAGACAAGGGCTTCGCCGCCGACAAGGCCGGTGGCGATCCGGTGCCGAATTTCGAGGACAAGGTCCGCATCGTTCCCGACGGCGCGATCGGCGGCGCGGTGCATTGGGACGATGACGGCGTCGTCACCTGGAACGCGCCCGGCAACATCTACGCCCAGCGCGGCACGCTCGCTTTCTTCTGGCGCGCGCGAACGCCGGTCGGCGAGGCGCCGTTCAACATCTTCCGCGTCGGCTTCGCCGATCACACGAGCTGGGACATGGCGTGGCTCCGGATCGACTGGAACGGCCACGGCTTCGATGCCTTCGTCACCGACGCCAACCTCGCCCGCACGCGCGTGTCCTTTCGCATGCCGGTTCTGCCCGCGCCCGACGAATGGCATCATATCGCTTTTGCGTGGGACGAGACGGCAGGCGTCCGCCTCTATGTCGACGGACGCGAGGTGGCGCGCAAGGAGGCGAAGGGCGATTACGACACCGGCCTCGACCAGTTCGGCCTCGCCGCCCGCATCGTCTCGCCGCACCAGGTGCAGAGCCGCTATTCGTTCATGCGCGGCAGCGACCTCGACGAGATCCGTATCTACGATCGCATGCTCGCGCCCGAGGCGGTGGCGGCTTTGGCGGACAAGCAGGAGCCGGACGCCGGTGCACCCGTGGACCAAGCCGCGCGGCGCGTCGCCTGGCTGCACCGCTTCGGCTGGGACCGCGCCAGCCCGCCCGAGCTGACCGCGCCCGTCACCCGCATCCGCAAGGTCGAGTTCGCCGATGCGAAGGATCTGAAGGAATGGATGTGGAAAGGCGTCGACGGGATCGACGAGACGACCTGGCCCGGCGTCTATAACCGGTCGCGCCTGCCGGGCCGCGACGATTATTTCGAGCTGCCCGACTGGAACGTCTATGTCGAGGGCGGCAGGGCCTATGACCTGACCATCCCCGCCAGCGAGAAAGTGAACCGGGTCGAGATCCGGGGGGCAGCCTATGGCGACCTCGCCTGGTCCGCCGACGGGGGGCGCTACACCAATCTCGCCAGGCGTCCGGAGGGCGTGGTGCGCAGCGTCGACAGCTTCGCCGAGCGCCAGGGCGGCCGGCTGCGCTTCACCAATGTCGCGCAGGAAACGCCGATCCAGGAGATCTGGGCCTATGATGTCGGCCCCGGCGCCGAGCCCAAAGGCAGTCTGAAGCTCGCTTACACGGTCGAGCCGGACGCGGCGCCGGCTTTCGGCAATCTCCAGCCTCTGATCCGATTCATCGCCGGCCGCTATCCGGCCGACGAGCGCGCGACCGTCGTCGCGCTTCCCGCCGCCGTGTCGGGCGGTCGCGCCGCCGCCGCCGCTGGCGATCCGACCGCGACCGGCCGCGTCGTCCGCCGTGCGGGCAGCGCGCCGATCGTCCACATCCTGATCCCCGCCGGCTTCAGCGACGCGCTTCCCGCCCGCGCCCCGTCGCGCGCCTGGAATTACGGGTGGGAGAATGTCCATGACGGGCTCGACGGCATCGCCATCGACATCCCGCCGCTGAAGGTGACGCCCAATGCCGACGGGCTCATTTCGCTCAATATCAGGGTGAAGGACCCGATCTGGCCGCAGCGCGACCTGATCGACGTCTCGGTCTCGGTCCGCCCGAACCAGGCGCGAACGCTCTGGCTCGACACACGCGACCGCATCCTGACCGACGACAGCCTCTATCTCACCATCGCCTCGGCGGCGCCCGATTTCGGGCCGGACGATTTGAAGGGCATGAACATCCGCCTGGTCTTCAAGGACCGCGACGCTGCGATGAAGGAGCATGTCGCCGACCGCTTCAATCAGGTGAAGGACGTTTGGGGCTTCCTCGTCGAAGAGCATACCGCCTCGAAGCGCGAGGCGCTCTACCGCCGCCTCTACGGCGACATCCAGGACCTGCTCCGCGTCGATCCCGACAATATCCTCGCCCGCGAATATTGGGCCGATATCAGCTACAACGCCCAGGGGCCCTTGCCCTTCGCCCAGCCCGTGCCGCCGCCCGGCGTGCCGCTCTGGGCGTTCCGCCAACTCGAGGATCTGAAGCTCGTCCGCCATTTCGTGAACTGGTGGATCGACAACCGCCAGGTCCCCTATGGCGATTTCGGCGGCGGCATTTCCGACGACGTCGATCTGACCGAGCAATGGCCGGGAATCGCCCTGATGGGGGTCGATCCCGACAAGATCAACGCCTCGCTCCGCGCGCTGTCGGACGCCGTCTACAAGAACGGGATGCGGGTGAACGGCTTGGGATATATCACCACCGACGAGCTCCACGCTTATGAGGAGGGGCTCAACACCGATGCCGAGCGGCTCTACCTCAATTGGGGCGAGCCCAGGTCGATCGACCGGCTGATGGACACGGTGCGCGCGCTGCGCAACATCATCCTCGTCAATCCCGCCGGCCACATGCATTTCGCAAGCAATTGGTATGGCGGGCGGAAAGTGTATCGCGAGGGGCCGTGGGAGTGGCAGAAGCCCTATTCCTTCACGGTGCTGCACGCGCCGATCCTGATCGGCCTCTATAATGGCAATGCACAGGCGCGCGGGCTGGTCACCGGCGTGATCGACGGCTGGCTTGCGCATGGCAGGAAGGGCGCCGACGGAAGCTGGACCTTCCCCAATGAGATCGACTGGCGCACCGACGCCGAACGGGTCGGCGACCGCGGCGGCCTGACGACGCCGCTCCAGGCGGCCTGGGCGTCGTACCGCTTCACCGGCGATGCGAAATATCTGCGGCCGATCGAGAGCTTCGTCGATGCGGCGCCGCGCGATCTCGCGGAATTGAACGAGAATGTGATCGACGTGCTCGGGCGCAAGGATTGGGGCGACGCACTAACCGCCAAACCCTCCAATGCCTTCGCCGAATATGAAGCCTGGGAGAGGACGGGCGACAAGGCCTGGCTCGAGAGGCTCCACGCCGACGCGATCCGCTCCAAGTCGCAGACCATGTACATGCAGACCGAGGGCCATTGGTGGACCGACCGGGTCGAGGCGCCAAACGAGATCCTCCAGCGCGAGCGGCTCGGCGGCATCGCGCTGAAGCGCAACCAGACCTGGCCGGGCAATCAAGTGAGCTGGCGCTTCGCCGATCCCGACGGCGCCGAGCAGGTCGCGATCCTGGTCCCCGGCGCGACTCCGGACCATTTCAGGGTGATCGCCTACAATGTTTCCGACCATGTCCAGCAGGCGGTGATGACCGGCTGGAACGTCACCGCCGGCATCTGGCGGATGAGCAGCGGCGTCGACGCGAACGGCGACGACAAGGCCGACGGCATGGTGGTGAGTCAGGACGTTCCGCTCGAGCGCAGCGGGTCGGTCGCCCTGCGCTTCGCGCCGCGCCGGATGACGATCATCGAATTCACCCTGGCGAAGGCGGGCGTCCCGACCGAGCAACGGCCGGACCTCGGCATCGACGCCGACGATGTGCGGTTGAACGGGCGGCAGCTCTCGGTGACCGTCCACAGCCTCGGCGCCGTCGCCGCGCCCGCCGGCATATTGCGCGTGGCCGATGCCGCGGGCCGCACGGTCGCGCAGGCGAATATCCCGCCACTTCCGGCCCCGCTCGACCTCATGCCCAGGACCGCCGAGGTGAAGCTGATTCTGCCCGCCGGAATGGGTCGTGGCGCCCGGGTGACCGTCGGCCTCCCCGGCGACGCGCCGGAGGTGACCAGGCTCAACAACGCGGTGTCGCTGCCCTGAGTCGGGGCGGCTTCCTTCTTCCTGCCATTCCGAGCTTTTCGGCACCGGTTCCGCCGCTCATTGCTTACGCATGAGAAGCAGAATCGCTTTGTCTGGAATGGGTTGAGCGTTGAACGGTTCATCGTAAAAAAATAACGGTTCACCGCTGGACCTATGGGTCCGAATCGGGCATATCTCCCCCGCAAAACAGGGGGTGACGGGATGCGTGGCTGGCTGGCTCGAGTCGCTTTTGTGCTTCCGTTCCTGGCGGCGATCACCGCGTCGGCGGATACGCCGCCGGGTCTGCTCAACGCCCAGCCGATCAGCGATGCCGGCGCCATTGCCCGCTACCAGCTTCATTTCTCGGAGCCGATGGCGCCGATCGGCGCCAAGGCCGACGCGCCGATCACCATGGAGTGCGCGGTCGGCGGCTCCGGCCGCTGGATCGACCAGACCAATTTCGTCTGGGAGTTCGAGCATCCGCTGCCGGGCGGGATAACCTGCACGGCCCGGATCAAGGATGGGCTGAAGACGCTTTCCGGCCATGCGATCGCCGACACGAGCCCGATGGTGATCGATACCGGCGGGCCCTTCGCCCGCGCGGTGCTGCCGGGGGCGGGCAGCGACGAGATCGAGGAGGACCAGGCCTTCTTCGTCGCCGTCAACGGCGCGGTCGACCGCGCCTCGATCGCGGCCGATGCCTATTGCACCGTCGACGGGATCGGCGAGCGGATTGCGGTCGACCTGCTGCCGCCGGCGACGGTCGCGGACGTGCTGTCGAAGATGGACAAATATGAAAGGGGCCGGCTGCTCGAGGAAGAGGGCGTGACCGGCGACGATCTCCCGGCCAATGCGCAGGAACGCGCGCGGGCGCTCGCCAATATCGTCGCCCTGAAATGCCGCCGGCCGCTGCCGCCGGGGCGCGACATGGCTTTGGTCTGGGCGGGGTCGATCCGTTCGCCGGCGGGCCGGACCGCGGGCGACGACAAGAGATTCGACTATACGGTGCGCAAGGAGTTCAGCGCCAAGCTCACCTGCTCGCGCGTCAATCCGGAGGCCGGCTGCGATCCGGTCGAGGCGATCAAGGTCGAATTCACCGCCCCCGTTCCCCGCGCGCAGGCGCTTGCCGCGCGGCTCGACATCGGCAGCCGGCGGCTCTCGCCGGTCAACCCCGACGGCCATGACGCGACCCTGTCGGAAATCTCGTTCAAGCCGCCGGTCCCGCCGGCGATCACCGCGAAATTGATCCTTCCGTCCGACCTCAAGGATGAAAGCGGCCGTCCGCTCGCCAATGCCCGCCGCTTTCCGCTCGACTTCGCGATCGCCGAGGCGCCGCCTCTGGTGAAGTTCGCGGCGCCGTTCGGGATCCTCGAATTGAAGCAGGGCGGCGTGCTTCCGGTGACGGTGCGCGGGGTCGAGCCGAGCTTGCGCGCGGCGGTGAGCGGCGTCGTCGGCGGCACCTCGCGGATCGAGGGCGACGACGGCACGATCGCAACCTGGGTACGCCGAATCATCAAGGCGCAGGACGACGATTATCGCGAGGAGGGGCCGGAGAAGCACAAGGTCACCGTCAACCATACCGGCGACACGCCTCTGCTCAATGGACAGAATGTGCGGCCGACGCGGCTCGTCCTCCCCGCCGGCGGCAAGCCGTTCGAGGTGGTTGGAATCCCGCTGACCCGGCCCGGTTTCTATGTGGTCGAGCTGGCCAGCCCAATGCTCGGGCGCGCCCTGCTCGGCCGGCCGGCGACGCGCTATGTCGACGCCGCCGCCCTCGTCACCGACATGGCGGTCCATTTCAAATGGGGGCGCGGCGCCTCGCTCGTCTGGGTGACTTCGCTCGACGCCGGCGCGCCGGTCGCCAACGCCAGCATCCGCATCACCGACAGCTGCACCGGAAAATCGCTCGCCACCGGCACCACCGACCGCTTCGGCCGGTTGATGGTCCAGGGCGGCCTTCCCGAGCCCAACACGGCGTCGCGCTGCGAAGGCGAGGCGGATAGCGCCCATCCCTTGATGATCTCGGCGCGCAGGGGCGGCGACTTCTCGTTCGTGCTGACCAATTGGGGCGAGGGCATCCGCCCGTTCGACTTCGACCTCCCTTATGGCTGGGAAGCGGCGCAGCCTTTGCTCCGCACCATCTTCGACCGTACCCTGCTGCGCGCCGGCGAGACTCTGCACATGAAGCATGTCTACCGGCTGCCGACGCCGTCGGGCTTCCGCTCGGGCGGCGCCGCCAAGGGCATTCTCGTCCTCCAGCATCGCGGCTCGGACACGAATTTCGAGCTGCCGCTGACCCTCGACGCCGGCGGCATCGGCGAGAATGATTGGACGCCCCCCAAGGGCAGCCCGATGGGCGATTACGACGTCAGCGCCAGGATCGGCGACACAATGATCCCGACCGGCCAGAGCTTCCGCCTCGACGAATATCGGCTGCCGACGATGCGGGCGAGCGTCAGCGGCCCCAAACAGAAGCAGGTGCGGCCCAGGCAGGTGCCGGTCGACCTCTATGTCGGCTATCTGTCGGGCGGCGGCTCGGCGCGCGCGCCGGTCCAGCTCCGCACCGCCTATCAGGCTTTTTCCGACGAGCCCGACGGCTGGGACGGCTGGACCTTCGGCGGCCGCGACGTTCGCGAAGGCACGGTGCCGCTCGACGACGACAATGATGATGCGGACCAGCCGCCGCTGCCCCAGGCCTCGACCGTGCCGCTGACGCTCGACGCCCATGGCGCGCTGCGCACCAATGTCGATATGCCGTCGCTGCCCGACGGCGCGCTGATGATGCTCGAAATGGATTATCAGGATGCCGACGGCGAGACCCTGACCGCCTCCGGCGCGATCCGCATCTATCCCGCCGCCGTCCGGCTCGGCATCAAGCCCGACGGCTGGCTGCAGCGCCAGGGCGACCTCAGGCTCAACCTCGTCGCGCTCGGCCTCGACCGCAAGCCGATCGCCGGCCAGCGCGTCCACGTCCAGCTCTACACGCGCGAGATCTTGTCGGCGCGGCGGCGGCTGATCGGCGGCTTCTACGCGTTCGACAATAGCGCCAAGACAACCAGGATCGACGCCGATTGCTCGACGTCGACCGACGCCCAGGGGCTCGCCTCATGCCGGCTCGATCCCGGCGTCTCGGGAGAGGTGATCGCGGTCGCGACGACCGAGGATTCGAACGGAAACGTCGCGCGCGCCGTCACCTCCGTCTATCTCGCCGGCGACAATGACTGGTGGTTCGGCGGCGACAATGGCGACCGCATGGACATCGTCCCCGATGCCAAATCCTATCATGCCGGCGATACCGCCCATGTCCAGGTGCGCATGCCGTTCCGCAGCGCGACGGCCCTGGTCACGGTCGAAAGGGAAGGGGTGCTCTCCTCCTTCGTCACCGACATTTCCGGTAAGGACCCAGTGATCGCGGTGCCGATGAGCGGCGCCTATGCGCCCGACGCCTATATCTCGGTGATGGCGGTGAGGGGCCGGATCGCCGGCTGGCGATTGTGGCTCGCCGATTTCGCGCGGCGATGGCATCTGCCCTTCTTCCAGGACGCGGCCTATCCGACCGCGACCGTGGACCTCGCCAAGCCGAGCTACCGGATCGGCATCGCCAAGGTGGCGGTCGGCTGGGAGGCGCACGAGCTCCACGTCGCGGTCCGCGCCGAGCACGACACCTATCATGTTCGCGACCAGGCGCGGGTCGCAATCAAGGTGGTCGGCCCCGATGGCAAGGCGCCGCAATCGGCCGAGATCGCCTTTGCCGCGGTCGACGAGGCCCTGCTCCAGCTCGCGCCCAACGACAGTTGGAAATTGCTCGACGAGATGATGGACGAAAGGCCGCTTTCGGTCCTGACCTCGACCGCGCAGATGCAGGTGGTCGGCAAGCGCCATTACGGGCGCAAGGCGCTGGCGGCCGGCGGCGGTGGCGGCGGCGACCTCTCGGCGCTGACCCGCGCCGATTTTCGGCCGGTTTTGCTGTGGAAGGGACGGGTGCCGCTCGACGCGGAGGGCCGCGCCTTCCTGACCGTGCCGCTGGCGGATTCGCTCTCCTCCTACAAATTGGTCGCGATCGCGACGGCGGGCGACGATCTGTTCGGCACCGGCAGCACGACGATCCGGACCGTGCAGGATCTCAGCCTCTATTCGGGCGTGCCGCCTTTGGTGCGGACCGGCGATTATTTCGGTGCCCTGTTCACCCTCAGGAACGGCACCGACCATGAAATGAAGGTCACCGCGACCGTCGACCTGCAGCCGGCGGTGGCCAAGGGCCCGCCGCTCACCGTCACCATCCCGGCCGGAAGCGCGGTGCCGGTGGTGTGGCGGCTGACCGCGCCTCCGGGCGTCGACAAATTGCACTGGACGGTCTCCGCCCGCTCGTCCGACGGCCGCTCGACCGACAGGATCGCGGTCGACGAGCAAGTCGTACCGGCGGTGCCCGAGGATGTCTGGGGCGCGACCTATCTGAATATCGGCAGCGGCCTCTCGGTCGCGGTCGCGGCGCCGCCGGGCGCCTTGCCCGGCCGCGGCGGCGTCGAGGTCGCGCTCTCCGCCTCGCCGGCGCCGCCGCTGGCGGGCGTGCGCGCCTATATGCTGGCTTATCCGTTCAACTGCTTCGAGCAGCGCCTGTCCAAGGCGGTGGCGCTCGACGACCGCAAGGCGTGGGACCAGGAGGTCGGCGATCTTCCCACCTACATGGCGCCGAACGGGCTGCTCCGTTACTGGCCGAGCGACAATGCGCCGGGCTCGATCGCGCTCACCGCTTATGCGCTGTCGATCACCGCCGAGGCGGGCCTGCTTTGGCCCGACGCCGCCAAGGCCAAATTGCTCGATGCGATGAAATCGGTGGTCGACGGCCGCTTGAACGAGGAAGGGCAGGCGCCGAACGACGCGCGGCTGCTCCGGCTCGCCGCCGCCGCCGCGCTCGCCCGCAATGGCGCGGCGACACCGGCGATGATCGGCCAGGTCGCGATCCCGGTCGAGAACATGCCGACGGTGACGCTCGCCGACTGGATCATGACGCTCGACCGCACGCCCGGCGCCGATCCGCGCCTCCGCGCGACGGCGGTTGCGACGCTGCGCAGCCGCATCGTCTATGAAGGCTCGCGGCTCGACATCCAGGATTGGCAGCTCGCGCCCTGGTGGATGATGGTCAGCGACGACGAAATGGCGCTGAAGGCCGTGCTCGCCGTCACCGGCCGCCGCGGCTGGGAGCAGGACGTGCCGCGGATGATGATCGGCGCTGCGCTCCGCCAGCGCCGGGGCCATTGGGACACGACCCCGGCCAATGCCTGGGGAGCGATCGCGGTGCGCCGCTTCAACGCGGCCTATCCGGCGGCGAGCACCGGCCTGACCACGGCGCGGCTCGGCGGGCTCGTCCTCACCTCGCAAATGCCGCAGGCGGCGCCGATCCGCTTCCCGCTGCCGGCGGCGCCCTCATCGCTGCTCCTGTCGCACAGCAGCGCGCCCGGGCCGTGGGCGATGGTGCAGGTGCGCGCCGCGGTGCCGCTCAAGGCGCCCAATTTCGCCGGCTACCGGGTGACCCGCGAAGTCAGCTTCCTTCAGCGCCGCCAGCCCAATCAGGTCAGCCGCGGCGACGTGCTGAAGGTGCGGATCATTATCGACGCGCCGGTCGACCGGACCTGGGTGGTGGTCGAGGATCCGATCCCGGCCGGCGCCTCGATCGTCAGCGGCGGCGGCAATCAATCGGCCCTGCTCTCGGCCAAGGCCGAAGGCGGCACGCTCTGGCCGGATTATGTCGAGCGCGGCTTCGATGCGTGGCGCGGCTATTTCGGCTGGCTTCCGCAGGGCCGGACGATCGTCGAATATGCGGTGCGGATCAACGGGGCGGGGCGCTTCCAGCTCTCGCCGACCCGGGTGATCGCCATGTATTCGCCCGACATCCACGCCTCTTTGCCCAATGCGCCGATGGCGGTCGCGCAATGATCCGGAGCGCCTGGCAATGGCTGAGGCGGCGGCCGTTCCTGGTGCTCGCTGTGCTGCTGCTGGTTCCGGCGGGGCTTGGTCTCTGGACCCGGCCGCCGGCCATGCCCTCCTACGAAGAGGCGCGCGCCGGCTGGCGGCCGAGCGAGGCCTGGCTTCGCGACCGCAACGGAAGGCTGCTGCAGACGGTGCGGATCGACTTCGCGGTGCGGCGGCTCGACTGGGTGCCGCTCGCCCGCATCGCGCCGTCGGTGCGCGAGGCGGTGGTCGCATCGGAGGACAAGCGCTTTGCCAGCCATGGGGGCGTCGACTGGCGCGGCCTTGCCGGCTCGGCCTGGGCGGGGCTGCACGGGCGTCGCACGCGCGGGGCGAGCACGATCACGATGCAGCTCGCCGGCTTCCTCGCGCCCGAGCTTGGCGGGCCCGGCGGGCGCGGGCTTCGCGACAAGCTCCGTCAGATCCGCGCCGCGCGCGACATCGAGGCCGTTTGGAACAAGGACCAGATCCTCGAAGCCTATCTCAACCTCGCCACCTTCCGCGGCGAGACGCAGGGGATCGGCGCCGCCTCGCGCGCCTTGTTCGGCAAGGCGCCCGACGCGCTCGGGGCCGACGACGCCTTGCTGCTCGCCGCCTTGCTGCCCTCGCCCCAGGCCGACCCGACCAATGTCGCCCGCCGCGCCTGCCGGATCGGCGGCGTCGCCGACTGCACGACGATGATCGCCGAGGCCGAGGCGATGACCGGCCCCAATCGCCGCCTCGCCGACGATCCCGGCCTCGCGCCCCACCTCGCCTACAAATTGCTCAAGCATCCGGGGGAGACGATCCGGACGACGATCGACGCGGGCGTCCAGCAGCTCGCGCTCGGCGCGCTCCGGCGCCAGCTCATGGGCCTCGGCGACCGCGCCCGCGACGGCGCAATATTGGTGGTCGACAACCGCACCGGCGACGTCCTTGCCTATGTCGGCGGCGCCGGCGGCAGCTCGACCGCGCCCGACGTCGACAATGCCGATTCCTACCGTCAGGCCGGGTCGACGCTGAAGCCCTTCCTCTACGGCCAGAATATCGAGCGCGGCTTCCTCACCCCGGTCTCGATCCTCGAGGACAGCCCGGTCCAGCTCGACACCGCCTCGGGCCTCTACGTGCCCAAGGATTACGACCATGTCTTCAAGGGGCCGGTCAGCGTCCGGACCGCGCTCGCCGGCTCATTGAACGTGCCGGCGGTGCGCGCCCTCTTGCTCGACGGCGTCGACGATTTCCGCGACCGGCTCTGGGATATGGGCTATCGCGGCCTGACCGAAGACGGCGATTATTACGGCTACAGCCTTGCTCTGGGTTCGGCCGAAGTGACGTTGCTCCAGCAGGCCGCCGCCTATCGCGCGCTCGGCGACGGCGGCCGCTTCATGCCGCTCAGGCTGCGCGCCGACGATCCCGCGGGCGAGCGCCGCGCCGTCATGGATCCCGCCGCCGCCTGGATCGTCGCCGACATGATGGCCGACGCCGATGCGCGCGCCGTCACCTTCGGCCTCGATTCCGCTTTGCGCCTGCCTTTCTGGGCGGCGGCGAAGACCGGTACGTCGAAGGCGATGCGCGACAATTGGTGCGTCGGCTTCTCCGATCGCTTCACCGTCGCGGTCTGGGTGGGCAATGCGGAAGGGGACAGCATGACCCGGGTCTCGGGAACGACCGGCGCGGCGCCGGTCTGGCGCGAGATGATGCTTGCCCTCCACCGCGGCCTCCCGAGCCGCCAGCCGCCGCGCCCGGCAGGCGTGGAGGCGCGGCCGATCGTCTTCGCGGACGCTATCGAGCCGGCGCGGTCGGACTATTTCCTTCACGGCACCGCCCAGGCCCGGATCGGCAATGCCCCCGCCGCAGCGCGCCGGCCGCGGATCGTCAGCCCGGTGGCGGGCACCGTCTACGCGCTCGACCCGGATATCCCCGTGCAGAGCCAGCGCATCCACATCGCCACCGTCGGCGCCGTCTCGGGCGAGCATGTCCAGCTCGACAATCGCGACCTCGGCCCCGCCGAAGCCGGCCCGGAAGTGCTTCCAGGGCCCGGCGCGCATCGCCTTTTTCTGGTCGACGTGTCGGGCCATATCATCGATCGCAGCCTGTTCACCGTCCGCTGAGCGATTGACCGCTGCCGCTGCTCTCCGGCAGGAGCGGAGCGTGGACGACCTCGATCTCGACCGGATGACGCGTTTCGCCGAGCGGCTCGCCGACGCCGCCCGCGCCGAGACGCTGAAGCGCTGGCGCACCGGCTGCGCCGCCGCCGACAAGAATCGGGGCGGCGCCTGGGACCCGGTCACCGAAGCCGACCGCGAGGCCGAGCAGGCGATGCGCCGGATGATCGAGGCGGAATATCCCGACCACGGCATCCAGGGCGAGGAATTTCCGGAGAAAGCTGGGGCCGGGCGCTGGTGCTGGAGCCTCGACCCGATCGACGGCACCCGTTCCTTCGTCTGCGGCCTGCCGAGCTGGACGACGTTGATCGCATTGCTCGAAGAGGGGCGCCCAGTCCTTGGCATCATCGATGCGCCGGCGCTCGACGAGCGCTATGTTGGCCCCGGCTCGGCGCACGCGACCAGCGGCTGCACCGCGCTGGCCGAAGCGCGGCTATCGACCACCGACCCCTATCTCTTCTCCGACGCGGAAGCCGAAGCCTGGAACAGCGTCCGGCGCCAGGCCCGCACCACCCGTTACGGCCTTGACGGCTACGGCTATGCCCGCGTCGCCTCGGGCTCGCTCGACCTGGTCATCGAATCCGGCCTGAAGCCGCACGATTACAACGCGCTCATTCCCGTCGTCCGCGCGGCGGGGGGAGCGATCGGCGATTGGCAGGGCGGCGAGGATTTCTCCGTCGGTAAAATCGTCGCTGCGGCGACCGTCGAACTCTATCGCGCGGCGATCGAGATGCTCCATCCCTAACGTCCTCCCGGACTTGATCCGGGACCGTGAACAGGCGCCGTAACGGTTCGCGCAGAGACGCAGAGAGGCCGAGATCGTCAATGATTCCGGCGAAAGCCGGACTATCCTGTCGAAGAGGCGCTTCGCGGCGACGTGGAACGCCGACTCTCTGCATCTCTGCGTCTCTGCGCGAATTTTTTTGATTCATCGCTCGACGCGGGCGTTCGCGGGCCCGCGAAGCCGGCGTTCACGGATGCCCGATCGAGACCGCCATGGCATCGCGGTTCAGGCTTTATGCCGCGCCCGCAGCACCGCGACGACGTCGGTCCAGCCGAAGCCTTTCGTCTCCATCAGCACCGCCAGATGATAGAGCAGATCCGCCGCTTCCTCCGCGCAGCCCGCGGCATCGCGGGTGATTGCGGCGAGGGCGATCTCGACGCCCTCCTCGCCGATCTTCTGGGCGATCCGGGCCGGGCCTTCGGCGGCGAGGCGGGCGCTGTAGCTGGCGGGATCGCCGGAGGCGATGCGCTGGGCGACGATGGTCGACAAATCGGCGAGCCAGCCCGGCCCGTGGGTCTCGCCGCCGAAGCAGCTTTGGGTGCCGAGATGGCAAATCGGCCCCTCCGGATCGGCGCGGACGAGGAGGGCGTCGCCGTCGCAATCCTCGTGCACCGAAACGACGCGGAGGCGATTGCCGCTGGTCTCGCCTTTCTGCCAGAGCCGGCCCTTGGAGCGGCTGAAGAAGGTTGCGAAGCCGCTCGCCAAGGTCGCCCGCAACGCTTCCTCGTCCATATAGCCGAGCATCAGCAACGCGCCGCTCATCCGATCCTGGACGACGGCGGGAAGCATCCCGTCCATCTTCGCCCAGGCGAGGCGGGCGACATCCGCCGCGCTCAGCGGCGCATTTCGATCCCGCATCGCGCGAGCTCCTCCTTCAAATGGGGGATGGAGATGATGCGGTCGTGGAAGATGGTCGCCGCAAGCGCGCCGCTCGCCCCCGCCCACTGGAAGGCGTCGAAGAAATGCTCCGGGGTGCCGGCGCCGCCCGAGGCGATGACCGGCACCGGCACCGCCTCCACCACGCTTCGAATATGCTCGATGTCGTAGCCGTTGCGGACGCCGTCCTGCTGCATGCAGTTGAGCACGATCTCGCCGGCGCCGCGGTCGACCGCCTCGCGCACCCAGTCGAGCGTCTTGCGCCCCGCGTCGCACATCGTGTCGGGCGAGCCGGTATATTGCTTCACGCGATAGTCGCCATCGCCGCGGCGCAGGCTGTCGACGCCGAGCACGACGCACTGGCTGCCGAAGGCGCGAGCGAGCTCCCCGATCAGCTCGGGACGTTCGAGCGCGGGCGAGTTGACCGAGATCTTGTCGGCGCCGGCTTCGAGGCAGGCGGCGGCCTGCGCGACCGTTCGTATGCCGCCCGCGACCGCGAACGGGATGTCGATCAGCCGCCCGACGCGGCGCACCCATTCATAATCGAGGCTGCGGCCCTCGGCGCTGGCAACGATGTCGTAGAAGACGAGCTCGTCCGCGCCCTCATCGCGATAGCGCATCGCCTGCTCGACGATGTCGCCGGCGTCGCGATGGTCGCGGAAGCGGATGCCCTTGACGACGCGGCCGTCCTTCACGTCGAGGCAGGGAATGATCCTACGCGCAGGCATGAAGCGCCTCCGCGAGCCGGATGCGGCCCTCCCACAGGGCTTTGCCGACGATCGCGCCGGCCGCGCCGGCATCGCGGATGCGGTCGAGGTCGGCGAGGGTCGCAACGCCCCCCGACGCCTGGAGCGCGAGATGAGGCAGGATGGCCGTAATGCGTGCGATCAGGCCGAGATTGGGGCCCGAAAGCATGCCGTCGCGCGCGATGTCGGTGACGAGGAGATGGCGCGCCGCCGGATAAAGCGCGGCGACCTCCCACAGGCTGCGGCCCGAGCCTTCGGTCCAGCCGCGCGTCGCGACGACCGGCTCGCCTTCCTGGATGTGCACGTCGAGCGCCAATGCGATGCGGTCGCCGCCGAACCGGTCGAACAGGGCGGCCGTGGCGTCCGGATCGTCGACCGCAAGGCTGCCGATCACCACGCGTGCCACGCCGGCATCGAACATGCGCGCGAGCTGGCCGGCCGCGCGGAAACCGCCGGCGACCTGGAGATCGAGGGTGCCGGTTCGCGCGAGCGTCGCGAGCAAATCGTGCTGGACCGGGGCGCCGGCGCGGGCGCCGTCGAGGTCGACGATATGCGCCCATACCGCACCCTCGGCGGCGAAGCGGGCGAGCGCCTCTTCCGGGTCGTCCGAATAGATGGTGGCGTCGTCGAACCGGCCCTGCGCCAGGCGCACGACGCGGCCGCCCATCAGGTCGATCGCGGGATAGAGGATCATCGGTCGAGAAAGGCCTTCAGGAAGCGCGCGCCGGCTTCGCCCGAGCGCTCGGGATGGAATTGCGCGCCGATACGATTGCCGCTGCAAACCGCAGCCGGGATTTCGCGGCCGTAATCGACGCTCGCCGCGGTCTCCGGCCCCATGTCGCACGCAAAACCGTGCGCGAAATAGACATAGTCGCCACCGCGGAGGCCAAGGCTGTCATCGCGTACCGACAGCTTGCTCCAGCCCATATGCGGCACCGGCCGGCCCTCCGCCGGATCGAGCGCGCGGACGCGGCCGGGGATGAGGCCGAGGCAGGCCGTGTCGTCCTCATCGCTTGCCTCGAACAGCAATTGCATGCCGAGGCAAATGCCGAGCAAAGGCTGCTCCAGGCTCCGCAATGTGCCGGCGAGCCCGCGCGCTCCGATCTCGGCCATGGCATGGCCGGCGGCGCCGACGCCGGGGAGGATCACCTTGTCGGCGCCGGCGATCCGCTCCGCGTCGGACGACACCTCCGGCGCGAGGCCGAGGCGCTCGAAAGCGATGCCGATCGAGCCGACATTGCCATAGCCGAGATCGACGATCGCGAGCCTCACAACATGCCTTTCGTGCTGGGCACTTCGTTGCCGCCGCTCTCCCGCGCCACCGCCTGGCGCAGCGCCCGGCCGAACGCCTTGAAGCAGGCCTCAATCTTGTGATGGTCGTTCTCGCCCGTCACCCTGACGTGGATCGCGGCACCGAGGCTGTCGGCGAACGAGCGGAAGACGTGGGCCGTCATCTGGGTCGGCCAGGCGCCGATATGACTCGCCTCGAAGCTCCCTTCGAACCGGCAATAGGGGCGGCCGGACAGGTCGATCAGCACCTGCGCCTCGGTCTCGTCCATCGGCAAGGCGAAGCCGAAGCGGCCGATGCCGCGCCGCTGGCCCAGCGCTTTCGACAAGGCCGTGCCGAAGGCGAGGGCGCAATCCTCGATGCTGTGATGGGCATCGATCTCCAGGTCACCCCGGCAGGCGAGCAGCAAGGAGAAGCCGCCATGCGCCGCCACCTGGTCGAGCATATGGTCGTAGAATCCGATGCCGGTGTCGATCCGCCGCGGCTCGGCCCGGTCGAGGTCGATTGCGACCGCGATCTTCGTCTCTTTCGTCTCGCGCACGATCTCGCCGCGCCGCGCGGGGGCTTTGGCCTGGTCGATGCCGAAGGCGGCGAGCGCGGCCTCATTCTCGGCGTCGGTGCCGACGGTGAGCCTCAACCCGCCCGGCGCGGCATTGGGGCGGAAACGGACGCGGATGCCCAGGGCGTGCAGCTTTTTCGCCATCGCCTCGGGTTCCTCCACTTCAAGGAACAGGAAATTGCCGCCGCCGCTGCGCACCTTCTTCACCAGCGGCGAACCAGCGAGGATCGGCGCCAGCCGCTCGCGCTCGGCCTTGATGCGCGCGATCCTTTGCGCGTGGACCGGCCGCCGCGCCGGCGCCAGCGCCGCCATCGCTGCCTCGATCGAGAGGGTGGGAAGCGGGTAAGGCGGCAGTGCGCGCGCGGCGATCGCGGCCAGCTCCGGCTCGGCGATCAGGCCGCCGATCCGCGCGCCGGCGAGGCCGAACGCCTTGGACAGGGTCTTCAGCACGACGAGGTTCGGCCGCCGCACGGCTTCCCCAGCAAGGCTCGGCGCGTCGGCGAAGTCGAGATAGGCCTCGTCGAGGACGAGAATCGTCTCGGGCAGCGTTTCGGCGACGCGCAAGATGGCGGCGGCCGGGATGAGGTTGCCGGTCGGGTTGTTGGGCGAGCAGAGGAAAGCGAGCTTCAGATTCTTCTCGCCCGCGACCGCGGCGAGAAAGGCGCCGGGATCGAAATCGAAATTGGCGTCGAGCGGCGCCTCGATCACCCGCGCGCCCTGCAGATAAGCGAAATGGGCGTAAGCGGAGAAGGTCGGGCGGCAGATCGCGACCGCGTCTTCGCCCGGGCGGCAGAAGGCGCGGATCAGGATGTCGATCGCATCGTCGGCGCCGCGCGTGACGATCAGCGATTCCGGCGCGACTCCATAGAGCGCGGCCATCGCCTGGACGAGGCGCGCGGGCCGCGGCTCGGGGTAGCGGTTGACGCCGGCGGCAAGCGCGCCCTCGCTGAGCGGCGGAAACGGATTCTCGTTGGCGTCGAGCCTGATCGCCTCCGATCCGAACGCATCGTTCGCATTGGCGGCGATGTCGAAAGGCGGCAATGCGAGGATTTCGGGCCGGGCCAAGCGGGCGGCGAGCGAGCTCATGCGGCGCTCTCCTCCAGCCGGGCCTCGGCGGCGCGGGCATGGGCTTCGAGCGCCTCCAGCCGGGCGAGCGCGGCGGCGGGAGCGGCGATCCGCCGGGCCGCCTCGGGCGTCACCGTCTGGATGCTGATCGCCTTTAAAAAGGTGAAAACCGAAACGCCGCTCCAGGCCCGCGCCGCGCCGTCGGTGGGAAGCACGTGGCTTGAGCCGGCGAGGTAATCGCCGAACGTCTCGGCGGCGAGGCCGCCGGCGAAGATCGCGCCGGCATTGCGGATGCGGGCGACGAGCGGCTCGGGATCGGCCACCGCCAGCGAAAGATGCTCGGGCGCATAGGCATTGGCGATCTCCGCCGCTTCGTCGAGGTCGGCGGCGAGGATGATGCGGGCATGCGCGAGCGCGGCTTCGACGGTCGCGCGGCGCGGCAGCGTTTCGAGCCTTGCCCGCACCTCGGTGCCGACGCGCTCGGCGAGGGCGGGGGAGGGGGTGACGAGCAGGACCTGGGCGGAGGCATCGTGCTCGGCCTGGCTGAGCAGGTCGGCCGCGACCATCGCCGGATCGGCGCTCGCCTCGGCGACGACCATCAATTCGCTCGGCCCCGCCGGCATGTCGATCGCCGGACCGCCGGGGAGCGAGGCGACAATGGTCTTGGCTTCGGCCACCCAGGCATTGCCGGGGCCGCAAATCTTGTCGACGCGGGGGATGCCGCCGGCGCCGAAGGCGAGGGCGGCCACCGCCTGCGCGCCGCCCGCGGTCCACAATGAATCGATCCCGCACAAATCGGCGGCGAACGCGATCACCGGATCGAGCCCGCCATCGGGCCGCGGCGGCGTCACCGCGACCAGCTCGCTTACGCCCGCCGCCCGGGCGGGCAAAGCGAGCATGAGCAGGGTCGAGAAAAGCGGCGTCTTCCCGCCCGGAATATAGAGGCCGACGCGGTCGATCGCCCGCCAGATCTTGCGGACGACGAGGCCGGGCATCGTCTCCAGCCGGTGCTCGGCGGGAAGGCTGCCTTGGTGGAAGGCTGTGACGTTGCGCGCGGCAAGCGCGATTGCTTCGACCTGCTCCGGATCCAGCGTCCGCCGCGCCTCGGCGGCGATCGGAGCGACGGCGACGCGTCGCGGTGCCGCGCCGTCGAGCCGCTCGGCTTGTTCGCATAGGCCTTGCCAGCCGCGCGTGCGCACATCGTCGACGATCGCGCGCACCGCCGCCTGCAGCGCCGCATCGCTGCGCTGCGGCGGCCGCGCCAGCGCCTCGGCGCGCCCGTTCGCGTCGAGAAGGGACCAACGGAGCGTCCTCACAGCATCATCTTTTCGATCGGGACGACGAGGATCGCGGAGGCGCCGGCCTCCTTCAATTTCTGCAGCGTCTCCCAGAAGACCGATTCCTGGCAGACCGCATGGACGGCGAAATGGCCCGGCCGGCCGTGCAGCGGCACGATCGTCGGCGCCTCCGCGCCGGGCAGGATGGCGGTGATCTTCGCCAGCGCCTCTTCGGTCGCGTTGAGCATGATATATTTGGAATCGCGCGTCGCCAGCACGCCCTCGATCCGGCTCACCAGCGGCGCCACGAGCGGCGCCTTCGCCTCGGGCAGCGGGCGGCCGGTGCGGACGAGCAAAGCCTCGCTGTCGAGCACCGTCTCCACCGCCCTGAGCCGGTTCGCCTCCAGGGTCGATCCGGTCGAGACGAGGTCGCAGATGAAATTCGCGACTCCGAGCCGCGGCGCCAGCTCGACCGCCCCGTTCATCTCGACGATCTCGGCGGCGAGCTCCCTTTCGTCGAGGAAGCGGCGGAGCAGGCGCGGATAGGAGGTTGCGATGCGCGCGCCCGCAAGCGAGTCCGGCCCGCGATAATCGGCATTCTCCGGCGCCGCGATCCTGAGGCTGCAGCGGCCGAAGCCGAGCCGGGCAAGCACCTCCAGCCCCTTGTCCGGCTCGCCCAATGCGAACTCCTCGAGCACATTGGCGCCGACGATGCCGAGCTCGCACACGCCGTCGGCGACGAAGGTCGGAATGTCGTCATCGCGGACGAACATCAGGTCGGCGGGAAAATTGTCGATCGGCGCGGTCAGATCGTTGCGGCCGCTGCGGATGCGCAGCCCCGCCTCGCGCAGCAGGCCGCGGCTGTCGTCGGAAAGCCGTCCGGATTTCTGGATCGCGATGTGCAGGCGCGATTCGTCGATCAGCATGGAGTGTCGCCCCCCGCGAGCGCGTCGAGCGCGCGTCGATAGCCCCGGTTCGGCTCCTGGCGCAGGAAGCGGGCGACGCGAACGATCGTCGTCGTGCTGACCCCGGTCGCATCGTGGATCTCGCGATAGGAAAGGTCGGTGCCGTCGAGGAGGCGCGCGACGTGCCAGCGCTCGGCGAGCGTCCGGACCTCCGCCGGGGTGCAGAGGTCGGCGAGGAGGCGCCCCATTGCCTCGGCGCTCGGCGGCGTCAGCAAGGCGGCGTGAAGGTCGGCGGCGAGCATGGCGGGATCGCGCGTCGGGACAATTCCGGTTCGGGTGTTCGGCTTCATTTTGTTACAACGTGTTAAAACGATGTAACGCCTCTAGAGCGCCGCAAGGCCGGAATCAAGGCCCTTCGCAAAAGGCCCGTGGAAAAAAGAAGAGCTCCGGTCCCTGGCCGGACCGGAGCTCTCCTCGTCGCCGGAGCGCGTCCCCCACGACGGCCCTGGACGGCCGCGGGAGCGTCCGGCGGCGGGTCGGCCTTTGGCGGGCCATGGTTAATATTGAGTGTCCGTAACGACCCTTCCTCGCCATTTGTGGCATTTCGGGCCGTTCGGAGCCCGAGATTGCCCCATTTCGGGTCTTTCCCGATCCGTCTTTCGCGGTTATCCTGCAATTTCACGTCCTCGGCCGTCATGTGTGAGGAGTTGCGGGTCGTACGCTGAGGACCCGATGCTGGAGGTTCCCGGGTGACCGCCATGTTTCATCCTTTGCGCGAGAACGCGACGATGGCTCCTCTCAGCCTCATTCAGGATTTCGTCTCCTCGGCGGCCAAGGCCGACGACATGACGAGCCTCAGGGCGCTGATCGACGACGCGACCCTGTCGCTCGGTTTCGATTATTATGCGATCGTGCATCATATCAGCTTCGGCCAGCCGTCCCGGCATGTCCGGCTGTCCAACTATCCGCTCGATTGGCTCGCTTATGTGCGCGAGCAGCCGCGCCTTGCCGATCCGGTGATCCGCGCCGCCGAGCGCAGCTCGAGCGGATTCAAATGGGACAGGCTCGAGCGGCTCGTGGCGCTGACCAAGGCGGAGCAGGATTATATGTGCCGCGCCGCGCGCTACGGGATCGCCCAGGGCTATACCGTGCCCAACCACGTTCCGGGCGAGCGCCTCGGCTCGTGCAATTTCGTCGTCCGCGCCGACACCGACTTTCCCGACGCCAATGTCTCGGCGGCGCAGGCGCTCGGCAATTTCGCCTTCGAGGCTGCCCGCCGGCTGCTCGCGCACGGCGACGAGCCGAGCGAGAATTGGGTGGTGCCGGCGCCCTTGTCGGAGCGGCAGCGCGAATGCCTGCTCTTCGTCGCCAAGGGCAAGAGCGATTCGATCATCGGCCAGTTGCTCAACATCAAGCCGCGCACCGTCAACGAGCATATCGAGGCGGCGAAGAAGCGCTATTCGGTGGCGACCCGCTCGCAGCTTCTCGTCCGCGCCTTGTTCCGCAGCGAGATCTGCTTCTCCGAGGTGCTCTAGCCTCTAGCCTCTCGGCGCGAGGGCGATGCGCAGGCCGCCGCGCGGGCGGCAGTTCGGCCAATGATACCAGATCGGCGGGTCGCGATCGGCGGGCACGAGCCGGTGATTCTCGAGCAGGTGCCGCAGCAAGGCGCGGATCTGAAGGGTGGCGAAATTGGCGCCGAGACAGCCATGGGCGCCGCCGCCGAACGGAACGAAGGCGAAGCGATGCCGCGCCCGCACCTCTTCGGGCCGGAATCGGGACGGATCGTAATCGTTCGGCCGCTGCCAGATCTCCGGAAGCAGATGGGTCAGCATCGGATTGGCCCCGACGATCGTGCCGGCGGGGAAATCGTGGCCGGCAAAGCTGATTTCGCGGATCGCGCGCCGCCACAGGACCGGCGCCGCCGCATTCAGCCGCAGCGCTTCCTTGACCGCCCATTCCGCCTGCTCGCAGCGCGCGACGTCGCCAAGCGCCATCGCGTGGCGGTCGGGAATCGCCTCGCAAAGCTCCTGGCGGACCCTTTCCTGCCATTCGGGATGGCGCGCGAGATAATAAAGGGTCGAGACCGTGCCCGACGACAAAGCGTCGAACGAGGCGGCGATGACGAAGGTGAGATGGCCGATCATCTCCTCCTCGTCGAGCAGACCGGCTTCGCGCATCCGCACCAGGACGGCGAGCAGATCCTTGCGCTCGGGCGCGATTTCGGCGCGCAGCATCGGCCGGATCAGCCCGGTGACATGCCGTCTCGCCCATGTGGCGCGCCATTCCGCATTGCCGGGAAAGGGCGTCGTCACGACCGAGGTCGCCGAGCGCATGAGATAGCGGAAGGCGAGAAGGTCGTCGCGCGTCGCCCGCGTCGAATCGCGGCCGAGGAAGGTCTCATAGCCGTTGGCGAAGGTCAGCTGCTGGGCGAATTCGTAGACGTCGGCGGTCGCACCGAACCAGCCTTGCGACAGGCGTGCGATATTCTGCGTGAAGACCTGCAGATAATGGCTGAGCTGGTCCTGCTTGAAGGCGGAAGCGATCAGCCTCCGGTGCCATTGATGATCGTCGCCGTCGCGAAGGATCAGGCCGCCGTCGAAATGGCGGCCGAAGACCGGCTTCCAGCCGCCGCGCGAGGAAAAATTGCCCGCCTGGTCGAACAGCACGAACTCGTTCGCCTCCGGTCCGATCAGCTGCACGTTCCAATTGCCGCACGCGTAGAAACGGTGGACCGGGCCGTAGCGCTCGAGCATGTCGCGCGCGAAACGCTGCGGATCGCGCACCGCGAAGGGCAGGATTCCAAAGACCGGAAGCCCGCGCCGCCCCGGCACGCCGGTGAGCGCCTGCGCGGACACGTCGGGCAGGCTTGTATCGATCCGCGCCGGCTTTCGGGTCTGCGCGATCGGCGGAAGGAAAGGGGCGGACAAGGCGGTCTCCGGTAAATTGCCGTCTTGCTAGCAGCGCGCGGGGCGCCTGCCTCCCCCGGTAACTACCCGGGTTTCGTCCCGGGGCGGGGGAACGCATTGTCGGGCGAACGATGGAGTTCGCCGAATGATCGATTTGGTGCTTCCCGAGGCACGATACCGCTTCGCCGCCGCCCTGATGGAGATGCACAGCGACCGCAAGCAGGTGTTCGTCGACCGGCTCGGCTGGTCGCTCCCGGCGCGCGGAAGCTGGTTGGAGGTCGACCAGTTCGACAATGATTTTGCCGTCTATCTGCTGGCTCTGGCCGGCGACCGCCATCGCGGCTCGGTGCGGCTGCTGCCGTCCACCGGCCCGAACATGCTGGAATCCCTGTTTCCCGAATTGTGCCCGGACGGTGCGCCGGCCGGCGACGACATCTGGGAGATTTCGCGGCTCGTCACCAGCCCGCGCGAGGCTTCGGGGGCGAGCGTGCTGAAGCTCCACCGCCTGCTCGCGCTCGCCTTGATCGAGTTCGCGCAGCTCAACGGGATCGGCCGCTACAATCTCGTCGCCGAGGCGCGGCGGGTGCCGGCCCTGCTCGCCGTCGGCTGGGATGTGGCGCCGCTCGGGCTCCCGACCCGCTGCGGGGGGGAGGATCTCCAGGCGCTTCAGGTCGGGATCGAGGAAGACACGCTGGAGCGCGTCCGCGCGCGCGTCCGCGTCTGGAATCCGGTGCTGCAGGTCAGGGAGGATCGGAAATGGGCAGCTTGAGCATGATCGAATCCTTTGGCGACGTCGGCCGGGAGCGCTCGCGCAAGAAGGGCGAAGAGAGCGAGGTCGTGGCTGCAGAAGGTCTTGCCCGCCCACGGGCGGCGAGGACCGATTCCCAGCGCGTGGCCGCGCGGGAGATCCTTCTCGAAGTCGAGATCCTGCTTCAGCGGCTGATGCACCTCACCGCACCGCCCCCGGACGAGCAGACCGCCCTTTTGCTGTCGGCGCGGCAGCTTTACCGTTCGCGGCGCCTTCGCGACCGGGTCTTCGGAACCACCTTGTTCGCCGACCCGGCCTGGGACATCTTGCTCGACCTGTTCATCGCCCGGCGGGAGGGGCGGAAGGTCACCATTTCCAGCGCCTGCGCCGCCGCCTCGGCGCCGACCAGCACCGCGGCGCGCCATATCGCCCATCTCGTCCAGAAAAGGCTGGTGGCGCGGGTTTCGCGCGAGGAGGACGCGCGCAGCTCCTATCTCGAGCTCAGCGGGGCGGCGGACCGCAAGCTCACGCAGCTCTTCCGGGAGATGGAGCGATCTGGGGACGATCGCGTCTGAGCGAATCCAGCGCCGTCGACACATGGGCGGCCGCCTGATGGAGCTCGAGATCGTCGAGCTGGCGGAGCACCATGACGAGGTCGTCGTGGATCGCTCGCAGCTGTTCCCAATGCTCGCCGGCGCGAAGCGGCTTGGCTTCCATGAGCGTTTCCATCCTTGGCAGTCACTATAGCCGATGAAATGGCTCTACAAAATGACAAAGTGAAGATGGAAAAATAGTTAATCCCGTTGAATAAACCGAAATGGATCAAGTTGTTGTAGCATAAGGTTGCAATGCCCTTATGGGGAGCAGCACGGCCGAGAGCATGTTCCCCCACGAGCGTGCCGGTCGGGCGTCCCGGCCCTTCGGGGCCGGGGCGCTACCCCTGCACCTTTTCTCCTCCCGTTTTGAGCCGAATCCCGCAGGTGGGAGGCTGGACGTCGCTCGCCGAGCCTGCGATGGGCCGGGCCGGGCGAGCATAGGGAGGAACGAGTGCTGGACGCGCGCAACCGCAGACGGCTTTTCGTCGCGATCTTCTGGGCGGCCTGGGCCTTTGCCCTGGTGATGGCGCTGCTTCCCCATCCGCCGCAGGTGCTTGGCGACACCAACGACAAGGTCCAGCATATCATCGCCTTCGTCACCCTCTCGGTACTCGCCAGCCTGGCCTATCCCGGCGCGGGATTGCTGCGGATCGGCCTGCTCCTCTCGCTTTTCGGAGCGGCGATCGAGCTGCTCCAGGCCATCCCTGTCCTGCATCGGGACAGCAGCTTCTGGGACTGGATCGCCGACACGGCGGCGGTGGCCGTGACCCTGGCGCTCGTCCAGGCCTTTCTGGGTTCCCGACGAGCCTGAAGGCGCTTCGGCGGACGCGATCGGGGCCGCGCCGCCCCCATTTCCGAACCTTATTTAATTTGACAGGGCAGGCGATAAAAGGTCCAGCGGGGTGGGGACGGGGCTGTCGCCTCCGCTCCGTCTGCCGGGCAGCGGGGGCTGACCAGGCGCGGTGCGACGGCTTCGTGAACAGCCGGCTGAGACGCCTTAAACGGCTGTGGGACCAGAACAAAGGCGGCGGAAAGCGTGTCGGCTTCCCGCTTCGGGAGAATGAAGTGGTGGAATGCGCAGCTGATTCGGGGGCTCGCTTCGGGGGCAGCGCCTTGGGCGGCGGCGCCTGCCGTTCGTCCGCCGCGCGCCTCGTCCGCCGCTCGCGCAGGACGAAGGCGGCATGACGAGGTCTCGCCGCGAGCGACAATTGATCGTCTCGATCCACGACGTGTCGCCCGAGTTCGAGCCGGCCGTCGACCGGCTCCATGCCCAGCTCACGCGGCTGGTGCGCGGGCCGATCTCGATGCTCGTCGTGCCCGATTTCTGGCGCAAGGCCCCGCTCGCCGGGGCGCCGGCCTATCGCGCCAAGCTTCGTGCCTGGGCGGACGCCGGGGTCGAGATGCTGCTGCACGGCTGGAGCCATCGCGACGAGACTGCGCGGCATCGCGGCCTGGCGTCGTGGAAGGCGCGCCACATGACGGCCGGGGAGGGGGAGTTTCTCGGTCTTTCGCGCGCGGAGGCCGTGCGCCGGCTGCGCGACGGCCGCGCCGCCGTCGAGGATGCGATCGGCCGCCCGGTCACCGGCTTCGTCGCGCCCGCCTGGCTCTACGGCGAAGGCGCCAAAGCGGCTTTGACCGAAGAGGGGTTCGAGGTCGCCGAGGACCATTTCCGCGTCTGGCGGCCGGGTGACGGCGCGATCGTCGCCCGCGGCCCGGTGATCAGCTGGGCGAGCCGCAGCCGCGCCCGTATTCTGTCGTCGCTCGCCTTCGCCGCCTTCGCGCGGCGGGCGCTGGCGCCGCTGCCGACCCTGCGCATCGCCGTCCATCCGGGCGACGTGCGCGAGGCGAGGATCCTCGACAGCATCGAGGAAACGGTCCGGACCGCCGCCGCCGGCCGCCGCTGCGTCACTTATCGCGACCTCGCGGCCGCGTCCCGCGGAGCATGATCCGAATGGATCCGCGCGCGCTCCGCATCGCCCTGTTCAGCGGCAATTACAATTATACGCGGGACGGCGCCAACCAGGCGCTGAACCGGCTGGTCGATCATCTGCTGCGCGAGGGCGCGGCGGTGCGCGTCTATTCGCCGACGGTCGAGGAGCCGGCCTTTCCGGCCCGCGGCGACCTGGTCAGCGTTCCGTCGGTCGCCTTTCCGGGCCGCGGCGAATATCGGGTCGCGCTCGGCCTTCCGGACCGCGTCCGCAGCGACATCGTCCGTTTCGCGCCGAACATCTTCCACGTCAGCGCGCCCGACATTCTCGGCCACCGCGCCGTCAGCCTCGCGCGCAGCCTCGATCTGCCGGTGGTCGCGTCGGTCCACACGCGGTTCGAGACCTATTTCCGCTATTACAAGCTCGGTTTCGTCGAGCCTCTGGTCGAGATGGGGCTGCGCCGTTTCTACCGCCGCTGCGACGCGATCTTCGCGCCGTCCCGGTCGATGGTGCGGCTGCTTCGCCATCAGGGGATGAATGGCCGGGTCGGCATCTGGACGCGCGGCACCGACCGCCACGTCTTCGACCCGCAACGGCGCGACCTCGGCTGGCGCCAGTCGCTCGGCATCGCGCCCGACATGCCGGTGATCGGCTATGCCGGCCGGCTGGTGCTCGAAAAGGGGCTCGACGTCTTCGCCGACGCAGTCGACCGGCTGACCGCCCGCCGGGTGCCGCACCGGGTGCTGGTGATCGGCGACGGTCCGGCCCGCGACTGGTTCGCCAGAAGGCTGAAGGGCGCGGCCTTTACCGGCTTCCTCCAGGGCGAGGCGCTCGGCCGCGCCATGGCTTCGATGGACATGCTGCTCAATCCGTCGGTGACCGAGACGTTCGGCAACGTGACGCTGGAGGCGATGGCTTCGGGCCTGCCGGTGGTGGCGGCGCGGGCGATCGGCAGCGACAGCCTGGTCGAGGACGGAGTCACCGGCCGGCTGATCGCGCCCGGCGCCGTCGAGGATTTCGCCGCCGCGCTCGCTTCCTATTGCCTCGATCCCATGAAGCGCGCCGCCGCGGGCCGGGCCGGCTGGGAGGCGAGCCGCCGCTACGGCTGGGACGAGGTCAATCGCGCGCTCGTCCAGGGCTATGTCCGCGCCATAAACGGCCGCAGCGAGCCGCGCGAGGCGCATGGCGGCCGCAGGGTGCCGGCGCCCTGGTGACATTCGGCTGATTTCCGCAAATGTGCGATGCGCCTTATACACCGTCCCCTCCCGGAACCGGTGGCGGGCACGAGCGCCCGCCGGTCGGCGCCGGCCTGCAGGAGCCGCCGGTGCGCGACCATGAACCCGTTCCCGCCGATGCGGGCGCCGCGGCCGACATGCCGGCGCCGGCCCAGGCGAAGTGGCTGCCCTGGGTCGGGCCGTTCATCTCGGTCGCGATCGTCGCCGCCGTCCTGCTCAACGTCCGCGGGCTGAAGCTCGCCGGCATCCTTGCCCTGCTGCCGCGCAATCCATTTTTCTGGGCCCTGTTCGCAATCTCCTATCTCGCGCTGCCGACGAGCGAGTGGTTCATCTACCATCGCCTGTGGAGGGTGAAGCGCGGCGCGATCCTGGCGCTGCTCCGCAAGCTCGTCTGCAACGAGATGCTGTTCGGCTATAGCGGCGAATTCTATTTCTACGCCTGGGCGCGCCAGAGCTCGGGCGTCGCGCAGCCGGGCCACGCGATCAAGGACGTCTCGATCCTCTCGGCGATGGTCGGGGTCAGCGTCGCCTTGCTGTGCGGCCTCGTCGCTTATGCGACGCTCGGCGGGGCGGCGCTCGGGCCCTATGCGCGCGACCTCTATGCCAGCGCCGCGACCGTGCTGACGATCTCGGTGGCGGCGCTGCTGTTCCGGCGCCGGGTGTTCAGCCTGCCGGCCGCGGACCGGCGGTTCATCTTTTTGGTCCATGCCGTCCGGCTCGCCACCGTTTCGCTGCTCACCGCCTTGATGTGGCATCTGGTGCTTCCCGGCGTGGCTTTGCGCTGGTGGCTTCTGCTCGTCGCGCTCCAACTCGTCGTGTCGCGGCTGCCGCTCATCACCAACAAGGATTTCGTCTTCGCCGGAATCGCCATCGTCGCGCTCGGCCGGCAGGTCCGAATCGCCGAATTGCTGACGATGATGGCGGGGCTGATGGTGCTCACCCATCTCGCGGTCGCCCTGCTGCTGACAATGCTCCAGCTCCGCTCCGCGCGGAAGCAGATTGCGTGAAGATCGCCGACGTCTCGGCCTTCTACGCGCCGCAGGGCGGCGGCGTCCGCGTCTATGTCGAGGAGAAACTGGTCTGGGCGCCGAAGCTCGACCACGATCTCGTCGTGATCGCTCCCGGGCCGGAGACGCGGACCGAGCGGCGCGGCGCGGGCGCCCGCATCGAATGGATCGAATCGCCGCCTTTGCCGGTCGACCGGCGCTATCATTATTTCCGAGGCGCGGAGACGGTGCAGGCCCTGCTCGATCGCGAGCGGCCCGATCTCGTCGAAGCCTCCTCGCCCTGGCGGACGGCGCAGATCGTCCGCTGGTGGCAGGGGCCGGCGCCGCGCAGCCTGGTCATGCACGCCGATCCGATCGCCGCTTACGGCTATCGCTGGCTTGGCGGCCTCGCCACCACCACGACGATCGACCGGCTGTTCGCTCTGCCCTGGGCCTATCTCCGCAACACCGCCCAAGGCTTCGACCGGGTGGTGACCGCGAGCGAGAGCTTTTCCCGGCGGCTGGCGACGCAGGGGCTGCGCAACGTCGTCACCCATGCAATGGGCGTTCAGCACGGCCTGTTCTCGCCGGCGCTCAGGGACGAGGCGTTGCGCGCGGAGCTGCTCGCTTCGTGCGGGCTGCCGCCGGAAGCGACCCTGCTGCTCGGCGTCGGCCGCCTTTCGCCCGAGAAGAGATGGCCCTTGGTGATCGATGCCGTGCGCGCCGCGGCCCAAGCGGCACCGGTCGGCCTGATCCTGATCGGCGACGGCGCCGAGCGCGAAAGGATCGCGCGCAAGGCCGCCGCCTTGCCCAATGTGCGGCTTTACGGCCGCGTCGCCGACCGCGAGGCGCTCGCGCGCATGCTGGCGAGCGGCGATGCGCTCATCCATGGCTGCGATGCCGAAACCTTCTCGATCGCCGCCGCGGAAGCGCGCGCCTCGGGCCTGAAGCTGATCGCGCCCGATCGCGGCGGCGCCGCCGACCACGCGCGGGCGAGCGGCGGCCTTATTTTCCGTTCGGGGAATGCGGCCGACGCGGCGCGCGCGATCGCGGACTTCGTGCGCGCGGAGCGGGTCGCGGCACCCGCTTTCGGACGGACGATGGAATCGCATTTCCGCGACCTGTTCGCGGATTACGAAGCCCTGGTCTTCAATAAGCGGCCGCGCGGAGCGGCAGCCTGAGCACCGGCCGGTGCTTCTCGTCCTCGACCTCGACCCAGCCGCCGAGATCCGTTTCCTCCCGGGAGAAGAGCCGGGTGCGGACCACGTCGCTCGCCCGTCGCATGGCATGATTGAGCGCGGCGACGTCGTCCGCGCAGGTCGCGCCGACGATGTCGGTGACCTCGGAGGAGTCGCAGCATAGGTTGAAATAATAACGCGGCATGGGATCGAACGCGCCTGCGCCTTCGCGAGCTTCGGTTCAAGAGAGGCTGAACGCATGATCGGCCCGGATCGGGCCCGCCGCATGGCGCGCCTTTGCCCTCCTCCGGGACAGTCAGGCTTTCCGGGTTCGATTCGCCGCACTTGAGGCCCTGCCCGTCGTCCTGTCCTGCCGCCCGCGTTGACTCCGAACCGGCGCCCGGCCACCCCCGACGTCGATGGAGGGAGCGTCGTGCCGTTCAGACGGCGGGACGCGAGTCGGGGGTGGCCTCGCTTTTCGAGAGGCGCCGTCCGCCACAAAGTGGATCTGGATGTTCGGTTCATTCCGGGCGCGCCTTTTCGCGCTCGCCGCTTCTTTGTTCGTTCTTTTCTGGGCGGTTCCCGCCGCGGCTGCCGCGGCGGAGACCGGCCCCGATCCGCAGGCGCTCGGCACGCTGACCGCGCCGGCGACGGTGACGACGCCCGCGCCTTCCTGGCCGTCCACGGCCGCGGCGATCATGCCGAGGCCGGGCGCGGCCGCGGTCGCGGCGGTGGAGCGCCTGCCGCTGCACGACCTCGTCATCTCCTTCGTCGACTACAAGAATGAGAGCAGCGACGAATTGTGCCTCGCCAAGGCCGTCTATTTCGAGGCGCGGGGCGAATCGCTCGATGGCCAGCTTGCGGTTGCCCAGGTCGTGCTCAACCGCGCCGCGTCCGGTATCTATCCGCCGAGCGTCTGCGGCGTCGTCACCCAGCCGGCCCAATTCTCCTTCGTCCATGACGGAATCATGCCGGCGCCCGACACGAGCGGCGAATGCTGGCACAAGGCGCTCGCCATCGCCGACATCGCGATCAAGCATCTCGCCCCCAGCGTCGCGTCGAACGTCCTCTGGTATCACGCCACCTATGTCGCGCCCGCCTGGGGCCGCCAGCATGTCCGCGTCGCCCAGATCGGGATGCACATCTTCTACAGCTGAGCCGTCAGTCGACGGGATCGAACATCAGCAGCTTGAGCGTGCCCGGGCGCGCCCGCCGCCGTCCGCCGGGGGTCGGGCTCGGATCGGTTTCGGCGGCGGCCACGAACAGCCGCCCGGTTGCGGCGTCCACGTCCATCGTCCGGCCGCTTATTTGGGTCGCGATCGTCTCCAGCGGTTCGTATTGGTCGGGCGCGCGCTCTCGAAAGATGCTGATCGTGCCGTCGACGCCGTTGGAGCTGAAGACGCGCTTCCTCTTCGGGTCGAAGGCGACCGCATCGTTGCCGCGGCCGATCGGAAGCGTGGCGACGACGCGGCCATTGTCGATGTCCATCACGACCATGACCGCGTTGGCGCAGCCGAGAAAGGCGCGGCGGGCGGCCTTGTCGACGGCAAGGCCGTGCGGTCGTTCGCAGCCGGGGGCGGGCCAATGGGCAACGACGCGGTTGGCGCGGGCGTCGACCTTGACGAGGTCGCCTTTTTCCACCCCGGCCACGTAGATATTCCCGCCATCGTCGCCGGCGCCATATTCGAGCTTTTCACCGGCCTGGATGGTCGCGATCGCCTTGTCGGACCTGGGGTCGATGACGGTGATCGAGGCTGGATCGCCCTCGATCACGAAGACATGGCCGGTGGCGCCGTCCCGCGCGATCGCGTCGGCATCGGGCGCGGCCGGGATGCGCCTGGTGACGGCCAGCGTCTTGAGGTCGAAGGCGACCGCGCTGCCGCCCCGTCCGTCGTCGGTAAAGCCTTGCCGGGTCGATCGCGAGATGGCGGTGCCGTGGGGGCCGCCCTCTATGCCCTCGACATTGCCGAGGATGGCGCCGGAGGCGGAGTCTACGACGGTCAGCCGATCGCCATGCGCGACATAGACACGGCGGCTCGCCGAATCGGAGACGACATAATCCCATCGGTCTGGCGCGCCGAGCGGCACCGACTTGGCGAGCCGGTAAGCGGGTGCCGCCGCCGCGGCGGACGCTGCGCAGGACAAAAGGGCGATCAGGATGAGGCGGGATTTGAGCATGACGGTCTCCAGCGTTTCAGGGCTCGGCGGGAAGCGCCTCGGCGGAGCTTCCGGGATGACGTCCGGGCCGCTGCGGCAGGACGAGGATCAGCAGGATGATGGCCACCGCCAGGGCCAGCGAAGCGATCGGGCGGCTGAAGCCCAGGCCGCCTTGCGCGAACGGCTTGTCGAGCAGGTCGCCGACGGTCGCGCCGAGCGGCCGAGTCAGGATGAAGGCGGCCCAGAACAGGAAGATCCGGTTCGCCCGGGTGAAGAAATAGAGCAAGGCGAGGACCAAAAGCAGGGCGCCGAACAACAGGGCGCCGCCGCCGAAGCCGAACCGGTCCGTGTCCGCCACCCAGTCGCCGAGCGCCGTGCCCAAGGTCTGCGAGAAGGTGATGGTGATCCAGTAGAACATCTCCGCTTTCGGCGTTCGGACGCTGTTCACCGAGACGGTGCCGAGCGCCAGCCGCCATGCGGCGAGCGAGATCAGCACGCAGGCGAGAAGCGCCGCCGAACCGCCCGTATAGCCGATGCCGAGCGCGCGGTCGGCGAAATCCGCGAGCGTCGTGCCGCAGGTGGTCGAAGCGATTATCGTCGCCCAATAAAGGAAGGGATGGAATTTCTTCGCCGCGATCTGCCAGGCGACGAAGCCGACCAGCAGGGCCGCGAAGATCGCCGTGCCGATCAGATAGCCGTTTGGATTGGCCTCCTTCGTGGTCTCGCCGAGCCAGGACATGGTAACGGTGTCGCCGCCGGTCTCGCCGAGCGTGGTGGCGAGGATCTTGACGATCCAGAAGCCGAACGTCACGGCCGGGACCTTGGTCTCCCAACCTTGCCATGCGCTTCCGGCCCCGGCCGGGGATGAAACGGGCCCATTCATCGCCATTCGATCTCCTTCCTCTTTGCCGATGCGGCGAATCAAGCGTCGATTCCGGGAAATTCCAGGATTGCCTTCAGCCCTGGTTGATTGTCGGCGAAGCGCAGCTTCCCGCCATGCAGCCGCGCGATCGCCGCAACCAGATTCAGGCCAAGCCCGTGGCCGGGAGTCGAACGGCTGGCCTCGAGCCGGATGAAACGCTGGACGATGCGGTCGCGATCCTCCTTGGCGACGCCGGGCCCGGAATCGGCGACTTCGACGATGACGGCTCCGGCGGCCGATCGCGCGGAAAGAGCGACCCGGGTCCCGGTCGGCGTATGGCTCTGGGCATTTTCGATCAGATTGACGACGGCCTGCGCGAGCAGCTCGCGGTCGCCCGGCAGCGCCAGGCCGGGCTCGATCGCCGCCGAGAAACGGCGGCCTTCGTCGGCAATGGCGGGCGCGTAGCTGTCGGCGAGCTCGAGGAGGAGGCCGCTCAGATCGACGGTTTCGAAGGTGCGGCGTATCTCGCCGCTTTCGACCTCGCCGATGCGGAGGATGGACGCGAACAGCCTGAGCACGTCGTCGACGCGCTGGATGGCGTCGTGGATCAGCGTTTCGCGCGCGGCATCGGGTTCCCAAAGGCCCTTTTCGAGGCGGTTGCGGAGACGCGCGAGAGGCGTCCGCAAATCGTGCGCGACGTCGCCCGATATCTGGCGGAGATTCTCGACCAGGCTTTCGATCCGTTCCAGCATCGCATTCAGCGATCGCGCCAGCCGGTCGAACTCGTCGCCATTGGGCCCGATCGGCATTCGCCGGGCAAGATTCCCCTCGATGATCGCCTCGGCCGCGCCGCTGATCGCGCCGAGCCGCCGGCGCAGATAGCCGCCGAGCAACAGGGCGCCAACCACGCCGAGGACCAATACGAGCAGGAATCCGATCAGGATCACCGAGACGATGGTTCGGTCGATCTGCTCGATCTGCTCGCGGTCGGCCGCGACGAGCAACCTGTTGCCGTCGGGCAGGTCGACGGCCAGCCCGCGCGCGGCATCGGGCCCTTCGCGCGGATCGATGAAGATGAGATCGCGGAGCCCCGGGCGCGGAAAGTCCGTGCGCAAATGGCCGGCGATCCTGCGCCCGTTCTTCGCGAACAGGGCATAGAGCAATTGGTCGCTCGATCCCGCCGCCTCGCGCTGGGCGATGGCCTCGGCGAGCGCGTTTTCGCCGCCCGATCGCGCCTCCGCGACGAGGGTCGCGGCCGCGTCCTGAAGGGTGAAATCGAGCTGGCGGGTGAAGTCGAGGTGCATCGTCCAGAACAGCACCGCGCCGAGCAACAGGATCGCGACCGCGAACGCCGCGGACGAAATGATCGAGATTCGATAGGCGGCGCTGCGCAGGAAGCCAGGGACCCTAGGCATCCGCGCGGATCCGGTAGCCGATTCCGCGCACCGTCTCGATCAAATCGGGGGCGCCGCCGCGATTCAGCTTCGCCCTGAGGCGGCTCATATGGGTTTCGACGATGTTGGTCAGCGGCTCGAAATGGAATCCCCAGACCCGCTCGATGAGCATCGTGCGGGTGACGATGCGGTCGCCGTTGCGCATCAGCTCCTCGAGCAGCCGAAACTCGCGCGGCTGGAGCGGGACGGGTATCCCGTCGCGCCAGACCAGCCGCGCCAGGAGATCCATGCGGAGCGGCCCGGCCTCGATCGCGGTCGGAATCTCGTTGAGCGGTTTGCGCCGGGCCAGCGCGTTGACGCGCGCGGCGAGCTCCGAGAAAGCGAAGGGCTTGACGAGATAGTCGTCCGCTCCGGCGTCGAGGCCTTCGACGCGATCCTCGATCCGTCCGAGGGCGGTCAGCAGCAGCACCGGCGTGTCGATCCGCGCCGCGCGAATCCGCCGAAGCACGGCGACTCCGTCCAGTCTCGGAAGCATCCGGTCGAGGATCAGGACGTCGCATTTTTCGCTCGTCGCGAAATGGAGAGCGTCCGTTCCATCCGCGGCGCGCAGCACGTTATGGCCGAGCTCGCTCAATCCCCGGGCGACGAACTCGGCCGTTTCGGCATCATCCTCGGCGAGGAGGATCTGCATCAGTCGCGGTCGCGACCGGGGCCGGCGCGAAAGGCCGTCGCTGCGCGCAAGGGGGAACGTCCTGGCATTTCCGGCCGGGTCTAGATTGGCGGCGCGCTTCCGCCAAAATACAAATTCCCAATGCGCGCGGCCGGTGCGCGGCCGTCAAAGGCGCGAGTGGCGAAATCCCCAGAGAAGGAAGCGCACGATCGGGCCGAGGCCGCCGCAATGGCCGAGATGAACGAGGCCCTGGGCCGCATCGGGCGGCGACGGCGCCGGACCTGCCGCCTTCGTTGGCCGCCGGCCGATTGCAACCGACCCGTGCCCTGCCGCCACCAGCTTCCACCTCCGACAGGGCGGAGGATAGGACAGGGCGCCTTCGCCGGCGATTGCGGCAGCCATACAAAATCCCAATGTCAACAGCCCAATGCTCATGGGGCGCTGCCATGCAGTCAGAAGTTCAGCCCGAGCGCCGCATAGAAATGCAGCCCGGCCGAATGGCGGCCGTCCTCCCATTCCGGCCCCGCCGAGGCGAGGATCGAGAAGGGTTTCTTCAGCTTCCAGATGCCGCCGACGCCGAGCGTGGTCGTGCCGCCGGCGCCGATCGTGTCCGGTCCCTGCCGCGTCACTTCGCCGCCGAGCGAGAGGCGGCGGCTTACGTCGCGCGCGACCGTAAGGCCGCCGAGCCAGAAGTCGCGATTGCCCGGTCCCGGATTGATCGTATAGCCACCGCCGCCGAAGATCGACCACGGCCCCACATCCTTCTGCGCCCAGACCGGCAGCAATGCCTGCACCCGGCCGGTGCCGAAGCCCCCGCCCGCGGTCGGCAGAATCAGCCGGGGGAAGATGGCGACCGAAAAGCCCTGTTTCTCAAGGTGCACGAAGCGATATTTGACGGCGATCTCGACATCGCCGCGCGCGATCCTTCTACCGGCGCCGGTCTCATAATCGAGCGGCAGGGTCGCGGTGAGCTGGACTCCGGGCAGGCCGCCATAATTGAGGTCGACGCCGGCCTGGCCCTGGGTGATTCCGCCCATCCGGTCCCCGGCCGCGAAATTGTAGATCTCCCAATGATGGAGGTCGGTCGGCTCGGGATCGTCGGTGTCGTAAGGCGGGCCCGCCCAAGCGACGGCCGGGATCAGCGGCAGGAGAGTCGCGGCGAGGAACTTCAGGACCCGATTCACGCCCGCCCAATAGCATCAAAGGAAATAGATGATCACCGCCGTCACGGCGGCGACGATCATCGACAGCAGGACGCCGAGCAGGGACGTCAGCAGGGAACCCTGGCGGCGGCGGAAATTGCTGCGCTTGGCGGGCTTGCCCAGCAGCAGCTCGATCCAGCCAGCGCCCGCGCCGGCGACGATCGTCCCCGCATAAGTGACGAGGGCGGCGACGTGGGCGCCGCGAAAAGCGATCACGGCGGGAATGATCGCGGCCACCGGCGCGACCATCAGGAGCGCGGCGGCGAGCTTCATCCGCTTGAGGCGGACGGGATCGACCGGCGCGACCGCGAGCAGATCGGGCGCATTCTCGGCCGAGATGGCGAGCCAGGAGATGCTTCCGCAGAGCTGGCCCGCGGCGATGACTCCGACCGCGGCGAGGCCGGGCACGGCAAGGTCCGCGCCGCCGTGGCGCGACCCGATCAGGACCAGCGGAAACAGGTAGATGAGCCGCAGCAGGACGATGAAGAGGATCTCGGGCTCGCGCAGCAGCAGCCTTGCCTCCTTGGCGACGACGGTCCCCATCAGGCCGCCGCCGAAGGCGGGCCCGCGCCGGTTTGCCTTCGCCCTTCGCCCGCTCCGCTCGCCGGCGCTCTGGAAGCTGGCAAGGAACCGGGTCCGCAGGAACCGGGAGGTGAGGGCGAAGAGCAGGGCCGAGGCGAGGATCAGCACCAGGAGCGGGCGGACCTCGCCGAACAGGCCGCGCGCCGGCAATGCCGACCAGCCGCTGACGCCCCAGCCATGCGCGCGCAGCCAATTGGCGATGCCGACGATGCGGCCATGCCCGGGCCGGTTGTTCCCCGCCAGTTGCGAAACCAGATAGATGGCGCCGCCGAGCGCCGCCGCGACGATTTGGCCGAATGCGCGGGCGCCGCGGGCGCCGATGGCGCGGACGAGCAGGATCGCGAGCGCGAGGCCGATGCTCGCCGCGAGCATCGCGAGGGCGGCGACCACCGGCACGAAGGCGAGAAGACGCGGATGGCCGAGAATTGCCACCGGCAAAGCGAGCGGCAGGAAGAGCAGGAAATAGGTGATTGTGGCGCTGGCGGCGATGCCGAGCAGCTTGGCGGCGAGCACGCGTCCTTCGGGCAAGGGCGAGGACAGCAAGAGGTCGAGATCGCTCTTCTCGAACAAGGTCCTCAGCGCGATCATCAGGCTCTGCGTCGTCATGAAGGTGAGGATGACGAGCAGGGCGGCATTGCCGATGACGAGCCAATTGGGCTTCGGCGCCAGCGGCACGTCCCGCAAGGCAAGGGCGATCATGATGCCCAGCGCCAGAAAGGCGACGAGCAGGACGATCCTCAGCCATCGGCCGAAGCCTCTGCGTCCGCCGCGGAAGGACAGCCGCAGCTCGTGGAGGACCAGCCAGAGCAGCGAGCCCGGCCGCGGCCGGCGCGCGCTAGCGAAGAGCATCTCGGGGGCGGGAAGCATCGTCCCCGCGGGCGCCGTGGTCCGCGCGGGCGGTGAGGTCGAGGAACAATTCCTCCAGCGTCAGCTCGTTCGAGCCGGCGCGCGCGCGAAGCTCGGCGAGCGTGCCCTCGGTGAGCAGCCGGCCGTCGTCGATGATTCCGATCCGGTCGGCCAGCCGCTCGGCGACCTCGAGGATATGGGTGGTGACGATGACGGTGGCGCCGCCGCGCACCTGCTCCTGCAGCATGTCCTTGACCGAGCGCGCCATGGCGGCGTCGAGGCCGGTCAAAGGCTCGTCGAGCACGAGCAGGCGCGGCTTGTGGATGAGCGCGCCCGCCAATGCGACCTTCTGCTTCATGCCGCGCGAAAAGCCCTCGCAGCGCGTTGCACGGTCGTCCCACATGCCGAGCCAGCGCAGCAGCCGCTCCGCCTCGGCCGAGGCTTCGGCCGACGGCACGCCCCACAGGCCGGCGACGAAGGCGAGATATTCGAGCGGCGTCAGCCGGTCGTAGAGCATCGGCTCGTCGGGCAGCCATGCCGTGATCGCCTTGGCTTCGGCGGGGCGGGCGAGCGCGTCGATGCCGAAAATGCGGATGCCGCCGCGATCCGGGCGGGTGAGGCCGACGACCATCCTGAGCGTCGTCGTCTTGCCGGCGCCGTTCGGGCCGAGCAGGGCGTAGAGCTCGCCCGGCCTGACCGAGAGATCGAGATCCTTGATGACCGGCCGGCCGAAGCTCTTGCCGATCCGGCTCAGCTCGAGCGCCGGCGACAGGCCCGAAAAGGGGGCGGCACCCGCAGATGGATCGTTCATGGGTGCCGCCGCGATGCCTTCAGGAAACGACCGGCCTCTCACCGAGCGGGATGACGTTCTTGCCCCAGACCGCGTTGGTGACGATGCCGAAGCTGCCATAGATGGCGAGAAGTCCGCAGACCAGACCGAGCCAGCCGCCGGCATGGCCGAGCCCGTCCGACTTCTCGATATTGCCGAGGCCGAGCAGCAGGAAGGTGACCCACAAGGTCAGGAAGACCGCGAACAGGATGCGCGACAGCCGGAAGGTCCCGATCCAGAGATACAAGGTGAGCAGGCCCCAGAGCAAAAGGGCAACGCCGACCGTCGGGCCCGCGGTGGTGAGGTCGATCGTGCCGTTATGGGCGAAGATCGCAAGCAAGGCGAACCACCACCAGAAGGCGCCGTAGCTGAGGAAAGCGGTCGTCCCGAACGTGTTGCCGAGCCGGAATTCGAGCAGGCCGGCAACGATCTGGATGAATCCGCCATAAGCGATGGCGAGCGGGATCACCACGCCTTCGCCGCCGGGAGGGAGCAGGCCGGCATTGACGAGGCTGAGCAGGACGGTGGTGAGGCCGAAGCCGACAAGGCCGAGCGCGGCCGGGTTGGCGGTGGGCGCGGGAACAGTCTCTGCCATATATTTCCCCCTTTGGTTGATGACCTATTGGTTCTTCGGAAGGCGGGCCGGATCGACGTCCGGGCCGAAATCGAACACCCGGATCGGCCCGAGATCGATCACATGCGCGTCGCCGGCGAGGTGGATGCTCACCTGCGCCCCGCCCGCGGCGGCGGCCAAAGCGGCGCGGCCGCCGATGAAATATTGCTTCCACTGGTTGGTAAGGTTCAGCGGACCGTTGACCAGGGTCGCATAAGGCGCGGCCGAGCCGCTGAGGCCGATGAAGGGCATCGGCGCGGTCTCGCCGTCCCTGATGCTGGGCGCGCGCATGTAGACCGCGATCAGCAACGTGTCGTTCGCGGCGACGGCCTTGGCCACCGGCGATACCGCGCCGGCATCCCACGGATTCTTGCCCTTCTGGGCCACCGTCACCCGGACGCAGGGATAGCCCTGGGGCCCGTCCGTCTCGAGCCTCTTGTTGGTCTGGCCGTCGCCATAGACGGTCCAGCTCGTGCCCGGGACGTTGATCAGCTTGGTTGCCAGGCTGTCCGCCGGCTGGGCGGCGGGCGCTGCCGGCGCCGCCGGCGGTTGCTGGGCATAGGCAGGCCCCAAAACGAAAACGGCGAGCAACAGGCCCGGATACTTCCTCATCGATCCTCTCCCCGGCATCTTCGTGCCGTGCGTTAACGCTACCAGAGACGGAGAAGAAAGCTACTGGGAATCGGAAAGCCGAACAGGCCGCCGGTCCGCCGTTCGAACGCCGTGCCGGGCGCGCTTGCGGCACAGCCGGCCGCCGCCTGTGAACCGCCATGCCTTCCGGACGTTTAACCACCGACCCCCCGTGCCCAAACCTGCCCGGCCCGCAAGCGATGCCCGTTTCCGCTTTGGGCCGGCGTGTCGAGTATATTGGTCCGAAAGGAATTTCCCATGAAGACGCATTGGCTCAAGGCCGTCCTCGCTCTCGGCGCCGGCGCGGTGCTGTTGAGCACCTCTCCCGCCGAGGCGCAGTGGCGCCACGACCGCTCCGGCGGCCATCGTTTCAGCGGCAATCGCGGCGCCGTCGGCGCGCGGCGCGGCTTTACCGCCAATCGCCGGAATTTCTCGCGCAACTTCAATTTCCGCAACCGCGGCTTCAACCGCTACGCCTTCCGCGGCCGTGGCCGGGGCTATTTTTACGGCTATCCGTCGGTCTACTACCCGTATCCGGCCTATGATTACGCCTATCCGTATGACGACGGATATTATGCCGATCCCTATGGCGCCTATGACGATGAAGGCTATGATTATCCGGATCCCTATTATGACGATTATCCCGATTGAATAAGGCGGGGCCGCCGCCACGAAGCCGGCGGCGGCCCACCATGCACGCGCCGGCGGAGCCGGACGGGGGCTGAAACCTGAAGGGGAGGGGAGAATGGCGGAGGGCAGGCCCGCGGCGCGGATCGTGATGCCGGTCTACGACCAGGTCGACATGCTCGACGTGGCGGGGCCGTACGAGCTGTTCGCCTGGGCGAATATCGAAGTGGATCTCGTCGCCGAAAACCGCGGCACCTATGCCTTCCGGAAAGGCTTTCCCTTCACCGTGGCGCGGGAATTCGACCACGCGCGGGGGCCTTATGACGCGCTCTGGGTGCCCGGCGGCGATCCGGGGATGCTGAACGCGATCCTCGCCGATCGGCAAGGACCCTATCTCTCCTTCCTTCGCCGCATGGCCGGGGAGGCCCGCTACGTCGCCTCGGTCTGCGAAGGGGCGATTTTGCTCGCCGGCGCCGGCCTTCTCGACGGCTATAATGCGACGACGCATTGGGCGTTCCTCCCCTGCTTCGGCAAATATTTCCCCGAGGTGAAGGTGGCGAGCGGCCATCCCCGCTTCTGCCTCGACCGCAACCGGCTCACCGGCGGCGGCATCTCCTCCGGCCTCGACGAGGCTTTGATGCTGATCCAGCTCCTGCTCGGCACCGAGGCCGCGCAGCAGGTCCAGCTCTCCACCCAATATTATCCCGACCCGCCGGTCGGCGGCGCGATCCCGACGACCGATCATTGCCCGCTCGACGATTATCCCGATCCGCCGACGGCCCCGGCTCCGGCTCGAGGGATGAAGCCGGCCGGCGTGCGAACCGGTCGCTGATGCGGTGGCATCGGTACGCCGATGCCGCGCAGCCGCTCAGTCCTTCGGTTCCTCGGCGGGCCGGTTGCGGCACTCGCAGGCGGTGATCGCATTCTGGAGGATCGGGTTGACCGGCTTGTCCGCGCGGGCGCCGTTGCGGCGGGCGAGGGCGCGCGCGCCGACGAAGGCACCCCCCGCAAGAGCCGCGGCGCCGCCGGCGAGGGCCGCCGCCTTATAGGGATGGCTGCGGAGCTCCTCGGCCAGCTTCAGCGCGGCGGACTTGCCGTCCTTGCCTTTCGGCTCCTTCGATCCGGCGGTCACGATCTCTCCCCGACTGCGCCGCACCAACGCGCGAAGGCTGCGCGCGTTGCGTGCGTGGGGAGGAAAATCAGGGGGTTAAGGCCAGCCAAAGACGGTAAGCGGACTATAGCCGCTCGAGCAGATAATCGGCGCTGCTGACGTTGAACGCGCCCGGCTCCTCGACATTGAGCTGCTCGATCACACCGTCATCGACCAGCATCGAGAAACGCTGGCCGCGATTACCCATGGCGAATTTGGAGAAATCGGCGTCGAGGCCGATCGCCTTGACGAAATCGCCATTGCCGTCGGCGAGCATCGTCACCTTGCCCTCGGCGCCGGCGCTCTTCGCCCAGGCCTGGAGGACGAAGGCGTCGTTGACCGCGGTGCAGGCCACTTCGTCGATCCCCTTCGCCCGAAGCTCGTCGATCTTGTCGACGAAGCCGGGCAGGTGACGCGCCGAGCAGGTCGGCGTGAAGGCGCCGGGGACGGAGAAGAGCGCGATCCGGCGTCCGCCGAAATATTCCTCGCTGTCGACCGGTTTCGGTCCCTCGGCGGTGGCCTTGATGAAGGTGACATTGGGGAGGCGGTCGCCGGCCTGGATCGTCATGAAAAGCTCCTCTCATTCGGGGTTCGGCGGCCTCTAGCAACTCCTGTCGCCCGCTCCTAGCCGCTCCGCAAGTAAGGGACCGTTGCCGGACTGTTTCATCCTGCAACGAAAGCCGCGGCGCGACGAATTCCGGTCCTGAACGGCTGTTTTCCCGACCAACCTATGGTAAAGACTTGCGAAACCATATTTGAACCCGCCGGGGGCGGCCGCGGCGAAGGAGCGGGCTTTCGAATGCTGGCCATGTCGATGAAGGAAGAACGGCAGGTCGCCCAGACATTGTCGCCGCCGGTCGCCTGGCCGACTTTGCGACTCGCTCTGCTGTTGCCGCTCGCCCAGGCCGCCCTGATCGCCGGGGCGCTGACCGGCTGGTTCCCGATCTGGGCGGTGATCCTCCCGCTCGGCTATATCCACTTCGCTTATTACACGCTCGTCCACGAGAGCATTCACGGCAATGTCGTGCGCAACCCGCGCCGCGCCTGGATGCACCAGGCGCTCGGCTGGTTCGGCGCTTTGATGATGATGACCTCCTATCCGGCGCTCAGGCGGATCCATCTCCTCCACCATCAGCATACCAACCAGGACGGGGATCCCGATTACAATCTCTGCCACGGGCCGCTCTGGAAGAGCGTCGGCCGCGTCGTCGGGCTGCGGACCCTGCTGCTCCTGCCGCTGCCGATCGTGCGGCTGATCCCGGCCGCCGCCTACACGCTCAAGCAGGCGCGGCTGAAGCCCGAGGAGCTGCGGCTGCACGCGATCGTCGTGACGGCGCTCCAGCTCATCTTCTGGGTCGCGATCGCGCTTGGCTATTTCCGCATCGCCTTCCTGCTCTACTGGGTGCCGATGATGGTCGGGCTCGTCCTGTTGAACATCTTCTTCCAGTGGCTGCCGCACGTGCCGTTCGACAAGACCGACCGCTACGGCAAGGCGCGGGTCTATTGGCCGTTCGCCGCCCGCATCCTGCTCGGGCAGAACCTCCATCTCGGCCACCATCTCTGGCCGTCCGTGCCGTTCTTCAACTATCGGCGCCTCAATGACCGGCTGCGACCCCAGTTCGAGAGCGCGGGCATAGGGGTCCGCACTCCGCTCCCGCAACGAGTGTGATCGACTGTCCGGGCGATCCCCTTCGGGGGCGCTCCGTCACGCCGCTGCGGGAACGGAGTGCGGACCTCCAGTTGGACGACTTCCTGCCCGCGGTCGGCCGAGCCACGCCGCCTAGGCGCCGTCCGCCTCCCGGCCTATATCGGGCGGCGATGGACGAACCCAAATATCTCTCCGGCCAGTTCCTCCTCGCCATGCCGGGGATGGGCGATCCGCGCTTCGAGAAAGCGGTGATCGCCATGTGCGTCCATGACGACAATGGCGCGCTCGGCATCGGCCTCGGGCGGATCGTGCCGCGTATCACCTTCCACCATCTGCTGAAGCAGCTCGACATCGATCCCGGGATCGCACCCGACGTTCCGATCCATCTCGGCGGCCCCGTCGAGCCGCAGCGCGGCTTCCTCCTCCACAGCATCGACTGGGGCGGGCCCGAGAGCATCCAGGTCGGCGATCGCTGGACGCTGAGCGCCACGCTCGAAATCCTGCGCGCGATCGCGGAGGGGAGGGGGCCGCGCCGCTGGCTCGCCGCCCTGGGCTATGCCGGCTGGGGCGCCGGCCAGCTCGAGGAGGAATATTGCGGCAATGGCTGGTTCGCGACCCCGGGCGACGAGAGCCTGCTCTACGATTGCGACGTCAATTCGCGCTGGGCCGCCGCCTTCAAGAGCGCCGGCATCGACACCCGCCTGCTCGCTCCCGATTTCGGCACCGCGTGAAAGCCACATTCCGGCGCATCCACCGCGAAAATTAACCCATTGCCAACCGGAAGGTGAAAGCTTCGCTTCCGGCCGCCTCGTTCGGCGGCCCTGTGAGAGCGGGAGTTGGGGCAATGGGGAATTCCGTTGCAAAGGCGGCTATTGCCGCCTCGGTCGCGGCCGCCATGCTGGCCGCGCAGCCGGCCCGGGCGGTCATGGGCTGCTGGAATGCCGAGCGGACGGCGGCGGCGAAGGTGCGCGACCTCCAATCGCGGCTGATGGTGGCGGCGCTCCGCTGCAAGGCGATGGGGATCGACGTCGCCGGCGCCTATGACGATTTCATCCGCGGCAATCGCGACGCGCTGCGGGCGACGAACGGCCTGATCCGCGCCCAGTTCGAGACCGGCTACGGCGGCGATGCGGATCTTTATTACGACCGTTTCGCGACCGGCCTCGCCAACCGTTATGGCGGCGACGCGACGACGGCGGACATCTGCGCGGACACCGCTTCCGCCGCGGAAGAAGGCGCGGCGGCGGCCGGCAACGTCGCCAGGCTGGTCGCGCTCGCCGAGCGCTTCGGCCCGGCGCCCGACCTCCCCGGGGGTGCCTGCGCGGCGGCTTCGGCGCCGCCTTTACCCACGCCCGAGGCATCGGCAAAGGCGGAAAGCTTCGGCGCGGCGATGGACCGTGCGCTGGCCGACGCGTCGGACCCGCCGCGGGCCGACGACCTGCCGCCCGCGGCTGAGCCTCGCTATTAGCCCGGACGCACGTTGAATTTCCGTCATTCCGGCGCAAGCCGGAATCTCAGGACGCGAACGCGCCGGCGCCTTTTTCTAGCTGAGATCCCGGCCCCTTCGACGCCGCTCAGACAGGCTCCGCCGGGATGACGATAGCACATATAAAGATATCTTTATATTTGCATCTGTGCGCGCGGGTCGCTACATCGGGGCGTACACGACCGCCGGCTCCGCCCGCGGTCTTCCTTCATTTTTGAGGAGTCCTTTCGTGGCGACCCAGGCTCAGACCAGCTTCGACGATCATGTGATCCGCGACATCGCGCTCGCCGATTTCGGCCGCAAGGAAATCGAGATCGCCGAGACCGAAATGCCGGGCCTGATGGCGCTCCGCGCGGAGTTCGGCGCGTCGAAGCCGCTGACCGGCGCCCGCATCACCGGCTCGCTGCACATGACCATCCAGACCGCCGTGCTGATCGAGACCTTGACCGCGCTCGGCGCCGAGGTCCGCTGGGCGTCGTGCAACATCTTCTCGACCCAGGACCATGCCGCCGCCGCCATCGCCGTGAGCGGCGTTCCCGTCTTCGCGATCAAGGGCGAGACGCTCGAGGAATATTGGGATTACGTCACCCGCATCTTCGACTGGGGCCACGACCAGACCGCCAACATGATCCTCGACGACGGCGGCGATGCGACCATGTTCGCGCTCTGGGGCGCGCGGGTCGAGGCCGGCGAGGCCCTGTTCGCGCCGGGCAATGAGGAAGAGGAGATCTTCGTCGCGACGCTGAAGCGCTTCCTCGCGGAGCGGCCGGGCTATCTGACGAAGACGGTCGAGACCATCCGCGGCGTCTCCGAGGAGACCACGACCGGCGTTCACCGCCTCTACGAGCTCGCCAAGCAGGGCAAGCTTCCCTTCCCGGCGATCAACGTCAACGACAGCGTCACCAAGTCGAAGTTCGACAATCTCTACGGCTGCCGCGAGAGCCTGGTCGACGCGATCCGCCGCGCCACCGACGTCATGCTCGCCGGCAAGGTCGCCTGCGTCGCCGGCTTCGGCGACGTCGGCAAGGGCTCGGCCGCCTCGCTCCGCCAGGGCGGCGCCCGCGTCCTCGTCACCGAGGTCGACCCGATCTGCGCGCTGCAGGCGGCGATGGAAGGCTATGAGGTGGTGACGATGGAGGAGGCGACGACCCGCGCCGACATCTTCGTCACCGCGACCGGCAACATGGACGTGATCACGCTCGACCACATGCGGGCGATGAAGAACATGGCGATCGTCTGCAACATCGGCCATTTCGACAGCGAGATCCAGATCGCCTCGCTCGCCAACATGAAGTGGACCGAGGTCAAGCCGCAAGTCGACGAGGTCGAGTTCCCCGACGGCAAGAAGATTCTCGTCCTCGCCAAGGGCCGCCTCGTCAATCTCGGCTGCGCCACCGGCCATCCGAGCTTCGTGATGAGCTCGTCCTTCACCAACCAGACCCTCGCCCAGATCGAGCTTTGGACCAAGGCGGGCGAATATCAGAACAAGGTCTATGTGCTGCCCAAGCATCTCGACGAGAAGGTCGCGGCTTTGCACCTCGACAAATTGGGCGTGAAGCTCACCAGGCTGAACGAGAAGCAGGCGGCCTATATCGGCGTCCCGACCGAAGGCCCGTTCAAGCCGGACCATTATCGCTACTGATGCTCCCGTCACCCCGGCGGAGGCCGGGGTCCCAGCGAGGAAAGGGCGCTGCATACGCGCCGCGGAAAACCTCCCGGAGATCCCGGCGTCCGCCCATAAGCGCTAAGTTTAGCATGGGATGGTTTGGCTTTGTCGCTTGCGGGGCGGTTCAGTGATTCGTTTTCGGATCTGATCGGCGCGGGCGAAGATCCGGCCGAGGGATATTGGGCCGAGGACGGCGTGGACGAGCGCC
>DASXCT010000005.1:0-8073 GCA_036491055.1 Allosphingosinicella sp.
CAACGACCTTGAACGCCCCGCCGCCGACATTGCGGCCCTCTACAAGGAGCGATGGCAGATCGAGCTGCTGTTCAAGTGGATCAAGCAAAACCTCAAGATCAAACGCTTCCTGGGGCGCAGCGAAAATGCCGTCAAAAGCCAAATCTATATCGCCCTCATCGCCTTCCTGCTGCTCCGCCTGTTCCGCCAGACACACGCCAAAAGCCATAAGCACGGCGCCAAGGCTCTCATCGCCCGGCTCAGGGTCGGCCTCTTCGCAGCCTTCACCCTCAAAAACAGCACAGCGCCTCCCCCACGACATCCACGGCAACTCCTCCCAAACCCCCAGCTCGCGTTCAATCTACCGTGTTAACGAAATCCCGGACAGCAGTGCGCGAAGGCGGGAATCCAGGCGGTCTAAGTGACTGATATCAGCTTCGTTCTGGATTCCCGCTTTCGCGGGAATGACGAACAAAAAGGAAATGTGTGAATGCCGTAGGCCGGGGAGAGGGGGTTAGCGCGCGAAATCTGAATGTCGATCCGTCTCAGCCTTCGCATTCCGTAAAGGGGGAGGGGGGAGAGCCGCTGTCCTCGGAAGTCTAGCCGCCGCATGCGGCGCGCTTCATCTCCACCGCCGCGATCGCCGCTTCCACCGCCTCCCCGGCGTGCATCTCGCTCGTGTCGAGCAGGATCGCGTCCGCGGCCGCGACGAGCGGGGCGGCGGAGCGGCTGCTGTCGCGTTCGTCGCGGGCGCGGATATCGGCGAGGACGTCGTCATAATGGACGGCGAGGCCCATCCTTTTCAGCTCGTCATGGCGGCGGCGGGCGCGGATTTCGGCGCGGGCGGTGACGAAGAGCTTCACGTCCGCCTCGGGGGCGATCACGGTGCCGATGTCGCGGCCGTCGAGGACGGCGCCGCCTTCCTGATGCGCGAAGGCGCGCTGGCGCTCGACCAGGGCCTCGCGGACGCGCGGATAGACCGAGATTCGCGAGGCGATGCCCCCCGCCGCCTCGCTCTTCAGCTCGGGATCGGCGAAGTCGATCTGCGCGAAATCGCAGGCGCGAATGGCGGCGAACTCGCTTTCCGGATCGCCGTTCCAGCGCAGCAGGTTGAGCGCCACCGCCCGGTAGAGCAGGCCGGTGTCCATGTGCGGCAGGCCGTAATGGCGCGCGAGCGCCTTGGCGATCGTGCCCTTGCCGCTTGCCGCCGGTCCGTCGACGGCGACGATCATCGGGCGAGGCCCGCGATCTTGTCGGCGAAGCCGGGGAAGCTGGTGTCGACCGGCGCCATGTCGTCGATCGTCACCGGGCCGCGGCAGGCCAAGGCGGCGACCGCATTGCTCATCGCGATGCGGTGGTCGAGCCGGGCGGCGATTGTCGCTCCGCCGGCGAGCATCTCCCCGCCCGAGCCGTGGATGACGAGCCCGTCCTCTTTCTCCTCGACCCGCGCGCCGATCGCGGCCAGCGCCTCGGCCATGACCGCGATCCGGTCCGATTCCTTGACTCGGAGCTCGTGGAGGCCGGCGGTGCGGCTGGTCCCCTCGGCGAAGGCGGCGGCGACGAAGAAGATCGGGAATTCGTCGATCATCGCCGAAGCGGCCTCGGACGGCACGTCGACCGCGCGCAGGGACGAATGGCGCGCGACCAGATCAGCGACCGGCTCGCCCGCTTCCTCGCGCTCATTCTCGATGCGAAGGTCGGCACCCATCGCACGGAGGATATTGAAATAGCCGATGCGCAGGGGATTGATGCCGACCCCGTCGACCCGCACCTCGGAGCCCGGCACGATCAGGGCCGCCGTCACCAGAAAAGCGGCGGCGGAGGGGTCCCCGGGCACCGCGAAATCCTGCGGCTTCAATTCCGCCTCGCCAGTGAGATCGATGATCGTGTCGCCGCCATCCTGCGCGACCCGCAGATCCGCGCCGAACCGTTTCAGCATCCGCTCGCTATGGTCGCGGGTCGGCACGCTCTCGATCACCCGCGTGCGGCCCGGCGTGTTGAGGCCGGCGAGCAGGAGCGCCGACTTGACCTGGGCCGAGGCGACCTGGAGCCGGTGCTCGCGCGGCACGGCCGGGCAGATGCCGCGGATGGTGAGCGGCAGCCTTCCGCCCGGCGCGGCAATGAACTCGGCGCCGATCCGGCTCAGAGGCTCGATCACCCGGCCCATCGGCCGGCGCGAGAGGGAATCGTCGCCGATCAGGGTGGCCTGGATCGGATGGCTGGCGACGAGGCCGGCGAGGAGGCGCGCCGAGGTGCCGCTATTGCCCATGTCGAGCGCCGCCTCGGGCTGGAGCAGGCAGCCGGTGCCGAGGCCGTCGACAATCCGCATTCCGTCCGCGTGCCGCTCGATCCGCGCGCCCATCGCCGCCAGCGCCGCCGCGGTCGAGGCGACGTCGGCGCCTTCCGACAGGCCGGCGATCCGGCTCCTCCCGCGCGCCATCGCCGAGAGCATCAGGGCGCGGTGCGAGATCGACTTGTCGCCGGGCACGCGCGCGGCGCCGGAGAGCGGCCCCGAGGCGCGAAAAGAGGTCGGCCGGGGCGGCTGGTGGGTCACGGGCTTGGCTTTTGACAGCGGCCACACCATGTGGCAAGGCGCGCCGCACTGGCCGGGGGCGGGACGCTCCCGCCATGGCCGCGCGGCCGTTCCCGACAGAGATTTTCGGAGTTTTTTCGCTCATGGTGAAGCCTGAATGGGGCACGAAGCGGACCTGCCCCAAATGCGGCACCCGCTTCTACGACCTCGGCAAGGAGGACCCGGTGACCTGCATCAATTGCGGCATCGCCTGGGATCCCGAGCCCGTCCTCAAATCCAAGCAGCCGATGCCGTTCGACGCCCCCAAGAAGGAGGTCGTGGTCGACGAGAAGGAGGATGCGGACCTCGCCGCCGAGGAGCTCGCCATCGACGAGGATGCCGAGGAGAATCCGGACGACGAGGTCGATCTCGGCGGCGACGACGATATCGGCCTGGCCGGCGGCGCCGACGAGGACGAGGAAGTCTGATCCACTTTCGTGACTGCTTGATTAGCGCCGCCGCCTTGGCATAAGGCGGCGCTGCAGGCCGCCTCCCAGGGGCGGCGCGAAGGGTCTGGGGCCGTAGCTCAGCTGGGAGAGCGCTGCAATGGCATTGCAGAGGTCAGGGGTTCGATCCCCCTCGGCTCCACCAGCCTTCGCCCCTGACGGGGCTTCGGCTGGCAAGCCAGCCTAAGGACCGGCGGGGGCGAAGGCTGCCCGCCGTAGCTTTAGCGAAGGAGGGCTACCGCGCTCGTGGCCAGGCACCAGATGCACTGCGTCTACATCCTCCAGAGCATCTCAAATCCCGACCAATATTATACCGGCCTTTGCGCCGACGTTGAAGCGCGCCTCCACGCCCACAATGCCGGCCAATCCCCGCACACGTCGAAATACAAGCCGTGGCGGCTGCTCTCGTGCCATTGGTTCGAGCGGCAGGAGACGGCCGCTGCGTTCGAACGCTACCTGAGACCGGCTCCGGCCGCGCTTTCGCATTGAAGCGCCTGCGCTAGCGGGCCTCACTTTCGGCCGGATCGGCGCGCCTCTGCCGGGCGGCATATTCCCCGGCACCTTCTCTCTTCTGCGCCGTCTAAGGTACGCGGCGCACTTCTTTTGTGGGCCACGTTCATTGCAAAGGCGTAACGAGCGCGCGAACGCGTGCCGTCGTGGAGGGGGGAGCCGAGTGACATCCATATTCAGGTGGGCGCTTGCCGGGGCCTTGCTGACCCTGGCCGCATGCGGTGGCGGTGGCGGGGACGGCGGGACCTCCAATCCCGTCGCCATTGCGACGATCACCGCGCCGACGATCTCGGCGCATCCGGCAAGCCTTTCCGCGGCGGTCGGCCAATCGGTGACCTTCAGCGTCACCGCCTCCGGAAGTGGGACGCTCGCCTACCAATGGCGGAAGAACGGCACCGCGATCGCCGGGGCGACGCTCTCATCCTACTCGATTTTCGCCGTTCAGACGTCCGATCAGGGCAGCTACGACGTCGTCGTCAGCAACAGCGCCGGCAGCGCGACTAGCTCGGCCGCGACTTTGACGGTGACGGCAACGATCCAGGCGTCCGTCCCGTTCAGCTATACGAGCTTCAACGGTCCGGTTCTCGCGCTCAATGCGTGGGAGGGCACCCACGTTGTCCTGCTGACCGCGAAGCCCGATCTGGACCCAGCCGTCATTGCCCGGATCCTGAAGGCGCTGGACGGCGCTTATTCTTATTATCAGGACGCAACCGGTTTTACCCCCGCGCTCCAAAGCACTTACAAGAACAAGCTGACCATTGCCGAAGTCCCCGACACCTGCGGGGCAGGCTGCGGATTTCTGGGATTCACCGGCATCGAGCTCCAGACCTTTACGTTTTCGACCCTTTATAATGAGGTGCAGGCAAGCGATCTCTACGATCAGGCCGTATTCTATGAGTTCGGCCGGAACTTCTGGTCGCTTTCGCCGCAGCTCGCATATAAAACACCCGATTCCGGAGATTCGGTGATTACAGGCTTTGCCGTCTTCATGCGCTTCATGGCGATGGACGCGATCGGCGTGTCCGGGGGGCCGTTCAACAATTGGACCTTCGCGCAGTTCCGGGCGAATGAGGAGCAGATGGTGGACCTCTACGAGGCCGACACCAGTCAGACGTTCCAGAACACCCTCCAGGTCGGCAGGGCCCAGGCGAACAATCCGTCGGGCCTCGAAGCGACGGACCTGTTCGCATCCTTCCTGTTCCGGCTCCGCCGGGATTATGGCGGCAACGATTTCGTCTCGAAGCTGTGGCACGAAGCGGCGCTCCGGCCGGCCGCGGCCACCACGCAGGACGCGGTCGACAATTTCGTCGTCGCGGCCTCCAAGGCCGCGAACCGCAATCTGGGAAGCCTGTTCACGACCCAGTGGCGGTGGCCCGTCTCCGCGGCGGCCCTCGCCGAGATCTCAAGCCTGCCGGCCGCTTGACGATCGTCGCCGGCCGCGACGCGGTCGCGGGGCGGCGAGCCGGACTGCGAATACGCCCCTTTTTCCGGTTGAGGCGCCGGGCGACATCGCGGATACAGGCCGTAGCACGATCGGGAACCCGCAAGCCCCATGAACGGCCATCCTTAGCCGGGATTCTCGTCTTGCGATCGGATCGGTTCCCCCGCGCAAGAGCGCGCAAGCACAGGTCGTAGAGTAAAGGCGGCCGGATCCGGTGATCCCTGGCTTGCTTGATTTGGTCCGGCGCCCCTTTGTCGGCCGTTCCAAGCGGCGGCGTCCACAATCTGCTGGTGATCCGGGAATGAGCCGGACCGCCAACCTTATTGCGGCGGTGGCGGCGGCGCGTTCGGGTCGTCGTCCGGATAGGGCGCGTCCGGCGGCGGCATGTCCTGGACGTCGTCCGATTCCTCGAAGGCGCCGTAGACGGCGTCGACCACTTGGCCGTTCACCGTATCGACCAGCAGCATGTCGGGCCCGTAGCGGACCCATTGATAGCCGTAGGGCGGCGGCGCGACTCCGTAATCGTCATAATCGTAGATGAAGAAACTGGGGGTCAGGAACAGCAAGGGGAGCCGCCAGCCGATCGTATAATGGCGGTATTCGTATCCGCGCGGCCAGCGGTAGCGGCCGACCGCGAACGGATGGAAGGAACGGCCGCGATACATGTAGAACCGGCCCGAAACGATGCGGCGAGGGGCACCGAGACCGGTGCGATAGCCGGGCCGGCGCGCCGATCGCGGCGCCCCCGGCGGATATGTCCGCGCGGCGCCCGGATTATAGGGCCGCGCGCCGCCGGGCTGATGCGCGCCCTGATAAGGCGGCCGACCGGCATAAGGCGGCCGAACGACGACATTGCCCGTGCCCGTGCCGACGCCGACCGGCCGCTGGCCATTGCCCGGCGGCAGCGGCCGGGCAGGCGGCCCCGCGCGCTGCGGCGCCGGCCGCTGCTGCCCCTGGCGCGGCGGCGGTGGGCATTTTCCGTTCTTGCATTTGTCGGCGGCGACGGCCGGGCCGCTCAATATCAGGATCGTGGCCGCGATCAGCATGATCGATCTGGACATCGACAATCTCCCGCCGGAAAGCCCGATTCTCCTTCCCGGCGCGAAACGAGTCAAGGGCGGCAATCGCCTCAGCGCGACGTGGCCGGCCGCAGCGACGTGCCGGCGCGATTGCCGCGGAAGTCGGAGAACCAGGTCAAGGGGTTCCAGGTCGCATTGCCGTTCAAGGAGAAAGTGACGAATTCGGCCCGGCCGCCGATATTCTCGACCGGCACCGCGCCGCCGAGCCCGCCCAACGCGATCGGCACGCGGCTGTCGGCGCTGTCGTCGCGATTGTCTCCCATCAGGAAGACGCGGCCGGCCGGCACCCGATAGGGCCTGAAATCGTCCTCGTCGCCGGGGCCGAGATCGATCACGTCGTAGGACCGGCCATTGGGCAGGGTCTCGCGCAACATGTGGAGGCGGCAATAGGCCTTGCCGTCGGCGCCGGTGACGCGCGCATCGGGGAAGCCGGGAAATTCCCGCATGTCGCACGGCAAATTGCCGTCGACCGGCAGCAGCTGATCGCCCAGGTCGCGGGTCGGAACCGGCCTGCCGTTCAGCCACAGCCGTCCGGCGACGAGCTGGACCGTGTCGCCCGGCAGGCCGATGACGCGCTTGATCAGATCCTCGCGGTCGTGCGCCCCGGCTGGCGGCGTGACGATGACGATGTCGCCGCGCCCGGGCATCCGGCCGAACAGCCGGCCCTCGATGAACGGCAGCAGGTGGAAGCTCGGCGAGATATAGGACCAGCCATAGGGATATTTGCTCACGACCAGCCGGTCGCCGACGAGCAGGTTCGGCATCATCGATTCCGACGGGATGTAGAAGGGCTTGGCGACCAGGCTGTGCAGGCCGAGCACCAGCAGGATGAGGACCAGCCAGCCGCGAAGCTCGGCGCGCCAGCCTGTCCTGGGCTTGGGGGCGGGGGGAGGGGCGGTTTCTTCCATGCGGTGGATGGAGCCGGATTCACCGCTTCGGTCCAGCAAAGACGTGTCCGGACAAGGCGGAATCGCGTCCGGACGGGCAGGATGTCGGTGCTCGGGAGCCGGTCAGCGCGACCGGAATTCCTCGTAGCTCAGCATACCGTCATGGTTGCGGTCGAGCCGCTCGAAGGCGGCGCGCGAGCTTTGCGTCGCATGGGCGAAGGAGGGCGCGGCGACGCCCAGGCCGAGCGCCGCGCCGATCAGGCCCGCGGCGGCGATCCGCCAGGAGGGCAGGCGCCTCGGGCGAGCAGCAGCGCGCGCGTCGAGCTGCCCGTCGATGAACAATCTTATCGCTTCGCTGGCCGTCCGCCGCTCGCGCCGGCAGCGGAGCATGAACGCCGCCTTCGCCTCGTGCGACAGGCGGATCTCGATCGTCTCGCTCTTCTTGGCCGGTCTCGAAGCCATCGGAAAATTCCTCCGCGATTCGCCGCCTGCTATCGCATCTGGACGTAAGGCGCCAATGCGGCAGCGCTCCGCCTGGGTTGAATTCCGTCCCGCACCGGCCGGCGGCGATCTCAGTTCGCGCCTGTATCGACAAGCGAGACATGGGAGACGCCAAGCGCCTTGGCGATCTCGTAGAGGGTGACGATCGTCGGATTCCGCTTCCCGCGTTCGAGCCCGCTCAGATATTGCTGGCTGAAGCCGGACCGCTCGGCGAGCTCTTCCTGGCTCAGGCCGGCGGCGGCACGCGCCCGCCTGACATTCTCGCCAACCACCCTCCGCATATCCATGCGGCTCTTGTTGACGATCAGGCACGTACAAGTTTATCAACTATAGTATGTTAAGAAGTTCCATCCCCGCAGGGCGCGGGATGGCCGCAGACAATTTCCTCGGCGGTCGATTCACGGATTTCTCGACGATCACCATCGAAACGCGCCGGGGAGCGCGCCGATTGGATCAGGGAATCAGTCAGATGAGCCTGAATACCTCCATTTTGGTTGTTTTCGAAATCGTCATAAAACTGAAAAGACCCACCGTTTATCCACAGAAAAGTTTGTGGATCGACCTTGAGGGCGCCGTCCGCCTGGCTTACTGCACTGTTCAGGAAGGGGAATCACAAGTGAAGAACTATGGCGCCAGGCTGCTTCTGGCGACGTCCTCG
>DASXCT010000006.1:0-84860 GCA_036491055.1 Allosphingosinicella sp.
CGAGGACGTCGCCAGAAGCAGCCTGGCGCCATAGTTCTTCACTTGTGATTCCCCTTCCTGAACAGTGCAGTAAGCCAGGCGGACGGCGCCCTCAAGGTCGATCCACAAACTTTTCTGTGGATAAACGGTGGGTCTTTTCAGCTTCATGACGATTTCGAAAACAACCGAAATGGAAGTATTATCGCTCTATCGCGCAATTTCTGTCCTGCTACGCATGATGCCAAGCCATTTGGAAGCGCGCGGACGACGCGCACTTTCAGCTTGGACAGCCATGCCCGGAGCGCGGCGTGCGCGGTCAATCTTCGCAATGGCAATGCGAAAAATAAATCACCGGGACCTGATCACTCAGGTTTCGGACTGACCAGGTCCCAGGCGCCGGCGCGGCGCTCGATCCCGAAAACCTCGCGAATCTCCGCTCCGTCGATGAGCGCGGCGGGAGTGCCGTCGGCGACGACGCGGCCATTGTCCATGACCAGCATCCGGTCGGCGAAGCGCGCGGCGAGATCGAGATCGTGCATCGCCGCGACCACGATCCGGTCGCGCGACAGGGTGCCGAGATGCGCCATCAGCCGCAACTGCCAATGCGGATCGAGATTGGCGGCCGGCTCGTCGAGCAGCAGGAGGCGCGGCCGCGCCGCCAGCGCGCGGGCAATGAGAATGCGGCTGCGCTCGCCGGTCGAGAGGCGATCGACCCGCCGCTCGGCGAGGTCCCGCGCGTCGAGCGCCGCCAGCGCCCGGTCCGCTTCCCCTTCGTCGGCCCCGCTCGGCAGGCCGAGCGCGACCAGGCCGCGGCCGCTGACCGGCCAGGCGATTTCGCGCGAGGCGGGAAGGTAAGCGAGCAGCCGCTTGCGCTCGTCGAGCGGCAAAGGCGCGAGGGCGCGGCCGTCGATCCGGACCGCGCCTTGGCCCGGCCCGATTCCGGCCAGGGCATGGAGCAGGCTGGTTTTGCCGCTCCCGTTCGGACCGACCAGGCAGAGGAAGGAAGGCGCTTCGACGCGGAGGTCGGTGGGCTCCAGCCGCCCCCTCATGGCGAGGCCCCGTGCTTCGAGACGCGGGCTCACCGGCTCATCCTCCAGCGCATATGGACGACCAGCCACAGGAAGAAAGGCGCGCCGAGCAGGGCCGTCACCACGCCGATCGGCAAGGTCCGGCCGAGCGGGGCCAGCCGCACGACGAGGTCGGCGGCGAGCAGGAGCGCGCCGCCGATCAGCGCGGCGGGACCGATCGCCCGGCCGGGATGGCCGCCGGTCAGCCGCCGCGCGAAGATCGGCGCGACCAGGCCGACGAAGCCGATCGCCCCGCAGATGGCGACGCAGGCGCCGACACCGGCGGCGCTGAGGCAGACGACGGCAAGGCGTAGCGCGTTGATATCGTGGCCGAACGACATGGCGACGTCCTCGCCGAGCGTCAGGCTGTCGAGCGCGGACCGCAGCCGCATCAAGAACGCGATGGTGACCAAAGCCGGCACGGAGGCGAACAGGGCCTGGGCGAGGCTGCGGTCGACGAGCGAGCCCATCAGCCATTCATAGGCGTCGTAGAAAGCGAAGGGGGAGGGGGCGAGGGCGAGGGCGAGGGTGGTGAGCGCGCCGGCCAGCGCGCTGATCGCGAGGCCGGCGAGCAAGAGGGTCGCGGTCTCGGCCGCCGGCCCCGCGAGCAGGATCAGCAGCAGCAGGGCGCCGAGCGCCCCACCCATCGCCCCGAGCGACAGAGCGATCGGCGCGGTGAAGCCGAAAATGTAGGCGGCGAGCACCGCGCCCAAAGCCGCCCCGCTGGTCGTTCCGGTCAGATCGGGGGAGGCGAGGGGGTTGGCGAACAAGGCCTGGATGGCCGCACCCGAGGCGCCGAGCATGGCGCCGTAGGCCAGCGCCAGCAGCGCCCGCGGCAGCCTCAGCTCGCGCAGCACGGCGAAAGCGAGGCCGCGGTCCTCGTGGAAGAGCGCCGCGAGATCGCGCCAGGGCGTCAGCAGGGAGGCCGCGAACAGGAGGCCGCAGAGCAGCCAGAGCGCGGCAGCGGCGCGGATGCTCATTGGGCGAGCTCCCGCCGCAGCTTTTCGATCTCGGGCGCGAGCAACGGCCCCATGCAGGTCCACAGGCGGCCGTCGGTCGACAGCGTCCGCGAACGCCGCGCGCGCGCGGCCAGCGGATGGGTCAGCCAGCGTTGCTCGCTCGAATATTGGCCCGACCGATAATCGCTGCGCAGGATCAGCGCCGGCGGCCGCACCAGCAAGGTCTCGAGCGAGACGCGGTCGCCGGTGAGCGTCCGCTGGCGCAGTCCGGCCAGCGCCATCCACTGCGCGGCAAGGCTTCCCGCCGCAACCGTACGCCCCGCGCCGCCGAGCCAGATCGTGTCGATCCGGACCGGCGGGGCGGTGCGTTCCAACCCCGCCAAAGCCTCCAGCCACGGCTTCGCCGCGTCCGGGCGCCCGAGGGCGGCGGCGAGCGTTCTCAGTTCGCCGGCGACGTCGGCCAAATTCTGTGGAAAGGGAAAATCGAGCAATCTTATCCCGAGGCGGCGCGCGATTCCGGCGCGGTCGCGGGCGCCGCCGCCCATGGTAATGACGAGGTCCGGCCGCAGCCCGGCGACCGAGACCAGGCTGCCGTCGTTGCGCGGGAAGCGCCGCGCCCGCCGCCAGAGCGGCGTCTCGGCCGGATTTTGCGCCAGATGGGTCACCGAGGCGATCTGCTTCGCGTCGCCGAGCAGGAGCAGAAGCTCGTCCGTGCAGAGGTTGAGCGACGCCACGCGCCGTGGCGCCGCCGCCCCCGCCGGAACGGCCGCGAGGCTAAGTGCCAAGGCGAATGCGAAGGCCCGCATAGACCGTCCTTCCGGGCGTGTGGAAGCCGACCACGTCCTGATAATGGGCGTCGAACGCATTTTCAGCCCGCACATAGGCTTCGAGGCCCCGCCGGAATTCCCAGCCGGCATTGGCCGAGGCGAGCAGATAGGGGTGGAGCACGATTGTCGGCGCCGGGAAGAAGTCGAAATCCTGGTCGGTGCGCCCGCCGACATAGGCGCCGCTGACGCCCCAGCGGAATTTCCCGGCCTGGCCGGCGGCGATCAGATTGGCGGTGTGGCGCGGCCGCCGGACCTCGACGAGCTGCGCGGTGCCGGCGACCTGCTGCTCGGTCGCGTGCAGCCAGGTGTAGTTGAAGGCGAGCTGGAAGGCGGCGGAGGGGCGATAGCGCGCATCGAATTCGATCCCGCGGCGGCGGCTCTTGCCGGTGGCATTGGCGGTGCCCGAGAGGAAGGTGATTGGATCGAACGTATCGACGATCTCGTCGCGAAGGTCGCTCGTAAAGCCGGTGATGCCGACCGCCGCCTTTTTGCCTTCCCAGCTTATGCCCGCTTCCCAGCCGCGCGACAATTCCTCCTTGAGGTTCGGATTGCCGGCGAAGGAGCCGGGGAAGAAACCGTAAAGGTCGAAGAAGGTGGGCTGGGCGATGCCTTCGCCATAAGCGGCATGGATGCGCAGGCCCGAACCCGGCGAGACGATCGCCGCCGCCCGCAATGTCGTCGCGTCGGCCGAGGCGCTGAACCAGTCGCGCCGTACCGCCACGTCGGTCGAGAGGAAGGGGGCCCAGCGCCCACGCCATTCGCCGACGAGCGCGGTGAGCGCGCGCGACCGATCCTGGTCGGTGGCGCCGAAGAAGCTCTGGTCGCGGGCGTGAAACCGTTCCTGCTCATGATCGACCGCGGCGATCAGCTCCTGGCCTCCGAAGCTGCGCGACACCTGGCCGCTCGCGGTGAAACGCGCGCCCGACGTGCGGTTGAGCGGCGCGTCGGCGAGGAAGTTGCGGTTGGTGCTGCCGAGCCAGCTCGTATCGGCTTTCACCGACCAGCCGCCGCTGGCGAAGTCCGCCCAGCCCCGCACCGCGCCGATCCGGTTGTGGGTATTGTCCTGCGTATCGGCGCGCAGGAAGGTGACGGGGTCGGTCCCGTCGAACGCGCTAATGCCCTCGATATAATGGCCGACGATTCCGAGCTCCAGCGAGGGGAGGGGCTTCACGACCGCCTTCACGTCCGCCGTCTTCGTGTCGAAGCCGTCGCGGTCGCCATGGCAGCCGCAGGAATCGACGCCCTCTGTATGGACCCAGCCGGCCGACGCGCTGAGCCCGATTGGGCCGAATGCGTCCGCGCCCTGGACGAAGGCACGGCCGCTCTGCAGGCTGCCATATTCGGCGAGCGCGCTGAGGCCGCGCACCGCGAACGGATCGGCGGTGTCGAGCGCGACGACGCCGCCCAGGGCCTCCGATCCCCAGAGCGCCGATTGCGGGCCGCGAACGATCTCGACCCGCGACAAAGCGTCGTTGGTCAGCAATTCGAACCGCGCCTCGTTGCCGGCGGCGGGATCGTTGAAGCGGATGCCGTCGATGAACAGCAAGGTGTGATTGGCTTCGTTGCCGCGGATGCGGACCTGGGTCTGGGTGCCGCGCGGGCCGGTTTCGGCGACGGCGACGCCCGGCGACAGGCGCAGCACGTCCGCCGTCATCGGCAGCGACAGCGCGTCGAGCATCGCCTGGTCGAACACGGTCGCCGAAACGGGCGCGTTCGCCTGCGTCTCGGGCTCGCGCGAGGCGGTGACGACGATGGTCTGGTCGGACTGAGTGGAATCCGCGGGGGCGGCGAGGGCCGCGAGCAACAATATCGGGTGCATTTCTTCCTCCTTGAACGACATGTGCATGTCGTCTCGGAGGGACGGCGAAGCGTCGAGGCCGCGCCTTCCCCGCACCGCGGGCTGGTCCCGGCCGGATGCGGACGACGGGCGGAGGCAGGTCTCCTGACTTGCGGGTCGCTGCCGATTCCCTCCCTTAAGGAGGGGCGGCTCGCCGCTTACAGTTGCGGGCACAGCGCCGGATTCTCACCGGCTTCCCATTTTCACCGGCCTTGCGGCCGGCACCTTCGCCACGGCGGGGCTAGAAGGGCCGCCGTGCCTTGTCAATTCGGCCGCGTGCCGCTAGATCGGCGCGCGAGCCGCCATGCGAGCGCCATTGAGGCTGGTCGGAACCAGCCAAACCCAAGGAAATCATGACGATGAAGAGCGATGTCCATCCCGATTATCATATGATCAAGGTGCAGATGACCGACGGCGCCACCTTCGAGACCCGTTCGACCTACGGCAAGGAAGGCGACACGCTGCAGCTCGACATCGATCCCAAGGTCCACCCGGCCTGGACCGGCGGCAACAGCAAGCTGATCGACAGCGGCGGCCAGGTCGCCCGCTTCAACAAGCGCTTCGGCGGCCTCACCCTCGGCAAGAAGTAATCCGGCGCGCGTGGTCCCGATCCTCGAGACCGCGCGCCTTCGGCTTCGCGCCTTTCGCAAGGACGACCTCGCCGCCTGGGCGCCGGTCATGGCCGACCCCGAGGTCGCGCGCTATCTCGGCGGCACGCCGTTCAGCCGCGAGGAGACGTGGCGGCGGGTCCTGTCCTCGACCGGCGCCTGGCCGATACTTGGCTTCGGCTATTGGGCGGTCGAGCGAAAGGCGGAAGGGGATCTGATCGGCCAGGCCGGCTTCGCCGACTTCAGCCGCGACATGCAGCCCGCGATCGAGGGCCTCCCGGAAATGGGCTGGATCTTCGCCCCGCACGCTCATGGCCAGGGCTATGCGACCGAAGCCGTGCAGGCGGCGCTCGCCTGGGCCGATGCCTATCTCAAGGCGCCGGTCATCCCGGCGATCATCGATCACGGCAACATTCCCTCGATCCGCCTCGCCGAGCGCTGCGGATTCACCGGGCGCGAGGAGGCGACCTATAGAGGCGCGCCGATCCTCCTGTTGCGCCGCCTGAGATAGGCGGCTTTCCCGCGCCCCCGAAGCGCCGGAACCTTCGTGGCGTAACGACGTCAAACCTTCGTCAACCATGAGGGGAAACGCGATGAACGGCTCGAATCCCCGGAGCACGGCCCAATATAGGGGCCACCCGCTCCATCCCGCGATCGTCTCCTATCCGATCGCCTTCTTCACCGGCGCGTTCCTGACCGACCTTGCCTTCCTGTTCCTGAAGCACGGCTGGTGGGCGAATTTCTCCTTCTGGCTGTTGGCCGCCGGCCTGGTGACGGCCGCGGCCGCGGCGCTGGCGGGCCTCACCGATTTTCTCGGCGACCGCCGGATCCGGGCGCTTTCCGACGCCTGGATGCACATGATCGGCAATGTGACGGCGGTCGTGATCGAGCTGGTCAATCTGATCCTGCGCCTTCACGATCATGCCGGGCCGATCGCTTCGCCCGGCGTCTATCTCTCGGGGATCGCCTTTCTCATCCTCGGCTTCACCGGGTGGAAGGGCGGCGAGCTCGTCTTCCGCCACCGGGTCGGCGTCATCGACGGCAGCGGCAAGCTTTAGGAATCCTCAGCCGAACAGGCGGGTCGCTCCATAAGTCGCGGCGGCGACGAGCGCCGCGGCGGGGAGGGTGATCAGCCAGGAGATGACGATATTGCCGGCGATGCCCCAGCGCACCGCCGAGGCGCGCCGCGCCGCGCCGACGCCCATGATCGAGCCGGTGATCGTGTGGGTGGTGGACACCGGAATGCCGAGGCCGGTCGCGGCGAACAGCATGATCGAGCCGCCAAGCTCCGCGCAGACGCCCTGCGGCGGGCTGAGCCGCGTGATCTTCGAGCCCATCGTGTGCACGATCCGCCAGCCGCCGAGCAGGGTGCCGATGCCCATCGCCGCCTGGCAGGCGAGGATCACCCAGAAAGGAATGTGGAATTTCCCAGTAAGCATGCCCTGCGAATAGAGCAGGACGGCGATGATCCCCATCGTCTTCTGCGCGTCGTTGCCGCCATGGCCGAGCGAATAGAGGGCGGCGGTGAAGAATTGCGTTCGGCGGAAGATCCGGTCCGCCTTGTTGGCATTCACGCGCCGGAACATCCAGGAAATGGCCAGCATCAGGAACAAGGCGACGAGCAGCCCCAGGATCGGCGCGAGGAAGATTCCGAGCGTCGTCTTGATCGTGCCGGACCACACGACCACGCTGAAGCCTGCCTTGGCGATGCCGGCGCCGAGCAGGCCGCCGATCAGGGCGTGGCTGCTCGACGAGGGGAGGCCGAGACCCCAGGTCAGCAGATTCCAGCAGATCGCGCCGACCAGGGCGGCGAAGATCACGCTCGCGTCGACGATGGCGGGGTCGACGATGCCCTTGCCGATCGTCTGCGCGACATGGGTGCCGAAGACGAGGAAGGCGATGAAGTTGAAGAAGCCGGCCCAGATCACCGCATATTGCGGCTTCAGCACCCGGGTCGAGACGATGCTCGCGATCGAATTGGCGGCGTCGTGGAGGCCGTTCAGCAGATCGAACAGCAAGGCGACGCCGATCAGGGCGATCAGCAGTGGAAAGGCGAGGGCGGGTTCCACGTGGGTCAGGCGTGGTCGATGACGATGCCGGAAATCTCGTTCGCCACATCCTCGAGCCGGTCGAGCACCTTTTCGAGATGGGAGTAGATTTCGCGGCCGACGATATAGTTCATCGCATTGCCGTCGCGATTGGCCTGGAACAGAATCTTCAGGCCGGAATCGTGGAGATTGTCGGCATCCTCCTCGAGGTGGACGATCTTCTCGGTGATCGTGTCGAGAATATCGTGGTTGCTACGGACCGAGCGCAGCAACGGCATCGCCTCGGCGACCAGCCGCGCCGACTGCTCGGCGAGCATCGCCATCTCGCACATTTGCGGCTCGAAGGCGGCGACTCCGAACTGGGTGATCGCCTTGCCCGTCTTCTGCATCTCGTCGATCGCATCGTCCATCGAGGAGATGAGGTCGGTGATCGCGCTGCGGTCGAACGGGGTGATGAAGGTGCGGCGGACGGCGTGGAGCACGTCGCGCGTGACCCCGTCGGCCTGGGTCTCGAGGTCCGAAATCTGCCGGCAGGCTTCCTCGATCGGCTGCTTGCCCGCGAACATCCGGCGCATCGCCTCGGAGCCGCCGACCAGCGTCTCGGCATGGCGTTCGAACAGGTCGAAGAAGCGGCTTTCCTTCGGCATCAGCGCCTGGAACAGGTTCAGCATATCGTCCCCCTGTATCTCGCCTCGCCGAGCGGCACAGGTCCGGTAGCAGCCCGAAAAAGACTCGTCGATGACAGTTTTGCTTCAGCCGTCGCCCTCGGCGTCGAGCGCATAGCCGGCGGAGCGGACGGTGCGGATGAGGTCGGGCCCGCCGCCTTCGTTCAGTGCCTTGCGCAGCCGGCGGATATGGACGTCGACGGTCCGCGCGTCGATCTCGGCATCGTGCGACCAGAGCGAATCGAGCAATCGCTCGCGCGAGAAGACGCGGCCGGGATGCTCCATCAGGTGGCGCAGCAGTCGGAACTCGGTCGGCGCCAGCGGCACCGGCCGGCCGCCGCGCCTTACCTTATGGGCAGCGACGTCCATGTCGAGGTCGCCGTAGCTGAGCGACTCGCCGGCGAGGGCAGGACGCACCCGGCGAAGGACCGCCGCGACCCGGGCGATCAGCTCGTTCGGGCTGAACGGCTTGGTCACATAATCGTCGGCGCCGGTCTCGAGGCCGCGGATCCGGTCCGCTTCCTCGCCGCGCGCGGTCAGCATGATGATCGGCACATTGGCGGTCGCCTCCTTGCGGCGGAGGCGGCGGCAGACTTCGAGGCCGGAAATTCCCTCGATCATCCAGTCGAGGATGACGAGGTCGGGCACCTCCTCCTCGGCGAGCAGAAGGGCCTCCTCGCCGTCGGCGGTGCGGCGGACCTCGAACTCCTGGCGGGTGAAATGCCAGATCAGCAATTCGGCGAGCGCCCTGTCGTCCTCGACGAGCAGCAGCTTGCCCTTGCTCATGGCGCCTTCTCCGCGACCGGGAGCAGGACGTGGACGATCGTACCCTTGCCGAGCTCGCTTTCGAAACGCAGCCGCCCCCGGTGCCGCTCGACGATATGCTTGACGATCGAGAGGCCGAGGCCGGTGCCGCCCAATGAGCGGCTGCGGCTCGGATCGACGCGGTAGAAGCGTTCGGTGATGCGCGGAATATGTTCGGGCGCAATGCCTTCGCCTTCGTCCTTCACGCTGAGATGAAGCATTCCCCCCTCCCGGCGCAGCCCGACCGCGACGATCGTGCCCCGGCGGCCGTAGCGAAGCGCGTTGCTGACGAGATTGTCGATGAGCTGGAGGAGCTGGCTGAGATCGCCGGTCACCGGCGGCAGGCCGGGCTCGATCGCGAGCGCGATCTCCGAGCCGCGCTCGCGGGCCAGGCCGGCGAGGCCGTTCACGCCCTCCTGGACCAGGTCGCCCAGATCGAGCGCGTCGCGCGGGATGCTGAACCGTTCCGCCTCGATCCGCGAGAGGGAGATCAGATCCTCGACCAGCCGCTGCATCCGCCGCGCCTCGTCATGGACGATGGCGGTGAAGCGCTCGCGCGTCTCCACGTCCAGCTCGGCGCTCTGCTCGCGCAGGGTCTCGGCATAGCCGACGAGGGTAGCGAGCGGGGTTCTCAGCTCGTGGCTCGCATTGGCGACGAAATCGACGCGCATCTGCTCGGCGGCATGGGATTCGCTGCGATCGCTGAGGCGGACGAAGAGCGCGCCGTCGGCGAGCGGAAGCACGCTCATCGTCCAGCGCCTTTCGGCCTCGCCGAGGCCGACCAGCTCGGCTTCCTCGGGCCCCTGCGGATTGGCGGTGAGCAGCCTTTCGACCGCCGCGGGATGGCGGATGGCGAGGCGGACGTCCTGCCCCTTTATGTCGCGGCCGAGGACGGTCCGCGCCGCCTCGTTCGCGGTCCGCACCCGGCCGCCGGAAACGACCAAAGTGGGCTCGGGCAGGGCTTCGAGAATATCCTCGATCATGGGCCGCTGGTAGGGTCCAAAGCCGCTCCCCGCAACGGGCGGCGTCACCCGCCGAGGCTGCGCGCAAATATGTCGATCAAGGCCGCCAGATCCGTTTCCGTCACCGCGTCGGCGGCCTCCCGCCAGGGCAGCCAGCGCCGTTCGCGCTCGGCCTGCTCCGGCCAGCTATCGAAAATCTCGGCGACGCGCATCGGGAACAATTCGACCTCGACCTGGTCGGTCGAGCCGTCCGGCCGGCGCTTGTCGTAGCGGTAAAGACCGAGCGGATCCGTCCCCACCGCGCCGCCGATTCCGGCCTCCTCATAGGCTTCCTGCGCGGCCGATCGGGGCGGTGACAGGCCCGCGATCGGATTGCCGCGCGGCACGATCCAGCGCCGCGTCTCGCGCGAGGTGATCAGCAGGATCTCGATGCCTCCGTCCGCGCCGGTGCGGTAGGGGATGACGCCATATTGCCGGATCAAGCTTCGGTCCTCAGACGGGGAGGGGGAGGGGCTGGACGGTCCGCAACCATGGCCCGCGCCGGATGCACCGTCCGGGCCGCCGCCGCAATGATACGGATCAGTCGAAGCCCTTGCCGCTGCCGAGGCGCGGGCTGCGCCTGCCCGAAACCTGCCTCTTGCCGTCGATGACGATCGGCGAGGCGAGGCCGGGAATCGCGCGCCCCAGCTTCATCTTGCGATGGATCACCTGCGGGTCGGCGAAGACCGCGTCGACCGCGTTGATCGGTCCGGCGGGAATGCCCGCGGCCTCCAGCGCCTCGGAAAGCTCCTGTTGCGCTCGGCGCCGGATCGCCTCCGCAAGCAACGGGATCAGCGCCTCGCGATGGACGACCCGCGCCGGATTGGTGCGGAAGCGTTCGTCCTCCGCCAGCCCCGGCAGTGCGAGTATCGTGCACAGCCGCGCGAACTGGCGGTCGTTGCCGACCGCGACGATCATCTCGCCGTCGGCGACCTCGAACGCCTGATAGGGGACGAGATTGAGATGGCCGTTGCCCATCCGCTGGGGCACTTCGCCCGAGACCATCCAGTTCAGCGCCTGGTTGGCGAGCACCGCGACCTGGGTGTCGAGCAGGGCCATGTCGATATAAGCGCCCTTGCCGCCCCGGTCGCGCTCGCGCAGCGCGGCGAGGATGGCGACGGTCGCGTAGAGGCCGGTGAACAGGTCGGCATAAGCGACGCCCGCTTTCTGCGGTTCGCCGTCCGGTTCGCCGGTCAGCGACATGGCGCCGCCCATGCCCTGGATGATGAAATCATAACCGGCGCGGGGCGCGTAGGGGCCGTCCTGGCCGAAGCCGGTGATCGAGCAATAGACGAGGCCCGGGTTCAGCGCGGACAGCGATTCATGGTCGAGGCCGTAGCGGGCGAGGCCGCCCACCTTGAAATTCTCGATCACTATGTCGGCCTCGGCGGCGAGCGCGCGGATTTGCGCCTGGCCTTCCGGCGTCTCGAAATCCACCGCCAGCGACTGCTTGCCGCGATTGCAGGCGTGGAAGTAAGCGGCCGCGCCGTCGGCCGCGAAGGGCGGGCCCCAATGGCGGGTGTCGTCGCCCACATCGGGCCGCTCGACCTTGACCACGGTCGCGCCGAGATCGGCGAGCAATTGCCCCGCCCAGGGCCCGGCCAGGATCCGCGCCAGCTCGAGCACTTTGAGGCCGTGAAGCGGCTTATCCATGGCACGTCGCCCCAGCGGGATTGGCCGCTGAGCCTCTTCTCCCTGGGACCCCAGCCTTCGCTGGAGTGACGGTGCGTTCACGCACCGTCAAAAGGCGCTGATCCCGGTGATCGCCCGGCCCAAGATGAGGGCGTGGACGTCGTGCGTGCCCTCATAGGTGTTGACCGTCTCCAGATTCGCCGCGTGGCGCATCACCTGGAATTCGGCCGAGATACCGTTGCCGCCGTGCATGTCGCGGGCGATGCGGGCGATGTCGAGCGCCTTGCCGACATTGTTGCGCTTGATGAGGCTGATCGTCTCGGGGATCAATTCGCCTTCGTCGATGCGCCGGCCGACGCGGAGCGCCGCCTGCAGCCCAAGCGAAATCTCGGTCGCCATGTTGGCGAGCTTCAACTGGACGAGCTGGTTGGCGGCGAGCGGCTTGCCGAACTGCCTGCGGTCGAGCGTATAGGTCCGCGCCGCATGGTAGCAGGCCTCGGCCGCGCCCATCGATCCCCAGGCAATGCCGTAGCGGGCGCGGTTGAGGCAGCCGAACGGGCCCTTCAACCCGCCGATCTCGGGGAAGAGATTCTCCTCGGGCACCTCGACATTGTCCATCACCACTTCCCCGGTGATCGAGGCGCGGAGCGAGAGCTTCTCCCCGATCTTCGGCGCCGACAGGCCGGCCATGCCCTTTTCGAGGATGAAGCCGCGGATCGCGTCATCATGGGCGTCCGACTTCGCCCAGATGACGAAAACGTCGGCGATCGGCGCGTTGGTGATCCACATCTTGGTGCCGGAAAGGCGATAGCCGCCGTCCACCTTCTGCGCGCGCGTCCGCATCGAGCCTGGATCGGATCCGGAATCGGGCTCGGTCAGGCCGAAGCAGCCGACCCACTCGCCGGTCGCGAGCTTCGGCAGATATTTCCGTCGCTGCGCCTCGGTGCCGTAGGCAAAGATCGGATACATGACGAGCGACGACTGGACCGACATGGCCGAGCGATAGCCGCTGTCGACCCGCTCGACCTCGCGCGCGACGAGGCCGTAGCTCACATAATCGAGCCCGGCGCCGCCATATTCGGTCGGAATGGTCGCGCCGAGCAGGCCGAGCGCCCCCATCTCGGTCAATATCTCGCGGTCGAACCGTTCGTCGAGAAAGGCCGAGGTCACGCGCGGCTGCAATTTCGCCTGCGCATAGGCCTTGGCCGTGTCGCGGACGAGCCGTTCCTCGTCCGACAATTGCGCGTCGAGCGCGAACGGATCGGCCCAGTCGAACGGGGAGATACGGGCTTCGGACATTCCTTCCTCACGGCCGAAAAAGACGGGCGTCCTTTCGCCTTTTGGGGAAGCGCTGTCTAGAGTCCGGACCCTGGGCCGGCCGCCGAAGCCGATATTTCGGCCGGGACCGAAGCATTGCGCCGGCGGCTTGTGTAGGGGGCAAGCATGACCAACGTCGCCGGCCTCGCCGCCACTGCCGCCCTGATCGCCGATCCGTCCCGCGCCGCGATGCTGGTCGCCCTGATGGATGGGCGGGCGCTGACGTCCGGCGAGCTGGCCGCCGCCGCCGGCGTGGCGCCCCCGACGGCGAGCGGCCATCTGGTGCGGTTGCTGCAGGCAAAGCTGGTCGCCGTCGAGCGGCAGGGGCGACACCATTATTTTCGCCTGTCTTCGCCGGCGGTCGGCGAGACGATCGAGACTCTCATGGCGGCAGCGACGGCAATCGCGCCCACCGCCGCAACCCGACCAGCAACCGGTCCGCGCGACAAGGCCCTGCGCTTCGCCCGCACCTGCTACAACCATCTCGCCGGCACCGTCGCGGTAGCGATGACCGATGTCATGGCAGAACGCGGGCAGCTCGACAGGACCGAAGAAGGGGCCGCGCTCACGGAAGCGGGCGTCGCATTCCTCCACGGCCTCGACATCGCGCTGGAGCCGGGCGGCGGCCCCGCCTTCTGCCGCCTCTGCCTCGACTGGAGCGAGCGCCGCCACCACCTCGCCGGCAAGGCGGGCATAGCCTTGTGCCAAGCTTTCCTGGATCGCCACTGGGCGCGCCGGATCGCGGGCACGCGCGCCCTTGCGATCACGCCGAAAGGCGTCGAGGCGCTCCACCGCCATTTCGGGTTGAGGCTGGACGAAAGCGGGCGAGAAGCGGCGATGCAAGACCACTGGCGCGCGCCCCGCGGCTGAGCTAATTCGCATGTGGAGGGGGTACCGGCAATGGGCAGCCGGCAAGTACCCCTCATGGGGGGATTATGGGCGAGCGTCGCCTCATCGCGTACCTGCTTCTGCTGGTTATCTTCGTCGGGCTCGCCACCGCGGCCTATTTCGTCCGCCGGGAACAACGGCGTCGGCGGCGCCGGCGGCGGGGGCCGCGGCAGATCAACCTCTTCGTCGACCCGGATCCGGACCCGGCATCAGAGTCTTTGGCTCAGGCGGGCTTGGCCTCCGGATCCCAGCCACCGCCCAGCGCTTTGTAGAGCGACACGAGATTCTGGCGGAGCGCGCCGTCGCTCTGCGCCAGCGTGTCGCGCGCGCTCAGCACGGCCTGCTGGGCCTGGAGCACGGCCGACAGGTCGACCAGGCCGGAGCGATAGCGCGCGTCGACCGCGGCCAGCGCGCGCTCGGCATCGGCGACGCCGCCGCGCAATTCGTCGTTGCGCCTGCGTTCGGCATCGACGCGGGCGAGCGCATCCTCGACGTCCTTGAGCGCGCCGAGCACGATCTTCTGATAGTCGAGATAGGCCTGCTGCGCCTGTTCCTTGCGGATGTTCACCTGCGCGCGCCGCCGCCCGAAATCGAGCACCGGAAACAGGCCCTGGCCGGTCGCGACGGACTGGAAGCTGTGCGGGCTGAGCAGGCTGGAGAGCGCGGTCGAGATCAATTCCGCGACCCCGGTCAGGCTGAAATGGGGATAGAGGTCGGCGACCGCGACGCCGATATCGGCGGTGGCGGCGGCGAGGTTGCGCTCGGCGGCGCGGATGTCGGGCCGGCGGCGGAGCAGGTCGGAGGGAAGCCCGGGCGGCACTGCCGGTGGCAAAGGGGTCGTGCCGGCCGGCGCCTGGAGCTCGGCGAGCAGGCTTTCCGGCGGCCGGCCGACGAGCAGGCCGAGCGCATGCATCTCGATATGCTCCTCGGCGACGACCGGCTCGATCCCGGCTTCGGCGGCGGCGAGGGTGGAGCGCTGCCGGATCGTGTCGCCCTGCGGCACCAGGCCGGCCTGCGCGGTGTGGACCATCAGATCGAGCGCGCGGCTTTGGCGGGCGACCTCCGCGCGCAGCACCGCTTCGCGCTGCTGGAGCGTGCGCAAAGTGAGATAGGCATCGGCAACTTCGGCGGCGAGCGTCACCTGGGTGTCGCGCGCCTGCCAGATCGCCGCTTCGGTGCGGGCGCGGGCGGCCTCGACCCCGCGGCGGGCGCCGCCGAACAGGTCGATCTCCCAGCTCGCATCGAAGCCGATTGCATAAGTGGTGATGCCGCTCCCGGGTGGGGCGATGCCGCCTTGCTGCGCGCCGCCGCCTCCCGATCCGGTGCCGCTCGCGCCGCCTGAATTGCCGGAGCTGCCGCCGAACAGGCTTTCGAGCGAGGACAGTCCGGCATTTTTCGAGAAATGAATGTTGGTGGCATTCCCCATCGCATCCACTTCGGGCAGCAGCCGGGCGCGGGCGGCGGCGATCCCGGCCCGCGCCTGCCGCACCCGCGAGGCCGCCTGCCGGACGTCCAGATTCTGGGCGAGGGCGGTCGTGACCAGCCGGTCGAGCTCGGCATCGTTGAACGCATTCCACCAGCGGGCGAGGTCGACCGCCTGGTCCGCCGGCGGCTGCGGTTCGGCGAAGGCGGGCGGCACCTGCGTCTCCGGCGGCCGGTAATTCGGGCCAACCGTGCAGCTCGAGACCAGGAGCAAGGCGAGGAGAGCGAGACGCCGCATCAATGGGCGGCCTCGGCGGGCTTGCCGCCCTTCAGGAAGAAGGCGCACGGCGCGACCAGCAGGACGAAGATCGCGAAGGCGTGGAAGACATCGAGGAAGGCGAGCATCGTCGCCTGCTGCTGGACCTGCTGATAGATCACTGCCATCGCGCCGGTCATCTGGTCGACGCCGCTGGTAACCAGATTCTGCGCCCCGTGCAGCGCCTGCGAAAAATCCGGGTTGAGCGGGTTCAGCCCTTCGACGAGCCGCGCCTGGTGGAATTGCTCGCGGCGGGCGAGCAGGGTCTGCGCCCAGGCGATCCCGAACGAGCCGCCGAGATTGCGCGAGACGTTGAGCAGGGCCGAGGCCTGGTTGGTCTCGTCGGGCCTGAGGCCGACATAGGCGACGGTGTTCACCGGCACGAACAGGAAGGGGAGGGCGACCGCCTGGAACAGGCGCGCGAAGGCGGCGTCGCGGAACGAGATCTGGGCGTCGAGCGAGGCGAGGTGGAACAGGGCCAGGATCGTCACCGCCAAAGCCGGGACGATCAGCAGGCGCGTGTCGATCCGCCCCGCGAGCATGCCGACCACCGGCATGACGACGATCGTCGCGACCCCGCCCGCGGTCAAGGCGAGGCCGGCGTCGGTCGCCGAATAATCCATCACCTGCTGCAGCATCTGGGGGATGATCTGGGTCGATCCGAACACGATCAGGCCGACCGTCGCCATCACGAAGACGGTGATCGCGAAATTGCGGTTGCCGAGCAGGCGCAGGTTGACGATCGGATCCCTGGCCATCAGCTCGCGGATGACGAGCGCGACCAGCGACACGGCCGAGATGGCCGCGGTGATCACGATCATCGGGCTCGAGAACCAATCGTCCCGCTCGCCGCGATCGAGGGTGAATTCGAGGAAACCGAGGCCGAGCGCGATGAAGGCGAAGCCGAGCGCATCGACATGGAGGCCGCCTTTCAATTTCTCCTGCCGTTCCTTCACCAGGGCTTCGGGCTCGCAGAGGAAGGTGCCGACCAGGATCAAGGACGCGATTCCGACCGGCACGTTGATCAGGAAGATCCAATGCCAGCTCGCATGGTCGGTGATGTAGCCGCCGAGCGTCGGCCCGAGCACCGGCCCGACCACGACGACGATCCCGTAAGCGGCGAAGGCCTTGCCGCGCTGCGCGGGCGAGAAGGTGTCGGCGAGGATCGACTGCTCCGAAGGCGCGAGGCCGCCGCCGCCGATCCCCTGCAGGATACGGGCGAAGATCAGGATCGAGAGGTTGGGCGACAGGCCGCAGAGCAAGGACGAGCTGGCGAACAAGGCGACCGAGATCATGTAATAACGCTTGCGGCCGATCACGTCCGACAGCCAGCCCGAGATCGGAATGATGACGGCGTTCGAGATCAGATAGGAGGTCAGCACCCAGGTCGCCTCGTCATAGGAGGCGGAGAGGCCGCCGGCGATGTGGCGGAGCGAGACGTTGGCGATCGAGGTGTCGAGCACCTCCATGAAGGTCGCCAGGCTGACGATGGAGACGATGAGCCACGGATTGTGCCTGCCGGCCGCCGAGCGCTCGTCGGTCCATTGCGCCATTTCAGCGCACCCGGATCTTCGGCTTGGCCGACATTCCCGGGCCGATCGGGAAGAGGTGCGGATCGGGCATCCGGTCGAACAGGATGCGGACCGGCACGCGCTGGACGACCTTCACATAATTGCCGGTCGCGTTCTGGGGCGGCAGCAAGGCGAAGGCCTGGCCGGCGCCGCGCTGGATCGAATCGACATGGCCGTCGAAATGGACCTTTGGGAAGGCGTCGAGGACGATGTCGACATGCTGGCCGACCCTGATGCCGGCGAGCTGCGTCTCCTTGAAATTGGCGGTGATCCAGACCTCGTCGGGGACGATCGCCATCATCTGGGTCTGCGGCGAGACGAAGCTGCCGACATTGACGTTGCGATTGACCACCTCGCCCGCGACCGGAGCGACGATGTCGAGATTGCCCATCGTCACCCGCGAGGCGGCGACCTTGGCGCGGGCGGCCTGCATCCCCGCCTCCGCGGCGGCGATCTGGCGGCGGGCGACGTCGACATTGGCGGCGGCGGTGTCGACCGCCCGGCGCGCCGCGGCGGCCTGGGCGGCGCTGCTTTCGGCCTGGCTCTTCGCCGCATCGAGCTGGGTCGGGGCGACGGCGGCACGGTCGAGGCGGAGCAAGGTCCGGTAGCGGGCATAATCGTTCGCCGCGCGCACCGCCTCGGCTTCCGGCGCGACCGCATTGGCCGCCGCTTCCCGCCTTTGCGCCTCGGCGGCGGCGACACGGCTCAGATCCTGCTCGATCTCCGCCCGCGCCTGGGCGATTCCGGCCTGGGATTGCCGCAGCTCGGCCTCGGGACCCGAAGGCTCGATCCGCGCCAGCAGCTGACCCGGCGCGACATGGCGGTTGTCGGCCGGCGCCACCCACACGAGCTGGCCCGAGACCTGCGGAGTCAGCCGGACGATATGGGCATCGACGAAGGCGTCGTCGGTCGATTCGTAATGGCGGGCATTGAGCCACCAGAGGAGGGCACCGATCGCGACGACCGCGACGGCGACGATCAGGACGATCCAGAAAAGCGGGCGCTTGTAGAGCGGCGGTCCCGCCTTTTTCTTCTCGTCGCCTTTCCCCCGATCGCCGCCGGCCTCGTCCTCGCCAGGCCCCTCGCCGCCGGCATCATGCCTCGCCTGGTCGTCGCGATCACCCTCGCTCATCGCGACTCCCTGCGCTCGCGGTTTCGGTGCTCAGGAACCGCGCGACACAGGGAAAGTTCCGCAGCCGAAAAGATGCGATCCTTTGCCGATTATGCTATGTCGGGCGCAGCCGCGCGACCAGCTCAGCTGCGGGCGGCATGAAAAGCCCATTCGCTTCCCGGCGAAGGGGGATCGAGGAGTGAAAGAATGAAAGCCATCAAGCTCGTTGCCATCGCGGCCGTCGCACTCACCAGCCTTGGCGTCTCCGCGCCGGCTCAGGCGCGGCATGGACATCATCAGCATTGCCACTGGGCCGGGCACGGTCATCACCGGCATCGGGTCTGCAGGTAACAAGCTCGAACCCCTCCCGAAGGGGGACGGGAGGGGTTTTCCTCGGCCGCGCTGGCGGCTTCCGGCGACCGACCGAGCGCTGTATGGCTGAACAGGCTTAAAGCGCCGTCGAGATCCATTCGGCGACACAGGCTGAAAACAACGACCTGGAGGCTCTCCTGAGCGCCTGAGCGGCCAGGATTGCTCACGAATTGTTCTCTCATTCGCCATCCTCGGCGAACCGCCTGATCTCGTCGAGCCGGCGGCGGGCACCGGTGAGCTGCCGGCCAACCGGATCGTCGATAGTGCCGCTGCGGATCAGGCGGGCGCGTATGACGAGCGTCGCGGCCATGCCGAGAAGCGACACGCCCAGCATGATCATCGCGGTCGCGGCGCCGTGCGGCGAAAAGCTTCCTCCCGCCTTCCCGATCAAGACGACGGGCACCGCGATCCACAGGAACCACCAGGGTTGGCCCGCCACGATGCGGCTCAGCACCAGCGTTTCCTCCGCTTTTTCCAGGTTGAGCTGGCTCTCGAGCAGCGGCCGGTCGAAGTCGATCTTCCTGATGCGGGCGATTGCCCATCCCGCCATCGCGATCGCCGCAATGCCATAAAGGTGGAGCAGCGCCCCGCACAGCATTACGATGGGATCGGTCGGCAGGGTTGCCCAGAGCCCGGCGACGAACAGGAGAATGAGCGCGCCAAAGGCGATCTGGGCAAGCTGACCGGCGATCGGGCGCCAGGTCGATCGCGCCGCGACACGGTTGCCGCGAGCGTCGCGATCCGCGCGAATCAGCCGGTCATGCGCATCGAAACGCGCATTGATCTCTGCCCAGAGCCGCCTGATTTCCACGTCGGTCATCGTCCTGCCTCCCGATAATGGGCACTGAGCCGCGCCTTGAGACGGTGCAGCCGTGTCGAAACGTTCGATTCGGATGTGCCGACGATCGCCGCGATGTCGGCGTGATCGTGGCCTTCGAGAAACAGCAGCAGCATGGCGCGGTCGAACGGCTCGGCCGACCGAATGGTCCGTTCGAGCAATATCGCTCCGTCGACCTGCTCGTCGAGCGGCATACCGTCCGGGATCTCGGGGTCGAGCTCGATCGTCCGGGGGCGACGCGTGCTCGACCGCACGTAATCGATCGCGACGTTGAGCGCGACCCGATAGACCCACGCGCGGATCGGGCGGCCGGCATCGTAGCGCGGCCAGGCACGCCATAATTCCAGCTGTATCTCCTGCGCCAAATCGCGGCGCGGCTCCTCGTCCCAGCAATAGGTCCGTGAAATCTTGCGGATGATCGGTTCGCAATCGCACAGCATCGCCGAAAAGGCGCTCTGGCGCGCGTCGTGGCCGCGCTTCATCCGCCCGCCGCTTCCTGTCATCGCCCCGTTCATAAAGGGGATTTCGACGGGCTGCGGATTACATCACAATGTCGCGCATCTTTTTTGTATCCGGGCAGGAATGGTGCTGCACCATCTAGGAACGGACACTTTGCCCTACAGTCGATAGAGCGCATACCAAACGACCGGCAGAGATACCCAAGAAAGGGCGGTGCTGATCAGATAAAACCTCGGTCGATCCATATCCGTTGCCTGCAATTTTCTTCTGTGCCTTATTTCCCAAATGAGATCGGGAAGACGTGAAACTATCAGCAGCAGCGCACTGAGGACTAGCCATATGTTCCAGAATCTATAAAGTAAAACTAGAAAAATAATGATCAACCCAAATGCAATTATATTTATGTATTTATTTGTCGATACGCTCCTCTTATATTCGTTCATAATAATATCGCTTCCGGAAGCGATATTCTCCATTTCTTGATTTACGAAGAACCCTCTCACCAGAAAGCCGAGCAGGTTTGTACAGACAAGCATGAGAATGAACCACGCAACTAAGGTGACTGCAATTTGAGCAAGCACGCTAACCATCTCTCCCCCTTGGCGATCCCGCGACTGCACCGTCTGATTTCACCAAACTTACGCGAAAAGCCAAATGTCTGCTACAGGAGGCGAGAGCCGAATGCCGTTAGGTGCGTTTGCTGGACAGTCGCTACGCTGGCGGACAGGGTGGGATTCGAACCCACGGTGGGCGTGAGCCCACGGCGGTTTTCAAGACCGCTGCCTTAAACCACTCGGCCACCTGTCCCCGGCGGCGGTCCTAGGCGGCGAGGGGCCGCCCGTGCAAGCGCTGCGCCGAACCGAGATTCGCATGCGCCCGGCTGTGTGGCATTGAGGTGTCCTAAGTGGAGGGCGTTTTGCGTGAAGGGGTGATTCGCGGATTGGCGGCGGCCTTTCTTGCCGCGGCGGCAATGGCCGGCGGGGGAGGGGCCCAGGCCGCGCAATCCACCGACCAAGCCATGGGCCAATCCCTGGGCCAATCCTCCGGGCTCAGCGAGGACGGGTTCGCCGCCTGGCTGCCGCAGCTTCGCGCCGAGGCCTTCGCCGCCGGAATCAGCCGCGGGACGCTGGAGAGCGTGTTTCCGACCCTCAGCCTCAACCGGCGGGTGATCGCGCTCGATGAGGCGCAGCCGGGCGGCACCGCCGGAAGCAGCGCGACTCCGCCCTTCGCGCCCTATCGCGCCCAGCATGTGACTCCGGCTTTGATCGCCGCGGGCCGGGCCCATTATCAGGAAAATTATGCGCGGCTGATGGAGATCGGCCGCCATTATGGCGTCACGCCGTCGGTCCTCGTCGCCATCTGGGGCCATGAGACCAGCTACGGCGCCATTACCGGCAGCTTCGACCTGCTCGATTCGCTCGCCACGCTCGCCTACGAGGGCCGGCGGCGGGAGCTGTTCAGCAGCGAGTTCATCGCCGCGCTGAAGATGATCGACCGCGGCGTGCCGCGCGGCCGGCTCAAGGGAAGCTGGGCCGGGGCGACCGGCTATCCGCAATTCCTGCCCTCGGTCTGGCTCCGCCTCGGCGTCGATGCCGACGGCGACGGCCAGGCCGACATCTGGCGCAGCCCGCCCGACGCGCTCGCCTCGATCGCCAATTATCTCAGCAATGCCGGCTGGCGCCCGAACGTGCCCTGGGGGCTTTCCGTCACCGTGCCGGCGGGCCTGGACCGAAACGTCATCCGGGGCCGGCTGATGGCGCCGCGCTGCCCGCGCGTGTTCGAGCGCCACAGCCGCTGGCTCAGCATCGCCGAATGGCGGCGGCTCGGCATCGTCTCCAACGGCAAACCCTGGCCGCGCGACGGCGAGATGGCCTCTCTGCTCGAGCCGGACGGGCCGCACGGCGCCGCTTACCTGCTCACCACCAACTTCCGCGTGATCCTCGATTACAATTGCTCGAACTTCTACGCTTTGTCGGTGGGGCTGCTCGCGGATGCGATTGCGCGCTGAACCCGGTGGCGCAGCGTCCGACGAAGGGTTAAGACGCTGGGAGCGCGGGCTCATGCCGCGCAAATCATTGAGATTCCTTCGAGGAAATGATGCGTAAAAGCCTGATCTTCTTAATTTCCACAGCCGCCCTTGCGATCCCCGCCGCGGCTGCCGCGCCGCCTTACGATACGCAGGCCAAGGTCGCTTATATGATCGACCTGTCCTCGGGCGCGATCCTCTACGAGAAGAATGCGGACATGCACATGCCGCCGGCGTCGCTGGCGAAGATGATGACCGTCCATGTCGCCTTCGGGATGATCAAGCGCGGCGAGCACAAGCTTGGCGAGACGTGCGCGGTGCGTCCGGAGACCTGGCAGAGATGGCACGGCCCCGCCGCCGGCTCGACCATGTTCCTTTCGCCCGGCGAGCAGGTGAGCGTGTCGGACCTGCTCCACGGCATCATAACCCTGTCGGGCAACGACGCATCGGTGGTGCTCGCCGAATGCTTTGCCGGGACCGAGCCGGCCTGGGTCGCGCTGATGAACCAGGAAGCGCAAAGGCTCGGCCTCACCAACTCGCATTTCGGAACGGCGAACGGCTGGCCGGACAATGGAATCACCTATGTGAGCGCGCGCGACCTCGCCAAGCTCGCCCAGGCGACGATCGAGGAGACGCCGGACCTCTACAGGCAATATTACAGCCAGAGCGCCTTCACCCATGGCCGCACCGTGGGCGGCAACCAGCCGATCACGCAGGAGAATCGCAACCCGATCCTTGGCGTCGTTCCGGGCGCCGACGGCCTCAAGACCGGTCATACCGACGAAGCGGGCTATGGCTTCACCGGCTCCGCGATCCAGAACGGGCGGCGGCTGATCGAGGTGCTTGCGGGCCTGCCGAGCTGGAACGCCCGGGTCCAGGAATCGCGCAATTTCATGGAATGGGGCTTCCACGCCTGGAAGAGCCAGCCTTTGTTCGCGCAGGGCAGGAAGGTCGCCGAGGCGAAGGTGCAGCTCGGCAGCGCCGGCAGCGTCGGCCTGATCGCGCCGAGCAACATCGCGCTGACCCTGCCGGCCGGCATTTCCCCGTCGAACATCAAGGTGACGGTCGTCTATGAAGGGCCGCTCAAGGCACCGATCGCCAAGGGCCAGCATGTCGCCGACCTCGTCGTCACCACGCCCGACACGCCGCCGCAGACGATGCCGCTCGTCGCCGAAGAGAGCGTCGGAACGGCCGGATTCTTCGGGCGGATCTGGTCGGGTTTGACGTCGCTTCTCTGAGGTGAGCGTTTCCAGGATTCCCGGGCGCTTCATCACGCTGGAAGGCGGGGAGGGGGTCGGCAAATCGACCCAATCGAAGCGCCTCGCCGAGGCGTTGCGCGCCCGCGGCCTCGACATCGTCGAGACGCGCGAGCCCGGCGGCAGCCCCGGCGCCGAGGCGATCCGCAATTTGCTCCTCGAAGGCGAGGCGGAACGCTGGACGCCCGAGGCCGAAGCCCTGCTCTTCGCCGCCGCCCGCGCCGACCATGTCGCGCGCACCATCCGCCCGGCGCTGGCGCGCGGCGCCTGGGTGCTGTGCGACCGCTTCCTCGACAGCTCGATCGCCTATCAGGGCGGCGCCGGCGGCGTCGGCGAAACGGCGATCCGCAAGCTGCACGAGATCGGCAGCCATGGCTTCCTGCCGGATCGCACCTTGTTGCTGGAATTACCTGCCGAACTAGCCTGCGAACGGCTCGGCCTGCGTGGCGGGGCCGACCGCATGGAGGCGAAAGGCGATTCCTATCACCACCACGTGGTCGCCACCTTCGCCGCCCTCGCCGAAACGGAGCCGGCCCGGTATCGCCGTATCGACGCAAGTGGCAGTGCTCAGGAAGTGACGAGCCGATTGCTGAGTGCCTTGGAGGATTTGCTGTGAGGCGATCGGCACTCCTTCCTCTCCCCCTCGATGGGGGAGGTCGGGTGGGGGTGAGTTCCGAGACCCACTCCGTCCTATGTCGAACCGCACCCCCACCCAACCCTCCCCCATCGAGGGGGAGGGCTTTGGCAAACGCGGTCCCTCAATGATCCGCCTCTTCGGACATGACGACGCCGTCGCGGAATTCCGCGAGAGCCTGGATAGCGGCAAGCTGCACCATGCCTGGCTGATCTCCGGCCCGGAAGGCATCGGCAAGGCGCGCTTCGCGGCCAAGGCGGCGTTGCGGGTGCTGGCGCAAGGGCAGGGGAAAGTGGATCTCCCCGGACTCGACGTGCCGGATGAGCATTCCGCCGCCCACCTCGCCGCCGCCGGCAGCCATCCCGACCTGATGCGGCTCGAACGGCTGCCGCGGGAGAATAGCAGCACCGGCGAGCTCGCCCGAAGCATCAATGTCGAGCAGGTGCGGGGCCTGTCGCGGCTGTTCTCGACCACCTCGTCGCTTTCGCCTTGGCGGGTCGTCGTCATCGATTCGATCGACGATCTCGAACGCGCCGCCGCCAATGCCCTGCTCAAGAATCTGGAGGAGCCGCCGCCCTTCAGCCTGTTCCTGCTCGTCAGCCATGCGCGCGGACGGCTGCTGCCGACGATCCGCTCGCGAACCCGGCCGCTGCGCCTGTCGCCGCTCGACGACGACGCCATGACGTCAGCGCTTCGCGCCGCGCTTCCGGAGGCGGATTCGAACGAAATCGAAGAGCTCAAGGCGGTGGGCCGGGGCTCGCCCGGCCGCGCGCTCGCCTTTCGCGGCCTCGACATTGCCGGGCTCGACCGGGCGATGGCCGAGCTCGCCTTCAAGGGCGATCCGACCAATGCCCGCCGCAGCGCGCTCGCCCACAGCCTGGCGCTCAAATCGGCCCAGCCGCGCTACGAGGCCTTCCTCGCGCGGGCGCCGGCTATGGTCGCGGCGGAGGCGAAAAAGCGGCGCGGCGCCGCGCTTGCCGACGCGCTGCGCTTGTGGGAAAGGGCGCAGGCCCTCGCCGCCAGCGCGAAGCCCTTGTCGCTCGAGCCCGAGAGCGTCGTCTTCGAGCTGGCGGGGATCCTTGCGACCCTTGCCCCGAAGACAGTGGATGGCTGAGCCTTTCTACATCACCACCGCGATCAGCTATCCGAACGGCCCGCCCCATATCGGGCATGCTTACGAAGCGATCGCAACCGACGCCGTCGCCCGTTTCCAGCGGCTGATGGGGCGCGACGTCTTCTTCCTCACCGGCACCGACGAGCATGGGCTGAAAATGGCCCAGGCGGCGCGGGAGAAGGGGATTGCGCCAGGCACCCTTGCCGACGAAATGTCGTCTCTTTTCCGTTCGATGGACGAGAAGCTTCAGGTCTCGTTCGATCGCTTCATCCGCACCACCGAGCCGGCGCACCATCGCGCCAGCCGGGCGATCTGGCAGGCGATGGCCGAGAAAGGGGACATTTATCTCGGCCGCTACGAAGGCTGGTACTCGGTCCGCGACGAAGCTTATTATGACGAGAAGGAACTGGTCCCCGGCGACGATGGCGAGAAGATGTCGCCGCAGGGCACGCCGGTCGAATGGACGATTGAGGAGAGCTGGTTCTTCCGCCTCTCCGCTTACCAGGGCCGGCTTCTCGATCATTATAAAGCCCATCCAGACTTCATCCGGCCCGAAGCGCGCCGCAACGAGGTGCTGCGCTTCGTCGAGGGCGGACTTGCCGACCTCTCCATCTCCCGCACCAGCTTCGATTGGGGCGTGCGGGTGCCGGGGGGCGAGCGACACGTCATGTATGTGTGGCTCGACGCGCTCACCAATTATCTGACGGGCGTCGGTTATCCGGACACGGATTCAGAGGCTTACAGGACGTTCTGGCCGGCCGATGTGCATGTCATCGGCAAGGACGTGGTCCGTTTTCACGCGGTCTACTGGCCGGCTTTCCTGATGTCGGCCGGCTTGCCGCTGCCCAGGCAGGTGTTCGGCCATGGCCATGTCCTGCTGCGCGGCGAGAAGATGTCGAAATCGGCGGGCAATGTCGTCGATCCTCAAGGACTTGCGGAGGCTTTTGGGGTCGATGCCCTGCGCTATTTCCTGCTTCGTGACGTCACTTTCGGCCAGGATGGCAGCTACGGCCCCGAAGCGATCGTCACGCGGGTCAATGCCGATCTTGCCAACAGCTTCGGCAATCTCGCCCAACGCACGCTCTCCTTCATCGCCAAGAATTGCAGCGGCATTCTGCCGGCCGGGGGAAGGGGAGAGAAAGCCGACGACGAGTTGCTGGCTTTGGTCTGGCGGGCGACGCGGGAGGAGGTGCCGGCGCATTTCGGCCGGCTGGAGCTCAGCCAGGGGATCGAAGCCTGGATGCGCGGGGTCTTCGCCGGCAACCAATATATCGACGCGCAGGCGCCCTGGGCGCTCCGCAAGACCGATCCCGAGCGGATGAACGCGGTGCTGGCGACGCTCTACCGGGCGATCGTCGACCTTGCCGTCGCCATCCAGCCGATCGTGCCGGGCGGGGCGGGGCGAATGCTCGACCAATTGGGCGTGCCGGCGGAGGAGCGCGATTTCGCCGCTCTGGAGGATGAGGGCCGCTACGCCCGCCTCGCCGAATCCGGCTTCACGCTCGCCGCGCCGGTGCCGATCTTCCCGCGGCTGGAGATGCCGGCCGATGCTTAGGATCATCGGCTCCTATGTCAGCCCCTATGCGCGCAAGGTGCTCGCCTGCATCCTGCTCAAGGGCATGGATTATGAGATCGATCCGATCACGCCTTTCTACGGCAGCGACGAATTCCGGCGGCTGAGCCCGCTGCGGCGGATCCCGGTGCTGGTCGACGGCGACCTCGTCCTCTGCGATTCCTCGGTGATCTGCGCCTATCTGGACGAAAAGCATCCCGGCTATCCCTTGCTGCCCGCGAGCGTCGAGGATCGGGCGCGGGCGCGCTGGTTCGAGGAATATGCCGATACGCGGCTGGGGGACGTCTTCATCTGGGGCCTCTTCTATCCGAAGATCGTCCATCCGATCGTCTGGGGCGAGCCGGGCGATGCCGCGCGAATCGAGAAGACGCTGGTGGAGGATGCGCCGGCGGCGCTCGATTATCTCGAAGGCGCGCTCCCGGCCGAGGGCTGGCTGTTCGGCACTTTTGGGCTCGCCGACATCGCGATCGCCAGCTTCTTCCGCAATGCCGAATATGCCGGCTTCACGGTGGACGGGGGCCGCTGGCCGCGCACCGCCGCCTTCGTCGCGCGCGCGCTCGATCATCCCGTCTTCGCGGCGCTGCTGCGCTACGAGGACGTCCAGCGCGGCACCGATCCCGCCGGCCGCCGCCAGGCTCTGCTCGACGCGGGCGCGCCGCTGACCGCCGAAACGTTGAGCCTGCGCGCGCCGCGCAAGGGCATGATGAGGCTCTGAGCGATGCTGACCGACAGCCATTGCCACCTCAATTACAAGGGCCTGGCCGAGGATCAGCAGGCGGTGTTGACGCGCGCCCGCGCGGCCGGCGTAAGCGCGATGCTCAACATCTCGACCCGCCAGTCGGAATGGGATGACGTCGTCGCCGTCGCCGAGCGCGAGAGCGACGTCTGGGCCTCGGTCGGAATCCATCCGCACGAGGCCGACACCCATGCCGACGTGCAGACCGCGACCCTGGTCGGGCGTGCCGGGCACGCGCGCGTCGTCGGCATCGGCGAGAGCGGGCTCGATTATTATTACGACCATAGCGACCGCGACCGGCAGCGGGAGAGCTTCCGCGCCCATATCGCCGCGGCGCGCGAAACCGGCCTGCCGATCATCGTCCACACCCGCGACGCGGAAGACGACACGGCTGCGATTCTCGCCGACGAAATGGGGAAGGGGGCCTATCGCGGCGTCATCCACTGCTTCACGGCAAGCGCCGATTTTGCGCGCAAGGCGCTGGATTTGGGCCTGTTCATCTCCATCTCCGGAATCGTGACCTTCAAGAACGCCAAAGACCTGCAGGAGACGGCGAAGGAGCTGCCGGGCGAAAGGCTGCTGATCGAGACCGATTCGCCCTTCCTGGCGCCGGTGCCGCATCGCGGAAAGCCGTGCGAACCCGCTTATGTGGCGGACACGGCGCGTTTCCTGGCGCAATTGCGCGGCGTGAGCGTCGAATCGCTGGCAGAGCAGACGTCGGAGAATTTCCGGACGCTCTTCGCCAGGGCCCGCTGATGCAGGTTCGCATCCTCGGCTGCGGCACCTCGTCGGGCGTGCCGCGCGTCGGCCGCGATTGGGGCCAGTGCGACCCCGCCGAGCCGAAGAACCGCCGCCGCCGCGTCTCGATCCTCGTCGAATGGGAAAGGGTGCGGATCCTCGTCGACACCTCGCCGGACCTTCGCGAGCAATTGCTCGATGCCGATGTGAGCGACGTCGAGGCGGTGATCTGGACCCACGACCATGCCGACCATTGCCACGGCATCGACGATCTGAGGCAGCTCTACCATGGCCGCGGCCGGCCGGTGAACGGCTATGCCGGCCAGGAGGCGCTCGACAGCCTCAGGCGGCGCTTCGCCTACGCCTTTCTCGGCAAGGACGGCTATCCGGCGGTGGTCGCGCCGCATCTGCTCCCCAATCACATGAACCTGGCCGGCCTCTCGATCCGCGCGGTCGACCAGCCGCACGGCGATATCACCACCGCCGGACTGCGCTTCGACGCGGGCGGAAAGACGTTGGTTTATTCCACCGATTTCAATGCAATGACCGACGAAATGGAAATTGCGTTCCAGGGCGCCGACCTCTGGATCGTCGATACGCTCCGGCGCCGGCCCCACCCGACCCATCCGCATCTGGAGCAGACGCTCGAATGGGTCGAGCGGCTGAAGCCGGGCAGGACGGTGCTGACCCATATGGACAACAGCATGGATTATGAGACGCTGCGGGCCGAGCTGCCCGACGGCGTCGAGCCGGGCTATGACGGCATGGAGATCGCGCTTTGAGCGCCAATGGCGATCAGGCTTTGACGTTCATCTATCTGATCGGCTGCCTCGTCCTGGTGGTCAGCGCCTTGCTGGTCCGCCGCGTGCCGATCGGCCACGGCCTCAAGATGTTCGCCGGCTGGGTGCTGATCTTCCTGGCCGCCTTCGTCGCGTTCACGCTGAAGGACGATTTCGTCGCGCTCGGCAAGCGTGTGGTGGCCGAGGCGAGCGGCGAAGGCGAGGTGGTCCGCGTCGGCAAGGAGATGCGGATCCGCAAGTCGCTCGACGGCCATTTCTGGATCAATGCGCGGCTGAACGGTGCCAAGGTCCATTTCCTGGTCGACAGCGGCGCCACGGTGACGAGCATTTCGGCCGACACGGCGCGCCGCGCCCATATCGAGGCCGACAACGGCTTTCCGGTGCTGGTCGAGACGGCGAACGGCACGGTGACCGCGCATCGCGCGCGCGCCGAACGGCTGGTCGTCGGCACGATCGAGCGGCGCAACATGGCCGTCGAGCTTTCCGACTCGTTCGGCGACACGAACGTGCTCGGCATGAACTTCCTGTCGTCGCTGTCGGGCTGGAGCGTCCAGGGCCAATGGCTGGTACTGAAACCGTGATCCGCACGGGTGGGGAGCAAGAGGGGCATCGCCTGGAAAGGCCGCCTGCTCTCTGCATTTTACATAATGTATATTATCGCACTTTGAGAGAGGCGCCCTGTGACCGATCATGCGACCGATCCTCCCCCGGCTTCCCTCTCCGATCTCGTCGAGATCATGCGCCGTCTCCGCGACCCCGAAAGCGGCTGCGAATGGGATCGCGTGCAGAATTTCGCGACGATCGCGCCTTACACGATCGAGGAAGCCTATGAGGTGGCGGACGCGATCGCCCGCGGCGACATGGTGGACCTCCGGGACGAGCTTGGCGATCTCCAGCTCCAGATCGTCTACCATGCGCGCATGGCCGAGGAGATCGGCGCCTTCGCGGTGGATGACGTCATGGCGGCAATCTGCGCCAAGATGATCCGGCGGCATCCGCACATTTTCGGCGATGCGGCGCACAGTCCCGGCTGGGAAGCGCTGAAGGCCGCCGAACGCCATCACCATGAGGACAAGAGCGCCTTGGCCGGCGTCGCTTTGGCCCTGCCGTCCCTCAAACGCGCCGAAAAGCTCCAGCGCCGCGCCGCCGGAATCGGCTTCGATTGGCCCGATATCTCAGGTCCGCGCGCCAAGATATTCGAAGAGCTGGAAGAACTGGACGCCGCCGCTTCGCCCGAGGAGCGCGAGGCCGAATTGGGTGACCTGCTGTTCAGCGTCGTCAATTATGCGCGGCATCTGGAGATCGACCCCGAAACCGCCCTGCGCGAGGCCGCGCGGCGGTTTGAAACGCGGTTTCGGCGCGTGGAAGAGATTGCGGACAAGCCGTTGAAAGACATGGATATCGATCAGCTCGAAGCGCTTTGGCAGCGGGCGAAGCGGGGTGGGTGATTCCCTTTCCTGCCAGCCCGTCATCCCGGCGAAGGCCGGGATCCCAGGGAGAGTAATCGCCGACGCCTATGCAGCGCCCCGCACGACTCTGCGGCCAACCTCCCTGGGATCCCGGCCTCCGCCGGGATGACGGAGCTTGCATGAGCGCCCGGTAACGGTTCAGGCCCGCTCCCTTTGCCTTGCTTCGAACCTCGCCCAGGCGGTGTCGGTCATCCGTACCTCGAACTCCGTCTCGAGGCCCCGATCCTGACGGCCGACGATTTCGCCATAAGCGTGGAGCCAGGCGATGCCCTCCCCGTCGCTTGCGGAGAGCGTGACCTTGCGGATCTGCGCGCCTTTGCGAAGATGGGTGGCGGCACATTCGAGGAGGACGTCCAGCCCCGCGCCGGACAGAGCGGAGATCGGCACCACATCCTCGCGCCGGGCCGCTTCGGCGCGCACCCGCTCCGCCGCTTCGCCGTCGAGAAGGTCGATCTTGTTCCAGGCCTCGACCGTCGGGGAACCCCCTTCCCCGCCGGCGCCGATCTCGGCCAGCACCTGCTCGACATCCTGCTTCTGCGCGGCGCTGTCGGGATGCGAGATGTCGCGGACGTGGACGATGAGGTCGGCCGAGACCACCTCCTCCAGCGTCGCGCGGAATGCTGCGACGAGCTGGGTCGGAAGCGCGGAGATGAAGCCGACCGTGTCCGACAGGATCGCCTTGTCGAAGCCGGAAAGCGGCACTTCGCGCATCGTCGGGTCGAGCGTGGCGAAGAGCAAATTCTCGGCAAGCACGTCCGCCCGGGTCAGCCGGTTGAACAGGGTCGACTTGCCGGCATTGGTGTAGCCGACGAGGGCGATCACCGGCCAGGGCGCCCGCTGCCGCCGGGCGCGGTGCAACGCGCGGGTGCGGGTCACCTGGTCGAGCTCGCGGCGCAATTTCGCCATGCGGTCGCGGATCAGGCGGCGGTCGGCCTCGATCTGGGTCTCGCCCGGGCCGCCGAGGAAGCCGAAGCCGCCCCTCTGCCGCTCGAGATGGGTCCAGCTCCGCACCAGCCGGCCTGCCTGGTAATCGAGATGGGCGAGCTCGACCTGCAGCCGCCCTTCCGAGGTCGCCGCCCGCTCGCCGAAGATTTCGAGGATCAGGCCGGTGCGGTCGATCACCTTCGCCTTCACCGCATTCTCCAGATTCTTCTGCTGGATCGGCGTGATCGGCGCGTCGACGATCAGCAAATCGGCCTCGGCCTCCTCGACGGCGCGGCCGATCGACTCCACCTGCCCCGAGCCGAACAGGGTCGCCGGCCGTGGAGAACGGATACGGAATCTCAGCCTTTCGGCGACGTCCAGCCCGATCGCCCCGGCAAGGCCCGCCGCCTCTTCAAGGCGCGCGCCGGCGTCGCGCGACCCCTGCCCTCCCATTTCGGGAAGGGCGATGATCGTGCGGGCGCCTCTGGCAAAGTCGTCGTCGGGCCGGTTGAAGACGCTCAGGCGCTCGGCTCCTCGTCCTCGGCCTCCATCAGGCTCACCGGATGCTCCGGCTGCACGGTCGAGACGGCATGCTTGTAGACGAGCTGCGACAACCCGTCGCGCTGGAGGAGCATGCAGAAGAGATCGAAGGCGGCGATCTCGCCCTGAAGCATCACGCCGTTGACGAGGAACATCGTCACCGGCTCCTCCGAACGGCGCACGGCGCCGAGGAAGGCCTCCTGGAGCAAGGTCGGCTTCTTCCTGTCCGCCTGCTCGACGAAGGTCCGTTCGATCTCGCCGAGGTCGAGCGGGTGGGCCGGCATGATCGTCGAGATGGCATGCTTGTAGATGAGCTGGGCATGGCCGTCCCGGCGCAGCAGCACCGAGAAATTGTCGAACCAGGTGATGACGCCCTGAAGCTTGACGCCCTTCACCAGGAACATCGTGACCGGCGTCTTGGTCCGCCGCAGCGAATTGAGGAACATATCCTGGAGGTTGTTGACCTTGTCGGCCATCTCCCGCTCTCCTTATTGGCCGGGCACCGCGACGCCGGCTCCGGCAGGTCGGCGCGGCATATCATTTCGGCGGCCGACGCGCCAGCAGGCAGTAAGGCAGGATTCGCGTGGAGACGCAGGACTGTCCCAGCGGCGAAGCCGGATCTCATCGGACGCGATCATGAACGACCGCCGGCCCGTCAAAGGCAGGGCCTCCCTGCGTCTCTGCGTCTCTGCGCGCAATCAATTCTGCCTTTCATCGCTGCTGCTTGGGAAGGTCCCTTTCGAAGGACGCAACGCGCTTCGCCCGGTGAAAGGTTCGCGCAGAGACGCAGAGACGCAGAGAGGCCTGAGCAGCGGCGAAACCGCATCTCATCCGACGAGCAAGCCGCCCCGGCGGCAGGGACTCCCAGAATCGTCGCGCGCCCTTCGGCCTTTGGGAGCGCTAGCGCGCGGGGCGATCACTCGTTGCCGTCGCCGCGCGTGTCGCCGATGCCCAGCGCCTTCAATTTCCGGTGCAGCGCCGAGCGTTCCATGCCGATGAACGTCGCGGTGCGCGAGATGTTGCCGGAAAAGCGGCGGATCTGGACCTTCAGATATTCGCGCTCGAACGTCTCGCGCGCCTCGCGCAGCGGCGTGCCCATGATCGCCTTCACCGCCTCGCTCGGGCTGAGGCTCGCCTGCTCGTTGAGGATTTCGGGCGGCAGCATGTCGATTTCGATCGTGCCGACCCGCGCGCCGGGCGCGAGGATGATCGTCCGCTCGATCACGTTGCGAAGCTGGCGGACATTGCCCGGCCAGTCATAGGCCTGGAGCGCGGCGATCGCCTCCGGCGTGAAATTGGGCGTCGGCAGCCTCTGCTCCGCGGCGTAGCGGGCGGCGAAATGGCCGCCCAGCTCGGGAATGTCCTCCCGCCGCTCGGCCAGGGCCGGCAGGTGCACGGGAACGACGTTGAGCCGATAATAGAGATCCTCGCGGAACCGGCCTTCGGCGATCTCGTCGGCGAGCTGGCGCGCGGTCGAGGAGACGACCCGCATGTCGACCTTGACCGTCCGCTGGCCGCCGACGCGGGTGAAGCTCTGATCGGTGAGGACGCGCAATATCTTCGCCTGGGCCGGCATCGGCATGTCGGCGATCTCGTCGAGAAACAGGGTGCCGCCATGGGCCTGTTCGAGCAGGCCGGGACGGGCAAGCTCGCCCCCCTCCTCTACCCCGAACAATTCCTCCTCGACCCGCTCCGGGGTCATGCGGGCGGCGCTGACGACGATGAAGGGCGCGCGGGCCCGGTTGCTCCATTCGTGGAGCAGGCGCGCCGCCACTTCCTTGCCGACGCCGGCCGGGCCGGTGATGAGGACTCGGCTGCCGGTGCCGGCGACCCGCTTCAGCGTGGCGCGGACGGCGTTGATGCCGACGCTGGACCCGGTCAGCTCGGTCTCCTGGCCGATCTGGGCCTTGAGGCTCGCATTTTCGCGCCTCAAGCGATCGGTCTCGGTCGCCCGGGCGACAAGGTGGAGGAGATGGCCCGCCTCGAACGGCTTCTCGATGAAGTCGACCGCGCCCTGGCGGATCGCCGAGACGGCGGTGTCGAGATTGCCGTGGCCGGAGATCATCAGCACCGGCAGGCTCGGATCGCGGCGCTTGATCTCGTCGAGCAATTGCAGACCGTCGAGCTTCGAGCCCTGCAGCCAGACGTCGAGCAGGACGAGCGAGGGCCGCCTTTCGGCAAGCGCCTGCAGCGCCTCCTGGCTGTTGGCGGCGGTGCGGCAGGAATAGCCTTCGTCCTGAAGGACTCCGGAGACCAGATCCCTGATGTCCTGCTCGTCGTCGACGATGAGTATGTCGAGGGCCATTATCCGCTTACCGCCTGATCCTGGAGCGCGCCTTCGCCGTCGATGGCGAGGCGGCTCAGATTGTCCTTGTCGAAGACGAGACGGACCAGGCTGCCCCCGCCCGCCCGATCCTCGAAATCGATGCTTCCGAAATGCTCCTCGACGATCTTCTTGACGATGGCGAGGCCGAGGCCGGTGCCCTTGGCGCGCGTCGTCATATAGGGCTCGGTCAGCCGCCCCCGTTCGGCCGGGAGGCCGATGCCGGTGTCGGCGATCTCGACGATCAGCCGCGGCCCTTCTTCCTCGATCGTCATCGCGATCGTGCCGCCGGAATCCTCATTTTTTTGCTCGATCGCCTCGACCGCATTCTTGACGATGTTGGTCAGCGCCTGGCCGAGCTGGCGCCGGTCGCAGACGAGGATCGGCGACGGATCGGGCGCGTCGAGGGTGAAGGCGATCCCGGGATGGGCGACTTCGTGGAGAAACAACGCCTGGCGGGCGATCTCGACGATCTTCTCGGTCCGGAAGACGGGCTTGGGCATGCGCGCGAACGAGGAGAATTCGTCGACGATCCGCCTCAAATCGCCGACCTGGCGGACGATGGTGCCGGTGAGCTGGTCGAAGGTGGCGGGATCGCTTTCGATCTCCTTGCCGTAGCGGCGCTGGAGCCGCTCGGCGGCGAGCTGGATCGGAGTCAGCGGATTCTTGATCTCGTGGGCGATGCGGCGGGCGACGTCGGACCAGGCCGCGCGGCGCTGGTCGAGCAATTGCTCGGTGATGTCGTCGAAGGTGAGGACGAAGCCGGTCTCCACCTTCACCTTCTTGACCGCCAAAGTGCGCGGCTCGCCGCCCGAGGCGAGCTGGACGATCCCCTCGCGCTCGTCGGTCTCGAGGAAATCGGCCAGCTCCGGTGCGAATGCGGCGACCTTTTCCCCGACCGGCGCGTCGCGGTCGGTCTTGAGCAGAGCGGCCGCCGAGCTGTTCATCAGCCGCACATTGCCGTCCTTGTCGACCGAGATGATGCCCGCCGTGACCCCGGACAGCACCGCCTCGATGAAGGCGCGGCGGCTCTCGAGCTGGGAATTGGCGGTGACCAACGCCCCGGTCTGCTCCTCCAGCCGCCGCGTCATGCGGTTGAAGGCGCTGCCGAGCGTACCGACCTCGTCCTGGGCCGAGGACGCCGGCACCCGCGCCGAAAGATCGCCGGCCGTGACCTTTCGCGCCGCGTCGACGAGTTGCCCGACCGGGCGGACGAGGCGGTCGGCCAGGGTCAAGGCGATCCAGATCGCGATGGCGACGATCAATAGCGAGACGACCAGGAGGATGGCGTTGAACCGGAACTGGAGCGTGCGCGCCCGTTCGAGCGTCTTCTCATAGTCGCTGGCGGCGTGGCGGGCGTTGGAGAAGGCGGTCATCGCTTCGGGCGAGACGAAGCGCGCGCCGTAAAAATAGATCGCCGCCTGCGGATCGAGCCGCACGATCGCTTCGAAACGGTCCCTGGACGATTGGTAGAGATAGACCTGGCCGGCGGCCAGGCCGACCAGGACCTGTTTCGGCACGCTCTCGGCGAGCGGACGATGGTCGGGATTCCACTCGACCGGCCGGTGGAGATTGCCCTTGCGGTCCAGCGTCACGATGGCCGCCTCGTTCAATTGCCGGGCATCCGTCTGATAGAGGAGGTTCAATCTGAACAGCGGATTGGTCAGTCCGTATTGGTTGATCCTCTCGACCATGTCGCCGGCCATGGTCCTGACGTCGATCAGGATGCGCTGCCGATGCTCGTCCGCGTAGACGCTGGAGGCGGCGCGCGCATTGTCGAGCACGGTCTGGGCGCGGTGCGAGAACCAGAATTCGACCCCCGACTGGAACAGCAGGGATGCGAAGACCACCACCAGCAGGGTCGGAACGCTGGCGATCGCGGAGAAGAGCGCGACCAATTTGACGTGGAGGCGCCCCCTCCCCCCGACCGGCGACCGCGCCGCGCGCCGCATCGCGACCCGGCGGGCGATCAGGACCATCAAGGCCATTGCTGGCACCAGATTGGCGACCAGCAACGCCGCGACGGTCTGCGGCGAGAGCAGGGTCTCCGGATTGCCGTGCCGGCTGATGATGAAATAGCTCGCCGTCCCGATCCCGAGCAGCGCAACCACCGTCAGGATCTCGACGATCGCGGCGAGCCGATGCCGGCGCAGGAGCACGTTCATCCTGCGTTTCCAGCGTGGATTGGTCTCGACGGGAATCGGCGCCTCGGCGTTCACCCCGTTGCGCTAGCACAGCCATGTGGCAAAAAGAACACAGGAGTCACCATTTCGGCGCAATCGGCCGCGTAACTGGCGCTCAGGCGGCGATTCTCGTCAGCCAGGGAGCGTAGAATTCGCGCAACATCGCCTTGGCGCGCCTGGCGTCGGGCTCCTGGTTGAAGGCGTTGCGGAACTCGGCCGAGCCGTGCAGGCCCTTCGTATACCAGCCGATATGCTTGCGGGCGACGTTGACGCCGGTCTCCGTCCCATAATGGGCGAGCATCGCCTCATATTGCTCTGTAATCGCTGCGAACTGCTCGTCGATCGACGGATCGGGCAGGCGCTCGCCGGTCTGCAGCCAATGCATCGCCTGGCGCAGCAGCCAGGGCCGTCCATAAGCGCCGCGGCCGATCATCACGCCGTCGGCGCCGGACAAAGCGAGCGCCGTCTCGACATCTTCGAGCGAGTTGATGTCGCCATTCGCGATCACAGGCACTTGCACCGCATCCTTGACGCGGCGGATGAAGGCCCAGTCGGCCTCGCCCTTGTAGAGCTGGCAGCGGGTGCGGCCGTGGACGGTGATCATCTTCACGCCGAGATCGACGGCGATGCGGGCAAGCTCGGGCGCGTTGAGGCTGTTATGGTCCCAGCCCATCCGCATCTTCAGCGTCACCGGCACCTTCACCGCCTTGACCGTCGCGTCGACGATCGAGGCGGCGAGCTTGAGGTCGCGCATCAGCGCCGAGCCGGCGTCGCCGTTCACCACCTTCCGCACCGGGCAGCCCATGTTGATGTCGATGATCGCGGCGCCGCGCTCCTCGTTGAGCCTGGCGGCCTCGGCCATCTCATTGGGCGTGCAGCCGGCGAGCTGCATCGAGACCGGATCCTCGATCGAGTCCCAGGCCGCCTTCTGCAGCGACTGGCGGGTCTCGCGGATCATCGCCTGGCTGGCGATCATCTCGGTCACGGTGAGGCCGGCGCCGTAGCGTTTGACGATCCGCCGGAACGGCCGGTCGGTGACGCCCGTCATCGGCGCCAGGATCACCGGCGTGTCGATGCGGACGGGTCCGATCCGGATGGGCGCGAGACGGGGCATAAGCGGCGCGGAGATAGGGGCAAAGATGCTGGCGGGCAAGGCGAGGCGCGGCTAAACGCCCTGCCATGGCGGAGGGGGCGAAGACGATCGCATTGGTGGTGGCGGCAGGCTCCGGCAGCCGTGCCGGCGGCGACCTCCCCAAGCAATATCGCAGGATCGGCGGCAGGAGCGTGCTGGCCCATGCGGTGGACCATCTTACGCAGTCCGGTATCGGCGATATCCGGGTGGTGATCGGCCCCGGGCAGGAGGCTTTATACCGCGAAGCGATCGGCGACCGCCCCCTCCCCCCGCCCGCCATCGGCGGCGCCGAGCGGCAGCAATCGGCCCACAACGGGCTGGAAGCCATTGCGGCCGGCGGCGGCGCGGACGTCGTGCTGATCCACGACGCCGCGCGTCCGTTCGTTCCGGCGGCGGTCGTGGCGCGGCTGGTCGAGGCGCTGGCGACGCACCAAGCGGCGGTTCCGACGCTGCCGGTCGTCGATACTTTGGCCAGGAATGCCGGTTCGCTGGGAGAGGCGATCTCCCGCGAAACATTGGTGCGGGTGCAGACCCCCCAGGCCTTCCGCTTCGACGCGATCCTCGCCGCCCACCGCGTCTGGAGCGGGCCGCCGGCCACCGACGACGCCCAGGTCGCCCGCGTCGCCGGGCTCGAAGTGGCCATGGTGGAAGGCGACCCGGCGCTCGAAAAGCTCACTTATGACGAGGATTTCGCGCGGGCCGAGCGGCTTCTGGCCAGCCGCATGATCAGCCGAACCGGCCTCGGCTTCGACGTCCATGCTTTCGGCGAGGGGGATTGCGTCTGGCTGGGCGGCGTCCGCATTCCCTTCGCTCGCGGCCTCAAGGGCCATAGCGACGCCGACGTCCTGCTCCACGCCATCACCGACGCCCTGCTCGGCGCGATCAGCGAAGGCGATATCGGGGTGCATTTCCCGCCCTCGGACCCGCAATGGCGCGGCGCCCCCTCCTCGCTCTTCGTCGAGCATGCGCGCGGCCTGGTCGAGGCGCGCGGCGGCCGCATCGACCATGTCGACGCCATATTGATCTGCGAAGCGCCGCGCCTCGGCCCCCACCGCGAGGCGATCCGCGCCAGCATAGCCGCCCTGTTGCGGCTCCCACCCGGCCGGATTAGCGTCAAGGCGACGACGACCGAGCGGCTCGGCTTCACCGGACGGGGGGAAGGCATGGCCGCGCAGGCCGTCGCGACCGTGAGATTACAGGGGGAAGAATGAAGAAGAACCTTTCCGTGCTGCCGCTGCTGTTCCTGATGACGGCGCAGACTGCCGATGCCGCGGCTGCCAAGCCGTGCTTTTCGCACGAGGACCTCTCGAACATGACGCTGAAAATGCTTCCGATGGTCATCGACGGCGCCGTGGACAAATGCCGCTCGACGCTTGGAGCGTCCGCTTATCTGACGACCGCCGGGCCCGCCTTTTCGCAAAAGGTGCGGGCGGACACGGCGGACTTGGACGATCGCCTGCGTGCCGCGTTTGAAAGGGTTTCCGGCAAGCCGCTTTCGTCGGACGAGAATGCCAACATGACGAAAACGCTCAATGACGAGGTCGTGCGGGGCATGGTCGACGACATCAAGCCGACCTCCTGCGTAGCCATGGGAGAATTGGTGCGCGCAATGGCCCCACTGCCGACGCATCAGCTCGGAGATCTGTTGGGCGCACTCATGACCCTGGCGACGAGCGGGAAGGTCGATCCGAAATTCCCGGTCTGCCCCCCCGAATCGCGATGAGCGGCGCCCGCGACTTCACTTTGCCCGAAGCGCTGGTCGAGGCGGCGCGCAAGGTCGTCGAGGCCAATCGCGCCGCCGGGCTGCGGGTGGTGACGGCGGAGAGCTGCACCGGCGGGCTCGTCGCCGCGGCCCTGACCGAGATTGCCGGTTCGTCCGACGTCGTCGAAGGCGGCTTCGTCACTTATTCGAACGAGGCCAAGATCGAGTTGCTCGACGTCAGCGAGGAGGTCGTCGAGACGTTCGGCGCGGTCTCGATCGCCGTCGCCTGGGGCATGGCTCAGGGCGCGCTGGCGCGCAGCCATGCCGACACCGCGGTCGCCGTCACCGGCATTGCCGGCCCGGCGGGCGGCAGCGAGCGCAAGCCGGTGGGCACCGTCGTCTTCGCCCGCGCCCGGCGCGGCGCCGACCCCAAGGAGATCGTCGCCGACGTCAAGGAATTCGGCGACCTCGGCCGCGGCGGGGTCCGCCTTCAGGCGGCGCTCTGCGCGCTCGAGCTGCTGATGCCGCCTTTCGCCGCGCCCGACGAAGGGCCGCCGTAAAGCTGGTGCGCGCGCGCCTCGAAGGCGTGGATCATCCGCCGCAGCGCCCGGTCGAACAATTGTCCGGCCAGGCTCTCGAAGATGCGCGACTTGAAGGCGAAATCGACGCAGAAGTCGACGTCGGTCCCGCCCTTGCCGCCGGGCCGGAACTTCCAGCTGTTGTGGAGATATTTGAGCGGCCCGTCGACATAATCGACATGGATGCGGCCCGGCCGCTCCTTGGCGACGCGCGAAGTGAAGGTCTCCTTCAATGAGCTGAAGCCGACGACGAGGTCGGCGATCATCAAGGTCTCGCTGTCCGCGCGAATCCGGGTCGCGGCGACCCAGGGCAGGAATTCGGGATAGCGGCCGACGTCGGCGACGAGGTCGAACAATTGCTCCGGCGTATAGGGAAGGTTCCGCGTCTCGGTATGGCGGGGCATGTCAGGTCAACGCGCCGCCGCGAGCTTCGCTTCCCGGGCCGCCTTCATCTTCGCGAAATCGTCGCCGGCGTGGTAGCTCGACCGGGTGAGCGGCGAAGCGGCGACCAACAGGAATCCCTTGGCGCGCGCGATCGCGGCGTAAGCCGAGAAAGCGGCCGGCGTCACGAACGCCTCGACGCTGGCATGGCGCGGCGTCGGCTGGAGATACTGGCCCATGGTCAGGAAATCGACGTCGGCCGAGCGCATGTCGTCCATCACCTGGTGGACCTCCAGCCTCTGCTCGCCGAGCCCGACCATCAGGCCGGACTTGGTGAAGATGGTCGGATCCTGCCGCTTGACGCTCTCCAGCAGCCTGAGCGACGCATAATAACGGGCGCCGGGCCGGATCGTCGGATAGAGGCGCGGCACCGTCTCCAGATTGTGGTTGTAGACGTCGGGGCGGGCGGCGACGATCGCCGCCACCGCCGCTTGCGGCTTGTTGCGGAAATCGGGCGTCAATATCTCGATCGTCGTCGACGGCGTGTTGCGGCGGAGCGCCTCGATCACCCGCACGAACTGCCGGGCGCCGCCGTCGGGAAGATCGTCGCGGTCGACCGAGGTGACGACGATATGGGTCAGGCCGAGCTCGGCAGCAGCGGTGGCGACATGCTCGGGTTCCAGCGGATCCACGGCACGCGGCATTCCGGTCCTGACGTTGCAGAAGGCGCAGGCGCGGGTGCAGGTGTCGCCGAGGATCATCACCGTCGCGTGCTTCTTCGTCCAGCACTCGCCGATATTCGGACAGGCGGCCTCCTCGCACACGGTGGCGAGGTTGAGGCTGCGCATCAGCCTTTTCGTCTCGGCGAAGCCGGCGCTGGTCGGCGCCTTCACCCGGATCCAGTCGGGCTTGCGCTGGCGCCCCTCGACGCGGCTCGGGACAGGCGGCGCTGCGATGGGCGACGGGTCGTTCATGGCGCGCAGATAGCGATGCCGCATGGACATCACAACATATGCGCCAGCCACTCACCCGTTCGGCCTGAGCTTGTCGAAGGCCTTCCCTTTTCCTAACGGCGCGAAGAAGGGCTCGGCTTCGACAGGCTCAGCCCGAACGGAATTGGAGACCCTTGAATGCCCCCCCTTGCCGCGATGATCGAAGGCTATCGCCGCTTCCGCGAGAAAGGCTGGGCGCGCGAGCGCGAGCGCTGGTCGGAGCTGGCCGAAGGGCAGAGCCCGGAAATCCTGGTCATCGCCTGCTCGGACAGCCGCGTCGACCCCGCCACCATCTTCGACGCAAGGCCGGGCGAGATGTTCGTCATCCGCAACATCGCCGCCTTGGTCCCGCCTTATGAGCCCGACACCCATTATCACGGCGTCTCCGCCGCGCTCGAATTCGCCGTCACCCAGCTCGAGGTGAAGGAGATCCTCGTCATGGGCCATGGCTTCTGCGGCGGCTGCGCGGCCTCGCTCACCGGCCGGTTCGAGGGCGCGCGCGGCGGCGAAGGCCATTTCCTGGCTTATTGGCTCGACCTACTCGCCAAGGCGCGCGACAAGGTCCGCGGCGAGCATCCCGCGCTCGACCGCGCCGCCTTCCAGGCGATGGAGCGGGAGGGCGTGCGAGTCTCGCTCAGGAATTTGCGTACCTTCCCCTGGATAAGCGAACGCGAGGCGGACGGCCGGCTGAAGCTGCACGGCGCCGTTTTCGCCGTCTCCGACGGCATCCTCTATCTGTGCGACGAAGCCACCGGCGAATTCGCGCCAGCCTGAAACGGCCGAGGGGCTTGAAGCGCGTAGCCTTGCCGGGTTAGCCCTGCCCCATCAAGGGGGTAGCTCTTCATGCTCAAACATCTGTTCGCTTGCGCCGCGCTTCTTCTCGGCACCGCCGCCGCCAATGCCGAAACCTATGCGATCCAGGCCGGCCACCTCATCGTCGACGCGGCCCAGCCGGAACGCGGCCCGTCGACGATCATCGTCGAGAATGGCCGGATCAGCCGGATCGACACCGGCTTCACCGCGCCCGCCGGCGCGACGATCGTCGACGAGCGCACCCTCACCGTCCTTCCGGGAATGACGGACGTCCATGTCCATCTCACCGGCAACAGCGGTGAACCATGGTATATGGGCTACACCCAGAAATACTCCAATCCCTATGCCGCCACCGTCGGCCTCACCCACGCCGCCGAAATGGCGCGCGGCGGCTTCACGACGGTGCGCGATCTCGGCGGCGATACGGCGGCCGTGATCGCGGTACGCGACGCGGTGGCCGAGGGACGCTTCCCCGGGCCGCGGATCAAGGTGTCGGGCGATCCGCTCTCGATCATCGGCGGTCATGCCGACCCGGCGACGGCGCTTCCCCCCGAGCTGGCGGCCGCGGTCAACGATGCGCATCTCAGCCCGTCCGTCTGCACCGGCGTCGTACAATGCCAGGAGGCGGTTCGCCGCCTCGCCGCCGCCGGCGTGGACGTGATCAAGTTCATGGCCACCGGCGGGGTCCTCGATCCCGGCGCGATGGGCCTGGAGCAGCATTTCACCGACGAGGAGATGAAGGCGATCTGCGACATGGCGCACGCCATGCACCTCAAGGCCGCCGCCCACGCCCATGGCGCGCGCGGAATCCTCGCGGCGACCAATGCCGGGGTCGATTCGATCGAGCACGGCACCTTCCTCGACGAGGCCGGCGCCCGCGCGATGAAGGCGCACGGCACTTATTATTCCGCCACCCTGATGGCGTTCAGCGGCGTCCAGAACATCATGGGCAGCGGCAAGCTCACGCCGGCGATGGAGGCCAAGGCGCGGCAGACCTTCTCGGTCTGGGGCAAGGGCCTCAACCTCGCTTACCGCACCGGCGTCAAGATCGCACTGGGGACCGATTCGGCCGTCGCTCCGCACAAGGACGCCAATAAGGAGCTCGCCTTGATGGTGACCAAGGGCGGAATGACCCCGCGCGACGCCCTGATCGCCGCGACCAAGGGCGGACCCGACCTGATGGGCCTCGCGGACGAGACCGGCACGCTCGATCCCGGCAAATCCGCCGATCTGATCGCGGTCGAAGGCGATCCTCTGGCCGATCCCACCGCCGTGCAGCGCGTCCATTATGTGATGGTCGAGGGCCGCCCGATTCCGATGCAGTGACCGCATGAAGGGCCGGAACGGCGATTCCGGCCTCAGGGAACCCGGCGCGCGGTGATGATGGTAATGCGGGGCGAGAGCATCTGGCCCTTCATCACCCCCTCGCCTTCGGTCGGCGACGTCGGCGCGGCGAGAATGGTGCGGACGACGTCCATCCCCTCGACGACATGGCCGAACACGGCATAGCCGAGCCCGTCGCCGCCCGAGCCGGGACCGGCGTCGAGATATTTCTGGTCGCCGACCATGATCGTGAAATCGCCCTGGGCGGTGCCGGGGGCGAGACGCGGCACCGAGATCGCACCGTCGACATGGCTGAGGCCGGTCTGGCTGGTCGGCTCGTGCGCGATCGGCGGGAACAGCTTGCGCCCGTCGCGCACCCCGCCCTGGATCAGGCCGGCATCGGGCGCCGTGTGCATCGCCCGGTAGAATTCGGTGCCGTCGAGCCGGCGGGTGTCGACATAATGAAGGAAGTTGGCCGAGGTGATCGGCGCCTTCTGCGTCTCCAGCGCGACGACGATGTCGCCGGCGCTGGTATGCAGCCGCACCTTCACGGGCACCGTCGGCGTGGGCTGGGCCATGGCCGGACCGGCGAGGCACATCAGGATGAAGAGCAGGATTTTCCGGATCATGCGGTCGCTTCCCTTCCGGCGACGCTGCGCTGCGCGCCATAAGCGAAATAGAGGACGAGCCCGACGGCATGGGCGCAGAGGAACCAGATCTGCGTCGTCCGCGGCAGGCTGTAGAAGAGATAGAGGCAGCCGAGGATTCCGATCGGCCCGATGACCCAGGCGGCCGGCGTGCTGAACCGGCGCGGCGCGTCGGGCTGGCGCCGCCGCATCACCAGCATGCACGCGGTGACGGCGATGAAGGCGGTGAGCGTCCCCGCATTGGCGAGCGCGGCCAGCTCCGACAAGGGAATGAGGCCCGCCAGCACGCCGACGACGATGGCGGTGAAGATGGTGATCCGCACCGGCGTTCCCCGGCTGGAAACCCGCGCCAGGCCCGGCGGCAGCAGCCGGTCGCGCGCCATCACGAAGAAGATGCGGCTCTGGCCGTAGAAGAAAGCGAGGATCACGGTCGGAAGCGCGATCACCGCCGACAGCGCCAGGTAGCGCGCCACCCAGGGCCTCCCGATCTCGCGCAGGATCAAGGCGAGCGGCTCCGGGCTGTTGGCGAAGCGGGTGTAGGCGAGCGCGCCGACCGCCGTGCCGGCGACCGCCATGTAGATGATCACGCAGGCGAACATCGATCCGACGATGCCGATCGACAGGTCGCGCCCGGGATTCCTGGTCTCCTCGGCCGCGGTGGCGATGGCATCGAAGCCGTAGAAAGCGAAGAAGATGATCGCGGCGGCCGCCATCACGCCCGCTTCGAGCGGTTTACCGTCCGGGCCGACGACGCTGTGCTTGGGGAAGCCGTAAGGCATGAACGGATGGAAATTGGCTTCCTTGAAATAGGGCAAGGCGACCGCGACGAAGACGATCAGCGCCACGATCTTCACCAGCACCAGGATCGCGTTGACCGTCGCGCTTTCCTTGGTGCCGTAGATCAGCATCCCCGCCACCACGACGATGATGAAGATGGCGGGAAGGTTCACGATCCCCCCCGCCCCGGGCCCGGCCGCCAGCGCGGCGGGAAAGGCGAAGGCGTCGTGGAGCAACGGCGCGGCATAGCCCGACCAGCCGACCGCCACCGCGCTCACCACCAGCGAATATTCGAGGATCAGGCTCCAGCCGACGATCCAGGCGACCAGCTCGCCGACCACGACATAGGTATAGGTGTAGGCACTGCCCGAGGCGGGGATCATCGTCGCCATCTCGGCATAAGCGAGCGCCGCGCAGGCGCAGATCAGGCCGGCGATGGCGAAGGAGAGGATCACCGCGGGTCCGGCCTTGGCCGCGCCGACGCCGGTCAGGGTCAATATGCCGGTGCCGACGATCGCGCCGACGCCCAATGCGACGAGATGCGGCCAACCGAGGCTTCGCTTCAGCCGGTGCTCTGCGGGCAGATCCTCGTCGGCCACCACCGCCTTGCGCGCGAACAGATCCATATCGCGTTCCCCCTTTTTTGGCCTTTCTTTCGGCTTCGGACTGATAGCAAGACCGCGGCGGAAGAACAGGGGTTCAGCGGATCGGCGCGCCCACCACATTGCCCGCCGGCGCATAGCGGCAGATCAGGAAATCCCATTTCGAATCGCTGTGGACGGCGCAGCCGACCCGCCGCGTCGCCGGCCAGACCATCTGCGTGTAATGCGCGACATCCTCCCAATGGCCGCTGGTGCTGACGTTCGGGAAGATGCCGGGCCGGAACAGTCTCTTCTCCGCCACCCAGTCGCCGACCATCTCGTCCAGCCGATAGGCGCCGCGCGTGCCCATGAGGAGATTCTCGCCCTGCCCGGGGCGCGTCGCAGGATCGGAATGGGCAAGCCGGCCGAGCCGCGACAATGCCGGCCCGTAGGATGCCGCCGCGGCCGCGAGCGCCGGGTCCCAGACCAGGGGCGCGACGCCGACCGCCGCCCGCTCGCGATTGTGGCCGGCGAGGATGTGCTGCTCCAGATGGCCGAGATCCTGCACGACCGGCGCGGTCGGCGCCGGCTCGCGGACGAGGCGCCCATCCGCCCAGGGCGGGCGCTGGGCGCAGGCGACGACCAGCACGAGGCCGAGCAAGAGAGGTTTTGCCGGGCGCGACATCATCGCTGAAGACGCCTCTCCTCGGGGCCCGGTTCCGTGCTCCGCGGCCTCCGTCCGAACCGCGTCAGTAGATGCCGCCGTGGCGCTCGACGAATCCCTTGTCGGGCGCGACGGGCGGCGGCGCCAACGGATCGTGCAGCGCCGACCGGGAATGCGTGGGCCGCGGGCTCTTTTCGGGCGGGACGATCGGGACGATCGGGACGGGCGGATTCGGATCGGAACGATCGGGCGCGGCATAAGCATCGGCGCGGATCCGGGCGAGCTCCTCCGGGGAGACGGGCGGGAGCTCCGGCTCGGTGCGAAGCTCCGGCTCGGGAAGCCTGTTCGTCCTGGCCGCTTCGAGCCTCGGCAGTGGCGCCTCGCGGCCGCCGCGGCTGGCGATGAGGCCGAGCGCGCCGGCGAGCACCAGAGCGACGAACCAGCCGCCCCAGCCGAAGAAATTGGACGAATGCGCCGCCGGCGGGGGCAAGGCCGCCTGGAAGCGGGCGAGCTGGATCGCCTGGCTTCGCGTCTGCTCGTGATGGTCGTGCTCCGCCCGCTTCCCCGGATCGCGGAGCATGGCGAAGGCGGCGTTGATCTCGGCGGCGCTCGCCCCGTTCGCCGACCACCCCTGGTCGGGGTGATATTTCTTCATCAGCGCGCGATAGGCGGCCTCGATCACCACCGGCTCCGCGTCCGGCGCGACGTTGAGGACCGCATAAGGGTTGCGCGGGATGCCCATTTCCCCCGCCTTTCTGCCCCAGAAAAACCCCGAGTGCCAGCGGGATCGATTCCGCCCTCCGGGACATCCAGGCGGCGGATGCAATCAGGAGGAACCCGTCCGAAGCCTTATTCCCCTCGAACGACGGGGGGCGACGCGGCGATCCTCTATTGCTTCGTCTTCCTCATTCTGAGCGCCGCCGGCGGCGGGCCGTGGAGCCTCGACGCGCTCTCGCGCCGGACTCCCGCCCCGGGATCAGTGGCCGAGCGCCGAGGCGGCGGAATCGGCGGGGGCGGAATCGGCGCTCGCGCGGTGAATCCGGACGCCGTCGACGGCGTCATTGCCCGCGGGCGCATCGGCGGGCGCGGCCGGCGCCGCTGCCGAAGCCATCGCCACCGGGCGCGCGCCGCTGCCGGCGCGGTGGATGCGGACCATGTTGCCGTCGTCGCCGGTGACCGCCGCGGGGCTCGCCTCGATGCCATGATGGATCGTGACTCCGGAGACGATCTGCACGTTCGGATCGGCGGTACTGTTGTTCCAGGCGTTCCACGCCTGCGCGACGCCTTCAGCACCCACATAGGGCCGCTGGAACGACTTGGGATCGCCCCAGGCGCCGTTCCACCGGTAGAAGATATGGGCGCCGATCGTCACCGCCCTGGACATGGAATCGGCCCACCAGGGGTGGATGGCGGTGGTGTGATAATGGGTGGCGAGGCCGACCGGCGCGAAGACGTAGCCGGCGAGCGCCGCCGCCGCGATCTTCTGCGCCTTGCCCCAGGCATAAGGCTCGCGCGCCCGGCGCAGCGAGCCGTCGCAGGTGAAGGTGAACTGGCAGCCGGTCGAACGGTTCGAGCCCTGGTAGACGACTCCGCAGACCGTCTTCGGGAAAGCGGGATGGCTCACGCGGTTCAGCACGACCTGGGCGACGGCGCGCTGGCCGTCGTCGCTTTGCGAGCGCGCTTCGAAATAAACGGCGGCGGTCAGGCATTCGAGCGCGGTCTGGACGTCGCTTTTGCTTGCCGGTCCGATGTCGAACGGCCTCGCGGGATCGCCGACGGCAATCTCCTGGGCGAGGATTGCGGGCGGCGGCGGTTCCTCGGTCGCGGTGGGGACGGACTGCGCCTGCACGGCGGGCGGGTTTGCCGTCAGCGAGGCCAGCCGTGCACCCCCCGGTCCGGCGGACGCGGTCGGCACGCAGGATGCCGCGAACAGCAGCACCGGCAGGCCCCACATGGACTGATCGAAATATTCGCGCACGCGCCGCCCCGTAGTGACAGGGCTCCGGGTCTAGGCCTCAGGTGTTAGAAGTTGGTTAACCGAAAGGGGGGCTCCCTCCCCGTCATCCCCGCGAAAGCGGGGATCCAGGAACACCGAAGCGGCGGTTTTTCGCAGGCGGTGTTCATGGATTCCGGATCAAGTCCGGAATGCGCCATTCTCAATAAGCCAAAGCCAGCCCGTCTGCCCGCATCTCGCTGGCGGCGGCATAGACGCGCTCGCCATGGCTCTCGCGATGCTCGACGCAATGGTAGCGGCCGAAGCCGCCGTCGGAGGCGCCGATCTTCCAGCCCATGTCGGCGAGCGCGCGGCGGGTGCGCTCGGGGCAGCCCTGTTCGAGCCGCAGCAGCCCGAGCGGGCCGAGGCCCGGCGAATCCTCGCCCATCGACTGGGACGAGCCCTCATGGTGCCAGCGCGGCGCGTCGCCGGCCGCCTGGACGTCGAGGCCGTAATCGACGCGGTTGAGGATGATCTGGCTCTGCCCCTGGGGCTGCATGTCGCCGCCCATCACGCCGAACGACATCCACGGCGCGCCGTTCCGGGTCGCGAAGCCGGGGATGATCGTCTGGAAGGGCCTTTTGCCCGGCGCGTAGATATTGGGATGGCCGTCCTCAAGGCTGAACAATTGCCCGCGATCCTGGAACATGAAGCCGAGCCCGTCCGGAACCAGCCCCGAACCCATGCCGCGGAAGTTGGACTGGATCATCGACACCATCATCCCGTCGGCGTCGGCGGCGGTGAAGTAAGTGGTGTCGCCGTGCGAGGGCGCATGGCCGGGGCTGACATGGGGGTTGATCCGGTCGGGCCGGATCAATTTCACCCGCTCGGCGGCATAATCCTTGGAGATCAGCCATTCGACCGGCACCTTCGAGAAATGCGGGTCGGCATAATGACGGGCGCGGTCCTCGTAAGCGAGGCGCTTGGCCTCGGCGCCGAGATGGTAGGAAAGCGGCGACTGGAAGCCGGCGCCGCGCATGTCGAAATGCTCGAGCATGTTCAGCATCTGCAAAGTGGCGATGCCCTGGGTGTTGGCGCCGAGCGCATGGACGGTGACGCCGCGATAGTCGGTGGAATAAGGCTCGATCCATTCGGCATGCTGGGCGGCGAGGTCGGCGCGGCTCATCCAGCCGCCGATCCGCCGGAAATACTTCTCGATCGTGTCCGCGATCGGCCCGTCGTAGAAAGCGTCGCGGCCGCTCTCGGCGATCATCTTATAGGTACGCGCGAGGTCGGGATTGCGGAAGATCTCGCCGGTCTCGGGCCCCTTCCCCCAGGTGTGGACGGCGTTCGCCGTCTCCTCGATCCCCATTCCGGGGCGCAAGAAAGCCCGCATGTTGCCGCGAATGTAATAAGCGATGATCTCCGGGAAGGGCGCGCCATGCTCGGCATAGTGGATCGCCGGCTCGAACAGATCGGCCCATTTCAACTTCCCGTAGCGCTGGTGGAGCGTCCACCAGCCGTCGACGGCGCCGGGCACCGAAACCGCCACCGCGCCCAGCGGCGGCAAATGGCCGTTCCTTGCGCGCGACCGCGCAATCTCCAGGCTGAGCCCACGCGGCGAGCGGCCCGAGCCGGCGAGGCCGACCACCTTCTTCGCCGCCGGATCCCAGATCATCGCGAAGACGTCGCCGCCGATGCCGCTGCTGGTCGGCTCCAGAAAGCCGAGGCAGGAATTGACCGCGATCGCCGCATCGACCGCCGACCCGCCCCGGCGCAGCATGTCGATCCCGGCGAGCACCGCCAAAGGCTGCGCCGCCCCGACCGCGCCCGAGCGGCCATAGACCGCCGAGCGCGACGCGAAGCTGGCCCCGACCGGCCGATCGCCGGCATGGACGTCGGGCCGCTCGAACGTCTCGGCGCCGCGCGGCTCGAAGCCGGGCAGATCGCCCTGCTCCGACGGCCCCCTCCCCTGTCCCGGCCGAACCCGCGCGTCGAGCGCGGCTCCGGCGGCGGCGAGCGGAAGCGTGGCGAGGAAGGTGCGGCGGCGCATCGGCGGACTCCCTGAAGACGGCGCGCCTTTCCTAGCCTTTATGCTTGCGCTGGCAAGCGGATGGCCGTTGCGGCGCCCCGCGGCCCTTCGGACGGCGTTGCGCAACGCCGCGCCGCGGCTAAACTCGCGTCCATGACAGACTCACGCAATGTCCAGTCGGGCAATGTCGCCCTTCTCATCGATGCCGACAACGCATCGCCGGAAAGCCTGGAAGCGGTCTTGGCCGTTCTTGCCGAGCTCGGAACGGTCAACATCCGCCGCGCCTACGGCAATTGGCAGAAGCCGGCGCTCAAGGGCTGGTCGGCGATGGTCAACAGCCGCGCGATCGAGCCGCAGCAGCAATTCGACCTCACCAAGGGCAAGAGCTCGACCGACATGAAGTTGATCATCGACACGATGGACCTGCTCTATCGCGGCCATGTCGACGGCTTCGGGATCATGTCGAGCGACAGCGACTTCATGCCGCTGGCGACCCGCATCCGCCAGGACGGCCTGCCGGTCTACGGCTTCGGGACGTCCCGTACCCCCGAATCCTTCCAGCAGGCCTGCACCCGCTTCATCGACACGGCAGCGCTCACCGCCGCCCTCAAACCGTCCGCGGAGCAGGGCGTGGCCGCGACCAAGCGGCCGGTCGACGCGCAATTACGGGCGCTTCTCGCCGAAGCTTATGAAGGCGTTCGCCACGACGAGAAGGGATTCGCCAGCCTCTCCGCGGTCGGCCAGCATGCCAGCAACCGATCCTCGTTCGACGCACGCAATTACGGGTTCAAGCGCCTTTCCGATCTCGTCGCCTCCCTTCCCGGTTTCGAGGTCGAGCGGCGGGAAGGCGGAAGCATCTTCGTCCGGCGAATCGACTGAGCCGACCCCCCGGCGAGCCTAGAGCCGTGTCCGATCAGATTTGATCGGACACGGCTCTAGGTCTTTGTTTTACCGTTCTTTTCGGTCGTCAGGTGATTCCACCTGACTGAAAACCACTCTAACGCGTCAACTTCCGATACGTCACCCGGTGCGGCCGCTCCGCCTCCGGGCCCAAACGGCGGATCTTGTCTTTCTCATAGGCTTCGAAATTGCCCTCGAACCATTCGACATGGCTGTCGCCCTCGAAGGCGAGGATGTGGGTGGCGAGGCGGTCGAGGAAGAAGCGGTCGTGGCTGATCACGACCGCGCAGCCGGCGAAATTCTCCAGCGCCTCCTCGAGCGCGCGCAGGGTCTCGACGTCGAGATCGTTGGTCGGCTCGTCGAGCAACAGGACGTTGCCGCCCTGCTGGAGCATCTTCGCCATGTGGACGCGGTTGCGCTCGCCGCCCGAGAGCTGGCCGACCTTCTTCTGCTGGTCGCCGCCCTTGAAGTTGAACGCGCCGACATAGGCGCGGGTCGCGACCTCGTTCTTGCCAAGCTTGAAGATATCGAGCCCGCCCGAAATCTCCTCCCACACATTCTTGCTCGGATTGAGCGCGTCGCGCGACTGGTCGACATAGCCGAGATGCACGGTCTCGCCGATCCGGATCGAGCCGGAATCGGGCTGCTCGGCGCCGGTGATCAGCTTGAACAAGGTCGTCTTGCCGGCGCCGTTGGGGCCGATCACGCCGACGATGCCGCCGGGCGGCAGCGAGAAGCTGAGATCGTCGAAGAGCAACTTGTCGCCATAGGCTTTCGAGAGCCCGTTCGCCTCGATGACGGTGCCGCCGAGCCGCTCGGGAACCTGGATCAGGATCTGGGCCTTGCCCGGGGTGCGGTTCTCCTGCGCCTCGACCAATTCGTCGAAGGCGCGGATGCGGGCCTTGGACTTGGCCTGCCGCGCCTTGGGCGAGCGGCGGATCCATTCGAGCTCGTCCTGGATCGCCTTCTGCTTGCCCTGCTCCTCGCGCTCTTCCTGCTGCAGCCTCTTTGCTTTCTTCTCCAAATATCCGGAATAATTGGATTCATAGACATAATAGCGGCCGCGATCGAGCTCGAGCACCCAGTTGACGACATGGTCGAGGAAATAGCGGTCGTGGGTGACGAGGATGACGTTGCCCGGATAGTCGACGAGATGCTTCTCCAGCCACTGGACGCTCTCGGCGTCGAGATGGTTGGTCGGCTCGTCGAGCAGAAGGATGCCGGGCTTTTCGAGCAGCAGGCGGGTCAGCGCGACGCGGCGCTTCTCGCCGCCCGAAAGATTCGCGACTTCGCTGTCGCCAGGCGGGCAGCGCAGCGCATCCATCGCGATCTCGAGCTGGTTGTCGAGCGTCCAGCCGTCGACCGCGTCGATCTTCTCCTGGAGCTCGCCCATCTCGGTCATCAAAGCATCGAAATCCGCATCCTCGGGCGGATCGGCCATCAGGGCCGAGATGGCGTTGAACCGCTCCATCATGTCGGCGACCGGGCGGACGCCGTCCATGACATTCTCCTTGACGTTCTTGGTCGGGTCGAGCTGCGGCTCCTGCTCCAGATAGCCGACCTTTATGCCCTCGCCCGGCCAGGCCTCGCCCTGATACTCGGTGTCGCGGCCGCCCATGATCTTCATGAGAGTCGACTTGCCCGAGCCGTTGGGCCCGATGATCGCGATCTTCGCGTCGGGATAGAATTGCAGGCTGATGTTGCCGAGGATGGGCTTGGGCTGACCGGGGAAGGTCTTGGTCAGGTTCTTCATCACGAAGCTATATTGTGCAGCCATGGCGGCGCTCGGACTCCAGCGTGTTGGGGGATCGGGCGCTTACCTAGGGTCTGCATCCGGTTTCCGCAACGATGGTTGGGATCGGAGCAAAAGGGCAGCCAAATCTGCCTCCCGACTGTCTGCTCCGGGGAACAGAGTGGACTGCGATATCGTCCGGCGCCGATTGTCACCCGTCCTGGAAGTGGTTACGGCCGCGCCATGAAGACGATTGCGCGCGCCGCCCTTCCCGTCCTCGCTCTCATCCTCGCCGCCGCCTCTCCTCCCCCCGCCGGACCCGCCGATGCCGAACGCCTGCGCGACGCCGCGCTTGCCGGCGACCATGTCGCCTGGGACATCGTCGAAGGGCTGACCACCGAGGTCGGCCAGCGGCTCGCCGGTACCGAGGCCGAGGCGCGGGCCCGGGCTTGGGCGGTTCGCAGGCTGAACGGGCTCGGCTTCCGGAACGTCCATATCGAGGGAGACCGGATGCCGGTCTGGGTGCGCGGCGCCGAGACGGCGGAGATCGTCGCGCCTTATCCGCAGCGGCTCGTCGTCACCGCGCTCGGGCGAAGCGGCGCGACGCCGCCGGAAGGCGTGACGGCGCAAGTGGCCGGCTTCGACGATATCGCCGCTTTGGAAGCGGCGCCGCCCGAGGCGGTGCGCGGCAGGATCGTCTTCGTCAGCCATGCGATGAAGCCGACCCAGGACGGGTCGAGCTACGGCTATTACGGCCCGGTGCGGCGGAGCGCGCCCGCCATAGCGGCGCGCAAGGGCGCGGCGGCTATGGTCATCCGCTCGCTCGGCACCGACCATCACCGCAATCCGCATACCGGGGTGACCGTCTGGGGCGACGTGGCGCCGATCGCCGCGGGCGCGCTCGCCATCCCCGACGCGGAGAATCTCCAGCGCGTGCTCGCCCGCGGCCGCCCGGTGACGATGCACCTGGTGATGACGCCGCGCATGATCGGCGATGGGCCTTCGGGCAACGTCGTCGCCGAAGTGCCGGGCAGCGATCCCTCGGCCGGAATCATCCTGATCGGCGGCCATCTCGACAGCTGGGACCTCGGCACCGGCGCGATCGACGACGCGGCCGGGATCGCCATCACCGCCGCCGCGGCCAAGCATATCCTGGACGCCGGCCGGCCGCGGCGCACGATAAAATTGATCTGGTTCGGCGACGAGGAGACGGGCGGCACCGGCAGCAAGGCCTATTTCGCCGCCCACAAGCAGGATCATGTCGTCTTCGTCGGCGAATCCGATTTCGGCGCGGATCGGGTCTGGCGCGTGGTTCCGAGCCTCGCCGAGGCCGACAAGGGCCTCGCCGACCGGATCGCCGCCGCTTTGTTCCCGCTCGGCATCGGCCGCGGCGCGGGCGAGGTCGAAGCCGGCGCCGATCTCAACGCCTGGATCAAGGCGGGATCGGCGGGCGCCGACCTCAGCCAGGACGGGACGCGCTATTTCGACTGGCATCACACGCCGGACGACACGCTCGACAAGATCGATCCGGCCCAGCTCCGCCAGAATGTCGCCGCCTGGACGGCGATGCTGTCGGTGGTCGCCAACGCGCCCGAGGACATTCATCCGGTGCCGCCGCATCCCTGATCCAGGTTGCTTGACTTGTTTGCGGCAGTGAAGACATTTCCAGATAAAGGGGGGAGCGCCGGACGATGAGGCGTCAAGCAGCCTTTTTGCTCGCCGGCGCGGCGCTCGCAATTGCCGCTCCCGCCGGTGCCGCCGGCACGGACGGCGTCGAATCCCTGAAGGACCTTTCGATCGAGCAGCTCGCCCAGCTCCCGGTGCGCTCGGTCTCCAAGCAGGCGGAGCCGATCAGCGCCGCCCCCGCCTCGATCTTCGTGATCACCGCCGACGACATCCTCCGTTCGTCGGCGACCTCGCTTCCGGACGTGCTGGCGCTGGCCCCCAATCTCGAGATCCAGCATCTCGACGCGCGGCAATATGCGATCAGCGCGCGCGGCTTCAACGGCTATGAAAGCGCCAACAAGCTGCTCGTCCTGATCGACGGCCGCAGCGTCTACACGCCGCTCCATTCGGGCGTGATCTGGGAGCTGCAATCGCCTCTGCTCGAAGATATCGGCCAGATCGAGGTGGTGAGCGGACCCGGCGGCACGCTTTACGGCCCCAATGCGGTGAACGGCGTCATCAACGTCACCAGCAAGGACGCGCGCGACACGGTCGGCGGCCTCATCCGCGGCTCGGCGGGCGACCGCGAGCAGAGTCTCGGCCTTCGCTACGGCGCGAAATTGGGCTCGGACGGCGCCATCCGTTTCTACGCGGACGGCTATGATCGCGACGGCATGCCGGCGGGGCCCGCCGGCGACGTCGACGATCATTTCAAGGGCTGGCAAAGCGGCTTCCGCGCCGATTGGGGCGCGCAGGACCATTTCACGGTCCAGGGCGACATCTTCTCCCAGACCCCCGACAGCTTCGACGACGATAACGACCATGGCCGCAACCTGCTGGCGCGCTGGACCCACAAGACCGGCGAGGATTCCGCGTTCCAGCTCCAGGCTTATTATGACGATTATTGGCGCCGGATCACGCTCGTCACCGATCGGCTCCAGACGCTCGACGCCGAGGCCCAGTATAATCTGCGCCTCGGCGCGAACGGCCTGGTGTTCGGCGCCGGCGTGCGGACGACGCGCGATCTGTTCCTGAACGGCCTCAACGCGTTCGCGCTGGTCCCGGACAGCGAGCGGCTGTGGATCGGCAACGCCTTCGCCCAGGACAGGATCGCGCTCGGCCGCACGCTCGACCTCATCGCCGGGCTGAAGCTCGAGGAAAGCTCGTTCGCCGGCCTCGAAGCCCTGCCGAACCTGCGCCTTGCCTATCATCCGAGCGACAAGATCCTGTTCTGGACGGCGGTCTCAAGGGCGGTGCGGACGCCGTCGCGGATCGACCGCCAGCTCACCTTCCCCGGCCTGGTCCCGCCGGCGCTCGATTTCCAGTCGGAAAAGCTCGTCGCCTATGAGGCCGGCTATCGCGGCCAGCCGTCGCGGACGACCAGCCTTTCCGTGTCTTTCTATTACAATGTCTATGACGACATCCGCACCACCGAGGCGCTGCCCGGCGGCACGACCTTCCGGCTGATGAACGGTCTCGCCGGGGAAACCTATGGCGTCGAGGCGTGGCTGACCCGGCAGCTCATGCCCTGGTGGCGGGTCAGCCTCGGCGCGGCGACGATCGGCAAGCATTTCCACATGAAGCCGGGCCATGCCGACCTCACCAACGACCGCGCGCTCGGCACCGATCCCGGCCACCAGCTCAGCGCCCGTTCGAGCATCGACCTCACCCGTCGCCTGCATTTCGACGTCGCCGCCCGCGCCGTCGGCGGCATCAAGGGCACGCCGCCCGTCCCGGCCTATGTCGAGGCCGATGCCCGGCTCGGCTGGGACGTCGGCCCGTTCGAGCTCTATGTCGCGGGCGAAAATCTCCTCCACAAGACGCATCTCGAGAGCAACGACCCGAGCCGGGCGCAGCGCATCGCGCGCAGCGTCATGGCGGGAACGCGGATCCGCTTCTGATGCCCCGGCCCGCCATCCTTCGAACGTTCGGGCTGCGATGGGCCGCCGCCGCCCTCGCCGCCCTCGCATTGCCGTGCGCCTCGCCCGCCGCCGCGCAGCCGAGCGAGACGGCGGTCAAGGCCGCCTTCCTCACCAAATTCCCGGCCTATGTCGATTGGCCGGCAAGCCCGCGCATGGCGCCCAACGCGCCGATCATTCTCTGCATCCTCGGCAACGATCCGTTCGGCCGGACCATCGACGAGGCCGTGCGCGGCCAGCAGGTCGACGGCCATCCCATCGCCCTCAGGCGGATGGCCGGCGCCCCCGGCGCCGAGGCCTGCCGGATCGCCTTCGTCGACGGCAATGGCGCCCACGGCACCGCCGATATGCTCCGCGCGCTCCAGGGCAGGCCGGTGCTGACCGTCACCGACGGCCGCGACGGGCCGGAACGCGGCATGATCCATTTCGTCGTCGACGGCGGGCGCGTGCGCTTCCACATCGACCGGGCGGCGGCCGAAAGCTGCGGCCTTACCTTGAGCGCGCGCTTGCTCGCGATCGCGCTCAGCGTCAGGACGGGCCGCTAATGCCTCCCCGCAACAATTCCCTCACCCGATTTGCCGCGCGCTGGCCGAACGCGCCGCTCGCCGGTGGGCTGCTCGCGCTCCTGCTGCTGGTCGCCGGGCTGGGCGTCATCTTCCTGAGCGCCCGCAACTACACCGTGCAGAAACGGCAGGAAACCGAGGTTCAGGCCCAGATCCTCGCCGCCAGCGTCACCGCCGCGCTCGATTTCGGCGACGCCCGCACCGCCCAGGAATCGGTCGATGCGCTCGGCGTCAATCCGCAGGTGAGCGCGGCCGGCGTCTACGATTCCGCCGGGCGGCTGTTCGCCGGCTATGCGCGCTCGCCCGGCCTGCTCTCGGCCCGGTTCGACCGCCGGGCGCCGCGCGGCGGCAATCTGGTCGAGGCGACGGCGCCGGTGCTTCGCGGCGGCCAGCCGATCGGCACCGTCTATCTGCAGGCGGTGCGCGAGCCGCTCTCCCGCCGGCTCGCCCGCTACGGCGTCGTCGGCCTGCTGACCCTGATGGCGGCGCTCATCGTCCTCATCCTCGGCATCGCCCAGACGGCCCTGCGCCGCGCCAACCGGGAGCTGGAGGAACGGGCCGAGGCGCTGAGCGGCGCCTATGCCGAGCTCCAGGTCCAGGTCGAGGAACGGACCAAGGCGGAGGAGCAGCTCCGCCAGGCGCAGAAGATGCAGGCCCTGGGCCAGCTCACCGGCGGCATCGCGCATGATTTCAACAATCTGCTGACCGTGATCCAGGGGTCGGCCGACATCCTCCGCCGGCCCGGGCTGGACGAGGAGAAGCGCGTCCGCTTCGCCGGCGCGATCGCGCAGACGGCGACGCGGGCGGCGGCGCTCACCTCGCAGCTCCTCGCCTTCGCGCGGCGGCAGCCGCTCCAGCCGCAGGTGCTCGACGTCAACGAGCAGATCGTCGAGATGACGGAATTGCTCGACCGCGCGCTCGGCGAGCGGATCGCCATCCGCACCGAGCTCGGCGCGGATCTCTGCGCGATCGAGGCCGACCCCGCCCAGCTCGAATCCGCCATCCTCAACATCGCGGTCAATGCGCGCGACGCGATGCTCGCCAAGGATCCCAATGGCGGCGGCACCCTCACCCTCGCGACCGGCGACGACGCCCTGCCCGACGGCCGGCGCGCGGTCGCCATTTCGGTCGCCGACACCGGCACCGGCATTCCCGAGGAGATGCTCGAACATGTGTTCGAGCCCTTCTTCACGACCAAGTCGGTCGGCCGCGGCACCGGCCTCGGCCTCAGCCAGGTCTATGGCTTCGCGACCCAGTCGGACGGCGACATCAGGGTCGAGAGCGAGGTCGGCCGCGGCACCAAGGTGATCCTGCTCCTCCCCTGCAGCGCGAAGACGGAGACTCGCAAGGAGATTCGGGGCGGCGGGCACGAAGGCGCGGCCCGCGCCGCGCACATTCTCGTCGTCGACGACAACGAGCCGGTGGGCCTTCTTGCGGAAGCCTTGATGCAGGAGCTTGGCCACCGGGTCACGCGCGCCCATTCCGGGCTCGAGGCCCTGCGCCTGGCGCAGCGGACGAAGTTCGAGATCGTGTTCACCGACGTCGTCATGCCGGGAATGAGCGGGCTCGATCTGGCGGAGCGGCTTGCGCACGTGCTTCCGGGCGTGCCGGTGGTCCTCACCACCGGCTTTTCCGACGAGATCGCCCGTGCCGGCACCGGCGGCCGGCCGGTCCTGTTCAAGCCCTATCGGCTGGATGCTTTGGCGGAAATGCTCGATTCGGTGCTCGCGGCGGGGGACCGGCAGGCCGAGGATCAACAGGCCGAGGATCAATAAGCCGGCCCGAGGCGGCGGAAGGCGCCGGCATCGAGATCGGGCTCGAAATGCCAGTCCCACCAGCCGTCGTGCGGCGCCTCACCGCGGGCGACCACATTTATTCCCCCTTCGAAATAGGACAGGCTGTAACCCCGCGGCGCCGCGATGAAGCCGCGCCCGCCGTCGGGACGAACGACGGTCAGCCCCTCGGACGAAAGGATCAGGACCGATCCGGTGCGCGGATCGGTGCGTTGGATCTCCGTCACTGGATCGGGCGCACCGCCACGATTTTGAGATGGGCCATGCGCTCGCTCGCCGGCACCTTCATCTCGAATTGCGAACCGCCGCCGGGAAGATAGTGGCCGGCGTCGGTATCGATCTGCGGGCCGACCGTACCGGTATCGGCGGGCAAGGGATCGGTGATCTCGTAGGTGACGACGCGGTCGATCGCCGGCTTCCACGCCACCTTCACCGCCAGTCGATAGCGGACGAAATGCACGTTGGGGATGAGGTCGTAGGTGCCGAAGCCGCCCGGCTTGTCGGTCGGCTGGCCCGGTGCGAGCGCCATCTGGAAACGAAGGCCGGCCGGCAAATTGGCGATCTGGACCTGGTGCCATTCCGGCCAGGGCGATTGCTGGACGAGCAGCCTTTGATAGGCGGCGTTCGCCTCGTCGTCATTCTGGTAGCGCCAGCGATTGTCGCGCCACCAGTCCGCCTCGAGCTGGGCGGGATCGGATTTGTGGGCCGCGGGCGCGGCGGCCGGGGCGGCGACCGGCGCAGCGGTGGGCGCGGCGGCCGGCGCAGGCGCGGCCGCGCCGATGCAGGCCGAGAGGACAAGGAGGCAAAGCCCCAGCAGCTTATGTCCGCTCTTCATGCCTTGCCTCCCGCCGCACGCGCCGCGGCCAATTTCGCCTGCGCCGCCGGCAGCCCTTCCGAATAGAAACGCTGGACGAAGGCCGCGGTCGGCGTGCCGCGCAGGCTCACCATCAGACTCTTCATCGGCTCCGGCATCTGCTCGAGCGTTGGCATTTTCGTCCCATAGCCCTCCGGAAGGAGCAGAGGCGCGGCCGCCGCGGCGAGCGCGATGTCGCCGAGCGTCATCCGGTCGCCCTGGAGATAGAGGCGGCCGTCGGCGACGCGCTTGTCGGTCTCCGCGAAGGTCGCCAGGATCTTCGCATGCGCGGCATCGGCCGATTGCTGCGAAAGATGCAGCTTGGTCGAGATCAGGAGGCGCATCAGCGGATAGAAGATCGGCATGATCAGCCGCTCGAACCAGGAGGTCGGCGCGGCGAAGATCGGCGCCATCAATTTCCCCTGCGGCAGCAGATAATAATAAGCGTAGATCGCCGTCCCCGCCGACATCGTGCCGTTATAGAGCAGCCAGTCCGCCTGCACCGCCGCCGCGAGCGCCGGCTCGGTCGGGATCAATTGGAAATCGGGCGGGACCTTCTGGTCGTAAAACTGGGCGATCCCATAGGGCTTGGCGACCTTGACGCCGTCGCCATAGAGGAAGGGCATGTCGCTCCCGCCCCCGTGCAGCAGCAAAGGCAGCAGGACGAAGGGCACGAGATGGTCGTGCTCGCGATAGGGCACGCCATAATAACGAAGCAGCATCCGCGCCTGCTCGCTGTCGAGCGTCGGCGCGAAGGTCAGCATGGTGACGGGCGTCTGGCCGTTGCTGGTCATGTCCACGATCCCCCCTGGCGGCGCGATGGTGCCGGCCGCGGAACAATCTATGCCTGTGTGGGGCGGAGGGGAAGCGGGGATTCGGGAGGCCTGGTTTGAGCCCCCTGATCCATCTGAAATGAGCCTGCGCCCGCTAAGGCTTCAGCGGGCCCTGCCCGCATGATCGAACGCGCTGCCGCTGTTCGCGACATAAAGCGCATCCTCTGTCGCTTCAAACCTTATCTTGGCGAGCGCCCCGCTCGTGTCCCGACCCTTCAAGAGATCCGCTGCCCAGTCGCCCCGACGCATGCTGATCGAAGCGATGTACCTTCCGAATTCAAACGAGAGGACTTTACACAATCCGTGGATCCACGGGTCAAATGTTCCAACATCATGTTTTCTTCGGCAGTCTTCCAAGAATGGCGAAGGAAGGGCCCCTCTGCGCTGCTCACACGCCTACTCGACCAAGCAGGGGCAGCAAATCGTGGCGCTGCAAGCGCGACGGTCTGTGAAGCATTCAATGCGTTGAGGTGCTGCAGGATGCCGGGCTGAGCGATGAGAGTGTTTGCCGCGCAGCCGTCACTAAGAAGGTCTTTACAGGCAAGCACTCGCTGCGGACCGGGCCGACAAACCTTTATTGGTATTTCCCGCGGCCCGGAATTGGTATAAGGAATGGAAGTAGACCTTTTTGGGGGTAGTTCAACGCAGAGGAAACCTTGGAGGATCAGGCAAACATTGTTCGAACGATATCCAAGGGTTCTAGCCGTTGGAGTTCGGATGCAGCGCAATTACGTGTTGGGCAGTAGTCGCCGCTCTTGGATGGGGCAGCGATGACGGCTTCGTAACGGGGGGCAACGGATGCGGGGTGGCAGATCGACCATAAGGGCATGCCTACGAGTGAGCTTGTGTTGTGTGCCCCTCCTCCTCGGCTCGGGGTGCTCGCTTCCGTCGATGAACGTCGTGCCCGGCCTGCCGCAAGCGCCAACCGTGCCTGCGCTGCAGCAGCATCTTCAATGTTTAATCGTCCGCGCCATGGATCGGCACTTAGGGCCGGCAGTTGCGAATACAACAGGTTATCGCCAGTCTCCGGATTATATCCGATGGCACAATCTGGTCGAATACAACGTCCTCGATTCAATCAATTTCACGATTTTCGTGACCCAGTCGCAAGGGCTCAATCCATCGCTGAACTTCATCACGCCGCTCACGAACCTGGGCAGCCCAATCAGGAATGTGGTCGAGTCAAGCGACGGCACCAACACGATCGCCAACGCGACCTCCAACATGAACAACTTTACCCTCTCAATTGGCTTTAACCTAGGGGGTACGCAGGATCGCAATTTCGTCCTCAACTATCTAGTCGATCTGCATCGGCTCTATGACGCAACGTTCCATGAGGTGAATGGCCAGATCACCTACGTTGCCAGCGATCCAAACGACCCAAATCCGTTGCATCGATCCCCGCACGACATCTGCGGTGGGCCATCAGAGTCGGGCCCAGGCGAGGGTCGCTACGGGCTGAATGGTGACCTCGCTGTTGAGGACACGATAGAGAATGGTCTCAGATCACTTGATGCCGCGACATTCTCACCGAATACGGCTGGAGGTGCTCCTGGCAAGGGCGGTCAAACCACCGCGACCGCGGCGGTCTCGCAGGCGGCGAATGCGACAGGATTTTCAACGAAGGTCGACTTCACGCTGCAATGGGGTGTTAACGGGGGCCCGAGTTGGACACTGCTGAAGTTCAAGGGCCCGGGTGGCGGCTCCGGCGCAAATGGTCAGCTGCTCAGCTATACGCGCCAGAAGCAGGACACGCTCATCTCGACCTTGGCCGCGACCTGCAAGTCGGACAATATTCTGAACGTTCAGAAATCGAGCCTTTTCGCCGATGTGTTGCTGACCCCAATCCCCCTGGATACGGACACGCAGAGCAATGCTGACGCTTATAAAATTACGATGCGCGGCAAGCCCTTCGTCTCAGCGGGGAAAGGGGAAGCGGGCATGCCTGCGGGAGCTCCGTTATGGCGCGACTTTCTGATCTCGCTTGCAATCCCACATGATACGAGTCGGCTCCCTTTGTACAGTATCGCAAACGCGGTGGGCGCCATCTCGATTACATCTCCGATCCCGAACAGCAAAGACACCGACGAGGCGGACGGAACGATCAGCTGGTTGGGCTTCGCAAATGTGACTGACAGAGGAGTCTATTATTCACTGCGAGGATTGTTGGCAGACGCGCAGTCCGGCACGGGAGTCGGTTACGTCTATGTCGGCATCCAGACCTACAAGGACGGGCGTAAGCCTGAGTTGCAAAGCTTCAATCTGTCGAACAACGCGATCGACTTTCTGACCGGAGAGGGGCGGTCCGGGCCACCTACCTATTGGGACTCGCTGGTTTCCTGCGGAAACTCCGGACCGTTCCTCGCCAACGGGCTGAGTGTCCTTCAGCAACTGCCGGGGGGCCTGAGTTCGACATTGCTCCAGCAACCAAATCGATGACGGCGCGGTCCAATGGGATGCCCCCAAGTAGCGAAGGGAATTTTGCATGAAGCGTTCATCCTCGAAGTCGCGGCCCCAAACCGCCGATCAGGTCGACGCCGTTCAGCAGTTCATTGACGAGCTGAACGAGATGCCAGAAGGCGAGCACGTCTTGTTCGGGATGGTGAAGCCTGCCGAGGCACGTGATGGCTTGATGTTCGCCCATACGGGCGCGTGCGGCGGCTGGATTTATCTCCCCGCATCGAGCATCGCTTCCGTCGCCCGTGGGGAGCCCGCCCCTTGCCGCGGCCATTATCACGTCACCGCGACGATACGGTTGAAGCCACCTACCACCGAAGGGGCGGAAACCTTTGCCAAAGTTGCGGCGCTTCACCTGTCGAGGCTGCACCAGTTCGGGGGAGGCAAACTTCTCAGCGACCTCGTTTGCGGGCCGCATCAGCACGTGGTGACGGACAAATATGGAAATCAGCGTTGCGTCGACGATATTCCCTTCGGTGGCTAGTCGCTTAGCCAGTGGTCTTTTCGATAAGGAAGCCGGGTATGGCTCCGTCAAGGAAGCCTCTCGTAACTTCTTCGAAGCGATCAGCAACATTGCTCGCGAACGCATTGTATTCAGCGAGCTGATCGCACATGCCCTTCGCGAAGATCTCCAGTTCATCGGCTTTCACCATCATATAATTCGCGATCTCCGGTGGAGAACGCATGGTCGTTGAGGACACTCCCGTCTCCCTATTACGCGTCGTTCTACCAAGCCGCGCCGTCTTATAATGAAGCTCAATTTTCAGCTTCGCGAAAGTTTCGAGGCTGACCAAGCAAGCAGCGTATCGACGAGCAAGCAGCAACAGATCATTGACGTAGTCGGCGCGCTTCGCAGCAATATAGATCGTTAGTTCTTCGGCAGAGAATTCGATCGATGGTTCGCGCTCAATCCCCGGAAAGGTCGACAGCCGCTGATAAAGCCGCATGTGACCGTTACCATCGCCGTCGGCCTTCTCCACCATCTCAATGATTTGCTTATGGTAGCTGGCTAGGGAATTCGTGATCACGTGCAACTTCACAAACACTTGATGAGCGGCGCGTTTGTCTTGGTCACGGCGAGCGATTTTATCACGCTCAAGAACCTCGTCGGAAGCCTGCTTTGCTAGCCGGCTCGAAGCTAAATAACTCGCTGCGGCACCGACGATGGCACCGCTGATAGCGGACGCGAACGGAATAACGGCGTCCTTCACCCAATCGATGCTCATCAAGCCCCTTTCGGGATTTTTTGAAGGATGGTCGGGGAGACAGGATTCGAACCTGCGACCCTCTGCTCCCAAAGCAGATGCGCTACCAGGCTGCGCTACTCCCCGCCTTCGCCAAGGCTTCGGCGGGCAAGCCCGCCAAGGGGCCTGCTACTCGAAACGATATCGGCTTGCCAGTGCCCGCACCATTTCCTTTGCATGTGTGAGCAGGCAGAACGGGCCGGTGAACGCCTCTTCTTTCTCACCGCCGGATCCCGTCCGCATCGATCTGCGCGATGCAGCCGCCGTCTATTCGGCCTGTTTCGACGCGCTGCGCGAGGGGCGCGAGGAGGAGGGCATAAAGCTGGCGGAGGCGGCGCTGGCGCATAGGCCGGACGAGGCGCGGCTGCATCATGTCGCGGGGCTTCTCTACCGGCAGATTGACGAGAATGAGGCGGCGATCCGGCATCTGGACCGGGCCGCGCGGCTTGCGCCGGGGGATGCGGGCATCGCCCATGCGGTCGCGCGCGCGCATCTCGAAGGCGGCCTTCCCTCCATTGCCTTGTTCCGCCGCGCGCTGAGCCTCGCGCCGCGGGACGAGGATGCGATGATGGGCCTGATCGGGGCGACGGTGCGCGACCGGGGGCCGGCGGCCGGGTTGGCGCTGATCGAGGAAGCGGTCGTTCGCCATCCGCGCTGGGTTGCGGCCCAGGAGATGCTCGCCCAGCTCCTTTGGCAGAATGGCCACCGTGCCGGCTACACGCGCCGGCTCGAAGCGACGCTCGCCGCCGATCCGCGCAACCTTTCGCTGTGGCGCAGCCTGATCTCGGCGCGGATCAACGGCGAGGATCTGGACGGCGCGCTCGAGGCGGTCCGCGCCGGCCGCGCCGCCGCCGGCGATCATATGCTGTTCGACGCAAACGAGGCGACCTGTCTCGCCGATCTCGGCGCGACGGCGGAGGCGGAGGCACGGTTCGCGCGGCTCGGCGACGCGCCCGGGGCCGCCTTCCAGGTTCACCGCGTGCGGCATCTGCTGCGCACCGGGCGGCCCGCGGAAGCGGGCGAGCTGGCCCTGCGCTTCACCGATACGCCGGCCGGCGACATGTTCTGGTCCTATGCGTCGCTGGCGTGGCGGATGATTGGCGATCCGCGCGCCTTATGGCTGGAAGGCGATCCGCGCCTGGTCGGACTCTACGATCTCGGCGATCGCATCCCCTCGCTCGACGCGCTGGCCGCGCGGCTGCGGACCCTCCATCTCTGGACCCACCAGCCGCTCGTCCAATCGGTGCGGGGCGGCACCCAGACCGATGGCCAGCTCTTCCCGCGGATCGAGCCGGAGATACGCAGCCTCCGCCGTGCGATCGCCGAGGCGGTAGCGGAGCATGTCGCGCAACTCCCGCCGCCCGATCCGTCGCATCCCGTTCTCTCGCCGCGCCGCGATAGGCGGGTGCGCTTCGCCGGCTCCTGGTCGGTGCGGCTGGCCGGCGGCGGGCGCCATGTCAGCCATATCCATCCGATGGGCTGGTTCAGCTCGGCTTTCTACGTCGTGGTGCCGCCGCCCGAGGCGCGCGGGCCCGCGCCGGCCGGCTGGCTGACCCTCGGCGAAGCCCCGGCCGAGCTGAAGCTCGACCTGCCGCCTTTGCGCCTCGTCGAGCCGAAGCCGGGGCGGCTCGTCCTCTTTCCGTCCCTGATGTGGCACGGCACGCGTCCGTTCGAGGCGGGCGAACGAATCAGCGTCGCCTTCGACGTCGCGCGGCCACCGCTCTATTCGCCTTCCCAATAATCGGGCTGGCCCGAACGGCGCGCCAGCCCGCGGAAGAAATTGGGCTTTCCGTCCGGGCCGGGCGTCATGACGCCATAAGCGATCTTGTCGCTGTCCGGATATTCGATGATATCGGTGTCCAGCATCGTCGAAACCATCAGGATCTTGAGCGGCTTATCGCCCGTATTGCGGAGCTGATGTGCGGTTTCCGGGCCGCCCGGCGGGCAGGCGACGATGTCGCCCTTCCCAACCGAGCGACGGGTATCGCCCAGCCGGAGCTCGCCCTCGCCGTCCAGGATCAGGAACATCTCCTCGTTCACCCGGTGATTGTGCGGTGGATAGGCCGCTTTACCCGGGTCGATCGAACTGACATTGTATCCGAGCTTGCGGGCGCCGAGCGCTTGGCCGACCGCCGCGACATCGGCGCCATAGCGGTCCGCCGGCGGCTGCTGGTCCGGCGGATAGCGGCTGTTCCAGCGCTCGAACGCGAGGTCGTTCAGATTGACGATCCGGATATCGGCCATGGCGCATCTCCTGCGCCTTCAACGTCGGACCCCGGTGCCGAGGTTCCGCCACGACGTCCCACGCCCGCCTGCCGGCCGAGCGCCGCCGCCCCAAGGCTGGCTTGCCAGCCGAAGCCTCGGCGAAGGCTGGTGGGCCCGGCAGGATTCGAACCTACAACCAAGCCGTTATGAGCGGCCGGCTCTACCGTTGAGCTACAGGCCCCACGCGCGTGCTCGCGTGCCGTGTAGCGGAGCTATGTAAGCTTGAAAAGTTAACCTTGCTCGCTCGAGCGCTCGGCGGGTTCCAGCGGCGGCAGATAGAGGAAGAAGCGCGCGTCGCCGATGACGAGCGCGCCGCCGACCGCCTCGGCGAGGTTGCGGACGAGGCGGAGCGCGAAGCCGAGGCCGAGCGCCGGCGCCCCGGGCCAGTCGCCTTCGGGGCTGTAGCCGGGATCGAGCAAGGCGCGCTCGTCGAGCCCGGCGATCGCCACCGGCCGGTCGATCGCAAGGCAGAGCATCTTGCGGCCCGTTTTCTCGCCTTCCGCCGGCTGCGCGCCCCCCATTTCGCTTTGGGCCATGGTCGCGCCGATCGTCTCCCCCTCCCCCGCCAGGCCGATCGTCGCGGCGAGGATGCGCGCGAACATCCGCTCGGCCGCGCCCTGCTCGACCCGCGCCGGCGGCAGGTCGCGCGCGATCTCGATCGCGATCCGGCTGCCCCGCTGGCGCGCCACCCGTTCATAGGCGTCGTGAAGCCGGCTGAGCAGGGCGACCGCATCGACGAAGCTCTCGTCGAGCTGCAGGCGCCTCGTCTCGATCCGCGCCGCGGTATCGAGGTCGTCGACGGCGGAGAGGAGGCTGCGGGCCTGCTCCATGATGTCCGCCGCCCGGCTGCGATAGGCCGAAGCCGCCGGGCCCATATATTGGCCGTCGATCATCTCGGCGAAGCCGACGATCGCGTTCAGCGGCGTGCGCAGCTCGTGGATGAGCTGGCGGAGCGATTCGGCGGGGATGCCGGTTCCGAACAGTCCGGCCGGCGGCGCCGGTTCGGGCGCGCCTTCGGGCCGCGCCACCTCGTCGACGCGCGGCCGCCGCGCGGTGCCGCGATAGCCGAGGAAATGGCCCTGGCGCGGGTCGAAGAAGGGCACGGCCGAGATCCGCCAGTCGCCCGACGCGGCCCCCGAACCGGCGACGCTGAAGCGGGCGTCGCGGAACGGCGCCCTCTTCTCGAACGCGCCGGCGGCCTGGCCGTCGACCCCGAACTGGCCGCGCTCGGCGATCGAGGCGATGCTCTGGCCGACGATCGGCCCGCGCGGCGCGCCCTCGACCCAGAAAATGGTGCCGTCGGCGCCCGCCTCCCAGTGGAAGCTTTCGATCCGCGGCGGCGCTTCCGCCTCCGTCGCTGTGGGCGGGCCGGAATCGCGCTGGCGGCGGAAATTTTCGATCCGGGCGACGAGGTCGCGGATCTGGCTTTCGCCCGCCTCGACCGCCGCGGCGACATTCGCCTCTTCCTCGATCGTCCCGGCGCTGCCCGACAGCGCGAAATCGCTGCCGCCGAAGCCGGCGAGCGCGTGACCCACCTCGGCCGGCAGGTCGCGCCGGTGGCGGAGCAGGCTGCGCGCCGTCGGCGTCAGCAAAGGCAGCAAGTCGAGCCATTCCCCGGCGTCGAGATGCGCGCCGGCGAGCAAAGGCGCGGCGACCTGCGCCTGGTCCTCGGCGAAGAAGACGAGAATCTCCTCCCAGATTCGACGGCCGGAGAGGGATATCGCGGCGCGGCGGCGGGTCTCGGCGGGGACGCGCGGGCGGCTCGCCCGCAGCCACTCCAGCGCCTCCCAGGCCTCATCCTCGCCGCGGTCCTGGGCGAGCAGATCGACGAGCTGGCGCCACTTGGCGGCAAGCGCGGAGGACGGCTCCTCGCGCTGCGCCAGGACGGTCGCGATCATGTCGTTGAAGCGCAATTTTGCCCTCGACCGGAACGGGCCGCCGCTCGGCCCGCCCAATCGTTAACGCGGTGCTTCGCCCGGCGGAAGGCGCCAAAAAGGCACGTCGCAATTTGGGACGCACGAAAGGGAGCGCCGAACCTTTCCTGCGCCCCTTCCCATCGGAACGATCAGCTGTGCTGCTGGCCGAGCCAGGTCAGCCACAGGCCGGCAAGCTCGCTGCGCGGCCCGGTCACGGCGTGAAAGGCCGCCGCCGCCTCGGGGCGATTGCCGCCGAGGACGAGCACGATGCCGAGGCGGGTGTTGATCATGCCGGCGTCCACCCCGCCCTTCTGCAGCGCGACCCGGTAGAGATCGGCGGCCTTGGCATAATCGCCATAGCTCGCATAAGCGGCGGCGGTGGAGGCCGCCTGCCCTCCGGTCGCCGCGGCGCGTGCCCGTTGCTCGCTCGCCGGGAGCGAGGCACGATCCTCGGCGATCTTGGCGCTGCTGCGCTGCAGCATCTGCTGGGCCTCGGTGCCGCCAAGCTTGCCGGCGTGGAGGCCGCTTTCCAGGACCGTCTTTTCCTCGCCCGGAAGGCCGCCTTCGTCGAGCATCGAGGCAAGCTCGATATATTGGCCGGCGCTGTTCATGGTGCCGCTGGCATAGATCAGCCGCAGCAGGTCGAGCTCCTCGTCCTTGGACAGGTTCGGCTTGGCCGCGAAGATCGCCACGGCATTGTTGAAATTCTGGCCGCTCGGATAGTTTTTGAGCAGGGCCGCGTTCATCTGGGCGACCACGGCCTGATTGTGGGTCTGATAGGCGATGCCGAGCGCGTTGCGGTACCAGGGCTCGGGCGCCGGCTTTCCCGACGCCTCGCTGAGCTCGATGGCGTGGAGGAGCAGAGGCAGCGCCTCTCCATTCTTCTTCAGCTCCAGCTTGGCGCGCGCCAGGTCGATGACATTGTCGACATCGTTGGGATTGGCGGCGACGATCGGCGCGAGCGCGCTCTCCGCCAGCGCCCAATTGCCCGTCCTGGCGGCGACGACGCTGATATTGTGGTTGACGGCCTGCGTCTCCGAGGCATCGGCACCGCCGCTCGCCAGGATCGCCTGATAGGCGGCGAGGCGGGCCGGCGCGTCATTGGCCTGCTCGGCATGCTGAAGCGTCAATTTGGCGAGCACATATTTGTCGTCGGTGGTCTTCGCCACGCCCTGGGCCGCGGCGAGCGCGGTCGGGTAGGCGGTCTCGTCATGGCCGTTGACGGCATTCTGGAGCGCCGCCAGCGGCTTGCGCGCCTCGGGGCTGATGTTGAACTTGCGCGCCGGGGCCGGCGCCTGGGCAGCCGGAACCTGGGCCGGCTTCTGCGCCCAGGCGGGCTGCGCGGCCACGCCCGCCGCGAGCAGGGCCGCGGCGCCGGCGATGGTGGAAACGGACTTCATTCTTTCTCTCCCGACAAGATCCACGCCGGCACGCTCAGGCGTGCTGGCCGAGCCAGGCGAGCCACAAGGACGCGAGATCGGCCCGCAATCCGGTGACCGCCCCGAAGGCGGCCGCGGCCTCGGCGCGGCGGCCGGCCAAAGCCAGCGCGATGCCGAGGCGCGTATTGACGAGATTGGGATCGGCCCCGGCTTTCGAAAGGGCCCCCTGATAGGCCGTCGCCGCGGCGGCATGTTCGCCGAAGCTCAGCAACTGGTCGCCCGCCGCGACCGTGCTCGTGCCGCGCAGCCTCGCGAGCCGCAGGCGCGCCGCCGTCGCCGCCCGCGTCGCGGCGAGGATCGCGGCCCTGGTCGCGGGCTTGTGCGCATCGAGCATATGGGTCGCGACCCCTTCGTCGAGCACCGATTTGGCTTCACCGGGGAGGCCCGCGGCGGTGAAGGCCTGCGCCGCCGCCATATAGTCGCGCTCGCCGCCAAGCCCCTTGGCCAGGCGCTGGAGCCGAAGGGCGTCGATGGCCGCCGCCGGATCGGGCTTCGCCGTGTCGCGATAGATCAGGATCGCGTCGCGCCAATTCTCCGGCGAGGGGTAAGCGGCGATCCAGTCGCGGTCGAAAATCAGGGCCTGCGGGGCGAGCGAGCCGGACAAAGCGAGCTCGACGACGCGCCGATACCAGCTTTCCGGCGCCGCCTGCCCCCGCGCCTTCTGCAGGGCGATCGCCCGTTCGATCAGCGCGATCGCGTCGCCGGTCTTGCGGCCCTGGATCTTGAGCTGGGCGAGGGTCAGGGCGATTTCTGGGCTCGGCGCCAGCTCGAGCGCGCGGGTGTAGGAGGCCTCCGCGCGCGCGCGGTCGCGTGCGGAGAGCGCGTTCGTCCCTTCCAGCGCATAGAGGCCGCCGAGCTGCGCTTGCGGCAGCCGGCCGAGCGCGATCAGATTTTCCACCGCCTGCGCCTGCATCACCGCATTGCCGGTCTCGCGCGCGAGCTGGAACTGGAGCAGGGCGACATAATAACGGGCGTCGTTGCTCTCGGCGGCCGACTGCGCCGCGCCCAGCGTCGAAGCGGCGCCCGCATAATCGCGCGCGGCGAGAGCGCTCTGCAGCGCGCCGATCGCGGCCCGCTCCGCCGCGCCGACATGCGGCGGCGCCGAAGCCGTCGTCTGGGCCTGCGCCGGCGAGAAAGAGAAAGACGCGGCTGCCGCCAACAGACCGAGCGCAAGCTTCGAACGCAAACCCATTTGCGGACTCCTGTCGAGGAAGGCGCGGGGCGCCCCGAGCGGCGGCCTCTCTAGCCCCAAAGCCCGGGACTTGCTAGCGGCGGCGGCGTGAACCCGGATTGAACGCCAAGTCGCGGGAAAGACGGACGAAACGGGCCGCCACCGCTGGTATCCGGCGGAAAGAATCCTATCTGAAAGGCCTCGCGCGCGTACGCGTACGTGCACGCGCGCGGGGTGGCGCCCGGCCGAGCCATCGGCTAGGCTCCGAATCCATCCCGGCGCAGCTCCGCGCCCCATGTTTAGCACAAGCAGGAAATCCCATTGGCCAGCGCCCCGCCGACCATCGACAGCAGCGACATCTCCCCCGTCTCCATCGTCGAGGAGATGAAGACCTCCTATCTCGATTATGCGATGTCGGTGATCGTCGCGCGCGCCCTTCCCGACGTGCGCGACGGGCTGAAGCCGGTCCACCGCCGCATCCTCTATGCCTGTCTGGAAGGCGGCTTCGTCGCCGGCCGGCCCTATCGCAAGTCGGCCAAGATCGTCGGCGACACGATGGGCAATTACCATCCGCACGGCAATCTCGCCATTTACGACGCATTGGCGCGCATGACCCAGGACTGGTCGATGCGGGTGCCCCTGATCGACGGCCAGGGCAATTTCGGATCGATGGACCCCGATCCGCCGGCGGCGGAACGCTATACCGAGGCCCGACTGGCCAAGGTCGCGATGACCCTGCTCGAGGATCTCGACAAGGATACGGTCGACTTCACCCCCAATTACGACGCCTCGCGCAGCGAGCCGCAGGTGCTCCCGGCGCGCTTCCCGAACCTGCTGGTCAACGGCGCCGGCGGCATCGCGGTCGGCATGGCGACCAACATCCCGCCGCACAATCTCGGCGAGGTCATCGCCGCCTGCAAAGCCTATATGGACGATCCCTCGATCACCGTCGAAGGGCTGATGGAGCATGTTCCGGGGCCGGACTTCCCGACCGCGCCATTGATCCTCGGCCAGGCCGGCATCCGCAGCGCCTATCAGACCGGCCGCGGCTCGATCATGATGCGCGCCCGGCACGAAGTGGAGGAAGGCCGCGGCGACCGCCGCTCGATCGTGCTCACCGCCATCCCCTATCAGGTCGGCAAATCGGGGCTGGTCGAGAAGATCGCCGAGGCGGTCAAGGACAAAAGGATCGAGGGCGTCGCCGACATACGCGACGAATCGAACCGGCACGGCGTCCGCGTCGTCATCGACCTGCGCCGCGACGCGACCCCCGATGTGGTGCTGAACCAGCTCTGGCGCCACACGCCGGCCCAGTCGAGCTTCCCGGCCAACATCCTCGCCATCCGCGGCGGCCGGCCCGAAACGCTGAACCTGCGCGACATCATCGAAGCCTTCGTCCGCTTCCGCGAGGAGGTGATCACCCGCCGCTCGAAATTCGAGCTCGCCAGGGCGCGCGACCGCGCCCATCTGCTGCTCGGCCTCGTCATCGCGGTGACCAATCTCGACGAGATGGTGCGGATCATCCGCGGCTCCGCTTCGCCGGCCGAGGCGCGCGCCGCCCTGCTCGCCCGCGAGTGGCCGGTCGAGCAGATCGCGCCCTATATCGCCCTGGTCGAAGCGGTGGAGCATGAGGTGGAGGGCGACAGCTACCGCCTGTCCGAGGCCCAGGTGCGCGCCATCCTCGAGCTTCGCCTCCACCGCCTGACCGCGCTCGGCCGCGACGAGATTGCCGGCGAATTGCGCGAGCTTGCCGGCTCGATCGGCGAATTGCTCCTGATCCTCGGCGACCGAATCCGCCTCTACGCGGTGATGCGGGCGGAATTCGACGAGATCGACGCCGCTTTCTCGACCCCGCGCGTGACCGAGATCGCGGCCGCCGCCGACGGCATCGAGGATGAGGATCTGATCGAGCGCGAGGACATGGTCGTTACCGTCACCATGGGCGGCTATATCAAGCGGACCCCGCTCGAGACCTTCCGCGCCCAGAAACGCGGCGGCAAGGGCCGCGCCGGCATGGCGACCAAGGACGAGGATGCGGTCACCAATCTGTTCGTGACCTCGACCCACACGCCGGTGCTGTTCTTCTCGACCCACGGCAAGGTCTATCGCCTGAAGGTCTGGCGCCTGCCCGAAGGTGCCCCCCAGGCCCGCGGCCGGCCGATGGTCAATCTGCTGCCGCTGGCCGAGGGCGAGACGATCTCGACCGTGCTGCCGCTGCCGGAGGACGAGGAGGAGTGGAAGGATCTCCACATCATGTTCGCGACCGCCCACGGAACCGTTCGCCGCAACAGCATGGACGTCTTCACCAACGTGCCGACCGCGGGCAAGATCGCGATGCGCTTCGGCACCGACGAGGAAGGCGATGCGAGCGACCGGCTGATCGGCGTGTCGCTGCTGACCGAGGAAGACGACGTCCTGCTCGCCACCCGCCACGGCCGCGCCGTCCGGTTCGCCGCGACCGACGTTCGCGAATTCCAGTCGCGGACCGCCGCGGGCGTGCGCGGCATCCGGTTGCGCGACGGCGACGAAGTCATCTCATTGTCGATCCTCAAGGGCTTTTCGGCGACCACCGAGGAACGCGATTCCTACCTTCGCGCCGCGGCCTGGAAGGAGAATGAGAACGCGCCGACGCTCGCGCCCGAGCGGATGGCCGAGTTCGCCGAGACCGAGGAATTCATCCTCACCGTCACCGAGAACGGTTACGGCAAGCGCACCTCGGCCTTCGAATATCGCCGCACCAATCGCGGCGGCCAGGGCATCACCAATATCGAGACGTCGAAGCGCAACGGCTGCGTCGTCGCGAGCTTCCCGGCCCATAACGGCCAGCAATTGATGCTGGTGACCGACCAGGCCAAATTGATCCGAACCACCGTCGGCGACATCCGTATCGCCGGGCGCAATACCCAGGGCGTCACCCTCTTCCGCGTCGCCGACGACGAGCATGTCGTCTCCGCCGCCCGCATCGAGGAGAGCGAGGACGAAGCCGAAGCCGATCTCGCCGATGCCGAGCCCGAAACCGCGCCCCAGCCCGGCGCCGTCATCGGCGAGGATCTGGCGGACGGCGAAGGCGCCGCCTGACCGCGAAGGACCCGCCGGAACAAGGGCGGGCGGGCCGCAATAAGGAGTCTCAACTCCTCCCCCTCGATGGGGGATGAAACGCCTGGTTTCGTCCCCCGGACGAAACCTTAGCGGCGTTTCATGGGTGGGGGTGAGGCCGGACGAAAAGCTCAGTGCCGGCGGAGACCTCACCCCACCCCAGCCCTCCCCATCGAGGGGAGGGAGTTACAGCGGTGAGCTTGAAATCCGTCCTCCGGCCGCTTCGGCTGAAACCTCGCCCTCCGCCGCCTGCTTCTTCCGGTTCTTCACGCGGCGGCGCAGGACCGTCGTCGTTCCAAGACCCAGAGCGAGGGCCACGAAGACCAGAGGCCAGCCATAAGGCTGGAAGAGGTTCGAGCCCTGGGTCGACAACAAAGCCAGGAATATAGCGGGAGGAATCATCATCTCCACCTGCGTCAGCAGCCTTTCGTCCATGGCGATGCTGGGATCGACCAGGCGCCCGACGAACGCCGAATAGCCCCAGATCAGGGCCTGGGCGCTGCCGATCGCCACGATCAGGATGAGATAGATCTTCATGGCGCGGCCGTCGCCGAACCGGACGAGCAGCTCCGCCACCGCGGGCGTGGCGGCGATCAGGCAAAGCAGGAGCAGCGCCAGGACCGTCACCGGCATGTCGATGCGGCGGATCCGCGCGAAGAGGCTGCGATGCCCGGCCCAATAGATGCCGACCACCGCGAAGCCGATCAGATAGGCGAACAGCGAATTCTCCATCGCGCCGAAAAGCTCGCTTATGCCGCCATGCCATTGCGCCGGCGGCTTCAGCCCCAGCGCCAGCAGGGTCATCGCGATCGCGAACACCCCGTCGGCGAGCATGATCGTGCGATCGTAAGCGTGCCTTTTCACATGGCGCGCGAGCGGCTCGTCGCCGCCCAGGCTTTCGGGCTCTCCCGCCATTTCCGCTCCCCTCCTCCGCTGCGGCCAAGCTGACATGGCGCGCGCCCGGCGTCACCTTGATTTGTCGCGAGCCGGCGCCTTTTCCGGCCCGCCGGCGCCAGTTCGCCTCCCGACGATGGCCGGAACGAGGAGAGCGGATCACTCGGCGGAGTGGCAGACGGCTTCCAGATTGATCCCGTCCGGATCGTAGACGAACGCCGCGTAATAATCGGGATGGTAATGCGGCCTCAGGCCAGGCGCGCCATTGTCGCGTCCGCCGGCAGCCAGCGCGGCGGCGTGGAAGGCGTCGACTTCCCGCCGGGTGCGGACGGCGAACGCGACATGCGTCCCCTCCCCGACACGCTCATTGTCGCCGATCCAGAAACAGGGATTGCCTTCGGATCCATAGCCGAGCGCGGTTCCGCCCGATTCCGTTTGTTCCGGGCCGATGACCGAGAGCAGAGTGATGCCGATCGGGCTCAGCGCCCGATCGTAAAAGGCGCGCGAGCGGTCGATGCTGGAGACCGCAAATCCGATATGGTCGAGCATGGCCCTTCCTCCCAGTCGGCAATGACATTATCCGACCCCGCAATGAGCGATAAGGTCCATATCGTCGGCGGCGGCCTCGCCGGGTCGGAGGCGGCCTGGCAGCTCGCCGAGGCCGGCGTGACGGTGCGCCTGTCGGAGATGCGCGGCGGCGGGGACATGAGTCCGGCCCACCAGGGCGACGCGCTGGCGGAGCTGGTCTGCTCGAACAGCTTCCGCTCGGACGATGCCGAGCACAATGCGGTCGGCCTGCTCCATGCCGAGATGCGCGCGCTCGGGTCCTTGATCATGGCGGCGGCCGATGCCCACCGGGTGCCGGCGGGATCGGCGCTGGCGATGGACCGGGACGGCTTCGCGGCGGCGGTGACCGAGCGGATCCTGGCGCATCCGAACATCGAGCTGGTGCGCGAGCGGGTCGATGCCCTCCCATCCTCCGGCCTCACCATCGTCGCCACCGGGCCTTTGACCGCCTTGAGCCTCGCCCAATCGATCGGCGCCGCCACCGGCGCGGAGGCGCTCGCCTTCTTCGATGCGATCGCGCCGATCGTCCATCGCGACAGCATCGACATGGAGATCGCGTGGAAGGCCTCGCGCTGGGACAAAGGCGGCGATGATTATATCAACTGCCCGCTCGACAAGGAATGCTATCTCGCCTTCCACCGCGGCCTGATCGACGGCGAGAAGACCGAATTCCGCGATTGGGAGAAGGACACGCCCTATTTCGAGGGCTGCATGCCGGTCGAGGTGATGGCCGAGCGCGGGGTCGACACCTTGCGCTACGGGCCGATGAAGCCGGTCGGCCTCGACAATCCGCGCACCGGCCGCTGGCCCTATGCCGTGGTCCAGCTCCGCCAGGACAATAAGCTCGGCACGCTCTGGAACATGGTCGGCTTCCAGACCAAGCTGAAACATGCCGAGCAGGTAAAGCTGTTCCGGACGATCCCCGGTTTGGAGAAGGCCGAGTTCGCCCGCCTGGGCGGCCTCCACCGCAACATGTTCATCAATTCGCCGCGCCTGCTCGACCGCAATTTGCGGCTGCGCACGGCGCTGCACATCCGCTTCGCCGGCCAGATCACCGGCTGCGAAGGCTATGTCGAATCGGCGGCGATCGGCCTGCTCGCGGGCCGCTTCGCCGCGGCGGAGCTGGCCGGGCAAATGCTCGATCCGCCGCCGCCCGAAACGGCGCTCGGCGCCCTGCTCGGCCATATCACCGGCGGCGCCGAGGCCGACATCTACCAGCCGATGAACGTCAATTTCGGCCTGTTCCCGCCGATCGAGGGGCGAACCAAGAAAGCCGATCGCAAGCGGCTCTACACGAAGCGCGCGGAAGCGGCGCTGAAGGGATGGATGTCGTCGCTTGCCGGGAAACCCCTCGCCACCAGAACAGCTTGCGATCACATTGCAACGACTAGCCCCTCCCCTTCAGGGGAGGGGATGGGGGTGGGGAATGTTCGTCCGCCAGCAGTCCGGTCGACAAGCCCCACCCCAACCCCTCCCCTGAAGGGGAGGGGCGATACTATGTGATTGCAAACCGTTCCTATTCTTCATCCGTCTCGGTAGCGGCGGGAGCCGACTGACACGCGCAGCGCGCCGGCTTGGTCTTTCGCTTCGGCGCCGTCGTCGCATATTCGGCGCGCGTGAGGGCGCCGTCATGGTTCGCATCGGCGTCGCGGAACTTCTTTTCCGTCCGCACCGCCCATTCCTCGAAGCTCAGCACGCCGTCATGATTGGCGTCGAGCTTGGCGAAGGCCTTGTGGCGTGGCGCCAGCAGCTCCGCCAGCGCGATCTTGCCGTCCTTGTTCTTGTCGGAGCGGTCGAAGCGCTTCTCTTCCTTGCTTTTCGCCGAAGCGGTGGGGGGCGGGACCGGCTCCGCAGCGCTCGCGGCGGCCGGTGCGTAAGCAGCGGCGGCGACCGGCGCCGACGGGATCGGGTCGTGCGCGGCGGCGCGGCTTTTCCAGATGAAGACGATGGCGAAGACCAGCATCAGGACGGATGCGCATGCGGAAGCCCAACGGATCATCTGTCCCCCTCCCCGGCCGACCAAGGCCTTATCGCTGACCCCCCTCCCTGCAAGGGAGGGGCAGGGGGTGGGTACGAGCGCAGCGAGCCCTTGCGGCGGCTCCGCAAGGCCTTCGGCCTACCCACCCCTGACCCCTCCCTTTCAGGGAGGGGATTAGTGCCGCCACAGTCGCGCGTTTTTGGAAAAAGCTCAACGGCCGGTGAAACGGAGGCGCAACATCCGCAGCATCCGCCCTGGCGCGCCCTGCTTCTCCCAGCGCGGACGGCTGGGATCGGCATCGCGCGCGGCAAGCGCGGCGAGCATCCCCAATGGCCGCAGCCTCGCCGGCCAGCGTCCCGGTCGCGGCTGCGCGCGGGCAACAGCAATGGCGGCATTCGCGTCGGTCTCGTTGGAATGGCGAGCGAGATCGACGAGCGCCCATCTCTCTCCCGCCCCCTTTTGCGGCTCGCCCGCCAGCAGGCGGGCGGAGTGGCTGAAAAGCCGCGCACCGCGCGCCTCGGCGTAGAGCGCGATCTCCTCGGCGGTCAGCGGCTCCGGCGACAGCAGGGCCTCCCAGCCTTCGACCATCCCGGCCAGCTCGGCGCCGGCGACGCCCGCCGGAAGCACATAAGCGGCGAGCGCCTGCAGCACCGGCTCGGCCGGCGCGCGCTCGCGGTCCAGCCTTTCGAGCCCCTCGCGCCACCAGGCGAGCTTGATCCGGCCGATCATCGGCTCGCGACCGCCAGCGAGCACCGCGCCGAGCGCCGCGTCGAGACGCCACAGCGCCTCCAGCGCGGAGCGCCGGGCGGCGGGGACGTAGCTCAGGGCAAGGATTCGGTCCGGATCGAGGTCCGACGTCATGACGCCAGAACCAGCGTCAGACTCAGCGGTAACAGACCTTCTTCGCCGCCGCGACGACGCGGTCGACGCTGATCAGGGCGATTTTCTCGAGATTGGCCGCATAGGGAAGCGGCACGTCCTCGTCGGTGACGCGCAGCACCGGCGCGTCGAGATCGTCGAACCCGTCCTCCATCGCGATCGCCATCAATTCGGCGGAGATGGAGCAGGTCGGCCAGCCTTCCTCGACTGAGACCAGGCGGTTGGTCTTGGCGAGGCTGTTCAGCATCGTCTCGCGATCGAGCGGGCGCAGGGTGCGAAGGTCGATCACCTCGGCCTCGATCCCCTCGCCCGACAGATGGTTGGCCGCGTCGAGCGCGACGCCGACGCCGATCGAATAGGAAACGAGGGTGACGTCGGTCCCCTCGCGCACGACCTTCGCCTTGCCGATCGGAAGGACGTAATCGTCGACCTTCGGGACGTCGAAGCTCTGCCCATAAAGCAATTCATTCTCAAGGAATACGACCGGATCTTCAGACCGGATCGCAGCCTTGAGCAGGCCCTTGGCGTCCGCCGCCGAATAAGGAGAGATCACGATCAGGCCGGGGACGGCGGCATACCAGGGCCCGTAATTCTGGCTGTGCTGGGCGCCGACGCGGGCGGCGGCGCCGTTGGGGCCGCGGAACACGATCGGGCAGCGCATCTGGCCGCCGGACATGTAATTGGTCTTGGCCGCCGAATTGATGATGTGGTCGATCGCCTGCATGGCGAAGTTGAAGGTCATGAACTCGACGATCGGGCGAAGGCCGCCCATCGCCGCCCCGGTGCCGAGCCCGGCAAAGCCATATTCGGTGATCGGCGTGTCGACGACGCGCTTCGCCCCGAACTCGTCGAGCAGGCCCTGGGTGACCTTATAGGCCCCTTGATATTCGGCGACCTCCTCGCCCATCACGAAGACGCGACCGTCCTTGCGCATCTCCTCGGCCATGGCGTCGCGAAGCGCCTCGCGGACGGTCTGGCGGACCATCTCGGTCCCCGCCGGCACGTCCGGCTCGTCTTTCGTGTGGGCGGCGGCCGCGACCAGATCGCGCGCTGCGGTCTCCATCTGGTGCGGCGTGACGTCGCCATGGACCTCGGTCTTCTGGTCGCTCGGCTGCTCGACCTTCCTGTCGCCCGACGGCGCGGGCGTGGATATGGCGGGTGGCGCGGCGGGCGCCGGGGCCGAAGCATCCTCGCCGTCCGCGGCCATGATCGCGATGACGGCGCCGACCTTCACCTCGTCCGTGCCTTCCGGAACCACGATCCTGGCGATCCTGCCCTCGTCGACCGCCTCGAACTCCATGGTCGCCTTGTCGGTCTCGATCTCGGCGAGGATATCGCCGGATTTGACCTCATCGCCTTCCTTGACCAGCCATTTGGCGAGCGTCCCCTCCTCCATCGTCGGGGACAGAGCGGGCATCTTCAGTTCGATCGGCATCGTCGGTCCTCAGCGTGTCCCGGCGCAGGCCGGGACCCAGGAGAATGTCGGGGCTGGACCCCGGCCTTCGCCGGGGAACGAAAAGAGCGGCATCAGTAGGTCTCGACCAGGATATCGGTATAGAGCTCTTTCGGCTCCGGCTCGGGCGATTGCTCGGCGAAATCCACGGCCTCGACGACGATCTGGCGGATTTCCTTGTCGATCGCCTTCAGCGCGTCCTCCTTCACGCCCATCGCCGCCAAATCGCGGCCGGCATGGTCGATCGGGTCCGATTTCTCGCGCACCGACTGCACTTCCTCGCGCGACCGGTATTTGGCCGGGTCCGACATGGAATGGCCGCGATAGCGATAGGTCTTCAATTCGAGCAGGATCGGGCCCTTGCCGGCGCGCACCCATTCGAGCGCGGTCTCGGCGGCGCCGCGCACGGCGAGCACGTCCATGCCGTCGATCTGCAGCCCGGCGATGCGGAAGCTCTCGCCGCGCCGGTAGAGCTGGTCCTCGGCCGACGAGCGGTTGATGCTCGTCCCCATCGCATATTGGTTGTTCTCGATCGCGTAGATGATCGGCAGCTTCCAGAGCTCCGCCATGTTGAAGCTCTCATAGACCTGGCCCTGATTGGCCGCGCCGTCGCCGAAATAGGTGAGGCAGACGCCGCCGTCCTCGGCATATTTGTGGGCGAAGCCGAGGCCGGTACCGAGGCTCGCCGGCGCGCCGACGATGCCGTGGCCGCCGTAGAATTTATGGTCGACGCTGAACATGTGCATCGACCCGCCCTTGCCCTTGGAGATGCCGGCGGCCCGGCCGGTCAGCTCGGCCATGATCAGCTTGGGGTCGATGCCGTAAGCGAGCATATGGCCATGGTCGCGATAGCCGGTGATGACGCTGTCCTTGCCTGGGCTCATCGCGCTCTGGAGACCGACCGCGACCGCCTCTTGGCCGATATAGAGATGGCAGAAGCCGCCGATCAGGCCGAGGCCGTAAAGCTGCCCCGCCCGTTCCTCGAAACGGCGGATGAGCAGCATCTGGCGGTAATATTCGAGCAGCTCCTCCTTGCTCGCCTGGTAGCGCTTGGGCTCGGGCGGGCGCTCGCGATTGGGCGTCGGCGGCGGCGCCTCGGCCTTGCCGTCGGCGCGCTTGGACGATGCTGCCTTGGCCACGATCGGGCTATCCTCCTCAGGTCTCGAAGTCGCGGGCTCTATGGCGGCAAACGTGCGGCCGCGCAACTTGTGCCGGGGCGCGTTTCCCGCCCCCCGTCATTCCCGCGCAGGCGGGAATCCAGAGCGGCCTGCGTGACAGGCTCTGCGTGCTGGGCCGGGCCGGTGCTGCTGGATTCCCGCTTTCGCGGGAATGACGGAAAAGGGGTGGGAATGACGGAAAGGGCGGCGGGCGGCGTTAATCCTGGACCGGGATGATCACTTCGTCCGGCCGCACCAGGCCGAGCTCGCCGCGGATCTTTTCCTCGACATAATCGGGATCGGCGCCGCGCGGGTCGAGCAAAGCGGCGCGATGCTGGAGCCTGGCGCGTTCGACGTCGAGCGAGGCAAGCTCGACCTGCCTTTCCCGTTTCTGCCGGCGATAATCGCCCCAGCTCAGAATTCCGTTCGCGCCGACAATCGCATAGCCGAGGAAGTTGGCAATGATCAGCAAGGCAAGCGCCGGCAGCGCCGCCTGGCGGATGATCTCGAACGAATTGCGGCCCCTTTTCGCCATCGCAATGTAACAGAATCAGTAAAAGGCTCGCGAATCAAGCTCTTTGCTCATCCCTCCCCAGAAAAGCGACGAGCCGCACCCCCACAGAGTCGAGTTGAGCGCCCAACCCAAACCGATTCACGATCCCTTCCGGGCCAGGACGCCGCGCCCCGCATAGCGGGCCTGGCCGCCCAATTCCTCCTCGATGCGGATGAGCTGGTTGTATTTGGCGAGACGGTCGGAGCGGGCGAGGCTGCCGGTCTTGATCTGCCCGCAATTGGTGGCCACGGCAAGGTCGGCGATGGTCGAATCCTCGGTCTCGCCGGAGCGGTGCGACATCACCGCGGTATAGGCCGCGCGCTGGCTGGTCGCGACCGCTTCGAGCGTCTCGGACAGGGTGCCGATCTGGTTGACCTTGATCAGCACCGAATTGGCGAGCCCGCGCTCGATCCCCATCCGGATCCGCTCCGGATTGGTGACGAACAAATCGTCGCCGACGAGCTGGATCTTGTCGCCGAGCCTGTCGGTCAGGATCTTCCAGCCTTCGAGATCGTCCTCGGCCATGCCGTCCTCGATCGAGCCGATCGGATAGTCGCGAGCGAGCTCGGCGAGATAGTCGGCCATTTCGGCGGGCGAGAGGGTCCGCCCCTCCCCTTCCATCCGATAGGCGCCGTCCTTGAAGAACTCGCTCGCCGCGCAATCGAGGGCCAGGACGACGTCGTCGCCCGGCGTGTAGCCCGCTTCCTCGACCGATTTCATGATGAAGTCCAAAGCGGCGCGGGCATCGGCGAGGTTCGGCGCGAAGCCGCCTTCGTCGCCGACCGCGGTCGAGAGGCCGGCATCGTGCAGGCTTTTCTTCAGCGTATGGAAGATCTCCGCGCCGCAGCGCACCGCTTCGGCCAAAGTCGGCGCGCCGATCGGCATCACCATGAATTCCTGGAAGTCGATCCTGTTGTCGGCATGGACGCCGCCATTGACGATGTTCATCATCGGCACCGGAAGGACGTGCGCCGAGACCCCGCCGACATAGCGGTAGAGCGGCAGGCCGCGCGCGTCGGCCGCCGCCTTCGCCGCGGCGAGGCTGACGCCGAGGATCGCGTTGGCGCCCAGCCGCGACTTGTTCTCGGTCCCGTCGAGGTCGATCAGCAGGGCATCGATCTCGCCCTGGTCCTCCGCGTCGAGGCCGGTCACCGCCTCGGCGATCTCGCCGCGCACCGCATTCACCGCGTCGCAGACGCCCTTGCCCTGATATCTGCTCTTGTCCCCGTCCCTTTTCTCGACCGCCTCATGCGCGCCGGTCGAGGCGCCGGACGGCACCGCCGCCCGGCCCATGCTTCCATCCTCGAGCAGGATTTCGACTTCGACCGTCGGATTGCCGCGGCTGTCGAGGATCTGGCGGGCATGGACGTCGATGATGGCGGTCATTGTTACGGCCTCGTCATGAACTATATGGGGTTTGGAAGGGGCCGCTTATCGGTGCGGCGACGGCGGTGCAACTTTCGTCGCATCGCGCCGGAACGGGAAGCCCGGCTCGCCGGTTTTGCGGAGGGAAAGCGTAACCCAAATCAAGCTGGAGATCAGGTCATGCCGCAGCGCGACGACGAGCTTCCCGAAGGCACCGATCATATCATCAACGGCGCCATGGAAACCGGCGGCAGCCAGAGCGGCGGCGGGAGTGGCGGCCAGAGCGGCAGGTCGGGCTCCGGCTTCATCGGCGCCGCGGCCGGCGGCGACGGGACCGGCGGCACGGCCGCGCGAGGAGGAGGAGCAGGTATGAACGACAATGGACCGGACAGCGGCGGCGTGGTCGAGCAATTGCGCGGCCAGGCGACGGCGCTCCGCGACCAGGCGGGCGACCGCGTGCGCGAGTTCGCCGACAGCGGCAAGACCCGCGCGAGCGACGCGCTCGACGGGCTGGCCAGGGCTGTCGGCGACACGGCCGAGACCATCGACGACAAATTGGGCGAGGATTATGGCGACTATGCGCGGCGGGCGGCCGACGCCGTCTCCGAATTCGCCGACACGCTCCGGCGCAAGGACGTCGACGAATTGTACGACAATGTGAGCGACGCGGTCCGCAAGAGCCCGGGCGTCGCCCTGGCGATCGCCGCCATATTGGGCTTCACGCTGGCCCGCCTGATCCGATCCGGCATGCCGGAAGAGAGAGAAAGCGAGGCGCGGAGCAATCGTGCCGCATCCGGCGGGCCCCAAAGCGGAGGCTGAACATGGACATGCAGTCGAGCCGGCCCGAAGAGCCCTCGATCGGCGATCTGTTCGGCCGCCTCGCCGACGACGCCAAGGCCTATGTCCGGGCCGAGGCGGACCTTTGCAAGGCGATCGCGCTCCACCGGCTCGGCGCGGCCCGGAACGGGGCGATCGCCCTGGTCGCGGCCATCCTCCTGCTCAACGCGGCTTTGGTGACCCTGGTCGTCTGTTTCGCGCTCGTCCTCGCGCCCGCGGTCGGGCCGATCCTGGCCGGCCTGATCGTCTTCGCGGCGATTGCCGCCATTTCCCTTCTGCTCATCCTCTACGGTGCGTCGCGGCTGAAGCTGCTCGGCGGCGACGAGGAGGAGCGCAAGGTGATCGCCGGGGAGAAGAAGCCATGATGCGGGTCTATGAAGCGAGCCGGCGCGCCGAGGCCGCCCGGCGGCAATTGGCCGCGACTGCGACCGACCTGCAGGAGAGACTTCGGCCGGGCACCATCGCCAGCCATGCCTGGGAAGAGGTCAAGGACAGGAGCGGCGAGCTGGCCGACGACGCGGTCGGGGCGGTGAAGGCGCGGCCGGTCGCGGCGGCGTCGGTGCTCGCCGCCTTCGCCCTCTTCCTCGCCCGGCAGCCGATCAAATCGGCGGTTTCGAGGCTCTTTTCGAAGGCGCCGGACGGAAATCCCGTCATCGCCGGGCCCGATAAAGGCAATAGCAAGATCGAACGGGCGGCGCCGGTCGCCGTCCCCGCGGAAACATGAAGGAGCAAGGCATGACCACCGATACCGATATTCGAGCGTCCGAGAGCGGTACCGACCGCGGCAACGGCGACGGCGGCCCGCTCGCGTCGGTGCGGCAGAGCGCCGCCGAGGCCTATCAGACGGCCCGGCAGCGGACGGCGTCGGCTTATTCCTCGGCCCGCGGCACGGCGGCGAGCGCCGGCCGGCGCACCGCCGACGGCATCGAGGGCTATCCGGTGGCCGCCCTGGTCGGCGGCATCGCGCTGGGCGCGATCGTCGGCGCCTTGGTGCCGCTCAGCCGGCAGGAGAGGCAGCTTTTCGGAAGCACCGGACGGCGGCTCAACGACCGCGCGCGCGAGGCGCTGGTCGCCGCGCGCGACGCCGGCAAGAAGGAGCTGGACGGCTTCACCGACCAGGCGCTGGACGCCGTCAAGGCCTCGGCGAGCGCCGCGGCGGGCAAGGTCAAGGGCGAAGCCGGCCGATAGGGGGAGGCGCTTGCTTTCCGGCGCGCCCGCTTTATCGGCGGCGCCATGAGCCTGCTTCACCTCGTCTTCGGCGGCCGGGTCAAGGATCCGCGCGGCCTCGATTTCGATCTCGACACGATCCAGATCGTCGGCATCTATCCCAATCATGCGAGCGCGCTCGAGGCCTGGCGCGCCGCCGCCCAGCGCACGGTCGACGATGCCGAGATGAAATATGTCGTCGTCCACCTCCACCGCCTGCTCCAGCCCGAGCTTGGCGGGACCAAGGGTTAGGACGGATCGACATTCAATCCATATACCCTCTCCCTTGAGGGAGAGGATACGGAGCCTTAGCGGCTTTGCCGCTTAGGCGTAGTTGGTGAGGGTGTCGGGCGTTTGGGGTTAAATCTCGGACGCCGAGCCCCCTCACCCCAACCCTCTCCCCGCCGGGGCTACGGGATTCACGGAAGTTGTTGAGCGAGTAGGAATCCAGCGAGGACGGCGGCGAATTGCTTCCAGCCTTGTGCCATGGTTTTGGTGCCGGGCGGTTTTCCGTAGCAGTTCCAGCCGCCATA
>DASXCT010000007.1:0-13284 GCA_036491055.1 Allosphingosinicella sp.
GCCGGCTATGCGCCGGGCCTGCACGAGGGGCAGGTGGTGGGCACCGGCGACGTGATCGGCTTCGTCGGCGACACCGGCGATGCCGGGCCGGGCAACTATCACCTGCATTTCGGGCTGACCCGCACCACGCCCGACCAGCATTGGTACCAGGGCGAGGATGTCGACCCCTGGCCCTACCTTGCCCGCGGGCAGCCCCTTCGCTAAAGGCCCGCCTTCGCTCTTTCCAGCAGGTACATCATGAAGATCAACGCGGTCGAGATTCGTCCCGGCAACATCATCGAATATGAAGGCGGCATCTGGCGCGCGGTGAAGATCCAGCACACCCAGCCCGGCAAGGGCGGCGCCTATATGCAGGTCGAGATGAAAAACCTCATCGACGGCCGCAAGAACAATGTCCGCTTCCGTTCGGCCGAGACGGTCGAGCGCGTCCGCCTCGACACCAAGGATTTCCAATATCTCTATGCCGACGGCGATAGCCTCGTCTTCATGGACAAGGATACGTACGAGCAGGTCCACCTGCCGCGCGACCTGATCGGCGAGCCCGCCGCCTTCCTCCAGGACGGCATGGACGTGGTGATGGAACTCTATGAGGACCGTGCGATCTCGGTCCAGCTCCCCGACCAGATCGAGGCAGTGATCGTCGAGGCCGACGCCGTGGTGAAAGGGCAGACCGCCTCCTCCAGCTACAAGCCGGCGATCCTCGACAATGGCGTGCGGGTCATGGTCCCGCCACACATCATTGCCGGAACCCGGATCGTCGTCGACGTTTACGAGCAAAGCTATGTGAGGCGGGCGGAGTAGCCTATTCTTAGCCCCTCCCTTTCAAGGGAGGATGCGGCGCTGGCTTGTCCCCCGGACAAGCCTTAGTAGCGCCGCATGGGTGGGTGCGACCCCGGACTTGATCCGGGGAGCTACTGCCTCTGTGAAGGGCGCCGCCGCCGGCATCGAGCCGACGGCGTCGCAACCCACCCCTTGATCCCCTCCCTTGAAAGGGAGGGGTTGGAGTGTTCATGGTATCGCATTCAGGCCTGATCACCGTGATGCAGCGCGCCGCGCGCAAGGCGGCGCCGCGGCTTCGGCGCGACTTCGGGGAGGTCGAGCAGCTCCAGGTCAGCCGCAAGGGCCCCGCCGACTTCGTCTCGATGGCCGACAAGCGCGCCGAGCAGACGATCGTCGAGGAATTGCGCCACGCCCGCCCCGACTGGCGGCTGACATTGGAGGAAGGCGGCGAGGTCGCGGGCGACCCCGCCAAGCCGCGCTGGATCGTCGATCCTTTGGACGGCACCACCAACTTCCTCCACGGCCTGCCCCATTTCTCGATCTCGATCGCGGTCGAGGATCCGCGCGGGTCGGGCGGCCGGCCGGAGATCACCCAGGCGCTCGTCTACCAGCCGCTGACCGACGAGACCTTCTGGGCCGAGAAGGGCAGGGGCGCGTGGCTCAACGAGAGGCGGCTCCGAGTCTCCGCCCGCCGCGACCTTGCCGACGCGCTGATCGCCACCGGCATCCCGTTCAAGGGCCATGGCGATCTCGAACGGTTCCAGAAGATCCTCGACAAGGTCGCGCCCGAAGTGGCCGGAATCCGCCGTTTCGGCTCGGCCGCGCTCGATCTCGCCTGGGTGGCGGCGGGCCGCTATGACGGCTTCTGGGAAGAGGATCTCAATGTCTGGGATATCGCCGCCGGCATCCTCCTCGTCCGTGAGGCGGGCGGCTTCGTCACCGATTTCCGCGGTTCGGACGCGGCGATCGCCAAAGGCCAGGTGCTGGCCGCGAACGACCAGCTTCATTCCAGGCTGCACAAATTGATCGCGGGGACGCTCAGGAGCTGACGGGTTCAGCTCGTCCAGCCGATATGCTTCTCGAACCGGCTCATGATCGACGTCCAATAATCCAGATTGTCCTTGAACAAAGCGTCCGACATCCCGCCGGCGTCGAGGTCGACGTCCATTTCGAGGACCGGATCCTTCTGGTCGTCGATATAGGCGCGGCCGAAGCGCATCGTCCGGTTCCACTCGTTCAGCTTGTCGAGGCCGACCGGATTCTTGTCGAGATGATAGCCCGAATAGAATTGGATGGTCTCGCAATCCTTATGGTCGGTGCAATTGTAGAAGAAGATGCTGAAATTGGTGCCGGACGAAGCGCTCTTGATCATCGGATCGCCGGACTGGTCCTTGTCGAGCTTGGCCTGATAGCCGGCCCTCTGCAGCGCGGCGACGACCGACAGCGGATCCTGGCCCCGGACGATCGCGGACCCGGGCGGGACGGCCGGCGCGGCGAGGGCGGCGGCAAGCGCGAACATAAGCATCTTCATCTTGAAAAGACCCCCTTTTTCCCCGCCGGGGAACCTGAAAGCATCTTCCCGCGCTGTCAACATTTGAGGGCGGTTGCGGCGGCGGGGCCGCTGGCCTAGAAGCCGCGCGAACCTCGTTTCTCCGGAGTCTTTCGATGGCGTCCGTCGCCGCCGGCTACCTGCCCATCCTGCTGTTTCTCGCGGTCGCCCTCGGCATCTCCTTCGCCTTCGTGATGCTGCCGATGATCGTCGCGAAGCTGACCGGCGCCGCCAACCCCTATCCGGACAAGCTCGCCGAATATGAATGCGGCTTTCCCGCCTTCGAGGACAGCCGCGCCGAGTTCGACGTCCGCTTCTACCTCGTCGCGATATTGTTCATCGTCTTCGACCTCGAGGCCGCCTTCCTCTTCCCCTGGGCGGTGGCGCTGAAGCATATCGGGCTGGTCGGCTGGGGCTCGATGATGCTGTTCCTGGTCGAGCTCGCTTTGGGTCTCGTCTATGCGTGGAAGAAAGGGGCGCTCGAATGGGAGTGATCCTCGATCCCCGCCACGAGAATGAGCGGCCGTCCGACCTCCAGCAGCCCGATCCGCATTTCTTCGACCATGTCCAGAGCGAGGTCGGGGACAAGGGTTTCCTCGTCACCTCGACCGAGGATCTGTTCCAATGGGCGCGCACCGGCTCGCTCTGGTGGATGACCTTCGGCCTCGCCTGCTGCGCGGTCGAGATGATCCACGTCAACATGCCGCGCTACGACCTCGAGCGGTTCGGCGTCGCCCCGCGCGCCTCGCCCCGCCAGTCGGACGTGATGATCGTCGCCGGGACCTTGTGCAACAAGATGGCCCCGGCCTTGCGGCGGGTCTACGATCAGATGTCGGAGCCGCGCTACGTCATCTCGATGGGAAGCTGCGCCAATGGCGGCGGCTATTATCATTATTCCTATTCGGTGGTGCGCGGCTGCGACCGGATCGTTCCGGTCGACATCTACGTCCCCGGCTGCCCGCCGACCGCCGAGGCCCTGCTCTACGGCGTCATGCAGCTGCAGCGGAAGATCCGCCGCTCCGGCACGATCGAGCGGTAGGCGATGAACAATTCCGCCCCCCGAATCCCCGCGCGCGAGGGGATAATCGACGAAATCAAGGCCGCGATCGGCGATGCGCTGATCGAGGCAAAGGATGAGGTCGGCGAGGTGTCGCTGACGGTAAAGCGCGAGAGCCTGGCCGAAATCTGCCGCACGCTTCGCGACCGCTTCGAATACCAGCAATTGATGGAGATTGCCGGGGTCGATTATCCCCAGCGGCCCGAGCGGTTCGAGGTCGTTTATCACCTCCTCTCGGTGACCAGGAACCACCGCATCCGAGTCCGCGTCTCGACCGACGAGGACCATGCCGTTCCCTCCGTCACCGGTTTGTGGCCGGTCGCCGGCTGGCTCGAACGCGAGGTGTTCGATCTTTACGGCGTGATCTTCGAGGGCAATGGCGATCTGCGCCGCATCCTCACCGATTACGGCTTTCGCGGCCATCCGTTCCGCAAGGATTTCCCGCTCTCCGGCTATGTCGAGCTGCGTTATTCGGAGGAGCAGAAGCGCGTCGTCTACGAGCCGGTGCGGCTGCCGCAGGATTTCCGCCCGTTCGATTTCCTGAGCCCCTGGGAAGGCGCCCGTTACGTCCTCCCCGGCGACGAGAAAGCCTCGCCCGAAGCCCCCGGCGCGCCGACGCCGCTCGAGGCCGAGGAGATCAAGAAGTGACAGGCCTCCTCGTCATCCCGGCGCAGGCCGGGATCCCAGCGGGTGAAGAACGCCTGCGTCAATGTCTCTCCGGGACCCCGGCCTTCGCCGGGGTGACGGTGGTGGCATGACCCTCGCCACCCCCGCTTTGCCGCACGACGAGGAGGTCGCCCGCTCCGGCGCGGCCGAGGCTCGGATCGCCAATTACACGATCAATTTCGGCCCGCAGCATCCGGCCGCGCACGGCGTGCTTCGCCTCGTCCTCGAGCTGGACGGCGAGATCGTCGAACGGGTCGATCCCCATGTCGGCCTGCTCCACCGCGGCACCGAGAAGCTCTGCGAGTACAAGACCTATATGCAGGCCGGCCCTTATATGGACCGGCTCGATTACGTCTCGCCCATGTCGATGGAGCACTCGTACGTGCTCGCGATCGAGAAATTGCTCGATCTCGAAGTGCCGCTCCGCGCCCAATATCTGCGCGTCTTCTTCGCCGAGCTGACCCGCATCTCCAACCATCTGCTCAACATCGGCAGCCACATCATGGACGTCGGCGCGATGACGCCGAACCTGTGGCTGTTCGAGCCGCGCGAAGACATCATGAACTTCTACGAGCGGGCGTCCGGCGCGCGGATGCACGCAAACTATTTCCGGCCGGGCGGCGTCCACCAGGACGTGCCCCAGGCCCTGCTCGACGATATCGGCGAATGGATGGACAGGAAGCTCCACCGCCTGTTCGAGGATTCGCTTTCGCTCGTCGTCGACAACCGCATCTTCAAGCAGCGCAACGTCGACATCGCCACCGTCTCGAAGGAGGATGCGCTCGCCTGGGGCTTCTCCGGCCCGATGATCCGCGCCTCCGGCATTCCCTGGGACATCCGCAAGGCCCAGCCCTACGATGTCTACGACCGGGTCGAATTCGACGTGCCGATTGGCACCAGGGGCGATTGCTACGACCGGCTGATGGTCCGCGCCGAGGAGGTCCGCCAGTCGGTGCGGATCATGAAGCAATGCCTCGATGCGATGCCGGAAGGGCCGATCGCCAGCCTCGACCGCAAGGTGGTGCCGCCCAGGCGCGGCGAGATGAAGCAGTCGATGGAAGCGCTCATCCATCACTTCAAGCTCTATACCGAAGGCTATCACGTGCCCGCCGGCGAGGTGTACGTGGCGACCGAGAGCCCCAAGGGCGAGTTCGGAATCTATCTCGTCGCCGACGGCACCAACAAACCCTATCGCGTGAAGCTCCGGCCGACCGGTTTCAGCCACCTCCAGGCGATGGACTTCATGACCAAGGGCCATATGCTGGCCGACGTCACCGCCATCCTCGGCTCGCTCGACATCGTCTTCGGGGAGATCGACCGGTGACGATTTGGCTGACCATCGCGGCGCGCGGCCATTCGATCTGTATCCTTCTCGGTTGCGGGTTCTTGGTCGTGCTGGCCGCCGAGTTTCTGGTTCCGTCTCTCCGGACCATGGGCCGCGTTCCGGCGGCGGGCCTCGTCGTCTGTGCGGGCGGAGCCATGCTCTTCCAGATCATTTTGATGGTGATGCGCTGGCAAAACCGGGAGCGGTTCGACGCGGCGTTTCCCGGCCTGGCGGAGAGGAGGCGTCGCCATGGTTGATATCCTCCCCAATTCCGCGCCCGACAAAGCCGGGATCGACACGCGCGGCCGCCATTACGTCATGGGGGGCGGTGCCGGCATTCTCATCGCGGTCGGGATTCCGCTCTATGCCGAGTTCAATGTGCCGGGGAACCTGGCCTGGAACGTCTTCCTGATCCTATTCATGACCGGGACCGCCGTGGCAGGCTTCCTGCTGCAGCGTTTCTTCTTCCAGCATGTCGGCGAGGTCGGCGAGGCGCGGTTCGACACGCGCAACAAGAGCGATGCCAATGGCTGACCTGCTCCCCAACAGCGTGCCCGACATCGACGAGATTCGCGCCCGCTGGGGCGGTTTCGCCTGGACGGACGAGAATGCGGCGCAGGCGAAGACGATCGTCGGCCATTACCCGCCGGGGCGGCAGCACAGCGCGATCATCCCTTTGCTCGATCTCGCCCAGCGCCAGATCGGGGCGGAGACGAGCACCCAGGGCTGGCTGCCGATCCCGGTGATCGAATATGTCGCGGCCACGCTCTCGATGCCGTACATGCGCGCCTACGAGGTCGCGACCTTCTACACGATGTTCAACCTGGCGCCGGTCGGCCGCTACCATGTCCAGGTGTGCGGCACGACGCCGTGCTGGCTGCGTGGCTCCGACGACGTCTTCGCCGCCTGCATCGCGCGCGGCATGAAGAAGGGCCGGACGACGCCCGACGGCCTCTTCACCCTCTCCGAGGTCGAATGCCTCGGCGCCTGCGCCAACGCGCCGATGGCGCAGATCAACGACGACAATTACGAGGATTTGACCTTCGAGACGACGACGGCTTTGCTCGACGCCCTCGCGAAGGGCGAGACGCCGAAGCCGGGGCCGCGGATCGACCGGCAGACGAGCTGTCCCATCGGCGGCCCGACGACGCTCAAGGCGATGGTGAGCGAGAATCACGATTATCGGCCCGAATGGGGCGAGGAGGCGAAGGCATGACCAGTCTCGTCATGCCAGCGAAGGCTGGCATCCCAGCGGGTGAAAGGCACCCGCGTCGTTTTCTCTCTGGGGCCCCAGCCTTCGCTGGGGCGACGGTGAAGGCATGAAATCGGGTGGCTCGCTCGCCGTTTCGATCCTCGTCGGGATCCTTATCCTCTGGCTGCTGGTGAAGGTCGTCTTCTTCACGTTCAAGCTGATCGGGATCGCCATCGCGGTCGCGGTGGCGGCCGCCGTCTTCTTCGGCGTCCGCAGGATGATCGAGGGTCCGCGCTGATGCTGGCAGACAGGGACCGGATCTTCACCAACCTCTACGGCTTCCAGGATTGGGGCCTCAAAGCCGCGATGGCGCGCGGCGACTGGGACGACACCAAAGGCCTGATGGCGCGCGGCCAGGATGCGATCATCGACGAGATCAAGGCGTCGGGCCTGCGCGGCCGCGGCGGCGCCGGCTTTCCGACCGGCATGAAGTGGAGCTTCATGCCCAAGGAGCCCAGGCCCGGAAAGCCCAATTTCCTCGTCATCAACGCCGACGAATCCGAGCCCGGATCGTGCAAGGACCGCGAGATCATCCGCCACGATCCGCACAAATTGGTCGAGGGCGCCCTGATCGCCGGCTTCGCGATGCGGGCGCGGGCGGCTTATATCTATATCCGCGGCGAGTTCATCCGCGAGTCCGAGACGCTCGAGGCCGCCGTCCAGCAAGCTTACGATGCCGGCCTGCTCGGCAGGAACGCCGCCAAATCCGGCTACGATTTCGACCTGTTCGTCCATCGCGGCGCCGGGGCCTATATTTGCGGCGAAGAGACGGCGATGCTCGAAAGCCTCGAAGGCAAGAAGGGCATGCCGCGGCTGAAGCCGCCTTTCCCGGCCGGCGCCGGCCTCTACGGCTGCCCGACCACGGTCAACAATGTCGAATCGATCGCGGTCGTCCCGACCATCCTTCGCCGCGGCGCCGCCTGGTTCAAGGGCATCGGACGCGAGAAGAACGAAGGCACCAAGCTCTTCCAGATTTCGGGCCATGTGAACCGGCCCTGCGTCGTCGAGGACGCGATGTCGGTGCCGTTCCGCGAGTTGATCGAGCGCCATGCCGGCGGCGTACGTGGAGGCTGGGACAACCTCCTCGCCGTCATCCCCGGCGGCTCGTCCGTGCCTTTGGTGCCGGCGAACGAGATCATCGACGCGCCGATGGATTTCGACGCCTTGCGCGATCTGAAATCGGGCCTCGGCACCGCGGCGGTGATCGTCATGGACAAGTCGACCGACGTGGTGAAGGCGATCGCCCGCATCTCCTATTTCTACAAGCATGAGAGCTGCGGCCAGTGCACGCCCTGCCGCGAGGGCACCGGCTGGATGTGGCGGGTGATGGAGCGGCTGGTCGAAGGCAATGCCGATATCGGCGAGATCGATGCCTTGTGGGACGTCACCAAGCAGGTCGAGGGCCATACGATCTGCGCGCTGGGCGACGCCGCCGCCTGGCCGATCCAGGGCCTGATCCGCCACTTCCGCCCGGAGATCGAACGCCGCATCGAGGCGCGGCGCGGCCGCGCGCTGGAGGCGGCGGCATGACCCGGCTCTCCGCCTTCATCCGCAGTGCGCCGAAGCTCTTTTACGTGATCGCCGCGATCGATCTGCTGGGGAATTTGATCCCCCTGGAGCAATATTTCGCCCGTGGGACATTCGGGGGCATCGATTACGACATCAACATTCGGCTTCAGCTGTTTGCGGGCCTGCTCAAGGCTCTCGTTTATGCCGTCCAGTGGGTCGCCTATGGCATCTTCGCAAACCTGCTGATCGCCATTCACGATCGCGTCGCGACGCGCGAACGGGATGAGGCAGAGCCGGAGGCAATCGAGTGAACGCCCTTCCGCTCATAGCCGGAACACTCTTTTTGGCTCTGGCGCTCAGCGCTTTCGCATTTTCGCGTCGGCGTGTCCGGTCCGGCCCCGAGAATGAATGGACCAATGAAGCCTATCTTGCCCGCGAGGCCGCGGGTTCGTGGTCCGAAAACGAATGCGCGGTGGGCCGCGAAGACCAGGCGCCACCCTGCATCGTTCCAGGTGTCGAATGATGCCCAGGGTCAAAATCCACGGGCCATGGCGGCTTTTGCTGGCGCTGTGCATCGGCGCCGCGAGCCCCGCCGCGGCGCAGGACCTTCCAACTCCCGAGGCCCTTCGGACGACCTACGCCATGGCGGCCTGCATGGTGAAGGACAGCCCCGGGCCGTCGCGCCGCATCCTTGCCTATGCGCCGGGCACCGAAGAATCGTTCCGGGCGTTTTTCGCGGCGAATCCGGGGGACTGCCTCTCCGAAGGAACCGGAGAAGATGCCGAGCTCAGGCTCCAGGGGCCGTTCCAGCGCGGTGCCATCGCCGAATATCTCGTCCTGCGCGATTTTTCCGCCATCGGCGTGCCGAAGGGGAGGATCGGCCCGGTCTTCACCCCGCTTGGGCCGGCGGCGGCTGCGAAATTGAAGCCCTGGGCGCAGCAGATGCTCGCCGGCCTTGCCGTGGCCGAATGCGTGGTTCGGGCCGAGCCGCGGAAGAGCTTCGCCGTCTTCGGCACCAGGGTGGGATCGCCGGAGGAGAAGGCGGCGCTGGCGGCCTTGCTGCCGGCCGTCAACCGCTGCGTCCCGCCCGACAAGGGGATCGACATGGAGATGGCGTCGCTGCGCGCCCTGCTCGGGGAAGCGGCTTATCGCGTCTCCGTCACTCTTAGCCAGAGAGCGTCCGGCTGATGCCCAAGGTCAAGGTCGACGGCGTCGAGATCGAGGTTCCACAGGGGGCGACCGTGCTCCAGGCCTGCGAGATGGCGGGCAAGGAGATTCCGCGCTTCTGCTATCACGAGCGGCTGACCATCGCCGGCAATTGCCGCATGTGCCTGGTCGAGGTGAAGCCGGGGCCGCCCAAGCCGCAGGCGAGCTGCGCGCTTCCGGCATCCGAGGGCCAGGAAATCTTCACCCAGACGCCGATGGTCAAGACGGCGCGCGAGGGGGTGATGGAGTTCCTGCTCATCAACCACCCGCTCGATTGCCCGATCTGCGACCAGGGCGGCGAATGCGATCTCCAGGACCAGGCCATCGCCTATGGCCGCGGCCATTCGCGCTTCCACGAGAACAAGCGCGCGGTGACCGAGAAATATATGGGCCCGGTCGTCAAGACGATCATGACCCGCTGCATCCAGTGCACGCGTTGCATTCGCTTCGCCGAGGAAGTGGCCGGAGTCGAGGAGATCGGCGCGATCGGCCGCGGCGAGAACATGCAGATCACCTCCTATCTGGAGGGGGCGGTGACGTCGGAGCTGAGCGGCAACGTGGTCGATCTCTGCCCGGTCGGCGCTTTGGTCTCCAAACCCTACAGCTTCGAGGCGCGGCCCTGGGAGCTGCGCAAGGTGCCCGCCATCGACGTGATGGACGCGGTCGGCACCAATATCCGCCTCGACCACCGCTTCCGCGAGGTGATGCGCGCGCTGCCGCGGATCAACGACGACGTGAACGAGGAATGGGCCCACGACAAGACCCGCCACGCGGTCGACGGGCTGGTGCGCAACCGGCTCGACCGGCCGTGGGTGCGCAAGGGCGGCAAGCTCCAGCCGGCGAGCTGGGAGGAGGCCTTCGCCGCCATCGCCAGGGCGCTGAAGGGGGCGCGCGGCGACCAGGTCGCGGCTTTGGCCGGCGATCTCCAGGATCTCGAATCGATGTTCGCGCTCAAGGCTTTGGTCAACGCGTTCGGCTCGACCCTGCACGAGAGCCGGGTGGACGGCGCCCGCTTCGACGTCTCGACCCCCGCCGCCTATCGCTTCAATGCGACCATCGCCGGCATCGAGGCCGCGCCCGTCATCCTGCTGGTCGGGACCAATCCGCGCTGGGAGGCGAGCCTCGTCAACACCCGCATCCGCAAGGCGGTGAAGGCGGGGGCGAGAGTGTTCCGGATCGGGCCGCCGGTCGATCTTACCTATCCCGTCACCGATCTCGGCGACGATCTCGGCTTGCTCGCCAAGCTGCCGAAGGAAGTCGGCGAGGCGTTCGCGGGCAAGGAGAATGCGGCAATCATCGTCGGCATGGGCGCGCTGGTCCGGGAAGGCGCCTATGAGGCCGCCCGCGCCGCGGCGGCCGCGCTCGGTGCGAGCTTCAACGTCCTGCATAATGCCGCCTCGCGGGTCGGCGCGCTCGATATCGGCTTCACCACCGAAGGCGGGATCGACGCGATCCGGACGAAGGCAGGCGAGCTCAAGGCCCTGTTCCTGCTTGGGGTCGACGAGACCGACATTTCCGCTTTTGGCGACACCTTCACCATCTATGTCGGCACCCATGGCGATCACGGTGTCCGCCATGCCGACGTCATCCTGCCGGGCGCGGCTTATACCGAGAAGCACGGCACCTATGTGAACCTGGAAGGCCGGGTCCAGGTCTCCGAATTCGCCGTCCATCCGCCCGGCGAGGCGCGGGTGGACTGGACGATCTTCCGGGCGCTGTCGGATGTGCTCGGCAAGACGCTTCCGTTCGACGATCTGTCGCAGCTGCGCGCCGCCATCGCCGCCGAAGTGCCGCGGCTCGGCACGCTCGGCTTGAGCGAGGTCGATCCGCTGCCGGTCTTCAAGGGTAAGGCGCCGAGGCTGTCCGGCGGCATCGCCTATCCGATCGAGGATTTCTACCTGACCAACCCGATCGCGCGTTCGTCGCCGACGCTTCAGCGCTGCTCGGCCGAGATCCTCCACGGCCGCACCTTCCAGGAGGCGGCGGAATGATGGCTCTCTTCAAATCCTCCCCGGGACGGGGAGGGGGACCAGCAATAGGCTGGTGGAGGGGGCTCGGTGGGGGTCTCGGCGCCCCCTCCACCGCGCTACGCGCGGTCATGAGCAGGTTCGGATGTCCCCCGGACATCCGCAGCCATGCCGGGGGCATGGCGGGCCTGCTCATCCCCGTTCCGGGGAGGAATTTACGATGACAGCCTGGTTCCAGAGCACCTGGTTGGGTCCGGATTGGGGCTGGTTCATCGCCAACCTGATCCTGGTCCTGCTCATCGCCCTTCCTTTGATGCTGGCGGTGGCGATGATCATCTATGCGGACCGCAAGATCTGGGCGGCGATGGCGCTGCGGCGCGGGCCGAACGTGGTGGGGCCGCTCGGCCTGCTCCAGAGCTTCGCCGACGGATTGAAGGTCTTCCTCAAGGAGACCATCATCCCGTCCAGCGCCAATCCCGGCCTGTTCATCATCGCGCCGATCATCACCTTCACCATGGCCCTGATCGGCTGGGCGGTGGTGCCGTTCCAGGCGGGCATGGTGCTCGCCGACATCAATGTCGGCCTGCTCTACCTGCTCGCCATCTCCTCGCTCGGCGTCTACGGCGTGATCATCGCGGGCTGGTCGTCCAATTCCAAATATCCCTTCTATTCGGCGCTTCGCGCTGCCGCGCAGATGGTGAGCTACGAGGTCTCGATCGGCTTCGTCCTGATCCCAATCGTGCTCTGGGCGGACAGCTTCAACCTCTCGACCATCGTCATGGCGCAGAAGGGCGAGCTGTTCGGCTTCCTGAGCGGCTTCGGCTTCAATCCCCTGCTGTTCCCGCTCTCAATCATCTTCCTGATCTCGGCCATGGCGGAGACCGCGCGCGCGCCGTTCGACCTCACCGAGGCGGAGAGCGAGCTCGTCGCCGGCTACCAGACCGAGTACAGCTCGATGAGCTTCGCCCTCTTCTGGCTCGGCGAGTACGGCAACGTGCTGCTGATGTGCGGCATGACCAGCCTGCTCTTCTGGGGCGGCTGGCTGCCGCCGGTCGACTGGGCGCCGCTTTATTATGTGCCCGGGATCGTCTGGTTCTTCCTCAAGATCCTGTTCTTCTTCTTCGTCTTCTCCTGGGTGAAGGCGACCGTGCCGCGCTACCGCTACGACCAGCTGATGCGGCTCGGCTGGAAGATCTTCCTGCCGCTGTCGCTGTTCTGGGTCTTCCTCGTTTCGGGCTGGCTGATGCTGACCCGCTCCGGAGCCATGTCATGAGCATCGCCGGTCACATCAAGGCGTTCACCCTGTGGGAGTTCGTCAAGGCCCATTGGCTGACGCTGAAGTACTTCTTCAAGCCGAAGTACACGATCAACTTCCCCTATGAGAAGAACCCGCTGTCGCCGCGCTTCCGCGGCGAGCATGTCCTGCGCCGCTATCCCAATGGCGAGGAACGCTGCATCGCCTGCAAGCTGTGCGAGGCGATCTGCCCGGCGCAGGCGATCACGATCGAAGCCGAGCCGCGCGACGACGGCTCGCGCCGCACGACCCGCTACGACATCGACATGACCAAGTGCATCTACTGCGGCTTCTGCCAGGAGGCCTGCCCGGTCGATGCCATCGTCGAGGGGCCGAATTTCGAGTTCTCGACCGAGACACGCGAGGAGCTGATCTACGACAAGCAGAAGCTGCTCGACAACGGCGACCGCTGGGAGCGTGCGATTGCCGCGAACCTTGCCGCCGATGCACCCTATCGTTAAGCGCGCAGCCGAACGGGGCAATCGACAGACGTGATCCAGGCCTTTGCCTTCTACCTCTTTGCGATCCTGGTGATCGCCAGCGCGGTTCTTGTGATCCTCGCGCGCAACCCGGTGCATTCGGTGCTCTGGCTGATCCTGTCCTTCTTCAACGCCGCCGGGCTGATGCTGTTGCTCGGCGCCGAGTTCATCGCGATGCTGCTGATCATCGTCTACGTCGGC
>DASXCT010000008.1:0-41169 GCA_036491055.1 Allosphingosinicella sp.
GAGCGTCGCCAGCGCGGTGTTGATGGCCGACAAAGTACCGTGGAAGGTCATGGTGGCATCGGCGGTGCCGTCGCCGGCGGTGAAGGTGAGGCCGGCGAGCGTGGTCATCGTCAGCGCGCCGTGGGCCGCCGAAACGGTGACCTCATAGACGCCATTCGGCGCCAGCACGGCGTCGACGTCGCTGATCGAGACGCCGGTGACCGCAGATGGCGTGTCTTCGTTGACCGTGACCGGACCGGGCACGATCGCCGTCACCGGATCGTTCACCGCGTTGACGGTGACGGCGACGTTCTCGGTGTCGCTGGTCGCGGCGCCGGAGCCGGTGGCGACGATGCCGCCGAACGTGTCGGTGACGTGCAGGCTGACCTGGTCCGAGCCGTTATAATTGGCGTTGCCGGCATAGCTTGCGGTCGCAAGCGCGTTGTTGATGTCGGCCAGCGTGCCGTGGAAGGTCATCGAGCCGTCCGACGTGCCGTCGCCGGCGGTGAAGGTGAGGCCGGTGAGCGTGGTCAAAGAGATCGCGCCGTGGGTCGCGGAGATGGTGACCTCGTAGACGCCGTTCGGCGCGAGCACCGCGTCGACGTCGCTGATCGACATGCCGGCGAGCGCGGTCGAGCTGTCCTCGTTCAGCGTGGCGGTGGCGGGCACCGCTGCGGTGACCGGATCGTTGACCGCGGCGACGGTGATCGCCTTGTCGTCCGTGTCGCTGAGCACGCCGCCCGAGCCGGTGGCGCCGCCGTCGCTGGTGACGATGTGGAGCGTGTCGGAGCCGTTGTAATTGGCCGCCGGCGCATAGGTCAGGTGGTTCCCGGCAATCAGCCCGTTAATGTCGTTCTGCGTGCCGGTCAGCGTCACGGTGGCCGTGCCGCTGCCGCCGATGACGACGGAGCCGAACGCGGTGACGCTCAAAGTGCCGTGCGAGACCGAGAGGGTCACGGTCATCGTCGCGACCAAAGGATCGGCGTCGACGTCGCTGATCGACACGCCGGTGACGTGGATGGCGGTATCCTCGGTGGCGGCGACGGTGCCGCCGACCGTGTTGACCGGCGCGTCGTTGACCGCGTCGATATTGACCGTGGTCGTGCCCTGGTTTTGCTGGCCGTCGGGAATGCCGAGTGCGCCGTCGCTCGCCGTCCAGGTGATCGTACGGCTGGCGTTGTTGCCGTAATCGGTCGGGTTGTCGCCGGTCGTCGCATATTGGACGGCGGCCATCACCGCTTCATAATGGGCGAAGGTGTCGTAGCCGCTGAGCGTCAGCGTCTCGCTCGCCGCGTCGTAGCTGGCGGTGATGTTCGTCCCCGCCGTCGCTCCGGCGATGACCGAGAGATGGTCGTCGGCCGTGCTGTTCTCGTTCGAGCTGAACGTGCCGCCGGTGATCTTCACGGTGACGGACGACAGATGATCGCCGTCGATGTCGGTGATCGTCGGCAGCCCGGTGAGCAGGGTCACCGCGGCGCTCTGCTCGACGGCATGGGTCGACGTGCCGGCAAGGCCGGTCAGCATCGGAATATTGTCGAACGTCATGTCCGAGATGTTGTCGCCCGCCTCGGTGAAGGCCGGCGAGGGCGCGATCGTCCGCACATAGGTGGCGCTATGGCCGTCGGCGCTGAGCTGGAAGACGAAGATCGAATCGTCGGCGGAATTGGCGTCGGCACCCCCGCCGCTGCCGGTCTGCTCGGATCCGACATAGATCATGCGATTCTGCAGATCGATCGTGATCTCGTTGGGATAGAAGACGCTCTGCGTGCCGGCGGGCATGCCGCTCAGCGTCACCGCCGTCGCCGCCGTGCTGCCGCTGGCGGATTCGGCAATATAATAAATCTGGTCGGTGGCGTTGCTATAGCTGCCGGCGCCCGACGGCGATTGCGAATGCGTCGTGAAATAGACGAGCTGGGTGCTCGGATCGACGGTGACGCCGGTAATGTACCCGTTGGGGTAAGGCGTCGAGCCGTCGGTGGTGACGGGGAATTGCGTCTGCTGCAGCAGCCTCGTCACCACGCCGGTGCCGGTGTCGACCTTGTAGATTTCGTTGGTGAAGGCGCCGCCGTCCGTCTCGTTGGTGAAGAACAATGTGTGCGTCGAATGGTCGAGCGCCAAGGCACGGGTGTCGAAGACCGGCACCCCGAAAGTGGGATCGTTCGGAATCGCCGACTGCTGGCTCGACTTGACCAGAAAACCGTTATTCGTCGCGACCGGGGTGAGGGTCAGCGGCGTCGAGGAAGCGCCCGGCGAATAAGTGAAATCGAGGATGCCGGTCGAGGTCGGGGTGAGCCCGGCATCGGCCTTGCCGACATAGAGGTGATGGGTGAGCGGATCGACCTGGAGCGTGTTGATGACGTCGTTGGTCGAGGGCGGGGTATAGACGACGACGGGCGCGGCGTTGCTGTTGATATGGCCCATCAGGACCTCGGCGCCGCTTCCGCTCGGGCCGCCATTGGCGACGACGAAATAGACGCCGGCGGCCCAGTCGACCTGCACGTCTTGCGGGTGGAACGTTCCAAGTTTGGCGGTCGCCGAATCGTCGATCAGCACGGTGTCCGGACTGCCGTCATTATTGTCGTAGGCGAGACGCGCGTTCGAGGTGCTGCCCTGGGTCAGGAACCAGAGCTGGCCGGAGACCGTCATCGCCGCAAGGTTGGTCAGCGCCTGGTCCGCCTGGATCAGGCCGGTGCCGGTCCAGACGTCGGTGCCGGCGCCGGTGGCCACGCCGGTCGTATGGCTGTTGATATTGTTGTCATTGGCCGTGATGTCGATCCCGCTATTCTTCATCGCGGTGAGGATCTGGTCGCGGGTCGCGTGCGGCTCGGCCTGCATCAGCAGGGCCGCGATCGCCGCCGCATTCGGCGCCGCCGCCGACGTGCCGTAGAAATTGGGATTGGTATCGGCATCGCCGCTGACGTCGGAGCTGAAGAAGGTGGTGTTGCCGCCGTCGGCGGCGGTGAAGGCGACCCCCGGCCGAATCTCCGGCGTGCCGAGCCGGTTGCCATGGTCGTCGAACAGGATGTTCTGGCCGCCCTTCGAGGTGAAGAACTCGCCGAGCGGCGGCGTCTGGCCGAAGGCCGGCGTGTTGAACCAGTCCGCCGCGCCGACCGCGATCGCATGATCGGAATTGGCATGGCCGTACATGGTCGCGCTGGAGGTCGCGAACGTGTTGATGGCCGAATTGCCGCCGATCATCGCATATTTGATCTCGTTGGGAAGCGGCGTTCCCTGCTTCACGCCGATCTCCACCGACAATGTGCCGCTGCCGTTGAAGCCGGCGATCTCGATCGGGTCGCCGCCGACATGGGTCGAATCGGCCTCTCCGAGGAAGCTCGCGCCGGAGAAGAAGAGAAGCGCGAGGTCGCTGGTCGCGCCGGCGCCGCCCAGGGAGAAGAAGGGCTGGTCCCATTGCAGGATATAGTCGACGGTGCCGGCCTGGGTGACCGACTGCTTGGTGTTCACCGCCGCGCTCGGATCGAAATCGTGCAGCTCGTAGGTGACGCCGTTATTGGGATCGGTGAACGTCTGGCCCGAATCCCGGAACGCGCTGTCATAGGCGCGGTCGGCATAATTGCCGGCCGAGGAGAAGACCATCGAGCCGTTGGAATAGGCCTCGTCCTCCGCCTGGGCGAGGATACCGTCCTGGAACATCGGCTCGGCGAAATAGCGAAGGTCGTCGACGATGATCTGGTCGTGGTCCTGGGACAAGGTGACGATGCCATGGGCGAAATCCGCCATGCTGGTGTCGCCGGTGTAGAATTCGAAATTGGCGCCCGGCGCGATGTCGTAAGCGACCTGGGCCATGCCACGGCCCTCGTCGGTGCCGGCCGGATGATCCTCGATGATGTTGATTCCGGCCGGGAGGTCGCCGCTGGTGACGTCGTTGGCATATTTGTCGGCCGACGTGCTCGTGTTGAAGCTGTCGGAGATGACGCCGATGGTGATTCCGGCGCCGGTCAGGCCGCCCGCCTGCACCGTGTCGGCGTGCATCGCCTGCACGTCCTGGCTCACCACCGAGCCGGCGCCCGGCCCCGCCTCGGTCACCGCATAGACCGGCCGCGCGAAGGCGAGCAGGCTGGCCTTGGACACGCTGTCGAGCGAGTCGAGCGAGATGAAGCCGCCGGCCATGCCCCCGTAGGACGCGCCGTTCTGGAGGCCGAGGGCCTCGAGCTGGGAGAGGAGAGCGGCGCCGTCGCCATTGGTCGCGACCGCGTCGATCGCGACCATGCCGTCATAGACGTCGGCGGCGGTGTTGACGCTGTGGAAGCCGTCCAGCGCGGATGTGCGCGCCGCGCCGGTCAGGTTGGCGACGTCGAGCTGCGATTCCATGTAGATTTCGGAAAGGCCGTTCTGCAGCTTGCCCCAATCGGCGTCCGCGGCGTTGAGCCCGGCCGCCGCGAGATTGGCGGAGGTGAGGCTGAAGGCATCGGAGGCGGCATCGCCGATCGTCATCGTAAAGCCGGTGCCGGCCGCGTCGGAAGCGAGGCCGCCGTCGCCGGGCGCCGCGCCGGTCGCCTGCACGGCCGGGTTCAGCACCAGTCCGTCGGTCGCGACCGTGCCGGCATCGGTCAGGCCGGTGCCGCCATTGTCGAAGAGCGTGTGACCCGGAGCGTGGAAGCCCGACGAAGACCGAATCGCCATTTTATCCCCCTTGCGGCAGCCTGCCGCAGTCACCAAACCAGTACCGTTGGACGATTCTTGGTCGCCGCGGCGTTCCGCATGGTCTCGCACAGAAAACCCGCGCTTGCTAGCCGGTTCTGCGCCCTAATTGCGCGTCCCGTCGGCGTTGCGGCGCGCCTCGGCCAAGGCGCCACACCGATGAATCCGCAGTCGCTCGAATGTCATTTCGTTCATTTACAATGGATTCGGCTTTAGGGTTTGACAGCCGGCGGTCGGCCGTGCCCTAAAGGCGCCATTGGCGGTCCGCCCGGGCCGCCGGGGACTGCGAGTCGGGCGCGGAAGGGGAGGGGAAATGGGCCAGCCTTATGTCGGCGAGATCCGGATGTTCGGGGGCAATTTCGCCCCGGCCGGCTGGGCGTTCTGCGATGGCCAGCTCCTTCCGATCTCGGAGAACGACACGCTCTTCAACCTCATCGGCACCACTTATGGCGGCGACGGTCAAAACACCTTTGCGTTGCCGGACCTCAGGGGCCGGGTGCCGCTCCACCAAGGCAGCAATGGCACGAGCAATTACATCCTGGCCGAGAATGGCGGCGTCGAGCAGGTGACCCTGAACACCAACCAGATTCCCCAGCACACCCACGCGCCGCTCGGCATGAACACGACCGCCACGGCCAATAAGGGGACCAATGTCCTGTTCCCCGCCAACATGGGCCCGGCCGGACAGAATCAGGTCAAAACCTATGGGCCGAACGATTCGGCCAACCAGGTGCAGCTCGCGGCGAACACGATCCCGCCGCAGGGCGGCAGCCAGCCGCACGAGAACATCCAGCCGATCCTCGCGATAAACTTCATCCTCTCGCTCTTCGGGGTCTTTCCGACGCAGACCTGAGGCCGGATTCGACGACGCCGTCCATCAGACCGGAGAATTTCCATGTCGAACCCCTTCGTTGCCGAGATCCGCATCTTCCCGTTCAACTTCGCTCCCAAGGGCTGGGCCTTCTGCGCCGGGCAGCTCCTGCCGATCAGCCAGAACACCGCGCTCTTCTCGCTGCTCGGCACCACTTATGGCGGCGACGGCAAGGCGACCTTCGGGCTGCCGAACCTTGAGGGCGATGCACCGCTCCACACCGGCAGCAGCCAGCCGGGTCCGGGGCTGAGCATCTACGACCTCGGCGAACAGACCGGCGTCGATTTCGTCACCCTGCTGACCAGCGAAATGCCGATGCACAGCCACGGTTATTTCGTGAACAGCTCGGCCGGGACGGTGGCGACCGTGGCGAACTCGCAATTCTCCAAGGGCTTCGAGGGAAATTTCCAGGCCAACGTTTCGGCCAAGATGTACAGCACCGCCGCGGGCCAGCCGACGACGATGCTCAACCCGGTGGCACTGAGCGTCGCCGGAGGCAGCCAGCCGCACAACAATATGATGCCCTATCTGACCTTGAACTTCTGCATCGCCCTCCAGGGCGTGTTCCCACCGCGCAGCTGAGCGAAGATCCGGGAGTCCGACCATGTCCACGCCGTTCCTCTCCGAAATCAAGATCATGTCGTTCAGCTTCGCGCCCAAGGGCTGGGCCTTGTGCAACGGCCAGCTCCTGCCGATCAACCAGAACCAGGCGTTGTTCTCGCTGCTCGGCACGACCTATGGCGGCGACGGCCGCGTGAATTTCGCATTGCCCGATCTGCGCGGCCGCATCCCGATGAGCACGGGCGGTGGGCACACGCTCGGCGAACGGGGCGGCCAGGAGGCCCACACCGTCATCCAGAGCGAAATGCCCGCGCATGTCCATCCCCTGCAGGTCGACGCGACGACGGCGCCTGCCAGCAACGTCGTCACGCCGTCCGCCGGCAATTCGCTGGGCCAGACCGTCGGGCATCCGAGCTCGGGGGCCGATTTTCCCGTCGACATCTTCGACGTCAGTTCGAACAACGCAGTGGCGATGGCGCCGCAGTGCGTCGGCAATACGGGCGGCAGCCAGGCGCACGAGAACCGGCAGCCTTTCCTGACGCTCAATTTCTGCATCGCGCTGCAGGGCATCTTCCCGAGCCAGACCTGATCGGGCGAACCCGATCGCAACGGGCTTGAAGGGCCTTCTCCGTCACCCCGATGGAGAAGGCCCTTTTCGATCCGCGCTCGGCGGCAGCCACTCCATCCGGTCGTAGACGCCGGCATCCTCGACCGTGACGAAGCCGAGCCTGTCGTAGAGCCGGCGGACCGGATTGTTCTTCTCGACGAAGAGATCGATCGCGCGGCCGGTCTCCCGCGCGCGCCGGACCAGGTCGCCCAGGATCGCGCCGCCGATGCCGCCGCCGCGATGCTCCGGAAGCAAAGCGATGTCGATCAGGTTGAAGCGCCGCTCGGTCTCGTCGAGATAGACACGGCCGATCGGCGCGCCGTCGCGCTCGACCACCAGCCGCGCCGCGTCGGGATGATATTTGTTGTAATGGCTGTGCTGGAGCGAGAACTGTTCGACGAGGAAGCGTTTCTGCGCCTCGATCGGCCAGCCGGTCGGCGCCAGCTCCTCCCATCGCGTCGACGCGTAGAGGAAAGCGAGGAAAAGCAGGTCCGCTTCCCCGGCCGGGCGGAAGCCGACGCCAAGCGCGACGGCGGATGGGAATTCGACGCTCATTCGCGCCCGGCATTCTCGCTGATGCGGGTGAGCGGCGTCAGGATGTAGGAGAGGATCGAGCGCTTGTCGCCGAGCAGGCTGACATCGGCGACCATGCCGGTGCCGATCGCCAGCGGCCGCCCGGCGCGGTCCTTCAGCGCGTTGCTGTCGGTGCGGACCTGGACGACATAAAAGCTCTCGCCATTCTTCTCGTTGACATTGGCATCGGGCGAGATGGCGACGACCTTGCCCTGGAGCGAGCCGTAGACCGAGGGATCGTAGGCGGTGATGTTGACCCGCGCCCGCTGGCCGATGCGAATGAAGGCGATGTCCTTGGGCTTTACCTGGACCTCGACGAGCAAAGCCTCTTCGGTCGGCGCGATCTCGATCATCGGCGCCCCCGGCGGGACGGCGCTGCCGACCGTGGTCACCAGGACGCGGTTGACCCGTCCGTCGAGCGGCGCCCGCACCAAGGTCCGCGCCACCTTCTCCTCCAGCGCCGGCAGCGCGTTGCCGCGGCTCGCCCGCTCGGCCTGGGCGGTGGCGAGATCGGTGGCGGCCTGGGCGCGCCAATCCTGCCGGTCGTGGCCGAGCTGGGCCTGCGCCTCGCCGACCGCCTCATGGGCGCGGGCCAGAGCCGCCGACGCCGCCGCGGCGTCGCTCTCGGCCACCTGATAGTCGCTCTCCGCCTGCATCAGCGACAGGCGCGGCTCGAGCCCCTTTTCCACCAGAGGCCGGATCATCTGCAGCTCGTGCTGCTTGGAATCCCGCATCGTGACCTTGCCCTGATAGGTCGCCTCGGCTTCCTGGACCGCATGATTGGCCTGGGCGACGCGGGCATTGCCCGCTTCGGTGAGGCTCGCCAGCTCCTGCAGGCGCGCGGCGTGGAGCGAGCGTTCGATGAGGATCTGGCTGGCGACGTCGGGGCCGGTCGCGGGCGGATAGACCGGCTCGCGCCCGGCGACCTCGGCCTGCAGGCGGGCGACCTTGGCGGCCAGCGCATTGACCGAGGCCTCGCCGCTGCCGAGCTCGGAGCGGCTCTGGGTCTTGTCGAGCCGGATCATCTCCTGGCCCGCGCGGACCTGCTGGCCGGTGCGCACCAGGATCGACTGGACGACGCCGCCGTCGAGATTCGAGATCACCTGCAGATGCGAGCTGGCAACCACCCTGCCCTGCCCCTTCACCGTCCGGTCGAGCTTGGTCAGCGACGCCCAGAGGAAGAAGGCGACGAAGAAGGCGCCGATCACCCAGAGGAGGAGGTTGGAGACGGAAGCCGGGCGGAGGCGGCCGGCATAATCCTCGATATGGGCGGCGTCGTCCACGCGTTCAGGCCGCCTTCGGCCGGGTGAGCCGCTTCAGCACCTCGTCGCGCGGGCCGTCGGCGACGATCCGGCCGCGCTCGACGATCAGGATTCGCGAGACGAGCTGGAGCAAAGGCGGCCGGTGGGTGACGAGGATCACGGTGCGGTCCGCCAGCTCCTCCTGCAGGCGCTGGATGAGCGCCATCTCGGTCTGCGTGTCCATCGCGCTGGTCGGCTCGTCGAAAAGGAGGATCGGCGGCCGTCCCGCCAAAGCGCGCGCGAGCGCGATCGACTGGCGCTGCCCGCCCGACAGGCCCTCGCCGCGATCGGCGAGGCGCAGATCGTAGCCGTTGGCGATCTGGCCGATGAAGCTGTGGGTGCCGGAGAGGGTGGCGGCGCGCAGCAATTCCTCGTCGTCCACCGCGTCGCGGCCGAGGTTGATATTCTCGCGGATCGAGCCGGTGAGCAGCACGCTTTCCTGCAGCGCGACCCCGACATGACGGCGAAGCGCGACCGGATCGAGCTGGCGGATGTCGGTGCCGTCGACCATCACCACCCCTTCCTCGGGCGGATAGAGGCCGAGGACGAGGCGCAGGATGGTCGACTTGCCCGAGCCGACCGGGCCGAGCAAGGCGACATGCTCGCCCGGCTCGATGGTGAAGCCGATGCCGTCGAGCGTCTTCTCGGCGGCGCGCGGATAGCGGAAGGCGACGTTGCGGAACTCGATCCGGCCGCCGATCGCGCGCGGCTTCAGCCCCTCGCCCGACGGGCCCTCGGCGGGTTGGCTCATCATTTCGTTGAGCTGGCGATAGGCGGTGCGGGTCGAGGTCATCCTGCTCAAGAGCTGCGAGATCTGGGCGAGCGGCGCGATCGCCCGGCTGGCGAGGATCGAGCAGGCGATGAGTCCGCCCATCGTCAGCTCCTGCTTGGCGATCATCCCGACGCCGAAGACCACGACCGTGGCATAGGAGATGGTTCCGGCCGAGGTGGCGACGGTGATGCCGATGCTCGCGACGAGGCGCTGGCGAAGCGAGCTTGCGCTATGCTGCTCGACCGCCCGGGCCCAGCGCTGCGCGAGCAGGCTTCCGGCGCCGGTCGCCTTCACCGTTTCGAGGCCGCCGACCGTCTCGACCAGCACCGACTGCTTCTGCAGCCCTTCGCCCATCGAGCGCGCGGCCAGACGGTTCATCGCCGGCTGGGTGAGCCAGCCGACGCCGATCACGATCGGAACGGCGGCGAGCGGCACCAGGACGACCCTGCCGCCGATCAGGGCGACGACGAACAGGGTCAGGAAGATGAAGGGCAGGTCGACGATCGCCGTCATCGTCGCCGAGGCGAAGAAGTCGCGCAACGCCTCGAGCTCGCGCATCAGGCCGGTGAGCGCCCCGGTCGACCCCTTGCGCAGCTCCAGCCGCAGGCTGAGCAGGCGGGCGAACAGGCTCTCGCCGATGTCGCGGTCGATCGAGGCGCCGGCAATGTCGACGAAATAAGCGCGCAGCAGCTTCAGGATGAAGTCGAAGACGACGATGACCGCGAAGCCGATCGAAAGCGCCACCAGCGAGGAGGTCGCATTGTTCGGAACGACCCGGTCGTAGATCGTCATCGTGAAGAGCGACGTCACCAGGCCGAAGGCGTTGATCATCACCGCGGCGAACGCGACCCTGGCATAGGTGCCGCGATTGCGCCGCATCGGCTCCATCAGCCAGGGCGCGAAGCGCGGCTGCGGCACCTTCACGATCGCCTCAGTCACGCCGTCCCCCTATGCTCGTCGGATCGATGCCGAGCGCCGGCAGCAGGCCGCCGGTGCGGGACAGCAGCACGTAGCGCGCCGCGTCGAGCTCGCTCAGCGCCCGTATATAGGCGGTGGCCGTCTCGAAATAGGAATCTTCGGAGGCGACGACGTCGAACAGATTGCCGCGCTCGTAGACGAAGCGCTCGACCAGCACGTCGCGCGAGCGCCGGGCGGCGATGTAGCTCGCCTCGGTGGCGGTGAGCTGCTCCTGCAGCGCCTGGACGTCGGACCAGGCGATCGAGGCGTCGCGCGCCGCCTCGTCGCGGATGCGGGTGGCATGGGCGTCGGCGGAACGCGCCCGCGCCTCGGCCTGGGCGATCCGCGCCTCGGTGCCGCCGAACAGATGCTCGCGCAGGGTCAGGCGCCCGCGAATGTCGTAATCGGTCGAGTTCTCGATGATCCCGTAGCGATTGGCGTCGACCGAGGCGCCGATCTGCGGCAGCCGGTCGGCCCGGGTCGCCCGCGCTTCCTGCCGCGAGGCGTCGGCCAGCGCCTGGGCGGCGCGCGGCTGGGCCGCGCTCATCGCGGCGAGCGCGGCCGCATCCTTGCTCATCGCCGGCAGGGTCGCGACCGGCGCCCGTTCGAGCTTGAGCGGCGGCGGCGCCCCCATCAATTCGGTGAAGCGCGCGTCGGCATTGGCAAGCTGGCGGCGGAACTCGGCGAGGCGGGTTTCGGCCGAGGCGAGATAGGAATCGATCCGCGCCGTGTCGCCCGGCGCCGAGACGCCCTGCCGGATCCGTTCCTCGATCGCGGCGCGAAGATCCTGCTGGTTCTTCACGAAGGCTTCGCTCAATCCGACCAGGGCGCGATAGGCGAAGACGTCGTACCAGGCGGAGATGCTGTCGAGCGCGATCTGGTCGGCATTGGCCTCGGCATTGGCGCCGGCGGCGCGAAGGCGCGCCCCGGCCGCGGAAACCCGGTCGGAGCCCGCGCCGAAATCGTACAGGGTCTGGCTGACCGAGAGCGTCACGTCGGTGCGGTCGCGCGGCTGCGAGCGCTCGATCACGTCCTCGGTCAGCGTCCCGAAGCGGCGCGACAGCGAATGGTTGGAGGCGACCGAGAGGTCGATCGACGGCAGCCGCCTTTCATTGGCCTCGCTCACCACCGAGCGCGCCTCGGACGTCGCCGCTTCCGCCTCCAGCGTGCCGGGATGGTGGATGACCGCGGTGCCGACCAGCGCCCGGAACTGGCTCACCGACGCCTGGCCCCTGGCGAGCTGGAGGATCGGATCGGCCGAGAGGTCAATCTTCATCGGATCGGTCGAAGGCGGCGGCAAGGTCGGCTCGGCCGGCGCGGATTGGCGCGTCGGCGGACGCGCTTCCTGGTGCGCCTCCTGGCGCGCCTCTTGGCGCGCCTCTTGGCACAGGGCGGCGCTGCCCGCGCACAAGGCGAGCGCGCACGACAGCGCTCTCAAGACCATCACCATGTGCGAATCCGCAGCCTTCCCCCAAGCGGGTCTACCGTGCTTCGCGGTTTCAGACTAGACTCGTTTTCGCTTCGATTGAAGCGAAGCCCGAGTCTAGGTCCTTGTTATATCGTTCTTTTCGGCTGTCAGGCGATTCACCTGACTGAAAACCGCTTTCGAAGAAGCGGCCCGGTTCAGCCTGTTGGGCCCGCCACTCCATCCTTTTCGGGGGGAAAGACGGCAAGACAGGCGAATTTCGGGGCCTCTTCGCCCCCGATCACAGCCTTGCCGTCGAGATTCACCCAGACATGGGCCGAAAGCCCCTTCGGCATATCCTGGGCGACCCCGTAATGGAGGATTGAGGCATAGCCGCGCCGTCTCAGCATGCGATGGACGGCAAGGCCGCGCTGGAAGCAGACCGCCCGCCAGGGCACGCGCCGCGCCCAGGCATCGACCGCCCAGGCGATCTTGCGCGGCGTCGTCCGGCGGTCCTCGGACGGCGCCCGGCGCGGCAGCGAGGCAGCAGCGGCGACCCGGCGAAAGGGCAGGAAGGCGATGGCGAGCGACGCCCAGGCGAGCGTCGGCAGCGCTTCGGCAAGCAGCAGCCAATCCGCTCCGTTGAGGCGATGGAGACGCGGCAGGCGGAAAGCGGCCATGTCCGCCCGATACAGGGGCGGCGGCCTTGTCGGCAAACGCTCGTTGCGGGGATCGGCTTTGAATCCTAGGCTTTGGCCTATGGTGAAAGCCACCGCTGTCTCCCGCCTTCCGCCCGAATTCGCGCTCGCCGCCGCCTGCTGCCGCTGGCCGCCGTCGCCGGAGCGCGAGGCGGCGGTGCGCGAAGCGGCGGCGGCGATCGGCGATTGGGACGCCTTGCTCCGCACCGCCCGCCGCCACCGCGTGGAAGGGCTGGTCCATGACGGCCTGCGCCGGGCGGAGGTCGTGCCGCCCGCCCCGGTCGCCGACGCCTTGGCCGCGGCGGCGGCGGCGATCGCGCGCGACAATCTCCGCTTCACGGCCGAGGCGGCGCGGCTCGACCGGCTGCTGCGCGACGCGGGCGTCGACTTCCTGTTCCTGAAGGGCGTGACGCTGAACATGCTCGCTTACGGCACGTTGGGGCTGAAGCGGGCGATCGACATCGATATGGTCGTCGACGCCGCGCGTTACGAGGCGGCGATCGCGGCGGTCGAGGGCTCGGGCTATTCCTGCATCCAGCCGCGCGAGGGCGCGAGCCGCGCCGAGATCCTCGCCTGGGTGAAGAAGGCCAAGCACAGCATCTGGCGAAACGGCGCGGTCGCGCTCGAGCTGCATACGGCCTTCGTCGACAGCACCCGGATGCTCGGCGGGGTCGGCCTTGGCTCCCCGCGGCAGGCGGTCGCTTTGCCCGGCGGCATCGTCCTCCCCACCCTCGCCAGCGACGCGCTCTTCGCCTACCTCGCCGTCCACGGCGCCACCCATGCCTGGGCCCGGCTCAAATGGCTGGCCGACATCGCCGCCTTCGTCGCGCACGAGCCGGAGGCGGTGGAAAGCCTCTATCGCCGGTCGGTGGCGCTCGGCGGCGGCCGCAGCGGCGGCCAGGCCTTGTTGCTGGCGCACGATCTGCTCGCTTTGCCGCTGCCCGAGCCGCTGCGCGCCGAGCTTCGCGGCGACCGCGCCATCCGCTATCTCGCGGGGGTCGCCGTCGATGCCATGGCCGGGGCGGGGAGCCGCGAGCTGGACGAATTGATGCTCGGCACGGCCGCCATCCATCTGTCGCATTTGCGGCTCAAGAAAGGCCTCGGCTTCAAGCTGCACGAGGTCCGGCGCAAGCTGCGCTCCGGCGAGCACGGCGCGGCGCACGGACAGGCAAAGCTGCTCGCCCGCCTGCTCGCGGCGCCACGCTGGCTGATGCGGCGGGCGCGGCGGGCGGCGCACCGGCGCTGAGTGCCGGCGCTGAAACAAGTGCCGGTGCTGAAACAGGAGCGGCCGAGCCGCGTTCAAACCGGGCCAGTGCCCGTCCCTGAGGGAGGATGAACGATGCCGATTTTCGCCTTGCCGGCCTTGCTCGCCGCGGCGGCCGCCGCGACGCCTCCTCCGGGCAAGGAAGCCGTCATTCCCTTCGTCCACAGCCGCGGCGTCCTCGACTGGCAGGCCGCCGGCGAGGATTCGCTCTACATCAGGGGCTATGACGGCCGCTGGTATTATGTGCGGACGTCGAACCGCTGCCCGCGCCTCACCGACGCGCTCACCCTCGGCTTCGTCGTCTCGGCGAACGACCAGCTCGACCGCTACGGCGCGATCGTGGCGCAGGGAATGCGCTGCCCGATCGCGAGCGTGACCTTCGCCGCCGCGCCGCCGCCGAAGCATCGGCACCATCGCTGACGCGAAAGCGCCGCCGCGGCATGGGCCGCGACGGCGCTTCCGTTTCAACCGGCCCGATCAGAAGCCGACGACGAGCGTCCCCGAAATTGCCCGCGGCGCGCCGATGAAGGCGAACGGCACGCTGAACTGCGAGGTGTTGCCGCCGAAGCCGGCGACATAGAGCTTGTCGAACAGGTTCGTGACGTTGACCTGCAAATAGGTGCGGTCGTTGAACCCCGCCCATTTCAGCGACAGCCGCGCGTCGAGGTCGACCGTGGTGTAGGCCGGCGCCTTCGCGCCATAAACCTCGTACGCCCTTCCGCCATTGATGCAGTCAAGACCGCGGGCCGACGTGGTGCACTGGAAGACCGGGAGATTCTGGTCGTTGACGAAGCGGGGCCCCGTCCGCTTCGCCTGGACCCCGATCTGGAGGGGACCGAAATCGCCCTGGACACGGCCGCCGAACGTGAAGGTCGGCGAACCCGATTCGCGTTTGCCGGCGGTCAGCGCGAAGATCGGCTGGCCGAGGGCAGTGCACCCGTTGGTGTGCTGGGTCAGGTCGGCCGCGAGGCAATTGGCCTGCACGAGGTTGTTGAGGATCTTGGATTTCAAATAGGAGCCGAAGCCCATCAGCGAGAAATGCGGTGTCACCTGATAGGCGACGTTCGCATCCAGGCCGTATTTGTGCACCGTGCCAAGGTTGCGGAACACGGTGATGTTGAGCAGCGGATCGAAGGCCGAGGCCAGCCGGTTGGTGAAGATCGTATACCAGCCGGTGAGCTGGGCCTGGACCTTGCTGCTGCGGAAGCGGATGCCGGTGTCGAAATTGTCGGTGAGCTCCGGCTTCGGCGGCGCCGTGCCCGCCGGCTCGCCGAGGAAGTTATAGAGGCTGTCCGTGCTCGGCACCTGCAAGCCACGCGAATAATTGGCGAAGATGCCGAGGCTGCGGGTGAGGTCGAAGGTCACGCCGGCCTGCGGCAGCAACTTGCTATAATGGACTTCGCGGTGGGTCGGCGGCGTATAGTCCGGATGCACGGCGAGGAAGTCCGCCTGCTCTCCGGCGTCACCGAAACAGTCGACGAAGCTCGTATTCGGGAATTCCGTCACGCAGAAATTGTTGAGGTTGCGCGTGAAGAAAGGCGCACGGAGGCCGAGGTCGATCGTGAACCGATTGTCGAAGAAGTTGCCGCGATACTCGCCCGACACCTGGTGCAGGATGGCATAAGAAAGACGGTTGCGCTTCTCGAGCAGATTGCCTTCCGCATCGCTCTCCGGGTGATCGACCGGATAGACGTAGATGGCGTGGCCGTCCGGCGCGAGCGGCCCGACCTCGCCGGTCTGCTGGTGGCGGCCGCGATCGTAGCTGTAATTGATGCGGACCGTCTGGTCCGGCGTAATATTATAGAGAAGATCGGCGACGAAATCGATGCGGTGGGTCTCCGTCTGGCTCGCCGAATAGACTTCAACGCCGTCGAGCGTATCGCCGTCGCCGTTGAGATCGACCCCGCCGAAGAAAGGCTGCCCCGCGACGAAGCCAACCAGGCCGGTGGCGGTCTGGCCGGTCGCGGCGCCGGTCCCCTTGCTGGTGGCGAAGCCCTCATTGCCGCGGACCGCGCTGCTGCCGCCATTCGCCTTCACGAACTGATAGCCGGCATCGACCGTCAGGAACAGATTGTCGGCAAGCGTGAATCGCGAGTTCATGCGGATATTGCCGTTGTCCGACGGATTGAAGCTGTAGTCGAAGGCGGTGCCGCACGCATTCGGCGAATCGGCCTTGCCGAAATTGCCTTGGGCGATCTGGCAGGGAGCGAACGTGTAGTTGCGCTCCGCCTTGGTGAGCGGGAAGCGGTTGCCCGAACCCGAGCCGACGACACGCGCACTCGTGTTGACGGTGTCGTTCTGCGTCAGGTCGACCCGCAACGGCACCGACGAGAAATTGCCGTTGATATTGTGGTCCCAGTTGAAGCCGAACCAGATGAAGTCGCCATGGCTGCCGATCGGCTGATAGATCTTGCCGTTATACTGATATCTGTCGGTGGCGCTCGTGCGCTGGAACGGATTCACATTCTCCTCGTGGCTGGCCGAGAGCCAGGCCTTGGTGCCGATCGAGGTGAAGGTGCCGGTGTCGATCAGGCCGAACACCCGGAAGAAGTCGTAGGAGCCGATCGAGCCCTTCAATTGGTCGTGGAAATCGTCGGTCGGATTGCGCGACGTGTAATTGACCGTGCTGCCCGTGGCCGAAGCGGTCGGCGAATCGAGGTCGGTCGTGCCGAGATTGACGTTGACCTGGTTGATCAGCTCGGAATCGAGCTGCTCGCCGGAGAACAGGGCGTAATTGCCGGTATCGTTGAGCGGCAGGCCGTCGAAGGTCTGCGAGATGCGGGTATTGTCGAAGCCGCGAATGGTCAGCGTGCCGCCCGATACGCCGTAGGGATCGTTGTTCTGGAAGCTGACGCCCGGCAGCATGTTGATGACGTCGTCGATCGACTGGCCGGGGGTCTGGCGCTGGATGAACTCGCTGGTCAGCACCTCCTTGGCCTTGGTCGTCTTCGGCACCTGGACGCCGTCGACCGCCGGATTGCGGTTGCCGGTGACGACGATCGTCTGCTGGTCCATCTGCTGCTGGCCCGACGTCTGCGCGAAAGTCGCAGACGGAATCGCAAGCGCGCTCGCCGCGCCCAGAAGAATATATTTTTTCATTGTCCCTCAACCCCTTAGCATAAGCGTCCCGAGCCGCTTTGCACGATCAATGTTGCACTTCCGTGTCGGGCCGGCAGCCTCGCATGTCGATCGCCGCGAAAATGGATATGCCGGATGATGCCCCTGTTGCGGAATCGGCTCCCCGAAGCCGGATAGCCGAGCCGCCGCGGGCGACCAAGGCCGATTTTTGCGCCGCAACACTTATCCACAGGCCTGTCCGCGGGAAATCGGACGGGCGTTGCTTTTCGGTCACTTTGCGCCCGCCCCGGCTTGGCTTATGCGGTGGCCGGATGACCCGCCCCGAGGATATTCCCGCGCTGCTCGACGCGCTTTGCGAGATTTACGATGCGTCCGTTTCCTGCCTGCGCAGCGCGCTCGCCCATTATCTCGACCGCGGCGAGCGGCCCGATCTGGAGGCCCGGACCCGCGGCCTCTTCGCCTATCCCGAGCTTCGCATCGACTATCGGCACGACCAGCCGGCCGACTTCCCCACCCGCGCCTACGGCCGGCTGAACCGGCCCGGCCGCTACGCGACCAGCATCGCCCGGCCGCGCCTGTTCCGCCGCTATCTCGAGGATCAGCTCCGCCTGCTCGTCGAGGATTATGAGGTGGAGGTCTCGGCCGGCCGCTCGGCGAGCGAGATTCCCTATCCCTACGTCCTCGACGGCAGCGACGATCTGCGGCTCGACGGCGCGCTCGCCGCCGATCTCGGCCGCTGGTTTCCGACCACCGAGCTCGCCCATATCGGCGACGAGATCGCCGACGGCGCCTGGGTCCATGAGAGCCGCAAATCGCGGCCGCTCGCTCTGTTCGACGGCCCGCGCGTGGACTTCAGCCTCGCGCGCCTGCGCCACTATACCGGTACCCCGTCCGAGCATACGCAGCGCTACATCCTCTTCACCAATTACGTCCGCTATGTGGACGAGTTCGTCCGCTTCGCCGCCGCCGAGCTGCAGCGCGCGGACAGCCCCTATGAGGCCCTTTCGGCCGCGGGCGGAGTCTATGTCACGCGCGACACGCCGGACGCGGAGACGCAGGTCGCGGAGGGCGGCTGGCGGCGGCACCAGATGCCGGCCTACCATCTGATCGCGCCCGAGGGTGGCGGCATTACCCTCGTCAATATCGGCGTCGGCCCGTCCAACGCGAAGACGGTCTGCGACCATCTCGCCGTGCTTCGTCCGGAAGCCTGGCTGATGATCGGCCATTGCGGCGGGCTGCGCCCAAGCCAGACGATCGGCGACTATGTCCTCGCCCATGCCTATCTGCGCGACGATCATGTCCTCGACGAAATGCTGCCGACCGAAATCCCGCTTCCCGCCATCGCCGAGGTCCAGCAGGCTTTGTTCGACGCCGCGGCGCAGGTCACCGGCGAGGCGCCGCAGGAGCTGAAGCGGCGGCTTCGCACCGGCACCGTCGTCACCACCGACGACCGCAATTGGGAGCTGCGCTACACCTTGTCGGCCTTGCGCTTCAACCAGTCGCGCGCCGTCGCGATCGACATGGAATCGGCGACGGTGGCGGCGCAGGGCTATCGCTTCCGGGTCCCCTACGGCACCCTGCTTTGCGTCTCCGACAAGCCGATCCACGGCGAGATCAAGCTGCCGGGCCAGGCCAACGCCTTTTACGAGCGGGCGATCAGCCAGCATCTCAGGATCGGCATCGAAACTCTGCGCATCCTCAAGCGCGAGGGCGTCCAGCTCCATTCGCGCAAGCTTCGCAGCTTCGACGAGCCGCCCTTCCGGTGAGCGGCCGCGATCCCCTCGTCGAACGGGCGCGCCACGCCGCGCTCGGCGCCTATGCGCCCTATTCCGGCTTCAGCGTCGGCTGCGCGATCGAATCGGTGGACGGCGCGGTCGCCGTCGGGGCGAACATGGAGAATGCCTGCTACCGCCTGGGCGTCTGTGCCGAGATCGCGGCGCTCACGGCGGCGCATCAGGCGTTCGGGCTGGACCGCATCGCGCGGATTGCTGTGAGCGGCGGCCATGTCGAGGACGGTGCGCTAACCGGTGAAATGGTGGTGACCTCCTGCGGAGGCTGCCGCCAATCGATCCTCGAAGCAGCCCAGCTCTCCGGCCGCGACATCGAGATCGTCTCCGCGAACGGCGACGGCAGCGAGACGCGGACCGACCGCATCTCCGCCCTGCTCCCCCACGGCTTCGGCCCCGCCAACCTGAAGGACGCGGAGTAAAGCTCCTCCCCGGAACGGGGAGGAGCTTCAGACCAATTTGATCTCCCGCAGCCGCTCCAGGAGGTAATCATGGGCGGTGATCGGCACCGGATAGAGGTTCGGCCGCTCGGGCGTGACGCAGCTCGGCAGCGTCTCGATCAGGAAATCCGGCCGGAAGTGGAGGAAGAAGGGCATCGAGTAACGCGAGACTCCGCGCCGCTCGGGCGGTGGGTTCACCACCCGGTGGGTGGTCGAGCGCAGCACATTGTTGGTCAATCGCTGCAGCATGTCGCCGATATTGACCGCGAGCTCACCCGGCTTGGGCGTCACCGGCAGCCAATTGCCGTCGCGGTCGAGCAGCTGCAGGCCCGCTTCCTCGGCGCCGAGCAACAGGGTGATCGTGTTGATGTCCTCATGCGCGCCGGCGCGGACATTGGGGCCGTCGCCGGGGATCGGCGGATAATGGAGCAGGCGCAGCACGCTGTTCCCGTCCCGCACTGTGTCCTCGAAATGGTCCGGCGCGAGGCCGAGATGGCGGGCGATCGCCGCGAGGATGCGGAGGCCGGTCCGGTCGAAGGCCGCGAACAATTCGAGGAAGGTGTCGTGGAAGGAGCGGACCTCGTCCGGCCAGACGTTCGGCGCCATCAATCCGGCATAAGCATGGCCGGGCGGCAGCGCGCGGCCGACATGCCAGAATTCCTTGAGGTCGTAGGCGGTCGCGCCCTTGGCCGTCTCGATCCCGAACGGCGTGTAGCCGCGCGCACCGCCGCCGCCGGCGATATGGTAACGCCGCTTCACCTCCTCCGGCAGCGCGAAATAGGCCTTGGCCTTCTCCTCGGCGCGCCCGATCAGCTCGGAGGGGATGCCATGATCGGCGACGATGGCGAAGCCGTAGCGCTCGAACGATAAGCCAAGCTCATGGGCGAAACCTTCGGGGTCGGCATCGGCGGCCGTCAGCGAAACCGACGCGACGGCGGGTGTTTTGGTGAGCGTGTCCATGGCCGACGATGTAGTCGCGTGACCGGCTGAAGCCAACTCCGACCGGTCAGGCCGGGAGCAGCAGCCCCGCCAAGGCGGCGCTCATCAGATTGGCGAGCGAGCCGGCGATCAAGGCCCTGATGCCCAGCCGGGCGATCACCGGCCGCTGGTTGGGCGCGAGGTTGCCGGTCACCGCCATCTGGATCGCGATCGAGCTGAAATTGGCGAAGCCGCAGAGCGCGAAGGTGACGATCTTGACGCTGCGCGGGCCGAGCTGGCCGTGCATCTGCCCGAGATCGATGAAGGCGACGAATTCGTTGAGCACGATCTTGGTCCCGAACAAGCCGCCGGCCGTTCCGGCCTCATTCCACGGAATGCCGATCAGGAACATGATCGGCCGGAAGAGGGTGCCGACGATGCGCTGGAAGCTCAAATCGGCGATCCCGAACCAGTGGCCGATCCCGCCGAGCAGGCCGTTGGCGAGCGCGACCAGGGCGACGAAGGCGAGGACCATCGCACCGACCGCGACGGCGAGGCGGACGCCGGTCTGCGCGCCCTGGGCGGCGGCCATGATGATGTTGGCCGGCTTTTCGCCTTCCTCGAACGTCTCGGAGACGTCGATCTTCTGCTCTTCCGGCGCGGCGCCTTCGAGCGGCAGCTCGTCCTTGGGCGGCGCATCCGGCATGATGATCTTGGCCATCAGAATGCCGCCGGGCGCCGACATGAAGGCGGCGGCGAGCAGCGAGGGCAAAGCCTGCTGGCCGAGCAACTGGGCGTAAGCGAGCAGGATCGTCCCCGCGACGCCGGCCATGCCGACGGTCATCACCGTGAAGATCTGCGAGGGCGGCAAAGCGGCGAGATAGGGACGGACGACGAGCGGCGATTCGCTCTGGCCGACGAAGATGTTCGCCGCCGCGCTCAGCGATTCGACGCGGCCGATGCCGGTGATCCAGCCGATCGCGCCGCCCACCCAGCGCACGATCCGCTGCATGATTCCGAGATAATAAAGGATCGCGACGATCGAGGCGAAAAAGATGATCACCGGCAGCGCGCCGAGCGCGAAACTGTGGCCGAGCGGATTCTTGTCGGCCGGGCCGAAGAGGAATTCGGTGCCCTTGTCGGCATAGCCGAGCAGATTGGCGACGCCGGCCGAAAGGGCCTGGATGCCGATCTTTCCCCAGGTCGTGTAGAGGACGAGCACCGCGATCCCGGCCTGGAGCGCGAAGGCGGCGGCAACGACGCGGAGGCGAATCGCGCGCCGGTTCGACGAGAGCAGAAGCGCCAGGCCGAGGATCACGGCGATCCCGGCAATCCCCATCAATCTGTCACCCATTCCCCCGCCTCTCTTCCCCTACCAGACCATCTTCTTTTCGGCGGATGCGATCGCCGCGTCCAGCGTCCCGATCGCCTCCCCAATGTCCCCCGCCACCATCAACTGGGCCCGCCGCGCCGGCGACATGAAGCCGCTCGCCGTCGTGTGATCGAGGAAGGAGAGCAATCCGTCCCAGAAGCTCGATACGTTGAGCAGGCAAAAGGGCTTGGCATGATAGCCGAGCGCGTTCCAGGTCCAGGCCTCGAACAATTCGTCGAACGTGCCGATGCCGCCGGGAAGCGCGACGAAGGCGTCGGTCAGCTCGGTCATCTTCGCCTTGCGCTCGTGCATGTCGGCGACCACGTGGATTTCGGTGAGGCCGGTGTGGGCGACCTCGAGGTCGATCAGCGCCTGCGGGATGACGCCATAGGCCTCGCCGCCGCCGCCAAGCACCGCGTCGGCGACGATTCCCATCAACCCCAGCCGCCCGCCGCCATAAACGAGCCCGATCCCGCGCCGCGCCATCTCCTCGCCCGTCGCTTTCGCGATCTCGGCAAAGGCGGGGTCAGCCCCAAGGCTGGAGCCGCAATAAACAGCAAGACGCTTCACAAATGACCCTTCTGAAGCCCTCCCCCTCGATGGGGGAGGATGAGGCGCTTGGTTCCGTCTCCCGGACGGAACCTTAGTGGCGCCTCATGGTGGGGGTGGGTTTCGAGACTCACACCGCCCTTCGACGAACACCACCCCTCCCCTGCCCCTCCCCATCGAGGGGAGGGGGGCGCAAGCGGATGCTGCTCGAAAGGTCTTCCAGCCTGGTTCATATCGATGCGATCAACTCTTTCAGATCGGCTTCCGGCCGGGCGCCGAAATGGGAGATCACCTCGGCGGCGGCGACCGCGCCGAGGCGGAGGCTGTCCTCGAGCGGCCGTCCTAAGGTCAGCCCGACGAGGAAGCCGGCGGCGAACAGGTCGCCGGCTCCCGTCGTATCGACCACGCCCCGCCCGATGCGCGCGATCGGCACCGAGACGCGCCGGCCCCGCTCCACCGCGAGCGCGCCGTCGGCGCCGCAGGTGACGACGAGCAACGGTATTTTGGCCTGGATCGCCGCCACCGCCGCGTCGCGGTCCGGCGTATCGGCGAGCACCCTTATCTCTGCCTCGTTGGCGAAGAGGATATCGATCAGGCCATCCTCGATCATCGCCATCAAATCGGCGCGATGCGGGGCGATGCAGGCGATGTCGGAGAGGGTGAAGGCGACCTTCCGCCCGGCGTCCCGCGCGATCGCGATCGCCTCCATCATCGCCGCGCGCGGCCCTTCGGAGCGCCAGAGATAGGCTTCGAGATAGAGGATCGCCGCGCCCCTGATCTGCGCCCGGTCGAGCGCGTCGGCGCAAAGCTGGTGGGCGGCGCCCCGGAACGTGTTCATCGTCCGCTGCGCATCGGGTGTGACCAGGATGAGGCAGCGGCCGGTCGGCGCGCCGTCCGAGATCGGCGGGGTCCGGAATTCGACGCCGAGCGCGCGGATGTCGTGCGCGAAAATCTCGCCGAGCTGATCCTTCGCCACCTGGCCGACGAAGCCGGCGCGGCCGCCCATCGCGGCGACCCCCGCCATCGTGTTCGCCGCCGAGCCGCCGCTCGTCTCGCGCGCCTGGCTCATCTTGGCATAGAGCCGGGCCGCGCCCGCGGCGTCGAGCACGCGCATCGAGCCTTTGACCAGTCCCTCTTCCTCCAGGAACGAATCGTCCGCGGTCGCGATCACGTCGACCACGGCGTCGCCGATCGCGAGAACGTCCAATCCACTGTCGGTCACGCCCGTCTGATGGCCGGGAAAGGCGGCGACGGAAAGCCCTTTTTGCGCGGCGGGAAAGCCGTTACGCACCCAATATGGAAAGCAACCCCACGCCACCGCCCATCCCGCGCTCGCTCTTCCTTTTTTCGATCTTCTACGGCGGCATGGTCTGCATCGCAGGGGTGCTCGGCGCGAAGCAGGTGGCCCTGGGGCCGCTCGCGGTCGAGGCGGGGATCTTCGCTTTCATCCTGCTCGTCGTGGTGGCGAGCACGATCGCCGAGCTGCACGGCCGCGCGACCGCGGACCGGCTGGTCCGGCTCGGCTTCATTCCCCTCATCGTCTCGATGGCGCTGATCCAGCTCGTCCTCGCGCTGCCGACCGATCCCGATATGTACGAGCCGGCCAAGGCCGCCTTCCCGATCATTCTCGGCCAGGGCGCGCGGATGATGCTCGCCGGCCTCATCGCCTACGGCACGTCGCAGACTTTGAACGTCCTCATCTTCTCCAGGCTCGCCGGCCAGGAAGGCGGCCGCCTGCTCTGGCTGCGGGCGATCGTCGCCAGCGTCTGCTCGCAGATCGTCGACACCTTGCTGTTCATCACCATCTCCTTCCTCGGCGTGCGGCCGATCCTCGACCTCATGCTCGGCCAGATGCTGGCAAAAGTCGCGCTGTCGCTCGTGCTGGTGCCGGCGCTCATCTATCTCTTCGTCGGCCTCGGCCGCCGCCTCGACGCACGCTCCTGAGCGATCGGCCGGCCCTCGCATCGTCCGATCCGGAATAATCAATGTTTTAACGATCTTATGGGATGCGCGGGTCCGGAGGTCGGCCGTGGATCCTGGCAAGCTCGTCCGGCAATGGCAAAGTGGGACCGGATCGGTCCATCGTCCCGGGCGGTGGGAATGGCTCTTCGCGCTCGGCATGGTTGCGACCGTCGCGGTCCTCGTCGCGATGGCGATCACGACGCGCAGCGCCACCGAGAAAAGGCGGTCCGCCGAGGCCTGGCAGATGCACACGGTGGACGTGCTGCGGACGGCGAGCGCGCTCCAGTCGGCGATCGACCGCGTCGACGCGGCCGAGCATGCCTCTCTGCTCGCGCCCAGCGCGGCCGATGCGGGGGCGCTTGCGGACCGTCAGCGCGAAGTCGCGGTCATCGAGCGCCGCCTCATCGCCCTCACCGCCGACAACCGGTTCCAGCAGGCTCAGCTTCGGCGCTTCCACAGCGCGCTCGGCCGCTATCTCGCGAGCCTGCACCCCGCGACGCGCGCGGGCGCCGGATCGGCCGGGCCGGGCGCTTATTCGTGGCTGGCCGAATCCGACGTGCATCTCGATCCGGTTCGCCGATCGCTGACCGCGGTGCGCGAGGCGGAGCGCCGCCTGCTCGCCGCCCGATCGGCCGTGGACGGCGTCGCAGCGAACCGGATCGAGCGCCAGGCTTTCGCATTGCTCGCCTTGGGCTTCGTGCTGCTCGCCGGCGCGGCGGCCGCAAGCCTCAGCGCGATGCGGGCGAACCGGGCGCGGAATGCCCTGCTCGCCGAGCTGCGCCGCGCCTCGACCACGGATGAGCTGACGCAATTGCCGAACCGCCGGCAATTCCTCGCGCGGCTGGCCGAGGAGCTGGCGCGCGCGCACCGCCACGGCGCGCCGCTGGCGGTCGCGATCCTCGACATCGACCATTTCAAGCGGATCAACGACACGTACGGCCATGCGGCCGGCGACCTGGTGCTCGTGGAGACGGCGGCCGTGCTTCGCGCCGCGACGCGCGCCGAAGAATCGATCGGGCGGATCGGCGGCGAGGAATTCGCGGTGGTCATGCCCGCCACTTCCGTCCACGCCGCGCGGCGCGCCTGCGAGCGGCTGCGCGCCGCCCAGAACGGACGGACCTTCACCCTCCCGTCGGGCGATGAGGTGCATGTGACCCTGAGCGGCGGCGTCGCCATCGCCCAGCCCGGCGAGCCGATCCAGCAGCTCATGGCCCGCGCCGACCATGCGCTGTATCAGGCCAAGCGGCAGGGCCGCGACCGGATCAGGCTGGCTGCATGATCGCGAAGGCGGTGGCGCAGGCGCAACGTGAGGCCCGTATCGGCATTGCTGGCGTTCGGCGACCCGCATCGGGCACTGGATTTCCTCGTCGCCTGGCCCAATCTCGAATGTGCAAGCCGGTTGGTGCTTGCGCGTGCGCGCGAGCTCGACGGCAATCTCTACGAGGTGCTGGCTCCGGCCGGCGACGCGCCGGAGGAGAAATATCCGCTTGCCGGCACCATCGTCCGTCGCGCCATGATCGATTGCGCGCTCGGTGCGGCGCGCGCGTCCCGCTACAAGCATGCGGCCCGCCATCTCGCCGAATGCGCGAGCCTGTCCGCGCGCATCCCGGATTTTGGCGGCAGGCCCGACCACGCCGGCTACCTCCAGAACCTTCGGGCTGCCCATGGCCGCAAGGCCGCCTTCTGGCAGGAGCTCGATTCGCTTTCATGAACGGGCTGGACAAAGTGGGAAGTGGCGGAGCGGGAGGGATTCGAACCCTCGATACGGTTTTGCCGTATACTCACTTTCCAGGCGAGCGCCTTCGACCACTCGGCCACCGCTCCGCATGCTCTGGAAGCACGGCGATCTAGTCGCGCCCCGCCTTCAGGGCAAGGCACCGTGGTGAAGCGGGAGGGATTGGACGCGCTACGCGCGCCCGTCTCCGCCGCGCTTCGCGCGGCTCCGGCTCGAACCCGAGGGTGGAGTAATCCCCCTATTGCGGTTTAGCAAAAAGCCGGTTTCAGCCACTCACCCACGTTTCCGGGAGGCCGTCGCGGGCTATAGAGGGCACAATCGGATCGTTCAACCGCGTCCGCGCCGACATTCCGGCGCAAGAACGACTCGGTTCGCCGCCCGTTCATTGCAGCGAAAGCCTTGAAGGGATTAACCTTCTCGCCCGAGAGTTGAGGGGGTTTATGCGTATGAAGAGGCCGCTTTCGCTGAGCCTGACCGCCGCCGGGCTGGCCCTGGCGCTGCCCGCCGCCGCGCAGCCGGTGGGCAATGTCGATCCCAACGTCCCGCCGCCGGCCCAGGCGAGCCGGCCCGCGCCCGCCGGCCAGCCCGCGACCGCCATGCCGGAGTCGCAGCCGGTCGATCCGGGCCCGCAGACGCCCGGCGCTCCCGCGCCTGCCGAAGCGCCGGCCCCGGCCGACACGCCGCCGGGCGCGGCGCCGATGCGGGGCGAGCCCGGGCCTTCGGCCCACGATCGCGCCTCCGCCGAGATCAGCGGCGACACCGTGCCGCGCAAGGACGTGTTCACCGCGGCCGAAAGCGTGTTCGGCAAGGGCGCCAAGGGCCTTGGCGACATGATCGAGCATCTGCTCCGCAAGGAGGGCGAGCCCAACGCCTATATTACCGGTCGCGAGGCGGGCGGGGCCTTCGTCTTCGGCCTGCGCTACGGATCGGGCACCCTCCACCACGAGATCGAGGGCGACCGGCCGATCTACTGGACCGGTCCCTCGATCGGCTTCGATTTCGGCGGCGACGCCAACAGGGTGTTCGTCCTGGTCTACAACCTCCACGACAGCCAGCGCATCTTCCATCGCTATCCGGCCGCGGAGGGCAATGCCTATGTGATCGGCGGCTTCACCGCGAGCTATTTGAGGCGCGGCGACGTGGTGCTGATCCCGGTCCGGCTCGGCGTCGGCGCCCGGTTCGGCGTCAATGCCGGCTACATGAAATTCTCGGAAAAGAACCGCTGGCTGCCCTTCTGAGGCGGACGCCTATCTGCTTTCACCGTTCGGGCCGAGCCTTCTGAGCGCCGCTTCAGGCGGCGTCGAAGGGCCCATTTCTTCTGCCGAAAGAGTGAAGTGGAGGGCTTCGACAGGCTCAGCCCGAACGGTAGAAGAGATGTACGTTTTCGTCAGGCGGCTTCGCTGAGGATGCTTTTCTGGCGACGGTTCCAGGTGCCGGTGCCGCGGGCGGCGGCGGAGGCGAGCGGCAGCGCCGTCGCGCAGAAGCCGCATTCGGCCGACACGCGGCCGATATACCAATGGGTGCGGCCGCAGCCGGGGCAATGGTTCACCTCGTCCTCGCGATAGACGACGCAATAGCCGCGGCTCTGGGGGTCGTGCGCGAAGCCTTCATTGCCGACCGGCAGGATGGAAAGCGCCATGCCCTTTTCCTTTCGTTGGCGGCGGCCGGACGGGGGCCATCGGGACGCGGCCAATGATCCTTGCCGACGGCGCTGTCAGCCCCCGAAATCCCGCCGTTCCAAAAGGATACGCGTCCGCCGTGGCGGTTAACTTCCCGTTCCCCGGCGAAAGTCGGGGAACAAGATGATCAGGCGATCATCCGCCGCAGCGTCTCGACCCGGTCGGCTTCGGCGGCCGGCTTGTCGGTGCGGATGCGCGAGATGCGCGGGAAGCGCATGGCGAGGCCGGATTTGTGGCGGCGGCTTTCGTGGATCGAGTCGAACGCGATTTCGAGGACGAGGCCGCGCTCCACCTCGCGCACCGGGCCGAAGCGCTGGACCGTGTGATTGCGGATCCAGCGGTCGAGCCACATCAATTCCTCGTCGGTGAAGCCGAAATAGGCCTTGCCGACCGGCAGCAATTCCCCCTCATCGGCCCAGCAGCCGAACGTGAAATCGGAATAATAAGAGGAGCGCTTGCCGCTGCCGCGCTGGGCGTACATCAGGACGCAATCGGCGACGAGCGGATCGCGCTTCCATTTATACCAGAGGCCGCTGCGGCGGCCGGCGACGTAGAGGCTGTCGCGGCGCTTCAGCATCACCCCCTCGATCGAGGCGTCGCGGGCGCCGCCGCGTATCTCCTCCAGCGCTTCGAAGCTCTCCGCCTCGATCAATGCCGAGAGATCGAACCGCTCGGGATCGAGCGCCGGAACGAAGGCTTCGAGCCGCGCCCGCCGCTCGGTCCAGGGCAGCGGCCGCACATCCTCGCCGCCGTCGAACAATATGTCGTAGAGCCGGACGAAAGCGGGATAATCGCGCAGCGTCTTCGGCGAGACGATCTTGCGGCCGAGCCTCTGCTGGAGCGCGTTGAAGCTTGCCGCGCCGCCGCCGTCGGTGTCCGCGCCCTGGAATGCGCCCTTCACCAGCAATTCGCCGTCGAGCACGCCGTCCCGGTCGAAGCTTTCGGCCAGTTCGGGGAAGGAACGGCTGATGTCGTCGCCGGCGCGGCTGTAGAGACGGGTCTGGCCGCCGGCGCGGACGAGCTGGACACGGATCCCGTCCCATTTCCACTCGGCCGCATAATCGTCGAGCGACACGCGCTGATCGTCGAGCGGATGGGCGAGCATGAACGGCCGGAAGACCGGCACGTCCCCGGCTTTCGGCTGCTCGCCGCGGCCCTCCGCCCAGTCGAAAAGCGGGCCATAAGGCGGGCCGATGCCGTGCCACACTTCCTCCACCGCATCGACGTCGAGCCCGAAGGCCAAAGCCAGCGCCGTCTTGGCGAGCCGGGCGGAGACGCCGATGCGCAGCGCGCCCGTCGCCAGCTTGAGCAAGGCAAAGCGGCCGCTGGCATCGAGATGGTCGAGCATCCGCGCCAGGGCCGCCGGCGCTTCCGAGCGGCCGAGGCTGCGCAGCCGCTCGACTACGTTCGCGATGCGCAGGGTGCCGTCGTCGATCTCGGCCGGCTGCTCGACCCGCTTCGGCCAGAGCAGGGAGACCGTCTCCGCCATGTCGCCGACATAGTTCCAGCTCATGTAGAAAAGGACGGGATCGATCCTCTCCTCGACGATCGCGCGGATCGCCGCCGGCTTGACGCCGGGCAGGTCGAGCTCGCCGGTCAGCGCCGCCATCGCCCAGCCGCGATCGGGATCGGGCGTTCGGCGGAGATAGTCGCCGATCAGCTTCAACTTGCCGTTGCGCGAGCGCGTATAGACGAGGGCGTCGAGCAGCTGGGAGAAGTCGCGCATCGCCTGGCGTCACGATCCTGCTGTGGACAATTGCCGGCCCCGGCCGGGCCGCGGAGAGGCGAGAGCCCCACGCTCCCCGCCTCTCACGCTTCCGACCGTCGTCCCCCCGAAGCGGGAAAGGCCACGGCTACCACGATGGGCTACCCTTTGCCCACGGGTCCCGCGCCATGCATTGCCATCGGCGCGGGCATATCCTTCTAAACATCTCTTCTGAAAGGCTTTTCGGGCCCGCGCAAGCCCCTGTTTCAAAAGAGGCGGAGATCGACGGTCACGATGCGGCGTCGTCAATCGCTCCCGAAATCCACGGATGCACGCGGCGGCGGGCTTCGGAGATAGCGGATCCGACGATACGGAGCCGCGCGCCGGGCTCAGCCGCCCGCGCCGCCGCGGACGAACCGGGCGGCGAGCGACGCCACGTGGCGGCCCTGATAACGCGCGCCTTCGAGCTCGTTGGCGCTCGGCTGGCGGGAGCCGTCGGGGCCGGCGAGCGTGCTCGCGCCATAAGGCGTGCCGCCGCTGATCTCTTCCATCTGGGCGTTGCCGGCCCAGGAATAAGGCAGGCCGACGATGATCATGCCGTGGTGGAGCAGGGTGAAATGCATCGAAACCAAAGTCGTCTCCTGGCCGCCATGCTGGGTGGCGGTCGAGGTGAAGGCGCTGCCGAGCTTGTTGACCAAAGCGCCCTTCGCCCAGAGCGGCCCGGTCTGGTCGAGGAAGTTGCGCATCTGCGCCGCCATATTGCCGAAGCGGGTCGGCGCGCCGAGGATGATCGCGTCATAATCGGCAAGCTCGAGCGGATCGGCGAACGGCGCCTCCTGCTCCACCTTGATGCCGGCGGTGCGGCACACCGCCTCGGGCACGAGCTCGGGAACCCGCTTGAGCGCGACCTCGACGCCTTCGACCGAGGCCGCGCCTTCGGCCACCGCGCGCGCCATCGTCTCCATATGGCCATAGCTCGAATAATAAAGGACGAGAACGCGCGTCACGACGGACACCTCCCTGGAGTGGTTTTCAGTCAGGTGGAATCACCTGACGCCCGAAAAGAACGGCATCAAAAAACCTAGAAATGATAGACCAGCTCCGCGCCATAGCGCCGCGGACGGGCCTTGAACACGAAGCCGCCGGGCGAGAATTCCGCATTATATTTCTTGTTGAACAGATTCTCGGCGAAGGCGGTGATCGACCAGGCATGGGCTTGGATCCCGAGCCGCGTGTCGACCAGGTCGACCGGCTTGCGGACGGTCGAATTCTGGACGTCCCACCAGGTCGGCCCGATGCGGCGATAATCGACCCGCGCGAGCAGGCCGAGGCCGCCGCCGACATCGTGATGATATTGGGCGCCGAGGTTGAGCGTGTAGCGCGAGATGAGCGGCGCCTCGTTGCCGATCACCGTCGGATCGGGGAATTTCCGGATGTCGCTGTTGGTATAGCCGTAAGAGGCGTTGAGATCGAGCCCGGCCACGGGCCGGACGGTCGCCTCGAGCTCGAAGCCGTTGATCCTCGTCTCGGGGACGTTGCCGAGATTCTGGGTCGAGTTGGCGGCGAGGAAGACGAAGAAATAGGAGTTCTTGGACAAAGTCGTATAGACGCTCCCGGTCAGCGACAGGCGATGGTTCAGCCATTGCGTGCGAATGCCCGCCTCGAACGTGTCGGCGGTCTCGGCCTTGAAGATGTCGCCGACGCCGACGATGCCGTTGGCGACCGCGACGCTGCCGACTCCGGTCTGGTTGAAGCCGCCGCTGCGGAAGCCCCGGCTGTAGCCGCCATAGACGGTCACGTTGGCGGTCGGCTTCCAGGTCAGGGTCGCCTTGGGCTGCCAATCGTCGAACGTGGCCGACCGGATCTGGCCGGGGGTGCCGTTGGGGAGGCCGGGGGCGTTCAGGAACTGGGCCGGAGTCAGGGTCGTGTTGCGGCGGTGGTCGCGATCGTAGCGAAGGCCGGCGTCGAACGTGATCTGGTCGGTGAGATCGTAGGAGATGTCGGCGAAGCCCGCCCAGGCGAAATTGTGCTGGGCGTCGGCGAGGAAGCTGAATTGCGGGTTCAATGGATTGGTGCTCGGCTGGCGGAAGACCGGGAACACGCCGTTGCCGGTGTCGATCATGTTGCCGGTCGAGATGAACCGGTTGGTGTGGATTCCGTAGACTCCGAAAATGTAGCGGAAGCGCCGCTTCTCGGGCGAGGTGAAGCGGAGCTCCTCGCTGACCGAATTCTGGTCGAGATACTGGCTCTGGTTGAGGTCGAAGCCGAAGATCGAGAAGAAGAAGGATTCGGGGATCGGCAGGAAATCGAAGGCGTCGCCGGTCAATATCTCCTTCAGCGAATCGTAGGAGGTGACCGAGCTGATCGTGCCGGCGCCGGTATCCCAGTTGAGCCGCAGCGAGACGTTGTCGATGTCGCGATTGTTCTCGCCGGCATTGTTGACCCGGATCGGCAAATGGGTGTCGTTCACGTCGTTGACGATGTTGAAGTAGAGCGCCTGGGTCCTGAGATGATCGGTCGAGGCGCGCAGGTCGGCGGTGAAGTTGCTGGTCGGCTGCCACAGCAAGGTGCCGCGCAGCGACAGATCCTTCACCGGATCGGCCTTCTCGTTGAGGAAGGTGTTCTCGAGGAAGCCCCTGGTGTCGTACCAGGAGCCGGCGAGGCGGAAGCGCAAAGTGTCGGACACCGGGCCGCTGACGTCGCCGCGCAGCCAATAGCCGAAGCCGTTGTCGACGCCGGTCTTGATCTGCCCTTCGAAATGGTCGCTCGGCTGGCGGGTGCGGATGACGATGGCGCCGCCGATCGCGTTGCGGCCGTAGAGCGCGCCCTGCGGCCCCTTCAGCACCTCGATCTGCTCGATGTCGAACAATTCCTGGTTGAAGGCGGCGGGATTGGCCTGCTGCACGCCGTCGATGACGACCGCGACCGAGGGCTCGGAATTGCGCGCCTGGGTGATGCCGCGAATGACGATGAAGGCATTGCCGGCATTCTGGGTCTCGATCAGGTTGACGTTCGAGGTCAGGTTGATGAAGTCGATCGGGCGCTCGATGCCGGCATCCTCGATCGTCTGGTGGGTGAAGGCGGTGATCGCCGCCGGGACGTTTTGAAGGTTTTCGGCGCGCCGCAGCGCGGTGACGACGATCTCGGATTCGGAATCGCCGCCGGCCTGCGGCGTGCTCTGGGCCTGGGGTGTCGTGGTCTGCGTCTGGGGCTGCGTCTGGGGCGCGGCGGCCTGGGCCGGCTGGCTCGTATCGGGCTGGGCGTCGGCGGTCTGGGCCATGGCCGGCGTCGCCATGGCAAGGCCGGCGATCAGCGATCCGCCGGCCAGATAGATGCAGCGTGTGAAACCGCTCATGCTTGGCTCCCCCTCCCGAGGCATCTTTCCGGTGCCGGAGGGGCACCTGGATGCCAGGAGGCGGACGCTATGGATTTCGATTATCGAAGTCAAGTTCGCATTCCGAAAAGGCGCGAAATCAGCAGCGCGCCGGCGCGCGGGCCGGGAGCCGAAGCTGAAGCCTAGGGCCGGAGCGTGTGGGAGAGGAGCGGCCAGCGCCGCAGCGCGTCCTCGACCTCGGCCGCGGCGTTGCGCAGCAGGGGCAGGCGGGTGCGGACGAGCTCGTCGCGGGCAATGCGGGTCGTCGAGGTCGAGCAATTGATCGCGGCGACCACCCGGCGCTCGCGGTCGAAGACCGGGACCGCCACCGAGACGATGCCGTAATCGAGCTCGTCCTGCGCGCTCGCACAGCCCTCCGCGCGGATCTGGCGGAACAGGGTGCGAAGCGCCTTCGCGCTGGTGATCGTATTCTCGGTCAGCCGTGGAAATTCGGCGGTGCTGAGGAATTCGTCGATCGCGCCCTCGTCCTGGAAGGCGAGCAGGACTTTGCCGAGCGAGGTCGCGTAAGCGGGGAAGCGCGTGCCGACGCTGGCGCCCAGGCGGATACGCCGGTTGGTCGAGACGTGAGCCAGATAGAGGATGTCGTGACCCGACAGCACCGCCATCGACGAGCTGTCGCCGGTTTCGTCGCGCAGCTTCTGGAGATGGGGGGCGGCGACCTCCTCGATGTTCATCGAGGCCAGGAAGGCCGAGCCGAAGACGAGCACTTCCGGTCGCAGCAGGAAATTGCGGCCGTGCCGACCGACATAACCGAGATGGACGAGGGTGTGGAGGCAGCGGCGGGCGACCGCGGGATTGAGGCCGGTCGCGGCGGCGACCTCGGAAAGCTGCATTTCGGGCCGGCTCTGGTTGAAGGCGCGAAGCACGGAGAGGCCGCGCTCCAGCGTCGAGAGATATTCGCTGTCCTCCCTCTTCTTCCCCGCCTGTGCCATGTCCGCTCCGCCGTTCGGGCGGCTATAGACCGGCGCCGGGGCGCGGCGCCAGCCGTCCTATTCCGCCGCTTCGTCCGCCGTGCGCCGGCCGAGCACCGCCTCGTTGTCGGCGCCGAGCATTGGCGGCGCGCTCAATTCGACCATGCGTTCGCCGTCGAAGGAGACCGGATTGCGGATCGTGCGGAACGCGCCCATCGGCCCCGGCGCGCCGATCTCAATCCCGAGATGGCGGACCTGATCGCTCTTCAGCACCTCCTCGGAAGAGTAAACCGGCGAGGACGGGACTTCGCGTTCGCGCAGCCGCCGGCGCCATTCCTCGCGCGGCCGGGTCGCGAAGATCGGGGCGAGAAAGGCGACGACGCGCTCGTAATTGGCGATCCGCGCGTTGCGGTCGGCGAATTCCGGCTGGGACAGCATGTCCGGCCGTTCGACCGCCTCGGCCAGCGCCTCCCAGAATTTGGCGGGCGAGGACATGTGGAGCGCGATCCAGCCGCCGTCCGAGCATTGGAAGACGTAGGATTGCGAGACGTTGGGCCGGCTATAGGGACCCATCACCTGGTCGGCCGAGAAATAATGGGTGAAATCGTCGAGGTTGAAATGGCACATCGCCTCAAGCATCGACACTTCGACGAGGCGGCCCTTGCCGGTGCGCGTGCGCTCGTGGAGCGCGGCGAGGATTCCGTAGGCGGCGTAGAAGCCGGTCACCGAATCGGCGATCGCCGGGCCGACGACCCGCGGATGCTCGGGATTGACGAGCAATCGCAGGAAGCCGCTGGCGGCCTGGGCGACCGTGTCGAAGGCGGGCCGGTCCTTGTCGGGCCCGGACGCGCCGAAGCCGGAAATGGCGCAATAGATGAGCGCCGGGTTGAGCGCCCGCAGCCGCCCCGCGTCGACTCCGAGCCGCTCGGCGACCCCGGGCCGGAAATTCTGGATGAAGATGTCGGCCCCGGCGACGAGCCGTTCGAGCGCGGCCAGATCCTCGGCCTTCTTGGTGTTGAGGGTGATGCTCTTCTTGTTGCGGTTGTAGGTCTGGAAGTGCGGCGAATAGAGACCGCCCTTGAACGCGCGGAACGGATCGCCTCCCTCGGGATGCTCGATCTTGATCACCTCGGCGCCAAGATCGGCGAGCAACATGCCGGCGGCGGGGCCGGTGATGAAGGTTCCCATTTCGAGCACTCGAACGTCCCCGAGAATCTTCGCCATCTTCACCTCTTTCCCCGCCGCCGGCATGGGCTCCGAAGAGCGCTCCCCCACGGGCCGCGCCGATTGCCATTATAAGAAAATTCGGATAGCGAAAACAACTTCGAAATGCGAAAGATTGTGGCCGCACGCCGGCCGGCGGGATTCGGGGCGGTTTAGCGATGGACGACCGATGCGGATAGGCAGGCAGGACCGGAGAGCGAGCGCGATCTCGACCGCCAATGCCGAGACGATTCTCGTCCGCGGCAAGGATCTGTGCGGGGAGCTGATCGGCCGGCGCGATTTCACCTCTTATTTCTGGTTCCTGGTCACCGGCGCCGAGCCGAACGAGACCCAGCGCTTCCTCGCCGATGCGGTGCTGGTCGCGATCGCCGAGCACGGCCTCGTGCCGAGCGTGGTCGCGGCGCGGATGACCTATGCCGCGGCGCCCGAAGCCTTCCAGGGCGCCGTCGCCGCCGGGTTGCTCGGCTGCGGCTCGGTCGTCCTCGGCAGCGCCGAGCTTGCCGGCCGCTTCCTTGCCGATCTGGTCGCGAACGGCGAGACGCCGGCCGAAGCGATCGCGCGGCTGCGCGCCGGGAAGCAGGCGATCCCCGGCTTCGGCCATCCGCTCCATAGCGGCGGCGACCCGCGCGCCAATCTGCTGTTGAAGCTCGCCGCCGAGAAGGGCGCGGAAGGGCCGCATGTCGCGATGCTTCGCGCGGTCGAGGCAGCGATCCCCGGCGTGCTCGGCCGCACGCTGCCGATCAACATCAACGGCGCCATCCCGGCGATCATGCTCGACGTCGGCTTCCCGCTCGAGGCGCTGAAGGGCATTTCCCTGCTCGCCCGCACCGCCGGCCTGATCGGCCATCTCCAGGAGGAAGCGGAACGGCCGATCGGCTTCATCCTTTCGGGCGAGGCGGCCAAAGCGATCGATTATGACGGGCCCGGCGGCCCGGCGGAAAAGGACGAGGAAAGATGACGACATTGCTGCCGACCTCGCTCGTCGGATCCTACCCCCAGCCCGACTGGCTGATCGACCGGGCGAAGCTCGCCGGCCGCTTTCCGCCGCGGGTCAGGGCGAAGGAATTGTGGCGGGTCGCCCCCGAATGGCTCGACCAGGCGATGGACGACGCGACCCTGCTCGCGATCCGCGACCAGGAGCGCGCCGGGCTCGACATCGTCACCGACGGCGAGATGCGGCGGGAAAGCTATTCGAACCGCTTCGCCACCGCGTTGGACGGAGTCGATCTCGACAATCCCGGAATCGCGCTCGACCGCAGCGGCGAGGCCAATCCGGTGCCGCGCGTCGTCGGACGGATCTCGCGCCGCCACGCCGTCGAAGTGCGCGACGTCCGGTTCCTCCGCGCCAATACCGACCGGCCGATCAAGATCACCGTCCCCGGCCCGTTCACGATGGCGCAGCAGGCGCAGAACGATTTTTACGACGACGAGGCCGAGATGGCCCACGATTATGCGGTCGCGGTCAATGCCGAGATGAAGGATCTGTTCGCGGCCGGCGCCGACATCGTCCAGATCGACGAGCCCTATATGCAGGCGCGGCCCGAAAAGGCGCGCGCCTACGGCCTCTCCGCGATCCGCACCGCGCTCGACGGCGTCGAGGGGCGGACCGCGCTCCACATCTGCTTCGGCTATGCGGCCCTGATCCACGAGCGGCCCGAAGGCTACAGCTTCCTCCCCGAGCTCGGCGAGACGAATGTCCAGCAGGTCTCGATCGAAACCGCCCAGTCCGGGCTCGATTGCGCGATCCTCGAGCGGCTGCCCGGCAAGACCATCATCCTCGGCGTGCTCGACCTGTCGACCCACGACATCGAGACTCCGGGTTGCGTCGCGGACCGGATTCGCCGGGCTTTGCCTTATGTCGCGCCGGAGCGGATCATCGTCGCGCCCGATTGCGGCCTCAAATATCTTCCCCGCGAAATCGCCTATGGCAAGATGCGGGCGATGGTGGAGGGCGCGGCGATCGTGCGCGCCGAGCTGATCTGAAGTTTCGATATGCGAAGAAAGTTTCGCAAAACGAATTGCTTGCGGCGAGGCGCTTATGTTAGCCTGAGCCAGCAGGATCGGCCGCCACGCGCGCGCCCAAGTCATGAGAGGAATGCCCGATGACCAAGCTTCCCAACCGGCTTCACCACACGGCCTATGTGACCAGGGATCTCGAAGCCACGCGCCGTTTCTATGAGGAGGTGATCGGGCTGCCTCTGGTCGCGACCTGGTGCGAGAAGGATATGCTGTTCGGCGCCGAGCGGACCTATTGCCATTGCTTCTTCGGGCTCGGCGACGGCGGCGCCCTCGCTTTCTTCCAGTTCGCCGACCCCGAGGACCAGGCCCTGTTCGATCCCGAGCTGGCGCCTTCCCCCTTCCGCCACATCGCGCTCCACGTCGATGCGGACACCCAGGAAGCGATCGGGAACCGGATCCGCGACGCCGGCTACGTCGAGCCCGACACGTTCGTGCTCGAGCACGGCTATTGCCGTTCGCTCTACGTCAACGACCCCAACGGCATGATCCTCGAATTCACGGTCGACGCGCCGGAGGCGGAGACGATCAACGCGGCCCGGCGGCTCGACGCGCACCGGGAATTGCGACGCTGGCTCGCCGGCGACCATCATACCAACAACAATTACCGGCACGAAGACGCGCAAGCCTGAGTTCGGCGCTTGCGCGCGGGCAGCGTCCTCGACGTCGCGGTGCCCGGCGGCACGATCGCGGTCGAGCAGGCGGGCGAGGGCATCCCGATCGTCCTGCTTCACGGCTGGGCCGTCGACCGGCGGATCTGGGCGCCGCAGGTCGAGATGCTGGCCGATCGCTTCCACCTGATCGCGCTCGATCGGCGCGGCTTCGGTGGCTCGACGGCGCCGCCGGGCCTGGCGAAGGAGATCGGCGACCTGTTCGCCATCCTCGCCCGGCTCGAGATCGAGCAGGCGTTTATCGTCGGCATGTCCCAGGGCGGCCGCGTGGCGCTCCGCTTCGCGGCGACCCATCCCAAAAGGGTGCGCGGGCTGGTCCTGCAGGGCGCGCCGCTCGACGGCTTCGCGCCGGGGCCCCGCGGCGAGGATGCGATCCCGATCCATCTCTATCGGGCGCTGGTCCGCGAAGGGCATATCGCGCGGATGAAGGAGATGTGGCGCAACCATCCGCTCATGCGCGTCGCCGCGCCCGCCGCGCGGAGCCATCTCGACAGCCTGCTCGCCGACTATGACGGCCGCGATCTGCTGCGGCCCGGTCCGGATGCCGCCACGCCGCTCGCCGATTCGCTCGCGGAGGTGACGGCGCAGGCACTCGTCGTGACCGGGGAGCACGACATGTTCTGGCGGCAATTGGTCGGAGACGCGCTTGCCTACGGCCTGCGGCACGCACGCCGGACGCGCGTTCCCGGGGCGGATCACCTCTGCAATCTCACCCACGCCGAGGCCTTCAACGCCCTCTTGACCGAATTCGTGACATCGACCGGCGGGGCGGCGGATCAGCGCCAGTAACGCCGGGTCGCGATCTCCGCGCCCTGGGCGAGCGCGGCGAGCTTGGCCCACACCACCTCCGGATCGAGCCCGCCGCTGCCGACATGGACCGAGAAACCGCAATCGGCCCCGGCGATGACCCGCTCCCGGCCGACCAGATCGGCATAATTGCCGACCCTTTGCGCGATCAGCTCGGGATGCTCGATATAGGTGGATTGCGGCTCGATCAGCCCGGGCGCGAGGATCTTGCCGTCGGGCACGCCGACCGTCTCGAACAAGGCGAATTCGTGCGCGTGGCGCGGGTTGGCGGCCTCGAACAGGATCGTCGCCGGCTTGGCGGTCCAGACGATGTCGACGATGTCGGCAAGCGGCACGTCGCAATGGTGTGGGCCGGGATAATTGCCCCAGCACAGATGCATGCGGAGCCGGTCGGCCGGGATGCCGGCGACGGCATGGTTGAGCGCCGCGACATGAAGGCCGATCCGCTTGCGGAATTCGGGAAGATCGAGATCGGCATATTGGACGTGCCGGCCCATCGCCAAGTCGGGGCAGTCGATCTGGAGCACGATCCCGGCGGCGGCGATCGTCTCATATTCGTGCCGAAGCGCGTCGGCGATCGCGAACAGATAGGCTTCGTGGCTTGGATAATGTTCGTTGGCGAAGAAGAGCGAGGTCGTGCCGGGCGAGACCGCGCTCATGAAGGTGCTTCTGTCTCCCGCCAACGCGACCAGCCGCTCGGCGTCGCGCCGCGGCGCCTCCATGTCGCGCACCGAGATCGGGCCGTTGCAGGCGGGCGCCTTTCGCCGGGCGCGGCCGGTATCGGCGAAGACCCTCGCTTTGGCGCCCGGGAATTCGTCGAGGTCGCGGAAGCTGTAGCTGCCGCTCTCGCCGCCGAAGCCGTCGAGCCGGTCCTTGATGTAGGTGGCGTAGGAGGGTTTCGACATTTCGCCGTCGCCGATTATGTCGATGCCCGCGGCGACCTGGCGCTCGACCATCAGCCGCACGGCTGCATCCACCGCCGCCTCGCGCGCCTCCGCATCGACCGGGACGCCCTCCTCGGCGGCGAACATCAGCCGCATCAGATCGTCGGGGCGCGGCAGGCTGCCCGTGTGGGTGCTGAGGAAGCGGTCGGCCCCGATGCTCATTGCGTCTCCCGGTGCCGCTCCGTCTCGGCGGCCGGCGCCGCGACGCTAAATTTTCGCTTTGCGAAGTCAAGTTCGCATGGCGGCGACCGCCGATGCGTCAGGCTTCGAGCTCGACGTCCCAGTAGAGATAGTCGCGCCAGCTCGCATGGAGATAATTGGGCGGGAAGCTCCGCCCATGCTCCTGGAGCTGCCAGCTCGTCGGCCGGAACGGCCGCCGGTTGAGGTTCATATGCGCCTGGAGCGGCGTCCGTCCGCCCTTGCGGAGATTGCAGGGCGCGCAGGCGGTGGCGACATTCTCCCAGGTCGTCCGGCCGCCCTGGGCGCGGGGGACGACATGGTCGAAGGTCAGCTCGCGCGCATCGCCGCAATATTGGCATTGGAAGCGGTCGCGCAGGAACAGGTTGAACCGGGTGAAGGCCGGATGCTCGGACGGCTTCACATATTGGCGAAGCGCGATCACCGAGGGGAGCTGCATCGTCCGCGTCGGGCTGTGCACCTCGCGCACATATTCGGCGACGATGTCGACCCGCTCGAGGAACACCGCCTTGACCGCGGTCTGCCACGGCCACAGGCTGAGCGGATAGTAACTGAGCGGCGTATAATCGGCGTTCAGCACCAAAGCCGGGCAAGCATCGGGATGCCGGATGAGGTCGGGATGGTACATAGATCGCGAACGGCCTCCGTCATCCCAGGAGAGGAAACGGCCCGGCCTGTCGCACCCAGGACGGGGAACGGCTCTTCCCCTGTCCAGCCCCCTCTCGCGCGGAGAAGTGACGGCTTCATGACTGCATGGCCGGCGACTCGCGGTCAAGAGCCAAGTCGTTGACGAAGGCGGTTTCCCGCTTCGCCCCGAGCCCGACCGGGCGGCTGCATCTCGGCCATGCCTGGTCGGCATTGCTGGCCCATGATTTCGCGCGGGCGCGCGGCGGGACCTTCCTGCTGCGGATCGAGGACGTGGATCCGGGCCGGGCGCGGCCGGAGCATGTGGAGGGCATTTTCGGGGACCTGGCCTGGCTCGGCCTCGCCTGGGACGACGAACCGGTCTTCCAGTCGCGGCGCCTGCCGCTCTATGCCGGGGCGCTCGACCGGCTGAAGGCGATGGACCTCGTCTACCCCTGCTTCTGCACCCGTTCCGCCATCGCCGCCGAGATCGCGGCGAGCGCGTCAGCGCCGCATGGTCCCGATGGGCCGCTTTATCCCGGCACGTGCCGGGGGCTTTTCTTGGGAGAGCGGACGGCCAGGATGGCCGAGCCGCATGCCTGGCGCCTCGATATGAGCAAGGCACTCTCCTTGTTCCCCGGCGAAAGCCGGGGTCCAGGAGCGGACTCAGAACTGGACCCCGGCTTGCGCCGGGTAGCATTGAGCTGGACGAACAATGGCCGCGAAATCATCGCCGAGCCGGAGCTGTTCGGCGACGTCGTCCTCGCCCGCAAGGATGCGCCGACCAGCTATCATCTCGCCGTCACGGTCGACGACGCGGCACAAGGCGTGACGGACGTGGTGCGCGGCCGCGACCTGTTCGCAGCGACGCACGTCCATCGCCTGCTCCAGGCTTTGCTCGGCCTGCCGACGCCCGAATATCATCACCACCCGCTCCTGCTCGACGCCGAGGGCCGCCGCCTCGCCAAGCGTCACGGCGCGCCGACGCTGCAATCCCTGCGCGAATCCGGCGCCGATCCGGCTGAGCTGGTCGCGGCGCTGCGGACCGGCCGATTGCCGGCTGGATATTCCGCGTCATCGGCCCAGGGTCCGGACCCATGACCGGCAACGGCCATGACGAGGCGGAGAGGCGGTCAGGGCCAGGCGCGAGGAGGGAGCGACGGCGATCCATCGTGACCGACGAGCAACGACGATGAGCCGGTGCGAACATCCCCCGGATGTTCGCAGCCATGCCCGGGGCATGGCTGCCGGCTCATGGCCGTCTCTCCGCCTCGCCGCCGCGCCGCCGCGCCGCAGGCGCAGTTGACCCTGAGCGGCTGCCGCAGGCAGGCAGCCGAAGGGCGGTCGCCCGGAGAAGGGCACCGGCCACGTCGCGGCGCTTGTGCGGGCAATCAGCCCGCCCTGCACACCACTCCTTGCCGATGCCCTTCTCCGGGCGATCCTGGCCATTGCCGGTTATGAGTCCGGACCCTAGAGATCTGAGCGAGGGCGAGATCGCTCTTTCG
>DASXCT010000009.1:0-88377 GCA_036491055.1 Allosphingosinicella sp.
CGGGGCTACTTCTCCACCACCAGCGGCAACATCACCGACACCGTCATCATGAATTATCTCGACAGGCACACGAAGCGCACCGATGAAGGCTTCAGCCCAATCTCATGAACCTACCGGCGTCAGCCGGTCTGTCATTCAGTAGGGCGAGCCAGCAATGTTGTAGTAACGACGTGACATTTCTGCACTTTGTCACGACAAGCGGCACTGGTGTCGGGGCGGCCGTCTGCGGCTGGCAGCGCCAGTCCACGCCTCACGTCCGGAGATCCGGCGGGCTTGGGCAAATGCTAACCCGCAGCACATAGGCTGTGCGTGTTTCGCTGGACCGTTGCTGCCAGTTGCGAAGTCACAGAGGGGCTACTCGACTTGAGGAGAGCGCCATGGAAGCGAACGAACTGCTAACTCTTACCGCCGACATTGTCAGCGCGCACGTGAGTCACAACAACGCCGCGGTGAGGGATGTTGCAAACTCGGTCCGGCCAGTACACGAAACGCTCTCCACCCTCGGCCAGCCGGCGCCGGAACCAACGGAAGAGAAAGTCACGATCCGCTCGTCGGTAAAGTTTGACAGCATCATCTGCCTCATCTGCGGCAAAAAACAAAAGACGGTGCGTCGGCATCTCCAGGCCGCGCACGGGCTGACGCCCCAACAATATCGCTCCGAATTCGAACTCAAGGCTGACTATCCCATGACCGCGCCCAACTATTCCGAGACGCGTCGCACGATGGCGAAGACGATCGGCCTCGGCCGCAAGGGAAGAGGGCGGGCGACGGGAGGGGGAGGGAATGCATCAAGGCCGGCGGCCCGCCGACGCAGGTCATCCAAGCCGCAGTCGTGATCGGCCACCGCCATGCGCAGGCGGAATCATTCAGCTTAACGGTGATCCCCCGATGGAAATGGAATCGTGACGCTGACCTTGGCGCCATTCTTTAGGACGAAGTCTTTGATCCCGCCGAAAATGCCCCCGCCGTCAGGCTCGGCCACTAAAATGTGCAGGAACCCGTTGTCATCCCGAAGTGCCGTCCACTTGGCCTTAGACCAGTGAATATAGTTGAGCACAATATCCTCGTGCGTAGGCCCCACATTGCCGTGCGCGTCGATCGGCTCGTGCTTGAATTTAGCAGCCGCTGCGTCCCAACTGGCTCTCCAACAAGACCCATCCCAAGTCTTGTAGACAATCACGGAATCGCGATGTTTAGCGCCGCGCATATGATTATGGGGCGTGTGGAGAAAGCCGTTCCCGTCCCATATGGCGGACCATTCAGTGTTGTTGCACGTCAAATAATCGATGTTCGGGCTCCAGTGATGCTCGCCCGGACCTGCGCGCACAGGACTCGCAGCCAAGATAGTGGCCATGGCAGCAATGGCCCTAAGGCTTCTCAGCATAGCTCGCTCCTCCCATCTTAATATTAATTCCTTCCCCAAGAGGAGTCTACCGAGCGGATCAAGCATGAACTCTTTTTAACATTATGTTCGACCGTCTTGCTTCAAGAGCTTGGCAAAGTTCGTAGATGCGTCGAGTTCACTATCGACGCTACAGACCGTCGATTGACTCCAACCTATGCTAAAGGGGGAAGGCCCGGGCTGGCTGCCCGAGACGCTGCCCCATAACCCTGAATTATCGCTCGTTGACGGAACGCCGATCCTGTCTGCGCCCTCCGTGCCCCAGCCGAACGCGCCCGCACAATAGCAGGACTGCAATTGGCCGAAAGCGGCCGGTCCGGTTCAGGCTGTGAGAGCGCGAAAAGCAGACATTCGTAAGAGCACGGTCTTCCGTCTGCTTCCGACCAGTGCAAATCTCCCGTGCGTCTGATCTCGATCGCAATCAGGCATCACCGTTTATCGACCGATTATGGACCGGTTCTCACCCCGTAATGTAGGGCGCAATCTGAAGCCAAAGAAGTCTCTCGACACAGGGGGTTTGGGACGCGCATCGTACCATTCGAGGCGTGCGGAGACGCGGAAACGGCGAAAAAACCGGTGAAACCGGTAGAGACCGGTTCGCAGCGGACTGTCGGGTGCGCCAGCCGTTTCAATGACCTGAGCGGTTATTCCGACCCCACGCGTTGCGCTCGATTTCAACGGAGGCTGCGATTGCGGTGTCGTCGTCGGCACGTATGCCGAGATGGACCTGCGCCACCCAGCTGTCCGGGCGCTCCTTGCAACTGCCGCGCGAGATTGGATGAGGGTGTTGGCGTGGGGCGAATTGTTAAGTCGCGCTGCCGTTGTTCAGATTGTGGAGGTTTCCGTCCGGATCCTTGAACCAGGCGACACGGTTCGGCGCGCCGCCCTCCGTCACATGGACATGGCCTTCGAGCACGACGCCCTCGATTTCATAATGCTCGAACGGTACGCCCTTCGCGTCCAGCGACTCGACTAAATCGTCGAAGTGCTCGCCGAGGGTCCAGGTCACGGCGGTGGCTTTATTCGTCCCCGCGAGCTGGCTCTCGTAGACCACCACTGTCCCCCCTTTCACGCGGAATGTCTGGGCCCCCCGCACGGCCTGTCCGATTGGTCGGAATCCAAGGATGCTCTCATAGAAGAGCCGTACGGCCTCAAGGTTTTTGACGGCCAAAGTGGCGGAGGGGGCAAAATTGGAGAGCATGGCATATTCCTTTGTGTCGGTTTTTGCTCAGGTCATCTGGGCGTGAAGCCGTTGATTATCGTAATAGTCTCGCCACCACCTAACCTTGCCGTTCGTGACCTTGGTCGCGCCCATAACCGGCGCCTCTATCCATTTGCCTTTGATGTGGGATTGATCGAGCCGTTCCGTCAGGACCACGCCTGAGGGCGTTTCAGCGACATTGCGAATGATGATATGAATCGCATCGGCACGTTTGATGAATGCGCCCAACATCGCTCGGATCCGTGCTCGGCCAACGCAAGGTCTGTCTGGCATATTGTGGTAGACGCTGTCGTCGGTGATGAAGTGCATCTGCGCTTCCAGATCCAGCTCTTCCGCGGCTCGACAGAAGGCCAGGACGGCGTCGACGTTCTCGGAATGGATAATTTCTTTCGCGGCGCTTGGCGATGGCTTGGTGGATCGAGCAGCGAAGTCGGTGGCAAGCGCCAGCCTCGGTGCCGACAACAGGACGCTTGCGGCTAGGAAGCTGCGGCGAGAGGACGTCTGGAAATGCATGAGCGGTCCTCCGTCCTTCACCGAGGCATCGGCGCGGCGTGCCGCTCGATGAGAGTAGCCGTCGCGTCGGGCTGATCCTGAACATCGTAATGCACGGCACCCGGGATCGTCTCGGTCTCGACGTGGGAGAATCCCACAGACTGGAGACCGGCGGCCATCTTGGCCGTCATCGCGGCGAAAGGCGACTTGGCTCCGGTTGCGAGCACCAGCGGAACGTCGTCCGGCTGCCTCTGCGCCGCGTTCGCCTTCACGTTGAGAGGGAACGCCCGATACATTTCGAACACGGCATGGAGTTGGGCAGGCATATTATAGGCTTTCAGGTAATGCGCCCGCTGGCCGGGCGTGAATTTGCTGAAGCTGAAGAAGTAACCGAGGTAGGCGGCTTGTCGGCCGGCGACCAGCTTCTCGGCCAGGCCGGGAACCTGCATGAATCCGACGTGCCAGACCGCCGGTCCGCTCATGCTCTCATCCCAGCCGGCAACGCCGGGAATGGTTGAATCGAGGATCATCGCTCCGCGAAGGTCCTGCGGATGACGGCGGGCCAAGGCGTAGGCAACCTGGCCGCCCAAATCGTGGCCGACTACATAGACATGCTGCAATTTCAACGCTTCGATCAACTGATGCACGTCATCGGCCATATTGGCCGCGTCGTAGCCGCTGGCCGTCGCTTTTGAACCGCCAATCCCGCGCAGATCCACTGCGACGACGGTGAAGCGCTTCGCCAGCCTAGGCATAATGAGCTGATATTCGAACCAATCCTGCGGAAAGCCATGGATGAGGACAAGGGCTGGGCCCTTCCCGCCGCGGACATAGTGCAGGCTCGTCCCGTTCACGGCGACGGTCTTGGACATGAAGCTGCTGTCGAGCCCTTCCGGCGCCGCATTGGCCGGGCCCCGCGCTTCGGCCTGAGAGACGGCGAGCGCACATATCGCGAGGGCAGATACGCAAAGCGGACCGATACGAAGGCGGCGCCTTGCGCCGGCTATCGCCCGATTACTGGGCCATCGCGCAAGCAGACATGCTTTTGCGCCCTCAAGCAGACGTTTCATGCGGTACTCCCTATGTGAAGCATTTAGGGTCCGGACCCTGGCTTTCGGCGGCATCCTTTTCGTGCCAATGGCGCAAGGCGCGAGCGTAACGCGGCATAACGTCCGGCATCAACGATCGGCCGTCCGCGGGACGCTCGACACCCCATATCAACTCCGGGAAATTCAGACGGCGCTGGATAGCCCAAATCTCATCATGTTCTTCCGGTGGGAAAAACCGTGCCGGATCGCCGACCGCGATCCAGCCCAGCGGCACGACCGCATTTTCGGCCACGACGGTACGGATATGAACGATGCCGTTGACTCGTACCTCCGCTCCGCGCCGAATGATTGCGCCGTTGAAGACGGTGGCGCCGGTGGCAAGAAAGACATTGTCCTCGATCGTGCAGCCGGAGAGATGCGCGCGGGGCCCCACCAGGACATTGTCGCCGATAAAAAGCGGATGAGCATGGACGCCGCGCAGCACCGCCGTGTCCATGATCACGCAATTGGAACCTATCGAGATCGGGCCACTCTCCGCGGTCAGCACGGCGCCGAAGCCGATCGACGTATTCTCACCGATGCTCACGTCGCCGCAGATCACGGCATTGGGCGCGACGCGTGCCCCCGGAAAGACTTTCGGCACCCTGCCATTATGTTCCAGGATCATGATTTGACGCCGGCGCCCCCAACGGACCCGCAACGGAGTCCGCCCTGTTTCAGATTCCTCATCAGAGGCCGGCGATGAAGATTTTCGTTCAAGCGAGATACTTCCGGAAATGCTCGGCGGCGGTGTCGGCAGCTTCGCCGACCTTCTCCGGATCGTCGTAAAACTGGAAGTGGTCGCCGTCCGCCCAATGGAGCGATTTTCGACCACCCAGCAGATCAAAGACCTTCCGTGCCTGGTCGGGCATGACGCAGCCGTCCGAATGCACGAGGAGCGTCGGCACGCCGACTCTGCTTGCATCGGCAACGGGGTCGAAGCTCAGCCACGGTTCCCAGGACATGACCGCAAAGGCGTTGCGCCACTGCGGGACGCCGCCGCCGCGGCTCGGATCCATATAATAAGGCATCGGACCGAAATGCGAGGCGGTGCGCTCGGTATTGCTGTAGGCGAGAACGAGCATATTCTCGCCGGTGCGTTCATAGAGAGCGCGCGCGCTCCGACCCTCGCGGCGGAAGCGATCGACGATCTCCGGACCGGTGTCGAACATCGAGGCGTAGAAGGTGGGCGCGTAGGAGGGCTCGGCATAATGGCCGGCCACGGCCGCGACGGCCCGCACCTTCGGGTCGCGCGCCGCCGCCTGGATGACATTGGCTCCCGTCGTGCAGACGCCGAGAAGGCCAACGCGCCCGGGCTCGACGTCCGGGCGGGACGCGAGATAAGCGACCGCGGCCGAAAGATCCTGGGACTTCGAGGCAGGATCTTCGTACTGGCGTGCGTCGCCGCCGCTCTCTCCGAAGTTTCGATAGTCGATGGCGAGCCCCATGATCCCTCGTCGAGCCATCTGTGAGGCATAGATGCCGCCCATCTGCTCTTTGACGGACGTCAACGAGCCCGCAATCGCGAGAGCGGCATATCGTTGGCCCGGACGATAGTCCGGGGGACGATACAGGTGACCGACGATGTGCATTCCATCGATCGGGATGTGCACGCGCTCCGGTCTCGCGAGCTCCTTGGTGGACAGAAAGGCAGGCATGGCACTCCCCCGAATGTTGGAGGCTGCGGAATTGTTCCTGCGGTTGCCGCTTGCCGTCTCGTCGCGACCGATCGGAATGCGAGACGAGGGCGCAGGCCTAAGCGCCCAACATAAGTTGGCCCGCGCCGACACCGACGACGACGCTGCCGCGATACCGGGCCGCGGGCATTTGCGTTCCGAAACCCGGCAACGTCGCCACTAGCTTGCGCAAGCGTTTCGGGATCGAATCCGTCGTCTCTTACCGCCGCATGTTGCTCATGCCATACCGCGCAAAGCGCACTCGCGGCCGGCATGCTGGACGAATTGCAGATCCATCAGATCCCGGTGCTGTTCGGTGCCGGCCGCCGACTGTTCGAGATGCTGCCGTCGCGAATCGAGCCGGCGATCGTCCGGGTGATCGATACATTGGAAGCCACGCACATTCGCTACCGCGTCGCCGGGGTCTGAATCGCGAGATGGCAACTTGCATTGCGCGCGCCAATCGCGTGAAGCGCTTCGCCATGGCCAGCATCCCATCCACTCGTCGCCCGCGCCGTCTCGCCGACTATAGCGCGGATTACCGAATGCTCATCCTCGCCGCGATGGCGACGGTCACCGGAACCGGCGGAGCGTTCAGCGCCTGGGCATTGCTCAAGCTGATCGCGCTCGCCACGAACGTCTTCTGGTACGGCAATTTCTCGTTCGTCCCGGCGGCGATCGCCGCGCGAGGCCCGCTGCTGGTGCTGCTGATTCCCGTGGCGGGCGGGCTGATCATCGGGCTCGTCGCGCGGTTCGGATCCGAGAAGATCCGGGGCCACGGCATTCCCGAGGCGATCGAGGCCATTCTCTTCGGCGAAAGCCGGCTCTCGCTCAAAGTGGCCTTGCTGAAGCCGCTGTCTTCCGCCGTGTCGATCGGCAGCGGCGGTCCTTTCGGCGCGGAAGGCCCGATCATCATGACCGGCGGCGCGATCGGTTCCCTGTTCGCGCAATTGTTCGATCTGAGCGCGGCCGAGCGCAAGACCCTGCTGGTCGCCGGCGCGACGGCGGGAATGACCGGCATCTTCGGAACGCCGCTGGCCTCGATCATGCTGGCGGTCGAGCTTTTGCTGTTCGAATGGAAGCCGCGCAGCTTCGTGCCGGTCGTCACGTCGGTGCTCGTCTCGCTCGCCTGGCGCCCTCTCCTGGTCGGCAGCGGCCCGCTTTTCCCGTTCCCGGCGCCGACGCCGGCGGGCCTCGAGCCGGTCGCGATCGCGGCCGGCGTCGGGCTCCTGATGGGGCTTCTGGCTGCTTTCCTGTCGGTCGTGCTGTACCGCATCGAGGACGGTTTTCACCGCCTGCCGCTTCACTGGATGTGGTGGCCGGCGATCGGCGCATTGGTCGTTGGAATCGGCGGCCTGTTCGACCTCAGAATATTGGGGGCGGGCTATGGCAGCATCCAGGCGCTTCTCGACGGCAATCTCGTCCTCAAGGCCGTCCTGCTGCTGCTCATCGTCAAGGCGGTGGTCTGGCTGGTCGCGCTCGGCTCCGGCACGTCGGGAGGAATCGTCGCGCCATTGCTGATCCTCGGCGGCTGCGCCGGGTTCCTGATCGGACAATATCTTCCCGGCGACCCCGGCTTCTGGGCAATGATCGGCATGGCGGGCCTGATGAGCGGGACCATGCGGGCGCCGATGACGGGAGCGCTTTTCGCCGCCGAGCTCACCAATCACTTCTCGGCGCTCCCCGAGGCGATCGCGGCGGGGGCCGCGGCCTATGCGGTGAGCGTGCTGATCATGCGGCGATCGATCCTGACGGAGAAGATCGCGCGCCGCGGGCGGCACGTCCTAAGGGAATATACGGTCGACGCCCTGGAATTCCTCCAGGCGGGCCAGCTGATGACCCGCGATCCCGAGACCTTGCCGGGCGACATGCGGCTCGCGGATGCCGTCCGCTTCTTCGCGGACAAGGCGGAGCACCGCTCCTATCCGGTCGTCGACCGGACCGGCCGGCTGCTCGGTCTGGTGTCCCGCACCGACGCCCTTCAGTGGAAGGTGGCCGGCCACGCCGAGGGTCGTCTCGCCGACGCCTGTTCCGACGCCTCGATCCGATATGCATTCCCGGACACACCCTGCGGCGAGGTCGCCGACATGATGGTCGATTCCGGCGTCGGCCGCGTGCCGATCGTCGATCATGAGAGCCGCATCGTGGTCGGGATCATCTCCAGGCAGGATCTGCTCAAGGTCCGCTCGCAGCAGCAGAGCGGCGAGCTGCGTTAGCGCGGTTTCCAATTTCGGACGCCGGTCGCTCCGGGCTCGACGCTCACTTCGCGTTTCCGGCCGGGACCGTCCCGGGGAGAGCCTGCGCACCGCGATAATGCCTGATCCGCTCCTCCAGCTCCGCGAGCGCCGCGCGCGTGGCGGTCGCCGATCCGAATGCTTCGACGTCGGGGTCCTCGATGAGGTCGATGCGAATCTTGAGATGGTCGCGCTCTTCGATCATCGCGTCCAGTGCGACGTCCCGAAACGGTATGCGCATATGACCTCCTGCTTCGCGTCCGGCAAACCGGCTTCGTCACGATTTCGGCCGCAGCGCGTCTCGCGCGGCGACTCGCCGCGCCCGGGCTTTCGCACGCCTGCTGCGCTCGCCGCGTCGGTAGGAACGGCGGTCCGCCCTCCACTCGCGGCTGAGGTGCAGGAACAAACCGAGCGCCGCCGCGGCCATGAAGGCGACGATCGCGTAGGCGATGATCACACGGTCGGGCATTTCAAGCGGTTCCGCTTATTGTCGCCGCGCGCTCGTAGCGAAGCGCCGGACCCTGGCGTGCACGCCGGCTGAGACCGCAAGCAGCGGCATCGGCCTTCATGCGTCCGACCTGCCGACGAAGATAAGGATTGCTGGCATCCACTCGGGCGGCTCCTCGACTCAAGCGGGAGCACTTAGGTCTCTCAGCCACGCGGATGCTGCGAACGGTGCCGCGCGATCCGCGGGCGGTAGCAGGTTCGACCGGATAGGCCAGCCCCCCTGTTCGAGATGGTCGGGGAGCAGGCCGGGACGGGCATTGGGCGGGCTCGACGGATCGATCCGTCGCGCCCGGCGTAGCTGAGGCATTCCAGAAAGCGGTCCAACCCGTCTCCGGCCCGGGTCTCGGGCCGAGGGTGGCATTCCCCGCAGAGTCTCTGCATAGCAGACACTCGCGGACGGGGAGGCCGGTTCGGCGCGCCAGCCCCTTCGCGGCCTGGAGACGGATGTGTTTCGAAACATTCGGTTCGGTGTCGACAAGGTCGCGTCCGGAGACGTTCCCCGCCATCTCCATCGGGGCGGCTATGCGAATATCGTCCTGGCGGGCCGGTTCATGGAAGCGGCCTTTGCCGGCCGCTTTCGGGCCGAGCCGGGCATGGCGCTGATCCACGCGCCGTTCGACTGCCACGCCAATGTCGGGGCCGGCGGGCACGGGCCGACCATCCTCAGGCTTCCCTGGCGCGACCGGGCGGTCGAGGGCGCGTTCCGGGTCCGCGATCCGGATCTGCTGGCGCGATTGTCGGAAACGGATCCGGGCGAAGCCGAGCGTGCCTTGCGCGAGACGATCGAGCCGATCGACGTGCCGCACGAATCATGGGCCGACGCGCTCGCGGCCGCGCTTGCAGGCGGGTCGACGTTCGCGCTCGGGGACTGGGCCGACCGTCACGGGCTCAATCCCGGCTCGCTCTCGCGCGGGTTCAGGGACGTCTATCAGGCCTCTCCCCAGCGCTTCCGGCTACAGGCGCGCACGCGGCGGGCCTGGCGGCGGGTTCTCGAAGAAACCTGTTCGCTGACCCGGATCGCGCACGAATGCGCCTTCGCCGACCTCGCCCATATGAGCCGGAGCATCGCCGCCATGACCGGCCATTCGCCGGCGGCGTGGCGACGCAGCCGGGCCTTGCCGCGGATACCAGGGCAGATCGACATGCGTTAGCGCTCCCTTTCCCCGGCGGGGAGAGGGTTGGGGTGAGGGGGTTCGGCGTTTGAGACTACCCCAAACGCCCGACACCCTCACCTGCCTCTCCCTCAAGGAAGAGGTGCTTTTGAATTGAAGGTCGATCCTAAATCGAGAGCCTGACGTCGCCTTCGAGGATGCGCTGCTCCAGCTTCGGGCGCTCGCCGGCGCGCCAGCGTTCGGCCTGGTGGACGACGCGGTAGCGCAAGGGGCCGCCATCGGGGGTGGCCGCGCTGGCGATCGGCCGCGGGATGCAGACGAACTCGGCGGCGATCCGCTCCGGGCCCGCGGTGACGATCGTATAGCCGTGGCCGCCCATGTCGATGAATTCGAGATGGGGGGCATTGTCGTCATTGGTCACCCGCCGCGCCGCGTCTAGATCGCCCGAGCGGGCATATTCGAGCGCGCTCCTGACGCCGCGCTTCAGCGTCAGGTTGATGGTGGATTCGTATTTGCCGTCCGCGCGCTGGACGGTGAAGAGCGGGCGAAGGGGATGGTTGACGAGGCCGTGCTCGAACGATTCGGCGAGGCCCGGCGCCGATATCGAGCCGGTGATGAACACGATCCCGACCGGCTCGAACGGCCGCGGCGGCAGCGCCTTGGCGGCATAGCCGGCCCAGAAGCTGTGGCGGTCGCCGGAGACGGTGACGAAGCCGTCGATCTTCCTGTCGCGGATGAAGTCGTAAAGCTCGGCGCGCTCGCGGTAGATGCTGCCGAGGTCGCCGCCGCCGAAACAGGCATAGCCGGCGCCCGGCCAGGCCTTGGTCAGCCCGGCGGGAAGGTTCTGCGGGTCGGCGCGCCAGTCGAGCGTTCCGTTCGACGCGCCCCAGATCTTCCAGGTCGCGCGCGACGCGGCGAGCGTGCGCTTGAACCAGGCCTTCTGGGCGCGGCCGAGGATCGTTATCGGCGGCTCGTCCTTGCGGAAATTGGCGACCGCCTGGCCCCCGAAGGCGATCGTCGCCGGCGGCTTGCCGCCGTCATAGGCATTGCCGCCGTCGAGCACCTCCATCGCCTCCTGCGGGAAGAAGAGCGGGAAGTCGTTCGATTGCAGGGCGTCGGCCCCCGGGCGGCTGGTCGGGTCCTCCATCGTGAAGCTGTGCATGTCGGTGAGGATGATCTCGGCATGGCGGCCGTAGCGGATCGCGCGATGGCCGGTCATGCTCGCCAGCGCGATGAGGTTGTTGGGCTCGTCGCCAAGCCCGTCGGCGTCGATATGCGCGATCGGCGCGACCTTGACCGCCGGCGGATCGAAACGCTCCAGCCCCGGCCCCGAAGCCTTGGCGACGCGCGAGGGGATATATTCCCACCAGGCCTGGTTGGCGGCGACGCGCAAAGGCTGGGCCGGCTCCGACCGGCCATTATATTTGATAATGCTCTGCCAGCCCTGCCAGGAGAATTCGTGATTGTCGCCGATGCAGACGAAAGGGAACCAGGCCCGCGCATCCTGGATGTCGGGATCGGCGATATGGGCCCGATAGACCATGCGATAGCCGTCGAGCGTGGTCGGCACGTGGAAATTGCCGACCTTGCGGCCGTCCGGAATGCGGCCGAGGTCGTAGACGGTGCGATCGTAGCGGTGCGCCACCTCGTCGGGATATTCGACGACCTCGTAGATGAAGTCGCCGAGATGGAGCACGAAATCGAGCCTGCCGTCGGGCGGCGCGTGCCGGTCGTCCCAGATCATGCGGCGGAAGGCATTCTGCTTGCCCTCGTTCACGCTCTGGCAGGAGACGAAGGCGAAGCGGACCGGCCGCGGATCGTTGGCAAGCGGCGCCGTGATCGTCCGCCCGGTCCGGCTGCCATTGCCCTCCGCGTCGGTGAACCGATACCAATAGATGGTCGACGGCCTGAGCCCGGCGACGAGCACCCGGCAGGTCCAGTCCGATTGCTCGGGCGCGAGCGCGTGCGTCGTCGCGACCAGGCGGTGGAAATCGGGATCCTCGGCGACCTCCACGACCAGCCGCGCGGACGTGCCCGGCGGGGAGGGGCGCCGCGTCCACAGGATGACGCTGTCCGGCTCGGGATCGCCCGAGGCGACGCCTTCCGGGAAAAGATCCCGCCGCTCATTGCGGACGAGAGCGGATGCGCGGAGAGGGCCTGCCCAGGCGAGCGTTGCGCCGAGGGCTGCGGCGCGTTCGAGAAAAACGCGGCGGGTGAGCTTGGTCATGGCCTATCCTAGCGCGGCGGGCGCGGCCTGGCTTGAACGCAATTCGCAATGGCGAGGGGATATCGCTTCAACTCCTCCCCCATCGAGGGGTAGGGAGTCTATGCGGCAAATTCAAATGTCGACACGCGGTGTGCTAGCGCCGTCCACTATCCCCCAGCGCCGCCTCGAACAGATTTTCGAGCGCGGTCCGCAGCGCCGCCTGCTCCGCGCGGTGCGGCCGCAGCAGGCCGAAGGCCGAGCGCAGCATGCCGGCGCCGATCAGGATAGCGAGGCACAGGCTCGCGCTGGCCTCGGCGCTGGCGCCGTCGAGCAAGGCGGCGATCGGGCGCAAGATATCCTCGCCGGCGGCCTCGCGGGCGATCTCCGACGCCTTGGGCGAGGAGGCGGAGCGGAGCAGGATCAAGAGGCGCTCGGTCTTCTCCGCCGCATTGCCGCAGCCGTCGCCTTCATCCTCGAGCAGCAGGCCGGCGAGATGCGCGGGAAGGTCGGCGCGCCTTATGCCCTCGAACAAGGGCGGCGTGTCGCCGCGCACCGCTTCCTTGAGGAGCTGCTCCTTGCCGCCGAAATAGCGGCTGACCAAAGCCGGATCGACGCCGGCGTCGCCGGCAATCTCCCTCAGGCCGACATTGTCATAGCCCTCGCGCGCGAAATGGCGGCGGGCGGAGTCGAGGATCGCCTGGCGGGTCGCGGCCGCATTGCGGAGCCTGACGTGGATCGGCGGGATCATGGCCTTTGACCGGGGCGGATCGACATTCGGATTTCGCCTGTCAGCTCCCTCTCCCTCAAGAGCTATCGGATTCACACATCCGCGGTCGCGCTTCCAGATCAATCACTTAGGCTTATCCGTCATTCCCGAGAAAGCGGGAATGACGAACAAAAGGGAAATGTGTGAATGCCGTAGCCCTCAAGGGGGAGGAATATTGGGATCGAATGTCGAGCAGTCCTAGCACCGGACGCCGCTTCGTCAACAGGTGTTGACATGAGAAAGTCCACAGTCGTTGACACGCTTCGGGTCCAAGCCTAGCCAGCCGCAACCGGCGGACTCGGCCCAGGTGGGAAGGTCTCCGGCGGGCTTCGAGCAGATCGGGGGCGAGCATCCTCATGAAGTATCAGCGCTTCCTTCCCGCCTTCGCGGCCCTGCTCATGCTCGCCGCCTGCGGGAAGGGGCAGCAGGGCCCGCAGCAACCGCCGCCGCCGACGGTCACCGTGGCGACGCCGCTGGTCCAGGACGTCGTCGACTGGGACGATTATGTCGGCCGGTTCGAGGCGATCCAGAATGTCGAGGTACGGCCGCGCGCCACCGGCTATCTCCTGGGCGTCCATTTCCGCGACGGCGAGATGGTCCGTGCCGGCCAATTGCTCTTCACCATCGATCCGCGGCCGGCCGAGGCGGCGGTCGCCCAGGCCTCCGCCCAGCTCGCCCAGGCCCAGGCCGCGCTGGTCAATGCGCGGACCGAGCTTGCCCGCTCCCGCGCGCTCGCCGCCCAGCGCGCCGCCAGCCAGGAGGAGGTCGAGACCCGCGAGGCGGCGGTCCGCTCCGGCGCCGCCCAGGTCGCGGCGGCGCAGGCGGTGCTTCGCGCCCGGCGGCTCGACCTCGGCTTCACCCGCGTCGTCGCGCCGATCAGCGGCCGCATCTCGGAGCGCAAGGTCGATCCGGGCAACGCCGTCACCGCGGACCAGACCGTGCTGACGACGATCGTCTCGGTCGATCCGCTCCATTTCGCCTTCCAGGGCTCGGAAGCCCTGTTGCTCAAATATCAGCGCGAGGGGAGCGGCGTCCGCCTCGGCGCGCCGGTTCGCGTCAAGCTCAGCGACGAAAGCGATTTCGCCCATCCCGGCACGCTCGACTTCATCGACAATGCGATCGATCCCGGCGCCGGCACGATCCGCGCGCGGGCGGTGGTCCCGAACCCGAACGGCTTCCTGAAGCCCGGCATGTTCGGCACGCTCAGGCTGGAGGCCTCCCGCCCCTATCCGGCCCTGCTCGTCCCCGACATCGCGGTGATGGCCGACGCCGCGCGGCAGATCGTCTATGTCGTCGACCGTAGCGGAACCGTCGCGGCGCGGCCGGTGCAGACCGGGCCGCTCCAGGGCGACCTCAGGATCATCCGCGGCGGCCTTGCCCGCACCGACCGGGTGGTGATCGCCGGCATCCAGCGCGCCCGGCCGGGCGCCAAGGTGGTTGCGCAGCCGGGGCGGATCGCCGCCGGGCCGGGCGCGCCGTCCGCCGCGCCGTCGAGCGACGCGCCGCCGGCCTCGGCCGCGCTTCCGGCCGGCCGCTGAGGGCGCGATGAACATCTCCGGCTTCTTCATCGAACGGCCGATCTTCGCCGGGGTGATCGCCGTCTTCATCACCCTGATCGGCGCCTTCTGCTATCCGTTGCTGCCGCTTTCGCAATATCCGGAGATCGCGCCGCCGACGATCGTGGTCCAGGCGACTTATGCCGGCGCCTCGCCGGAGACGATCGCCGAGACCGTCGCGGCCCCGCTCGAGCAGGAGATCAACGGCGTCGAGGGCATGCTCTACATGAGCTCCTCCTCGACCCAGGGGTCGGCGCAGATCACCGTCACCTTCAAGCCGGGCACCGATCTCGACGCCGCCCAGGTGCTCGTCCAGAACCGGGTCAACCTCGCCGAGCCGCGGCTGCCGGCGGAGGTGCGCCAGATCGGCGTCACCGTGAACAAGCAGGCGACCGGCTTCCTGATGATCGTCGCCTTGACCTCGCCCGACGGCAGCCTCGATACCGATTATATCGGCAATTACGCGAACACGATCGTTCGCGACCGGCTGCTCCGGCTCGAAGGCGTCGGCAGCGTCACCATCTTCGGCGGCGGCAATTATTCGATGCGGGTCTGGATCGACCCGGACAAGGCGGCGGCGCGCAACCTCACGTCTTCCGAGATCGTCGCCGCGCTGGCCGCCCAGAACGTCCAGGTCGCCGGCGGCGCGCTCGGCCAGGCGCCGACCGGCCGCGACAATCCCTCCTTCGAGGTGCCGGTCGACGTGCAGGGGCGATTGAAGACGGTCGCGCAATTCTCGAACATCACGGTCAAGGCCGATCCGACCGGGGCCGCGATCACCCATCTCGGCGACGTCGCCCGGATCGAGCTCGGCAGCCAGGATTATTCGATCCGCGGCTCATTCAACGGCCAGCGCGGCATCGCCCTCGCCATCGTCCAGCAGCCCGGCGCCAACTCGCTCGCCGCCGGCAAGCGCGTCCTCGACCAGATGCAGGCCCTGTCGAAGGATTTCCCGCAGGGGCTCCATTATTCGATCCCCTACAATCCGACCGAATATGTCTCGGCGTCGGTAAAGGCCGTCCGGGACACCTTGTTCGAGGCGGTGATCCTGGTCGTATTGGTGGTCATCGTCTTCCTCCAGACCTGGCGCGCGGCGGTGATCCCGATCGTCGCCATCCCGGTCGCCCTGATCGGCACCTTCGCGATCCAGCTCGCGCTCGGTTACTCGATCAATTCGCTGTCGCTCTTCGCCTTGGTGCTCGCGGTCGGGATCGTCGTCGACGACGCCATCGTCGTGGTCGAGGCGGTGGAGCGGCATATCCGCGAGGGCCTGGCGCCGCGCGAGGCGGCGCACCGCACGATGCGCGAGGTGTCGGGCGCCCTGGTCGCGATCGGCCTCGTGCTGGTCTCGGTGTTCGTGCCGACCGCGATGGTCTCGGGCATTCCCGGCATCTTCTACCGCCAGTTCGCGGTCACCATCGCCGCGGCCGCGGTCATCTCCCTGATCGTCTCGCTGACTTTGTCGCCGGCGCTCGCCGCTTTGCTGCTGAAGCCGCATCGGCCGGTCGAGAGCGACCATGGCGCGCGCTGGCTGCGGCCGGCGCGGGTCGCGGCGGCGCGGTTCAACGGCGGCTTCGAATGGCTCTCGGACCGTTACGGCCGCTTCACCGGCCGGGTGATCCGCATGGGGCTGATCATGATGATCGTCTATGCCGGCCTGCTCGCTCTGGCCGGCTGGCGGCTCACCGCGACCCCGACCGGCTTCATCCCCGAGCAGGACCAGGGTTTCCTGATCGGAATCATCCAGCTTCCGCCCGGCGCCTCGCTCGACCGGACCAGCGAGGTGGTGAACAAGGCCTATGGAATCGCGAGCCACACCGACGGCGTTTTGGAGGGCGCGGCATTCGCCGGCCTCGACGGCGCGAGCTTCAGCCAGGCGTCCAATTCGGGCCTGTTCTTCCTGAAATTGAAGGACTGGTCCCAGCGCGGCCGCGACGAATCCGCCGCTGCCCTCGCCGGCAAGCTCACCGGCAAGCTCGCCGGCGCGATCGAGGGCGCCAACATCTTCATCGTCGCGCCGCCGGCGGTGCAGGGGCTCGGCAACGGCAGCGGCTTCGTGATGATGATCGAGGACCGCACCGCCAATGCCGGCTGGCGCGGGCTCGAAGGCGCGGCCGGGGCGATGATGGGCGCGGCGATGCAGGAGCATAAGGTCAGCCAGGTCTTCTCGCTCTTCAACACCAGCACGCCCAAGATCCGCGCCGACGTCGACCGCGACAAGGCGCAATTGCTCGGAGTCCAGCCGCAGCAGGTGTTCGACGCGATCGGCACCTATATCGGATCGACCTATGTCAACGATTTCAACCTGTTCGGCCGCACCTTCCGGGTCGTCGCCCAGGCCGAGCCGCGCTCGCGCGACGATCTGACCGACGTGGCGCGGCTCCAGGTCCGATCGAGCAGCGGGCAGATGGTGCCGCTCTCGGCGGTGGCGAGCTTCCACCGCGATTCCGGATCGTCGCGTGTCGTCCGCTACAATCTGATGCCGGCGGTCGAGCTCCAGGGGCAGGCGGCGCCCGGCGTGTCGTCGGGCGACGCGCTCGCCGCGATGGAGGGGCTCGCCGCCAGGACGCTGCCGCCCGGTTACTCGTTCGAATGGACCGGCCTTGCCTATCAGCAGAAGGCGGCGGGGAGCAGCTCGGCATTGATCTTCATCCTCGCCGTCGTCTTCGTCTTCCTGGTCCTGGCGGCGCAATATGAGGCGCTGACGCTGCCGCTGGCGGTGATCCTGATCGTGCCGATGTGCATCCTCGCGGCCCTGCTCGGCGTCAATCTGCGCGGCATGGACAACAATATCCTGACCCAGGTCGGGCTGGTCGTGCTGATCGCGCTCGCCGCCAAGAATGCGATCCTGATCGTCGAGTTCGCGCGGCAGGGCGAGGAGCAGGGGATGGACCGGTTCGATGCCGCGATCCACGCCGCCGGCTCGCGCCTGCGGCCGATCCTGATGACCAGCTTCGCCTTCATCTTCGGAGTCATCCCGCTCGCCATCGCCAGCGGGCCGGGGCAGGAGATGCGGCGCTCGCTCGGCACGGCGGTCGGGTTCGGGATGCTCGGGGTCACCGGCTTCGGCCTAATCTTCACGCCGATCTTCTACGTGCTGATGCGCAAGCTCGGCCGCGGCCGGCTGGGACGCGCGCCGCGACCGGACGAGCCGCCCGCGGCGCTTGCGGGAGAGGCGCCGTGAAGCGCGCCCTCGCGCTTCTCGCCGCGCTCGCTTTGTCGGGCTGCGTCGTCGGCCCCAATTATGTGTCGCCCGCGCCGAAGGCGCCCGCCCAGGCGCCTTTCGCGAGCGCCGGCGCGCCGGCCTTCGTGCCCGCCGAGCCGCCGGCCGACTGGTGGCGGCTCTACAACGCACCGATCCTCGACCGGCTGGTCGCCGAGGCGCTCGCCGCCAATACCGACCTTCGCGTCGCCGCCGCCAACCTCCGCCAGGCGCGCGCGGTGCTGCGCGAGACCCGGACGCAGCGCCTGCCGACCACCCAGATCAATGCCAGCGCCGCTTATGAGCGGATCGCCGGCTCGACCCTGGGGCTGCAAGGGAAGGGGCCGCAAGGCGACGCCTACGATGCCGGCCTCGACCTCAGCTATCAAATCGACCTGTTCGGCCGGATCAAGCGCGGGATCGAGGCGAGCCGCGCCGATGTCGAATCGGTCCAGGCCGCCTACGACCTCACCCGCATCACCGTCGTCGCCGAGACGATCCGGGCCTATTCCGATGCGTGCGCGGCCGGCCGCCAGCTCGCGGTCGCGCAAGAGAGCCTGCGCGTCCAGCAGGAGACGTTCGACCTCACCCGCCGCCTCGAAGCCGGCGGCCGCGGCACCGGCCTCGACACCAGCCGCGCCGCCGCTCTGCTCGAGCAGACCCGCGCCGACGTGCCGACCTTCGAGTCGGCGCGGCAAGCGGCCCTGTTCCGGCTGGCGGTGCTGACCGGCAAGCCGCCCGCCGACTTCCCGCCCGAGGTTGCCGCCTGCGCGAGCCCGCCGACCGTCGCGACCCCGATCCCGGTCGGCAACGGCGCGACCGTGCTCGCGCGCCGCCCGGACATACGCCAGGCCGAACGCAAGCTCGCCGCCGCGACGGCGCGGATCGGCGTCGCCACCGCCGACCTCTATCCAAGCGTCTCGATCGGCGGCTCGATCGGCTCGACCGCCAATTCGGTGGGCGGGCTGGCCTCGAGCTCCGGCTTCCGCTTCAGCCTCGGGCCTTTGCTCTCTTGGACCTTCCCGAACACCGCGGCGGCCCACGCCCGCATCGCCCAGGCGCGGGCCTCGGCCGACGCGGCGCTGGCGACCTTCGACGGCACCTGGCTGGTCGCGCTTCGCGACACCGAGACCGCGCTCACCGATTATGTCGCGCTCGGCCAGCGGGTCGAGACCCTCCGCCGCGGCCGCGACCAGAGCCAGGAAGCGGCACGGATCGCGCGCCTCCGCTACCGCGCCGGCGCCGAAAACTTCCAGATCGTACTCGACGCCGAACGCGAGCTCGCCCAGTCCGAAGCCCTGCTCTCGGCAACCGAAGCCCAATATTCGGATGCGACGGTTACCCTTTTCCTCGCTCTCGGCGGCGGTTGGCAGCAATCGCCGGCCTGACGGTCGGCGACTGCCCCGCAATGCCCATTCCTACGGAAGGCTGCTAGGCGCCGACAAAGGTCATAGACGTAAGCTTCGGACAATTCTGAAAGCAGAGGTTTGACCTGAAAACCTCTTCTTGATCGTCGTCTGGACCGAAAGGTGGCCTCTTCGCCTCCGCTAAAGGGCGATAGCATTGCTGGCTGCGGTGGCTTACGCCCTCACGCGCGTGCACCAACCTCGGGCCCGTTGACACCAAATCGTATTCTCATTATTGGTGTTGGCAGGACCAATCTTTGGAAGCCGATGCTAACCAACCTTCCACGTGTATCCTCTGCGCGCGCTGCCGCTATTATCGGCGTCGGCTACGAGGGATTCCGTTCCTATCTCAAACGTGGCCTTCTCGGTCGGGTTGGCATGCTCCCGGGGTTTCACCGTGCGGGAACGGATACCCATGATGATCCGATGCCGCGGAGCAGCTGGATGACGTTCGGATTCTCGGATCTTTGCCTGATGCGCATCGCTAAGTTGCTCATGGAAGCGGGGTTCACGTTTGAAGCTGCCAACGGTGTGGTCTCCCAGCACGAAATCTGGTCGGCCATGGCTCACGACGAAAAACCCATCGAACGCTACTTGCTGATTTGGCCCCCCTATGGTGACCACATTATCTTCAGCCCAGCAGAGCTTCACTGCCTTCCCGCCCGTGTCCGCGAAGTCCATGCCCAAGGCGTCTTTACGCTGCTGGACCTTGCCGAGGTGCAGCGTTTTGTGGCGGAGAGGCTACTTGCGCACACGCAATCGGCCCAAGACGAAAGCGTCACTGTAAAGGCGCATGTGGTCGGCTTCTAGACGTGTGTTGCTATCAAGATGAGTTCCAAGAACCCCTCACAAGGCGAATCGGATAGCGCTGACCGGTCGCGCCTTTCTCCTTCGGCCTTCATGCGCAAGCTGCGTCCGGAATATTATTCCGACAGTGCCGACCGGCCACTCTATCTGCTGGATGAAGCCACGCTCGGGTACGCTCTGGACACGATCACTGATCAAAACCGAACGCACGAGTTTGAAATCTTCTGCAGGAAGCTTTGCGAGCAGGCGATCTGCCCGAACCTACGGCCCCAGACCGGACCGGATGGCGGCGGGGATAGCAAGGCTGATACAGAAACCTATCCAGTCGCGAACGAGATCGCGGAGCTCTTCTACGTCGGCCAGCCAATGGGTGGTACCGAACGTTGGGGCTTCGGCTTTAGCGCACAGAAGACCTGGGCGGCTAAGGCGAGGAGCGACGTCGAGGGGCTGCTCGAGACGAGCCGGCCCTATGATCGCATTATCTGCCTCACCAGCCGCTTCGCGAAGGCAAAAAATCGCGCGAAGCTTGAGCACGAGCTCACGCAGGCCCATGGCGTTCCGGTCACGATCCACGACCGCACTTGGATCATCGAAGAGGTCATAGCGAAGGAGCGCAAGGGGCTCGCCTATGAATATCTGAACGTCGGCACCATCGCAAAGGATGGCAGACTCGGACCCGAAGACTATTCCCGGACGCGCCGTCTCGCGGAGTTGGACGACGCCATCGGCGACCCCGAGGCCTACTCGTCGATGGAAACACAGCGTGTGACCGACGCACTGCTCACCGCCAAGCTCGCACGGAACCTGGAGCGCCAACGCCACGAGATCGATGGCAGGTTCTTGCGGGCCATTCGGCTCGCCGACAAGTACGGCACCTTCCGTCAACGGCTGGAAACCCGGTACGAGCATCTCTGGTCCGCCTTTTGGTGGTTCGACGACGTAGAGCAGCTCAACTCATCCTATGACGCATTTGAAGCACTCGCGATCCGAGCCGAGCACACGGCAAACTTGCAATTTCTCGCCAACCTTAACCAGTGCCTCGTCAACAGCGTCCTGCACCGTTTGCTGACCGCGGATGAAGCGGATCTCGAGGCACGGACGGGTCGGTTGGTCTCCGTGCTGGAAGTCTTCGCTAAGGACGACGGGCGCCCCAACAACCAGCTTGAGGCACGAACTCTGCTCGCCCTAAATCAGCTCAACCGCGCGGCGCTCGCACATCACACCTCGGGCTTGTCGGAGATCTGGGCCGAGTTCTCCAGCATAGTAGAGCAGGCGCGTGGACTGGGCGAATACGATGCGGACAGGCTCGAAAAGCTAATCGACGTTGCCGGGAACGGCTGGGGTGACGATCCCGATTATGGGGCCCTCGTCGACAAGCTGGCCGCCTTCGTCGCCGAACGGAAGAGCGAGGCGGAAGGCGCTCTGGTCCTTCTTAAGCGGGCAAAAAAGCTCGGAAAATCGAATCGTCTCGAGGCCATCCGGCTCTTCGGCAACGCCGCAGCCGGACTCACTAAGCAGGAGTACGTGCACGCGCTTATCGGTGCATCCATTCCCCTAGCGGCGGCATATTATTCCGCCGGGCTGCTTTGGGCCGCCCGGTCGGCGTTCGTCTTCGCCGCCTCGACCATAGTCGCGGAGGGCGAGCGCGATAGCCGGATCGATCCCACCTTCATCGTGGCGCTCGGCGGACTGGCCGAGACGTGCCTCTATCTCGGACACCTCTCCGACGTCTTATTCGCCATCCAGCTGCTGCATGGCGCGATCAGCATGATACCGCTCAAGGACGAGGATAAGACCCGATTCGAGGATCAGCTTCGAACGATGGATTTCAAGCTCGCGGCGCGGCTTCTCAACTCGGAGGTGGACGAACTCGCTGGACTCTCGCAGCTGCCGGACGTTCTCGAGAGATTTGATCTCGAAGTGTCGCGCTGTGCGCTACTTTATGCGCTGGGTTATGAGGACCGGCTCTGGCAGGATGGCAGCTTGCCCGCTGGAGAAACTCGGGAGAGCGTCCGCTCTCTCTATGAGCGGCTGATGGGCCAGCCGGCCGGTGAGAACCGGGGCCCGCTCGTGATCAATGAGCGCGGGCTGCAGACACGGCTGGGCAAGATATTGGGCATGACGGTCCGGCTCACCCATGACGGAACCGATACGTCCGTCATGGTTGCCGACATGGTTCTCGCCACGCTCGACGTCTTCTTTGCAACCACGATCGAAATGCGGATCATGCCGCATACCGAACAGGTCAGGCTCCGGCTCGACGAAGAGGCGGATCTTGCAGAGCCGGTGGTCGAGATGGATCCAAAAGGACTCGACGGCAGGATTCGCTGGCCGCTTGGCAGATCGCCCCACGAGCTCGGCCGCGAACAGAAAGTCAGCCGGTTTATGATCGAAGTGGCGGGCGCCGTCATGGAAACGACCTGCATCGTTACTGAGGTAGAGAACACGATCCAGCGCCTCTTTAAAGACGACGGCGTCCACAATCGGATCATGCTCGCGATGGCGGCGGGGACGAGCTATCATCGACTCACTTCGCGTTGGCTTACGCGGTTATCGGGGTGGACCGACGACAGCGACGTGGACACCTACGAGCTGCGCCTTGACAGACCCGTGCTCGTCCCGGACGCTATGAAGTCCGACGCGCTTGAGGAGGCTTCAGCCGACGGCGACACCACGCATTGGCCCGAGAATCACCTCGCAATGGAGGTGCGGTCGGTTATCGACGTCCATGCTTGGGACCAAGCCGATTGGGCCGGCACCGGCTTCATGAATTTCGATCCGGCCTATCCGCCATGCCTAGGCCTCATTTTCTCTGACTCCGATGCCGGGCGGCGGATATTCGAGCGCTGGCGGGAGCGCTTCGGGGACGTTGATGAGAAGGAAGAAATCCGGCTTTCGATCATACGCGGCGTTTCGGAAACCAACCCGACCCACTATTCGGTCATGATCACGTCAAATCCAGAAGCGGGTTCGTTCAGTGGAAAGTCTGTTTTGACCGCAACGCGGAGCAAGACCATGACGCCGGACACGAGCCTCAATCTAGATGTGTTCCTTGAGTCTTACCGCAAAATCGGTGGTTTCTATTTGATGCCCTTCTTAATGGAAGACGGCCAGCCCGTATATCCGATGAATCTTTCCATTATCAAACGGCAGCTGGTGGTGCGCGACGCTAAAGACGTTGGCGAGCACGACATCGATTCAATAGCGCTTGCGGCGGCCTTGGCGCCGGTGCGTGGCGCGGACGAAGGATGATCCAAAAGAGCTGAACAACAATCCTAAGCCACTAGCAGTGCCAACCACAACGTTCTGCCATATGCCGGCCACGGCACCGGCAGCCTACCGTTCGTGGACTCGCGCGCCGAAGCGCCATTCGCGCCTGCTACGCGCAACCCGAAAAAATTTTGCAGGCCGATGTCGATTTCCAAAAACCCCGTTCGTCATTCCAATGTCGGGCCGATAAGGCCGGCTTGAACGAGGAGACAGACAATGCGTGTGATGGTGCTGGTGAAGGCGACGGAGGATAGCGAGAAGGGCTTCTTCCACACGCCCGAGACGATGGCGATGATGGAGGCGATGGGCAAGTTCAACGAGGAGCTGGTCAAGGCCGGCATCATGCTCGCCGGCGACGGGCTCAGGCCCTCCTCGGACGGCAAGCGCATCGCGTTCGATGGGCCCGGCCGCACGGTGATCGACGGGCCGTTCGCCGAGACCCGCGAGCTGGTCGCGGGCTTCTGGCTCTGGGAGGTCAAGGACATGGACGAGGCGGTCGCCTGGGTGAAGCGCTGCCCCAATCCCATGATGGGACCGAGCGAGATCGAGATCCGCCCGCTCTACGAAATGGCCGATCTGCTTCCGCCGTCCTGACCGCGGACGCGCGGGATCGCGGCCGGCGCCTGAGAGCGTCGGCCGCCGTCGGCTTGTCTCCCCTTGGGCTTGCGCCGGCTTGTCTCGCTTCCGGCTTCCGCCGATAGGGCGGCATGGATTCAGGCGAGACGCACCAGGCGATCGAGGCGGTCTTCCGAATCGAGCAGGCCAGGCTCATCGCGGGCCTGGCCCGTGTCGTTCGCGACGTCGATCGGGCCGAGGAGCTGGCGCAGGATGCCCTGGTCGTCGCTTTGTCCGAATGGCCCCGGACCGGGGTTCCGGCCAATCCGGGCGCCTGGCTGATGACGGCGGCGAAACGCCGCGCCATCGACGCCATCCGCCGCGACCGGATGCGCGCGCGCAAGCATGAGGAGGTCGCGCGCGAGCTGGACGGCGAGGCCGACGACGCCGCCCAGGCGGCGATCGAAGCGGCTATGGACGACGATCTCGGCGACGAGTTGCTCGGTCTCGTCTTCACCGCCTGCCACCCGATCCTCTCGGCCGATGCCCGCGCCGCGCTGACGCTGCGCGTCGTCGGCGGCCTGACCACCGACGAGATCGCCCGCGCCTTCCTGTCCAATGAGGCGACGATCGCCCAGCGCATCGTCCGCGCCAAGAAGGCGATCGCCAAGGAGGGCCTCGGCTTCGAGGTGCCGCGCGGCGCCGAACGCGCGGCGCGGCTCTCCTCGGTGCTGGAGGTGGTCTATCTCATCTTCAACGAAGGCTATGCCGCCACCGCCGGCGACGACCTCGTCCGGCCGGGCCTGTGCCTGGAGGCGCAACGGCTCGGCCGCATCCTGGCGGGGCTGATGCCCGAGGATGCCGAGGTGCTCGGTCTGCTCGCCTTGATGGAGATCCAGGCCTCGCGCCTGGCGGCGCGGACCGGGCCGGACGGAGCGCTCCTGACGTTGAACGAGCAGAATCGCGCGCGCTGGGACCATCTGCTGATCCGCCGCGGCCTCGACGCGCTCGCCCGCGCCGAGGCGCTCGGCGGCGCCGTGGGCGATTGGGGCCCGTACGCTCTGCAGGCCGCGCTCGCCGCCTGCCATGCCCGCGCGGCCAGCGCCTCCGAGACCGACTGGCCCCGCATCGCTTCGCTCTACGACCGCCTGCGGATCGCGATGCCGTCGCCGGTCGTCGACCTCAACCGGGCGATCGCCCACTCCATGGCGTTCGGCCCCGAAGCCGGCCTGCTTCTGGTCGACGCGATCGCCGACGAAGCCCTGCCCAGTTACGCGCCGCTGCCGGCGGCGCGCGGCGACTTCCTGTTCCGGGCCGGCCGCCGGGCCGAGGCGCGCGCCGAATTCGAGGCCGCGGCCCGGCTCACCCGCAATGCGCGGGAACGGGCCTTCCTCTTGGCGCGGGCAGAGGCCTGCGGGTGATCGCAGCGACCCGGCTCGAAAACCCTCTCCCTTGAGGGAGAAGGTGAGCCGCCACCAAGGTTTCGTCAGGGGGACGAAACTAGGCGGCTCATGGTGAGGGCGTCGGGCGCCTGGGGTTATTCTCGGACGCCGAACCCCCTCACCCCAACCCTCTCCCCACTGGGGAGGGGGTATAGTGATATCGACGGGAATAGTCGCGGCTGACCACACCGGGCGTCCGTTCTGCACCAACCGCGACTGGGCGGTCTGCGGGTAGCATCGCGGCGGCGCACATCAATTCTGGACGCAATAGTTCCCGTGCTGGCTGTACCCCGGCGGGCACGAACCTACGCGGGGAATCACATTCTTCGGAGTGACGGAGTTGGCTACACAATAGTTGCCGTGCTGGCTCCAGCCGGGTGGACATGATCCATTCCTCGCTATGGCCGGCTTGGCATTAGCGTTGGGAACGCACATATTTCCGTGTTGGGAGTACCCGGGCGGGCACGATCCATTACGAACGATCGGCATTGGCTGCATAGTCATTGTGTCTCTCCTAGGTAAAGTGAGTGGCCGCCTTCTGCACTGAGCGGCAAGAATGTTCTTTCAACCCTCGGCCTTGAAATAGACGCGAAAGCGATCCTCCTCGCCTCCCATGCTGAATCGTTCTGTGTACCAGTCGTCCGCGTGTCGTTCAAAAGCCTCCCATACTAAGAGACCGAACATCATGCCGGACATTTCATGATTCATGCGTGCGCCCTTTTCGTAGATAGGCTGATACACTGTTCCACGCCAGTCGGACCCGGGTATCCACGCGGCCGTTTCAACGCGGCTCCCCTCTATCCGGTTGTCAAGGGTCTCGCGGATATCAGCAAGCTCTTGGCTCGACAGCCGTGAGCATAGCAGTTTGTAGGTCTGGCCTCGGCTTCCTTTGCTGAGGACCCCCGTAATGGGTCTGCCAGAACTCAAATCGCGAATGGTCATTTTAATAACCCCCTCGCTTAGAGCCCGAAGTGAGCGCGGAGCGAACTATAGGTCATGGGAGATACCAAGCCAATGTGGTCCACATAGTTGCCGTCCTCGTCGAGAATCGACTCACCGATCCACCAAATGAGATCGGCGGCACCATCGTCCATGATATTGCGAGTCCGGCGCGTCAGAGCGGACCAAACGCCTCGCATGTCCATGTAAGTCTCGGCACCGCTCGTAGCCTCGATCACATCCTTCATGTGAAATTGCGGTCCGTCGTTCTGCGCAATTACCCTTAAGGCGTTGAGAGTCTTGTCGCTTAGGTTTGCCGCGAGCCTTCTCACCATCGCGACGGTTAGCTCGACGGGACCATCGTTGCCCTCGATGGGCTGGGCCGCCGCTGCGGTGGTCGCCGGTAGGGCGGGTCGTCCGCTCAGCTCGACCTCGGCAAGCCCGATGCTTGCCAACACCTCGTTTTGAGCATTCGGCGACAGAGACTTGAACGCAGCGGTAGAGAGCAATAATCCAGATGTGGTCATGATCGGTATCCTTAGCCATACGAATCAATACGATTCGACGTTGGTCCGTCTAGCGACCTCTCCACGTGAACGCAAGCGATTAAAGATGATTGGTGTGGTTTCGTATAGGATTCGTCTAACACGCCCGAGCACAGCTCACCCCCTGCATCCGTCGCAGCCGGGCATTGGGAGTGCGTCAGTTTGAATTTCCCTGTACGCAACCCTATTCGGATGCCGTGGTGGTGGGGGGGGGAAGAGCAGACGCGCAAGGGGACCAGAGGGTAAGCCGAACCACGCATCCCGACGAAGCGGGACCCTTCCCAAAAGCAGACTGTTATAGGCTGATAAGATGGACTGGATTGGCTGGATCATCGGCATCGCAGGCATCGGCTACGCCGTGTGGACTGATTCGCGCTCGCGAACCGAGCGTAGGCGACTGCACTCCTTTCTGAAGGGGCTGAAGCCGGGCATCCAAGCCGGGAATGTGGAAGACGTGATCGGAGCCATTAACGACGAGATGGCGACGATCATCCCACCAAAGATTTCAAACTGACCCGCTACTAGCGAATGGGATCATTTGAAGCGCGAGACGATTGGGAATAAGGGGCCTGCTGAAGCCAGCGCCCTCCCCGCCGCTCTTTGACCACGGGAGACCGCCGGGAGCCCCTTGGACGCTGGCTTCACTTAGCCGCCTGATAGCGACAAGCGTCAAAGGCGGAATGAAGCTGGCAAAGAGGTCGTAACGGCTGCCAACAGCTCGCTCGGCGCTACCTCCATAGCATGAGCGATGGCTATGAATTCCTCAATGTCCAACCGCCGCTCTAGCTGCTCGAACTTGTTTATGAACGAGACCGGCCTCCCGAGCCGTCTCGCTAGCTCTCTTTGAGAGAGGCCGCGTTCCTCCCGTATAGCCTTTATCGCGGCAATGGCCGCTAGTCGCAACTACTCGCGCGAGCTGCGGAGCTACTCGGCAGGAGCCGTTCGGCCGGATGGCGAAATTCGCCAGCGCGAAGGTATTGCTGACGCGCTCTACGAACAGTTCCTCTGTGGATCGGAACGGTGTGTCCAGCCCCATGCCTCCTTCGCCTTGGGCGTCTTTGGATCAAGGTGGACTGTGACGCAATAGTCGCAGAACGTTAAGGGTTCTTCGGCTAAGTCTCGTTGGCCAAAATCCATATGTCGGGCCGCAGAATGAAACTTACTGTTCTTTCAAGCGCACTTGTCGCGCTCACGCTGGCGACCACGGCCAAGGCTAACTCGGATAAGCCGACGCCCGATCGGGTGGCGGCGATGGCGAAGCATGGCTTCGCCTTAATCGAGTGCGCGATCTATGCGCAGGATTCGTCCAGATACAATGACCGTGCGAAGCCTCTATTTGCCAAAGGGCGCGCCTCGCTAACTGGCTTTATTACCACTCTACAAACTTTCAATACAACAGAGCAACGCCTAGTTCTCAATAAGTCCCCCTTGATCGTCAACCTAAGTCTGGGCGGACCTTCTCCAGATTTTATGATAGGCAGAATATACGCCGCAGCAGAACAGTACGTCCTCGACAAGCGTCAGACTCGACATAAAGCAGCTAATGACGATGGATTTCCCATTTATCCGAGCAAAGAGGCTATACAGGCGGATTCTGAAGCGATGTATAGAGATAGAAATTGTAATCTCTTGTAGTGCAAAACAATGCTCCACAATTTTGGCTATTTCTAAGTTTCCGGTAAGACGCTCCCCCTCGCAGCGAGCAATATACTTCGATAGGTCATTTAAGGACTATTGGAATTTGCGCTTCTTAAATGCGGCAACATCGCTGCCGGCGAGCCGAAACCACTCACCGTTCGCCCGCTTATCCGCAAACCGGCGGTGCCAATACGCCTCTATTCCGGACGGATCGTCGGTGCGGATCGAGTGAACCAACTCCGCACGATCGGGTAGCGCAATGCGAATTTGCTTCACCCGGCGCTCCAGCTCGTCGCTGCGGCCGATCTTGTAAAAGTCGCCGGAGCGGATGAGATAAACGAAGCCTTCCCGCGATTGGGTCGCAGGAACGCGGATTGCTTCGGCGGAGGCCACGTTCGGCAACATCGTGGCTATGTCATGGTATTCTTCGTCTTCGGCCGCTCGCTTCGCCAGCGCTGCAATCAAATCCACACGACGGCCGAAGTGCCGTTTTATCGCCTGTTCGCTGGGGAGCGACGGGTGCGTTTGACGATACAGGATGAATTCGGGCCGGGTCGGGACGCGGCCGAAGTGCCGACATGCGGCGATAACGGCCGTAAGCACCTCGTTTGAATCGAGACGCGCATTCCATGCGTTCGGCTTATAGCCGGCCTCAGCTAATGCATCGCCCCACCGTGCCCAAAATTTCCCAAGCCATTGATACGGCGGAATGCCGGTCTCGCGGGCGAACAACGTCTGCCCCGGCGGCTGTCCATTCAATTCAGCTAGTCGCCGTATTTCCGCAATGATGTGATCGCGCATGAACCGGTTATATCGGAGCCGCAAACTACGGCAACGAACCTAGTTTCGCGCTCTTCACGGGCGGCTGTGACCGCAGCAGCTCACGTCGCAGATTTGAGGCGTCCATCCTCAAAAGGCGAGCGGCTTCCCGCAACCCGAACCGCTGAACGGCGGCACGAAGGTTGGCAATTCGAACCGCCGCTGCGGCACGTCTCAGCTTGGCCTCTTGATACAGGCTCGGAAGCATCGGACTTTTCAAGAGCTGTGAGAGTGCGGCGTTGTCGCCAGTCAAAGCCTTGCGCAGCTTGAGCCGCGACATGCCCATAATTTGAGCGGCCGCTCCGATCCGGACAATGGTCACGGCCTCGTGCACTTCGGCGGCCAACTTTGCAGGACACCGAGTGGACGTGCCGTAGTGGGGGGTCGCTTCGGGATTTGTCCCGAGGAAGAATTGCTCCTCCCATCGGTTCGCCTCTTTCCCGATATGCTCGGTGCCCGTCGCAAACACATGCCGGCGGCGCGTCGTTCCACGGTCCGCATAGTCCCCGTTCAGGAACTTCGATTCAGACCGAAGGTGGTATTGCGCGAGCGCATGCCGGAGCGACTTGAGCGCATCGGCCGCGACCGGCGCGCCGGTCTCACGGTCGAAGGCAGTGGCTGCCGGGTTGCGTGGATCGCGGTCGAAAGTGGCAATCGGTTTGAGGAGCCGGAGCGCCGGCTTGCGTCCCCGCCGCTTCCCGATCACTTCGACCGGTGCAACCGGGTTGGCAGTGAGGGCGAGCAGAAACCCGAACGGCTTCACCTGTTCGGAATAGCGCTTCCCCACGTTGTACGTCTTGAACCAGCGGAGCAGCTCCGGTGTCGTCGCGCCGTATCGACTTATCGCCGGAGCGGCCAAGGCCGGATGATAGTTGAGGCTGATCCGATCCGGATGCCCATCAAGCGCGGCCTTGACGATGACCCACCACAGATCGTGCTGCCACAGCTCGAGCTTCATCGGCCCCAAGTCCACCTGCGGAGCGGGGATGCCCGGAGCTGGATCGTCCTTGGCGTAAGGTGCTCGCAAATGCCCTAGGCCATGGGCCGACGCTTTGCGGATCACGGGCTGGCCCGCTTTGTCCAGGTTGAAGAGGCAATAGCGTTTTGCCGATATTGCCCAGCAATACAGGGGAGCAAATTCGCCGCTGCCAATGCCGGAGTTCACATCCTCGATTTTCAAAATGGGGCCGCCGAAAGAATAAGGGTTTAGCGGATCGAACCAATCCACGATCCGATGCACCCGCTTGCGAAATTCCGGCTCGCCCAGCGTCTCCGGTTTTGCAATCGCCATGCTGTCGGTATCGCAGAAAGACCATTCCAATTCCGAGCCCGTGACCAAGGTTTCGGTAATTGCCAGCATGAGCCGGGCGGCGCCCGCAATGAGCGACGCCAACAGCGGGTGGAAGAATTTGCCCGGTTCCTCTACCCGATCGGCGTCGAAGCTGAATGGTGCGTCGGTGCCGCTATGGACCATAAGCCCGGTCGGCTTTGCGCGTTCGGCCACATTGATTTCCGCAAAGACGCCATAGCTGGTGGAATTGGCCGCAATTTTGATCGCGTTTTGCTCAATGTCCAAAGCCTCTCGCTCGCTCGGCTGGGCCTTGTCGCGGCGGGCTTTGACGGATTGCCGGAGCTCAATGAGCCGCCGGTATAAATCCTCTGCCGTAGGCTCGACGGTATATTCCGCTTTGCCGCTGATTTTGATCGGTCGAAGTCCGGATTGGACCGGCCCCGGTGTGAATGCCACAGCCTCCACGACGTGCGGCGCCTTCCCGGTCAGAAGCTTCGCCGCGATGCAATCCGCCAAGGTGAACCAGAGCGGCTGTTCAGAGGTAAGGAAATTAAGGCCGATCGTCGGCTGAGCCTCATCCTCATAGCGAGCCCGAACCGGGAAAATATCGGCGGCAGAGCGAACGCGCACCAGCACGGGCAGTCGGCGCCAGAAAGCCTTATCCTGCAAATCGGCAACGTCGATCGTGGCCAGCAGCTCCCGTGTTTCCGCCGTTGAGTCCTCCCACGTCACGCCCTCCGCGATGACGAAGCGCCACAACCCCATAAGCGTGCAAACCGTCGGGTACATGGACAGGAAATCGCAGAGCATGACCTGCCGCAGCTCGCGGCGGATTCTCACTTCTGAGCGCCCGCCAAAATAGGTGCTCATAATGTTGGCGAGGATCTTGTGCGGGAAATCCGGCTGTATCTTGCGCCAAGGAACGATCCCCATATCGAGGAGGTGGCCCTTGCCGATGCTCGCCTCACTGAAAACCTTATGAATGGGGGTGCTCGCGATTTCCAAAGCCGCATAGCGGTGGACCAACTCGGAATAGCACTCCCATGTGGTTTGCACGTCGCGGACCGCGTAGCGCACCATCGCTTCCGTGACCGGCCCATCGAACTCGTCGAAGCCAAGCTTGGGGTGGGGAACCTTTAGATGCTCGGAAAGCCCGGCGAGAGAGAAGGACCGGGCGAAGAGCGACTTTGCGAGCGTCCCGATGTCGACGAAAGGTCCGCCAAGGTGGGGCTTCTTGGCCCCTTTCCGACGATGGCTGCGCGCATCCGGCTGTCCTAGCAAGGCGAAGCGCATAAAGGATAGGGAACTGGACACATGCTTGACGAGAACGCGCGGCACCCAAGGTGACTCGGAAATCTGAAAGCTAAAGCCGCCGCGCATATCCTTGGCGTGCGAAGTCGAATGCCCGATGGCGATTCGTGAGATATCGAACGGCAGATTAATCCCGACAATGGTCGCTCGATAAGCATATCCGAAGCGGTAAAAAATCCGATCGGCAAACTCGTCTCTCGTCAGAAGCGCAAGCCCCGCGCTGCCCGCGTATGCGCGCAAGGTGTCAAGCTCGGCCGCCGTGACTATCGCGGGATCATAGAAGATGCCGCTGCCTACCAGCTCTTCCGTCTTCCGCACCTGATACGTGCCGAACCGCAGCGCCTGGCCCGCATCCGTCATCGTCTCGGTATCGAAAACCAGCGTCCAATAGGAGGCCATTTTTGATCGTTTCCGCTTCGGCGGCGAGCCTTTCGGCTCCGGCGGATCGAGGAAGCGAGGAGCAGCGTATGCTCGCAAAGCTATGGGCAGATGATCGCTGATTTCGGGCGGCGAGCGCGTCATGCCGGCGCTCCGTCGCGGGTCGCGCGGGCAATCAGGGCGTGGCCGTATTCGGTCAGCTTCTCCACGATCAGGCGGAGCAAGTCCGCCAGACACAAAAGGAAGTGTCCGACACAGTCCAGAAACGGCTCCGCATGGGGATCAAAGGACGGATGGTCTTTTTGATCGTCCGTCACCTTCCGATGACAGTTGGCACAGGCGGGAACCACGAAATCATCGCGTTTGTTGCCGGGTACGTGGTGCTCTTCAATGCACCGCCAGTCGCTTTCGCCGCACGTGCCGCAACAGGGATTGTTGGTGCCAAGCTTGAGAAGACGCGCCTGCTTGCGCGCCTCTGGATCAGGAGGACGCTTCACTCGATGTTCCTTTCAGTTGATGAGCCGGTAGACCTGCTCAAACCCCTCGCTTCCGGCTGCGGCGAGGCGGTAGAGACTATTCGGATCGATTTCTAAGTCGTGCGGCTGCCCCGCTGCATCCTTGATGCTGCGGCCGACGAAGGGCTCCAGCTCCGCAATGTCATTCGTTTCTAGGAACCGGTGGACGGCCGCCAAATGGCTGCCGATCAAAGAAGCTTGATCGAAGCCCTTGATTGTCAGCATTTTCGATTGCCCCTCTGAGAGCACTCGCATCTGGCGGAGTCGGCGGTCCGTAATCCGCCACGTGCGCCCGCGCCGTTCCGCAAGCGCATTCTCGCGAAGGAACCGGCGCAGTCGCTCCGGCGACACGCCAGCCTCTTTGGCGGCGGCGCCTTGCTTCCCGGTTCGGCGGAGCGCTTTCAGCGCCTCCTCTAACCGGGCATCGGTCTTGACGATTTGGCGGGCGCGGATCGACGCTTCGCCGGCTTTGGCATGGCCGCGAGCTTGCGACCGACTGAGGCCGCGTGCCGAAGCCTGCGCCAATCGTCGCTCGTACTCAGCCCTATAGTTGCGCTGCCGCGTCATGCTTCTTACCCCGCCCGATCTTCGGATGGGGGCAGGAAAGTCGCTCGCGGATGATTCGCCTATGGAATCAATCGGCAGATTTCAGTTGCTGCCGGTTTCTGCCGATTCTTGCCGATACTGAGCTAGATAGTCCCGCAACGTCCTCTCGCTTATCGGCGCGATGGCTTTATGTCCCGGAGGGGTAAATTTGAGCCGGTATCGCTCATTGAACGCTTCAAGAATGCGCCCGGCCGACCATGCTCGATAAGCTGGGTGCTCGGCATAAAGCTCTTTAAGCACCTCGCACGACTGCAAATAATAGCCTTTGCGACCGCCCCGAGACTGCGGTTTGAGCGCTTTAGCGCCTGCCGGATCGGAGGTAATCTCCGCAAAGTCGTCGTTCTCATTAGCACCCTCAACCAACCGGACGACCCGAACGTCCTCGAAGCGGCGCCCCAACCCGGTAACTTCCGCTTTATCCCAATCGACGGCCACGGCCTCGGATTTGAATATAAAGGCTGGAATGCGAACAGGGCCGTTGCTCAGACTGGGCAAGGTGCAAAAGCCGAACGAGGCGAATTCACCGTCACCTAAGTGCATACGAACTTCCGCCTCCATTAGCATTTTAAGTGCTAAGGTCCGGCGTTGACTTTCGGACTCCCGATATTGATTTTTCAATTCCGGAGAGGCAAACTCAAACCATGCCGAATGCAATTGCGACCCTTTATCCCAAAGCTCTTGTTCGGATTCAAAAGGGGACGAATTTACCATCTTTTCTCTCGGTTAATCGGACAAAATTGCTGCTTAATTTGACAGTCTCTGCTAATCTAAACTCACGATTTTTGGAGAGCCGGAGAGCCACCGCTCATGCTGCTAGAAACCCCATTCGCCCATGGCGAAATTGAGGCGCAACCGCAATTCTCGACCGTAAATTTGAAAGAGTCGGATCACTGGGCGGAGCGGAGTGATTTCTGGATTGAAGATGCCGCCGCTCGAATAAAATCGCGCAGGAAGCGTGAGCGCAATCCGAACCCCCTGATCCTGTGCGGACATGGCGTCTCGCTTCGGGTGGAGAACGGGGCACTCGTCATCCGCGACGGCTTCACTCATTATCCGCAGGAGCAGGCCCGGTTTCGTTTCTTCCCCAGCGACCTCGATCTGCCGACCCGCATCCTGTTGCTGGACGGCAGCGGCACCCTCTCTTTCGATGTGTTGAGCTGGCTTGCGGAGCAAGGTGTCGCACTGGCTAGGGTGAGCTGGACCGGCGAGGTGGCGACCGTGGCGAGCGGCACCGGCTACGCGGCGGATCGAGATAAGCTCCGTTGGCAGCAGGAAACCCGAGCCGACGATGGCAAGCGCATTTCCTTTGCGGCGGAGCTTATCGGAAAGAAGCTGGCGGCGAGCATTAAGACATTGGAGCGCCATGTGCCGGAATCCGACGGCCGCGCGATTGCGCTCGCCAAGGCACAGCTAGGGATTGAGCGGCTACGGCGCGAGCGGTTCTCCGATATGAGCGCGATCTTTGCGGTCGAAGGCGAGTGCGCGGCTGCATATTTCGCGGCTTGGCGCGGTCTCCCAATTTCATGGAAGGCTCTGGGGCGGCGGCCCGTCCCATCCGACTGGCATCGCTATGGCGCCCGCAGCTCAACGGCGACCGGGGTCAGGGCAAAAAACCGGAATGCCTCGCATCCCCTCAATGCGATGCTGAACTATGCTTACGCGGTGAAGCTTGCCGCGATGAAGATCGAGACAATCGCACAAGGCTATGATCCGACGTTCGGGATCATGCACAACGGCTATCGCGACAATCCCGCTTTCGTGCTCGATTTGATCGAACCGGAGCGCCCAAGAGTGGACGCCGCCATTCTCGCGTTCGTCGAAACCCGCACGTTCGCAGCGGCTGATTTCATTATTCTGCCGAACGGATCATGCCGGCTAACTCCGCAGCTCGCTCGCGCCGTGGCGACGGCCGTCATGGCAGGTTGACCACCAATGACGCTGCACGACGACTGGTTCACATTGAGACTTCTGGACGGCGCTACGCTGGACGAACCGGGTCTGTATCAATGGCACATTGAGGGCGTCGGGTCCTACGTCGGGAAATTCAAACGGAAGAGCCGGCCGCTGCGCCACTACCATCGCAACGTGAGGCGGCTCTTGGCGGGCCTGCCGTATCGCGCGAATAACCCCGACGGGTTCCGGCAGATTCATCGCGAGCTAGCGGACGCGGTGAAGGCGGGGAAAGCCATCGTCCTCACGATTGTCGAAAATCCTGATCTTGCCGAGCTGAACCGGCGGGAGAGGGAGCTGATTAGGGAAATAGGTACGCTCAATAGGTGCTGATATTGCCGGTTGGCGGCGCTAGCCATTCAGCTCTGAACGCCGTTGCGCGAAGGCCGCCGCCTCGCTCCTCGCCGCCTCAAAGAGTTCGGCGACATTGCGCCGGTAGGAAAGGATTGCGCTGTCCACCCCGCTGCAATCGAGCGCCGATTTTGCCCGGCAGAGCTGATCGGCGCCGGCCACGTCGGCTTCATGTCTGGCGGTTGCCTCTCGGGCTCTTGCCATCAAATCGAAAACCGCTTGATGGTTATTCTTAGCACGGTCCCCCATTTGCTCCCGCGCGAGCGTGAATTGGCCCACTCGGTAGTCATCCGGGCCAAGCCGTTGAGCGGCCGATGCCTCCGCCGTGCGCAGGCGCGCCGTTTGAACGGTCATGGCGGCATAGCTCTGAGCAACAGCGCGCACCTGTGTCGCCGCATCGGCGACGGCTTGAGCCTTGGCGTTCAAATCGGCTGCGATCCGATTGATGCCGTCTTGATCCGCTGACAGGGCCTTTTGCTGGATCGCCAGCAGGGCGTCCTGTTGCACAGCTTGTTTCTGTTCAGCGGAGCGCCGGCGAAATTGGTCTACCAGCTTCGGAAACTGCTCGGCGGGCTCCGGCTTGAACAGCATCTTCGCCGAGACGCCATTGTTGAGGAAGGTTAGCTCTAGACCGTCGCCCGTCATGACGCCCGTCGCGAGGGTGATGCCCGTGCCGTTCTCGAGGCTCAGATTCACCGCCTTGCCGTCTATCGTACCTGAGAACGTGCGCGAGCCGGACGTAAGCTTGCCACCTGCCTCGGTTCCGACAACAGAAAGCGTTCCTTTGACTTCGTGACCCTCGCCGGGTTTCATCTCCAGCAGCATCGCGGCCGTGTCATCGCTTGCGATGTATGAGGACTCGGCGGGGGCGGGCGTGCGCGTGCACGCGCCGCTCAGCAGAATCGCGATAACAATCAAGCGCTTCATGTGAACCTCCCCGAGACCACGACGGGCTAGGCGCCCGTCCCCATCATGGGGACACTGCGGTTCACATCTACTTAACGCCCCCGAACAATCGAGCGGGGCGGCGACCATGCAGAGGGGATGGGTTGTATCGCCCTATTACCGAGCGGCCATTGCCGCGATAAGTGCGGTCCGCGAGGAACGCGGCTTGTCGCAGCGCGAGCTGGCCAGGCGGATCGGGAAGCCCGCGTCATTCGTCAACAAGATCGAACAGCTAGAGCGGCGGCTCGATATAGAGGAATTCATCGCCATCGCGCACGCGATGGACGTTCCGCCACATGAGCTGTTAACAGCGGTGCTTGGCGCCCTCCCACCATCAATCCGCATTTGAGGGGCTGTTCCGGCTTACCATCAATGTCGTTTTGGCTGCCGAGCAGGCCCGTGTCCTGATGGCGTCCTTGGGGTGTCTTTGCTCGCGAGTCGTGGCCGGTTCAGGCTGCCACCGCATTTGCCTTAATTTGCGAAACGAAGGCTAGAACAGCGATCCACTTCCGCTTCGATCTTCAGCAAAGGAATCGGGGCGTTGGCGAGTGTCGGTCGGGGCGGTTCATCGATGGCCTCAGCGAGACGCTCATAAGAGTGACAACGTCTACCTTACGACGCTGGTAAAGCTTCCGGCCGGGTTCACCCTCCACCCCGACTGCCACCGTGCGATTTCCACTTGCCAGTCAGACCTGAAACTCACTCCGGGGTGCAAACCGCCCGGTGGCACCCCATAACAATCATTAAGATAGTCAGCGCGTACGTTCTCATTGAAATTGGGCGTAGCGGCCACTTGAAGTTCGACTACCGCGCTCCCGGTGCTTCCGTTGATAGAAGAATCGATCACCCTACCGCCCGTCAGAGCTAGGTAGGGCGCGCACGCAGTAACGACTGTCCCTCGTTGTTGTAGAACTTGAATTGCGCCCTGGACAATCGATGTTTTATCCGCTTCCGTTAACTGGTCCGCAGGCGGCGCAGCTGGAATTGTGGGCGCCTGCTCAGCGGGCGCAGGAGAAGCAGCGTTCGTAGTCTGCGCCGTCGACTGGCCAGCAGCATAGTTCGAACTCTGCTCACCTCGACTGCAAGCGGCCAAGATGCAAACAGTCGGTATAACCGTCCACCTCATGTTCGATCCCCCCGGAAGATGTGTATCGGATGGTAGCAGAGGCGAGATCAGTAGTCAACGCCCTTACGGCTAAAGGCCCGCACCCGGACTGTGCCACCATTCCAGAGAGCGAGCGGGGATATGCACATTAATGGGAGTAACGCAGCCTTACTGCGACTCCCCCGGGAACTGACGTGATTACCCAGTCATTCGTATGGAGCGCTCCCCCTACGCATTTTGCTTCCTCGCTTGCCGTCATATGGCTGATCCCCATCCGCGAATCGACGTACCTGCGATAGGACACGTAGTACTTATTCGTACCAGTCTCCCGCTCGATGTTGAGGGGCGTAATCCCGAGATTAGCCTGTGTGTTCCACACTCCGAGCAGCCTCTCGCAGGATGCCCGGCTTGCTGGCGCGGCAGCGGAATGGACGAGGTAGATCGGAGTGAAGAGGAAGGCGAGAACCGGCACGGCGAGGCGCTTATTCATCTCTAGTAGTCTCCTTCGCTGGATTTCCACTCAGTTGGATAAGCGGCACGGTGAGCCAGCGACGGAGGGGTCCAGCGTCCTCCCGTGGTCAAAGGCAAACTGGGGCCGCCGCTGACTCCAGCCACTCCTATCACGACGCCGGCACGAAACGAATATGCGGCGCTCCGCAAATGATGACGGGTTCCCCAAGCGTAAGGGCGGCGGACGGTGGAGCGGATCGAACCCTTGTCGTCAGCTTGGGAAGGTATTGCCGAGACACTGAAATTTCAGCCGGGGAGCTTTCCGCTTAGGAGCGTTAGGCGTTGGCCGAAGCTGACAGGATCGATCCCGCACAATCCGGCCCTTTCATGACTCACCTGAGACCCCATTGCTGGAGGCCTAACATCGCTCGGGTCGTGGTCACTGATGGCAATTCACTTGGCTATCACTATACCCCCTCCCCACTGGGGAGAGGGAGGATTAGCGAGTGCCGGGCCCTGCCGCTCGCGGCCGAGGTAACGAAAAATCCGTGCCCGTTGAACCGTTCGCGCGCGAGCCGGCACTCAATCGCGACTTCCATCAGCCGGAGCGAGGTGTCGGAGTGGACGAATGCCGGGTTTCTGGTCGCCGTTCGCCTTGGCCGGCGGCGCGGGGGAATGGGTCGATGCGTTAGATGCTCGCGTCGGCGGATCAATGTGAGGAAGACGCGGCGGACGACGCGCCGGGCGGCTCGCATGACCCGCGGCGCGGGATCGGCATCCCGGCCTCCGCTTTCGAGGAGGATCTTGCCCTTGCCGGGCGCGTCGCCGCCGGCGATGCGGGGGCGATCCGGTTGCTGGTCGGCCGCAACCAAAGGCGCCTGTTCTGGGCGGCGTGGAAGATCCTCAAGGACCATTGCGAGGCCGACGACGCGGTCCAGAGCGGCTTCGCCAATGCGGTGACCGCGATCGGCCGCTATTCCGGCCGTTCGGCGCTTTCCACCTGGCTCACCCGGATCGTGATCAACGAGGCGCTGGCGCGGCTGCGCAAGCTTCGGGCGCGGGCCGAGCGGCACAGCGACGAGCGCCTGCTCGCCGTCCGCGAATATCGCGACGCGCTCGCCGGCTGCCGCCGCGACGACACGCCGGAAGCGGCCCTGGTCCGCAGCGAGATCAGGGTCGCGATCGACGCCGCGATCCATGGCCTTCCCCGCATCTTCCGCGAGGTCTTCCTGCTCCGCGCGGTCGAGGGCCTCAGCGTCGCCGAGACGGCGGAGCAGCTCGGCGTGAACGCGGCGACGGTCAAGACCCGGCATTTGCGCGCGCGCCGGCGACTGCAGGAGGTGCTGTCGCCGCAGCTCGGCTATGCGCTCGCCGGATCGCCCGCTTTCGCGACGCCCGCGTTCGACGAGATGGTGGTCTGAACGCTTCGGCAAAGCGCCTCTTGAACCTTTCGGGGGAGATGCGACACTCAATTTTGGACTTTGGCGGTGGGATCATCAGACGAATCGCGTGATCGATCGAAAACAAGAGCAGGACAGGCTCCAGGGGAGCGAGGAGGCGCTCGTCGAGCGGCTTCGGCAGCGGGACGTTCGCGCCCTCGAGCAGCTCTACAAGGCCAGTCACGGCCGGATGTCGCGCTTCCTCTTGAACATGCTCCGCCGGCCCGAACTGGTCGAAGAGGTTCTGAACGACGTGATGATGGTGGTGTGGAACAGGATCGGCGACTTCCAGGGGGCGAGCAAGCTCTCGACCTGGATGTTCGGCATCGCCTATCGCCAGGGCCTGGCCGCGCTCCGCCGCGTCGACGAGCCGGTCGACGACGATCGTTCGGCCGCGAGCGGCGCGGCGACGCCCGAGCAGGAGGCGGCCGAGGGACGGTCCCGCGCGGCGCTTGCGAAGGCGATCGACGGGCTCTCGCCCGCGCACCGGGCCGTCGTCAACCTCACCTATTTCGAGGAGCTCGGTTATCGCGAGATCGCCGGGATCCTCGATTGCCCCGTCGATACGGTGAAGACGCGCATGTTCCACGCGCGCCGGCACCTGAAACAGTCATTGCCCGGCGCGCTCGCCGACTGGATATGAGGCACAGGCCATGGGACGTGTCGTGACCTTTCTCGATCGCCACCAGGAGGTGCAGCTTTTGCTGCCCTGGTATCGGACCGGCCGGCTCGACGATGCCGAGCGCCTTTTGGTCGAGACGCATCTGGGCGATTGCGCCGAATGCCGCGCGGACCTGGCGGCCGAGCCGGCGCTGGAGGCGGCCTTCGCTTCGGCCTCGCCCGAGGCGGAGGCCGGCTGGGCGGCGCTCGAGGCGCGGGTCCGGCGCTCGATGCCGGCCCAGGGGCGCCGCGCGCGCCGGCCCTGGGCCGCGGCGGGCCGGGCGCTGATGCGGCCCGAACGGCTGAAATGGATCGCCGCCGCCCAGTTCGCGGCTTTGATCGTGCTCGGGCTCGCGGCCTTGCCCTCGGCTCCGACCGCTCCGGCCGCGCGCCAGGGCGCCTATCGGGCGCTCGGCGACGCGCCTGCGGCGCGCCCCGGCAACGTGCTCGCCATGTTCCGGCCGGAAGCGAGCGTTGCGGCGATGCGCCGTTCGCTCGATGCGAGCGGCGCGCGCTTCGTCGACGGCCCGACGCCGGCGGGCGCCTATCTGCTCCAGGTTCCAGGCGACGATAAAGGCCCCGCGCTGGCGGCGCTGCGGCGCGACCCGATCGTCACCATGGCCGAGCCGATCGACCGGGCGCCTCCCGAATGATGCGCAAGCTCGCTCTCTCGGCCTTCTTCGCTCTCTCCTGCGCCGGCGCCGCCCTGGGCGCCGGTGGCGGGACGGCCGCGGCGCAGCCCCCTGCCGCGGCCGTTTCCCCTCCCGCGCCCGCCTCGGCGCAGGACAATATGCGGGACGATCGGCGCATCCTGGTGATGCTGCGCGTGCCGCCCGACCATTATCGCCCGGGCGCGGATTACGGGGCGGGGGGCGGCTATGGCGATGCCGCGGCCGCCGCCGCCCGCAACCGCCTCGCCGCCCGGCTGGCGCACGAGAACGGGCTCCGGTTCGAAGGCGACTGGCCGATGCCGATCCTCGGCATCGACTGCGTGGTGATGAGCGTGCCCGACGGCCGCTCGGCGGAAGAAGTCGCCGAGCATATGTCGCACCTCCAGGGCGTCGACTGGGCGCAGCCGATGCACGAATTCGAGACGCAGGGGGCGATCGCGGCGCACAAGGACAGTTTGTTCGCCGCCCAGCCCGCCGCCCAGGAATGGAAGCTCGCCGATCTCCACCGGGTCGCGACCGGCCGCGGCGTCAAGGTCGCGGTGATCGACAGCCGGATCGACGCCAGGCATCCCGACCTGCGCGGGCGGCTGATCGACAATATCGACTTCGTCGGCGGACCGGTCCCCGATGCGGAGGCGCACGGCACCGGCGTCGCCGGGATCATCGGCGCCCGCGCCGACAATGGCGTCGGCATCGTCGGGGTCGCGCCCGGCGCGGAGCTGATGGGGCTTCGCGCCTGCTGGCAGCAGCCGGGACGGACGATCTGCGATACTTTGAGCCTCGCCAAGGCGATCACCTACGCCGTCGAGCATCACGCCAATGTGATCAACCTCAGCCTCACCGGGCCGCGCGATCCTTTGCTCACCCGGCTCGTCCGGATCGGCCTCGATCGCGGCGCCGCGATCGTCGCCGCGGTCGATCCGCGCACCGGCAGCGGCTTTCCGGCCTCGATTCCGGGCGTGATCGCGGTCTCGCAGGAAGGCGTGGCGGCGGACAAAGCCGGTGTCTACAATGCCCCGGGTCGGGATGTGCCGACGACGGAGCCGGGGGGTCGATGGTACCTTGTCAGCGGCAATTCCTATGCCGCGGCCCATGTCAGCGGCCTGTTGGCATTGACCCGCGAGAAATCGGGCAAGGCTCCCCAGCGCCTTCTGGTGTCGTCGCGGGACGGCGGCGGGCTGATTGATGCCTGCCGGACGCTTGCGCGCGCCGCGGGCCAGGCGGAGCTTTTCTGCCGGAGCCGGTGATCGCGGCCGGGGCCGGGCGCTCCGGCTCCTGCCGCTCGCGCCTCTCTTGCTCGCGCTCGCAACGCCCGCTTGGGCCCAGCTCGCGCTCAGCGGCACGATCGCGTCGAACGACCTTTATCGGGGCGATTCGACCAGCGGCGACCGGCCGGTGGCGACCTTCTCGATCGCCTATGACGATTTCCGCGGCCCTTATGCCGGGATCTCGTTCACGGCGGTGGCCGCGGACGGCGGCATCCAACCGCTGCAATCGGTCCAATATGCCGGCTATGCGCACCGGCTGAAATCGGGCGTCTCGCTCGACGTGGGCGTCAGCCACTGGGTTTCCAGCCATTATCATAGCGGCCCCTATGGCCGGGAATTCACCGAGGCCTATGTCGGGATCGTCGGCCGCAGGCTGTCGTCCCACATCTTCTTCTCGCCCGATTATGAGGGCCGCGGCGGCTCGGTCTATGCCGAGGTGGACGGCCTGCTGCTCGACCGCGGCAATTGGTCGCTGACCGGCCATGCCGGCGCGCTCGCCGCGCCGGGCGAGGCGGCCGAGCCCCGCCGGAGCCTGGAGGCCGACGGGCGCCTCGCTTTGACCCGGCGCTTCGGCCGCACCGCTTTCAGCCTCGCCTTGGTCGGCGCGACGCCGAGCCGGGACAATGAACGCTGGCGCCGGACCGTTCTCGTCTCGCTCACCCAAAGCTTCTGAGCCCTGGCTGGCGCGGCACCGATGCGTTCAATCGAGGGCGGCTCGGCTTCCCTCCGTCCGCGCCTTGGGGGTCGGGCAGGACTGGATCAGGGGGATGGTGGTCCCGTCCGGGCAAACCTGGGTCGGCTCCGGCGGCGGCAGAGACGGCGGGTTCGGGGGCGGCGGCACCGGCGGGCAGGTATCGTGCAGCGGAATGACCGATCCGTCGGGGCAGGTTTGCGTCGGTTGGGGGATCCCGTCCGTGCCGTGCGGATGCGGATCGCCCCAGGTAACGCCGGTACAGGCGCCGAGCGCGGCGCAGCCAAGAACGAGAAGGACGAAGCCGCGCGCCGAGCGAAGGATTCGCCGCGCGCCTGTTGTCGAGCAAACCATCGCGATTCTGCTCCTCCAGCATGCCGATCATCCCCGTATTCGTCTAACCCACCGATTTACCCGCCGTAAAGGCGCATCGATTTGATCGGATACGGCTCCAGGCTATAGCTCGGGACGCTGCGACGCGCACGACAAGCATAAGGCAGAGGGATTGCCTGCGGACGATTGGGGGGCTGACCGGACATGTCGGAGCATTCCATCCAGGCCCGCTACGAGCGGCGAAGAGCGGTCGCGATGATTCTCCTGGCCCTGTTCTACTTTGTGGCAGGCTGCTTCCATCTCGCCGCACCGGGGGCCTTCATCCGCGTGACTCCAGCTTGGGTCCCGAACCCGGGCGCAATCATCTTCGTGACCGGTCTGTGCGAGCTCGCGGGCGCGGCCGCATTGCTCATGCCGCGCACCCGCAAGCTCGCGGCGATCGCGCTGTCGCTTTATGCGATCTGCGTCTATCCGGCCAATATCGAGCATGCCGTCCAGGATCTGTCGGGCGCGCATCATGGCCTGGGATGGCTGTACCACGCGCCGCGCCTCTTCGCGCAGCCGTTCATAATCTGGTGGTCGCTTTACGCCGGGGGCGTGGTCGGCGGATTGCGCATCCCGGCCAGGATCGATCGCTGAATTCGGGGGACGAATTCGGGGCGCACACGATTCAATTGCCGGCCCGCGAGCGGGTGGAACTGGATATGGTGTCCCTTTAATTTCCTCCCCGGGACGGGGAGGGGGACCGCGCGCAGCGCGGTGGAGGGGGTTTCGGCGCGGGTCTCGGGATTCCTCACCAACGTTTCGGCGCGTCGGAGCGGGATCGTGTCCCGGTACGATTGAGGCCTGCTCAAAGCTTCAGCACATGCGAAGCGTGGCGAAGGGGGGCCGTGCCGGGTGGGGAACCCCCTCCACCGGCCTTCGGCCGGTCCCCCTCCCCGTCCCGGGGAGGAATTAATTGCGGGAATTAATTGCGGGGACACATTAATTGTAATTGCGGGGACACACGACTCAATTGCTATCCGGCAGCTTCCCGAAGGAGGGCGGCCGGTCGGCCTTGGCGCTGCCGAATTTCGAAGGCCGCGCACCCATTTCGAACGCGAGCTCGCCGCCGCGGACCAGCTCGGCATGGGCGATCCAGTTGCGCGTGTGGGACCGGCCGTTCCACCGCACCGACTGGACGTAGGGCCGGTCGGCGCCGTTGCCGCGCGCGACCACGCTGAGCGTCCGGCCGTTGCCCAGGGAGATTTCCGCCCGATCGAACAGAGGCGATCCGAACACGTAGAGCGCGCTCACCGGATCGACCGGGTAGAAGCCCAGGGCGCTCAGCACGAACCAGGCGCTCATCTGGCCGCAATCGTCATTGCCGATGATGCCGTCGGGAGCGTCCTTGTACATTTCGCCGAGCAGGCGGCGCACCATCTTCTGCGTCTTCCAGGGCGCGCCGGCATAGGCATAGAGATAGGCGGCGTGCTGGTCGGGCTCGTTGCCGTGGACATATTGGCCGACCAGGCCGGTAATGTCGGGCGGCGCGTCGGCGGGCAGGACCGAGGGCGCGGTGAAGAAATCGTCGAGCTTCTTCTCGAACGCCGCGTCGCCGCCGAACCAGTCGATCAGGCCGTATATGTCGTGCTGGTTGAGGAAGGTGGCCTGCCAGCCGTTCGCCTCGGTATAATCGCGATATTTGTCGGGCGCGTGCCCGAGCTGGACGGGATCGTAGGGCTCGATCCAGGCGCCGTCCGCCAGCCGCGGCCGGGCGAAGCGCGTCTTGCGGTCGAGCACATTGCGGTAATTGAGGCTGCGTTGGCGCAGATGCCGGGCATCGTCATGCGCGCCGGCTGCGTCGGCCAGCGCCGCCATCGCCCAATCGTCATAGGCATATTCCTGGGTGCGGCTGACCGATTCGTCGACCTTGTCCGCCGGGATGTAGCCGAGATCGTAATAATAACCCCGGCCGTGCGAGGCGCTCATGTCCTTGTAATCGCGGTCGAAGGCGCGGCGGCGGATGTTCGGCCAGGCCGCCGCATAATCCGCCGCGATCCCCTTCTTGTGGGCCTCGGCGAGCACCGACACCGAATGCCAGCCGATCATGATGCCGGTCTCGAGGCCCTGGAGCTGCCAGGCGGGTGGGCCATAGGGGCTCAAAGCGGTCTGGCGGATGAGGTCGCGCGTGAACATCGCCGCCCGTTCGGGCTGGACCAGGGTCAGCAGGGGATGGAAGGCGCGATAAGTGTCCCAGAGCGAGTAAGTGCTGAAGGCGGGTTCGCCCGGCGGCGTCTTGTGCACCTGGCGCTCGGGCCCGATCGTGCGGCCGTCGCGATCGGTGAGCAAGGTCGGCGACAGGAAGCAATGGTAGAGCGCGCTCGCCATGATCGCGCGCTGCGCCGCGCTGCCGCCGGCGACGCGGATGCAGTCGAGCTGCCGCGCCCAGCTCCGCCGCGCCGCCTGGGCCGCGCCGTCGAAATCCCAGCCCGGCGCCTCGGCCGCGAGCGCCGCCTTGGCGCCGTCGACGTCGACCGCCGAGATGCCGGTCTTGACCAGGATCGGCGCGCCGCCGGCTTCGTCGAAGAACAAGGCGATCTTGAGCCGGCTGCCGGCGATCCTCGTCGCCCCGTCGGGCGCGGGCGCGTCGTTGTCGCCGAAGAAGCGGACCCGGTCGGGCCGGCGCGAAAGCCGCATCGCGAAATGGATATGCCGGCCCCGCGCCCAGCGGTTGACCTGCCGGCTGCCGACGAGGAGGCCGTCTTTTTCGAGCGCCAGGGAGGCGTTCTCGACCACCGGCCCCTTGTCCCAGGAATCGAGCGTCGCATGGGCGAAATCGATCAATATATGGCCCGGGCCGACCGGGAAACGATAGCGGTGAAGGCCGGTCCGCTCGGTCGCGGTCAGCTCGGCGAGGACGCCCGATTCGAGCCGCACGCGGTAATAACCCGGCTCGGCCTGCTCGTCGGAGAAACGCTGGCGATAGCCTTGCTCCGGATGGTCGAGCGGCCCCGGCACGAGCTTCAAGGGGCCGCGCGCCGGCACGACCAGGACGTCGAGCATGTCGCCGACGCCGGTGCCGGAAAGATGGGTGTGCGAGAAGCCCATGATCGAGCCGTCGCCCTGGTGATAGCCCGAGCAGGCGTCCCAGCGCGCATTGTCGGTATCGGGGCTGAGCTGGACCATGCCGAACGGCAGGGTCGCGCCGGGGAAGGTGTGGCCGTGCCCGCCGGTGCCGACGAACAGGTTCGGCCTGCCGGCCCGCGCGCCGGGCGCGACCCGGCCGAGACCCGGCGTCGCCGCCCCGAGCGCTCCAACGGCCGCGCCCGCCAGCAGCCTGCGACGATTGATGTCGATCATGCCTTCCCCTCGTCCTCTCCGGATCTTCTGGATGCGGCGCCGGCTTGCGCCCCGCGAAGTCGAGGATCAACCCACCGAACGGCGCGGCGGCTTTTGACGAGGAAGTCCATCGCTCTCATCCAAAGGTTCAATTGGAGAGTGGCGGCGACAAGGCCTATCTTGCCCGCATCCGATCCGCGCGCGCACCGCGTCCGCCGAACCGCAGGAGACGATCGATGACAGCCGACAAGACCTTGATCCGGACTCGCGAGCCTTTGGGGACGCCCACCGATCTCGGCGACGAGGCGGTGCGCGATATCGCGGGCGCGCTCAACGCATTGCTCGCCGACATGTTCGCGCTCTACCTCAAGACCAAGAATTTCCACTGGCACATGTCCGGCCCGCATTTCCGCGATTTCCACCTGCTGCTCGACGAGCAGGCGGACCAGATCTTCGCGACCACCGATCCGATCGCGGAAAGGGTGCGCAAGCTCGGCGGGACGACCTTGCGCTCGATCGGCCAGATCGCCGAGCGGCAGCGGCTGCTCGACAACGATGCCGATTTCGTGACTCCACGCGACATGCTCGCCGAGCTTCGCGACGACAACAAGCAGCTCAATGCCGAGATGCGGCGCACCCACCAGCTGTGCGACGATCGCGGCGACGTCGCGACGGCGAGCCTGATCGAGATCTGGATCGACGAGGCCGAGCGCCGCATCTGGTTCCTGTACGAAGCGACGCGAACGGTCGAATCCTGACCGCCGGCGGGCTTAAACTCGCACCCGATCAAGTCTGATCGGATACGAGTCTGGGCTTTTTGTTTTACCGTTGTTTTCGGCCGTCAGGTGATTCCACCTGACTGAAAACCACTCTAGCGGGACAATTCGCACACCCAGTTCAGCTCCCAGCTCTTGCCGCCGTCGGGAGAGAAGGATTGCTCCATCCGCGCCGCGTGCGGCGACAGGTTGAGCCAGAGGTAGCGGACCAGGATCGCGCGGCCCTTATATTGCTCCTGGTCGTAAAATTCGCCGCGATTGCCGTGGAACTCCCCGACGACCGGCGGCAGGCCGAGCGTCCCCTGGTCGACGTCGACCAGATAGATCGACCATTGCCTTGTCTCAGGATTGTAGAGCCGCAACGTCTGCCCCTTGATGTGCAGATGGTCGCGCGGGTCGTCGACCTCGAACTCCTCGAAATTCGCGTTGCTGCCGAGGATCTTCTTGTGGTTCGAGATGCCGTCATATTCGACCCACTTGTCCGATCCGACCAGCCGGTCGGGGAGGCGGCGGACATGCGCCTTCCAGTCGCCGATCACGAAGTCGAAATCGTGGGCCCCATCATGCGCCTCGTCATGTGCCCCGTCATGCGCCGGCGGCGGCGAGGCGGCCTGCGCGCGCAAGGGCGCGGGGGCGAGCGGAAGCATGAGGAAGGCGGCCGCCAGGGCCGCCGCACGAAGGAAAGGCCGTCGAGCCAAGGACCGCATCGTCATTCTCCAGTTATTGCGGCCGATCCCATGCCAGAGCAGCAGCCCGGTTGACGACGCGGGAAGCGGGCCTAGAGACCAAGGCAGATTTATGGTCGAAGCGCGGCGCCTCCCCTCCCTTATCTCCATCCACGCCTTCGAGGCGGCGGCGCGGCTGGGCAGCTTCGCCAAAGCCGGACGGGAGCTTGGGACGTCGGCGGCCTCGGTCAGCTATCATGTCAGGCAGATCGAGACGCAGATCGGCGCCACCCTGTTCCGGCGGCTCCCGCATCGCGTCGAGCTGACCGAGGCCGGCCGGCTGATCGCGGGCGAGACGACACGCGCGTTCGGCGCCTTGCGGGCGAGCTTCGTCCGCGCGGCCGACCTCGACAACCGGCGTCTGGCGCTGACCGCGCTGCCGACCTTCGGGACGAGCTGGCTCGTGCCGCTTCTCGGCGATTTCCGCGCGCTCCATCCCGAGATCGGGATCGACCTCGATCTCTCGGCGGAGGCCCAGGACCTTTCCGCCGGCTGCTTCGACGCCGCGATCCGCAACGGCCATGGCGACTGGCCGGGCCTTCGCGCCGTCAAATTGTTCCCAAGCCTGTTCCTGCCGCTCTGCGCGCCGGCTTTGCGTGCCGAAGCGGCCGGGGCGCTGAGCGATCCGCGCCGCGCGCCCCGCGTCCCGCTGCTCGGCCGTCCCGACTGGTGGCTTTTATGGTATCGGGCGATCGGCGTGCAGGAGGAGATGGACGAGCGCAATTTCGGGCTCCATCTCGCGACCGAGCATCTCGACGCCGCCGCCGCGATCGCCGGCGGCGGGATCGTGATCGGATCGCCGATCCTCCTCGCCCGCGAGATCGCGGCCGGCCGGCTCGTCCCTGCTTATTCGCAGGCCGTCGGCGACGGCCGCGCCTTCTGGTTCGTCTATCCCGTCGCGCGCCGGCACAGCCCGAAGATCGAATCGTTCCGGCGCTGGCTGGCCGGCCATGCCGAACGCGCGCTTGAAGAGGCGCGGCGCTTCGTCGACGGCGCGATCACGATCGAGTCGCGGCGGGACATCGCGGCGCGGTCGCTTCCCGCCTGATCGTCCCGTCTCCGGCGAGGGCCTCGCGGCAGGCGCGGCTCAGGCGTCCAGCGGCTGGATCCGGGACAGCATCGCCCGGAAGCCGGGCGAGGCGCGAAGCTCGCGGAAATTCATCCGATCGGTGATCTGGAGAAAGGCGCTTTCGTGCCGGTCGGCCGAGGTCTGCAGCTCGGCGAGCGCGCCGGCGCCGTCGCCGGCCAGCCAATAGAGGGTCGCGAGATCGTAGGCGGACGCCTCGCCTTTGGCATAAGCGGCCCGGCGGTCGGCGATCAGGCGCGCGAGCAGCGCCGTGCGGCCGCCCCGCGCATAAGCCGAAGCGGCGGCGCGGGCGGCGGCGCGGGCGGTCTCGTCGCCGTGCAGCGCCGCCAGCCGCCGGGCCGCGTCGAGATATTCGGGATAGTCGCCGCGCAGCAGGCTGAGCTTGGCGAGATAGACGAGCGGCGAAGTCAGTCCCGGATTGGCCGCCGCCAACCGGCGAAGCGCATCGCTCCCCCGCGCCGGATCGTCGCCGATCGCCAGGATCAGGCCGCGGTCGGCGGCGATCGAGAGCGATTGCGGATCGAGCGCGGCGGCGATGTCGATCTCGCGTTGCGCCGCGCGCGTCTCGCCGAGGTTGGACAGGAAGGTCGCGTACCAATGGTGGGCGGTGGCGTTGGAGGAATCGAGCGCGACCGCCCGGGCGAAGGCCTGCCGCGCCTGCGGGACGTTCCAGAAGCCCCAATATTCGGCGAACGCCAAGGCGGCATGGCCCCCCGACGAGTGGGGGTCGAGCGCGATCGCCTTGAGCGCATTCGCCTTGGCGAGCGGATAGGCCTCCGCATCCGGCATGCCGCCATATTCGCGCAGCAGATCGTAGGTGTTGGCGAGGCCGGCATAAGCGTCGGCATAAGAAGGATCGCTGGCGATCGCCGCGCGATAGAGATGCTCGGCCTGCTCGAGCGACTCCGGCGTGCGCTGGCGCCAGGCGAGCGTCGCCGCCACATAGGCCTGCTCGGCCGCCTGCGAAGGCGCGTGCGGCGCGTCCGCGCGGGCGGACGACGAAGGACGGCTCAGCAACCACGCGGCCCCCGTTCCCAAGGCCAAAGCGAGCACCGGCAGCAACGCGAGCCGCCGCAATCTCCCCCGCAATCTCCCCACACCGGTTCCGGCCCCCGCGCGCCGTTCGGATTTCGAGACCGTGCCGGGCTCGGCGCCGGAAACGCCATCCTCGCCCCCGCTTCGGTCACGCCACGCGTCGAGCTCGGCCGGAATGGCATAGATGCGGCTGCGATTGGGGCCCGGCAGGCGATGGACGGGAAGCCGCCGCTGCGCCTCCCAGCGCTTGGCGGTGCGCTCGTCGCACTTGAGGAAGGCCGCGATTTCCTTCCATGTTTCCAGGCGGATTACGTCGCTCTGCTGCACGGTTTCGCCCCCAAACGCCCCGTCCTGCCCCGATAAAGCCCCTGTTGTTACCGCGTCTCGCGGGAGAAAACCACCGTCCGGCGTGGGGGACAGGGAGCATAGGGTGGGCGCAAGACGATTTTCGGCCGGCAGCCTGGTCCGGTGTCCTTCGCATCCGCAGGACCGCGGACGCCCCTGTGCCTCCCCCGCGCCGGAGTCCGGCCGGTGAGACGCCGGATCGCGGAACGAATGGGCGGACGGTCCGGCGCGGCGCGACTCCCGGCCGGGCTGGCGCTTGCCGGCCTGTTCGCAAGCCTGTTGGGGGCGGGCGAAGCGCGGGCGCAGGTCGCGCCGGTGCCGCTGCCGCCGCCGGCCGACCTCACCCGTCCGCAGGAGCCGATCCGCGCCCCCGGCGCGACGCTGCGCGTGGCGCCCGCGCCGGAAAATGCGATCCCGCCCGGCGCCGAGACGACGATGGTGGACGTCGCCGCGATCGAGCTCACCGGCGTCACCGTCTACGACCGCGCGGCTCTGGCGCCCGATTATGCGGGCCTGGCCGGCCGCCGCGTCCCGCTCGCCGATTTGTTCCGGGCGGCGGCGCGGATCGAGGCCCATTACCGGCGCGACGGCTATGTGCTGACCCGCGCCATCGTGCCGGCGCAGGAGGCGGCGGACGGCCATTACCGGATCGCGGTGATCGAAGGCTATGTGAGCGACGTCGACGTGACCGGCGCCGCCGGGCGCGAGGCGGCGCTGATCCGCCGCATCCTGGCGCCGGTCACGCGCGCGCGGCCGGTGACGATCGGTACGATCGAGCGCGCTTTGCTGCTCGTCCAGCAGCTTCCGGGGATCTCTGCGCACGCCGTACTGACCCCGGCGGCCGGAACGCCGGGAGCGGCGCGGCTGGTGGTCGACGTGCGGCTGCGGCCGGTCGATGCCTATGCGACGCTCGACAATCGCGGCTCGCGCTTCGCGGGGCCGATCACCGGCGCCGCGGGCTTCGACATCAACGGCATCGGCGGTTTCGACGGCCATTTGGGCGGCCTTTATTTCACGACCTTCAACCGCGAGCAGAATTATGTCGAGATCCACGCCGACGGCCGCGTCGGCGCGAGCGGCCTCACGCTCCGCGGCTTCGCCTCCTACGCCGTCTCGCATCCCGGCTCGATCCTGGCGCCGCTCGACATTTCGTCGCGCGACACCGTGCTGGGCATCGGCGCCGACTATCCGTTGCTGGTGACCCGGCGCGCGCGCGTGGCGCTGCACGGCTCGTTCGAAGCGACCGAGGACCGCACCGACCTGCTCGGCTTCCCCGACAGCCGCGACCGCCAGCGCATCCTGCGTTTCGGGCTGAGCGCCGAGGCCAATGACGCCTGGCAGGGGGTCAGCACGGTCACGCTCACCGCCCACCAGGGGCTCGACCTGTTCGGCGCTTCACACGACGGGGGCGCCATTGCCCAGTCGCGGCTCGGCGGCCGCAGCGACTTCTTCAAGCTGACCGCGACCGCCTCGCGCTTCCAGCCGCTGGCGCCCGCGCCCTGGGGCGGCCTTGCCCTGCAGGTGTCGGTGGCCGGCCAATATGCCGCCGACAAGCTGCTGACGCTGGAGCAATTCCATGTCGGCGGCGAGGCGTTCGGGCGCGGCTTCAACCCGTCGCAATTTTCCGGCGACGACGGCGCCGCGGCCGACATCGAGCTGCAGCTCACCCACGCCCGCCCGATCGGGCCGCTGTCGAGCCAGCAGCTTTACGGCTTCTTCGACGCCGCCAGCGCCCACGACCGCGGCGTGCCCGGCTGGACTCGGATCGATTCCTACGGCGGCGGCCTGCGCTTCGATCTCGGCGCCCATCTCTCGGGCCAGGTCGAGATCGCCGTGCCGTATCGGATCGGGCGGCAGGTCGGCGCGCGGCTCGATCGAGGCGCGCAGGGCTTCTTCCGTCTCACCGCGAGATTCTGAGATGCACGTCCCCTTTCCACGAGCGATTTGGCCGTTTCCACGAGCGATTTGGCCGTTTCCGCGAGGAGCTTTGGCATGACACGATCCGCCCTCCTGTGCCGGGCCCTGCTGACCGGCTCCGCGCTGGCCATGGCCACCGCTGCCCTCGCCGCTCCGACCGGCGGCTCGGTCGCGGCCGGAACCGCGACGATCAGCAGCGGCGGCAAGTCGACGACGATCCGCCAGAGCAGCGAGCGCGCGATCATCGACTGGACCGGCTTCGACGTGGCGAAGGACGAAAATGTCAAATTCGCCCAGCCGGACGCGAACGCGGTCACCCTCAATCGCGTCGATTCGACCGATCCGTCCGAGATCGACGGATCGATCACCGCCAACGGCCGCATCTTCATCGTCAATCCCAATGGCGTGCTGTTCGGCGCCGGCGCGAAGATCGAGGTCGGCGGGCTGGTCGCGACCACGGCGGATATCGCGAACGCCGATTTCATGGCCGGACGCTACCGTTTCACCCGGGCCTCGCTTAATCCCGGGGCGCGGATCGTCAATCTGGGGCAGATCAGGATCGCCGACGCCGGGCTGGCCGCGCTCGTGGCGCCGAGCGTCGCCAATCGCGGCACGATCGTCGCGCGGCTCGGCACCGTCACGCTCGGCGGCCATTCGACCTTCACCCTGGATCTCGCCGGCGACGGCCTCATCGCCTTCGACACCGGCGCCGCGGCCCCGGCGCCGGCCTCGGTGCGCAACGACGGCACGATCATCGCCGACGGCGGCAGCGTGCGGCTCGACGCGGGCACCGCTTCCGGCCTGGTCGGCGGGGTCGTCGACATGAGCGGCGTGATCCAGGCGCGCGGCGTCGGCCTGAAGAACGGCCGCGTCGTGCTGACGGGCGATACCGTCCAGGTCGGCGGCACGATCGACGTGTCCGCCGGCGGCGTGAGCACCGCGCGGCTCGACGCCGACGTTGCATCGGGGCCGGCCGGCGGCGACATCGACATGAACGGTGCGATCCAGGCGCGCGGCGTCGGCATGAACGACGGCCGCCTCGTGCCGACGGGAGACACCGTGGGCGGCACGATCGACGCGTCGAGCGAATCGGGGGCGAGCGGATCGGGCGACGGCGGCACGATCCTGATCGGCGGCGACCGCGGCGGCAAGGGGCCGGACCGCAGCGCGCGCACCGTCGACATCCTCGCCGGCGCCAGGCTCATGGCCGACGGCGCCGGCGCCGGCAAGGGCGGCAACGTCATCGTCTGGTCGGAGCAGGCGACCAGCATGAACGGCGCGATCAGCGCCCGCGGCGGCGACCAGGACGGCCAGGGCGGCTTCGTCGAGACCTCCTCGCACGGCCTGCTCTCGCTCGCCGCCGGACGAGTCGATGCGAGCGGCCCCGGCGGCCCTGGCATTTGGCTGCTCGACCCCACCGACATTACGATCGGCAACGCCACCTCGGGCGGCACCTTTTCCGGCGGTACCTTCACCCCCGATCCCGGGGCAAGCTCGGCGACCGTCGATGCCGGCGCGATCTCGGCGGCGCTGAACGGCGGCACCAACGTCACCATCTCGACGGCGAGCAGCGGCGCCGGCAATGGCGACCTGATCGTCGCCGCGCCGATCAGCTATACCGGCACGGCCCATGAGATACTGACCCTCTCGGCCGACCGCGACCTCGCCGTCAACGCGGCGATCACCGGCCCGGATCTCGGCCTCAGCCTCAACGCCGCCCGCAACATGACGATCGCCGCCGCGGTCGAGGCGAGCATCGCCAGCCAGTTCACAGCCGGCGGCACGCTCACCCTCGCTCCAGCGGCGGCTTTGACCTTCGACGCGGGACCGAGCACCGGCTTCAGTGCCGGCCTGGTCGGCCATGGCGGCTTCGTCCAGCAGAACGGCGCCACCATCTCGGTCGCGCAGGACGACGATCTGCTGATCTCCGGCAGCACCATCTCGCTTCAAGGCGCGGCCGGCTCGATCCACGGCCAAGGCGCCGGCGCCCGCACCTTGACCCTTTCGACCACCGGTTCGGTGGGGATCGGCACCGGCACGGGCGACAGCTTATTCTCCCAGGCCGCGCTCGACACGATCGGCCAGTTCGTCGGCCAGACCTCGTTCGGCGAGCCCTTCACGCCGGCGGTGATCGTGACGGCGGCCGGCGACGTGGATATCGGCGGCACGGTGACGCTTCCCGCCCATCCGGAGATCCTGACCGACGGGAATATCAGCCTGAACGCCGACGCCGCCGTGACCGTCCCCGATTCGCAGTTCGTATTCGGACAAACCTATTTCAACTTCCAGACCGGCGGCTCGGGGAGCTTCACGCAGGCGGCCGGCGCCACGCTGACCGCGACCTCCCCCAGCACCGACGATACGGTAAGCCAGGTGAGGATCGCCGCCTCCAAGATCGAGCTCGACGGCGCCGCGAGCTCGATCACCGCCGGCTCGATCGAATTGACTCCGTTCACCGGCGAAACGGTCGGGATCGGCACGGCGCCGGGCAACTTCCAGCTCAGCCAGAGCGAGCTTGCGACGCTGAACGGGGGAAGCGTCATCGGCGCGAGCAACGACGACCTCAATGTCGGCGGCGGCGTGTCGTTCTCCGGCGCGAACCTCATCGGCAACAATATCGTCGTCAACGACTCGGTCGCCGCCCAGAATCTGACGCTCACCGCCACCAACAACCTGACCCTGGGCGCGACCGCCGCGTTCCAGATCGCGGCCAGCGGAATCCTCTCCGGGCTCCGGCTCATCGCCGGAAACCTCCTCACCCAGACCAATGGCGCGACCATCTCGACCACCGGCAATGCCGAGATCGACATGACGTTCGCCGCCATCGCGCTCGACGGCGCCGCCGGCTCGATCCACTTCGACGGATCCGGCGATACCGCCGGCACCCTGGTGCTCCACCCCATGGCTCCGCTCTGGATCGGCAGCGGCACGCCGCCGGCCGGCACCGCCCAGATGACGCAAGCGGCGCTCGACACCTTTTCAGGCGTGTTCGCGGCCTTCATCAGCGAATTCGGCGTCACGCGCACGCCGGTGACTTTGTCGGGCAATCTCAGCTTCACCCACCCCTTCGAGATCGGCGGCACCGACATCACGCTGACCAGCGACGCGAATATCGAGGTCAACATCCCGTTCGAGGTCCGATCGATCCTCACCACGATCGATCCCCACACAGGCGAACCGTTCCTGTTCCCCGATCTGCAGTTCGATGCCTTCGGCCTCTTCACCCAGCAGGCCGGCGCGACCATCCATGTCGACCATGGCAGCGTCGCCTTCAGCGCCCGCAACTTCGATTTCGAAGGCGCGGCCGGCTCGATCTCGGGCGGTCCCGATTCCGGCAGCGCCAGCATCACCATCCTCCCGTTCGACGCGAGCGCCAATTTCGCCCCGCTCACCCTCGCCCTCGGCACCGCGGCCGGCGACGTCCATCTCTCGCAGGCGGTGCTGAACGAATTCACCGGCTTCACCGGCAACGACCAGCCGCCCGAATATCAGACCGGCACCTTCGACGGCGTCAGCTACACTTACGATGCCCGCCATTTCGCGCCTTTCTCCATCGACAGCACGGCCGGAACGGTCGCCATCGGCGGCGTGGTCACGCTGCCGATGGCGACGACGATCGGACAGGTGACCGATACCGTGGAGATCGGCGCGGACGCGGTGCTGACCGCGCCCTCGACCAGCTTTGCCGGCCCCGCCCTCAGCATCATCGGCAACACCATCACCCTCGCCGCCGGCGGCAAGATCGTCGCGCCGAGCCTGTACATCACCCAGGACGATTTGTTCGGCTTCGCCACGCCGACCGGAACCTTCACCCTGGACGGCAATATCCAGTCGAGCGACGTCACGATCCAGCTCGGCGTCGCCACCGATTTCACCGACCCCAATCCCACGTTCACCGCGGTCGCCGCTACCGCCGCCGATCTCGAGGCCGGATCGCTCACCCTGATCGGCACGACCGGCTCGGCGACTCTGAACGGCATTGTCAACGACACCAGCGGCCAAGCCGCGGCCCAATTCGTCAAGGTGCCGCAGGGTTTGAACGCGGACTATATTTTCAACGATTGCGAAGCGGGAACCGACTGCGACACGCCTCCGCCGCCTCCGCCGCCGCCTCCGCCGCCGCCGCCGCCGCCGCCGCCTCCGCCGCCGCCGCCGCCGCCGCCGCCGCCGCCGCCGCCTCCGCCGCCTCCGCCTCCGCCTCCGCCGCCGCCTCCGCCGCCTCCGCCGCCGCCTCCGCCGCCGCCGCCTCCGCCGCCGCCGCCTCCGCCGCCGCCTCCGCCGCCGCCGCCGCCTCCGCCTCCGCCGCCGCCTCCGCCTCCGCCGCCGCCGCCGCCGCCGCCGCCGCCGCCTCCGCCTCCGCCTCCGCCGCCGCCACCGCCTCCGCCTCCGCCTCCGCCTCCGCCGCCGCCTCCGCCGCCGCCGCCGGCTGCGGTGGACGGCCCGGTGCCGCCCACCGGAATCGAAGGGCGCGATCGCGACACGGCGGCGGAGGGGGGTGTGCAGCCCTCGGTCATCCTCTGCGCCAGGCCGGACGACCCGCGTTGCGAGCCGCCGGCTTCGGCGCCGGCTCCGAGTCCGTGACGGTCAGGCTCGGGCCCGTTTCCCTTCTGTCCGGCGATCAGTGTCTCAGGCGGCTTCGATCGCGCCTATTCCGTCGGCGCGATCGGCTGCGGCCGAGCTCTCCGGCTCCAGTCCTCTCCTGCTGAGAAAGGGAGGTTCGCGGGAGAAGTTTGAAGGTTGAGGCGCGGTAGGGTTACGGCCCGTCGGACGGATCGAGCGGCCTGGTGGCGTTCGGCAGCAGGCCTTGTTCGACCAGGATCGGCCGGCGGCGGTGATTGGTGCGCCGCTCATAATCATAGGCCCAGGCGATGAGATCGCCGTCGCGCCACGGCCGGGCGCTGAATTCGATCCCGAACGGCAGGCCGTCCGCGTAGAAGCCGGCCGGGATCGAGATGGCCGGGACTCCGATCATGTTGACCCAGTCGGTCGCGCTATGGGGGCCGCCGCTCAATTGATGGTCCTGCGGCATGGTCTCGTCGGGCGGCGGCATCTGGATCGCGGGATAGACGAAGCCGTCGAGATGCAGCCGGTCCAGCTCGGCGAGATAGCGCGCGAGCAAGGCGCGGCGCGGCGCGACATAGGTCGCCTCGGCCTCGGGATCGTCTTCGAGACGCGCCTGCGGGACGTTCGGCAGGCCGGAGAGCGCCGTCCCGCTGCCGCCGATCGCGGTCGGCGGCAGGGGATGGCCGGTCGCCTTCTCATAAGCGGCGACGCTTCGGTATTCGGGCGGCCCGAATGCGCCGAGGAAATGATCGTAGCCCTCGCGCAGATAGGGGAGGGTGCAGACGTTCGAGGCCATGTCGGCGAAATCGTCCGGCAGGATGTTCGGATCGATAATCACCGTGGCGCCGGCCGCGCGAAGCTCCGCCACCGCGCGCATGAACGCGGCGCGGGTCTCCGGCTTGAGCGGCACCCTGGCGTCCTGCCGCGCCTTGACCGCCGCATCCACCGGCGTGTCGGGGCAGATGCCCTGGAAGACCGGGGAGTCGCCGTCGAGGATGAAGGCGGGGACCGCGAAGCGTTTGCCCTTGAGCGATCCGGGGACGAGGTAGCGCGTATAGGGGCCGGGCTCGGCCTTGCCCACCGCGCCCGCCGTCGCCGGATCGAGCGGATCCTCGCCGGCCATGACGGTCAAGGCCGTGGCCGCGTCGGCGACGTTGCGCGCGATCGGCCCGGCATTGTCGAGCAGCGAATCGAGCGGCGCGATCCCGGCGATGCTCACCAGCCCCCGCGTCGGGAAGATGCCGACGAGGTTGCTGGTCGCGGCCGGCATGCGGATCGAATTGCCGGTGTCGGTCCCGGTGCCGAGCACGGCCATGTTGCCGGTGACCGCGGTCACGGTGCCGCCCGACGAGCCGCCCGGCGAAAAGCGCACGTCATAGGCATTGCCGGTGCGCCCGAAGGCGGTGGATCGGCTCGTGTCGCTCGCCGCGAAATCGGGCATGTTGGTGACGCCGATGAGGATCGCCCCGGCCGCGCGCAGCTTCGCGACGACACTGGCGTCGCGCGGCGCGACCAGCTCGTGGCCCCTCAGCATGAAGCCGTGCCAGCCGGCACTCGTGACCCGGCCCCTGATGCTCATATTGGCCTTGATCACGATCGGCACGCCCCAGAGCAGAGGCGGGCGGAAGCCGGGCCGCCGCGCCTCCGCATCCTCGCGCGCCGCCTCGGCGAGCGCTTCGTCGCCGAGGATGGCGGGCGCGACCTTGTAGACGCCGTTATAGCGAAGCAGCCGACCCAGATGCCATGCGACGACCTGCCGCACGCTGTAGCGGCGCGCCCGGTAGAGCGCCTGCAGGCCCGCGACGTCGATGTCGGTCAGATCGCGGTCGATCGCGGGCGGTGGGGCCGCCGATGCGGTCGCGGGCTGGGCGGCGAGAAGCAGCAAGGCAAAAGACCCGATTATCATCCTTTTCCCCCGAAAACGTCGCGTCGGGCCCGATCTGGTCCAATTGCGGACCCATGTCGAGCAAGGGCCGCGCAAGGAATTGTTGATCCCGACCCGCTCTATCGGCCATCAATGCATTTCATGGCCCTGGAGGAGCGCCCATGACGTCGGACGCGGTCGTACATGATCATCATCACGGTCATGACCACCATGACCATGGCCATGGCCATCATGGGCACGGGCACGGGCATGGGCATGGCCACCATCACCATGGCCATCACGGCCACAGCCATGTGCCGGACGATTTCGGGCGCGCCTTCCTGATCGGGATCATCCTCAACCTCGGCTTCGTCGTCGCCGAGGCGGGGTTCGGCCTTGCCTCCAACTCGATGGCCCTGCTCGCCGATGCCGGCCACAATCTGTCGGACGTGCTCGGGCTGTTCCTCGCCTGGGGCGCGGCCGCTCTGTCGAAGCGGGCGCCGACGCCGCGCTTCACCTTCGGCCTGCGCAAGACGACGGTGCTCGCCGCCTTGTTCAACGCCCTGTTCCTTTTGCTCGCGGTCGGCGCCATCGCCTTCGAGGCGATCCTCCGCCTCGCCGATCCGCCGCCCGTGGCCGGGACGACGATCATGGCCGTCGCGGCCGCCGGAGTCGCGGTCAACGGGATCACCGCCTGGCTGTTCGCGCGCGGCCGCAAGGGCGACATCAACATCCGCGCCGCCTTCCAGCACATGGCGGCCGACGCGGCGGTCTCGGCGGGCGTGATCGCCGCCGGCCTTGTGATCTTCCTCACCGGCTGGCTGTGGGTCGATCCGATCGTCACCCTCGTCATCGTCGGGGTGATCTTCGCCGCCACCTGGGGCCTGCTTCGCGATTCGGCGACGATGACGCTCGACGCGGTGCCGCCCGACATCGAGCTTCGCTATGTCGAGGCGAGCCTCGCCGCGCTGCCCGGCGTCGCCGGGGTCCACGACCTCCATGTCTGGCCGATGAGCACGACCGAAGTCGCCTTGACCTGCCATCTCGTCGTCCCCGCCGCGCCGGCCGACGGCGCCTTCCTGCGCAGGGTCGCTTCGATGCTCCGCGACTATCACGACATCCACCATTCGACGATCCAGATCGAATGGGCATTGGGCGAATGCCGGCCGGACGAGGACTGAGGGTCTCGGACTGAGCTACGTTGAGATTTCCGCGCCAAGCCCCCTCTCCCCGGCGGGGAGAGGGTTGGGGTGAGGGGGCTCGGCATCTGAGAATTACCTCGAACGCCCGACACCCTCACCAACTACGCCTAAGCGGCAAAGCCGCTAAGGCTCCGTATCATGAGCCGCTTGGTCTCGTCCCCCGGACGAGACCTTAGTGGCGGCTCATCCCTCAAGGGAGAGGGTTTTTATTGAACGTAGGTCTGTCCTACACCTCCAGCCGGTCGTCGGGGCGCGCGACCAAGGTGTAGAGCGCCGGCATCAGGAAGACGATGATCGCCATGCAGGCGAACAGGCCGCTGACGATGACCAAAGCGAAGGGCCGCTGGGTGTCGGTGCCGACGCCGGTCGCCAGCGCCGCCGGAAGCAGGCCCAAGGCCGCGACCAGGGCGGTCATCATGATCGGGCGGAGCCGCAGGATGGCGCCTTCGCGGATCGCCGGGGCGAGCGGGGTTCCGGCGAGCCGGAGCTCGTTGACGTAGGAGATATAGACGACCGCGGTCTGCACCGAGACTCCGAACAGAGCGAGAAAGCCGATCCCCGACGAGACCGAGAAAGGCGTTCCGGTCAGCCACAGAGCGAGGATGCCGCCGACCGGCGCCGACAGCAGGACGCCGAGCAGGGTGATCGCCGGGAACTTGAAGTTGCGGTAGAGCATGAACAATAAAAGGAAGATCAGCAGCAGGGTCAGCGGCACGATCGTCATCAGCTGCGCCCGCGACGCCGTATATTCGCTATATTCGCCGCCCCAGTCGAGCCGGTAGCCCTGCGGCAGCGTCACCTTCTGCCCGATCTGCTTCATCGCGTCCTGGACGGCGCCGGCAAGGTCTCGCCCCTCGACCGAGAATTGGACGCCGATGAAGCGGCTATCATTCTCGCGATAGATGAACGAGGCGCCGTTGGTGACCTGGATGTCGGCGAACTCCTTGAGCGGGATATGCTGCCCGCCCGGCGTCGGCACCAAGATGTTGCCGATCGCCACCGGATTGTCGCGATATTGCTCGGCGAGCCGGACGACGAGGTCGAACTGCTTTTCCTGCTGGACCACCTGGGTGGCGACGTCGCCGCCGATCGCGGTCTGGATGAGCCCGTTGATGTCGTCGACATTGATGCCGTAGCGGGCGATCTTCGCCCGGTCGATCCTGATGCTGAGGCTCGGCTGGCCGAGCTCCTGGACCAGGGTGACGTCGCCGATGCCGCGCACCTGCTCCAGCACCTTCTTGATCGCCTTGCCCCTGGTCTGGAGAACGTTGAGGTCGGGGCCGAACACCTTGACCGCGAGCGCGCTCTTGAGCCCCGTCTCGGCCTCGTCGACCGCATCCTCGGCCGGCTGGGTGTAGTTGAAGCTGATCCCGGGGAAGGATTGCAATTTGTCGTTGATCGCCGCGATCAGGGCCGGCTTGCTGCGATAGGCGCCGTGCCATTGGGAATAAGGCTTCAGCCCGACATAGAATTCGGCGTTGAAGAAGCCGGTCGCGTCGGTGCCGTCGTCGGGCCGGCCATGCTCGGAAGCGACCGTCGTCACTTCGGGGAAGGTGGCGAGGATGGCGCGGATCTTCGGCACGATCCTTGCCGATTCGTCGAACGAGATCGTGTAGGGCATGGTCGCGCGCACCCACAAAGCGCCCTCGTCGAGATGCGGCATGAATTCGGCGCCGATCGCCGGGATCAGCAGCAACGAGGCGGCGACGAGCGCCGCCGCGGCGACCGCCGTTCCCCGCGCCCGGCCCAGGCAGAAATCGAGCCCGCGCGTATAGAAAGCGAGGATCGGCGCGAAGATCGGGTTGCGGCGCTCGCGCACGCCCTTGCGCATCAGCCAGTAGCAGAGCACCGGAAGCAGGGTGAGGGTGACGATCAGCGAGCCGATCAGGGCGAAGATCATCGTGTCCGCCATCGGCTTGAACAGGATTCCCGACGGGCCGGAGAGGACGTAGATCGGCAGGAAGCTGACCACGATCACCGCGACCGCGTAGAAGAGCGGCCGGTCGACCTCGGCCGCGGCGTCGCGGATGATCGCCATCGCCGTCGCCGGACTGCCCTCGCGGATGGCGAGCTGGCGGTAGATGTTCTCGACCATCACCACCGCCGCCTCGACCAGGATGCCGAAGTCGATCGCGCCGATCGACAGCAGGTTCGCCGACGCATTCTGGAGGTCGAGGCAGGTGAAGGCGAACAGCAGGGCGAGCGGAATCGTCACCGCGACGATCAGCCCGGCGCGCCAGCTGTAGAGGAACAGGATCAGGACGAAGACCACCAGCGCCATGCCGCGCAGCAGGTTGCGCTTCACCGTCTGCACCGTCTCGGCGACGAGATCGGTGCGGTCGTAAAAGGGCACGATTTTGACGTCCCTGGGCAGGATCTGGGTGTTGAGCTCGCGGGTCTTGGCCTCGACCCGCTTCAGCACGTCCTGCGTCTTCTCGCCGGTGCGAAGCATGATCACGCCTTCGACCGCGTCGTCCTGGTGGCCGATGCCGAACTCGCCGAGCCGCGGCGCGATGCCGAGCGTCACCTTGCCGACGTCGCGGACCAGCACCGGCATGCCGTCATGGACGGCGACCACGACATTGCCGATATCGTCGAGCGTCTGCAGCCGGCCGAGGCCGCGCACGTAATAGAATTGGCCGCCTTCCGAATAGAAGCCGCCGCCGCCATTGCCGTTGTTCGCGCCGAGCGCGCTCTCCACCTGCTGGACCGAAAGGCCGGCGGCGGCGAGGCGGACCTGGTCGAGCTGCACCTGATATTGCATGGTGCCGCCGCCGAAGCCGGAATCGTCGGCGACTCCGGTCACCGCTTTATATTGCGGCTCGACCGTCCAGTCCTCGAATGTCTTGAGTTCGGTCGGCGAGCGGTCGGGGCTCTGCAAGGTGTAGCGGTAGATGAGGCCCGAGGGCGAGGTGAGCGGCGAGATGGACGGCGTGACGCCGGTCGGAAGGCTGATGTCGCCAAGCCGGTTGAACGCCTCCTGCCGCGCGAAATTGCGGTCGGTATCCTGGTCGAGGGTGATGACGACGTCGGACAGGCCGTAGAGCGAGACCGAGCGGATGACGTTCTGCCTGGGAATGCCGTTCATGCCGATCTCGACCGGCACCGTGATCAGGCGCTCCACCTCCTCGGCGGCATGGCCCGGCCATTGGGTGATGATCTCGACCATCGGCGGCGACAGGTCCGGATAGGCGTCGACCGGCAGCCGGTTGAGCGCGCGCGCGCCGGCGCCGACCAGCAAAAGGGTCAGGACGACCACCAGGATGCGCTGCGCGAGGCCGGTGGCGACGATCCGGTTGATGAAGGAGGAGCCGGCCGGCGTCGGCACGTCCGGCGGCGGCGGATGGTCGCTCATTGATTCTGCATGAACTGAAGGAAGATGGCGCCGTCGACGACGATGCGGTCGCCCGTCTTCAGGCCGTCGACGATCTCGTAGCGGGCGGCGTCGCGATAGCCGAGGGTGACGTGGCGGCGGGCGAAGCTGCCGTCGGGCAAGGCGATATAGACGAAGGGCAGATTCTCGTCGTCGCGAAGCACCGCCGAGACCGGGACGAGCAGGCCGGTGCTGACCTTGTCCGACTGGATCGAGACGTCGACATACATCTGCTTCTTGAGCAGCCCGCTGGGATTGGTGAGGGTGATGCGGGCGACGATCGCGCGGCTGTTGGGATCGACCGAGGCCGCGACATTGTCGACGCGGCCGAGGAAATTGCCGGCGGCGGTGCCGGCGTCGATCGTCGCCGCATCGCCCGCCTTGATCGCGCCGAGATCGCTGTTCGAGACCTGGGCGAGCACCCAGATTCGCGACAGATTGGCGACGGTGAAGGTCTGGGTGCTTCCCGCCTGGAGAAGTTGGCCGGGCGTCACCTGCTTGTCGACGATCGTGCCCGCGATCGGCGCGCGGATGATCGCGGCGCCGGACGAGGCGCGGCCGGTGCCGTTCAGCGCGACCAGGGCCTGCCGCGCCGCGTCGCGGTCGGCCTCCGCGCCGGCGGCGTCGGTCTGCGCCTGGGCAGCCTCGCGCGCGGAGATGCCGTCATGGGCGGCGAGGTCCTTGTCGGCGTTGGCGACGCGGCGGGCATTGCCGGCGGTGACCATCGCCTTGCGATAGGCGTCGACCGCGGCGGCGTAATCGCCCGACTTGACGAGGGCGAGCGGCTGGCCCTTGGCGACATGCTGGCCAAGCTCCACCAAAGTCCGGATCACCGGGCCGGTGAAGGGCGAGAGCACCGAGGTCGCCTGGTCGTTGTCGAAATCGACCGTTCCGGGCGCCGCGATCGTGCGGTGATAGGCGACCGGCGCGACCGTGAAGAGATGGACGCGGCGGAGCTGGTCCGCGCTCAACTTGACGTTGCCGACCGGTGCGTTGCTGTTGTCGCCCGCGGCATCGCCGCCGCCGCCGGACGAGCAGGCGGCGAGCAAAAGGGCCGCTCCCATCGCGGCCGCGCCCATTCCACCCACGAACGCGTGGACCGGCGCCTTACCGGCCATGCGCATTCCCCCCGAGATCGGCGCGGTGCCACCAGCCGCCACCGAGCGCCTGGAACAGAGCGGCGGTGTCGGCGAAGCGGCCGGCCTCCGCCTGGACCAGGTTGATCCGCGCCTGCTGATAGCCCTGCTCCGCGTTGAGGAGCGCCAGATAGGAGGCATAGCCGTCCTTATATTGAAGCTGCGAAAGGTTGAGCGTGGTCCGGGCCGCGTCCGCCGCCGCCGCATCGGCCTTGAGCGTGTCGGCGTCCCGCTCGAGCGCGACGAGGGTGTCCGCGACATTCTGGAAGGCGGTGAGGACGGTGGCGCGATATTGCTCGGCGGCCTGGGTGTAGGCGGCGCGGGCGGCGCGCTGCTGGTGGAGCAGGGTGCCGCCGTCGAAGATCGGGGCGAGCAAAGCGGCGCCGATATTCCAGAAGCCGGTGCCGGGCCCGAACACCTGGCCGATCGCCAAGGCGGTGCTGCCGGCATTGGCGCTGAGCGTGATGTTGGGCAGGCGGTTGGCGGTGGCGACTCCGATCTGGGCGCTGGCGGCGTGGAGATTGGCCTCGGCCTGGAGCACGTCGGGGCGCTGCGCGACCAGGGTCGAAGGCAGGCTCAGCGGCAGGTCCCGCGGCAGGGTCAGGCTCGCCAGGGTGAATTTCTCGGGCGGGGCCTGGCCGGGGAAGCGGCCGGCGAGGATCGCGATCAGGTCGTGCTGCTGCTCGAGCTGCTTGAGCAGGGGCGGAAGCGAGGCTTCGAGCTGGGCGAGCTGCGATTGCTGGGCGGCGAGGTCGAGGCCGCCGGCATAGCCCTTGCTCTTCTGGTAGCGCAGGATCTCGACCATCTTGCGATTGATGTCGACGAGCTGGCGGGTCGCGTCGACCTGGTCCTCGAGCGAGGCTTCCTGGATGGCGGCGGCGGCGACATTGGCGCTGAGCGTTATGTCGGTCGCGATCATCTCGTAGCGGCTGGCCTGCTCCTGCGCCGCCGCGGCCTCGACCGTCCGCTTGTTGAGGCCGAACACGTCGGGGACGTAGGAGACGCTGAGCTGCGGCGTCACCAATGTGTAGAGGAAGGCATTGTTGCCTGGCACCGGCGCCAGCGTTCCGGACGGGTCCTGCTCGCGGGTGACGCCGACGCCCGCGCTCACCTTGGGGGCAAAAGCGCCGTGCTGGGCGCGGGTGTTCTCGTGGGCGACGAGCAGGGCCGCCTGCGCCGCCTTCAAATTCGGGTTGTTGGCGAGCGCCTGCTCGATGAGGGCGTTGAGGGGCCGCGAATGGAACAAGGTCCACCAGTCGGCCGGGATGTCCCCGCCGCTGACGAAGCTCTGCGCCTCGCCGCCCGGAACGCCCGGCGTGGCCGCGGTCGCCGCCGGCGGCTGCGCGGTGTAACCCTGGACCGCCGGCGGGGCGGGCGGCTTGAAATTCGGCCCGACCACGCAGCTCGTGGCGAGCAGCGAGGCGAGCAGGGCGGCAATCGGGCCCCGACGGACATTCATGGTCATCGAAATCCAGTCGCCTTATGCCCTGTCCGGTGCCGGACATTTCCCGCGCGCCGGGCGGGATAGTATCACATTACGAGCGTGGCAAGCTCGCGGACGGAAGGCTGCGATCGACCCCATTTCAAGCTCCGAAGGCACGGCGCGCGTGCGGCGAGAACATCCAGTTGCGAACGCCCGCCCCCCGCGTCGGCCCCGGTTTTTCGCAAATTCCTAAGGCGGACGGATACTGAACCTCGGCTTAAGGGAGCGGGCCCGCGAGCGATTTCTAACATTGGTCCTGCGCCGCGCGGGCGGCGGTCGCGGCGTCGATATCTTCCGGGCCGCGCATGGTCCATCCGTCCCGGCGGCGCATCAGCACGAAGCGATAATAGCACCAGGCGAGCGCGTAGATCCCGCTGCAAATGAAGAGCGACTTGCGGCCGGATTCCGGATCCAGCCACAGCACCACGATCTCTCCGCAGACGATCAGGATGCCGATCAGCGGGATGATCGGGAAAGCCGGGCTCCTGTAGGATTCTTCGCGGCCCGTCCTTCCGCTGCGCCGCCCGGCGAGCACGCCCCACACGTAGAAGATGGTGAGGATTGTATAATTGCCGGAGAGCAGAAGCACCTTGCGGTCGAGCGGGATGTAGGTGGCGAGGCCGGTGGTGATGCAGATCAGGGCGATCGCCACCCAGGGCGCGTTTGTCTTCGGGATGAGCTGCATGACCGCGCGGTTGATCGGCCACCAGAACAAATTGGTGCGGCCCATGCTGAACACGTTGCGCCCGATGCCGATCGTGCCCGCGAGGCACGCATTGAAGATGGTGATCGCGATCGCGAGCGAGACCATCTTCAGCCCGAAGGCGGGCAGATATTGGGTGAGGAAGGTCTCGAACGGCGATTTGGCGGCAAGCACCGCGCCGAGATCGTGCGATCCGGCGATGACTCCGAACATCGGCGCCGTCTCCAGCACCACCGTCAGCGCGAAGGCGAGCATGATGATGCGCCCGATCGTGCGCGGCTGCTTCATGTCCTCGCTGAACATCAAGGCCTGCGACGCGCCGGCCAGCGCCCAGGAAGCGTTGTTCACCGCGATTCCGGTCAGCGCGATTCCGACCGGCAGCCAGGCGCCGCTCTCGACGTGCATCGGGTGGAGCATCGCGGCGGCGGCGCCGGGCTGGATGTGCCACGCGCCGATGCCGAAGATCAGAAGCAGTGCCGCGCCTTCGATCAGCATGAAGACGCCGGTGATATATTCGTTGGAGCGGATGTTGAGCATCGACAAAGCGGCGATCACCGCCATGGTGATCCAGGTGATCGCATTGTCGCTGAGCGGAATGCCGAACGGCTGGAGGTAGAGGGCGATGCCGATCGCCGAGGTGTTGAGGAACAGCGGAATGGAGCAGATGCTGGCGATATAGGTGGTCGCGCCCGCCCAGTCGCCGACCGCATGGCCGATCGCCGCATAATCGTAGCCGGCGGTCGGGTAGGCGGCGCCGAGCTCGGCCGCCATCGCGGTCTGGCAATAGCAAACGAGGCTGCCGATTCCGAAGGCGAGCACCGTGCCGGTCCCCGCCTGGCTGAGGATCGAGCCGCCGCTGACCAGCACCGAGACGCCCGGCGACAGCACCGACATGGTGAGGATGATGACACCGAGACCGGACAGCGAGCGGGTGAAGGCCGGCGGCTGCGCCTCGCGCGTCATGTCCTGCTCGGCCATGAGCGATTCCTAGGGCGCGGAGCCTGTCGCCGCAATGGCGCGGCGCCGCCTCTCCCTTGAGAGGATGAGCCGTCAAAGGTCTCGTTCGGGGAAACGAGACCAGACGGCTCATCATACGAAGGCTTAGCGGCTCTACCGCTTAGGCGTAGTTGGTGAGGGTGATGCCGTCAGCGGATTTTCTCGAGCGCTGTCACCCCCACCCAACTTCGCCTAAGCTCCTTCGTCAAGGCTTCGTATCCCTCCCCCATCAAGGGCTACGGGATTCACGGAAGTTGTTGAGCGAGTAGGAATCCAGCGAGGACGGCGGCGAATTGCTTCCAGCCTTGTGCCATGGTTTTGGTGCCGGGCGGTTTTCCGTAGCAGTTCCAGCCGCCATATCGCGCGACGATCCAGGAGAGCCAGGCGAGTGAGCCTTTTGGGTGGGGGTTTTGCTGACGCGGGACGGCGCCTTCGCGGGATCTGGAGATGGCTTCGACGGCGTCGATACATTCCGGATCGAGCACATCGCTCATCGACCGGGGACCGCCGTCGCGGGCGCCGACGAGTTGCAGGCTGCGCACGGCTGCGGCGAGGGCGAGGGCGGAGAGGCGGAACAGATGCTCGACCTCCTGGACCTGGCTTTCTTCAAGCTTGAGACCATCGCTTTTGAGCGCGCGGAACACCTCTTCGATGCGCCAGCGCAGCTTGTAGAGGCGAACCGCCTCTTTGGCGGCGGCCTTGCCCGCTATCGGCAGGGTGGTCAGCAGGCGCCATAACAGGGGCTCGTTTGTGCCGGTCGGCTCGGCGGCCTCGCGCACCTCGACCAAACCGAGCTCGAGCTCGGCTGGATCGCTCTGCGGCGCGCCGGCGGGCCGGCTGACGCGGATCGTGCCCGAACGCAGAACGACCTTGGTCTTGCGGGCTTTCTCGCCGATCCGGCGCGGTGCGATCTCGATCTCGTAGCGGTCGAGCTCCCGCCAGGATGCCGGTGCCGAAAACAGGGTGTCGCCGGTCGCGAGAGGGCGGTCGTGTCGAGCCCGTACCAACAGGTCGGCGCCTGCCGGCCGCCGCGCGAAGCAGGCCCAGATATCCGCTTCCTGATCGCCGACCACCACAAGCTGCGCCGCATCCGACAATCGGTCCGCGGCCAGTTGCGCCCCTTCGATCCAGCGAAGGCTCTCTTTCTCCTCAATCGCGCGGCCGCCCCGCGGCGTCACGCGCTCTTCAGGCCGCGTCCAGATGCGAGCGCCCACCAGGCCCAGCACTGCCTCTTCATCCGCATCGATCGCGACCACCGGGTGCAGGAAAAAGCCCGGCGTCTTGCCGTTGCCCCCAGGTCCAAGACCCCGCCGGCCGGCACTGCGCGTAAAGCTGATCGCGGTCGTGTCCTGCGCCGCAATCACGCGACGGCCCGCACATGCCGACCGCGTCCGAACGCTCGATGCCTCCAATATCCGCTCTGTCGATACCCGAGGCGACGACAGCCAACGCTGCGCCGCTACCTCGCCAGCCCGCGTCCCCCCAAGCGTCCGAAGCACAAGGCTGCCCGTCGCCAAAATCCGCTCATACAAATGAACCCCACGAGCCTCGACACGAGGATCACCAATCCCAAGTCGCTCCATCGCCAATCCTCCAATCCAATCAGGATCAGTGAATCAGCTCAAAACGCTCCTGCATACCCACTTCCGTGCATCCAGTAGCATCAAGGGGGAGGATGAGCGGCGCTAGATCGAGAAGCGGAAATCGTAGGAGATGCGGGTGCCGCCGCTCATATTGTCGAGCGTGCCGTGCAGCATCTCGGTTCCGTAGAACAGGAAGATCTGGCCATATTCCAGCTCGAGCGGGGCGAAGTCGCTGAGGCCCGGCGCCGATTCCACATACATGCTGTTGCTTCCATGGACCGAGGTGACCGGAAGCCAGACGTTCACCGTATCGGGCGTCTGGCCATATTCCTGGTCGCTGTGGAAGCGCAGGATCGAGCGCGATCCATGGAAGTTGACGCGCATCATCGCCGCCGTCTGATGGCTCCGGATCGTCCCGACGAAATCCGAGATCCGATCGTAGATCAGCGACTTGAGCACGGGCATGGATCGCTCCATCACCGCTTCGCGAAGCGCCTTGCCCGCCGCCCAGCTGTTGCGCATGATCGCGGTGCTCGGCTGCTTCGCGGCCGGATCGTGCGGGTTCCACCGCGGGTCGAGATGGAGATTTTCGAGATCGTCGGTGCCGAAATAGTCGCTGACCAGGGCGCGCACGTTCCATCGCGCAACGTCGTAATCGAGGACGGACGACAAAGGCAGGGTCCGGTCGGCGATGTCGACCGTTTCCTCCCCGCGCCAGGGTCTCAAAGCCTCGGCCTGCAACATGTTCGGTACCTCGGTCCGGGTCGGCGGGCGCGACCGCGCCCGCCGCCGGAACGTCCTAGACTCGTTTTCGCCGAAGCGAAGCCCGAGTCCAGGCATTTTGTTACGCCAGGGCCAGGATCCGCGACTTCCTGAACAGATCCTCGGCCGCCGCGACGTCCGCATCGGGAAGCGAGACCCTCGCCGAGCCGGGCCGCGGCGCCTCGGAATCCGCCGCGACGATCTCGATGACGGCCACGGCGACATCCACCGCGACCGCGACCTCGACCGAAACCTCGGTCGTGACCTCGGTCGTCACCTCCGTTGTGACTTCGGTCGTCACCTCGGTGGTGGTGTTGCTGATCATCGCGGCGATGACGACGACGTTCGTTCCCCCGCCGCCGCCGCTCGATGCCGTCGTCCCGGAAAGGTTCACATAGGTCGGCTGGGTGTCGCCGGTCCAGACCTCGCCATAGAGGGTCAGGGTCGGGCTCGACGAGCCGGACGAGCTGGTCGATTGCGCGAACTGGATGATCGCATTCTGCGGATTGTTGCTGCTCTGGAACCAGGCGAGCTGGTCGATCTCGGCGCTCCCCGTATTCTCGCCGGTATAGACGGGGCTGTTGATCGCGGTGCCGCTATAGGTCACGTTCGGCGCGGCGACGACCAGGGTTTCGTTCATCGCCGTGCTCGTGCCGCCGCTGGTCAGGCTGAACAGATTGTAGGTGCCGTTCCAGGTCGAAAGCTGCTGCTTGGCCGTGCCGGCCTGGCCGAACAGATTGTTCGCCGACGGCAATGGATCGCTGCCCTGGGCGAAGGTGCCGACGAAGCCGTTGACTCCCGCGTTCTGGTAGAAGCTCAAATTGGCGGACGTCGGGTTGTTCGACGACGTCCAGCTCACGCCGGTCGTCGAAGTGAAGGTCGGGTTGTTGACGTTGACGCCGTTGACCGACACCGACTGGGTGCTCGTGTCGACCACGACCGGGCCCGGAATATAGGTCTTGCCGTCGGGCTGCAGCCAGCTCGTCATATAGGTTCCGGAGGGATCGGCCATGGCATTTTCTCCTTTCGATTTGCGGGAAAGCGGCGGGCGTCAGGCGGTCGCCAGATCCGCTTCTTCCTCCGCATTGACGTGGACGTCCTTCATCGCCCGGGTGATGGCCGCGGGCGTGGTCGCATAGCCCTTGCCGCGCAGCCAATCCGAGACGTCGCCCTCATAGTCGCTGAGGGAGAGGCGGCGCTGGGCATAGCCCTGGTGGGCGGCGGCCTGACGCTCGCGATAATCCTGCGCCAGCTCCGGCCGGATCAGGGCGTCGCCGACGAAGCGGACCGCTTCGCGTTCCGGATTGCGCTTGCACATCATCCGGGTGACGCCGTGATGCTGCATCAGCAAATTGCGCCGCTCGTCGGCGGTCAGCCCTTCGCGGCTCTGGAGATAGCCTCTCGGATCGTCGTGGAAGGCGCCCTGGGCGCGCTGGTCGAGGGCGAGCTCGAGCAGGGTCTGGTAGACCGCCTCCGACGCCTGGCTGAACTGATAGCCCGGCGGGATCTGATGGTTGTAATTGTTGCGATTGGCGATCTCGGCAAGGACGGGATAGTCCGCGCGGTCGCAGACGAGCGGAGTCTGCCGGGATTCGCCGATCTTCCTGAGACCAAGCTTGGCCTCCATTTCGGAATCCGACGAGGCCGTCTCCTTGGCCGGAATGAAGAAGGTCGAGATCCCGGAGACCTTGGCCTTGATCTCCGGCTGGCGATATTCGGCGATCGTGTGGCGGTCGATGACCGGCGGGCCGGCGAACATGTTGGCGACATAGTTGATCGCCAGGTGATCCGGCCCGTATATCTCCTCGAGATAGTCGATGAGCACGCCGAACTTGTCGTTCGTATAGCCGCCGAACTTGAAGCCGATGTCGCCGATGCAGCCGACCTGCCAGAGGACGAAGTTGACGCTGGTGTCGATATGGCGCCGGCGCAGGAGGAAGTCGGTCGCTTCGTAGATCTGCAGGCCGGGAATGCTGGGATCGACGCCGAGATCGGCATAAAGGCAATCCTCGGCCGAGATGGCCGGCAGCATCACCGCGTCATAGCCTTCCTGGCGGGCGATCTCGATCGCATTGTGCGACGGGGTCACGAACACGCCGGGATGGCCGTAGAAGAGGGCGCAGACATATTTCCCGGCCCGGACCTCGGCCATCGTCCGCTCGATCATCTGGACGTAGGTGATGATCCGCGCCTTGTCGTCGGCATAATATTCGTAAAGATCGAAGGCGTTCGGATTCTGCTCTTCGATCCACATGTCGGTGATTGGATCGGCCGCCGCATAAAGGACGATGTCGGCCTGGCGAATATGCGCCTGGGCTTCGAGCGTGAAATGGGAAACGGCTTTGATGCCGGAACCAATGACGACCAGCCGGCCTTTCTTCTCACCCATGACTATCTCCCTTCGGAAACTCGTCCGAATATTTTCTATTGTTGCGATTCGCGGCGATTATCTCAAATATATTGATGAACAGCAACCGGAAACGCCAGCGATCGATACGCTTTCAATACGCCTTGCCAATGCCGTATCCGATTAACATTTCGGTATTACAACAAAATGACTTGGCGCGTTTTCGATGCTGCGCAACCGGCTCGACGCCGGCAAGGGGCTTTTGGGTCCATTTTGAGAATAATATTTGCCGCTTTCCAAAATCCCTTGAAAAGGATCGAAATTCTTGCGGGTTCGTGCGGAAGGCGGCTTGCCGGACGCCGCCTTCAGGGCATGGCGCGCATCATCTGGGCGGTCGGGACCATGTTGTGGTTGAGATGGCCCATGATCCAGATCGAGCCGAACAGCACGAGCGCGACGATCAGGATGCCGAAGGCGAGCGCCAGTATGTTGTTAATATTGTCGGGCCCGGTGCCGATGTGGAGGAAGAAGGCGAGGTGGACGCCCATCTGGGCGATGGCGAGCACGATCAGGGCGGCCGGGATCGAGGGCGCCCACAGCCAGTGGGCGCCGCCGAGGGTGAAGGAGGCGACGGTCAGCCCCGCCGCCAAAGCGAGGCCGAGCAGATAGCCGCGAAGCCCGCCGGCCATTTCGTGGAGATTGACGTCCTCGTCGCCCGGGGCGACATCGTGGGCGTCGCCTGGGGCGACGTCGTGGGCGTCGATCGGCCGCGTTTCGGAATGGTCGCTCATGCGCCGGCTCCGATCAGATAGACGATGGTGAAGATGCCGACCCAGATGATGTCGAGCGCGTGCCAGAAGAGATAGAAGCAGGCGAGCCGCCGCAGGATCGGCGGCCGGAAGCCCTTGACCTTGATCTGCGCCATCATCGTTCCGAGCCACAGGAGGCCGGCCGAGACGTGGAGGCCGTGGCAACCGACCAAAGCGAAGAAGGCGGAGAGGAAGCCGCTCCTCTGCGGCCCGGCGCCGATCGCGATCATATGGGCGAACTCGCGCAATTCGAGCGCGACGAAGGCGAAGCCGAGCAGGCCGGTGACCAGCAGCCAGGTCTCGGTCCAGGCCAGGTCCTTGCGGAAGGAGGCGAGGCTGGCGAGGCCGCAGACGAAGCTGGAGAGGAGCAGGGCCGCCGTCTCCCAGGCGACGATGCGGAGGTCGAACAGGTCGTGCCCGCTCGGCCCGCCGGCCGTCGCTTCCCGCTGCACCGCATAGGTTGCGAAGAAGGCCGAGAACATGACGATGTCGCTGAGCAGGAAGATCCAGAAGCCGTAGGCGGTGATGATCCGTTTCGAGGCCGGCCCGCCCTCGCCATGGCCGGTCGGCTCGTGGGTCTGGCCGCCATGGCCGTGATGCCCCAGCGCATTGGGGTCGGGCGGCCGCGGCGGGCGCGGGCTGCGCGGGATCGGCGGCGCGGCGCTGCTCATGCCGGATTTCGGTCCATGCCGGAATTTTGAGTCGTCGGATTCTCCAGGCCGAACCAGGCGGCGCGCACCTCGCGGCGGCGGCGCTCCGACTCCATGAGCTCGTCGGCTGGGACCTCATATTCGTCCTCGTCGCGCCAGGCGAAGACGACGAAGGTCGCATAGGCGCCGACCAGCCCGACCGCCATCAGCCACCAGATGTGCCAGATGAGCGCGAAGCCGATCAGGACCGCGAAGAAAGCGGTGACGAAGCCGGTCGGCGAGTTGCGCGGCATGTGGATCGGCTCGTATCCCGGCTCGGGCGAGAGCCGGTCCTCGTGGATGGCGCGCTCCTTCATCCCCCAATAGGCCTCCTCGCCATGGACGTCGGGGAGGACGGCGAAGTTGAAATGGGGCGGCGGCGACAGGGTCCACCATTCGAGCGTGCGGCCGTCCCACGGATCGCCGGTATGGTCGCGCAATTCCTCGCGCCTGCGGATGCTGACGACGAGCTGCATGATCTGGCAGAAGGCGCCGGCGATCATCACCGCGATGCCGAAGACCGAGACCATCAGCCAGGGCGTCCAGACGTCGACGTCGATATGCTGGAGGCGCCGGGTCATGCCCTCGATCCCGGCGACGTAGAGCGGGATGAAGACGAGCATGAAGCCGCTGACGCTGAACCAGAAGGCGGCATGGCCCCAGCCTTCGTGGAGCCGGAAGCCGAACGCCTTGGGGAACCAGTAAGTGATGCCGGCGAAGACGCCGAACACCACCGCGCCGATGATCACATTGTGGAAATGGGCGACCAGGAACATCGAATTGTGGAGCATGAAGTCGGCCGGCGGCACCGCGAGCAGCACGCCGGTGACGCCGCCGATGACGAAGGTCAGCATGAAGCCAAGCGACCACATCATCGGCGTCGCGAAGCGGACGCGGCCGCCATACATGGTGAACAGCCAATTGTAGATCTTCACCCCGGTTCCGACCGCGATGATCGAGCTTGCGATGCCGAAGGCGGCGTTGACGTCGGCGCCCGCGCCCATCGTGAAGAAATGGTGCAGCCAGACCATGTAGGAGACGATGCAGATGAACAGGGTCGCCCCGACCATCGAGCGGTAGCCGAAGATCGGCTTGGACGAGAAGGTCGAGAAGACCTCGGAGAAGATGCCGAAGGCGGGGAGGACGAGGATATAGACTTCGGGATGGCCCCATATCCAGATAAGGTTCACGAACATCATCATGTTGCCGCCGGCTTCGTTCGTGAAGAAATGGAAGCCGAGATAGCGGTCGAGGGTCAGCATCGCGAGGGTCGCGGTCAGCACCGGGAAGGCGGCGATGATCAGGAGGTTGGAGGCGAGCGCGGTCCAGCAGAAGATCGGCATCCTGAGGTAGCTCATCCCCGGCGCGCGCATCTTCAAGATGGTCGTCACCAGATTGACCCCGGTCAGGATCGTGCCGACGCCCGAAATCTGGATCGCCCAGCTATAATAATCGACGCCGACGCCGGGCGTGTAGGTGGCCTCGCTGAGCGGCGGGTAGGGGAGCCAGCCGGTGCGCGCGAACTCGCCGATGACGAGGCTCAAGTTGACGAGCAATGCCCCGGTTGCGGTCAGCCAGAAGCCGACCGAGTTCAAGGTCGGGAAGGCGACGTCGCGGACCCCGAGCTGGAGCGGGACGACGAAGTTCATCAATCCGATCACCAGGGGCATGGCCGCGAAGAAGATCATGATCGTGCCGTGCGCGGTGAACAATTGGTCGTAATGTTCGGGCGGCAGATAGCCCGGCGCGTGGATGGCGAGCGCCTGCTGGGTGCGCATCATGATCGCGTCGACGAAGCCGCGGATCAGCATCACCACGCCGAGCAGGCAGTACATCACGCCGATCCTCTTGTGATCGACGCTGGTGATCCATTCGTGCCACAGATACGGCCACCAGCCCTTGCGCCAGACCAGGATCAGGACGGCGACGAGGAGGAGGAAGGTGCCCCCGCCCGCGACCAAAGGGATCGGCTGGCTCCAGGGGATTGCGTTCCAGTCGAGCTTCCCGAGCATCTCTCAGCCTGCGAAGGAGGGTCGGACGTTGGGCTGCGCGCCGCCATGGCCGGTCTCCGGTCCCGGCCCCGACGGCAATTTGTGGGTGACGATCGCGTCGAACAGGCCCGGCGCCACCGCCCGGTAGGTGAAGGGCGCGACGTTGCTGCTCTGCTTTTCGAGCGCGACATAGGCCGGGCCGTCGAGCACCGGCCCGTTGGCCTTGGCGGCCGCGGTCCAGGCGGCGAACCGGACGGCCGGCACCGAATGCAGGACGAAATGCATGTCGGGGAAGCCGTCGCCGCTGAACTGGGCGGAGCGGCCGTAAAAGGCGCCTTGCTTGTCGACGCGCAGGTTGAGCTGCGTCGTCATCCCGCCCATCGTGTAGATCATGCTTCCGACCCGGGGCACGAAGAAGACGTTCATCACGCTCGCCGAGGTCAGCGAGAAATGGACCGGAACGCCGGTCGGAACGAACAATTGGTTGACGCTGGCGACGCCCTCGCGCGGATAGATGAACAGCCATTTCCAGTCGAGCGAGACGACCTGCACCTCGACCGGCGGCGCTCGCGAGGGGAGGGGCCGCGCCGGATCGAGCTGGTGCGAGCCGATCCAGATCACCCCGCCCAAAAACAGGATGACGAGGATCGGGATCGACCAGACGATCAATTCGATCCGGCCCGAATAGACGAAGTCGGGCCGATATTCGGCCTTCATATTGGACGCGCGGAACCACCAGGCGAAGATGATGGTCGCGACCATGGTCGGGATCGCGATCGCCAGCATGATGGCGAGCGCGTTGAGCGTGATCGTCCGGTTGGCGTCGGCGACCGGCCCGGCCGGGTTGAAGACGCTGATCGGCCCGCAGCCGGCGAGGAGCAGAGCGGCCGCGGCGAGCAGGAGGAAGCGGACGGGTCCGCCGCCGCGGCGCCATCCCGCGATGCGGGCGGCAGAGGCGGAATCGCGCGCCGCCTGGGGCAAGGCGATGGACCCCCTTTCGTGGCGGCGATTCATGCCGGCCGGTTCGTTTCCGAAACGGCAGCGGCGGCGGGAGGTTCCGGAGAAGCTTCCTGATCTGGAGCAGGATCGCGCGCGCGCGTCGTCTCGGGGATTCGGCGCGACGGCTCCGGCGCCGAGGCGAGGCATTTGTGAATCGAGGCGACGACCTGGGCGCCGTCGCCGACCGCCGCGGCGACGCGCTTGACCGAGCCGGCGCGGACGTCGCCGATTGCGAAGACGCCCTTGCGGCTCGTCTCCAGCGGCAGCCGGTCCCCGTCGGCATTGGGGCCCGCATCGGCGCCGGTGAGGACGAAGCCGCGCGCGTCGAGCGCGACTCCGCAGCTTCTCAGCCAGTCGGTGTTCGGCTCGGCACCGATGAAGGAGAAGAGATAGCGGACCCTGCGCCGATCCTCTTTCCCCCCGGCGCGCGCCCGCAATATCATCGCCTCGAGCTTGCCATCGGCGCCGTCGAGCGCGACCGGCTCGGCGCCGATCGCGATCTCGACATTGGGCAATTCATCGATCCGGCTGACGAGATAATGCGACATCGTCTCCGCCAGCGGCCGCCGCGCGACGAGGACGACCCGGCGGGCGCGGCTGGCGAGGAAGACGGTCGCCTGGCCGGCCGAATTGCCGCCGCCGACCAGGGCCACCTCCTCGCCGGCGGCGAGATCGGCCTCGAGCGGCGAGGCCCAATAATGGACCGAGCGGCCTTCATAGGCTTCGAGCCCCTCGATGCCGAGCCGGCGGTAGCGGGCGCCGCTCGCGATCACGACCGTCCGTGCCCGCACCCGCTCGCCGGTGGCGAGGCGAACGCCGAGCACGCCGTCGCAGTCGAGCGAGACCGCCTCGTCGGGAATCGCCATGTCGACGCCGAACTTCTGGGCCTGGCTGAAGGCGCGGCCCATCAGGGCCATTCCGGAAATTCCGGTCGGAAAGCCGAGATAATTCTCGATCCGCGCCGACGCCCCCGCCTGGCCGCCGAACGAGCGGCAGTCGAGCGCGAGCACCGACAGCCCTTCCGAGGCCGCATAGACCGAAGCCGCGAGCCCGGCCGGGCCGGCGCCGACGATGACGACGTCGAACAATCGATCGCCGTCGAGCGCCCCCAACAGGCCGATGCAGCGCGCGAGCGCCTCCTCGCCCGGATTGCGCAGCAATTGGCCGCCCGGACAAAGGACGAGCGGCAGCGCCTCGGCGGCGACGTGGAAGCGCTCGACCAGCGTCTTGGCGCAGCTGTCGGTCAGCGGATCGAGCTGCCGATAGGGATGGCCGTTGCGGCGCAGGAAATTGACGAGGCGGAGCACGTCGCCATCGCCGGCCGGCCCGATGATGGTCGGCCCGGCGCCGGATTCGATGAGGCCGACCCGGCGCAGGATGAGCGCGCGCATGATCCGCTCGCCAAGCTCGGCCTCGGCGACGAGCAGGGCGCGGAGGCGGTCGGGCGCGACGGTCAGCGCCTCGACCTCGGTCAGGGCGGTCGCGTCGACCAGGAAGGGGCGGCCGGAAAGCTGCGCAAGCTCGCCGAGGAACGAGCCGGGTTCATAGGTGACGATCGGGCGCCGGCGGCCGGTCCCGTCATGCTGGGTCACCTCGACCCGCCCGCTGACGATCAGGGTCAGGCCGGGGCCGGTCTCGCCGACCCGCACCAGGGCCTCGCCGGCGCCGAAACGGCGCGGCTTGCCGAAGCGCGCGACCCGGGCCAGCTCCTTCGGCGTCAGAAGCGGGAACATCTGCGCGCCGCGCGTCTCGAAGATCGAGTCGGCTTTCTCGTCGGTCATGCCGAGTCGCTATAGCGCAAAGGCACGGCCGGCGCCCGGCGACAAGGGATGGGTTCATGCGCAGGACAGGCCCCTTTAGGGTTCAGGCTGCCGAAAGGCACTTCGTTGCAGGGCGGCAACGGTTTCAATCGTCGATGGAGGCTCTCATGCGGATCTCCCTGTTGCTTTTGTCGCTTGCCGCCGCGTCTCCGGCCGCCGCCCGGCCGCTCTGGCAGAATGTCGAAACCGGCATGAACGTCGCGCAGCTTCACGCCTTGTACCCGGCGGGGGGCAACGTCTCCTACGGCAAGGACGAAGTGGTGCTGCGCAATTATGCCGTCACCGAAAAATGTTCGGCGGACGTGCATATCCGCCTCGCTTCCGGCGGCGTGGAGAGCGTCCTTATCAAAGGCCACAGCGCGCTCGACGGCCATTGCACGGAGGTCGTCCTCGAAGGGCTTTCGGCAAAATACGGCCAGCCGCTGACGACCGCGCCGCATCGCACGTCGATCTTCGCAAGTCCCGGCCTCGTCTATAGCTGGAACCGTGACGGCGTCACGCTGCGGTTCACAAGCTATCGGCCGTCGCTCATCAGTTCGCCCTGGGAGATCGATTACGCCGTCGCCGAGAAGGTGCCGCTTTAGAGCGGTTTTCAGTCAGGTGGTATCACGGCCGAAAGAACGGTGAAACGAAGGCTCCAGGGCCGGCGGCTCAGAAATAATCGGCGAGGGTCAAGGTCCGGACCGATCCGTCCGCCATCGTGAAGCTGATCCGGGTCCCGGCGGGATCCTCGCCCCAGTCGCGATGGGCGTCGCCGTCGAAATAAGAGGCATCGATGCGCCGCCCGTTTATCGCGGTGACCACGTCGCCGGTCTTCCAGCCTGCGGCCGCGGCCGGGCTGTCGACGGCGACGTTCGCAACCTTGAAGCTGTCTCCATCGCGCACCATCCCCAGACCCAGTCGATCGTGCGCGAACGCCATCGAGGTCGCGTTCGCCTCCGGAACGAGCCACAATTTTCCCGCGTGGAGGTCGACCACCAGGTGGAACCGGGTCCAGACGTCCAGCCCGACGCTGGCCTCTTTTCTTGGAAGCTCGCCGCCATGGGACACGTAGGCCGGGAGATCGTGGAACGCCACGCCGCCGATGGCGAGGCTTCGCACTCTCAAGACGTTCCAGATCGAGGTACCGCCGACCCCGGCGATCAGCATCGTCGACGTCCGGCGGCCTTTCAGCAGCTTTTGCTTATCGGAATAGGTCCGCGAGATGGACAAGGACATTTCCTGACCGAGATCGAGCTCCGCCTTGACCGGTCGCTTTCCTTCGATCGAGACCGGCACATAAAAGAAGCCGTCGCTTGCGTCCGTCAGCTTCACCGCGACGGCATGTTGCGGGGGCTGGTATGTCGACGGCTCGCGAAAGGCGATGCGGCCGGCCGGAAAATCGATATCGACCACGGCTGCCTCGAAGGCATTGCGACCCAGGATCATGTCGAGCGGACGGTTCATGAGCGCCGAGAGGGGAGCGAGATCCGCAATCGTCACATCCTGGTGGGCGAGCACGAACGTACCGACCGAGATCGTCACCCCCGACGCAGCGCCGCCCTGAATGGCGCCGGCGACCCCGGCGACACGAATCGTCCCGGTGGGCTTGAGCCCGATCCGGTCGGCGAATTTCTTGTCGACCACGGTGCCGGTTGCGCCGCTGTCGAGCAGCATCTCCACCGGGTGATCGTTGATGCGGCCGGACAGGTAAATGGCCGGGCCGCTGGCGAGCTTGAAGGGTTCGCTTCCGTCTTCGGGCGCTGGCGGGCCTTGGGCCTGCGTTGCGGGCGCGGCGCCGCCGGGCGTCGCCGCGCTCAGCGCCAGGGCCAGCCCGGCAAAGACCGCGCGAACCATGATCAGTGCGGCTGGGCCTGCTGGATCGCGCCCGCGCGGCCGGCTTCGTTGCCGTTGGCGAGGTCGGCCTGGGTCCAGCCGCCGCCCAGCGCCTGGACGAGGGCGACCGCCGCATTCTGGCGGTCGAGCTCGCCCTGGAGCAGCGCCCGCCGTGCCGACAGCGCCGTCGCCTGCGCGGTCACCACATTGGTGTAGACGGTGATTCCGGCGCGATACTGGTTGAGCAGGGTCTGCTCGGACCGGTCGGCGGCGGTCGAGGCGGTGCGCAGATAGGCTTCCTGGCGCGCGAGGATCTGGCCGGCGATGAGATTGTCCTCGACCTGCTGGAAGGCGGTCAGGGTCACCTGGCGGTAATTGGCGACGGCGGCGTCGTACGCGGCGCGCGCCTGGGCGACGCGGGCGCTGCGTGCGCCGAAATCGAGCAGGGTCTGAGCCACCGAGGCGCCGAGCGACCACAGGAAGGCGGGCGCCGAGAACAGGCCGCTCAGGCTGTTATTGTCGAAGCCAGCCTGGCCGGTGAGGTTGAGGGTCGGGAAGAAGGCGGCACGCTCGACGCCGATATTGGCGTTGGCGGCGGCGACCTCGCGCTCGGCCGAGGCGATGTCCGGCCGCCGTTCGAGCAGGGCCGAGGGGATGTTCAGCGGCACGTCGGGCGTGACCGGGGTCCATGCCGTCGTCACGGCGGGGAGGGTGAAGCTCGCCGGATTCTCGCCGGCCAGCACCGCGACCGCATCCTCGAACTGGGCGCGGGTGCGGCGCTCGCCTTCGAGGTCCGACTGGGCCGAGGCGAGCTGCGACTGGGCCTGGAAGACGTCGGTCCGCGCCGCGATCCCCACCGTATAGCGGTTGTTGGCGATGGTCAGCGCCTTCTGGAAGGCGTCGACGGTCGCGGTCAGGCTGGCGATCTGGGCGTCGGCGGCGCGCAATGAGAGATAGTCGGTGGCAAGCTCGCCCTCGAGCGCGACCCGGGCATTGGCGAGGTCGGCGAGCCGCGCCTGCTCGGTCGCCTTCGCATTGCTGACCGTGTTCCTGATGCGGCCGAACAGGTCCGGCTCCCAGCTCGCGCCGATATCGACATGATAATTGGTCGAGGAGCGGCCGCTGGTCGTCGTCGTCACCGTCGTGCCGGTTCCGGTACCCGTGCCGCCGGTCCCCGTTCCGGGATTGCTGATCGTGCCGCCGGAGATGACGGTCCGGCCGCCGCCGGAAAAGGAGTGGGTGACGTCGCCATTTGCCGTCACCGTCGGAAACAGGCTCGCGCGCGCCTCGCGGGTCGCGGCGCGCGCCTGGCGCCAGGTCGCCGCCGCCTGGGCCAAGGTCTGGTTGTGGAGGATGGCGCGGGCTTCGAGATCGTCGAGGACCGGATCGTTATAAGCCGTCCACCAGTCGGAGCGGATGGCGGCATCGTTCGGGTTGGCCGGGCGCCAGCCGTCGGCGGTCTTCCAGCCGCCCGGCGGCGGGGCGATGCTCGGCCGGTGGTAAGGCGGCGCCAGCGAGCAGCCGGCAAGCGCGAATGCGGCGATAAGGGCGATGGTTCTGCGGGTCATGCGGGGAGCTCGCTGAGGCGGGGCGCGGGGCGCGGCGGCTTGCCGCGGCGGCGGGAGAGCCGGTCGAGGGCGACATAGACGACCGGGGTCGTGATCAGGGTCAGGAGCTGGCTGGCGACGAGACCGCCGATGATGGCGACGCCGAGCGGCCGGCGCAGCTCCGCGCCTTCGCCGAAGCCGATCGCCAGCGGCAGCGCGCCGAGCGCGGCGGCCAAAGTCGTCATCAGGATCGGGCGGAAGCGCAGCAGGCTCGCCTCGCGCGCCGCCGCCTCGGCGCTGATGCCGCGGCTGCGCTGCGCCTCCAATGCAAAGTCGATGATCAGGATCGCATTCTTCTTGACCAGGCCGAGCAGCAGGAAAACCCCGATCAGCGCGATGATCGAGAAATCCATGCCGAACAGCATCAAGGCGATCACCGCGCCGACGCCGGCGGCGGGTAGGGTCGAAAGCACGGTGATCGGGTGGATCAGATTCTCGTAGAGGATGCCGAGCACGATATAGATGGTGAGCAAGGCGGCGAGGATCAGCAGAGGCTGGGAGCCCTGCTGCTGCTGGAAGACCAGAGCGGTGCCGGCGAAGGCGCCGTGGACGGTCGATGGCATGGCGATCCGCGCCTCGGCCTGGTCGATCGCATCCCGCGCCTGGGAGAGCGCCTTGCCCGGCGCCAGGTCGAACGAGATGGTCGCCGCCACCTCGGTTCCCTGATGGGCGACGCTCGCCGCCGTCGGCGCCTGGCCGTGGCTGGCGATCGCGCTCAGCGGCACCATCGTCCGCGCATTGGTGCTGAGCGCCGAGCCGGTCGAGGGGCTGCGCAGAGCGGGGTTGGTCGGCACCGAGGCGGCGGCGCTCTGCCCGGTCTGCGCCACCTGCGAGCCGGTCGAGGAGGAGGCGCCGCCGCTCCCCTGCGACACCGTCGCCGTGCCGGTCGCCGACCCTGAAGCGGTCAGGCCCGACGACGTGCTGTTGCCGGCCCCGCCGGCGCTGCCGCTGGTCGCGCTGACCGAAGTGCTCGGCGCCTGCGCAGCGGCGACCGGGATGCGCACGTCGGGCAGGTCGCTCGGGCCGGTCGTCGCGTCCTGCCGCCAGCCGAGGATCACGCTATATTGGTTGATGTCCTCATAGATGGTGGCGACGTTGCGCTGGCCGAAGGCGTCGTACATCGCATTGTCGACGTCGCGCGGCGAGATTCCGAGCCGCGCGGCGGTGTCTCGGTCGATGTTGACGAAGCTCTCGATGCCGTTCTGCTCGAGGTCGCTGTCGACATTGGTGAAGATCGGATTGTCCTGCATCGCGTCGGTGAGTTTCTGCGCCCAGGTCTGGAGGTCGGCGCTGCTGTCCGCCATCAGCGTATATTGGTAGGTGGCATTGCCCTGGCGGCCGCCGGCGCGCAGATCCTGGACGGGGCTCAGGAACAGGCGGATTCCGGGCACCTGGGCGAGGCGGCGCTGGAGCCGCTGGACGACGGTCGTGCTCGGCTGGCCCGGCCGCTGCCCGACCGGCTTCAACGCCACCATCATGAAGGCGCCGCCGGCGCGGGTGCCGCCGGTGAAGCCGATCACGCTCTGCTCCGCCTGGTCGCGCTTGATGATGCCGACGACCTGGGTGAGCTTCTCCTGCATCGACTGGAAGGAGACGCTTTCGTCCGCGCGCACGCCGGCGAACAAGAGCGGCGATTCCTGCTCCGGGAAGAAGCCCTTGGGCACGGCGATATAGAGGAAGATTGTGAGCCCGATGATGCAGGCGAGGAGCAGGAGGACGAGCTTTTTCATCGACAAGGCCCAGTCGAGCGAGCGGGCATAAGTGCGCTCGGCGCGCTTGTAGCCGGCTTCGAGGAAGCGGTTGAGCCGCCCCGGCCGGCGCGACGGCACCGCCTCCCCGGCGATGCGCGGCTTCAGGAACCAGGCGCAGAGCATCGGCGTGGTGGTCAGCGACAGGACCAGCGAGATCAGGACCGCCCCCGACAGAGTGACGGCGAACTCGCGGAACAGCCGCCCGACCAGCCCGCCCATGAACAGCAGGGGGATGAAGACGGCGACGAGGCTGACCGAGATCGAAAGCACGGTGAAGCCGACCTCCGACGCGCCGAGCAGGGCCGCCTCGAACCGGCCCATGCCCTGCTCCAGATGGCGGGTCGTGTTCTCCAGCACGACGATCGCATCGTCGACGACGAAGCCGGTCGCGACCGTGATCGCCATCAGCGACAGATTGTTGAGCGAAAAGCCCAGGAACCACATGATCCCGAACGTGCCGAGCAGGGAGACGATGGTCGCGACGGTCGGGATCAGCGTCGAGCGGACGTCCCTGAGGAAGGCATAGACCACCATCACCACCAGGATGAGCGCGATCAAGACGGTGATCTCGATCTCGCGGATCGAGGCGCGGATCGAGCTGGTCCGGTCCATCGCCACCGAAGCATGGACGTCGGCGGGAAGCTGGGCCTCGAGCTCGGGCATCTGCGCCTTGATCGCGTCGACCATCTTGATGAGGTTGGCGCCCGGCTGCTGGGTGATGGTGACGACCACCGCCCTTTGGCCGTTGTAAAGGCCCATGGTGCGGGTGTCGGCGACGCCGTCGGTGACGTCGGCGACGTCGCCGAGCCGGACCGCGGCGCCGTTGCGCCAGGCGATGACCAAAGGCCGATAGTCGGCGGCGACCTGGCCGGCGGCATTGGTGTAGATCTGCCAGGAACGGCCGTTGGCGCCCTGGAGGATGCCCTTGGGCCGGTTGGCGTTCGCCGCCTCGATCGCGGCGCGCACGTCCTCCATCGAGATACCGTAGGAATTGAGCCGATAGGGATCGATGTCGACGCGCACGGCGGGGAGCGAGCCGCCGCCGACCTCGACGTCGCCGACGCCCGGAATCTGGAGCAGGCGCTGCTGCACGATGTTGGAGACGGCGTCGTAAATCTGGCCCGGAGTCTTGGTGTTGGAGGTCAGGGCGATGATGAAGACCGGCTGGTTGGCCGGATTGACCTTGCGGTAGGTCGGGTTCTGGCGGAGCGTCGCCGGAAGGTCGACGCGCGATGCGTTGATCGCCGCCTGCACCTCGCGCGCGGCATCGTCGATATTCTTCGAAAGATCGAACTGGAGGGTGATCCGGGTCGAGCCCAACGAGCTTCGCGAGGTCATCTCGTTGACCCCGGAAATGGTCGAGAGCCGCCGTTCGAGCGGGGTGGCGACGCTCTGCGCCATCACTTCGGGGCTTGCGCCGGAAAGGTTGGCGCTGACGCTGATCGTCGGGAAGTCGACCTGGGGCAAGGGCGCGACCGGAAGCGCGAAGAAAGCGCCGATGCCGGCGAGCGCGAGGCCGACGGTGAGCAATATGGTCCCGACCGGCCGCCGGATGAAGGGTGCGCTGAGGTTCAAGCCCGCGCCTCCGGCCCGACGTCGGGCGAGGCGCGCACCCCCCAGCCGCGACGGGCGAGCCTTTGCTGCGCCCGGTCGAAATAGAGATAGACAATCGGCGTGGTGAAGACGGTGAGCAACTGGCTGACCAAAAGGCCGCCGAAGATGGCGATGCCGAGCGGCCGCCTGATCTCGGCGCCCATGCCGAAGCCGATCATCAGCGGAATCGCCGCGAACAGGGCGGCCAAAGTGGTCATCAGGATCGGCCGGAAGCGGAGCAGGGCCGCCTGGCGGATCGCGTCGACCGGCTTCATGCCCTCGTCGCGTTCGGCCGCGATCGCGAAGTCGATCATGATGATCGCATTCTTCTTCACGATGCCGATCAGGAGGACGATGCCGATGATGCCGATGATGTCGAGGTCGTGGCCGGTCAGCCAGAGCGCGAGCAGGGCGCCGATGCCCGCGGCCGGCAGCGTCGAGAGGATCGTCACCGGATGGATGAAGCTCTCATAGAGCACGCCAAGCACGATATAGACGACGACCACCGCCGCCAGGATCAGCCAGAGCTGGTTGTCGAGCGAGGCGGAAAAGGCGCCGGAGGCGCCGAGGAAGGTGGTCGTCACCCCGCGCTTGAGCTGCAGGCGCTGCACTTCCCGATCGATCGCGCGCGTCGCCTGGCCCAGCGACACGCCCGGCGCGGTGTCGAAATTGACGGTCGCGGCGGGGAACTGGCCGACATGGTCGATGGCGAGCGGCGCCTGGCCCTCCTGGATCCGCGCCACCGCGCCCAGCGGAGTCGCGCCGCCCGAAGCGGGGAGGTGGATGAGGCCGAGCCCCTGCGGATCGGTGACGAGGCCCGGATCGGCTTCGAGGATGACCCGATATTGGGTGGTCTCGGTGAAGATGGTCGAGACGATGCGCTGGCCGAAGGCGGAATAGAGCGTGTCGTCGACCGACGAGGCGGTGACGTTCAATCGCGCCGCGGTGTCACGGTCGATATTGATGTAGGCGGCCGAGCCCATCGCGCCGGCATCGGTCGAGACGTTGCGCACCTGCGCCACGCGCTGGAGCCCGGCGACGATCCTTTTCGCCTCGGCGGTGACGTCCGCGGTGTTGGAGCCCTGGACGGAGAAACGATATTGGGTCGGGCCGCTTTCGGCGTCGATGGTGAGGTCCTGGGTCGGCTGGAGATACAGAGCGAGGCCTGGGATCTGGTCGACCGAGCTTTTCAGCCGGTCCATGATTCGTGCCTGGGCGTCGTGATGGGTCTTCAAATTGATCAGCATCGTGCCGGTATTGACCGACGCATTGTTCGCGCCGTCGACGCCGACGAAGGAGGAGAGTGAGTCGACGTCCTTGTCGGCGAGGATGCGCTTCGCCGCCTCGCTCTGGACGAGCGCCATCCGGGCGTAGGAAACGCCCTGCGGCGCCTCCATCCGCGCCTGGAGCTGGCCGGTATCCTGGGTCGGGAACAGGCCCTTGGGAATGGTGATATAGAGCAAAGCGGTCAGCACCAGGGTCGCGATCGCCACCATCAACGTGGCGAAGCGGCGGGCGAGGACGAAATCGAGCCCGGTCTCGTAGCGCCGCTCGACCCAGGAGAAAGCGGCGGCGGCGCGTTTGGCGACCCGGCTCGGCCGCTCGTCCTTCGGCTCCTTCAGCCAGCGCGCCGACAGCATCGGCGTCAGCGTCAGCGAGACGAGAGCCGAGATCAGGATCGTCACCGCGAGGGTGACCGCGAACTCGCGGAACAGGCGGCCGACGATGTCGCCCATGAACAGCAGCGGGATGAGCACCGCGATCAGCGAGATGGTCAGCGAGATGATGGTGAAGCCGATCTCGCCCGCGCCCCGCAGCGCCGCGTCGAACGGCTTCACGCCGTCCTCGATATGGCGCTGGATGTTCTCGATCATCACGATCGCGTCGTCGACGACGAAGCCGGTCGAGATGGTGAGTGCCATCAACGTCAGGTTGTTGATGCTGAAGCCGAACATGTACATCGCCGCGAACGTGCCGATGAGCGCGGCCTCGAGCGGCGGATAGCCTTCCTCGATGTAGCGCGAGATGTTCTCGATCACGACGATCGCGTCGTCGACCACGAAACCGGACGCGATGGTGAGCGCCATCAGCGACAGGTTGTCGAGGCTGAAGCCGAGCAGGTACATGGCGCCGAACGTGCCGACGAGCGACAGCGGCACCGACAGGCTCGGGATGATGGTGGCGCGCACGCTGCGCAGGAAGACGAAGATCACCAGCACCACCAGCACGACCGCGAGGGTCAGCTCGAATTCGACATCATGCACCGAGGCGCGGATCGTCACCGTGCGGTCGGTGAGCGGCACGACCTCGATCGCGGCCGGCATCCCGGCCTGGAGCTGCGGCAGCAGCGCCTTGATGCGGTCCGCCACCTCGATGACGTTGGCGCCGGGCTGGCGCTGGACGTTGAGGATGACGGCCGGCGTCGCGTTCATCCAGGCGGCGAGGTAGTCGTTCTGCGCGCCCTCGATGACGTTGGCGACGTCGGTCAGGTGGACGGGCGAGCCGTTCTTGTAGGCGATCACCAGGTTGCGGTAGTCGCCGGCGCTCCTGAGCTGGTCGTTGGCGTTGATCGTGTAGGCGCGCGACGGCCCGTCGAAATTGCCTTTCGCGGTGTTGACGTTGGCGTTGGCGATGGTCGTGCGCAGGTCGTCGATGTTGAGCCCGTAGGCCGCGAGCTTGCGCATGTCGGCCTGCACCCGCACGGCCGGCCGCTGCCCGCCGCTGATGCTGACGAGGCCGATGCCCGGGAGCTGCGAGATCTTCTGCGCGAGGCGGGTGTCGGCGATCTCCTCGACCTGCGGCAGCGGCAGCGTCTTGGAGGTCAGCGCGAGGGTGACGATCGGCGCGTCGGCCGGATTGACCTTGGCGTAGATCGGCGGCGCCGGCAGGTCGGACGGCAGCAGGTTGCCGGCCGCGTTGATCGCCGCCTGCACCTCCTGCTCGGCGATGTCGAGGTTGAGATTGAGCGTGAACTGCAGCGTGATGACCGAGGCGCCGGCCGAGCTCACCGAGCTCATCTGTTTCAGCCCCGGCATCTGGCCGAGCTGCACCTCGAGCGGCGCCGTCACCGACGAGGTCATCACGTCCGGGCTCGCGCCCGGATAGAAGGTCTGCACCTGGATGGTCGGATAGTCGACTTCCGGCAGCGCCGAGAGCGGCAGGAACTGGAACGCGACGATGCCCGACAGCATGATCGCGATCATCAGCAGCGTGGTCGCCACCGGCCGCAGGATGAAG
>DASXCT010000010.1:0-53154 GCA_036491055.1 Allosphingosinicella sp.
ACGGCCATGACGAGGCGGAGAGGCGGTCAGGGCTAGGCGCGAGGAGTGGAGCGATGGCGATCCATCGTGACCGACGAGCAACGACGCCATGGCCGTCTCTCCGCCTCGCCCCTTCGGGGTCGCCCGGAGAAGGGCACCGGCTACGTCGCGGCGCTTGTGCGGGCAAATAAGCCCGCCCTGCACACCGCTCCTTGCCGGTGCCCTTCTCCGGGCGATCCTGGCCATTGCCGGTATTGGGTCCGGACCCTAGGGCTGGACTGCCTCGGCCGGCGGCGGCGCATCGCCTTCCGCGCGCAGGCGCGCGTCATGGGCGGCCGCCTTGATCTGCCGCCGCGCCTGCGCCAGCGCCTGGAGCAGGATCGGAGCCGCATCCGCCGCCTGGCGCACCGCCACGTCGAGGCCGGCGGAGGTCGCTTCGATGTCCCCGCGCATTCGCGCGCGGGCATGCGGATCGCGGCGGTCGGCAAGGCTGCCGAGCGAGGTCGGCGTGCCGCGGGCGCGGGCGCCCGGATCGATCGCGTCGACGACCGGGCCGATATCGACGTCCATGATCGCCTCGGCGAGCCGGTCGATCCGGCGGCCGATCTGCCCCGGCGAGTCCCGAATCGCCGGCCCCGCCGACGGGGCCGGCGGCGACGCGCCGGGCGGCTGGGCGCAAGCGGGCGCTGCGATCAGCAGAGCGAGAAGAGAGGCGCTCGCGACGCGGAAAGGATGACGCAAGACAGGTCTCCTTCACGATCCAGGCCGGCCCGAAGAACAGCGGCCGGCACGATTCGATCGCCCATTCTCCACCAGAAGCAGCGCACAATCAACGAATGTCAGTGCGCGGGCGCCGGGGCAGGATGGGCCTTGGATGGCGGGGGCGGCAGCTGCTTCTCGGCTTCGCCGATCTTGGCCACGATCTGCGGCATCGCCTGCGCCACCGCCGGCCCGGACTTGATCAGAGTCTGGATGACGTCGGGATCCATCATGATCAGCATCGATTCGGATGCGTAGGCGCTTCCGGCCGGAGTCGCGAAGAAGCGATTCATCTCGGTGAGCTGCTCGGCCGTGAACCTGCGCGCATAAGCGCGCGCCAGCCCTTCGCGAAGGTTCGGCTCGACCTTGGCGAAGACGGGTTCCAGCTCGGCCACGAGGACGCGGCGGCCGACCCGGATCCGTTCCTGGAAATAGGGATCGCCCTTCCCGATCATCTCGCCCAAAGTGGCGTTCGCATCCTTGGCATCGACGCCGTTCGTGCCCGGCGGGATGATGTCGGCGAGCTTCATGCTGAAGACGGACTGCATCAGGCCGTCGAGCATCGGCCCGCTCATCATCCTTTGGTAGGTGCCGAGCGGCCAGACATAGTCGACCGTCTGACGCGCGACGGCCAGGCGGGCCGGGTCGACCGGTGCCGGCATCGCCGCCGCCGGAGGCGCCGGCGGCGGAGGCGCGGCCGGAGCCGGCGATTGAGCGAGAGTCGGCACGGCCGTGGCCGCCATGGCAAAAGCAATCAGAATCTTCATCGAAAAGCCCCTTCCCCTGGTTCGGGAGGAGTTTAGCGCCTGCCTTCGAATTTGCCTAGCGTGCCAGCAGCCAGGCGAGCGCGGCACCGCCGACGATGATCCGGTACCAGGCGAAGGCGCCGAAGCCGCGGCGCGAGACGATCCCGATGAACCAGCGGATCACCACCAAGGCGACGAGGAAGGCGATGACGAAGCCGAGCGCGATGCCGGGGCCGCCGACCGGGCCGAGATCGTGCCGGTTTTTGAACAATTCGAGGCTGGTCGCGCCGAGCATGGTCGGGACCGCGAGGAAGAAGCTGAACTCGGCCGCCGTCCGCCGCTCGACCCCCAAAGCCAGCGCGCCGAGGATGGTCGCGCCCGAACGGCTGACGCCCGGGATCATCGCCAGGCACTGGAAGCAGCCGATCGCCACCGCCTTGCCGAGCCCGATCTCGGCGACGCCCTTTTCATGGCCCGGCGGCGCCATCCGCTCGATCCCGAAGATGGCGAAGCCGCCGACGATCAAAGCCACCGCGACGATCAGCGGCTGGCCGAGCATCGCCTCGATCTGCTTGTGGATGAGAAGGCCGATCACCGCCGCGGGCAGGAAGGCGACGACGACGTTGCGCGCGAAGCGCCAGGATTCCGCCTGGCGCCGCGCGAGCCCGATGAGGACGGCGAGGAAGGTCCGCCAGTAGAGCACGATCACCGCGAGGATCGCGCCGAACTGGATGACGACGTTGAACACCTTCCAGTGATTTTCGTCATAGCCGAGTAGGGCGCCGGCGAGGATCAGGTGGCCGGTCGAGGAGACCGGCAGGAATTCGGTGACGCCCTCGACGATGCCGAGCAGGATGATGGTGAGGATCGTGCCCATGATGCTCCCGGGAAATGCCCGCCCCGCGCGGGAGAATGAGGGTCAGTAAGGCGATTTGGCCGCGAAACGGCCGTGGCGACGATAGCGGGTCAGCCAGCCCTCGGCCACCGCGATCAGCGGCGTCCTGGGGATGCCGAACGCCTCCAGCCCCCTGGCGCCGGGCGAGACGATGCTGTCATGGCCGAGCATCTTCCATTGATCGTAGGTGATCGGCGCGCCCGGCGCCCAGCCGGTGAGCTGCGCCACGCGCCTCGACAGGAAATCCGGAATGTCGACGATCGGCCGGTTGCGCTCGGTCGCCTCGCAGATGAAGGCGAGCAATTCGTGCATATTCATCACCTGCGGGCCGCCGAGCTCGTAGGTGCGGCCGCCATGCGCGCCGGGATCGAACTGAGCGGCGGCGATCGCCCGCGCGACGTCGAGCGCATAGACCGGCTGCATCCGCATCTTCGCCCGCACCGCCGGCAGCACCGGCAGCAGCCGCGCCAGGTTGGCGAAGCGGTTGATGAACGCATCCTCGCGCCCGAACAGGAGCGACGGCCGCACGATCGTCGCGCCAGGGAAGGCGCCGCGTACGGCCTGCTCGCCTTCGCCTTTGGTGCGGCCGTAGGCGGAGTCGCTCTCCGGGTCGGCCCCGATGGCGGAGACGTGGACGAATGCGGAGACGCCTTCGGCCGCCGCGGCTTCGGCGACGTTGCGGGCGCCGGCGACATGGACGGCGTGGAAATTGCCGCGCAATATGCCGACGAGGTTCACCACCGCATCGGCTTCCCGCACCGCCTCGCGCACCTCGGCGGGGTCGCGGATGTCGGCGGCGACGAACTGGAACTGGCCGACGGCGGCGAGCGGCCGCAAATAGAAAGCGCCGCCGGGATCGCGCTGGGCGATGCGGACGCGCGCGCCGGTGCGGAACAGGGCCTGGGCGACATAGCGGCCGAGGAAGCCGCCGCCGCCGAACAGGGTGACCAAGCGGTCCATCGAATGTCCCTCAAATTATGGCTCGAACCTGCGCCGCCCCATGCCCCTCCGCGTCCGCGTTGACAAGCGCGGGAGGTCAGAACCTCTTCTCCTTCACGTCATCCCCGCGAAAGCGGGGATCCAGTCGGCATTCGTGCGCGATGCAGAGTCAGCCTGGATCCCCGCCTTCGCGGGGATGACGAAAGGAGCGTGCGTTGACAGTCCGTCGCCGCTCCGCGAATTCCCGTCCATGGCAGGCCTCACCGAAGCCGATGCCGCGCGGGTAGCGGCGGTGCAGCACGCGCATGCGGCGGGCGATTTTGAAGGCGCGGAGCGGCTGGCCGAGACGGCGCTGCGCGACGGCATCGCACATCCTTTGCTGCTCGGCGTCCTCGCCTCGCGGCGCGAGCAGGAAGGCCGGTTCGACGAGGCGCTGGCTTTGCTCCGGCGGCTCGACGCCGCATTGCCCGGCAATCTCGCAATCGTCCGCGGCATTGCCTTGCTGCTCCTCCGCCTCGACCGGCTGGACGAAGCGGCGGCGGCGTTCGGCGGCGCTTTGGCGATCGCGCCGCGCGACGCCGATCTGCTCGCCCAACGCGGCCTGACCCTGGTCGCGGTCGCCCGGATCGGCGAGGCCCGCCGCGACTTCGAGGCCGCCACGGCGATCGACCCTGGCCACGTCCCCGCGCTCGACGGGCTGGCGGGGCTGGCGCTGCGGCGGGGCGACGCCGCGGAAGCGCGCCGGCTCGCCGAAGCCGCGCTGGCCCGGCATCCAGGGCTGCCCACCGCCCTCCTCACCCGCGCCGGCGCCGACCTCGCCGACGGCAGCGCGACGGAAGCGGAAGCCGCGGCGCGCGCGCTGGCCGCCAACGCCGCCGCCGATCCGCGCGACCGCGCGACCGCCTTCGGCCTGCTCGGCGACGCGCTCGACGCTCAAAGCCGCTTCCCGGAGGCCTTCGCCGCCTGGCGCGAGGCCAACGACCTCCTCCGTTCTCATTATCGCCCGGCCTTCGCGCGTGGCGCCGGTACGCTCGCGCTCGTCCGAACGATGGCGGAGACGCTGGCCGGCCGCCGCATCGCGCCCGCCGCGTCCGGCGCGACCGGTCCGGCGCGGCGGCACGTCTTCCTGCTCGGCTTTCCGCGCTCCGGCACCACCCTGATCGAGCAGGTGCTGGAGGAGCATCCGGAAATCGTTACCATGCCCGAGCGCGACTGCCTCGCCGAGGGCTCGCGCGACTGGCTGGGCGACGCGGCCCGGCTCGAGGCGTTGCTCACAGCGCCGGACGACGCGCTGGAGCCGGCCCGCGCCCTTTATTGGCGGCGGGTTCGGGCGGAGGGGCTGGAGCCGGACGGGCGGGTCTTCGTCGACAAGAATCCGTTCAACAGCTTCCGGCTGCCGTTGATCGCGCGGCTCTTCCCGGACGCGATCATCCTGTTCGCGACCCGCGATCCGCGCGACGTCCTTCTCTCCTGCTTCCGCCATCGCTTCCAGATGTCGCCCGCCGCCTGGCAGCTCCTGACCCTGGACGGCGCCGTCGATCTCTATGCGGCGACGATGGACCTGGTCGCCGCCTGCGAAACGGCGTTGGGCCTCGTCCTCCACCCCGCTCCGCTCGAAGCGATCGTCGCCGATTTCGACGGCGAGACGCGGCGGATCTGCGACGCGATCGGGATCGGCTGGACGCCGGCCCTGCGCGATTTCGCCGCCCACACGGGAGCCCGCGACGTCGCGACGCCGAGCGGGCCGCAGCTCGTCCGCGGGCTCAACGCCCGCGGCGTCGGCAAATGGCGGGATTATGCCGGCGAGCTGGCGCCGGCGCTGCCGAAGATCGCGCCCTGGATCGCCCGTTTTGCCCCGAATTGACAAGCGCGGCGGGCGCCCCTAACTCGCCCCGCCTACCCCGTGCCCAGGTGGCGGAATTGGTAGACGCACCAGCTTCAGGTGCTGGCGCTCGCAAGGGCGTGGAGGTTCGAGTCCTCTCCTGGGCACCATTTCGCACCCGTAAGCTGCTGTTCTAACACGACTAATCTGCACATTGTGCTCGACCGTTCCCACACTCGCACCCACAGAGAGCTATGGAAGTCCGCTCATGCGTCGCTCGGGTACGAGGACTAGCGGCGGCTGCGCCACAACCGTCCGGCCAGTTAGATTGGCACAACAGCGGTCGTGTTGTGAACCTCGCGCCCGGTCTGGAGCTGCCGCTGCTGCGTCGCTCGCGCCATAGACGAGGGGCTGAGCATGAGCCCTCCGCCCCCCGGGGGGGGCATGAAACTCTCCGAAGTATCCAGCGGTGAGCTGGCGTCCGCTTGGCTAAAAAAAAATTTCAAGAATCGAAGACCCTTATCCCTAACGCAAGCGCTGCAGGGGCATCTCAGAGCTGAACGGATAACTGCCATGTCATAGGCCAAGCGTGAGTGCTGCGACATCGCGGAGGGGACCGACCCTCCTCCACCAGCCTCCGGCTGGTCCCCCTCCCCGTTCCGGGGAGGAGCCAGGCTGCGTCGCCTCCGCCGGCCTCTTCCGCCGTTACATTGTTCCAACCGTTTCCTTGAGCGTCGCATTGCGCATTTCCACCCCCGACCAAATCCACGCCTGCCAGACGATGATCAAGGTGCACACAGTCTCGATCGTCGCGAAGAACAGATATTCGGCAAATGCGGGCGGCCTGCCCCATCCGAGCAGGGGAGGAACGAACGTCACGAAGCCGTTTATCAGGGTCAAGACGACACCCGCGATGATATTCGCCAGCCGGTTCGCCCTGAACGGAAGCAGACGGCACGCCAGAATCATGGCGATGGGTATTTCCATCAGGATTGCCGAACCCATCAAAGCCCATGGAGGGAGAGCCTGGAAGTGGAGCCCGGAGCCGACAATATCGAACAAGGCGACGACGTCGGCATAGAGGTAATTGAGCAACGCGAAGACCCACAATAGGGACAATCGCTCCTTCGTATCGTGCATGTCCACCTCCTTATTGGTTACGGCTTTGCGAAGAACCACATTGCGGCCACCACTATTCCACCGCCTTCAGGATGGTCTCGACGGCGGCCATGCGGGTGCGCAGGTCCGACAGGCTCGCCTCCATGGCGGCCAGGCTGGCCGCGATCCGCGCCTGAGCCGCCGAGGCGCTTTCCGCGAGCTGGCGATAGGCGTCGTCATTGGCCAGCCGCGCCCTCGCCTGCTGGACGGCCGCGCGGTTGCGCATTGCGAAGACGATCAGGATCGTCGCCAAGGGCAGCACCAGGGTCAACAGGTAGAAGATTGCGGTCATTGGGATCCTCCTAAGTCTCGGATTTGGCGGTGAGCGTCCTGGCCGCGTCGGCGACGGCCGCGGGCGTCAGGTGAAAGGCGAATTGGGTGACTTCGAAATAGTTGAGCGCCTTGCCGTCCTGGGACAGCTCCAGCTTGCTGGTCACCAGGCCGGCCTCCTCCAGCTTCTGCAGATGCAGATGCAGGAGCGGCCGGCTGATGCCGATCTCGCGCGCCAACCGGCTGACATAGTTGCGACCGCCGCCGGCAAGCGCCGCGACGACCCGCATTCGGTGCGGATTGGCCAGGGCAGCCAGGATCGCCAAAAGCCGATCGCCCTCCGCGGCAACGTCAATGCGAGATTTCATATGTCAGAAATAGCTGACGTATGTCAGAGAGTCAATTGCCTGGAGGACATGTGTGGCGGAAAGCTGGTTGCGGCTTTGGACCGGCAGCACCACGCGACCTGTTCGACGCGACGCAGCTTTTCGCTCACGAAGGCATCACGTCCGGGCTGCGGCGCTCGCTTCAGTGCGCGAAGCGTAGCTTAGCCCCGACTGGGGGCAGGGCGGCAGATCATCGCTCGGCAATTGAATCCAAGCCCGCTGAATTTGCGGAGCGACCGGCCCCCTCCACCATGCTTCGCATGGTCCCCCTCCCCGTTCCGGGGAGGAGCTATTCCGCCTCGCCTTCTTCTCCAGCTTCCTCCGCCCCACCCTGCTGCCGGTCGATAAAATAAGGCTCGACCTCGCCCGTCAGCTTGATCGTCAGCGGGCGCCCGTGGCGGTCCATCGTGCGGCCCGCCTGCACCCGGATCCAGCCTTCCGACAGGCAATATTCCTCGACGTCGCGGCGGTCGCGGCCCTTGAAGCGGATGCCGATGCCGCGGCGCAGCAACTCGCCATCGAACCAGGGGCTGCGGGGATCGAGGGACAGGCGGTCGGGAAACGTATCGGCCATTCGTGAAGCTCTCGGATCGATTGATCGCGCCTCTCTAACGCCTTCCCGGCCAAGGTCCACTCCCGCGGGAACCGGCGCCGCGCCGACGCCGTTTCGGGAGCCGGCATTCCAGGAGGTCCAATCCATGTCGAGCATTCCCAATTCCGCCATGCCCCATGCTCAGGCGAACGACGCGCCGGAGGAAGACGGCCGCTTCGCCGGCGGGCTGCGCGATCTCGTCCGCGACAATCCGAAGACGGCGATGGCGGCGGGCGCGGCGGTGCTGGCCGGCGCCGTCGCCGCGGCGGCGATTCCTTTGGTCAAAGGCGCGCGCGCGAAATCGGGCAGCGCACGATCGAGCCGCGGCCGGCCCAAATCCACCGCCGCGAAGAAGAGCGGCTGAGGCCGCTAAAGCTTTCTTCAGGCTCGCATGGCATTTCCGCTGCACTGGAGGGATTTGCCATGCACAGCCTTCGATCCGCGCTCCGCGCCCGCGAGGAAGGGGCGCCCGCCCGCCCGCTTTCGCTCGAGGAGCGGCGGCGCGAGGCGCCCGCGGCCGATCCGGCCGCCCTTCCCGAAGGGGAGCGCCGCGGCAGCGACCGCCGCGCGGAGCGGCATCGCGGCCTCGTCGAGCGCGCCGTCATCCGCTATCGCCGCAAGAGGTCGCTGGTCGCGGTGACCAATGTCTCGAAAGGCGGCGCGACCATCGAGACGAGGCTGACGCTCGAGGTGGGTGAGACTTTGCTGCTGGAACTGCCCGGCAAGGCGCCCGCCGAAGCGCGCGTGCGCTGGATCAGAGGCGGCCGGGTCGGGCTCGCGCTGACCGGCTGACATACCGCGCGAAACCCGCCGCGCTTTCCTCCGTTATGTGCTCGTAACGAGAGGAGTCGCGAATGCCGGTTTCCACCACCTCCGCCGTCGAACGGATCGCGCGGATCATCGCCGGGCGCGTCGTCAGCATCAACGCGGAAGGCGGCGATCCGTCGGCGGGCGACCGGGTCGATTCGATCTGGCGCGACTATGTCGAGGATGCGCGGTCGGTCCTGCGCACGTTGCGCGAGCCCGATCGGGCCATGGCCGAAGCGGGCGATCCGGACATGTGGGAGAAGATGGTGCGCGCCGCCCTGGAGCAAGAGGGCGCCTCCGCCTGAACGGGTCGCGCCGGGTCGTTCCTTTCGTCATCCCGGCGAAGGCCGGGATCCCAGCGAGAATGCGCGCGGCGCCACTGCAGGCGGCCCCCGAGCGCCGTGTCTTTCCGGCCTGAGATCCCGGCTGGAGGTTATCCTGACTGTAGCCGAAAGGCTGGGACGACGAGTTATGAGGCGTTCCCTACTCCTCCTCCGGCCGCGGATCGGCGAGGGGATTGTCGGGGCCGAACACGGTTTCGCTCATCGCATGGAGATCGCCCGAGGCGGTCTGGACGTCGAGCCGTTCCCGGTCGCGCTCGCGATAGATGCGCTCGACCCGGTCCACCTCTTCCGCGTCGACGCAGAACAGCGCCAGTGCTTCGCGCCCCATCGCCACCGCGGACTCGAACAGCTCGCGGATCGTGCATTTGAGGTCGAGCGGCGCCAGCTCCATCAAATGGATACGGTCATAGGCGCGCACGAATATCGCCGCCTGGGGAAAGGCTTCGAGGATCGGCTCCAGCCGGTGCCGCGGCAGCGCCGTATCGGTGCAGAAGAGCAGGGCCTTCACATCGGCGCCGCCGGCGAGGCGAAGCAGGTCGAGCCGCGTGCCGTCGCCATAATAGACCTTCATCCCGAAGCTGCCGACCAATTCGATCTGGGCGGGCTTGGAATCGATCAGGGTGACCGGAATGCCCTTCGCCATCAGCATCTGCGCCACGGTCTGGCCGAAACGGCCATAGCCGACGATGATCGCGCGCGACGGCGGCGAGGCTTCCGGCCCTTCGAGACCGGCGCCGTCGCGGCGGCTGGTCCGGCGGTCGATCCAGTCGTTGACCATCATCAGGAAGGGCGTCGTCGCCATCGACAGGGTGACGATGGCGCTGAACAGGCTCGCCGCCGCCGGCGCTACCAGCAGCGCCCGCTGCGCGGCGGCGAAGAGGACGAAGGCGAACTCGCCGCCCTGGCTCAGCAGCAGGCCGAGCTTGAGGGCGCGCCGAGTCTCCATCCGGATCGCCTTGCCGATGCCGAACAGGACGAGCGACTTCACGACGACCAGGGCGGCGGCCATGAGGATGACGAAGAGCGGCCGCGCCCACACGGCGTGGAGGTCGAGCATCATGCCGATGCCGACGAAGAACAGGCCGAGCAGGATCGAGCGGAACGGATCGATATCCGCCTCCAGCTCGTGCCGGTAGGGCGAATCGGCGAGCATCACCCCGGCGACGAAGGCGCCAAGCGCGGCGGAGAGGTGGAGCGCCTCCATCAACGCCGCGGCGGCGAGGACGATGAACAGGCCGGCGACGACGAACAATTCGCGCTCGCTGATCCGGCCGACGAGGCGGAAGAGCGGGTTGATCAGGAAGCGGCCGGCGAGGACGAGCCCGACGATCGCGCCGATCGTGTAGAGCGCGAGCAGCCATCCGGGCGGCGCATTGGGATCGGCGGGCGCGCGCGACAGAGCGGCGATGATCGTGATCAAAGGCACGATCGACAGGTCCTGGAAGAGCAGGATCGAGAAAGCGCGCTCGCCGCCGCGGGTGTTGATCGAACCGTCGGCGCGAAGGCTCGGCAGCACCTGCGCGGTCGAGGACAAAGCGAGCGGCAGGCCGATGGCGAGCGAGGCGGCGAGGCTGAAGCCGGTCACCGCGAAGACCAGGCCGGCAATGGCAAGGCCGGCGATCGTCACCTGAGCCAGGCCCAAACCGAAAATGTCGCCGCGCAGGCGCAGCAGGCGCGACGGCTGGAGCTCCAGCCCGACCAGGAAGAGCAGCAGGACGATTCCGAAATCGGCGACATGGACCATCTCGCCCGCGCCGCTGATCAGGCCGAGCCCCTGCGGCCCGATCAGCGCGCCCGCGAGCAGATAGCCGAGCACCGCGCCGAGGCCGAGCCGGCGGAAGACCATGACGAACACCATCGCCGCGCCGAGGATGATCGCCCCGTCGCGCAGGAAGAAGGCGGTCGCCTCGGCGGCGGCCGCGTCCATCAGGCGCAGGCCGCTTGCGGCCGCGCCCGCGCCGCGGCCTCGGCGGCCGCCTCGAAGGCGAGCAGGATCGAGGCGTGGCGGGCGGGGAAGCGACGGGCTTCGGCGAAGATTTCGAGCCCCGGCCATTCGCCCGGATCGCCGCGGCTTCCGGACAGATAAGCGGCGAGCGCCACGCCCGCCTCGGCGAGTTCGGCCCCGGTCCGGCCGAGCGCATGCGCGCCCATCAGGGCCGCCGAAGCCTGGCCGAGCGCGCAGGCCTTCACTTCCTGCCCGAGCGCGGCGATCCGCCCTTCCCCGTCCAGCGCCAGCTCGACGGCGACCCGGCTGCCGCAGACCGGCGAACTCTTCTCCACCCGCGCCTGCGGACGGTCGAGCCGGCCAAGGTGCGGGATCGACGCGGCGAGGCGGAGAATGTCGCGGCTGTAGAGCGTAGTCGCCATGAAGCGCCTATAGGCGGGGCGGACATAGAGTGCCACCAACTAGCTCCTCCCCGGGACGGGGAGGGGGACCATGCGAAGCATGGTGGAGGGGGCCCTGAGACCCGCACGAAGCCCCCTCCACCGCACTTCGTGCGGTCCCCCTCCCCTGCAAAAGCAGGGGAGGATTTTTACGCCCCGTTCCCCGCCGGTGCGTTGGGGGGACGCTGGGCGGGATCGTCCGCCGTCGTCGGGTCGCCGCGGCGCCAGGCGACGAAGTTCAGCACCGCGCGGCCGCTCGCATAGAGAAGCGGATAGGTGCGCGAATTGGCCATCCAGTCGGGCCGGGCGGCGGCGCGGCCGTAGATCGTGTCATAGACCAGGTTCGCCGCGAGATAGAGCAAGGTGGCGATGATCAGGCCCTTGAGCGCGCCGAAGCCGGCCCCGAGCAGCCGGTCGACCGGCCCGATCACCGACCGGCGAACGCCGCCGCCGACCCGCCGCGCGACGAGCTTGCCGGCGAGGAAGACGAGGCCGAAGACGAGCACGAAGGCGAGCACGGCCGCGCCGGCATGGGTGCCGACGGCGCCGGTCAGCGCATTGGTCGCCGGCGTGTGCAACAGCCGCAGGAAGACGATGGCGACGATCCAGGCGGCAAGGCTCAGCACCTCGCCGACGAAGCCCTTGAACCAGCCGGTGACGAGCCCGCCGAGGACGAGAAGGATCACGATGATGTCGAGCGCGGTCATGGCGACAGGCGTAGAGGAGGAAAAGCAGCGAGGGAAGCCGGGCCTTATCCTCCCCGCTTGCGGGGAGGGGGACCGCACGAAGTGCGGTGGAGGGGGTTCCGCACCTGGCACGTCCCCTTCACCATGCTCCACCACCCTCCCCGTTCCGGGGAGGATATCACCGACCCAGCAGATGATCGACCAGCTCGCCCAATTTGCGGAAGCCGGACAAGGCAAGGCCGCCTTTCTCGCCCTTCAGCGATGCCGGCACCAAAGCGCGGGCGAAGCCGAGCTTGCCGGCTTCCTTGAGCCGAAGCGCGCCGTGGGCGACCGGGCGCAGCTCGCCGGAAAGCGCGACCTCGCCGAAGGCGACGGCGTCGGCGGGAACCGGCCGCTCCGACAAAGCCGAGACCAAAGCCGCCGCCACGGCCATGTCGGCGGCGGGATCGGAAACCCGATAGCCGCCGGCAATGTTGAGATAGACTTCGCACGTGGAGAAATTGAGCCCGCAGCGCGCCTCCAGCACGGCGAGGATCATCGCCAGCCGCCCCGAATCCCAGCCGACCACCGCCCGCCGCGGGGTCGCGCCGCTGGCGAGGCGGACGGTCAGCGCCTGGATCTCGACCAAAACCGGCCGCGTCCCCTCCAGCGCCGGGAAGACGACCGAGCCCGACACCGCCTCGTCACGATGGGTGAGGAAGAGGGCGCTCGGATTGCCGACTTCGTCCAGCCCCCCCTCGGCCATGGCGAAGACGCCGATCTCGTCGGTGCCGCCGAAGCGGTTCTTGGCGGCGCGCAGGATCCGGTATTGGTGGCTGCGCTCCCCTTCGAAGCTCAAAACCGTGTCGACCATATGCTCGAGCACGCGCGGGCCGGCGATCGAGCCGTCCTTGGTGACATGGCCGACGAGGACGACCGCGGCGCCGCTTTCCTTGGCATAGCGGATCAATTCGCCGGCCGAGGCGCGGACCTGGCTCACCGTCCCCGGCGCGCCCTCGATCAGGTCCGAATGCATGGTCTGGATCGAATCGATGACCAGCAGGGCCGGTGGCGCGCCTTCGCCGAGCGTGGTCAATATGTCGCGGACCGAAGTGGCGGCGGCGAGCTGCACCGGCGCCGTGCCGAGGCCGAGCCGGCGGGCGCGCAGCCGCACCTGGTCGGTCGCCTCCTCGCCGGAAATGTAAGCGACGGGCCGCCCGACCGCCGCGATACGCGCCGCCGCCTGGAGCAGCAAGGTCGACTTGCCGATGCCGGGGTCGCCGCCGATCAGGGTCGCCGAGCCCGCGACGAGGCCGCCGCCGAGCGCGCGGTCGAACTCCCCGAGGCCGGTGCTCATCCGCGCCGGCAGCTCTACCTCGCGGTCGAGCCCGACCAGCTCGAACGGTCGGCCGCCGCCGCGCAGATTGTGGCGCGCGGAGAAGGGCGTCACCACGGCGCCTGCATCCTCGACCAATGTGTTCCACTCGGCGCAATCGGGGCACTGGCCCTGCCAGCGGCTCGAGACCGAGCCGCAGACCTGGCAGACGTAACGGGACCTTGGCTTTGCCATCGTCCGAAGCTACCCGCGCGGAGCCGCGCCAGCCAAGCGGCAAATTTTGGGTTCAAGCCAACGGAACAGCAGCCCTCGCTTCGGCATTCACGAAAAGGGCAGTGACGGAGAGTGTTTCAGTGTTCATCCAGATCCGCGCCGACAACCGGATTCCCGCCGACAATGACCGCGACAGCCGCCTCGAGGAGCAGATCCGCCAGCGCCTCGCCCGGTTCGAGGACCGGATCACCGACGTCGAGGTCCATGTCTCCGACCTCAACGGCTCAAAGGGCGGCAATGGCGACCTGCGCTGCAGCCTCGAAGCGCGGGTGAACGGCCTCCAGCCGATCGCCGTGGTCGAGGAGGGCACCGACGTCGACCGGACCGTGATCGGCGCGGCGAAGAAGGCGGTGCGGGCGCTCGACCATCATCTCGGCCGGCTCTCCGACCGGCGGGGCCATTGACGATCGCGCGCCGGCGCATCGCGACCACGGAGCCGGCGCGGTGATCCGCGTCGCCAGCTACAATATGCGCAAGGCGATCGGCACCGACCGCCGCCGCCGCCCCGAGCGCACGCTCGAAGTCCTGTGCGAGCTCGACGCCGACGTCGTCGCCCTGCAGGAGGCGGACCGCCGTTTCGGCTCGCGCAGCAGCGCCATCCCGCTCCAGCTGATCGAGGAGCAGAGCGACTACAAGCCGGTGCCGTTCCAGGCGCGCGACGGCAGCATCGGCTGGCACGGCAATGCCCTGCTGGTGAAGAAGCATGTCGAGATCGCGCACGAGGAGATGCTCCACCTTCCATCGCTGGAGCCGCGCGGCGCCGTCCTCGCCGACCTCCGGGTGCGGGGGGAGGAGATGCGCGTCGTCGGCATGCATCTCGACCTTTCCGGCCTCTGGCGGCGGCGGCAGGCGCACCGCATCCTCTCCTGCATCGAGAATCGCGAGGCGAAGATGCCGGCGGTGCTGATGGGCGACCTCAACGAATGGAGCATGCAAGGCGGCTGCCTGCGCGAATTCGCCCGCCATCTCCATTTCGCCGATTGCGGCCGCTCGTTCCACACCCGCCGGCCGGTGGTGCAGCTCGACCGGATCATGGTGACGCCCGACCTCGCCATCGCCGAATGCGGCGTCCACCTGAGCGCGACGGCGAAGCGCGCGTCGGACCATTATCCGATCTGGGCGGTGCTGGAGAAGACAAGCCCCTCCCTTTCAAGGGAGGGGTAAGGGGTGGGTGCGCGCGTCCGCGCGCCAAAAGACTCTCGGCGCGATAAAGCGAAACGGCGCCATCGAGGCGCCGCTCCGCTGACCCACCCTCGTCCCCTCCCTTAAAGGGAGGGGTTAGTTGCCCGAACCTTCCGGCTCGGGCTGCTCGGGAGCGTCGTTCGATTCGATTCCCAGCCAATCCTTCGGCGGCAGATGATAGAGCATGTCCATCACCTCGAACTCGATGCCGCCCGGCCGATTGGTGTTCGAATTCCACAAGGCGACGACCCCGCTCTTCAGCGCCGGATCGAACATGATCAGCGAGCGATAGCCCTTGAGGCCGCCGCGATGGGCGATGACCCGGTGGCCGGCATAATCGTAGATGCGCCAGCCCAGGCCATAGCTCGTCTCGCGCACGCGCTCGCGGAACTTGCGCATGCGGGCCAGCTCGCCCGGCGTCTTCACCCGCACCTGCTGGACCGCGTCGAGCGCCTTTGGCGGCAGGATCGAGGGCGCGAGGCCCATCTGCGCCTGGAGCCAGATCGCCATGTCCTTGATCGACGAATTGACGCCGCCGGCGGCGGGAACGTGATAATAATCGTCGCTCACCGCGACCGGTTTGGAATGCTTGCCGCCGACATGGGGCCGCGCCCAGCTCGGCGCCGTGACCAGCGAATTGCGGTCGAGCGTCGCGGTGCGCATGCCGAGCGGTAGGAACAGGCGCCGGCGGACGACCTCTTCATAAGGCTCGCCGGTCAGCTTCTCGACGATCTCCGACGCCGAATCGTAGGCGACGTTCTGATAGGCCCAGCAGGTGCCGGGCGGGCAGATCGGGCGAAGCTGGGCAAGCGTCGTCCGCAGGATATGCGGATCGATGCCGTCCTCGAGCTGGGGGTCGTTGGCGTGGCTGAACAGGCCGAGCCGGTGCGAGAGGATATCGGCGACGGTCGCCACATTCTCGGTGCCGTTGGGAAGCTTCAGCGACGGCGCATATTTGCCGGCGGGGTCGTCCAGCGAGAGCTTGCCTTCGCTGGCGAGCAGGGAGACGAGGTCGGCGGCGACGCCCTTCGACACCGAGCCCCAGCGAAAGAGGGTGTTGACGGTGACCGGATCGCCGCTGCCCGCCACGGTCTCGCCATAGCCCTTGAGGAAGCGGATCTCGCCATTCTCGACGATGCCGACGGCAAGGCCGACCACGTCCGGCTTCGCGGCCAGATCCCGCAGCCGGCGGTCGAACCGCGCATAATCGATGGCGCTGTCGGTCTCGTGCTGCCGGTCCTGGATGGTCGCGATCTGGGCCTCGGAGATGCCGAGGCGCGGCTGGGCGCGCGCCGCCGCGCGATGACTGGAAAGATGGCTGCCGGCCCAGATCAGGACGATGAGAATCAGAAAGGCCCCGGCGAGCGCCGGGGCAAGCTTGGACCTTTTCAGCGAACCACTCCTCGCCGGCTCGATTCACGGCCGGGCCGGCGCGACGCGCCGACCCGGTCCGCTTACGGCCTTACCAAATCCTGATGCGCTGATCAGGGGGCAGATACAGCTTTCCGTCGCGAACGTTGAACGCCTTGTACCAGGCGTCGAAGTTGCGGACGACCAGAGGCCGCACCTGGCCCGGCGAATGGACGTCGACGGTCAGCAATTGCTGCATGAACGCGTCGCGGGCCTTGGTCCGCCAGACCTGGGCATAACCGAGGAAGAAGCGCTGATCGCCGGTATAGCCGTCGATCACCGGCGCCGGCTTGCCGCGCAGCGACATATGATAGGCGTCGTAGGCGATGGCGAGGCCGGCAAGGTCGGCGATATTCTCGCCCATCGTCTGCTCGCCCTTCACATGCTGGCCGGGCAGCGGCTCATAGCCCGAATATTGGGCGCCGAGCCGGTCGGTCAGCTTCTTGAAGGCGGCGATGTCGGCCGGGCTCCACCAGTCGGCGAGGTTGCCGCTCTTGTCGAACTTGCGGCCCTGGTCGTCGAAATGGTGGCTGAGCTCGTGGCCGATCACCGCGCCGATCGCGCCGTAATTGACCGCATCGTCCGCATTGGGATCGAAGAAGGGCGGCTGCAGGATCGCGGCCGGGAACACCACTTCGTTCATCAGCGGATTGGCATAGGCGTTGACCGTCTGCGGGGTCATGCCCCACTCGGTCCGGTCGATCGGTCCGCCGAGCTTGTTGATGTTGCGGCGATATTCGAACTGGTTGGCGCGCGCGGCGTTGCCGAGCAGGTCGCCGTCGCGGATCTCCAGCGCGGAATAGTCCCGCCATTTGTCCGGATAGCCGATCTTCGGCGTGAAGGCGGCAAGCTTCTCGCGGGCCTTCGCCTTGGTCTCGGGGGACATCCAGGTCAGATTGGCGAGATGCATGTCCATCGACCGGATGAGGTTGTGGACGAGCTCGTCCGCCTTGGCCTTGGACGCGGGCGGGAAGTAGCGGGCGACGTAGAGCTGGCCGATCGCCTCGCCCATGCCGCCGCCGACGAGATTCGCGCCGCGCTTCCAGCGCTCCGGCAGCTGCGGCGTGCCCGAGAGCACCTTCGAATATTCGAAGCTCGCGTCGACGAAGGCCTTGGACAGCAAGGGCGCGGCGTCGACCAGGGCCCGGACGGCCAGATAATCCTTCCAGGTCTCGAGCGGTTCGGACTGGATCAGCCTGGCGGCGCCCTCGAGCGCGTCGGGCTGGGCGACGATGAAGCGATCCTGGCCCTCAAGGCCGGCGGCGTCGAGATAGGCGTTCCAGTCGAAACCGGGCAGCCTGGTCGCCAGCTCGGCCCGCATCATCGGATTGTAGAGCTTGTCGATCTGCCGGCTCTGGATGCGGGTCCAGTGCGTCTGGGCGATCTTGGTCTCGAGATCGAAGACGCGTTGCGCACGCGCTTCCGGCTGGTCATCGCCGGCGAGTCGGAACAGCGTCGTGATGTAGGTCTTGTAGGCGGCGCGCGCCTCGGCGAATTTGGGATTGGTAAGGTCCGTATAATAATCGCGGTCGGGGAGGCCGAGCCCGCTCTGGCTCAGAAAAGCCGAATAATGACTGTTGTCCTTGAAATCGGGCAGCACGCCGATGCCGACCGGGGCACCGATGCCGTATTGGCCGAGGGCGCCGAAGGCCTTGGCCAGGTCGGACGCGGTCCGGATCGCCGCGATCTGGTCGAGATACGGCTTCAGCGGCGTAACGCCCTCCGCCTCCACGCTTTGCTCGTTCATGAAGCTCGCATAGAAGTCGCCGACCTTGCGCTCGACGCTGCCCTCGGGAGCGTTCGACGCGGCGGCCGCCTCGATCACGTCGCGGGTGCGCTTGGTGCTGAGCTCGTCGAGCACGACGAAACCGCCCCAGATCGGCTTGTCGGCCGGAATCTCGGTCGTCTTCGACCAATTGCCGTTGGCGTAATCGTAGAAATTGTCGCCCGGATTGACGCCGCGGTCCATGCCGGCAATGTCGAAGCCCCAGGTGCCGAAGGTCGGCTTGCCGGCCGTGGCAGCAGCGGCGTGCGTTTTCGGAGCCGGATTCTGGGCCGAAAAGGCCGGAACGGCACCGACGGCGAGCGCGGCGATCGCCGCCCCGCAAAGAGCTATCTTATTGATCATTTTTGTAAATCCCACCCCAGTGAAGGTGGCGGCGCCACTAAAGCCTAAGCGCCTGTTTGGAAAGCGCCGTTCGACGAACCGACAAACGGCGTGGAAGCGCGAAAAGCGGCCTGGAAGAGGCCCTTCAGGCGGCGCTGCGCAGGATTTCGAGCCGCACCAGCGCCTTGCCGCTGCGAACCATGTCGATGTCGCGCGCGGCGGCGAGCGACATGTCGAGAATCCGGCTGTGGGTGAACGGCCCGCGATCGTTGACCCGGACCAGCACCGAGCGGCCGTTGGCGAGATTGGTGACGCGCAGCAGGCTGCCGAGCGGCAGCGAGCGGTGGGCGCAGGTAAAGGCGTGCGGATCGAAACGTTCGCCGCTGGCGGTGCGGTTGCCGGCCAGCTCGTTGCCATAATAGCTCGCTTCGCCCTCGCCGACCTCCTCGAAGCTCTGCTGCGAAGGCTGGGAGGCGGCGGCGGTGCTGTCGTCGAACGCCTGCGCGACCGCATTTTCGAGGCTCTGCAGCCTCGCGCTGCCGGCGAGGTCGACCGCTTCGGCCGGCGCCGCGCTCATCAGGCCGATCAGGGACAGAGCGACGATGCGCGTCATGCCCTTACGGCGCAGCCGTTCGATCATGCGGGAACCCCCTTGAGCCTCCGTTGACCGCGGCCGTAACGGTCGATCGTTGACGAGTCCCGTGAGTCGCGCCGACTCGAAACGTTGCTGCGGCGAATCGAATTCGGCGGGGGGAACCGCTCGGCTGCGAGAAAACCTCGTTCTCCGGCGGAAAGGCTTTGCCGAGGTTCACCCTGGGGCCACCCCGCGGGCGGCGTCGAAGGGCCGGGAACAAGACGGCCGGCTCCGCTCTCGACACGCCGCTCCGCGCCTGCCATCGCGGCGCCGATGCGCGAAAAGGAATTGAGGCTGGCGCTGATCTGCTATGGCGGCATCAGCCTCGCCGTCTACATGCACGGCATCACCAAGGAGGTGTGGCGGCTCGCCCGCGCCAGCCGCGCCTTCCATGCCCGCGAGCCTGCCGACGGCAATGGCAGCGAGGCGGTCTATCGCCGTCTTCTCCAGGCACTGGCCGATGAATGCGAGCTCGATCTGCGCGTGATCGTCGACATATTGACCGGCGCCAGCGCCGGCGGGATCAACGCCATCTTCCTCGCCGACGCGGTCGCGACCGGCCGCTCGCTGGAGCCGCTGACCGACCTCTGGCTCGAAGTCGCGGACGTCGACACTTTGATCGATCCCGGAGTCAGCGCCGTCTCGCGCTTCGCCAAGGCGGCCGCCGCATTGCCCTTCGCCTGGGCGATGTCGCGGCGCGGCGACACGGTCGAGCAGACCGTCGAGGCGGGCCATCGCGACGAGGTGCGCCACAAGCTCGCCAATTTCGTCCGGGCGCGCTGGTTCGCGCCGCCGTTCAGCGGCCCCGGCTTCACCGAGCTGATCCTGAACGCCTTCGATGCGATGGCGACGGGCCCGGCCAGCCCGCCGCTCCTCCCCGCCTATCAGCCGCTCGACCTGTTCGTGACGGTCACCGATTTCCGCGGTCATCCCGAGCGGCTGCGGCTCCATTCGCCGCCCGAGGCGATGGAGCGCGAGCATCGCATCACCCTCTCCTTCCGCAAGGAGGCCGGCGTCGAATGCCGGCTCGCCGATCGGGCCGACCTCGTCTTCGCGGCGCGGGCGACGGCGAGCTTCCCCGGCGCCTTCCCACCGTTCCAGGTGCGCGAGCTCGACGCGGTGCTGGAGGAGAGGCGCCAGCCCTGGCCGGGGCGCGAGACCTTCCTCGCCCGCGTGCTGCCCCGCCATGTCGCGATCGGCGACGTCGAGAGCGCGGTGCTGATCGACGGCTCCATTCTCGCCAACGCGCCCTTCCGCCCGGCGATGCAGGCACTGCGCCACCGGCCGGCGCGGCGCGAGGTCGATCGCCGCTTCGTCTATATCGATCCCAAGCCGGGCGAGCGCTCGGTGCGGCTGACCGATTCGGGCCGGAGCGAACCGCCGGGCTTTTTCGCCACCCTCTTCGGCGCGCTTTCCGACATCCCGCGCGAGCAGCCGATCCGCGACAATCTGGAGGCGATCGAGCGCCGCTCCTCGCGGATCCGGCGGCTGACCCGGATCGTCGCGGCGATGCGGCCGGAAGTCGAGGCGGCGATCGAGCGGAGCTTCGGCGCGACCATCTTCCTCCTCCGCCCGACTCCGAAACGGCTCGCCGGCTGGCGTTCCAGGGCGCAGACGCTCGCCGCCCGCGGCGCCGGCTTCGCTTATGCGGGCTACGCCCAGCTCAAGCTTTCGACGGTGGTCGAGGAGATGGCCGAGGCGCTGCTTCACCTCGCCGGCGGGGGCGGGCGCGGGCGCCGGGAGAGCTTCCGCCAGGCCTTGTGGGGCACGGTGCGGGCGCGCGGCCTCGCCGAACCCGAGGCGGCGACCGCGGCGGGCGCGAGCGAGGAAATGATCCTGTTCCTCCGGAATTTCGACCTGCCCTTCCGGGTGCGGCGGCTGCGCTTCCTGACCCGCCGGCTCGCCGAGATGGAGGAGCCGGAGGATGCGCCCCGCCAGGCGCTCCGCCGCGCCCGCGAGACCGTCTACGATTTCCTCGCCCGCTACCAGGGCGCCGCCGCGTGCGCCGCGGACGATCCCGCCTTCGCCGCGACCGAGGCCGAGCCGGAGCGGGCGATGGCGGCGCTCGCCGCCGCGCTCGACCTCAAGGCGGTCGACGACGAGGCGGACGCAAGGCTGACCGAGGTGCTGGCCGAATTCCCCAGGGCCGAGCGGCGCTCCCTGATCCTCGCTTATCTCGGTTTCCCCTTTTACGACATCGCCACCCTGCCATTGCTGCAGGGCGAGGGGTTGGACGAATTCGATCCGGTGAAGGTCGACCGCATCTCGCCAGAGGATGCGACGGCGATCCGCGAGGGCGGCGCCGAGGCGACGCTGAAGGGCATCCAGTTCAACAGCTTCGGCGCCTTCTTCAGCCGCGCCTATCGCGAGAACGACTATCTCTGGGGCCGCCTCCACGGCGCCGACCGCCTGATCGACATCATCGTCTCGGCGCTGCCGGAGGGCATGCACCTGCCGCCGGGGATGATGGCCGGCCTGAAACGCGATATCTTCCGCGCGATCCTGGCGGAGGAGAAGGAACGGCTGACGACGGTGCCGGGGCTGTTCGAGGAGCTGGAGCGGGAGGTGGGATAGAATGAGGCATTCCACCCCGCTTGCTCCGCCCGCTGCCGCGCCATAAGCAGGGCGAGGCTTCGGAGGCGCCTTATGCAGTTCCTCAAGACTCTGTTCTGGGTTGTGCTGACGGTCATCCTCGTCCTGTGGGCGAAGGCGAACTGGTTCAACGTGCCGCTCAAGCTCTGGGGCGGGCTGGTCGCCGACGTGAAGCTGCCGGTCCTGCTCTTCGCCGCCTTCTTCATCGGCTTCCTGCCGACTTTGCTCGTCCATCGCGCGCGTCTCTGGTCGCTGAAGCGGCGGATCGAGCCGACGATCGTGACTTCGGTCCCCGTCACGCCCGCCGCCCCGTCGGCTTCGGCCGCGGCCGCGGCGCCCAAAGCGGAAGCGCGGGTCGCCACCGACAGCAAGGCGTGGCCGACCCCATGAGCAGCCCGATCTTCGTCGCCATCGACACGCCCGATTTCGAGCGGGCGAAGGGCATCGCGACACGGGTCCGGAACCATGTCGGCGGGATCAAGCTCGGCCTCGAATTCTTCTGCGCCAACGGCCGCCACGGCGTGCGCAGGATGGCGCAGCTCGGCCTTCCCATCTTCCTCGATCTCAAGCTCCACGACATCCCGAACACGGTCGGCAAGGCGATCCAGGCGCTGCAGCCGCTCGAGCCCGCCATCCTCACCGTCCACGCCGCCGGCGGCCGGGCGATGATGGAGGATGCCAAGGCCGCCGCGCCCAAGGGGACGAAGGTGGTCGCCGTGACGGTGCTGACCAGCCTCGACGATGCGGATCTCGCCGCCACCGGCCTGGCCGACGGTCCCCACGCCCAGGTCGCGCGCCTGACCGCGCTGGCGCGGGAGGCGGGGCTGGACGGCGTCGTCTGCTCGGGCAACGAAGTGGCGGCGGCGAAGGCGCTGTGGCCGGACGGTTTCTTCGTGGTGCCGGGCGTGCGGCCGGCGGACGGACCGGCCGGCGACCAGAAACGGGTCATGACGCCGCGCAAGGCGCTCGACGCCGGCGCGTCGATCCTGGTGGTTGGCCGCCCGATCACCCAGGCCGCCGATCCCGACGTCGCCGCAAGGGCGATCGAGGCGACGCTTTAGCAGGGAACCGGGGGACGCGGAAAAAGCAACACTTTGTTCCCCGGCGCAAGCCGGGGTCCAGTTGCAGACTCAGATCTGGGCCCCGGCTTTCGCCGGGGAACAATCTTCGCTCGCCACAGGTCGCAAACCCCCGCGCCGAACCCTACCTTTACTGGACACCCCCCATCCTCCCGGCCTATCCGCGCCGGCAAAGGAGACCCGCCCGCATGAGCTGGCTGAACCGAGTCCGCAACTCCATCCCGTTCCTGCCCAAGCGCGAGACGCCGGACAATCTCTGGCACAAATGCCGCCATTGCAACGCGATGGTCTTCACCAGGGAATGGGAGGAGAACGACTTCGTCTGCCCGCGCTGCGACCATCATGGCCGGATGGGCGCGCGGCCGCGGCTCGAGCGGCTGCTCGACCCCGGCTACACGATCCTGCCGCCGCCGCAGGTGCGCGAGGATCCGCTCAGGTTCCGCGACGCGAAACGCTATACCGACCGGCTCAAGGCGGCGCGGACCGCGACCGGCGAGAGCGATGCGTTGATCAACGCCCGCGGCACGATCGAAGGCCATAAGGCGGTGGTCGGGGTGCAGGATTCCACCTTCCTCCTCGGATCGATGGGGACGGCGGTGGGCGCGGCCTTCGTCGCCGGCGTCCGCGCGGCGATCGCCGATTCCTGCCCCTATGTCATCTTCACCTCGGGCGGCGGCGCGCGGATGCAGGAGAGCATCCTCTCGCTGATGCAGATGCCGCGCACCACCGCCGCGCTCGCCGAGCTCAAGGAAGCGGGCCTGCCTTACATCGTCGTCCTCACCGATCCGACGACCGGCGGCATCACCGCTTCCTATGCGATGCTCGGCGATATCCAGATCGCCGAGCCGGGCGCGCTGATCGCCTTCGCCGGCGCGCGGGTGATCGAATCGACGATCCGCGAGAAACTGCCCGAAGGATTCCAGCGTGCCGAATATCTGCTCGACCACGGCATGATCGACATGGTCGTCCACCGGAAGGAGCTGCGGCAGACGCTGGCGCAGGTGATCGGGTATCTGGTGCCGGAAAAGAAGGCGGCGTGAGCCAGCTCCCCTTATGGATAAAGCCGTCTCCGACGACCCCCGGGTGCAGTGCCAGCTCGACCGGTTGGCGCGCCTCTCGCCCGGCACCGACACCCTGGGGCTGGAGCGGATTTCGGCCTTGCTCGACCGGCTCGGCAATCCCGAGCGGGCGCTGCCGCCCGTCCTCCACGTCGCCGGCACCAACGGCAAGGGCTCGACCTGCGCCTTCCTTCGCGCCGCGATCGAGGCGGCGGGGCTCAAGGCCCATGTCTATACGAGCCCGCATCTCGTCCGCTTCAACGAACGGATCCGCCTCGCCGGCCGCCTGATCGACGACGACCGGCTCGCCGCCCTGCTCGAGGAGGCGCTCGACGCGGCGGAAGACCTCGCGCCGAGCTTCTTCGAGGCGACCACCGCCGCCGCCTTCCTCGCCTTCGCCCGCGCGCCCGCCGACGCCTGCATCGTCGAGGTCGGGCTCGGCGGGCGGCTCGACGCGACCAACGTCATTCCCGCGCCGATCGTCTGCGGCATCGCCCAGCTCGGCCTCGACCATCAGCAATTCCTCGGCAACCGGATCGAGCAGGTGGCGGCGGAGAAAGCCGGCATCGCCAAAAGGGACGTGCCGCTCGTCACCCAGCAACATCCCGACCGGCTCGCCAACCGGATCGGCGAGGCGGCGGCTCGGGCCGGCGCCGTCTGGCTGCCGCGCGGCGGAATCTGGGACGCCTCGGTCGATCAGGACAAGCTCCATTATCGCGACGAGAAGGGCGCGCTCGACCTGCCGCTGCCGCGCCTGCCCGGCCTGCACCAGGCGATGAACGCGGCGCTCGCCGTCGCCATGCTGCGCCACCAGCAGGCGTTCGCGGTCGGCGAGCCGGCGCTCAAGGCGGCGATGGGCTGGGCCGAATGGCCGGCGCGGCTTCAGAAGCTCGGGCCCGGGGCGCTCCACGATCTGCTGCCCGGGGGATCGGAGCTCTGGCTCGACGGCGCCCACAATCCCGCCGCCGCGCGCGCCGTCGCCGATTTCTTCCGCGCGCACGTGCCGGCCGGCCGGCCGTTCCACATCGTCGGCGGCATCCTCGCCAACAAGGATGCGGCGGGGGTGCTGAAGGCATTCTCCAACCGCGCCGCGACCGTCCACGCGGTGCCGGTCCCCGATCATGCCCATCACGCACCCGCGGATCTCGCCGCCGCGGCGCGCGGCGCCGGGCTGGCGGCGATGCCGGCCGGCGGCGTAGCCGAGGCGCTCGGCTGGATCGCCCGCCATTCGGCGCCGGGGGAGCCGCCAATCGTGCTGGTGATGGGCTCGCTCTACCTCGCCGGCGACGTGCTGGCCCGCAATGGGCAGGCGCCCTCCTGATTGTCCGTCGTGCCGGACTTGATCCGGCATCCACCTTCTCTCTTCGGCGGCTGTAAAGATGGATCCCGGATCAAGTCCGGGATGGCGAGAAGCCTTATCCCGCCCGCAGCTCGGCGAGCGTTCGCGCGGCCCAATCGTACATGGCGGCATCCTTGTTGCGCTCGAACCGGTCGAGCCTTTTCAACCGCCGCTCGACCTCGGTCAGCGGCTCGAGCGCGTCCGACCGACGGCCCGAGGCGAGGAGCAGGGCCGCAAGCCGGCACTGGGCCTCGCAGCCGGCCATGCGCGCGGCGAGCTCCTCGTAAAGGGCGAGCGCGCGGCCGGTCTCGCCGCAGCCTTCGAGAGCGCGGGCGAGGAGCAGGGCGGCGCGATCGTTCTCGGAGTCGGAAGCCGAAGGCGGCAGCGATTCGAGCAAAGCACGCGCGGCGCCGTCGTCGCCCGCCTCGAGCTCGGCGCGGGCGAGCTTCATCTTCGCGGCGCGGTCGCCGCCGCCGGGGGCGCGGGCGAGCGCCTCGCGATAATGGAGCGAAGCCTCCTTCCACTCTCCCGCGCCGGCCAGCGCGTCGCCGAGCGATATATGGTTGGCGGCGGTGTCGGCGACCTCCACCGCCTCGCGCGCGCCGCGGATCTCGCGGTCCGGATCGAGCCTGCGCGCGGCGGCGCTCTTCAGCGCCCGCACCTCGCGCCGGCCGGCATAAGCGGGGAAGATCTCGAAGACCGCATAAGCGAGGCAACCCGGCAGCCAGAGGAAGATGATCACCATCAGCCACAGGGCATTGCGGTTGTTGCGCACGCAATGGACGGCGCAGGCGATCTGGACGAGGATGGAAAGGAAGAAGGGCATCTTATTCCTCCTCTTCTTCCTCCGCGGCCGCGCCTTCGACGCCCCTTTGCCGCACCGTCTCGACGACGAAGCCGTGCCGCTGCATCAGCCACAGGAAGAACAGGCCGGGAATGCCGAGGAAGGCGCACAAGACGTAAAAATGCGGCCAGCCCAAAGCGGCGGCGACATAGCCCGAGGGCGTCGTCGCGAAAGTCCGCGCGATGGCGGCGACGCTCGACAGCAAGGCATATTGGGTGGCGGTGAAGGCGGTGTTGGAGAGGCCCGACAAATAGGTCGCGAAGACGGTGAGGCTGATCGCCGCGAAAAGATTTTCGGTTCCGACGGCCAGGGTCAGCATGACGACCGAATGGCCGGTCACCGCCACGCCCGCGAACATCAGATTGGCGATCATCATGATGATGCCCGCCCCGAACAGCAAGCGGGTCATGCCGAAGCGGGCGATCATCGCTCCGGCGACCAGCGAGCCGACCACCAGGGCCCAGAAGCCGACCAGCTTGTTGATCGCGATATAATCGGTGTCGGTGAAGCCCTGATGGACCACCATCGGCGAAAGCATGTTCTGCCCGATCGCGTCGGCCAATTTATAGGTGAGCACGAAGAGCAGGATCAGCCAGGCGCCCGGACGGAGCAGGAAATCGGCGAAGGGCGCCACCACATTGTGCTGGAGGAAATGAAGCAAAGTGGCGAAGCTCAGGCGGCGGTCGCGCACCGCCGTGTGCCGACCCGGCCCCAGCCAGAGCGAAGCGATGGCGCCGGGCAGGACGAGGGCCGCGGAAAATCCGTAGGCCGCCGCCCAGCCGAGTCCGGCGCCTTCGGTCGAGGCGAGGAAGATGGTGCCGGCGCCGGCAAGAAGATTGCCGGTGCGATAGCCGACCTGGTTGGTCGCCGTTCCCACGGCAAGCTCGTCGTCGGGGAGGGTCTCGATCCGGTAAGCGTCGATGACGATGTCCTGCGTCGCCGCGAGAAAGGCGGTGATCGCGCCCCACAAAGCGAAACGGCCGATATGATGGACGGGATCGCTCGCGCCGAGCTCGACGACGGCGACGACCAGCAGGGCCTGGACGGTCCACAGCCAGGCGCGGCGCTGGCCGACCCAGCGGGCAAGGCCGGGAATGGCGATGCCGTCGATCAGCGGCGCCCAAAGCCATTTGATCGTGTAGGGCGTGCCGAGCGCGAAGGCGAAGCCGATCGTCTTCTTGTCGACCCCCACCCTCGACAGCCAGTAGGACATGGTCGCGAGAAGGAGGGTGAGGGGAAAACCGCTGGAGATTCCCAGGAAGAAGGCGCCGAGCGGCCTCGGCTTCAAATAGGATGCGGCGACCGCCGCGATGCTCCGCCGTTCGACGCGGCGCCCCCCTGCTCCAACGCTTTCCATCGGCCCTTTCTAGCGGCTCGCGGCGCGGGGCAAAGTCCTTTCGGCCCGCTTGCCTTCGCCCGATCGCGGGCGCAGTTTCGGGTCATGGACATGCCGGCCCGCCTGCGTCCGACCGAGGGACAGCTCGCGCTCGCCGGGCTGATCGCGCAAGGCGAGAGCCGGCACGGCGAGGGCATCACCCATGTTCCCGCCTCGGCCTATACCGATCCGGCGCGGTTCGACGCGGAGCAGGCGCGCCTCTTCCGCCGCCGGCCGACGATGATCGCGCCCTCGGCGCTGCTGCCGCGGCCGAACATGGCGGTCGCGCATGACGGGTTCGGCCTGCCTTTGCTCCTCGCCCGCGACAAGGCGGGCGAGGCGCATATCTTCTACAATGTCTGCCGCCATCGCGGCACCCGGCTGGTCGAGGGCGGCGAGCCGGTCTGCGCGCCGCGGCTGGTCTGCCCCTATCATGCCTGGTCCTACGCGCTCGACGGCGCCCTCGCCGGCCTGCCGCGGCCGGACACTTTCCCCGGCCTCGACAAGGCCGATTTCCATCTCGCCTTATTGCCCTGCGCGGAAGCGGGCGGCCTGATCTGGTTCGCCCGGGACGGCGGAGCGGATCTCGCCGACGCGCACCGCCTGGCTCCGGAATTCGACGCCTTCGGCCTCGCCGGCCACCATCTCTACCGGCGGCGCGTCCACGACGTGGCGGCGAACTGGAAGCTGATCATGGACGGGTTCCTCGAATCCTATCACATCCAGCGGCTGCACGCGGCGAGCATCGCCCGCTTCTTTCCCGACGGAATCACCGCCGCCGACACGATCGGTCCGCACCAGCGTTCGGCGGTCGGCCGCGTCGACCGTCTCGCCGCCGTCGATCATCGCGACTGGGCGGCGCTGAGGGCGGCGATCACCTTCACCTATCAGCTCTTCCCGGCGACGATCCTGGTCATGAGCCCCGATTATGTGAATTTGATGGTGCTGATGCCTCGGGCGGCCGGCCGCACCTTGGTCGAGGATTTCATGCTGATCCCCGAACCGCCGGCAACGCCCGAGGAGGAGGAGCATTGGGCGAAGAGCTGGACCCTGCTCGACGAAGGGGTGTTCGGCGGCGAGGATTACCGCGCCGCCGCGCTCGGCCAGCAGGGGCTGGAGGCGGGCGTTTTGCGGGAGCTGACGCTCGGCACGCTCGAGACCGGCATCCGCCATTTCCACGACGAGGTGGAACGGGCGCTGGCCTGACCCCTTCCCATCATTCCCGCGAAAGCGGGAATCCCGCTTTGGCAAAGCGCAGGAAAGAAGGAAGCTGGATTCCCGCTTTCGCGGGAATGACGAATAAAATTCAGGCCGTCTCGTACAGGCTCAGCCCTGGCGGCAGGCGCTTGACCGGCTCGCCCCGCAGCTTCCGCTCCAGCGCCCGTAGCGCATTCTTCAGCGTCCGCTCCGAATAGGGCTTCATCAGGCAGCCGATGCCGAGCGTCTGCGCGTCGACCGGGCAATTGCCCGAGACGAACAGCACCGGAACGCCCTTCGCCGCCGCCGCCCGCGCCACGTCGAGCCCGTCGCCGTCGCCGCGCAATGCGATGTCGCTGAGGATGAGGTCGATCTTCTCCGCGCCGAGCAGGCGCGCGACGTCGGCGAGCGTGTCGACGGTCGCGACCACCTCATAGCCCGCCTCGCCGAGCATATGCTCGTTGTCGAACGCGATCAGCGGCTCGTCCTCGACGATGACGATGCGCCGGATCGCCCTTTCCTGCCTGCCGAACAACATCTATGGAAACTCGCCCTCCGCAACCGGTTCTGAAGCGTAACGAACGAGCCGCTTTCCGGTGCCCTGGAACGGCCGCCGTCCGGCGCGAATTTCCGCCTTTTCAACCCCAGTGCCGATATTTCATGGAGATGTTTCTGCCACCGCCCCGAGACAAGCCCCGCGAGGGCCAGCGCATCGCAAAATTGCTCGCCCGCGCCGGCATAGCCTCGCGCCGCGAGATCGAGCGGATGATCGCCGAAGGGCGGGTGGCGATCGGCGGCGTCAAGGTCGAGACTCCGGCGACGCTGCTCGCCTCGCTGCACGGCGTCACCGTCGACGGACGGCCGGTCAAGGCGCCCGCGCCCGCGCGCCTGTTCCGCTACCACAAGCCGGCCGGGCTGCTGACCACCGAGCGCGACCCGAAAGGCCGCCCGACCATCTACGACCGCCTTCCCAAAGGCCTGCCGCGGGTGATGCCGGTCGGCCGGCTCGACCTCAACACCGAAGGGCTGCTCCTGCTCACTACCGACGGCGAGCTCAAGCGCCAGCTCGAATTGCCTGCGACCGGCGTCGAGCGCACCTATCGCGCCCGGGTCTTCGGCGACGTCAGCCAGGATCGGCTCGAAACTTTGATCGAGGGCGTCGAGATCGACGGCATCCGCTACGGCCCGATCGACGCCAATCTCGAGCGCCGCACCGGACGCAACGCCTGGATCGAGCTCCGCCTGACCGAAGGCAAGAATCGCGAGGTGCGGCGGGTGCTGGAGCATCTCGGCCTCAAGGTCTCGCGGCTGATCCGCACCGCCTATGGGCCGTTCGTTTTGGGCGATCTGCCCGCGGGCGCGGTGGACGAGATGCGCCAGCACGATCTGGTCGCGTTCCGGAAGACGCTGCGCTTCGCTCCTCCCCGGGACGGGGAGGGGGACCGCGCGAAGCGCGATGGAGGGGGCCCCGAGCGTGACACGGCCCCCCGAAGGGCACGTCGCACCCCCACCCCAACCCCTCCCCTGAAGGGGAGGGGCTAACAACATGCGAATCATCGCCGGCCGGTGGCGGGGGCGCAAGCTCGTCACGCCGGCCGGCCGCGAGACCCGCCCGACCTCCGACCGCGTACGCGAAGCCCTGTTCTCGATGCTGGCCAGCCGCCTCGGCAGCTTCGAAGAACTGCGCGTGGCGGATCTCTTCGCCGGCTCGGGCGCGCTTGGGCTGGAGGCACTGTCGCGCGGCGCGGCGCATTGCGTGTTCGTCGACAGCGACCGCGCCGCAAACGACGCGATCCGCGCCAACCTTGCCGCCCTGGGCGCTTCCGGCGAAGTGCTGCCCGGGGCCGTCGAGCATGTGCGGATTCCCGGCGCGCTCGACCTCGCTTTCCTCGATCCGCCTTATGGCAGCGGCCTCGCCGCGCCCGCGCTGGAACGGCTGCCGCTGGCGCCTGGCGGTCTCGTGAGCGTGGAGACCGGACGCGACGAGGCGGTCGCCATGGACGGCTTCGCGGAGGAGGCGGTGCGCAAATACGGCAAGGCGCGGATCACCCTGCTCCGCCGGAGCGGCGGATGAGCGGAATCTCGGCGCAATCCATGCCCTGCCGCGCCGATCCATGCCATGGAGGCGGCGGATCGGAGGGGCGATGCCGGACGCGGCGGAAAGCGATTTCGAGCTCGTCAAATATGAGCGGGACCGGGAGCATGAGCTCGCGCTCAACGAATTCACGCACAGGCTCGAAGTGGAGCAGCTCAAGCTGCTGATCCTGCTGAACGGCGGCGCCGCCACCGCCCTCCTTGCCTTCGCCGAGCATGACTCCGCGGCGGTGCGCTGGCTGGCGGTTCCTGTGGTCCTCTGGCTGGCGGGCCTCGTCGCCGGCGCGCTGGCGACCATGAGGATGCGCAAGGCACAGGCCTTTTACGGAAAATTCTACCGCCACCGCCGCCAGGTGACCGAGTTCCTGCGGCTCGCCGGCCGGCGCAAGCTGCCGCCGAGCCTCTCGATCGAGGACCGCAAGGACCTCGAAACGCTGGCGGAGACGCAGGCGGCGGTCGCGGCGGCCCTGGCGACCGAGAATCTGCCAGGGCTGCACGCCTCCCTCGCCGAAATCGCGATCGCCAAGGCGCGGACGGGAAACGAAGGCGTCACCCCGCTCAGCCATGCCAGCCTCTGCGCCTTCCTCGCCGGCGCGCTCGCGGCGGCGGCCGTGATGATCCTGGTGCCGCCCGCCGAGACCGCGAAGCCCGCCGCCCCGCAACTGTCGGCTCCCGCCCGCTGACGCGCGGCGGCGACCCGCCAGTTTTAGCTGCCGGCCGCGATTCCCCTGCCCGGATCTACAGAAAGGCGCGCAGCTTCACGTCGGCGTGGAACCGGCCGGCGCCGCGCGCCATGTCCAGCGGGACTTCGCTTCCGGCCGGCCCGTTGAGCAATTGAACGGCCCGATCGAAGCCCATCCCGAGAACGGTGTCGCCGCGGCGGATGCCGGCCTCCTCGCCCGGGCTCTTGCGGCCGACGTCGGTCACCTCGGCCGAATCGCCCGACCGTTCCAGCCACAGGCCGGAATAATTATAATGCTCCGATGCGCGTGGCAGCGCGTTGGCCTTCACCCACAGGCAGCGATGCCCGACGTCGGTCGAGAGAGCGAGGTTCCGAAGCACGCCGAGACCGATGACCCCTTCGCCGAGCGCAGGCGTCGAGCCTTGCGCGGGTTCGCTGATGGCCACGATCGGATCCGGGTAAAGAATGTCCGCGATCTGAAGGGCCTTGGCGCGCACGCGCCGGCCGAGCTTGCCGAACCCGCCGATGCCGTGCGGACGGAAGGGCGCGTAGGGGCGTTCGTCATCCCACAGCCCGCTTCGCCGCGTCGCCGCGGGACGCAGCGAAACCGCTCCGGGCATGCCGGTGTCGATCACGAACCTTTCCTGGTGTCCGTCGAGCGCCGCGTGCGCGAAGATATAGGCCGATCCCCTCTCGTTGGTCCCGACATGCTCTATCTCGGAAGGCGCCCGTACGAAGCCGGTGCGATCCCGCTTGCCGCCGGGATAGACGCGCCACTCGGCTGCTTCAAAATCGAGATCGCTGTCCAGCCAGGTCAGCACGCCGGCGGCGAGGCTGCCGGCCGCATCGCGTCCGAGCGGAAGATCGGTGCCGGCAAAGGCGACCGCATTCTGGCGGAGCCCGCCGCCAAAGATCACGTCGTGGGCGAGATAGAGCGGCAGGACGTCCTTGCCGCCGGATCCTATCATGCCGGTCAGCGAACGCACCGGCAGACGAAGCTGTCTGGCGACCGTCTCCTCGATGAGGCTGAGATGGGCGCCGGTGTCGATGATGAACAGGAACGGTCCGGCCGCTCCGATCTTCACCGCCACCCAGACGCGGCTTTCGGTCAGCGCGATCTTGTTGACGATCGGCGCCGAAGCAGCGCGCGCCGCCCCGAGCGGCAGCAAGGTGACGGCGGCGGCGGAAGCGCAGAAGCGGCGGCGGGAGATATGCATGCAAGCCTCTCTGAATCGGTTCTTTCTTTCCGCATTCACGGCCTATGGTCAATCGGCGATGATTGGCGGTGGCAGGCTGCGCGCATGCAGAGCCCGGCTTGCCCGCCGCGGCCGCGTTCCCTAATCGTTCAATGGTGACCGACGCCCCGGCCCTCGCCTCAGAGCCCCCCTATCTCGCGAGCCTCAACCCGCCGCAGCGCGAGGCGGTGCTGACGACCGAGGGGCCGTTGCTGGTGCTCGCCGGCGCGGGCACGGGCAAGACGGCGGCGCTGACGGCGCGGCTCGCCCATCTCATCGCCACCCGCCGCGCCTGGCCGTCGGAGATCCTCGCCGTCACCTTCACCAACAAGGCGGCGCGCGAGATGCGCGAGCGCGTCGGGCGGATCGTCGGCCCGGCCGTCGAAGGCATGCCGTGGCTCGGCACCTTCCATTCGGTCGCGGCGAAAATGCTGCGCCGCCATGCGGAGCTGGTCGGGCTCCACTCCAATTTCACCATTCTCGACACGGACGACCAGCTCCGCCTCCTCAAGCAGCTCATCAGCGCCGCCGATCTCGACGAGAAAAGATGGCCGGCGCGATTGCTCGGCGGCCTCGTCGACCGCTGGAAGAATCGCGGCTGGACGCCCGACCAGATCGACGCCGGCGAGGCCGAAGCCTTCGCCAACGGCAGGGGCGCCGAGCTCTACCGACGCTATCAGGAGCGGCTGAAGGCGCTCAACGCCTGCGATTTCGGCGACCTTCTGCTCCACATGCTGGTCATCCTGAGGAGCCGGCGCGACGTGCTGGAACACTACCAGCAGCGCTTCAAATATATCCTGGTCGACGAATATCAGGACACCAACCAGAGCCAGTATCTCTGGCTGCGGCTGCTCGCCCAGGAGCGCAAGAACATCTGCTGCGTCGGCGACGACGATCAGTCCATTTATTCCTGGCGCGGGGCGGAGGTCGCCAACATCCTGCGCTTCGACCGCGACTTTCCGGGCGCGAAAATGGTGCGGCTGGAGCAGAATTACCGCTCGACCCCGCACATCCTCGCCGCCGCCTCCGGCCTCATCGCCCATAATGGCGGCCGGCTCGGCAAGACGCTGTGGACCGAGGCGCGCGACGGCGACGGCGGCGAGGGCGAGAAGGTCCATGTCGTCGGCGTCTGGGACGGGCCCGAGGAGGCGCGCCGGGTCGGCGAGGAGATCGAGACGCTGGAGCGCAAGGGCATTCGCGCCAGCCAGGTCGCCATCCTGGTGCGCGCCCAGTTCCAGACCCGCGAGCTCGAGGACCGGTTCATCGCGATCGGCCTGCCCTACCGGATCGTCGGCGGCTTTCGCTTCTACGAGCGCGCCGAGATTCGCGACGCGCTCGCCTACCTGCGAGTCATCGCCCAGCCGGCCGACGACCTCGCCTTCGAGCGGATCGTCAACACGCCCAAGCGAGGGCTCGGCGACAAGGCGTTGGCGAAGATCCATGCGCTCGCCCGCGCCGCCGGCGTGCCGCTCATGCAGGCCGCGGCGCAGATCCTCGACAGCGACGAATTGACCGGCCAGGCGCGCCGCTCGCTCGGCAATCTGGTCGGCGACTTCGCCCGCTGGCGCGCGCGCCTCGCCGAGCTGCCGCACCCGGAGCTGGCGCGGCTGGTGCTCGACGAGAGCGGCTATACCGCGATGCTCCAGGCCGATCGCTCGGCCGAGAGCGCCGGCCGGCTGGAGAATCTCACCGAGCTCGCCCGCGCGATGGAGGAATATGAAAATCTCGGTGCCTTCCTCGAACATGTCAGCCTGGTGATGGAGAATGACGAGGCCCGAGAGGTGGAGAAGGTCACGATCATGACCATCCACGCCGCCAAGGGCCTGGAGTTCGACACGATCTTCCTCGCCGGCTGGGAGGAAGGCGTCTTCCCATCGCAGCGCGCGCTCGACGAAGGCGGCAATGCCAGCCTGGAGGAGGAGAGGCGGCTGGCTTACGTCGCCATCACCCGGGCGCGGCGGCGCTGCTTCATCTTCCACGCCGCCAACCGCCGCATCTACGGCCAATGGACCTCGTCCATCTCGTCGCGCTTCGTCGCCGAGCTGCCCGAGGCCCATATCAGCCGGGAAAATTCGATGGCCGGCGGCGAAAGCCTGTGGCGGGCAAGCTGGTCCGAACGCGCCGATCCGTTCGCCGACGTCGCCCGCGGCCAGACCCGCGGCCCCGGCTGGCGCCGCGCGGTCACCGGCGGCTTCGAGCGCAATCCGCCGCGCGTCGTCGAGGCGCGGGCGAGCGCGATCAGCCTCGGCAATCCCGGCCGCGGCGACATTTCGCCAGGCCAGCGGGTGTTCCATTCCAAGTTCGGCTACGGCCATGTCGCCGAGATCGAAGGCAACAAGCTGGAGATCGATTTCGAGCATGCCGGGCGCAAGCGCGTGCTCGACAGCTTCGTCGATCTCGCCTGAGGATCGTGCTCCCCGGCGAAAGCCGGGGTCCAGCCGCGCAGGCAGCAAGACTGGACTCCGGCTTTCGCCGGAGAACAACCGATCCCCAACACGAAACCGACAAGCGCCTCTCGCCTGAGCTGCCGTTCATCGCCGCCAGCCGACCGTTCGCAGAAATCGGGATGCCACCCGCGCGGCTGCACGGGATAGGTCGGACATGGCCGTATCGCTCCGCGTCGCCGCGCTCGCCTGCCTGTTGCTGATCGGCGCGGCGTCCCCGCCGCCGCCCCATGCGCTGCCCGCCGACGGCTATTTCCAGGTGATCGAGAAGGTCGCCGACGGCATCTGGGTGATCCGCCAGGCCCAGCCCTTCCATCTCCAGCCGATCGGCAATGTCGTCGTGGTCGAGCAGAAAGACGGCCTCTTTCTGCTCGATTCGGGCGACTCCCCAGGCGCGGGACGGCGCATCGCCGCCTTGGTCCGCTCGGTCAGCGCGAAGCCGGTCAAGGCGGTGGCGATCAGCCATTGGCATGGCGATCATTCGTTCGGCCTGCCGGGCCTCCTGGAAAGCTGGCCGAACCTTCGGATCATCACCACGATCGAGACGAAGCAGGATCTGCTCGGCGCGCCGATGGCCGCTTATGCCAAAGGCGGGCCGGACCCGGCCCACAGCGCCGCCTTCCACAAGGCCATCCAGACGACCATCGCCGGGATGACCGGCCTCGTGAGCAAGCCGGACACACCGTCTTTCAAGAAGGCCGGTTATGCGCAGACGGCGCGCGAGCTCGCCGACCTGGATCAGAATGTCGAGGGGCTCTACGTCGCCGCTCCGACCGAGACGTTCGCCGACCGGCTGGTGCTTGCCGATCCGGTGCGGCCGGTGGAGCTCGTTCATCCCGGCCGGGCCAATACCGACGGAGATCTCGCAATCTGGCTGCCGCGGCAGAAGGTGCTGGCGGCCGGCGACATGGTGGTGGCCCCGATCCCGTACGGCTTCGGCTCCTATCCCGCCGACTGGTTGGGGAGCCTCGCAAAGCTGCGCGCCTATCCGTTCCGGGTGCTGATCCCGGGCCATGGGACACCGCAGCGGGACCGGGCCTATCTGGACCGGCTTGCCGGCCTGATCGCCGACGTGCGCCGCCAGGTCGCGCCGCTCGCCGCAGCGCATGCGAGCCTCGACGAGACGCGCAGGAAGGTCGATCTCGGCCGCGAGCGGCGCCTCTTCGCCGGCGACGATCCATGGCTCGGCTTGTGGTTCGACCAATATTGGGCCGAGCCGTTCGTGAAGATGGCGTGGCAGGAAGCGAGCGGCATACCGATCTCGCAAGCGGGGGGTTAGGGCGGAGAAACGGTCACGCGACCTCACCCCTCTCCTTCAGGGGAGGGGACGGGGGTGGGGGATGTGCCTCCCGCGTGGGTTTGCCGACAAGCCCCACCCCAACCCCTCCCCTGAAGGAGAGGGGCTGACTCCACATTTCGCCTTGGGAACCCGTCCGCCGCTCGCGCACTAGGCCCACATGTACGAAGGCCTGCCCCTCCCCCGCCGCTATTGGGCGATCGGCGCCGTTTCGTTCGGGACGGCTCTGGTCGTGATCGACGGCGCCATCCCCTCGGTCGCGCTGCCGACGATCGCGCGCGATCTCCATGTCGACAATTCGGCCGCGGTGCTGGTGGTGACCGTCTACCAGCTGGTGCTGGTGATGACCCTGCTGCCTTTCTCGGCGCTGGGCGACCGGCTCGGGCACAGGCGGCTCTACCAGATCGGCCAGATCGTGTTCACCATCGCCAGCCTGCTCTGCTTTTTCGCGCGCAGCCTGCCCTTCCTGCTGGTCGTGCGGGCGGCGCAGGCGCTCGGGGCGGGGGCGGCGCTCAGCGTCTCCTCGGCTCTGGTGCGCGCCATCTATCCGGCGCGCCAGCTCGGCCGCGGGCTCGGCATCAACAGCGTCATCGTCTCGAGCGCGGCGGCGCTCGCGCCGACCTTGGGCGGCTTCATTCTCGCCTTCGGCCGCTGGCCCTGGGTGTTCGCGTCCGCGGTCCCGTTCGCGATCATGTCGCTTTTGCTCGGCCGCCGCCTGCCCGAGCCCGAGCAGCATTCCGAGGATTTCGACGTGCTCGGCGCGGTGCTTTGCGCGGCGACCTTCGGCCTGGTCATCTCGGGCCTGGAGAGCGGCGTCCATGGCGATTCGCCGGTGGTCTCGGCGGCGATCGTCGTGGCCGGGATCGTCATCGGCACCCTGTTCGTCCGGCGGGAGAAAGGCGAGGCGCGGCCGATCATGCCGGTGGACCTGCTCGGCCGCCCCGTCTTCGCCTTGTCGACGATCGGGGCGCTCACCGCCTTCATCGCCTCGATGACCCTGATCCTCTCAATGCCCTTCCGGCTCGAACATAGCTATGGCTTCGCGCCGAGCGCGGTCGGCGCGATGATCGCGCCCTGGCCGCTGACCACGATGTTCGTGGCGCCCGCCGCCGGCACCTTGTCGGACCGGGTGCCGGCGGGCCTGCTCGGCGGGATCGGCATGGGAATCGCGATCCTTGCCTTGCTGTTCCTCGCCTTCCTGCCCGTGCACCCCGATTTTTTCGACATCGCCTGGCGGATGTCCCTGTGCGGCGCCGGCTTCGGTCTGTTCCTGTCGCCCAATGCGCGGCTGATCATCGGCTCGGTGCCGCGCGAGCGGGCAGCCTCGGCCGGCGGCCTGATCTCGACGACGCGGCTGACCGGCCAGACGCTCGGCGCCACCTTGATCGCCTTCCTGCTGTCGATCGGCGAAGGCGGCCGGATGACGGCGCCCCTAGTCGCGGCCGGCCTGGCCCTGATCGCCGGCATTTGCAGCGTCGCCCGCCTCAACCCCGCCATTCGCAAGCCCCGCGACGGCGAGGAGCGCGAGCTCCAGCCGGCGCAGCAGCTTCGCTAATCGACGTCACCCTGGACTTGATCCGGCACGACGAAAGCGGTCAGAGCCTCAACGCCAGCATGCCCGCGCCGAAAGCGAGGAAGAAGGACAGGATCTCGATCAGCTGCCAGGGCACCAGGCCCGGCCGGTCGACGTCGCGGCGCCGGTTGCGCCGATGGCCGGCCAATGCGGCGCCGGCGCCGAGCAGCAGGAAGGCGCCGGCGAGGATCCAGAGGATCTGGTTGAGGTCGAGATCGTCCATCATTGAATAGTTCATTCCGTTCGGGCTGAGCCTGTCGAAGCCCTTCACTTCCATTTGCGACTCAAGAGAAGGAATGGGCTCCTTCGACGCCACCTGCGATGTTCAGGACAGGCTTCGACAAGCTCAGCCCGAACAATAAGGTGGGCCTACCTGACCAGCCTTTCGACCTTGGCCTGCAAATCGGCGAGCTGGGCCTTGAGGCGGGCGATCTCGTCCTCGCGTTCGGACGAGGCCGGCTGCTCCGGCCTGGCGCCGGCGGGCTGCGCGCCCTGCCCCGCGGCGGCCTGGAACATTTCCATGTTGCGGCGCGCCATTTCGGCGAAGGGATTGTTCGAGAAGGCGTCGGCCAGCGCATCGCGGAATTGCGACTGGTTGCGTTGAAAGGCTTCGAGCGAGGCTTCGAGATATTGCGGCACCATCGACTGCATCTGGCCGCCATACATGGAGATGAGCTGCCTGAGGAAGCCCAGCGGCAGCATCTCCGAGCCGCGCGCTTCCTCGTCCATGATGATCTGGGTCAGCACCTGCCGGGTGATGTCCTCCTCGGTCCTGGCGTCGATCACTTTGAACTGGCGCTTCTGGCGGACCATCTCGGCCAGACGGTCGAGCGTGATGTAGGATGAGCTTTCGGTGTCGTAGAGCCGCCGGTTCGCGTATTTCTTGATGATGACCATTTCGTCGTCCGACCCGGAAGCGGCCATTGCGAACTCCTCGGCTTTGCCCGATTCCGCACTAGCACCAAAGCTTGCCGCACCGCAACACAAGCCCCGGCCGCTCCCTCTGTTCCTGGCCATGCTGCGCAGCGAAACCGCGGCGCAGCCGGCGCGGATGAAGCGGGCGCTGGAGGGGCTGCGCCGCTATCAGGAAGCGGAGCGCGCGCCGCCGCGGCCGCCGATGCCGACGGTGGCGGAGCGGCTCGGCGCGAGCCTGCGCGATTACGGCCCCGGGTCGGAGCCCGGGGCAGGATCCGGCGGCCCGCCGGTCGTGTTCGTGCCGTCATTGATCAATCCGCCGTCGATCCTCGATCTCGAAGGCAAGTCGCTGCTGCGCTGGCTGGCCGGGCGAGGCGTGCGGCCGCTGCTCGTCGATTGGGGCTGGGACGTGACGGCACGGTCGAACCTTTCGGTCGGGGATCATGTCACCGAAATCCTGCTGCCGCTGCTGGACGGGATCGGCGAAGAGGTTGCGCTGGTCGGATACTGCCTCGGCGGCACCATGGCCTTCGCCGCCGCCGCCTTGCGGCCGGTGCGCGGCGTCGCGGCGATGGCGGCGCCCTGGCATTTCTCGGGCTTTCCGGACGAGGCGCGGGCGCGGCTCGCCGGGCTATGGGCCTCGGCCGAGGCAACGGCGGAACGGCTCGGAATGCTGCCGATGGAGGCGCTGCAGAGCGCCTTCTGGGCGCTCGATCCGGCACGGACGGTGCGCAAGTTCGAGGACTTCGCAGCGATGCCGTCGGACAGCGATGAAGCGCGGCGATTCGTCACCCTCGAAGACTGGGCCAATGACGGGCCGCCGCTTCCGGCCGCGGCGGCGCGCGAGCTGTTCGAGACCTTGTTCCGCGACGATGCGCCGGGCCGCGGCGAATGGCGCGTGGGCGACGGTGCGATCGATCCGGCCGCCCTCCCTTGCCCAATGCTCGACATCGTCTCGACCAGCGACCGGATCGTGCCGGCTGCCTCGGCCGCGGGCGCCGGCGAGCGGCTCGATCTCGCCTCCGGCCATGTCGGAATGGTCATCGGCGGCGGTGCCGAGGAAATGCTCTGGAACCCGCTCGCCGCATGGCTTTTCCGCACTGCAGCAAAATGATAGGGGCGCGACCAATCCCCCCAGATCCGGAGTCGCCCCCATGACCGATATCGTCATCACCGCCGCCAAGCGCACCCCCGTCGGCGCCTTTCTCGGCGCCCTCGGCGGCGTTCCCGCCCACGAGCTGGGCCGAATCGCCATCGTCGCCGCGCTCGAGCAGGCGGGCGTTGCGCCGGAGGAGGTGAGCGAGGTGATCCTCGGCCAGGTGCTGACCGCGGCCCAGGGCCAGAATCCCGCCCGCCAGGCCGCGATGGCGGCGGGCGTTCCGAAGGAAGTGCCGGCCTGGGGCGTCAACCAGGTCTGCGGCTCGGGCCTGCGCGCCGTCGCCCTCGCCGGCCAGGCGATCCAGACCGGCGATTCCCGCATCGTCGTCGCCGGCGGGCAGGAGAGCATGAGCCTTTCCGCCCATGCCCAGACTCTGCGCACCGGCACCAAGATGGGCGGCCTCGAATTGGTCGACACGATGATCAAGGACGGCCTGACCGACGTCTTCAACAATTACCATATGGGCATCACCGCCGAGAATGTGGCCGAGCGCTACCAGATCACCCGCGACGCGCAGGACGAATTCGCCGCCGCCTCGCAGAACAAGGCGTCGAAGGCGCGCGCCGAGGGCCGTTTCGCCGACGAGATCGCGCCGGTGACGGTGAAGGGCCGCAAGGGCGACACGATCGTCGACAAGGACGAATATATTCGCGACGGCGTCGAGCAGGCGGCGCTCGCCGGGCTCCGGCCCGCCTTCCGCAAGGACGGGACGGTGACCGCCGGCAATGCTTCCGGTCTCAACGACGGCGCGGCAGCCCTGGTCGTCATGTCGGCCGAGGAAGCGGCGCGGCGCGGCGCCAAAGTGCTGGCACGGGTGGCGAGCTGGGCCTCGGCCGGCGTCGACCCGTCGATCATGGGCATCGGCCCGGTGCCGGCGACGCAGCGCGCGCTGGCGAAGGCCGGCTGGTCGCTCGCCGAGCTCGACCTGATCGAGGCCAACGAGGCCTTCGCCGCCCAGGCTTTGGCGGTCGGCAAGGAGCTCGGCTGGGATCCGGACAAGGTCAACGTCAATGGCGGCGCCATCGCCATCGGCCACCCGATCGGCGCCTCCGGCGCGCGCGTTCTGACCACCTTGCTCTACGAGATGGAAAAGCGCGGCGCGAAGAAGGGCCTCGCCACTTTGTGCATCGGCGGCGGCATGGGCATCGCCATGTGCGTCGAGGCGGCTTAGAGCTCGTCGATATTGGCCCGACGTTGCGCCCCCATCTCCTCCCCCATCGAGGGGGAGGGAGGAATTTCGATCTCTCTCGCGCGAATAAGCTAGGCCGCCAGCCGCCGTCCGCCTGGGTTGCGGATCTCCGGATCGAGGCCGAGCAGCCGGTCGAGCTCGGGCAGCGGCACCGGGCCGGACATCAGGAAACCCTGCAGCTCGTCGCAGCCGACGTCGCTGAGGAAATGGCTTTGCTCGGCGGTCTCGACGCCCTCGGCGGTGACCTTGAGCCCGCTCGACTGGGCGAGCGAGATGATCGCGCGGATGATCGCGCTGCCGTCGGCCGATTCGTCGATCGCATTGGTGAACGAGCGGTCGATCTTCAGCCGGTCCACCTCATATTCGCGCAAATGGCTGAACGAGGAATAGCCAGTCCCGAAATCGTCGAGCGAGATGCGCACGCCGGCCAGGCGCAGCAGCTTGAGGTTGGCGCGGCATTGCTCGACATTTTCGAGGAACGAGGTCTCGGTGATCTCGAGATCGAGCCGATGCGGATCGAGGCCGGTGTCGTGAAGGATGCGGATCACCCTTTGCGCGAAGAGCGGGTTGCGAAGCTGCACCGCCGAAATGTTCACAGCGACCGCTTCGAGCGGCCAGGGCAACGCCGCCTTGCAGACCTCGGTCAGCACCCATTCGCCGAGGCTTTCGATCAGCCCGCTCTCTTCCGCGATCGGGATGAACAGATTGGGGCAGAGCAGGCCCTGGTTGGGATGGTGCCAGCGGATCAGCGCCTCCACGCCCGAAATCTGGCGGCTGCGGACGTCATATTTGGGCTGGTAATAGACTTCGAGCTGGCCGCCTTTCTCGAGCGCGATACGCAGATCCTGCTCGATCGACTGGCGCATCCGCACGCTCGCATCCATTTCGCGCGCGAACACCCGATAGCAGCCGCGTCCGGCCTGCTTCGCCTGATAAAGGGCGATATCGGCCTTGCGCGCGAGCTCGTGGCGGTCGTGGCCGTCGCGGCCGATGCGGGCGACGCCGATGCTCATGCCGACGAAGATCTGGCTGCCGAGCACGTCGAACGGCGCGTCGATCGCCTTGAGGATCCGCCGGCACAATTGATCGATCTCGCGCTTCGAGCGCACGTCGGTCTGGATGATCGCGAACTCGTCGCCGCCCAGGCGGGCGACCGTGTCGCTCTCGCGCACCACCCGGCTCAGCCGCCGCGACACCTCCCGGATGAGATCGTCGCCGGCGGCGTGGCCGAGCGTGTCGTTGACCTGCTTGAACCGGTCGACGTCGAGGAAGAGCAAGGCGCCGCCGCGCTGCGGCGCGCGCCGGCCGGTGGCGAGCGCGCGGTCGATCCGGTCGTCGAACAAGGCGCGGTTGGGAAGGCCGGTCAAAGTGTCGTGGAAGGCGAGATGCTTGGCCTGCTCCTCGCTCGCCACCAGCTCCGCGGTGCTGTGCCGGATGCGGCGGATGAGCAGGAAGACGATCGCCGCGACCAGGGCCAGAGCGGCGACTAGCGGCGGGATCATGTCGCGAAGCACGATCGTGCCCGGCGTGAAAGGCCGCCAGACGAAATAGCCCGCCGGCTGGGCCGACCCGGAAGCATAGATCGGCCGGACCGCCTCTTTCCGGCCATGGTCGGCCGTCCAGGAGAAGCGGACCGGGCCGAGATCGAACTGGCTTGCGATCTTCTGCAAATTGCGCGCGTCGAGCCAGTAGAAGAACGCCCAGACATGCTCGGTGCCGGGTTTCTGGACGATCCTGCCGGTTTCCGAGACGATCGGCTGGAGGATCAGGGCGGCCGGCTTGCCGTGGACGTTGACGATGTCGACGATCGTCGGGATCTTCCACTTCCGGTAGGCGATGTTGGCGGCCGGATGCAGCATCATGCGCCGCAGCCTGGCGGCGCGCGGCGCGACCAGGGCCCGGCGCTCGGCATAGCTGTCGAGGCCGACATGGGTGCCCGCCCGCGCGGCGAAATAGGGCTGGTCGGCGGAATCGAGCAGATAGCTTTCGCCGCGTCCGCGCGTCGAGAACATATATTGGCCGTAGACGCTCTCCAGCCAGGCCCGGTCGAGCGGCTTCTTGTGGGTCTGGAGGACCGCATCGTCCCAGATGGCATGGCCTTCGAGCGACGTCGCGAGATCGAGCGCCAAGGTGTCGACCGTGGAGGACAGCATCTGCTCCTGCCGCTCGAGCGAGATGCTGTCGGTGCGCGCGCCCGACCAGGACAGCAGGATGGCGATGGCGAGCGCCGCCGCCGCGATCAGGAGGATGACCGGCAGGACGATGGTGCGGTTGGTCTTCCGCACGGCCAGAAGGTGCATCTTGCCGCGTCCGCCGGACGCCTGCGCCGCCTGCGGTCTCATCGTTCGGATCCGCCCTGGCCGGCGCTCCGACGGCCGAGGCCGTTCCCGGCGCGGGATCGGGCGGGCGCGAATCGCCGTTCGGCGGCTCGGCCGTTCAGAGGAGCGCGGGGGCTCCCGCCGACAGGGCCGGCAAGGCCCGAATTACGATTCGAATTGCCGCGGGGGCAGCAAATTCGTGAACATGCAACCACTCGACCCCCAAACTACCCCCACCGCAGGACCTTTAGGACGGAAGCGGTTAACGAATCTCTTGCGTTTCCTCCCGGTCGGGAGCGGTTCAGCGGCCGTCGTCGAAGACCAGAATCCCCGGAATCTCCGCGCCGCGCGCGCCGCCGCCGGGATCGAACCGGGCGAGGGCGGCGGTGCCGCGAAGCGTGAGAATGCGCGCCGCCGGCACCGGCTGGACCGCGATTCCGAGCCGCCGGAGCGCGTCGACCAGAGCCGGCGCATAGGCACCCTCCGGCACCGGCTCGAAACGGCCGGCGAGCGGCGCCCCGATATGGTCGAGGTCGAGCAGCAAAGGCGGCGCGCGCAGATTGGTCTCCAGATCGCCGGCGGGGCCGAGCAGGCCCGCGACCAGCCGCACCGTCTCCTGCATCAGCGACGTGCCGATCGCCGCAACGGCCAAAGCCGGGCGTCCGCCCCGCAGGACGATGAGCGGCGCCATGTCGTTCGGCACCCGCGCGCCGGGCGCGATCGCTTCCAGCCGCGGCCGGTTCACGCCCGCCGGCGCGGGGATCGCCACGCCGTCCACGAACAGGCCGGTATCGCCCCAGAGCGGCGTGTTGCTGGTATGGACCAAAGCGGCGACATTGCCCCAGCGGTCGACCGCGACGACCGAGGCGCTGTGGTGACCGACGGGAGACGCCGCCTCGGTCCGAACCAGGGTATCGAAATCGCCGGCGACGGCCGCGCCATAAGACGGGCTGAGCCGGGCCTGACAGGTCCCGCCGATGCGATGGGCGCGTTCGAAGGCGCTCACCTCCGGCGCATAAGCGGAGACGCCGGCGATGCGCAGGCTGAGCGCCAGCGTCCGGAAGGCGCGCGCATCTTGCCAATAAGGCGCGGCCGCTGGTTCCGGCGCATGATCGAGCAGGTTCAGCGCCTCCAGCGGCGCGCAGCCGCCGCCGCTCGTCGCGGCGGGGGCGAACACCGAAACGCCGCGGAAGGACAGGCGGAGCGGCGTCTCCCACCGCACCCGATAGGCGGCCATGTCGGCGCGGCTCGCCGCGCCGCCGGCCGCGCGCACCGCGCCGACGAAATCCTGGGCCCAGGCGCCGCGATAGACGAAGCGGGCGCCGTCCCGCGCGGCGCCGCGCAGGAAGGCACCGAGGCCCGCCGGAGCGAAGCGCCCGTCCGGCCGCCGGCCCGCGAGGAAGCGCCGCCCGGCCTCGGTCCGCGACAGGGCAGGTCCGGCCAGGTCGAAATAGGCGCGGAGCAGGGGCGTCACCGGGACGCCCCGGTCGGCATAATGGATGGCCGGCGCGAACAGATCGGCGAAGGGCAGGCGGCCGAACCGTTCGTGCATCGCCGCCATCCCCGCCATGAAGCCGGGAACGAGCGTCTTGCGTCCGGCCGCGCCGGCAGCCACGGGCGCGGGCGCGCGGCCGGTGATCATGCTGAGGTCGGGATCGGGAATGGTCGCCGGCGCGGTCTCGCCGCGCCAGCCGTTCCAGCCCGCGTCCAAGGCATAGACCCGCTTCGTCCTCGCGTCGTAATAAAGGAGCTGGGCGATTCCGGCATAAGAGACGTTCGCCTGGCCCATCATCGCGATCTGGGTGAGCGCGGTCGCGACCGCGGCGTCGGCGGCGGTGCCGCCCTGGCGCAGCGCCTCGATCCCGGCATGGACGGCGACCGGCGAGGCGGTTGCCGAGACGAAGCCGGCGCGGCCCTCGACGATCCGCATCCCGGCCGGGAAGACCGAAGCCTCGCTTCGTTCGAGCGCGATCCGCTCGGCGTCCGGCCAGCGGGCCGGCGACAAATCCGCCGCCTGGGCGGGCATCGCCGAAGCGAGCGCCGCCGCCAGCGCCGCGAGGCGCCCAAATCGTCCCATCATCCCCTCCTTCAATCCTTGAAGAACAAATTCTCGATCGGTTCGCCGAACGTCTCGGCGATATCGAAGGCGAGCGGCAGGCTCGGATCGTAGCGGCCGTTCTCGATCGCATTGACCGTCTGCCGCGACACGCCCAGCCGCCCGGCCAGATCCTGCTGCGACCAGCCCCGTTCCGCCCGCAGCGCCCGCAACCGGTTCCTCACCGGTAGCGCAGCCACTGCACCCAGGAGCAGGCCACGCGAATCAGGATCATCGACATGAAGATCGCCCACATGGGCAGGCGCGGCCAGCCGACCGCCTCGAGCAGGATATAGGTCATCATCAGGGCGGCGGAGATGGCGAAGGTCCAGCCGAGCGCGACGATCTGGTTGCGAAGCTGCATCTCGTCGAGCCGGGCGAAAGCGCGCACCTCCCAGCGCGCGATCGCCGCCACCGGCAGCAGGGGGACCAGGATGACGAGGCTCCGCCAGGGCGGCGGCACCGGCGCGAGGAAGACCAGGGCCACGGTCCCGGCCAGCACCGCCCCATAGATGCCGAGCAATGCGAGCAGCGCGCCCAACGTGGCTGATCTTGCCTGGTCCATCGGCCCCTCCTCGTGGAAAGTTTCCTTTCCATAACCGAGTCGGGAACCGATGGCAAGCTTCCTTTACATTACCAGGCCGGTCTCAGCCGCGATCAGCCGCCATGCTCACGGCGCTGGGCAGCATGGGGGGCAGCATGGGGGGCCGGCGCACGGGGGGCGGGCGCACGGGCCGCCGGCGCGGGCCGCGCCCGCACGGCGGCGACGCGCGCCTGCGCCTGGGCCCGGACCTGCACGGCCCGCACCTGGACCGCGGCCTGACGGGCCCGGACCTGGGTCGCGACCGCCTGCTGGCGGGCACGCACCTGCACCGCCGCCTGCTGGCGGGCTCTTGCCTGGGACGCGACCGCCTGCTGGCGTACCCGCGCCTGCACCATGTCCTGCCGGCGGACGCGCGCCTGGGCCGCGACCGCCTGCTGACGCACCCGGACCTGGACGGCCGCCTGCTGGCGGGTCCTTGCCTGGACGGCGGCCTGCTGGCGGACGTGCGCCTGGGCAGCGACCGCCTGCTGGCGCGCCCGGACCTGGACGGCCGCCTGCTGGCGTACGCGTGCCTGGGCGACGCGTGCCTGGCCTTGCTGCCGGATCGCGGCGGTGCGGGCCGCCTGCGCCGACCGCTGGGCCAGCGCCGCGCGCTGCGCCTGGTCCTGGGCGCGGAGCTGCACCTGCCGCGTCTGGGCCGTCCGGACCGCGGCGACGCGTGCGGTCTGCGCCGCCTGGGCCTGCGCCGCCTGGGCCTGTCGGGCGCGCGCCTGCTGCGCCTGGGCCAATGCCGCCTGGCGCGCCAGGACCGGAGATGCCTGGACGCGCGGCAGCGGCGCGGCCGCCGTCACCGTCCGGCGCTGCGCCCCCGGCCCGAACAGGGTGGGCGCTCCCGGCCGCATGATCGGCTCGGACGGGCGCCGCACCGAAGCGGCCGGATAGAGGCGCGGGGCCGGCCCGCTCAGGCCGCGGCGCTGCCATGTCGCGAAGCGCTGGGCGGCGCCGGCGCGAAGCTGCCGTTCCGCCTGGAGCCGGGCCATGGCCGGCCCGTTCGGCTGCCGCGCCCGCCATTGCCGCCAGGCCGGATCCTGCGCGCGCGCCTGCGCCCATTGCCGGTGCGCCTGCACCACGTAGGGCTGCTGCCGCGCCCAGAGCGGCGCCGAGACCGGCCGGCGGCCAACCGCCTGGTCGGCGCGCCGCAGCGCCTGCGCACGCGCCCAATAGCGCGCCGCCGCCTCGGACTGGCGCGCCGCCTCGGCCCGGCCGAGCAGCCGCCCGCCCGAGTAGACGGCGACCAGCCGTCCGTCGCCATAGCCGTAGCCATAATAAGGGTCGCGGACGAAGAAGGGCGTATCGTCGCCTGGATCGTAATAATAATAGCGATAGCCGTCGTCGATCGGCTCGGCGACCACCTCATAGCCGTCCGCCGTCTCCCAGCCCCACGGCTCGACGCCGTCATAATCGAAGCCGTAATCGGGCGGCGCGTCGCCGATCGTGTCGAACAATGTGTCCGCACGGTCGATCCAGGCATAATCCTGGTCGGGCGGCACATAGCCGTAATCGAGCGGACGCGCGCGCGGCAGCGCGTTCACCCGCGGCGCATGCGCGATCGGGCCCGCAGGCGGCACCGCCGACAAAGGCAGCGAAGCGGGCAAAGGCGGCAGCGAGGCCGCCGGATTGGCATTTTGCTGGGTCTGCGCCTGGTTGCGGCCGCATCCGGCAAGCGCCAGGGCCATCGCCATGGGCGCGGCGGCCAGCAAAAAGGATCGGACGGGTTTCATCTTCACTCTCCTCGTTCGTCCCCGAATCCCTCTCCCATCGAGCCACAAGGTCGCACGGCGCCCCTGAACCCATCGTGGCTCGACTGTTCAGCCGAGGTTTCGGTTCCATGACACGGATCGATGCGCGCCGAGATCGAGCGAACGCGCAAGCCCCCTCTCCCCGGCGGGGTGAGGGGGCTCGGCGTTAGAGAATTATCCCCGACGCCCGACACCCTCACCAACTACGCCTAAGCGGCAAAGCCGCTAAGGCTCCGTATCATGGGCCGCCTGGTCTCGTCCCCCGGACGAGACCAAGCGGCCCATCCCTCAAGGGAGAGGGTTTTGTCCGCATTCGATCCGCAAGAGCAGCGATCGGCCTTGCGGCCGTGCCTACAAGGCGACACCCGCTTTCTGCATCAGGTCGATGCAGTCTGCGACATTGTCGGTTTTTGCCGTCCATACGCTTCCCGCGATTTGTGGAAGCTGGTGGATCATCGCGCGCAGGACGAGCATCGAATCGAAGCGGCTGAGCCCGGCCGATTCCAGCCCAACGACGCTGCCGTAGCAAAAGTCGTGATAATCCTGCGCGTGGCGATCCGTCTTGCCGGCGAAGCTGGTGAACCAGGGCTGCGACTGGACGTAGGTCGCGACATTGATCTGGCTTGCCAGGCCGAAGCCGAGGATCTGCGCATCGCTCGCGGCATCGGCGACGATCCTGAAGGCCGCGGCGCGGTTCGCCGGATTGGAGAGGTCGATCGCCTCGCGATCCGCCGACGGGGCGATCTGCTCCTTCCCGTTCGACAACGGGCTGCAAATGTCGCGCACGTCGAAGGCGGAGAGGCGCGGACAGGAAAGCGTCAGCGTCCATTGCCCGACGAGCATGTCCTGGTCGTTGTGGAAGTCCGGCTCGGACGCGCAAACCCCGCCTCCGTCGGGCTGCTGCGGCTGCGGGCCGGCTCGGACGAACGGCGCGCAGCCGTAGAGCATGATCTGCGATCCTGCGGACCAGGAATCGCCGAGCCGCCCGACGTCGATATCCTCCGAGATATCGTGCGACAGCAGCGACGAGATCGCCGTGTCGATCGCATTGGCGGCGTTGTTCACCTCCGGCTTCGAAAGCGTGGTGAGCAAAGGCGCCGTGGGGGCCGCGATCTTCACCGCCGTGGTGATCGCGCTCACCGCCAGGGACGCGCCCTGGCTCTTGAAGTCCGACGTCACCCGCGCCGAGAGATGAACGGTCAGCGCCGTGTTCGGCCCGATCCGGAACAGGGGCGATTCCGCGTAGGAGGCGGTGAATTGCGTATTCCAGCTATTGCCGAGCTTCAACCCGCTGGCATGGGAGAGGGAAAAGAGCGGAATCGCCACCGCCAGGCCGGGCTCGCGAACATTCACATTGGCGAGCGTGGTGACGTTGTCGGTGCGATTCGACAGCAGCCGCGCGACCCAGTCGCGATTTTCCGCGCGATAATTGCGAAGCGGCCTTTCCCGCGAGGTGGCACCCGCCGTATCGCGCGTCGAAGTGAGCTCGATGCGCGTGTAGAGATCGGAATAATCCTGCGGGACGTGCGTGGTCTTCCACCCGCTCGTATCGACGCCGATATAGCGGACGATCTCGTAGGTTGTGGGCCTGGACGGCTGCGCCGGTGTCTCACGGCCTATTTGTTCGAGAGCTGAAACCCTGCTCGCCGGCAATTCCGCACGCAGAGGTGTGCCGTGATTCGGCCGCGCCGAGGGCACTGTGCTGCAGCCGGCGAGCAGCGCCGCCAACAAGACGGCGCTGCAATATGCTTTCCGCTCTGCAGTTGGCGATTCGGCGTTGGCGAATTTTCCCAGGCCGCCCTTCCGATCGTTCCCAACGGTGAATGTCATGTCTCGTCTCCCGCGCATATGGCGACGACGTACGCCTGCTGGAGACGTTCACGCGTGACGGGCGTCACGCCTTCGGGAAGATTCCGCACCTTGCCCAGCGCTGCCCCCGACCCCATTTCGGGACCAACCGCGTTGACCTTGCGCGCGCCTCCCTTTAGGTTGAGAACAAATCTGGAACGGCCATGCTGACTCACATCTCCGTCCGCGGCGCGCGCGAGCATAATCTGAAGGGGGTCGACGTCGACATCCCCAAGAATCGGCTGACGGTCATCACCGGCCTCAGCGGTTCGGGCAAATCCTCGCTCGCCTTCGACACCATCTATGCCGAGGGCCAGCGCCGCTACGTCGAGTCGCTCAGCGCTTATGCGCGCCAGTTCCTCGAGATGATGCAGAAGCCCGACGTCGACCATATCGAGGGCCTCTCCCCCGCAATCTCGATCGAGCAGAAGACGACCAGCCGCAACCCGCGCTCGACCGTCGCCACCGTCACCGAGATCTACGATTATATGCGCCTGCTCTGGGCGCGGGTCGGCATACCCTACAGCCCGGCCACCGGCCTCCCGATCAGCGCGCAGACGGTCAGCCAGATGGTCGACCGGGTGATGGCCTTGCCCGAAGGCACCCGCCTCTATCTGCTCGCGCCGGTCGTCCGCGGCCGCAAGGGCGAATATCGCAGGGAGCTGGCGGAGTGGCAGAAAACCGGCTTCACCCGGGTGCGGATCGACGGGCAATATTATTCGATCGAAGACGCGCCGGCGCTCGACAAGAAATACAAGCACGACATCGAGGTGGTGGTCGACCGCCTGGTCGTGCGCCCGGGGATCGAGACGCGGCTGGCGGACAGTCTTGAGACGGCGCTGAAGCTGGCCGAGGGGCTGGTCTATCTGGACCCTGCGGATGCCATTAGCCCCTCCCCTTCAGGGGAGGGGATGGGGGTGGGGGAGTCGGGCGAGACCCGCACTGCTGCCGTGAACTTGAACAACCCCCACCCCAACCCCTCCCCTGAAGGGGAGGGGCTTAAGAGCAGTGTGCGTGAGGCCCACGCCGCCTTCCTCGTGCCGTCCGAGCTCGACGCCCTCGCCGAGGGGCCGAACACCGCCGCCGCCGAATCCGCCGATTCCGAAACCTCCACCGCCAATATCGGCGTCGCCGCCGCACTCGAGGCGGCGCACGAACGCGCCGTGCTCTCCGACAACGCCCCTCCCGGCCGCATCATTTTCTCCGAGAAATTCGCTTGCCCCGTCTCCGGCTTCACCATCGCCGAGATCGAGCCGCGCCTGTTCAGCTTCAACGCGCCGCAGGGCGCCTGCCCGGCCTGCGACGGGCTCGGCGAGAAATTGCTGTTCGATCCGGAGCTGGTCGTCCCCAACGAGGCGCTGAGCATCAGGAAGGGCGCCGTCGCTCCCTGGGCCAAGTCCAACCCGCCAAGCCCTTATTATCTGCAGGTGCTCGGCTCGCTCGCCCGCGAATTCGGCTTCGATCTGGAGACGCCGTGGCGCGACCTGCCCGAGGAGGTCCACCGCATCATCCTCCACGGCACCGAAGGCCGGCCCGTCACCCTCACCTTCGTCGACGGCCGCAAGAGCTATGACGTGCGCAAGCCGTTCGAGGGCGTCATCGGCAACCTCAACCGCCGCATGCTCCAGACCGAGAGCGCCTGGATGCGCGAGGAGCTGAGCAAATACCAAAGTTCCGCCCCCTGCGAGACCTGCCACGGCGCCCGCCTCCGCCCCGAGCCGCTGGCGGTGAAGATCGCCGGCGAGGACATTTCGCAATCCAGCCGCCGCTCGGTCCGCCATGCGCTCGCCTGGTTCTCCACGCTCGAGGACAAGCTCACCCCCACCCAGCGCGAGATCGCGCGCCAGATCCTCAAGGAGATCAACGAAAGGCTGGGCTTCCTCAACAATGTCGGCCTCGACTATCTCGACCTGAACCGCACCTCGGGCACGCTATCGGGCGGCGAGAGCCAGCGCATCCGCCTCGCCAGCCAGATCGGCTCGGGCCTGTCGGGCGTGCTCTACGTGCTCGACGAGCCCTCGATCGGCCTCCACCAGCGCGACAACGACCGGCTGCTGGTGACGCTGAAGCGGCTGCGCGACCTCGGCAACACCGTTTTGGTGGTCGAGCATGACGAGGATGCGATCCGCCACGCCGATTATGTGATCGACATGGGCCCCGGCGCCGGAGTCCATGGCGGCGCGGTGGTCGCCGCGGGCACGCTCGACGAGGTGCTGGCGAATGAGGACAGCCTCACCGCCGATTATCTCACCGGCCGCCGCGCCGTCGCCATCCCCGCAACCCGCCGCAAGGGCAATGGCAGGAAGCTCACCGTCCACGGCGCCCGCGCGAACAATCTAAAGGACGTCACCGCCTCGATCCCGCTCGGCACGTTCACCTGCGTCACCGGCGTCTCCGGCTCGGGCAAGTCGAGCTTCACCGTCGACACGCTCTACGCCGCCGCCGCGCGCCATTTGAACGGCGCCCGCATCCAGGCCGGCCGGCACGACAAGCTCACCGGCCTCGACTATCTCGACAAGGTGATCGACATCGACCAGTCGCCGATCGGCCGCACCCCGCGCTCGAACCCGGCCACTTATACCGGCGCCTTCACCCAGATCCGCGACTGGTTCGCCGGCCTGCCGGAGGCGCAGGCGCGCGGCTACAAGCCCGGCCGGTTCAGCTTCAACGTCAAGGGCGGCCGCTGCGAGGCATGCCAGGGCGACGGCGTCATCAAGATCGAGATGCACTTCCTGCCCGACGTCTATGTCACCTGCGATGTCTGCCACCGCCAGCGCTATAATCGCGAGACGCTGGAGGTGAAGTTCAAGGGCAAGTCGATCGCCGACGTGCTCGACATGAACGTCGAGGATGCGCACCTGTTCTTCAAGGCTGTGCCCCCGATCCGCGACAAGATGGCGATGCTGGAGGAGGTCGGCCTCGGCTATGTCAAGGTCGGCCAGCAGGCGACGACGCTCAGCGGCGGCGAGGCCCAGCGCGTCAAGCTCGCCAAGGAATTGAGCCGCCGCGCCACCGGCCAGACCCTCTACATCCTCGATGAGCCGACCACCGGCTTGCATTTCGAGGACGTGCGCAAGCTGCTGGAGGTGCTCCACGCCCTCGTCGAGCAGGGCAATACGGTGGTGGTGATCGAGCACAATCTCGAGGTCATCAAGACCGCCGACTGGATCATCGACCTCGGGCCGGAGGGCGGGGACAAGGGCGGCGAGATCGTCGCCGAAGGCACGCCCGAGGAGGTGGCGGAGGAACCGCGGAGCTATACCGGGGCGTATCTCAAGCCCTTGCTCAAGGGGCTGCGGGCGGAGGCGGCGCCGAAGCCCAAGAGGAAGGCGCGGGCGAGGGCGATGGAGCGGGAGCGCGAGGCGGCGGAGTGACGGCCAATAGATTGCCATCTTATTCTGGCATGATGTTTGTGTTCAGTTTCTCTGGATTCATGCTGACGGACCCTCCAATCAGCAGCATTTTCAAATGCAAAAAGCGCGGTTTGGAGCTGTCGGTGTTTCCACCGCAAAGACTTTCCAGCGCTACTTGGAGGCCAATTCCGCAGTTTAATGATTTCAATATTCAAAAGGTTTTTCCCGGCGCCCCAAAACTTCCGCTCCACCGTCTTGCTATCTACCCTTCCATAGGAGACGATGGCAAACCTGCACTGAATGACAGACCGGCTGACGCCGGTAGGTTCATGAGATTGGGCTGAAGCCTTCATCGGTGCGCTTCGTGTGCCTGTCGAGATAATTCATGATGACGGTGTCGGTGATGTTGCCGCTGGTGGTGGAGAAGTAGCCCCGC
>DASXCT010000011.1:0-7115 GCA_036491055.1 Allosphingosinicella sp.
ACAAATCATCTGCATCACGGTAACCTGCCTTGTCCGTACGATTGGAAATCAACCGACTGTTCGGTCGTGCGTGACAACGGCGATGATCCCTGGCTCCACCACGGTTGAGGCCTGAGGGGCAACGGGCGACATCGCCGCCGCTTGAAAACGAACAAGCAACCACTTGTCCAGATACAAGGGGCCTTGCCGCGGTGCCAATGCCCCTCCACCGCGCTTCGCGCGGTCCCCCTCCCCTGCAAATGCAGGGGAGGATTTTTCCTTTAATACCCCATCAGCGCCAGGACTTCGCGGCGGCTCCGTTCGTCGTCGCGGAAGACGCCCATCATGCGGCTGGTCGTCATCATCACGCCCGGCGTCCGGACGCCGCGGGCAGCCATGCAGGCGTGGCTCGCCTCGATCACCACCGCCACCCCCTGCGGCTGGAGATGCTCGCAAATGCAGTCGGCGACCTGGGCGGTCAGCCTTTCCTGCACCTGCAGGCGGCGGGCGAAGCCGTGGAGGACCCGGGCGAGCTTCGAGATTCCGACCACCCGGTCGCGGGGCAGATAGGCGACCGCCGCCTTGCCGATGATTGGCGCGAGATGATGCTCGCAATGCGACTGGAACGGGATGTCCTTCAGCAGCACGATCTCGTCATAGCCGCCCACCTCCTCGAAAGTGCGGCTGAGATGACGGGCCGGATCCTCCTCATAGCCGCGCGCATATTCCTTCCAGGCGCGGGCGACGCGGGCGGGCGTATCGAGCAGGCCCTCGCGGCCCGGATCGTCCCCGGCCCAGCGGATCAGGGTGCGGACCGCCTCCTGGACGTTGTCCGGCACCGGGATCCGGGGTTCGGGGCGAACGAGATCGCCCTCGCTCGGATCGTGCTCGTGGCTCATGGCTGGTCTAATCCTCGAACGCTGGCGACCCCGACAGGATTCGAACCTGTGGCCTACAGATTAGGAATCTGTCGCTCTATCCTGCTGAGCTACGGGGCCGCGCCGGCCCGACCTAAAGTGCGGGAAGGATTTCCGCAACCGGATCGGTCTTCAACCCCGCCCGGCGAGGCGCTTCTCGATCCTGGTCCAGAGCGCGGCGACGGCGGCAGCGGCCGGTCCCCGGCGCGACACGGCGCCGACCGGCATCCGGCTGCCGCTCATCGCCTCGAACGCGCTCGCCATCGGCACGACCGGCCATTTCGGATGCGCCTCCAGGGCGGAGAGGTGGAGCGTGCGCCGGCGGTCGACCATGGCATGGACCGGCAGGATCGCGCCGCGGCCGAGCTTCTTGCGGTCGAGATAATCGACGACGTCGTCGAGCGCGCGCTGCGACAGCGGCGACGGGATCACCGGCACGACGATGACGTCGGCGGCACGGAGCACCTGCTCGCTGGTTTCGGTGAGGCCGGGCGGGCAATCGAGGATCACGCGCTCGAACGTCCGGCCGAGCGTCTCGAGCAGTTTCTCCAGCCTCTTCTTCTTGCCGAGATCGAACAGATAGCGGTCGAGCTCGCGCAGCGATATGTCCGCGGGAAGCAGAGAGAGGCGCTCGAAGGCGGTCGGCCGGACCAGCTTCTCGGGCGCGACCGCCTTGGCGAAGACCGCGCGGGCCCGGTCGCTCGGCCCGTCCTCGCCGCCGAGCAAATAAGTCGAGCCGCGCTGCGGATCGAGGTCCCAGAGCAAGGTACGGCGCGAGGACAAGGTCGCCGCGGTCCAGGCGAGATTGACCGCGAGGGTCGTCTTGCCGACGCCGCCCTTGAGGCTGTAGATCGCGACCGACTTCATGCGCCCGTCCCCTCCCGATCCGGGAGACGATAGCGAGTCCGGCCGATCACAGCCAGCGCCGGCGATCAATTCTCGGCGGCGGGATCGACGATCGGAAAGGGCAGAGGCGCGACCGGAATGCCGTCTTCCAGCAGGCTCTCCGCCTGCGCGCGCGTGGCGCGGCCGTGGATGGCGCGCTTCTCGGCCTCGCCGAGATGGATCGCCCGCGCCTCCTCGGCGAACTGATCCCCCACGCCTTCGGAGCCTTCGAGCAAGGTCTTCTGCAGCGCCGCGGCGGCGGCGAGCATCGCCTTCACCTGCTCGGAATTGCCGGAGAAGAGCTCGGGCGGCGCGGCCTGCTTCCCGGCGTTGCCCTTGGCGCCGACCGCGGGGGCCATCGGCGCCTTGTCCACCGCGTCCGAGCCGCAGAGCGGGCAGGAGACGAGGCCGCGCGCCTTCTGCGCCTCATAATCGGCGGTCGAGCCGAACCAGGCTTCGAAGACATGGCCCGAAGGCGCGCATTTGAGGTCGAAGATGATCAAGGAAGCTGTTCGGGCTCGGGAATGAGACGGCGGTGGCGGATGGCGGGGAGACGCATCCGCACCTCGTCCACCCGCGCCGCCGCGATATCGGCGAAGCCGACGCCCTTTTCATCCCCCATGTCTAGCAATATGTCGCCCCACGGCCCGACGACGAGGCTGTGGCCGTAGGTCTCGCGCCCATCCTCGTGCCGGCCGGACTGGGCGGCGGCGACGACGAAGATGCCCGCCTCGATCGCCCGCGCCCGCATCAGCACGTGCCAGTGCGCCCGGCCGGTTGGGACGGTGAAGGCGGCGGGAATGGCGACGATCCTGGCGCCGGCATCGGTCAGCGCGCGATAGAGATCGGGGAAGCGCAGATCGTAGCAGATGGAGAGGCCGAGCGGCCCGATCGGGGTCGCCACGACCACCGCCCGCTCGCCCGGCGCGTAGGAAGCGGATTCGCGCCAGCTCTCGCCGGTCGGCAGGTCGACGTCGAACAGATGGAGCTTGTCGTAGGTGGCGCGAACCGCGCCATTGCCGTCGATGACGAAGCCGCGATTGGCGAGCCGGCCGTCATCCCGCTTCAGCGCCAGCGAGCCGAGATGGACCCAGATGCCGGCCCGGGCGGCCGCGTCGCGCACCGCGGCGAGCAATGGATCCTCGGCTTCGGAATGGAGATGGGCGGCCGCCCGCTGCCGGTCGCGGTCGAGCAGACCGCTCATCTCCGGCGTGAACAACATCGCCGCCCCGCCTTGCGCCGCTTCCCCGACGGCGGCGGCGAGGTCGCGCGCATTCGCCTCCGGATCGATTCCGGTCCGCGCCTGGTAGAGCGCGATCCGGCTCATCCGCCGGCGAGCATCGGGTCGAGCCGGCCCGCCTGCTCGAGCGCGGCGAGATCGTCCGCGCCGCCGACATGACGGCCGTCGATGAAGATCTGGGGCACGGTGTAACGGCCGTTCGACCGCGCCAGCATCTCTTCGCGCTTGCCGGGAATCGCGTTCAAATCATATTCCTCATAGCGCACGCCCTTGTGCGCCAGCAGCGCCCTAGCGCGCGTGCAATAGGGACAGCCGAACTTCGTATAGATTTCCACCCGGGCCATGTTTCGCTCCTTGGCCTCGGGGTGGCGCGGCGCGGTGCCTCTTGTCAACGCCCCGCGGCGGGGGCGGAGCGGTCGGCTCCCTCGTCGCCTTTATTCTCCTTGCGGTCGATCCGGTGCTGGGTCTTGCGGTCGGCGATCCAGCGCAACGCCATGCCGAGAATGGAGAGGATCGCGCCGACGGCGATGCAGGCGAGCAATATCGGATCGCTTTTGGCGGTCTTCAGCGGCGGGTAGGCAAGCAGGAAGACGCTCAGGATCGAAATGAGATAGCCGAGCTCTTTGATTCTGTGTGCGCTTGTCTTCATGCCGTCACAAACGCAAAGCCGTCTTTTTGGATCACGCGCCGTCCTGCACGACCCGCGCCCAGCACAATATGGCGACCGATGCCGCCCCGGCCCGCTTCAGCGCGCGGGCGCAGGCGCCGGCAGTGGCGCCGCTGGTGAAGACGTCGTCGACGAGGATGACGGGCCGGCCGGCGAGAACCGCCTTGCCCTGCTCCGTCACCCGGAACGCGCCGCGCACCGCGAGCGCGCGCTCGCGCCGGCCGCGCCCCCTGAGCGGCGGGGTCGCGCGGACTCGGCGGAGCAGGTCGGGCGCGGCCTCGATGCCGCGCGCCCGGCCGAGCGCGGCGGCGAGCAAAGCCGCCTGGTTGTAGCCCCGCCGCCACAGCCGCCAGCGGTGGAGCGGCACCGGCACGAGCAGTGGCGCCTGCTCTCCCGCCGTCTCGCCCCCGCCGGCCTCCGCCAGCGGACGCATCATGAAGCGGGCGAGCGTTTCGGCGAGGCCGGGACGGCCCCCATATTTGAGCTTGAGCACCGAGATGCGCGCGACCTCGCCATAAGCGACGGCGGCGCGAAGGCGGTCGAAGGGCGGCGGTTCGGCAAGGCAGCGGCCGCAAAGGGCGCCCGATTCGCCATAAGCGAAAGGCAGGCCGCAGCAGGCGCAGCACGGGTCGCCGAGAAAGATCAGCTTCTGCCAGCAGGCGAAGCAGAAACGGTGCGGCTCGGGCGTGATCGTCCCGCAGGCCGGGCAGCGCGGCGGAAGCGCGAAATCCACCGCCTCGCGCACGAGATGGCGCCCGAAATGGCGCACGAATTGGCTGGCCAGCGAGGCGGCGGCGGACATGCCTCCATCCTGCGCATCGCCGGCCGCCGCGGCAAGCCGGGATCAGAGCGTCCGGATCAACGCGGCGCCGGCAGCGCCCTGGCCGGAAGCGTCGGCGGAACCCCGGTCGCGGCGGGGTGCGATCGGCCAGGCGGGTGCCGCGAACGGGCCCAGAAAATCAGGACAGCGACGAGGATGAGCAGGATGAGGAACAGGAAAATGCTGCCGCCCCCGCCGCCCGGCAACCATGCAGGTCTCCTCGCCATCCTTGCCTCCTACGCGCACGTTTCGACCGAAACCCGCGAGTCCGGAAGCGGTTGCGGGCGGGAATCGCTTTCCCGCCCGCGCCTCGATCAGTGGAAATAGCCCATCAGCCACAGGATGAGGATGAGGATGAGGATGAGGCCGAGGCCGCCGGACGGATAATAGCCCCAGCCGCGGCTATAGCCCCAGCGCGGCATCGCGCCGACGATAAGAATGATCAGAATAATCAACAGGATAAGGCCCATCGTCTCTCTCCCTACATAAAAGGGCGGTAAAGCCGCTACGGGCCTGTAACGAGCGGAAAGGCGGACGGTTGCGGGCGCCTGCTAGTTTGCCTTTTCGCGGCGGCGGGCGCAGTTTCGGCTCGCAACGATGGGAGGCGGCCATGGATGGAGAAACGAAGCCGGCGGTGCCCGCCTGGTACTGGATCGTCGCGGTTCTGGCTTTGCTATGGGAAGCGGGCGGCTGCTATGCCTATCTATCGTCGGTGACGATGAAAACGGCCGACGTCGGCGGATATTCGCCGGCTCAGCGGGCGATCTTCGACGCGATGCCGGCCTGGGTCTGGGCCGCTTATGCGGTGGCGGTCTGGGTGGGCCTGACCGGCGCGCTCGCTTTGCTGATCAGGCAAAGCTGGGCGCGACTCGCCTTCATCGTCTCGCTGGCGGCGGCGATCGTCCAGTTCGGCTGGGTGCTGCTCGCCACTCCGGCGCTGAAGACGCTCGGCCCCTCGGCGACCGCGGTGCCGATCTGCGTGATCGTGGCCGGCACCTTCCTGATCTGGTTCGCGGGCGAAGCGGCGCGGCGGGGCTGGCTGCGCTGAGCCGCTTTCCCTGGTCAGCGGGGGTGCGGGATGAGGCCGCCGAGGCCCCCGAACATGCCCTTCTTCTTTTTCTTCTGGCCGGGGGGCGGATTGTCGGCCGGCTGGCCCTCGGCTTCCTCGCGCCCACCCATGGCCGCCATGTTCATTCCGAGCAGGCCCATATAGGTCGACTTGACCCTCAGCTTGACCGCCCAGTCGGGATGCCATGAAGCCGGCGCGCGGGCCGGACGGAGGGGATGGCTGAAATTCGCCTCGCCGCCGAAGGCGGTCAGGGTGAACATCGTCCCCTGCCCCGCATGCGCCACTTCAGCCGGCACGGTGCATTGCGTGGTCGCCCCGGGCAGCAGCACGCGCTGCTGGACGAGCCGGGCGATCTCGCCGTCGGGCATATAGTCCATCATCGGCATCGCCTGGCTCTCGGACGAGGTCCACATGACGACGTCGCCATTCTGCCCGCCGCCGAAGGCGCTCGCGAACCAGGCGCGGGAGCCGGCGACCGGTTGCCAGACGACAGGCACCGCGCCCGACGACGCCGCCTGGTTCGAGACCAGGGTGACGGGGGCGAGGAAGTCCTGCCCCGACGCCAAAGTGAAATGGATTTCGGGCGAATAATTGCCGCGGATGACATGGTCTCCGACCAGGGAGCCGCTCTGCGGCACCTGCGCGTGCGACTTCGAATTGGGCCATTCGCCATAGGTCGGGAAGCGGCCGGCCGATGGCGCCTGCTCGCGCGCGACGTTCATCGCCGCGGCGAAGGCCGGCGGGACCTGGCCCGCCTGCATGGTCGCGAAATCGATCACCACCGGCTGGGCCGGCCGCGCATGCTCGCCGCAGCCCCAATAGATGAGGATGCGCCCGCGCGGCCGCTCCATGTTGGGCGGCATTCCGGGCGACGCCGGCTCCTCGGCCGCCTGGACCTCGCGCGGCGTCTCCAGCGGCAGGCTCGGGCCGGCGCCGAGGCCGGCGGGCGGAAGATGCTCGGCGCTGGGATCGCCGGCGGGCCGCGCATTGCCGCCGAGCTGCAGGCGGAGGGTCTTCACAAAGCCGTTCGGGTCCATGCCGCCGCCGCGGCCCATCATCGCCGCCATCATCGCCCGTCCGCCGGGCCGACCGCCACCGCCCATCATCCCGGCCATGCCCGAGGTCGTGTCGGCCGTCATCCAGTAGATTGCGGTGCCGTGGCCGGCGCCCGCCTGGGCGAAAGCTGCTCCGGTAAGCGCGGCCACAGCCGCGCCGGCGAGCATCATGACGGCTTTTTTCATGTGCTTATCCCCCTTCGTTTCGCCTCCTATACTAGGGTTCGGACCCACTATCGGCAATGGTCAGGATCGCCCTTCGGCTGTCTGCTTCAGCAGCCGCTCAGGGTAAACCTGCGCCTGCGGCGCAGCGGCGAGGCGGAGAGACGGCCATGAGCCGGCCGCCATGCCCCCGGCATGGCTGCGAACATCCGGGGGATGTTCGCACCGGCTCATCGTCGTTGCTCGTCGGTCACGATGGATCACCATCGCTCCCTCCTCGCGCCTAGCCCTGACCGCCTCTCCGCCTCGTCATGACCGTTG
>DASXCT010000012.1:0-123305 GCA_036491055.1 Allosphingosinicella sp.
CGGCGGTGGCGGCGGCGCCGGGCCGGTGCCGGTCCAATAGCTGGTTCGGTTGCCCGCCGGATCATAACTCACCGCGGTCCCCAGGCCGTTATTGACGTCGCCGCTGGTCGCGACGGCGACCAGCCGTCCCAGCGCGTCATACGTATAGGTGGTGGTGACGCCAGCCTGCGCTACGCTCGCGAGCGCAAACGAGGACGTCGCCAGAAGCAGCCTGGCGCCATATTTCTTCACTGGTGATTCCCCTTTCGGTGACTCAGATCACCATAGTGTCCGGTTCAAGTCAATGACGGTTCGAAAGCCCGTGACGAGGACCGAAATTGCCTCAATATTTCATCGAATAATACAACCAAAATGGTGGGACTGTTGGTCGACTTGCCCTTCTCTTCAGGCCGATCCGCCGATTGACATCTTTCCGCCTGGGTCCCTGTCGCCCCCCAAACACTCCCGCACCAATGCCCTGAGCCACGCCAGCCCCGCATCCTCCGCGAGGCGGCTGTGCCACAGCATCGCCATGTCGAGGCCGCTTTCGGCGCGGCTTTCGACGATGGCGATCCGCTCGGGGGCGGCGCTTTTGGGGACCAGGCGGCGGGGGACCAGAGCGACGAGGTCGGTCGCGGCGACGGTGGCGATCGCGGTGGGCACGTCGTAGAGCGTCACCTGGCCTTCCTCGCCGCCCGCCGCGCCGTCGGCCGCGGCCGCCGCGGCGACCACGCGCCGCTCCAGCCCGCTCTCCCAGCTATAGGAGCCGTGGCCGGGAAAGGGGCGTCCCGCGGCGATGTCGAGCCTTTTCTCGGGCGGCAAATCGTGGAGCAGCGACGGCCGCGCGACGACCGGGTTTCCGGCCCGCGCCACCCAGACCAATTCCTCACGGAACAAGATCTCGCTGACCAGCCGCGGCGGCGCCTTGCCGAAGGCGCCGAGCGCGAGGTCGATCAGGCCGCCGTCGAGCGCACTCGGCAGGTCGGGCCCCGGCGCGACGATGCCGAACGAGATGCCCGGCGCGCGCGGCAGGGCACGCGCCGCCAGATCCGGGATCAGCAAAGCGCAGAAATAGGAGCCGGCGCTGATCCGGAAGCGGCGGATCGCGGTCGCCGGATCGAAGGGAGAGGGGGAGAGGGCGCCGCGAAGCTGCGTCAGCCCCTGGCGGATGCCGGGCGCGATCTCCAGTGCCCGCGCGGTCGGCTGCAGCCCGCCCGGGCGCCGCACGAACAAAGGATCGTCGACCGCGAGGCGCAGCCGCCCGAGCGCATGGCTGATCGCCGACTGGGTGAGGCCGAGCCGGTCCGCCGCTTTGGTGACGCTGCGCAGCTCGATCAGGGCGTCGAAGACGCGGAGCAGGTTGAGGTCGATCTCACGCATGAATCACGTTCATAAAGCATCTGACCAACATTCATTAGATTATTTGCTGCGGCGCACTAGATAGGCGCGGACCGCGCGCCGTCCGTCGCGCCGCTCCCGTTTTGCCAAGCAAGGAATTTCACGCGGTGGCCGACATGTCGCAGGAAGTGCGCGCCGAGGACCAGGCCAGCGGCCACGGCGCGATCGGAGACGAATTCGTCGAGGAGGAAGCGCCCGCGCGCAAATCGCGCCTGCGCACGCTTCTGCTGCTCGCCGCGCCGGTCGTCGCGCTGATCGCCGCCTTGTTCTTCTATCTGAACGGCGGCCGCTATGCCGCGACCGACAATGCCTATTTGCAATCGGGCATGGTCCAGATCACGTCGAACGTCAGCGGCCATGTCGTCGGCGTCGCCGTCCACGAAAACCAATATGTCCACGCCGGCGACATATTGTTCACGCTCGATCCGACGCCGTTCAAGACCGCGGTCGCCGAGGCGGAGGCGGATCTCGCCAATGCGAGGACGCAAATCGGCGCGCTCCAGGCCAATTACCAGGCGGCGCAGGCGCAGACCCAGGCGGCGAAGGCGCAGCTCGATTATGCGGTGCGCGAGGCTGCCCGGCAGAAGGAATTGCTCGCCGAGGGCATCTCCTCGCAGAACCAGTACGACCAGGCGGTGCTCGCGGTGCGCACCGCGCGCCAGAACATCCAGAATGCGAGCGGACAGGCGAAGAGCGTCGCCGCCTCGCTTTCCGGCAATGTCGGCGCGCCGGCCGCCGCCCAGCCCGCCGTGCAGCGCGCCGAGGCCTCGCTCGACCATGCCCGGCTCGAGCTCGGCTATACGATCATCCGCGCGCCGCAGGACGGCATCGTCACCAAGGTCAGCCAGCTCCAGGTCGGCGATTACGTCACCGCGTCGAAGCCGGTCTTCACTTTGGTCGGCCGCCACATCTGGGTCGAGGCCAATTTCAAGGAGAACCAGCTCCATTACATGCGGCTGGGCCAGCCGGCGACGGTCAAGATCGACGCCTTCCCAGACCGCAAGCTTCGCGCCCATGTCGCGAGCTTCAGCCCCGGCACCGGCAACGCCTTCGCGCTGCTGCCGCCGGAAAACGCGACCGGAAACTGGGTGAAGGTCGTGCAGCGACTGCCGGTCGAGCTCGAGATCGAGGACCTGCCCGCCGAGCTTCCCGCCCATTCCGGGCTCAGCGCCGAAGTGACCGTCGACACCGGCCACGAGCGCCATCTGTTCGGCCCCGACACGCCGCCGATCGCTCCGCATATCGTTCCGAAGGTGCGCCCCGCGCGCTAGGGCGATGACGCAATCCTATCCCGATCCGACGACCCGCCGGTTCATCACCGCATCGGTGATGGCGGCGACGGTGATGAACTCGCTGGACAGCACGATCGCCAACGTCGCGCTGCCGCATATGGAGGGGAGCGTCTCCGCCTCGCAGGAGGAGATCACCTGGGTCCTCACTTCCTATATCGTCGCCGCGGCGATCGTGACTCCGCTGACCGGATGGCTCGCCGGCCGGATCGGCCGCAAGCGGCTGATGCTGTGGTCGATCGTCGGCTTCACCATCGCCTCGGGCCTGTGCGGCATCGCCACCAGCCTCGAGGAATTGGTCGGCTTCCGCCTGCTCCAGGGCGTGTTCGGGGCGGCCCTGGTGCCGATGAGCCAGGCGATCCTGCTCGACATCAACCCGCCCGAGCGGCACGGCCCGGCGATGGCGGTGTGGGGCATGGGCGCGATCCTCGGCCCGATCATCGGCCCCGCTTTGGGCGGCTGGCTGACCGACAGCTTCTCGTGGCGCTGGGTCTTCTACATCAACCTGCCGGTCGGCGCGGCCGCCTTCATGGGCTTCTCCGCCTTCCTCACCGAAACGAAACGAGCCGAGAAGGTGCGGCTCGATTTCTTCGGTTTCGCGGTGCTGGCGCTCGCCATCGGATCGCTGCAGATGATGCTCGATCGCGGCCAGGAGAAGGATTGGTTCAGCTCGCTCGAAATCTGCCTCGAAGGGGCGTCGGCCCTGTTCTTCGCCTATCTGTTCGTCGTGCATATGGCGACGGCGAAAAGGCCGTTCATCGATCTCGGCCTGTTCAGCGACCGCAATTTCCTGTTCGGCTCGGTGTTCGGCTTCTTCCTCGGCGTGATCATCTTCTCGGTGCTCGCCTTGCTGCCGCCGATGCTCGAGACCCTGATGGGTTATCCGGTGGTGCTGACCGGCCTCGTCACCGCGCCGCGCGGCATGGGAACTATGATCTCGATGATCGCGGTCGGCCAGCTCATCAAGCGCGTCGACGCGCGCATCCTGATCATCTCCGGCCTCGCGCTGTGCGCTTACTCGATGTACCGGATGGCCGATTTCTCGCTCGGCATGGACGAGAGCCTGGTGATCAGCTCGGGCTTCATCCAGGGCCTCGGCACCGGCCTCATCTTCGTGCCGCTCTCGACCATCGCCTTCGCGACCCTGCCGGTGCGCTACCGCAACGAGGGCGCGGCGATGTTCACCCTCATCCGCAACATCGGCGCCGCGATCGGCATCTCGGTGCTTCAGGCGATGACGATCCGCAACGCCGCGACCGTCCATTCGCGGCTGGTGGAAGCGGTGCGGCCGGACAATCCGGTGCTTTGGCTGCGCATCCCGAATTTCGATTTCTTCGATCCGGCGATGGTGGCGCGGATCAACGCCGAGATCAGCCGCCAGGCGGCGATGGTCTCCTATGTCGACGCCTTCTGGGGTCTGTTCCTCGTCACCATGATCATCGCGCCGATGGTCCTGTTCATGCGCACCTCGCGCGCCAAGCCGTCGAGCGAAGAGCTCGCCCTCCATCTGGATTGATCATGAAGCTGCGCATCCTTCTTCTCGCCGGCGCGCTTGCCGGCTGCACCGTCGGCCCGAACTTCAAGCCGCCGGCCGCGCCCTCGGCGACCGCCTATACCGGCCCGTCGGACCCGCTGAAGCCGGTGGCCGGCACGCCGCGGGCGCTGCCCGGCGAGGGCCCGCAAGCGCGCTGGTGGGAGGCGTTCGGCTCGCCGGCGCTCGACGCCCTCGTCGATCGCGCCATCGCCGACAATTACAGCCTCGCCGCCAGCAACGCGACCCTCGAGCAGGCGCGCGAGCAGATCGCCGCCGCCGCCGGCCGCCGGCTGCCGCAGGTCGATGCAAGCGCCCGCGTCGAGCATGAGCAGGTCAACCTCGCCGCCTTCGGCTTCAACCCGGCCGCGCTCGGCATCGGGGCCGGCAACCCGGTGTTCAACCTCTATACGGTCGGCGGCGGCATCTCCTACGATCTCGACCTGTTCGGCGGCAAAAGGCGCGCGGTCGAGCAGGCCGCCGCCCAGGCCGAGGCGCAGCTCCGCCAGGCCCAGGCCGCGCACCTCACCATCGCCGGCCGCGTCGTCAACCAGGTGCTGACCATCGCCGCGATCCGGACCCGGATCGATGCCGCCAACGCCTTGCTCGCCGAGGACGCGCGCAACGTCGACCTGACCCAGAAGCGCCGCCAGGCCGGCGAGGGCACGCTGGTCGAGGTGCTCAACGCCCAGACCCAGCTCGCCGACGATCGCGGCGACCTGCCCCAGCTCGGCCAGGAGCTGGAGGAAGCGCGGCACATGCTCGCGACCCTGATCGGCATCGCCCCGGCCGATCTCGGCCCGACCGATTTCGATCTTGCCCAATTCACCTTGCCGGCGAGCATTCCGGTGACGCTCCCGTCGGAGCTCGTCCACAAAAGGCCCGACATCCTCCAGGCCGAGGCCGACCTCCACGCCGCCACCGCGGCGATCGGAGTCGCGACCGCGCGCCTCTATCCGGACATCAACCTCGGCGCGACGCTGACCCAGGCGGCGCCCCATATCGGCGACGTGCTGGGCCCGGGCTTTCGCGGCTTCGACATTTTCGGCGGGCTGACCGCGCCGCTCTTCCACGGCGGCACGCTGAAGGCGGAGAAGCGCGCCGCGGTCGACCAGGCGCGCGCGTCCGCCGCGACCTACCAGCAGGTCGTGCTCGACGCTTTCCGCCAGGTCGCCGACCTGCTCGACGCGATCCGGAGCGACAGCGGCTCCGTCGCCAACCAGCAGCAGGCGACCGACCTTGCCGCCCGCTCGCTCCAGCTCTCGCGGCGCAGCTTCCAGGTCGGCAATTCGGGGATCATCCAGGTGCTCGAATCCGAACGCCTCTACCAGCGCGCGCGCCTCGCTCTGGTCGACGCCCGGCAGCGCCAATATCTCAACGTCGCCCGCCTCTACGTCGCTACCGCCGGCGGCTGGACCGGCCCGGCCGAGGCCGCCGCCGCCAGGCCCTGACCGCTCCCGAGCCGCTCATTTCGCGTGGAGCGGCCGCGGAATCGGGCGTGAAGTCGATCTTCGCGGTCGACTGGAACCCAAATCTGCCTCATGTCGGTGACGCGCGAAGGCCGCATCGGCGGCCCGTCGCGCCGGGGGAGGCTGGGGCGCAGGATGGACCGCGACCGGATCGTCATGGCTCGGCGGCCGCGATGACGGAGCCGGACGAGGCTTCGCCGCCCGAGCCCGAAATCTGGGACGCGATCGTCATCGGCTGCGGCATGGGCGGCGCCACGATCGGTTACGAGCTCGCCCGGCTCGGGCGCCGTGTGCTGTTCCTCGAAAAGGGCCTGTTCCTGCACGGCCCCAAGGAGGATCCGGAAGGGCCGCCGCCGGGCCACCCGGCGGCGCAGGACCTGCTGCGGCGCGGCCGCTGGCCGCTGCCGATCAGCGGAAGGACGAGCTTCGGGCCGGTCGACTTCCACGCGCCGCTCGGCTGCGGGACCGGCGGCTCGACCACCCTCTATTCCGCCCAGCTCGAACGTTTCCGCGCCGCCGACTTCGCGCCGCGCGCCTGGTATCCCGACGCACCCGACGCCAACCTCCCCGAGCAATGGCCGGTGACGCTCGAGCAGATGATTCCGTTCTATCGCCGGGCGGAGGCCTTGTTCGGAGTCTTCGGCACGCCCGATCCGCTCGAGCCCGACCCCGAAGCGCCGCTGGCGCCGCCGCCGGCGATGAGCGCGCGCGACGCCGCCTTGTTCGAGTGCTTCCAGGCCGCCGGGCTTCATCCCTACCGGTCCCACGTCGCCGTCGAGCATATCGGCAACTGCCTCGAATGCGACGAGAAATGCCCGTTCGGATGCAAGCACGACGCCGGCTATCGCTGCCTGCTGCCCGCTTTGCGCGATCATGGCGCGATGCTCCTGGCGCGCTGCGAGGCGATGTACCTGCTCACCGAGGGGCGGCGCGTGACCGGCGTCGCCGCCCATTGGCGCGGCGAGGAATTGCGCTTCCACGCGAGGATCGTCGTCGCCGCCGCGGGCGCGTGGATGACGCCGCTGCTGCTGCTGCGCTCGCGCTCCGCCGAATGGCCCGACGGCCTCGCCAACGCCTCGGGCCAGGTCGGGCGCAACCTCATGCTCCACGCGACCGATCTGGTGACGGTCGATCCGGGCGAACGCCTCCCCTCCGCCGGGCCCCGCAAGGCGATCACCCTCAACGATTTCTACGACGATCGCGGATACAAGCTCGGCACCTTCCAGTCGGTCGGGCTGCGGCTCGGCGCCCCGGTCATCGAGGCCTTGCTGATGTCGGCGACCGATCGCGACCCGGCGCGGTGGAGCGCCCGCGGCCCCGATTTCGCCGCGCGGGCGGCGCGGATGGCCGAGCGCCGTTTCGGGTCCGCCAATCTGATGGCGACGATCATGGAGGACCTTCCCTATGCGGAGAACCGCGTGATCCCCGATCCCCGGTCCGGCAACGGCATGCGCTTCGACTATGTCTATACCGAGGAGCTGTTCCGGCGCAGCCGGCTTTTCCAGCGCCGCCTGGTCGAGACCCTCTCGCCGAAAATGGCGACCGCGATCATGCCGTTCGGCCGCAACAACATCAATTACGGCCATGTGTGCGGGACCTGCCGCTTCGGCGACGATCCGCGGACCAGCGTGCTCGACGCGACCAACCGCGCCCATGACCTCGACAATCTCTATGTGGTGGACGGCTCCTTCTTCCCCTCGAGCGGCGGGACCAATCCGAGCCTGACCATCGCCGCCAACGCGCTTCGCGTCGCGGGCATTATCGACCGGCGGCTGTGAAGGGCGTTCAGCCGCCGGCGAGCCCGCGGTGCACGATCGCCACGGCGCGGCCGGCGCCGTCGCCCTCGCCGAGCAGAGCGGAATAATGGCGGAGATTGGCCCGGATGCCGGCGTCCGTCGTCAGCCTCTCGACGATCCCGCCCAGCTCCGCCGGACCGAGTTCGTGGACGGGCCGCCTCACCAGAATCCCCAATCCCAGCCGCTCGACCTGGCGGCCGATCTCGAGCTGCTCGATATTCTGCGGAAGGATCGCCATCGGCGTTTGGTGGCGGATGCACGCCATCACGCTGCCGTGGCCGCCGTGGCAGAATGCGGCCCGCGCCCGCGGCAGGAAGCTCTCCAGGTCTCCGCGCGGGGCGATATGGGCGCGGCGCACGCCGTCCGATTGGGCGGCGCCGGCGATGGCGGAAACCGAGACATGGGGGGGCAGATGCCGCAGCAGCCACGGCACCAGGCGGCCCGAATTGCCGGTGCTGCCGAAGAAGAGGAACAGGTCCGATCGCGGCGGCGGCGGGGCATCGCCCGCGAGCCGGCGCCAGCCCCGCCAGCGGAACATCCCGCACAGGCTCTCGGCGGGTCCCGCGCCCGGCCCGCCACCATGTTCGATCTCGCTTATGCCGGGCACCAATATGCGTCCGGAGGCGAGCGGGAAGGGAAGGCTTCCCGAGACGCGGCGGACGAAGGACGGGTAACCGAGCATGTTCGAGACGTGGAACAGCCGCTCGGGCGCGACTCCGGGCAGCAAAGCCGGCGTGCAGCGCTGGTCGGCGACGACGATGTCGGGCCGCACCCTGGCGACGATCGCGGCGTCGCGCGCGATCATCCGCTTCATCCGCTCGCCGCGGCTTTTGCCGGCGGGGGTCGGGCCGCCGCGGCTCCGGTTGGCCCGGTCCGCCGCGGCGCCGTCCGCATAGCTGGCGAGCGAAACGCCGCTCCGCGGCAGGGCCAGTTCCGGGCTCATATGGATGCGGATGCCGGGCGGCAGCAACGCGCGCAGCGCCGGATAGGCGCGCGACAGGACGATATGGACCTCGTCGCCATTGGCATCGAACGCTTCCGCCAAAGCGAAGGCGCGGGTCAGGTGGCCGAGCACGTTGCTCAGCGGAAACAGGAGGATCGTCGCGGGCAAGCCGGTCGCCCGCCGGCCTCAGGCCGGCGGGGACGAAGCGGGCGGCGCGCTGCCGAAAGGAGGATTCATCGGCTGTAGGTGCCGCCGCCGGGGACCTCGGCGTCGGGGCTGCTCGGCGGGCAGGTAAGGCTGAACGTCGGAATGAGCCCTTCGAGCTGGTTGAGGAAGTCGGTGATCGGCGACAGCAAACCCGCGAAATCCGGAATGCCCGGGATGTTGAGCGCGAGATTGAGCAAATAGCTGAGCCCCGGTATCTGCGGCAATTGGATGTTGAGCGCGCTCAGGACCTGGTTCACGATATCCTGGATCGGCGCCAACGCCTGCTCGATGATGCTTGCGACGCTCTCGAACTCGTTGAAGATATCGTAGAGGCTGAGCTCCTGGGGATAGGGAATCGGAACCCAGATCGTGATGTTCTTGAGGTCGTTCACGAGCGAGCTCAGCACGTTGGTGATCGGGCTGAGCGCGGACAGCACGGACTGGATCGCGGAATCGATCTCCTGGAGCGGGTTGAGCGCCGCGGCGAGCGCGCTCAGCGCCGAATAGAAAGTGGTGATGACGTTGTTCGCCGTGTCCATCGCGGTGTTGAGCCCGCTCACCTCCGGCTCGGCCGCGGATGAGAATTGGTCGAGATAGGCGAGGCCCTGCGTCTTGTAGGTGCCGTCGGGAAGACCGTTGATGCAGTTCACGACGGCGGTGAAATCATTGAGGAAGGTCTGCGAGGTCGTCTGGACCTGCTGGACCGCATTGATGAGATCCTGCAGCTTGCTCTGCACGCTCTGGAGGGCGTCGCGGACCGGCTTGACCTCGGCTTCGATGCTGTCCGCCGCCTCTTTCGCCGGCTTCACCTCGACGCTGAGCGCGGTGAGCGCCTCGTTCACCGCCGCCGCCGCCTCGCCGACCTCGGGAATGACCGACGCGACCTCCAGCAGCTCCTGCGCCGTGGAGATCGCATCGTTGAGGGTCGAGAGGTCGTCGTCGACGGTCTTCGAATAAGTGAGGACGTTGATGATCGAGCCGAGGTTGGAATTCAGCTCGTTGAGGCTGGCAAGCAGCGCCCCCGCCTTGACCGGCGTCTGGGTCAAGGTCGCGATGAAGGTATCGGTATCACTCATGACGATTCGCACCCCCCAATGGCCGTTTACGCCTGCACCGGCCGAAGGGCGGAAAGGCTTCTGGCCGAAGCAGAGGATCATCAATGCCGGATGCGGTCAAGAAGTATCTTCCCGGCCAACGCCAGTCTTGAACGAAGCCGAATTCCGTCCGCTTTTCTCGGCGCTGGCGGCGGACCCCGCGCGATGCTAGCCTGGTCTATCCTGGGGGGTGTTGGAATCGAACATTCGCGCATCATTCGCAAGCTGCCCGTCGCCGGCTGGCCCGCCGTGGCGCGGCCGTTCAGCCGGGCCGGGTCGCTGCCGCCGCCGGTCGTCGCCATCGTCAACGACTGCAAGGATCGGATGCTCGCCGCCTATCTGGCGGAAGCCGAAGCGAGCGGCATCGCGCCGCTCCGCTTCTTCGCCAGGGCTTATGCGAGCCGCGCCGGCGGCGACGACATGGCCGTCCTCGAAGCCTATTTGCGGCTCGATCTCGACATCGTCGCCTGCCTTTCCGAATCGCATGAAGAGACACTGGCGGACTGCCTCGGCGAGGCCGAGGCGCTGGTCGCGGCCGCCTTGCCGGAGGCGGATCGCGCCGCCTTCGACGCCGAGGGGATCCGTTCGCTCCTCGCGATAAGGGATTATCCGATCGTCGCCGAGTTCCTCGGCCGGATCAACGGCCTGCGCGTGTCGTCGCGCAACGAAGGCGATTATTCGGAGCTGTTCTGCGACAAGCCGTTCCTGACCGCCGAGGTCGCGCAGGAGGGGCGGACCTTCCTCTGCTGCCCCCTCCAGCTCCCGACCGTCGTCGGCGATGCGACCGACGGCAGCTTCATGCAGGTCTGGAATTCGGAGAAGGCGCAGGCGATCCGCCGCTCGATCCTCGACGGCAGCTTCGCGCATTGCTGCGAGAAGACCTGCGGCGCGCTCCAGTCGCGAACGCTCCCCAAAAGGGCCGAGGTCGCCGATCCCTATCTGCGCCTGATCATCGATCACAAGATCACGCGGCTGCCGCGCGGCCCGACCACGATCACGATGAATTACGACCGGTCGTGCAACCTCGCCTGCTCCACCTGCCGCACCGGCGTGATCACGCTGAAGGGCCGGGACCGGGACGAGGCGCTCGCCATCCAGGCCTGGGCGACCCATCCCGATCATCTGAAATACGGCGCCTATCTCCATTTCACCGGCAGCGGCGACGCCTTCGCCAGCCATATCTTCCACAATTTCCTGCGCGACTTCGATCCCGAGAAGCAGCCGCGGGTGCGGATCGGCCTCGGCACCAACGGCCTGTTGTTCACCGAGACCGCATGGGACAGGATCTGCAACGACGTCATCGACATCGCCTGCATCTCGATCGACGCCGCCACGGCGGAAACCTATGCACGCAATCGCGGGGCGGATTTCGAGCTCCTGCTCGCCAATCTCCGATTCATCGGTGGGTTGCGCGCTTCGGGAGAGCTCAAGCTGTTCGGGATCAACTTCGTCGTGCAGGACAATAATTATGCGGAGATGCCGGCCTTCGTCGACCTGGGGCGGGCGGTGGGCGCCGATTTCGTGTTCTTCCAGCAGCTCGTGAACTGGGGCACGTTCACCGCCCCCGAATTCCAGCGCCGCGCCGTCCACCTGCCCGAGCATCCGCGCCACCGCGACTTCCTCGACATCCTCAACGATGCGAGGCTCGCCGACCCGATCGTCAATCTGCACAATCTGAGCGCGCTTCGCGATCCATTTCCGGTGGCCGCGGCCGTCGATGCCGGCCAGCGGGCCGCCGCTTTCTAGGGCTCCGGCGCCGCCTCATGGCCGCTCCCCTCTCGATCTCGATCGAAGTCCCGGTCTTCAAGGGCGCCTTCCTGCGGCCCTGCATCGATTCGGTGCTCGCCCAGACCTCCGACGCCTGGACCCTTTCGCTGGTCTGGGACGGCGGCGACGCGGAATCGCGCGCGATCCTTGAGGCGCTGGCGCGGGAGGATCATCCCCGGATCCGCGTCCACTTCACCGAAAATCGCGGCATCGCCGCGGCGCGCCGATTCCTCACCGATCGCGGCACCGATCCCTGGCTGCTGCCGCTCGACGACGACGATCTGCTGGTGCCCGAGGCGGTGGCGCGTTTCCTGGCGTTCGCGGCGGACCATCCCTGGGCGAGCCTGATCCGCGCCCGCCGCGATCTGATCGGCGTCGACGGCGCGCCGGTCGACCGCGGCCCGCTCTTCCCGTTCGGCCCGCGCCATTATTGCCGGGGGATGGTGACCGATCCCTACAATCAGGCGCAGCCCTATCTGATCCGCCGGTCGGCTTACCGGCGGACGCAGGGGTGGCGGGGCTATGCCGACTTCAAGGGCGCCGGCGAGGATTGCGACATCTTCCTCCAGCTCGAGGAGGTGGCGCATTTCGAACTGCTCGACGAAATCCTCTATCGTTACCGGGTCCACGATACGCGCGCGAGCGAGGCGCTCACCGCCGCCGCCGGCTACGAGATGTGGCGGCGCCTGCTCGACGACACGCTGGCGCGGATCGGCCTTCCGCTCAGGCGGACGAGCGCGATGCCGCCCTTCCTGTTCGAAGCGACGCCGGTCGCGGACGCGACGCTCGGCGACGTCGATTTCGTCGTCCCGGCGCCGGCGGGCCGGGCGGCACGATCGCTGCGGCGGTGCGGCATCGCCGAATGTGCCATCCACGCCGCCGGGCGCGCCGGGGAGCCGGGGGGGTGGCGGATGGCCGGCCTTCCCGCGAACGGGCGGCGGCTGGTCTGCTTTATCGAAGATTCGGTCGGGATCGCGGCGCGCGGCGCCCTGGAGCGGCTGGTCGAGGCGGTGAACGAGGGTGCCGATCTGGTTGCCGCCGATCCCGGCGATGGCCGCCCCGGCGACGCGGAACGGCGCCTGCCATTTTCGCCGCCGATGGTCGGCGAAATCCTGCTCGTGCGGCGCGCGCTGCTCGCGGCGACGGGCGGCTTCGACGCGGCATGGGTCCCGGCGGCGCTGCAGGGCGCCGATCTTTGGATCCAGGCGCGGCGCCGCGATTTCCGCTGCCTGGCACTGCCCGCCGCCGGTTTTTCGCGGCACGGGCCGGCAAAAGGCGCGCCTTCGGAGGCGGACCTGGCGGCGCTCGGGGCAAAATGGCGCAGCCATGCCGAAACGCCGGCCGTGGACGCCGGGAAGGGTCGCGCTACGGCCGATGCGGCTCCGGCGCTTCGTCGAGCAGGCGCTCGAGCATCGCGGCCGGGGAGGGCGCGCGCCGGTAGCGGGCCATGATCTCGTCGCGATGCCGCGCCCGCGCTTGCGCTTTTTCTTCGAGCGAAGCGAGGGACAAACCGGCCTTCTGGTCGAGAGGGGCCGGCTCGAAGCCCTGATGATACCAGGCGACGACGCGGCGATCGAGGCTCGGCGCCGCCCGCAGCAGATGCCCCCGGTCGAACAGGAAGACGGAGCGGCCGTTCCACAGCGGCATGATGATCGAGTGGGAAACCGCGTTCCAGTAGAAGCAATGCTCCGCCCCCAGGAGCAGCGCCATGACGCGGGCGAAGGGGCAGAAGCCGAGCAGCGCGATGCCGTCGCCCGCCGGCACCAGCGGCCGCACGCGCTCGACGAGATCGGACGGCGCGAGCAGGACGGCGCGCCGTCCCAGCCGGACGGCGTCGGCCAGCCGGTCGGCGACGATCCGGCTGAATTCGTCGACGCCCTCGAACATGCATTGGGTCTGCCAGTCGACCAGGGCGATGAGGAACATCCAGAAGGGCTGTCCATCCTTGCCGTCGCCGCGCGGCGCAAGATGCGGCGGCGCCACCAGCGCCGCGTTGAAGAAGGAGCAATTCCGGCCGTCCGTCTCGTGCGGCGCGATCCCCTCCCGGTCGGTGTAGGAGGGGTAGAGATGCGGGGCCGTCCGCAGCAGCCGCTCCGCGTCGAGGAGCCCCTTGTGGAGCATGGCATCGCCCATCTTCTTCGCTTCGACCAGAGCGGGCTCGGCGGTGTCGGGAATGGCGATCGAGAGCGACCCTGGCAGGTCCCCGGGCCCGCAGCGCGACACCAGGCCGAGGAACGGATCGGCGGTGACGACGATCGCGCCGTCGCTTCGCGCCCTGGCGCAGAGCCGCTCCATCGCGTCCGCCTTGAGCAGCCGATGGACCGGCAGAAGATAACCGGACGCGAGCACGACCAGCCTCGGCCGGAAGGCGTCGAGCGCCTCGACCAGGTCCGCCTCGGTCTTCCACTCGGCGATCCGTCCCGGAAGCGCGTCATGGTTGACGGAATAGATTCGGGGGCTGGCAAGGATGCGCGCGTTGCGCAAGCACGCCTGGCCGAGCACCAGATACAGAATCGTGGTGAGCTCGCCGAAATCGCTGTCGAGGATGAACAGGGTCCGCGGCGCGTCGTCGGCCTCGGCGGCGCCGTCCTCGGCCGCGCCGCAGCCCCGCAAGCCCTCAAGCCAGGCTTCGATCGCGCGGACATCCGGGCCGGTTGGCGAAGCTGGGTTCACCGTGGAAACGTGCCACCATCGCCCGGCCCGCGCAACGTCGCGAGGAACCCGTGCCGGCGGCAAAAGCCGACTTCGTATCGTTCTTCGGCATTCGATCTAATATTGACTGACGAGTAAGTCAGTATTGACTCCTTTCGCCTGCGGAGCGAATGTCGGCTCGTTCGCCCAACAGCGTCGTCCAGGCGCGGCAGCGACGAGGAGGGGACATGAAAGGATTCGCCTACGCGTCATCGATGATCGCGCTCGCGGCAGCGGCCGTTCCGGCGGCCGCGCAGACCGGCTCCGGCGCCGGCCCCGCAACCCCCGCCGCCCAGACCGCGCCGGCCAGGGCGTCGACCGCCGACCGGGCGGCCAGTGAGGCGGATCCCAACACGATCGTCGTCACCGCGACCCGCCGCAGCGAGCGGCTGCAGGACGTGCCGATGAGCGTCACCGCCTTCACCCAGGCGGAGCTGACCCGAAAGGGCATTGTCGGCTTCGAGGGCATTGCCCGCGAGACTCCGGGCGTCGTGCTCGACTCGCGCAGCAGCAACAATCTCAGCGTCACCACCCGCGGCATCTCGACCAACGGCTATCAGGCCGGGCTGCAAAGCTCGACCATCGTCTATCTCGACGAGCTTCCGCTGACCACGATCGGCAATTCGGTGACGCTCGATCCCAATCTCTACGACATCGAGCGGGTCGAGTTCCTCCGCGGCCCGCAGGGCACCCTGTTCGGATCGGGCTCGCTGTCGGGTGCGCTTCGCATCCTGACCAAGAGCCCGGAGCTTGGGCGCTATGACGCATCCGTCCTCGTCGATCTCGGCATCACGCCCGACGGCGGCGGCATCCGCCAGCGCTATGACGGCATGGTCAACGTGCCTTTGGCGGGCGACACGCTCGCGCTTCGCGTCGTCGGTTTCTACCGGCACGAGGACGGCTACATCGACAATCTCGGCACCGGCATCAAGAATTCGAACACGCTGAAGGATTGGGGCGGCCGCTTTATCCTGCTCTGGAAGCCGACGAGCCGGCTCAGCGTCCGCCTGATGGGCCTTTACGAGGACAGCCATCCCGAGGACGCCTCCCTGGTGACGCCGTCATTGGGCGAGCGCAAGCGCTTCAGCACGATCCCCGATCTCTATACGTCGAAGACCCAACTCTATAACGGCACGATCGACTATCAGTTCGACTTCGCGCACCTCACCAGCTCGACCAGCTACGGCTATCAGGACGGGCTGTTCGACGTCGACCTCGCCGGTACCTTCGCCGCCTTCGCGCCAACGATCGGCCAGGCCGTGCCCTTCTATCTCTACGATCACGGCATCTGGAAAACCTTCGTCCAGGAGACGCGCCTGGTCTCAAACCCCGGCGGTCCGTTCGAATGGACGATCGGCGGCTTCTACCTGCACCGCGACCTGTTCCTCGACGGGCGCGAGGCGTCGAGCCCTGCCTTCCTCGCCGCGCGCGGCATCACCGGGCTGCCGGCGGACGGGACCTTCACCACCTTCCCGAGCGACACGCGCGAGTACGAGCTCGCCGGCTATGGCGAGCTCACCTGGCACATCAATCATCAGCTCTCGATCACCGGCGGCCTTCGCTACGGCCGCTACGGGGCGACGGTCGACACGTTCGCGGGCTTCAACAGCGCCTATTTCACCAATGCCCTGTTCGGCATTCCGGGCCCGCTCGCGATCGTCCCGGTGCCGGCGGCGCGCTTCAACTATCCCTCGGCGGCCAAGGCGTCGTGGAAGGCGAGCATCACCTACAAGCCGTCGTCCAGCCTCACCACCTATGCGACCGTTGCGACAGGCTATCGAACACCGGTCTACAATGCCCGCGCCGGCACCGTCAGCACGGTCAACCCCAACGACATCGTCATCCCCTCGGGCGCCGGCTCCGACAATCTCACCAATTACGAGGTGGGCCTCAAGGGGCGCTGGCTCGACGGCAAGCTGACCGCGAACCTCGCCGCTTATTATATCGACTGGCGCAACATCCAGGTGCAGGCCAATCGCGAATCGGATTCGGTCCAGTTCGCGACCAATATCGGGCGGGCCGCCAGCAAGGGCCTCGAAGCCGAAATCACCGTCGCCCCGGCCCATGGGCTGGTCTTCGGCCTGAACGGCTCGTTGAACGACGCCAAGATCACCCAGATCACGCCCGAGCAGGCGATCATCTCGGGCGCGGTCAAGGGCGCACGGCTCGCCTCGCCGCACCTCCAGGGCGCCTTCTTCGGCAGCTACAATTACAAATTGGGCGGCGGCATCACCGGCTTCAGCAGCTTCCAGATCGAGCATGTCGGGTCGTTCCCCAACGGCTTCCCGAACACGCCCGGGACGCCGGGAACGCCCAATCCGCTGACCGGGCTGACCGACGCCTACACTTATGTGAACCTGCAGACCGGCCTCAACATCGGCAAATTCTCCGCCACCCTTTATGTCGAGAATCTCGGCAACAGCCACGCCGTCGTCTACATCCATCCCGAGGCGTTCGTTTACAGCCGCTACGCCATATTGCGGCCGCGCACCTTCGGCGTGCGGCTCGGCTACAGCTTCTGAGCGTGACCGGGGCGCGGCGGTTGCGACGAGGACAGGACGTTGACGCACGGTTCGCGGGGCGGCACCGTCCGCGCGATGAGCAAGGTCGACCAGGCGGCGCCCCCGAAGCCGGCTCCGGCGGCGAAACGCGCGCGCCGCGAGAACCACAAGGCGCGGGTGCGCGAGGAATCGATCGAGCGCATCCTCGACGCCGCCGAGCAATTGTTCGCCGAGTTCGGCTATCACGGCGTCACCCTGAAGGACGTCGCCGCGCGGATCGGGGTCAGCTCGACCCTCATCCATTATCATTTCAGCGGCAAGGAAAGCCTGTTCGAGGCGGTGTGGGCGCGGCGGGCGCCGGTTTCGGCGCGCAACCGGATCGAGGCGATGCGGCGTTACGCCGAGGAGGTGGGCGACGCGATCACGGTCGAGGGCGCGCTCCACGCCTGGATCGACACCGATCTCAACGTCCAGATCGAGGATGCCGAGCATTGGATCGCCTTCGGCAAGATCAGCGCCCAGGCGAACAGCGCCGCCGGCTGGGGCGCCGAGAAGATGACCAAATATTTCAATCCGGTCGTGCTCGCCTTGATCGACCTGCTCAGGAAGGCGATGCCCGATTGCGACGAGGAGACGATCTTCTGGGGCTATCATTTCGTCTCGGGCGCGATGACCCACAATATGGCGCGGACCGGCCGGCTCGACGAATTGTCGCACGGCCTCTGCTCGTCGGAGGATTTCGTCGCGATCCGGCGGCACATGGCCAGGTTCATGGCCGCCGGCTTCGAGGCGATCTGCCGGGACGCGAAGAACCGCAAATAGGCGCGCGGGGGGTGGCGCGATGAGCGGCGCGTCGCCGCACGGAGCGATGCAGGCCTATGGGCTGACGCTCGACCGCTTTCTCGACCATGCCGCCAAATGGCACGGCGCGACCGAGGTGGTCACCGCCGGCACCGGCGGCGCCACCGCCCGGATCGACTATGCCGGGCTTCGCGAGCGCAGCGGCCGGCTGTCGGGCGCGCTTCGTTGGCTCGGCCTCGCGCCGGGCGATCATCTCGCGATCCTGGCCTGGAACAGCCAGGCGCAGATGGAATGCTGGTACGGCGCGATGGGGGTCGGCATCGTCTGCCATACGCTCAACCCGCGGCTGGCGCCGGCACAGCTCGCCGCGATGATCGGCGCGGCGGCCGACCGCGTGCTCGCGATCAGCCCCGATCTCGCGCCGCTCGCCGAGACCCTGGTCCCGCACTGCCCGTCGATCGCGCATGTCGTGATGCTCCACGAGCCGGGCGCCGAAGTCGCCTTGCCCGATCTCGGCGGCATCGGCGTCTGGCGCTACGAGGAATTGCTGGCACAACGCGGCCGGGCGATGGCCTGGGGCGGCTTCGACGAGAATGCGCCGGCGGGCCTCTGCTTCACGTCGGGCACCACCGGCGCGCCGAGGGGCGTCACCTACACCCACCGCTCCAATTATCTCCACACGCTCCACCAGCTCCAGGCCGATGCGAGCGGGCTGACCATGAGCGACGCCCTGCTGGTCGCGGTGCCGATGTTCCACGCCAATGGCTGGGGCTTTCCATTCTCCGCGCCGGCGGCGGGGACCAAATTGGTCTTTCCCGGCCGGCACCAGGACGGGGCGAGCCTGGCGCGTTCGATCGCGGCGGAAAACGTCACGGTGGCGGCCGGCGTTCCGACCGTCTGGCTCGGCCTCGTCGATCATCTCGACCGCGTCGGCGGCGCGCTGCCGTCGCTCAAGCGGATCATGCTCGGCGGCTCGGCGGTGCCGCAGGCGTTGATGGACCGGCTCGAGGAACGGCTCGATATCGTCGTCCAGACGAGCTGGGGGATGACCGAATTGTCGCCGCTCGGAACCACCACGCCGGCAAGCGCGCCGGTGCGCAGCGCCGCCCGGTCCGGCCGGCCGGCGATGGGCGTCGACCTGCTCCTGACCGATGCCGAGGGGAAGCCGCTTCCCGAGCAGCGCGGGCGGGAAGGGCGGCTGCGCGTGCGCGGGGCGAGCGTGGTCGCGCGCTATTTCGGCCATGACGAGCCCGCGGTCGACGCGGACGGCTGGTTCGACACCGGCGATCTCGCCATCATCGACGCCGACGGCCAGGTCGGCATCACCGGCCGCGCCAAGGACCTCATCAAGTCGGGCGGCGAATGGATCAATCCCGGCGAGATCGAGGCGATCGTCGGCGCTTTGCCGGAGGTCGCGCAGGTCGCCGTCGTCGGCCGCGCCGATCCCAAATGGGGCGAGCGGCCGATCCTGATCGTCGAGCCGCGCAAGGGCGTCGTAATCTCCGACGAGAGCCTGCTCGAGGCGCTGCGGACGCGGGTCGCGAGCTGGTGGCTGCCCGACGCGATCGTCCGGGTCGCCGCGATGCCGCTGGCAATGACCGGCAAGATCGACAAGCAACGCCTGCGGGCCGAACATGGGTGAGGATGCGATGGCAACGACGCGACGCGAATTGCTGGCGGGGCTTGCGGCGGCGACGGCAATCGGCGCGGCCGCGGGGCAGGGGACGCAGGCGGCTCAGGCTTCGGTGGCCCCACGCCGGCCGATGCCCAGGGGCTTCCTGTGGGGCGCGGCGATCTCGGCGCACCAGAGCGAGGGCAACGACGTCAACTCCGACAGCTGGCTGCTCGAGCACCTCCCCGAAACCGTCTACGCCGAGCCGTCGGGCGACGCCTGCGATTCCTACCATCGTTACAAGGAGGATTTCGCGATCGCGCGCGCGCTTGGGCTGAACTGCTACCGCTTCGGCATCGAATGGGCGCGGATCGAGCCCGAGCCTGGGCGTTTCTCCCAGGCCGAGCTCGACCATTATGCGCGGGTGCTCGCCGCCTGCCGCGCCGCCGGGCTGCTGCCGATCGTCACCTACAATCATTTCACGGTGCCGCTCTGGTTCGCGATGCGCGGCGGCTGGGAGGTACCGGACAGCGCCGACCTGTTCGCGCGCTTCTGCGAGCGGGCGACGCGCGTGCTCGGCGACCAGATCGGCATGGCCTCGCCGTTCAACGAGGCGAACATCCACCTGCTCATCAAGCTGCTGCGGCCGATCGTCACGCCGGAAGCGCATGCCAAAAGGAACGTGATGATCGCCGCCGCGGCGCGGGCCACAAATTCCCCTTCTTTCTCCTCGATCCTGTTCGCGAATCCGGACCGGATCGACCCGCACCTGCTCGACGCCCATGCCAAGGCCTATCAGGCGATCAAGGCCGGGCCCGGCGATTTCCCGGTCGGAGTCACCCTCACCACCCAGCCGATCGAGCCGGTCGGCGCGGACAATCTCGCGGCGCAGATGGAAAGGACGCTCTACGGCGCCTGGTGGGACGCTGTGAATGCGAGCGACTTCATCGGCGTCCAGCCCTATTTCCGCATCCGCGCCGACGCCAAAGGCTTCGTGCCAACGCCGCCCGGCACCGAGATGACCGGCGCCGGCTACGAATATTATCCGCCGGCGCTCGGCGGCGCGATCCGCCTCGCCGCGCGCCGGACGAACAAGCCGATCTACGTCACCGAAAGCGGGATCGGCACCGACGACGACGCGCGCCGCATCGCCTGGATCGACGCCTGCGTCGCCGAGGTCGACAAGTGCCTCGCGGAAGGCATTGACGTGCGCAGCTACATTTACTGGTCTCTGCTCGACAATTTCGAGTGGACCAAAGGCTATGCCCAGCATTTCGGACTGGTCGCGGTCGACCGCGCGAGCTTCGCGCGCGCGCCCAAGCCGAGCGCGCATCATTTCGCTGCGCTGATCGCATCGCGGAGGGGCGCATGACCGGAATTCTGGCCAATCTGTTCGACCTCGGCGGCCGCGTCGCGATCGTCACCGGCGGATCGCGCGGGGTCGGCCTCCAGGTCGCCCGCGCGCTTGGCGAATATGGCGCTTCGCTCGCGCTCGTCGCGCGCAAGCAGGCGGAGCTCGACGCCGCCGTCGCGGAGCTGGATGCGGCGGGCTGCACGGCGGCCGCCTTCGCGGCGGATCTCGGCACGAAAGACGCCGCTTCCGCCCTGACCCGGCGCGTCCTCGACCGGTTCGGCCGGATCGACATCCTCGTCAACAATGCCGGCGCGACCTGGGGCGCGCCGGCCGAAGACTATCCGATCGAGGGCTGGAACAAGGTCATCGACCTCAACGTGACCGGCCTGTTCCTGCTCACCCAGGCCGTCGCGCGCGCCGCTTTCCTGAAGCAGGGCAAGGGCGCGGTGGTCAACATCGCCTCGGTCGAGGGGCTGCAGGGCCATCATCCCGACCGGATCGGCACGATCGCCTATAATGCGGCCAAGGGCGCGGTGATCAACATGACCCGCGCGCTCGCCGCCGAATGGGGGCCGCGCGACATCCGGGTCAATGCGATCGCGCCCGGCTTCTTCCCCTCGAAGATGACCAGGGCGATCCTCGAGCGGCACGGCCCGGAATTGCTGCGCGAGACGCCGCTCGGCAAGTTCGGCGGCGGTACCGACCTGATGGGGGCGGCCCTGCTCCTCGCCTCCGACGCCGGCGGCCATATCACCGGCCAGACGATCGTGGTCGACGGCGGCGCGACGATCATCTGAGGCGCGGATGACTTTCTCGAGCACCGCCCAGAACTCCTGAGGGAGAGGGTAGGGGTGAGGGTGTCCGGCGTCCGTGGTGATTCTCTGACGCCGAGCCCCCTCACCCCAACCCTCTCCCCGACGGGGAGAGGGAGCTTGAACGAATGTCGGTCCATCCTGAACCTATTCATTCCCGGCGCTCATCGGCCGCGCGCGAGATACGCGCGTCCCTCCGCCCGCACGACGTCGACCAGATTGCCGATCGTGAGGTTGAGGTCGACGATGTGGAGGCCCCAGTCGGAAAGGCGCCGGCCCTTCAGCACGAGATCGCCGGTAATCTCCCCGTGCGCCGGCCGCTGCCTTCTCAGTCATTCACTCTAACGAGAATTAGTATTGAATCTTGGGTGAATCGGGTGCAGCAATGGGTTCGGCGCCGGCAAGAGCGCGGACGAGGAAAATGGGAGGCTGACATGAAGGCTTGGGGTTTGTTCCTGGGCGCATCCGCTCTGGCATGCGCATGGCAGATGCCGGCGGCCGCGCAGGCGACGCAGCCCGCGACGCCGCAATCGACCAATACGAGCGGCACGCCCAATTCGAGCAATTCTTCGAGCAATGACGCGGCGGAGCCGGAGATCGTCGTTACCGCCCAGCGCCGTTCCGAAAATCTGATGACGACGCCGATCTCGGCCTCGGTGCTTTCGGGCCAGGACCTCGCCGCCAAGGGCGTCCTCAACGTCGACGCGCTCCAGTTCGCGATGCCGAGCGTGGTCGTCGACAATTTCGGCCAGGGCCTCGAATTCAACGTGCGCGGCATCGGCAAGGCCGAGCACAATACCCAGACGACGACCGGCGTGATCACCTATCGCGACGGCGTTCCGACCTTCCCGGGCTATTTCCAGGAAGAGCCTTATTACGACATCGCCAACGTCCAGGTGCTGCGCGGGCCGCAGGGCACGATCGTCGGCCAGAACGCGACCGGGGGCGCCGTCTTCGTCAACACCAACGATCCGATCATCGGCGGCGGCAGCCACGGCTATTTCGCCGCCAATTACGGCAATTACAACGATGCGGGAGCCCAGGGCGCGGTCAATTTGCCGGTCAGCGACACCTTCGCGGCGCGCGTCGCATTCTACGGCGAGCGGCGCGATTCCTTCTACCATATCAGCGGTCCGGGCGGCGGCGCCTATCCTTTCAATCCGGGCAATCTGCGCGAAATCGCCGGGCGGATCAGCCTGCTCTGGAAGCCGACCGACCGGCTCTCCATCCTCTTGAAGACCGATCTCGACTATCTCGATCTCGGCGCCTATCCGGCCGACCCGTTCACCGACCGCTTCCGTACCTTCCCGGGCACCGCGATTCCCAATCCCGATTATCGCGACCTGTTCGACATCACCGCCAATTCGCCGCAAAAGGCGCGCGACAAGTTCGTCCGCTCGATCCTCAGGATCGATTATCGCTTCGGCGACGGGATCAAGTTCCGCTCGGTCACCGGCTTCCAGACCGGCAATACCGCTTACACCGCCGACCTCGACGGAACCGCGGCGACCGCCAACACCGCGACGACGAAGAACTCGACCTTCTTCGACAGCGCCACCGAGACCCAATTCTCCCAGGAATTCAACCTCATCTCGCCGGACAACCAGCGCTTCACCTGGCTGCTCGGCGCGTTCGGCCTGTGGAACAGCTATTTCTTCCTGAGGCCCTATCAGTTCGTGATCGACACGCCGCCGATCGGTCAGCCTCTGGGCACCGTCGCCGGGCAATATGAATTGCAGGGCAACAATCCGGAGCGCTCGCTCGCCGCCTTCGGCCAGATCGGCTTCAAGATCACGCCGAACCTGACGCTCGATCTGGGCGGCCGCTACACGACCAGCCGCACCACCAACCATGTCGACATCATCCAGTTCGGCCTGTTCCTTCCCGACGCGCAGAGCGCCAAATCCGACGATTTCTCCTACAAGGCGTCGCTCGGCTGGACGGTCGACCGCAACAATTATCTCTACGCCTTCGTCGCCACCGGCTTCCGCCCGGGCGGCCTCAACGTGCCGGTCGGCCTCGGCATTCCCGCCCCGTTCGGGCCGGAAAAGGTGCGGTCCTACGAAGCCGGCTGGAAATCCACGTTCGCCGGCGGCCATGTCCGCACCACGATCGACGGCTTCTACAACGATTACCGCAATTTCCAGGTCATCATCGGCTTCCCGGCGATCCCGGTATTCGGGATCGAGATCAACGTTCCCAACACCACCCGGATCTATGGCGGCGAGGGCGATTTGGACATCAAGTTCGGCGGCTTCTCGCTCGATGCCGGAATCAACGTGCTGCACACGTCGCTCGGCCAGTTTTTCGCGACCGATCCGCGGATCATCGCCTTCGCACCCTGCGATCCGAAGACCGGCCCCGTCAGCGCCTCGTGCATCAACCTGAAAGGCCGCAAGCAGACCTATGCGCCCGATTTCACCTTCAATGCCGGGGTGCAATATGAGATCGCGCTCGGCGGCGGCGACACGCTGACGCCGCGGGTCAATTTCGGCCATATCGCGCCGCAATGGGCGACCCTGTTCGAGGATCCGGCGCAGGGCGACCGGTTGGGCGAGCGCAACATCCTCGCCGCCCAGCTCGCCTGGACCCACAAGAGCTGGACGGTGACCGCTTACGCCACCAACCTCACCAACCAGCATTATGTCGGCGCGCTCAACAGCGGCCTCGATTTCGCCGGGCCGCCCCGCCAATATGGGGTCAAGGTGCTGAAGGCCTTCTGAGCCGCCCGCTTCCGCCGTCCGGCCGCTCCGGACGGCAAGCGAGCCTGCCCCTCCCTCGACGAAGTGCTTCATGCAGATTTACGCGCTGACGGTAGACAAGTTTCTCGACCACGCGGCCAAATGGCACCCGGCGGCGGAGATCGTCGAGGCGGAGGCCGGCCGCGTCGTCGCGCGCCTTGGCTACGCCGCCTTGCGGGCGCGCAGCAACCTTCTGTCGGGCGCCCTCCAGGCGCTCGGTCTCGGCTTCGGCGACCGCGTCGGTACGCTCGCCTGGAACACCCGGCATCATTTCGAGCTTTATTATGCCGCGATGGGCGCGGGGATGGTCTGCCACACGCTCAACCCGCGCCTCACCGTCGCGCATCTCGCCGCGATCGTGAACGAGGCGGAGGACCGGGTCCTGGCCGTCAGCGCGGACCTGATGCTCTTGCTGAACGAGCTGGCGCCGCTCTGCCCGACGCTGGAGCATATCATCCTGATCGACGCCGATGCGGACGCCGCCGCCCCGATCGAGGGGCAGGCGCGGATCTGGGCCTATGAGGATCTGCTCGCCGCCTTGGGCGCCGCGACGGAATGGGGCGATTTCGACGAAGCGAGCCCTGCCGGCCTCTGCTACACGTCGGGCACCACCGGAATGCCGAAGGGCGTCCTCTACACCCACCGCTCCAACTATCTGCACACGCTCCGCGCGCTTCAGGCCGATGCGATGGCGCTGACCGCGCGGGACGTCGTCCTGGTCGCGGTGCCGATGTTCCACGCCAATGGCTGGGGCATGCCGTTCGCCGGGCCGGCGGTCGGCGCCAGGCTGGTGCTGCCGGGCCGCCACAATGACGGCGAGAGCCTCGCCCGGCTGATGCGGGACGAAAAGGTCACCCTCGCGGTCGGCATCCAGACCTTGTGGATGGGGGTAGCCGATCATCTCGAGGCGACCGGCGACGCTCTGCCCGACCTCGAGCGCGTCCTCATCGGCGGGTCCAATTGTCCCGACGCGCTGATCCGGCGCATGGAGGAGGGGCTCGGCGCGCGTGTCCAGACGAGCTGGGGCATGACCGAGCTGTCGCCGCTCGGAACGATCGCGCCCCCGACCGCCGAGGGCCCGGCGGCGCGGACGTCCGGCCGCGCGCCTTTGGGCCTCGATCTCAAGCTCAAGAATGCCAAGGGCGAGACGCTGGCGGAGCAGCGCGACGCCGTCGGCCATTTGTGGGTCAAGGGCGCGAGCGTCGTCGACACTTATTTCAATGCCTTGTCGGACGCGCTCGACGCGGAAGGCTGGTTCGACACCGGCGATCTCGCCCGCATCGATAAAGACGGAAACCTGACGATCTGCGGCCGCGCGAAGGATCTGATCAAATCGGGCGGCGAATGGATCAACCCGGCCGAGATCGAGGCGATCGTCGGGCGCGACCCGGCGGTCGACCTGGTCGCCGTGATCGGGCGGCCGGACGACAAATGGGGCGAGCGGCCGTTGCTGATCGTCCAGCCGCAGGCCGGCCAGGACCCGGACCCGCAGGCCCTGGTCCGCGCCCTGCGCGGCAAGGTCGCGGACTGGTGGATTCCCGATCGGGTCGCGCGCATCCCCTCCATGCCGCTCGCCGCCTCCGGCAAGATTGACAAGAACCGCCTGCGTGCCGATTACGATGCCGGCAGGATCGCGACCGAAGGGGTCAATCGTCAGGGTCCGGACCCTAATCTTTCAGGGGTTTGAGCGTGGCCGATCGCGCAGCAGCAAGGGATCCGGGGAGGGGCGTCGCGCGCCGCCCCCGGACCAAGGCCGAGCAACGGGCGGAAAGCCTCGAGCAGATCGTCGACGCGGCCGAATATCTCTTCTCGCGGCACGGTTTCTACGGCGTCACCCTGCGCGACGTCGCCCAGCGCGTCGGCATCCACACCACGCTCGTCCATTATTATTTCAAGGACAAGCAGGCCTTGTTCGAAGCGGTGTTCGAACGGCGCGCCGGCGAGACCAGCGGCCGCCGGATCGCGGCGCTGGAACGCTACGAGGCCGAGGCGGGCGACAAGGTCAGCGTCGAGGGCGCGCTTCACGTCTTCCTGGACACCGACCTCGACCTCTACCGCGAAGGCGGCGAGGCCTGGATGAATTACGGAGCCTTTTGCGCGCGCCTCAGCAACACGCCGGAAGGTGCGGTGATGATGGACCGGCATTTCGACCCGGTCGTGCTCAAGCTGGTCGGAATCCTGAAACGCGCGCTTCCGCACCTTCCCGAAGAGGATATCTTCTGGGGCTATCATTTCGTGACGGGCGCCCTGATGAACACCCTCGCCCGCACCGGCCGCATCGATCGGCTTTCGAGCGGCCTCTGCCGGTCCGAGGATTTTCAGGCGGTCAAGCAGCGCATGGCCAGGTTCATGGCCGCGGGCTTCCACGCGCTCGAGCGCTGACCCAATATTTTCTCCCTGGAGGGAGAGGGCAGGGTGAGAGTGTCGGGCGCCTGAAGGTTATCTCGAACGCCGAGCCCCCTCACCCCAACCCTCTCCCCGCCGGGGAGAGGGGGTGCGATCCTAGCGCTGCGTTGCGGCTTTGCAGGCCGGAGTCGCCGGCGGCAGCTTTGGCGAGACCAGGCCGACATTCCAGTGCCACGGCAGGTCGCCGGCGGCGCGGCGGCGGCAGACGACTTCCTCGTTGAGCGCGTACATTCCGGGCATGAGGCCGGTCGCCGGCTGCGGCGTGTCGGCGAAATGCATATAGGCGCCGCCCTCGGCAAAAGCGGGCCAGTCCGGCGCGTGCGCCGCCCGCGGCCGGCCGGTGCGCGCGAAGCTGCTCCAATAATCGAGCATCGCGTCGGAGAGGGCGGTCTCGCGCGGCGTCGCCGGAATTTTCGGCCAGAGCGGCGGCGTGCCGTTCAGCGTTCCGAACACATAGGGCAATTCGCTGGCGTGGAAGCCGTGCAGGCCGGCCTCGTCGGCGGCCGGATAGCCATGGTCGAACAGGTAGAGATAGGAGGGCAGGCCAAGCGCCGCCTGCTTGCGCGCCACCCGCTCGGCGGTCCAGCCGTAGAGCGCGTCGCGGGTCGTCGCGAAGATGCTCTCCTTCATTCCGGCGGCCGGATAGAGGCGAAGGAAGGCGTCGGCGAGGTCGCCATAAGCGGCGCGGATCGTCCTTTCGTAATCGGCCGGGCTCGCCGGCGCCGGCGGAGCGAGGATGGTCAGCGATCTTATCTCGCCGCTGTTGAAGCCGGCGAGCACCGGAACCCGCGCCTGCGCGCTTTTGTCGAAGATCGCGGCGATCTGGTCGGGAAGGATCTGCCCGTCGACCGCGCCGAACGGGGCGAAGCCGGCCGCGGCCGCGGCGTTGGTGAGCTTTTCCGGATCCATCGCCCTGAGGGCGGCGAGATCGGGCGCGTGGAGCGCGGCGGCGAGCGCGACGCCGCTCTCCTCGGCCGAGGGCGTGCCGTGGGCCCGCGCCTTCAATTCCTGGGTCGAGACCATGTAGGAGCTCTCGGCGATCGCCTTGGCGAACAGGCCGCGCGCGGGCGGCGAGGCCAGCAGATAGAGGACGCTGAGGCCGCCCGCGGACTCGCCCGCAATGGTGACGTTGGCGGGATCGCCGCCGAACGAGGCGATATTGTCCCTGACCCAATGCAAGGCCGCGATCTGGTCGAGCAGGCCGTAATTGCCCGAAATGTGCCGCGGGGATTCGGCGCTGAGCGCGGGATGGGCGAGCCAGCCGAGCGGCCCGAGCCGATAGTTGATCGAGACGACGATCAGGCCGCGCTCGGCGAGCTTCCTGCCGTCATACATCGGGTCGCGGCTCGCCCCGCCCCACAAAGCGCCGCCATAGATCCAGAAGAAGACCGGCGCATGGCGGGCATGGGCCGGCGCCCAGATGTTGAGCGTCAGGCAATCCTCGCTCATCGGCGGCGGCGAAGCGGACGCGTAGATATTGTTGAGCTTGGATTCCGGCTGGAAGCAGGCCGGGCCGAAGGCGGTCGCCTCCCTGACGCCGTCCCAATGCGGCAAAGGCTGCGGCGCCCGCCAGCGCAGCGGCCCGACCGGCGGTTTGGCAAAGGGAATGCCCTTGAAGACGAGGAGGTCGCCTTCCTTGGTCCCCTCGAGCGTTCCCGCGGGGGCCTTGACGATTGGGGAGGGCATTGGCGGGGAGGACATGGTGGGGCTCCGCTGGGCAGGTGCCGGGGCGGCGAAAAGGAGGGAGGCGGCCGCGGCGGCGGCGGCGAGGAGGCGGGTGAACGGGATCATGCGGGACTCCCTTCGGCGGCCTGCTGCTCGCGGCGAAGGAGGCGCGCCAGCCACAGGAAGATGAGGATTGCGATCACGTAGAAAGGCGTCAGCGTATAGAGCGCGATCTGCAGCGCATGGGCATGATGATGGGCCGCGAACCAGTCGCTCGCCGCGCCGACATAGGTCGGGCCGAGGCCGAGGCCGATGAAGTTCATCACCAGCAGCAGCAGGGCGCCGGCCATCACCCGCTGATCGGGCCGCACCTCCTCCTGGACCAAAGCGACCGAGGAGGAGAGATAGAAATAATTGAGCATCATCGCGCCGAGCAGGAACAGCAGGGACAGCGGCCAGGAGGGCGCCCACAGGAAGCCGAGATAGAAGGGGAGGGCGAAAGCGAGCGACAGAGCGGGAACCAAAGCATAGGCCGCCTTCGACCGGCGGGTGGTGCGGTCGATCACCCGGCCCGAGACGAGCATCCCGGCGCTCATGCCGATGCCGGCGGCGAGCGCGTACCAGATGGCGAGCTGGTGGAACGTCATGCCCTTCTCGCGCATCAGGAACAGGGTGGTGAAATTGCCCATGCCGTAGGTGATGAACTGGGTCGCGCCGCCGCCGAGCCCGGCGAGGACCAGGGTCGGCCGGGAGAAGAAGGCGCCCAGCGACTCCCGGAAGCCCGATCGGGCCGTCCCAGCGCCGGCGGCGTTGGCGTCGAAGGCGCCGCGCCGCGGCTCGCGGACGATCAGCCGCACCGCGACCGCGGCGACCAGCCCGACGATTCCGATCGCGACGAAGGCGTCGCGCCAGTTGAAGGCGGCGGCGATCGAGGCGCCGAAGGCGATGCCGAGCGCGACTCCGATCGGCGGCCCGACATTGTAGATGCCCAGGGCGGTGGCGCGGCGGCCCGGCGGAAAGCTGTCGGTGATGATCGCATAGGAAGGCGGAACTCCGCCCGCCTCGCCGAAGCCGACGGTCATGCGCGCGGCAACCAATTGCCCGTAATTGGCCGCGAAGCCGCAGGCCATGGTCGCGGCGCTCCAGATCCCGCAGGCGAGCGCGAGGATGGTGACCCGGTCGGTGCGGTCGGCCAGCCAGGCGATGGGGATGGCGATGAAGCAGTAGAAGAATGCGAAATAGAGGCCGCCGAGCCGGCCGAGCTGGCCGTCGGTGATGTGGAGGCTGTCCTCGATCGGCTTGGCGAGGATGGCGAGGAGCTGCCGGTCGATGAAGTTGAGGACATAGACCCCGCACAGGGTCCAGAGGACGATCCAGCTCCGCAAGGGAACCCTGGCGGTCGCCGGTCCGGACGCTTGCGCCATTGGGGCGGGTTCGGCAATCGCCATCGGCTCAGGCGCCGCGGTGGAGCGGCCGCGGCCGCCGGCGGCGGGAAACAGTCGCGTCTCTGTCGGCCGCGTTGGCGTCGGTCCGATCCTTCACCGCACCTCTCTTCCGTCTTTTATGGCGGTACCATGGGGCCGCGTTGCGGCGCCTGTCAATGGACGTTAACTGACGCGTGAATATTCTTTCAAATGCGGACGCGATCGTCCTTCCCGCGCGCCGGCGTCTTGACGCTGGACCGCGCAGGATCAAAGACCGCTGCCGTGACCGAAACCGCCGTAAGGAAAAGCCGCCCGTCGAAAAAAGCGGAGCAGCGCGCCGAAACGATGGAGCTGATCCTCGACATGGCCGAGGAGCTGTTCTCGAAGCACGGGCTGCACGGCGTGACGCTGAAGGACGTCGCCAAAAAGGTCGGCGTACACCACACGTTGCTCAATTATTATTTCACGGACAAGAAGGCGCTGTTCGACGCCGTCTTCGCGCGCCGCGCAGCGGTGACCAGCGGGCGGCGGATGAAGGCGCTCGACGATTATGACGCGGCGACCGGGGGCAGGCCGACCGTCGAAGGCGCGCTTCGCGCCTTTCTCGACACCGACCTCGATCTCTACATCCAGGGCGGCGAGGGCTGGAAGAATTATGCGCGGCTGAGCGCCCAGGTGGCGAACACGCCAATATGGGGCGCCGAGCTGATGGACGTCCATTTCGATCCGGTCGTCCTCCGCCTGATCGGCCTGCTCGAAAAGGCGCTTCCCGATTGCGAGCGCGAGGACGTGTTCTGGGGCTATCATTTCGTGTCGGGCGCGCTGATGCTGACGCTGGCGCGGACCGGGCGCATCGACAAATTGTCCGGGGGCCTCTGCAAGTCCGAGGATTTCGCCGCGGTCAAGGAGCATATGGCCTCGTTCATGGCGGCCGGCTTCCTCTCGATCTGCGGGGAGCGATCGAAGCGGCGCCGGGGCTGAGGCGGAGCCGGCGCACCCCATCGCCGCCTCTCCGATACACCTCCCGATCCCCGCCGGGGAGAGGGGGCTCGCTCGTGAAATCTGAATGTCGATCCGTCCTGGGGTCCGGACCCCAAGCCGACCGCGTGCGGCGGCAGGCCGAAGCTGCGTCGTCCGGCGTTTCGAAGAAGGCGGCTGGTCTCGAACGGATCGGCACGCTTTCCCGTTTGATAACCTTTTTCGCCCATCAGCTCCATTATGGAAGAAATCGGGACCGAGTGGCAGGGCTCGACCGGTCCTTCGGCGACCGGCTGGGCGCGATTGCGCATGCTGCTCTGGGCCCTTGCGATCGGCCTTCTCGTCGGTTTCGCGGGTTTGGGAGAGCCGCTCGACGGCTTCATGCGAAGCACGCGCAACGCGGTCGCCCGGCACCCGGCCAGCGGCCGGATCGTCGTCGTGGCGATCGACGACAAGAGCGTGCAGCAGCTTGCCTTATGGCCCTTGCCGCGCAGCATCTATGCCGATGCCGCGGACCGTCTCGATCGGCTGGGCGCGCGGGAGATAGTGTTCGATATCGACTTCTCTTCCCGGTCCGAGGCGGCGGAAGACGCGGCGCTGGAGAAGGTGTTCGCGCGCCTCGGCCACAAGGTGACGATACCGGTCCAGATCGTGTCCGACCCGGTCACCGGGATCAGGACCGATGTCCTGCCGCTGGCGCGGTTTTCCAGCCATGTCGACCTCGCCGACATCAACGTCTGGTACAATTTCGCGGGCGAGGTCTGGAAGATTCCCTATTCCTTCAAGGTCGCCGGCCACGCCTATCCGACGCTCGCGGCGAAGATGGGGCGGCGCGCAGCGGACGGCGCCGAATTCCACGTCGATTACGCGATCGACCCGAACTCGATCCCCCGCGTCAGCCTGGTCGACCTTCTTCGGGGCAAAATTCCGAGCGCGGCGGTCGCCGGCAAGACGGCCGTCATCGGCGTGACGTCGCGTCAGCTCGGCGATACCTATGTGGTCCCCGGCCATGGAATCATGCCGGGAGTCTTCCTCCACGTCCTCGGTGCCGAAACCTTGAGGGAGGGGATTCCGGTCGATCTTGGCTGGGCGCCGCCGTTCCTTCTCGCATTCCTGCTTTGCGCGGGGGCATTGTTCGCGAGACGCTACAGGATCAGCCTTGCCTGCCTGCTCTTCGGCGTCGCGGCCTTTCTCGCCGTGCCGCTCTGGCTGGAGCAGCGGCTGCTGTTCATCGAAATCATGCCCTCGCTCACCCTCATCCTGATCGTGGCGGGGCGGCTTTCATGGACGGTGTTCCGATCCTCCTATCGGATGCGCGGGATCACCAACGCGGAGTCCGGCCTCGCCAATCTCGCCGCGCTCAGGCAGGAAGTGATCGATCGCTCGCGCCGGATGGTCGCGGCGCGCGTCCGCAATTATGCCGAGGTGGCGGCGACCCTGACGCTCGAGGACGAGCGCCTCTTGATCGAGCAGATCGCAAGAAGGCTGACCCTGGGCGCGCCCAGGATGAAGCTCTACCAGGGCGATGAAGGCATTTTCGCCTGGTTTGCCGATGAAGGATCGATCGCGGAGCTCGGCGAGCATCTGGACGGTCTCTTCGAGCTGTTCAGGAGCCCGGTCCGGGTCCGCGACAGGCAGCTCGATCTGACCATGACCTTCGGCGTCGACGGCGATCCCTCCCGCTCGCTTCCCAACCGCCTCGGAAGCGCGCTGGTGGCGGCCGACGAAGCCTTTCGCGACGGGTGGCGCTGGAAGGAATATGATGCCGCCAGGCTGCAGGATGCGGAGTGGCGGCTGTCGCTGCTGAGCCAGCTCGACGAAGCGATCGAGGCCGGAGATCTCTGGATCGCCTATCAACCGAAGCTCGATCTGGCGTCGGGCAGGATCATCGGTGCCGAAGCCCTGGCCCGCTGGACCCACCCCGAAAAGGGGCCGATCAGCCCCGCCGATTTCGTGCTGGCCGCCGAGCAGGGCGGGCGGATCAAGCGTCTCACGACCAGCGTTCTCGAGCGGGCCGTCCAGGCCGCCGCCGAGCTGCACGCTATACGCCCGCATTTCAATGTCGCGGTGAACCTGTCGGCGCGCCTGATCGACGACCTCACCCTCACCGAGACGATCGGCGACCTGCTCGCCCGGCACCTTCTGCCCGCCGAATGCCTGACGCTCGAAATCACCGAAACGGCTGCGTTGAGCGGCAGCGCGAGCAGCCTCGACACGCTGCACAGGCTGCGCGCGATGGGCGTGCAGCTCTCGATCGACGATTATGGGACGGGCCTCTCGACCTTGAGCTACCTCAAGCGCATTCCGGCCAACGAGATCAAGATCGACAAGAGCTTCATCCAGGGGATCGCAACCAGCTCGAGCGACAAGCTCATGGTCCATTCCACGATCCAGCTCGCCCATTCGCTCGGCCGCAAGGTCGTCGCCGAAGGCGTGGAGCAGCGGAAAATCCTCGACCTCCTCAGGGCGATGGACTGCGACGTCGTGCAGGGCTTCCTGGTCGGGGTTCCGATGCCGTTCGAGGAATTGGTCAGGCTTGTCCCAATTGTGGAACCCCGCCGCGCCCGACGTGCTTAACCAATTGCTAAGCATCCCGATTAACGCTAGTCAGCCTTCCCGCATGTGGCGATTCGCGCCTCACTGCGTGCTGGAAGGAACTCGGGATGAAGAAGCAGCAACCGGTTCGCGGTTTCTGGGATTGGCTGTTCGGCAGCGGCGGCCTCGGCAGCGCCGGCTCCAAGGGCTGAGCTCACAGTGACCCCAGCTTCGGCTGGGGTTTTTTTTGACCTGATCCATCGACCCGGCGCTGCGCCGCTGGTTGGCCGTAATATTTACCATCTTCAACCCAGGATCCGACCCGTTCCGGCCGAGTTTCAATTGCGGAAGAATCGGAAAAGCTCGAAGGGAATCGAACCAGCGCGCAGCCCTTTTGGGCGGAGCGCCACAAAAGAGCGCAGCCCTTTTGGGCGGAGCGCCAAAAAGGAGCGCAGCCCTTGGGCGGAGCGCCACAAAAGACTCGAGGGTTCGATCCATAGCGGTCAGAAATTGGAGCGGGTGAAGGGAATCGAACCCTCGTCGTAAGCTTGGGAAGCTTCTGCTCTGCCATTGAGCTACACCCGCCCGGGCCGCTCTCCCTCTAGGAAAGCGGCCTCGCCTTGTCGAGACGGGAAAGCGGCCAGCTCAGCCGCTCGCGGAGACCATGTCGTCCTCGGCCTTCCACGAGCCGTCCGCCTGCTTCTTGTAGGTGGTGATGTAGGTTCCGGTCTCGGTGATCGGCTGCTTCGTCTTCGGATCGGACGCGTGCAGCGTATAGGTGCCGCGCGAGTAGGCGATGTCGCCCGACGCGGCGACCTCGACCTTGTCGGCCGCGAAGATGAGCTGGAAATTGGGGTCGCCGACCAGCCCCTTGAGCCCGGCTTCGATCGACTTGGTGCCGGTCATCGGCTTCATGCCCGACGGCATCAGCTCCGCGTCCGGCGCATAATGGGCGAGCGCCTTGCCGACGTCGTGGGCGGCATAATCCTTCACCCATTGCGCCTCGCCTTGGCGGATCCGGTCGGCGATCGCCTTGGTGTCCGCCGCCGGCGCCGCGGCCTGCTGCCGGCAGCCGCACAAGGCCGCCGACGCCAATATCGCGCAGAGAAATGCCTTCTTCATTCCATTCCCTCCCATTCTTGCCGACGCGTGGTTTGTGGCGGCCGGTTTTGCGATGCACGCGCCTCCAGATACGGACGCGGAACGAATGCGGATGCAGGGAGGCGGACGCGGCCGGATGGTGGCCAAGTCCGCTTGTGAAACCCTTTCCCCCAAGACGGCGGCCGGTCCGTGCCTCCCCACGGATCGGCCGCGGCCCGGCCTATTGCTTGACCTGCTTATAGAGCGTGCGCATCCCGCCGACCTTGTCCTCGTAGACGACGTTCATCGTCCGGCCGCCGCGGTCCAGGGTCATGGTCGCGACCGACACGATCTTGCCGGCGCGCCGGTCGGTCTCCTGCAAGGTCGCGGGGCCGAGCCGACGGATCGACGCCATCGTCCCCGCCGAATCGCCGTGGATCGCCACCGGGCCGCCGCCGATCTTCGCCCGATAGCTCTGGCCGGTCGGCGAGCTCATCTCCAGCATGCCGCCGGCCAGCTTGTAGGTCGTGAGCAGGCCAGCCTGCGATACATTGTCATATTTGTCGGTGCGCCACGATCCGGAGATGGCGTGGGCACCGGCGGGCGCCGGGCCGACGCGGCGCTCGGTTCCTCGGCCGTTCACGACCTGGCCGTTGGGGCTGCTCGTATCGGTGAAGGTGAAGGTCAGGGTGCGGCCGTCCGCCGAGACGGTGTCGGTCGAGCTGCCCGTCGCTTTGCCCCTGAGCCGGTTGGCGAAGGCGACGGTGCGCGCATCGACCACCTTGACCGATTCCTCGTCATAATAAGGATGGCCGGTGACGGCGTGGAAGGCGCCGTCGGCCTTGACCGTGACGACGGGCACGCACGAGCGGCAGCTATAGATTCCGCCCTTGATCATGAAGACGTCGGGCTTCTGCGGCGCCTGCACGGAATGGAGATCGACCTTCCAGGTGCCGTTGAAGCCGGTCTGCGCCAATGCCGGCGTGGCGGCGAAGGCGGAGACGAGCAGGATCGCGGTGACTCTTTGCATGGCATCCCTCCTGTTGCTGGTACGCAAAAGGAGACGGCACTGGCGCGGCGGATACTGTGTCCCCCTGACCCCGCCGGCGGCGCGGAATAGGCGCGCGGGCGCGAACGGAGTCAAGGCAGACGGAAAAGCGGTTGAGCAAGAATCCTCCTCTCCCTTGAGGGGATGCCGCGCTACTAAGGCTCGTCCGGGGGACGAGCCAGCGCGGCATGGTTACGGAGCCTTGGCGCCGAAGGAGCCTAGGCGCAGTTGGGTGAGGGTGACAGATTCCGAGCTAAACTCACCGGCGGTGTCACCCTCACCAACTTCGCCTAAGCGGCAGAGCCGCCAAGGCTCAGTATCCTCTCCCCTCAAAGGGAGAGGATAGTTCAGAAGCCAAGTGCTGATCCACGAGTTGGAGCCGCTTTCGCCGTCTCCCACCCTTGCCATGTCTTCCCCTCGCGGCTATGCGCCCCCACATCCCGTTTACGGGTGACTGAAGCGTCCATGGGCGCGCGCTGGCCGGCGAGTTTCGCCCGCCGGCGCTTTTGCGTTTTCGGGTGCGGAACGAGGAGTTCTGGATGTTCGACAGCCTGAGCGACCGCCTGGGCACTGTGTTCGACCGCCTGCGCGGCCGCGGCGCGCTCAGCGAGGCCGACGTGCGCGCGGCGATGCGCGAGGTGCGGATCGCCCTGCTCGAGGCGGACGTGGCGCTGCCGGTCGTCCGCGACTTCGTCGACAAGGTGACCGAGCAGGCCGTCGGCCAGCAGGTGCTGAAGTCGGTCACGCCCGGCCAGCAGGTCGTCAAGATCGTCCACGATGCCCTGGTCGAGATGCTCGGCGCGGATTCGTCGGAGCTCGCTATCGACGTCACGCCGCCGGCGGTGATCCTGATGGTCGGCCTCCAGGGCTCGGGCAAGACGACGAGCACCGCCAAGATCGCCAAGCGCCTCGCCGAGAAAGCGCGCAAGAAGGTGATGATGGCCTCGCTCGACGTCGCCCGCCCGGCGGCGCAGGAGCAATTGCGCGTCCTCGGCGAAAAGGCCGAGGTCGCGACCCTTCCGGTCATTGCGGGCCAGCAGCCGGTCGACATCGCCCGGCGCGGCCTGCAGGCGGCGAAGCTCCAGGGTTACGACGTGCTGCTGCTCGACACGGCGGGCCGCCTCCATGTCGACCAGGCCTTGATGGACGAGATGAAGGCCATTGCCCAAATCTCTGATCCGAATGAAATTCTTCTCGTCGTCGACGCTCTGACCGGCCAGGACGCGGTCAACGTCGCCAAGAGCTTCTCCGAGCAGGTGCCGCTGACCGGCGTGGTGCTGACCCGGCTCGACGGCGATGCCCGCGGCGGCGCCGCGCTCTCGATGCGCGCCGTCACCGGCAAGCCGATCAAGTTCGCCGGCGTCGGCGAGGGGCTGGACGGGCTCGAAGGCTTCCATCCCGATCGCGTCGCCGGCCGCATCCTCGGCATGGGCGACGTCGTCGGCCTGGTCGAGCGCGCGCAGGAGACGATCAAGGCCGACGAGGCCGAGGCGCTCGCCCGCAAGATGGCGAAGGGCCAGTTCGACCTCAACGATCTCAGGAGCCAGCTCGCCCAGATGCAGCGCATGGGCGGCCTCACCGGCCTCACCGGCATGCTGCCCGGCATGAAGAAGGCGCAGTCGGCGATGGCTGCCCAGGGCGTCGACAACCGGGTGCTCGTCCATATGGACGCGATCATCGGCTCGATGACTCCGAAGGAACGCACCCGGCCGGAGCTGATGAACGCGAAGCGCAAGATCCGCGTCGCCAAGGGCGCCGGCCGCACGGTGCAGGAGGTCAACAAGCTCCTCAAGATGCACCAGGAAATGGCGACGGCGATGAAAAGGCTGAAGAAGATGGGCGGCTTCGCCAAGCTCGCCGGCCTGTTCGGCGGCGGCGGCGGAATGGGGGGCATGGGCGGTATGGGAGATCCGGGCGGGGCGCTTCCTCCCGGCGGCCTGCCTGGGCTCGGCGGTCCCGGCGGCGGTGCGGCGCCGTTCAACCTGCCGCCGGGCTTTGAAAATTTCATCAAGAAATGACGTCGGGAGCCTCGAAAGCTCCCGCCGTCATCCCCGCGAAAGCGGGGATCCAGATCAGAGAAACTGGGCCCCGGCTTTCGCCGGGGTACGAAGAAAGGAAGAGAAGAAAATGGCAGTTGCAATCCGGCTTTCGCGCGGCGGGGCCAAGAAGAGGCCTTATTACAAGATCGTGGTCGCGGATTCACGCACCGGCCGCGACGGCAAGTTCATCGAGCGGATCGGAAGCTACGATCCGATGCTGCCCAAGGACAGCCCCGAGCGGGTGAAGCTCGACGCCGAGCGCGCCCGTCACTGGCTCTCGGTCGGCGCCCAGCCGAGCGACCGCGTCGCCCGCTTCCTCGACGCCGCCGGCGTCAAGGAGCGCGCCGCCCGCAACAACCCGAACAAGGGCGCGCCGGGCGAGAAGGCGAAGGAGCGCGCCGAGGAACGCGCCGCCCGCGCGGCCGAGGCCGAAACCGCCGCCGAGGAGGAGACGGTCGAAGTCGCCGCCGAGGCGATCGAGGAAGCGACTCCGGAGGAGTCGCACGAGGCGCCCACGGAGGAAGCGGCTGCTCCGGTTGAGGAGGCCCCGCACGCTGAGGACGCCGCCCCGGCTGAAGAAGCCGCGGCTCCCGCCGAGGAGGATGAGGCTCCCGCTGAGAAAGCTGCCCCGGCCGAAGAAGCGGCTCCCGCGGAAGAGGCTGCGGCTCCGGCCGAGAAAGACGCGGCACCCGCTGAGGACGCCGCCCCGGCTGAAGAAGCCGCGGCTCCCGCCGAGGAGGCTGAGGCTCCTGCTGAGAAAGCTCCCGCCGAGGAAGCGGCTGCCGAGGAAGCTCCCGCTGACGAAGCTGCGGCTCCGGCCGAGGAAGCCGCTCCCGCTAAAGAGGCCGAAGCTCCGGCCGAAGAAGCCGCGGCCCCCGCCGAGGAGGCTCCTGCCGAAGAGCCCGCTGCCGAGAAAGCCCCGACTGCCGGAAAAGAAGGCGGTCATGGCGAGGCGACGCCCGCCGCCGAGGCGCCCAACGAGGGCGAATCGGCCAGCGCGCCCGCCGAGGGCAGCGAGGAAGCCGCCCCCGCCGAGGGCGCCGAGAAAGCGGAGTAACTGGGTTGATGCCGTCATCCTCTCGCTCCCTCCCCCTCGATGGGGGAGGATGGGATGGGGGTGGTGTCTGCGCACGCTCCGAGCGGGTCTCGAAACGCACCCCTCCCCAACCCCTCCCCATCGAGGGGAGGGGCTTTTCGGGCCGCTGAATGTCAGATCAGGAAATCGCCCTCGCCGCTATTGCCGGAGCGCATGGCATAAGCGGCGAGGTGCGGCTGAAGCTGTTCGCCGAGAGCGTGGACAGCCTCAAAAGACATAAGCAGGTGAGGGTGGGGGAACGCGCCCTCACGATCGCCTCGATCCGCGACGCGGCCCAGCCGATCGTCCGCTTCGCCGGAATCGCCGACCGGAATGCCGCCGAAGCGCTGCGCGGCCAGCTTGTCACCGTCCCGCGCGCCGCCTTGCCGCCGCTGGCGGAGGGCGAATATTATCATGCCGATCTGGTCGGCCTGGCCTGCGAAAGCCGGACCGGCGAGACGCTCGGCACGGTGGTCGCGGTCGAGAATTTCGGCGCCGGCGATCTGCTCGAGATCGAGCGGCCCGACGGCGGCCGCACGCTCGTTCCGTTTCGCGAAGGCATTGCCGATCTGGTCGAGGGCCGGATTGTCACAGATCCTGAATTCCTGGACTGATCGACTCCCTCGTCGAGCGATGACAGCGGGTCTATGCTCAGTGGCTCTTCGCCGCGATCGAGCCGCTCAGCATTTCGCGGATGATCGGCCGCTCCTTCGCCAGATCGTTGCGGATCGTGGTCGCGGCGACGCCGCCTTCGCCCATTGCATGGCTGATCTGGTCGAGGCCGAGCACCACGTCGCCGGCGGCATAGAGGCCGGGCACCGACGTGCGCTGGTGGCTGTCGACGATCAGGACGCCGTCCTTCAATTCGGCCCCGAGCTGAAGCGCCAGCTCGACATGGGTATCGGACCCCAAAGCCGGATAGACGCTGTCGAACGTGTGGCGTCCCTCCGCCGTGTCGACGAGGATGCAATCCTTCTCGACCGCGACGGCGCGGCAGGGGCCGTTCACCGCCTCGATCCCATAGGCTTCCAGCAGCGCGCGATCGGCCTCGGACAGATCGTGCGCCATGTCGGGGGCGATCAGAATGATGTCCTCGGTATAGCCGCGCAGGAACACGGCCTCGGCGACGCCGTGGCCGCCGCTGCCGATCACGCCGATCTTCTTGTCGGTCACCTCATAGCCGTCGCAGATCGGGCAATAGCGGATGAGGCCGCGCGCCAGCGCCGCGTCGTGCAATTCCTCGTCCATCTGGGGACGGCGGTTGGTGATTCCGGTCGCGAGCAGCACCTTGTGCGCGATCACCGAGCCTTCTCCCCATTCGGCGCGGAAGCCGCCCTCGACCCGGTCGATCCGGGTCACCCGGCCGGTGTCGATCGACGCGCCATGTTTCTGCGCCTGCTCAATCATCCGTTCGATCAGTTCCTTGCCCGATATGCCGTCGGGAAAGCCGGCATGGTTGCGGGTGCAGGGGATGAGGGCGGCGCGGCTCTTCCCCGCATCGACCAGCTTCAGCGACAGATGGTAGCGGGCGAGATAGATGGCAGCGGTCAGCCCCGCCGGACCGCCCCCGATGACCAGACAATCATAGCAAGGCTCGCTCATCGGGCGGACAGCGTTGCTTGGCCCGACAAGTTCCCGCTCTGGCGCGGACGCGGACGCGGCGCTAGGCTGCTCCCTCCCCTTCGATGGGATGGGCCGCCTGGCTGCTCTCCCCGGAAGCAGCCTTAGTGGCGGCCCATGGCTGGGGTGGGGGTGGACTCTCCGCCGGCACTGCGTTCTTCATCCCACCGCACCCCCACCCAACCTCCCCCATCAAGGGGGAGGAGCGGAGCCGCGCCCATAGGGGACGGTTGGGTGAAATGAGAGGAAGAAGGATGCGTGTCCTGCTGCTGGTTGCCCTGTTCCTCGCCGCCGCTGCTCCCGCCGCCGCTGAAGCTCCGGCGGGCAAGCCCGTGGCAATGCCTTCCGCCTCGGCCATCGACGCCGCGGCGCCGCGGCTCGACGCCATCTTCCGCCGCTACATGGACGAGGCGCATGTCCCCGGCCTCGTCTATGGCGTGGTCGAGGACGGCCGGCTCGTCCTCGTCCGCGCGATCGGCGTTCAGGATCTGGAAACGAAGCGGCCGGTCATGCCCGACACCTTGTTCCGCATCGCCTCCATGTCCAAGGCGTTTACGGCGCTCGCCATCCTCAAGCTGCGCGATGCCGGCAAGCTGTCGCTCGACGCGCCGGCCGAAACCTACGTGCCGGAGATGCGCGCCTGGCATTATCCGACCGCGGATTCGCCGAAAATCACCGTCCGCGACCTGTTGAGCCACGCCGCCGGCTTCGTCACCGACGATCCCTGGGGGGACCGCCAGACCCCGATGCCGGAGGCGGATTTCACCCGCCTGCTCCAGGCCGGCGTGCCGTTCCAGCGCGCGCCGGAAACGGCCTATGAATATTCGAACCTCGGCTTCGCCATTCTCGGCCGCATCGTCGCTAACGTCTCGGGCCGGCCGTTCGAGGATTATATTCAAACCGAGATCATGCGCCCGCTCGGCATGGCCGCGACCGGCTACGATTACACCAAGGCGCCCCCGGAGCGCCGGGCTCTGGGCTATCGCTGGGAGGATGGCGGCTGGCGCCGCGAGCCAGATCTCGCCCGCGGCGCCTTCGGAGCGATGGGGGGCGTCCAGACCAGCGCCCAGGATTATGCCCGCCGGATCGGCTTCCTCCTCTCCGCCTGGCCGCCGCGCGACGGGGCGGAGCAGGGCCCCGCCCGCCGCGCCAGCGTCCGCGAGCTGTCGCAGGGCGAGGATTTCCCGCAGCTCGCGCCGCGACCGGGCGGGCCGGAAAGCTGCATGCAGGCCCTGGCCTACGGCAAGGGCCTGCGGGTCGCGGCGGATTGCGATCTGGGGCTGAGCCTCGCCCATGGCGGCGGTTATCCGGGCTATGGCTCCTACATGCTGCTCTTCCCCGATCGCGGCATCGGCCTCTTCGCCTTCGCCAACCGCACCTATGCCGGCCCGACCGCGGCCGTGTGGCAGGCGGCCGAGGCGCTGAAGGAGGCGGGCTTGCTGCCGCCGCCGCGCGCGATCCCGGTCTCCGCCGCGCTCGCCTCGGGCTACATGATGGCGGGCGCGGTCTGGCGGGCGGGCAGCCTGGAGCCGGCGCGCATGGCCTTGGCGATGAACTTCCTGATGGATAAAAGCGCAGCCAATTGGGCCGGGGAACTGGCCCGTCTGAAGAGCGAGCTCGGCGACTGCCGCACGAACACGCCGATCCGCCCGACCGGCGCCCTCACCGGCACCTTCCAATGGCGTTGCGAGCGCGGCCGGATCGACGGCCAGCTCCTCCTCGCCCCGACGAATCCGCCGGCCATCCAGGCGCTGCGGCTCAACCCGGTCCATTAACCATGGCCTGGTCCGCCACCGTCCTCACCCTCTATCCGGAGATGTTTCCGGGGCCGCTTGGGATCAGCCTCGCCGGGCGGGCCCTCACCGAGGGGATCTGGTCGCTGGAGACGGTGCAGATCCGCGATTTCGCGACCGACAGGCACCGCTCGGTCGACGACACGCCGGCGGGGGGCGGGGCGGGGATGGTGATGCGCGCGGACGTGCTTGGCGCCGCCGTCGATCATGTGCTGGCGATGCGGCCCGAGGCGCCCCTGCTGGCGATGACCCCGCGCGGGCGGCTGCTCGACCAGGATCTGGTGCGCTCGCTCGCCTCCGGGCCGGGAGTCTCGATCCTCTGTGGCCGGTTCGAAGGGATGGACGAGCGCCTGTTCGAGGCGCGGCCGGTCATTCCGGTCTCGATCGGCGACTATGTGCTGTCGGGCGGCGAGCCGGCGGCCTTCGCCCTCCTCGATGCTTGCGTTCGGCTGCTCCCCGGGGTAATGGGCGCGGCCTCCAGCGGAGAGGAAGAAAGCTTCGAAACCGGGCTTCTCGAATATCCGCATTATACCCGACCTGTCATATGGGAAGGGCGCACGATCCCTGAAGTGCTGCGGTCGGGGGATCATGCGAAAATCGCCGCGTGGCGCGCCGAGCGCGCCCGGGCGGATACACGGTCACGGCGGCCGGACCTGATCGAGCGTCATCGGGACGCGCGCAGGCCACCGCCCTCTGGCGCGCGGCACGAAGAAGAGAGCGACGAGACATGAACCTGATCCAGCAGCTCGAAGCCGAGCAGATCGACGCCCTGACCAAGGGCCGTTCCATCCCCGAATTCCGCCCGGGCGACACTTTGCGCGTCGGCGTGAAGGTGGTCGAAGGCGAGCGCACCCGCATCCAGAATTTCGAGGGCGTCTGCATCGCCCGCGCCAACCGGGGCCTCGGCTCGTCCTTCACCGTGCGCAAGATCAGCTTCGGCGAGGGCGTCGAGCGCGTCTTCCCGCTTTATTCGCCGAACGTCGAGTCGATCGAGGTCGTCCGCCGCGGCGCCGTCCGCCGGGCCAAGCTCTATTATCTGCGCGGCCGCACCGGCAAGGCCGCCCGCATCGCCGAACGCCGCGACCCCCGCCACGCCGCCGCCGCCGAAGCGCCGGCGGCTGCGGCGCCGACGCCGGAGAGTGAGACGGCCGAGGGCTAACGTCGTCCCAGCCCTTCGACGCCGCCTGCGGCGGCGCTCAGGATAAACTTCGGCGTAGCCGAAGGCTGGGACCCCAGCGAGAGTTCGCGCTCACGCCTGAACTCCCACAACCGTCATTCCCGCGCGGGAATCTAGTTGCGGCGCCCGTATCAGGAAGAAAGTGACTGGATTCCCGCTTTCGCTGGAATGACGGAGGTGGGTCGGTGCCTATTCTCTCTGGGATGCCAGCCTTCGGCTACACCGAAGTTTACCCTGAGCGCCGCCGCAGGCGGCGTCGAAGGGCTGGCATGACGATCGAGGATAGGAAGAGGGAACGCCAACGCTCCCCCGCCTTTTCTTTTGCGCGGGCGCCTCTAGGGTGCGCCGCCATGCGCAAAGCTCTTCTGGCTCTCATGATCCTCACCGCCTCCGCCATGCCCGCCACCCCCGCCGCCGCCCGCGACCTGACGCTCGAGCGCCTGTTCGAGAGCCCGGCGCTGTCCGGCCCGTCGCCGCGCCTGCCCAAGCTGTCGCCCGACGGCCGGCTCGTCACCCTGCTGCGCAACCGGCCGGACGAGAAGGACCGCTACGATCTCTGGGCGATCGACGCCGCGACCGGCCAGGCGCGCATGCTGGTCGATTCGAAGAAGATCGGCACCGGCGCCGAAGTCTCCGAGGCGGAGAAGATGCGGCGCGAGCGGCTGCGCATCGCCGGCACCAGGGGCATCACCGATTATGAATGGGCCCCGGACGGACGCTCGATCCTCGTGCCGATCGACGGCGATCTCTATCTGGCGACGCTCGACGGCAATGTCCGCCGCCTCACCGACACGCCCGAGACCGAGATCGACGCCAAGGTCTCGGAGACCGGCCGCTATCTCTCTTACCTGCGCAACCAGAATTTCTACGTGATGGATGCGGCGACCGGCCGGGAGAAGGCCCTGACGACCGACGGCGGCGGCACGTTGAGCTGGGGCGCGGCCGAGTTCGTCGCGCAGGAGGAGATGGACCGCCATACCGGCTATTGGTGGTCGCCGGACGACCGGTGGATCGCGGTGGCGCGGGTCGACGAGAGCCCGGTCCATGTCGTCACCCGCGCCGCGATCGGCGCCGACGAGACCAGATTGGTCGAGCAGCGTTACCCCGCCGCCGGCACGCCCAACGCGATCGTCGACCTCTATCTGATGCTCCCCGACGGCAGCGCGCGCGTGAAGGCGGACCTCGGCTCCGACCCCGATACCTATCTGACCCGGGTCAATTGGGCGAAGGACGGCAAGAGCCTGTTCGTCCAGCGGATGAGCCGCGACCAGAAGAGGCTCGACCTGCTTCGGATCGATCCGGAGACCGGCCATTCGACCCTTTTGTTCAGCGAGACCTCGCCGACCTGGATCAACCTCACCAACAATCTGAAGCCGCTCACCGACGGCAGCCTGATCTGGTCGTCGGAGCGCTCCGGTTTTTCGCACCTCTACCGCTGGAAGGCGGGGCATTGGACCCAGCTCACCCATGGCGACTGGGCGGTCGGCGAGGTGGCCGGCATCGACGAGAAGAAGCATCGGCTCTATTTCACCGGCACCGAGGAGACGGTGCTCGAGGAGCAGCTTTACTGGGTCGATTACGACAAGCCGTCAAAGCCGGTGCGGGTGACCGAGAGCGGCTGGTGGAACGGCGCGGTGATGGACAAGGCGGCGACCCACACCCTCGTCACCCGCTCCAACCCGACGCAGCCCAACCAGACCTATCTCGCCGATGCCGACGGCCACCGGCTCGCCTGGATCGAGGAGAACAGGCTCGACGCCTCGCATCCCTATGCGCCCTATCTCTACAGCCATGTCGCGCCCGTCTTCGGAACGATAAAAGGGCCGGACGGCACCGAGCTCCATTACCGCATGATCTCGCCGCCGCGCGTGCCGGGAAAACGTTACCCCGTCTTCGTCAACGTCTATGGCGGGCCGCACGGCGCCTTGGTCAACCGCGCCTGGTATCGCGACCTGCCGCTGCAGGAATATCTGGCCGACCAGGGCTGGATCGTCTTCAGCCTCGACAATCGCGGCACCAACCGGCGCGGCACGAAGTTCGAGAACGCCATCTACCATAAGATGGGCGGCGTCGAGGTCGCGGACCAGCTTGCGGGCGTCGATTGGCTGAAGCGCCAGGATATTGTCGACCCCTCGAAGATCGCGGTGATGGGCTGGTCCTATGGCGGCTACATGACGCTGAAATTGCTGGAGAAAGCGCCGCCGCACACTTTCGCGGCCGGCGCCGCGGTGGCGCCGGTGACTCGGTGGGAGCTGTACGACACCTTCTACACCGAGCGCTATCTCGGCAATCCGAAGACCGATCCGCGCCCCTACCAGACCTCCGATGCGCTCGACGATGCGAGCCGGATCTCCGATCCCTTGCTCGTCGTCCACGGCATGTCGGACGACAATGTCGTCTTCCAGAACACGACCGCCCTGATCGCCAGGCTCCAGCACGAAAAGCATCCGTTCGAGCTGATGGTCTATCCCGGCGCCACCCACGCCATCGCCGGCGAGGGCCCGCAGACCCATGTCTGGCTGACCATCACCAACTTCCTCAACCGAATGGTGCGGGACAGGGAGTAGTCCTCCCCGGAACGGGGAGGGGGACCAGCCGCAGGCTGGTGGAGGGGGTTCAGCACCTGGCACGAACCCCCCTCCACCGCACTTCGTGCGGTCCCCCTCCCCGCAAGCGGGGAGGAAAAGGGGTTAGATCCGCTCCCGGTCCACCAGCCGCGTATAAAGATGCCACGTCGCATAGCCGAGCCACGGCAGCACCACCGCCAGGCCGACGAAGGCCGGGATCGAGCCGAGCACCAGCAACAAGGCGACGATCAGCCCCCAGCGCACCATCGTCCCGAAATTGGCGCCGAAGGCGGCGACCGAGGTACGCAAGGCCGCCCCCGCGCGGCCGTCGCGGTCGACCAGCATCGGCAGCGAGACGACGCTGAGCGCGAGCACGGCGACGGCGAACAGCGCGCCGAGCGCATTGCCGATCACGATCAGCTCCCAGCCTTCCCTGGTCGTGAACAGGCGGGTCAGGAAGGCGCCGACCGAGGGCGGCGTGTTCGGGCCCCATAAAGCGACGAACAGGCTGCCGGCGACGACCACCCAGAGGGCGAACAGGCCGATCAGGATCGCGCCGACGCCGAGCACGTCGACAAAGGCCCGGCGCTTGCGCATGTCGAGGAAATGGCTCCAGCCGGAATCCAGCCCCTGCTCGCGCCGCCGCGCCAGCTCGTAAAAGCCGATCGCGGTCAGCGGCCCCAGCAAGGCGATGCCGGCGGCGATCGGGAAGAAGAGCGGGATCAACGGCCCGCCGAGCGCGATCGCGGCGGCGAGCAGGCCGACGAGCGGATAAATGAGCCCGGCGAACAGCAAATCGCCGCGCATCGACATGAAGTCGCGCCAGCCGGCCTTGAGGGCGAAGCTCAGGTCCGCGGGCGCGATCCGCCGGACCGCCGGACGCTGAGCGAGGGAAGCCGCTGCGGGAGCGGCGTGCGAGATGGCCATGGAAGCTCTCCTCTCGCACGCGCTTATAGCCGATTTCCGGCCGGTACGGGAGGGCGTTGCGGCGGATCTACAGCCGGATGCGGTCGACGGCGAAGCTGGCGTCGGGGCTATATTGCGGCTCGGCCGTCACTGGCCGGGCCGCGACGAACGGCGCGGCGGCTGGGGGAAGAGCGAAATGGACGCCGATCAGGGTCAGCGCCAGCGGCCCCGGGCGGCCGACGCGAAGGTCGATCGCGGCGCCGTCGCAGCTCCGCCCGGCACAGCGGATGAAATAGGGGTCCTTCTTTCCGCCCGGGCCGAAGCGGGCGGCGGAGCCGGCGATGCCGGCGCCGACCAGGCCCGCATCCGGTGCCGCGCGAAGCAGGATCTGGTCCGCGCCGGCGCCGGCGAGGCGCAGCCGGATCAGCCGCCCCCCGCCTGGAACGGCGCTTTCGGCCATCTTCTCGACGCGCGGCGGCGCGAGCGGCAAAGCCGGGGCCGGCATGGCTCTGCGTTTCGCCATCGACCAGGGAATCGCGACGCCGCCCCGGAAGCGGGCGGCGTCCGGAAAGCCGGGGGGAAGACGCGCGCCGTCGCTGGCGATCAGCCATTGGCCCTTCCGCGTCCGCTGGTCCCAGCCATATTCGATGCGGAAATTCTGCTTGCGGTCGGCGGAATAAGCCGGCGCGAGCGCGACGGCGATCCAGGCGACGAGCGCCGCCGCGCCGAGCCCCGCCGGGACCCGCCGGCGCGGGAAAACGGCGGCGAGCGGCTTGAGCTCGATCAGCACCGGCAGCACCAGCAAGGCGGAGAGCAGGGCGAAGACCGGCGCCGCGCCGAAATCGAGCAGCACTTCGAGCAAAGCGAGGAGCGGGGCCCAGAACAGGAAGAGCAAAAGCCAGGAAAAAGACCGCGCCCACCGTCTCGGCGCCGGGAAAGCGCCGTTCCATCGACACGCCGACCAGCAGGGGCAGAGGCGGCAGCAAGGCGAAGATCACGCCGCCCGGCGCCACGAGGACGATCAGCAGGTCGAGCAGCAGGAAGACCAGCCAGAAAGCGGCGCGGAGCCGGTCCCGCGCCAAGGGGCGGCCGATCCAGGCCAGCATCGCGGCGCAGCCGGCGAGCGCGGCGACGTCGACCGCGACCGCGATGATCCCGGGATGGGCGCGCCAGTAGATTCCGGGGCGGATGAACCCGACCACCCATTGCGCGGCGAAGACGAAAAGGGCGCTCGTGACGAGGCCGGCCGCCACCGCGCCGATGCCGCGGCCGAGCCCGATGCGGCGGCGCCAGCCGAGCCAGAGGAAGGCAAGGATGAGCGCACCGAACAGCCAGAGCGCCACGATCTTCGGCGGCACCAGCAAGGTCCGGCCGAGCAAATCCGCATAGACATATTCCTGCCGGCTGGCCTTGGGCGCGCCGCTCGCAAGCTGCTCGGTCGCCGCCAGCGCCTCGCTGCCCATCTGCCGCAGGCTGCGCGGGTCGAGCGCGTCGAGCCGGTCGCCGGCGCTGTGGTAGCGCGTCTCGTTGCCGATGATCGCATAATTGAGGATGGTCCAGGGACGCACGGAGAGCACGCTGACGTCGGTCGCATTGGGGATGAGCTGGTAGAAATCCGTCGTCATCGAATTGGCGACCGGATGCGCGGCGGCGCGGCGATAGGCGTCGAGCGCGCTGCCGTTCGGGCGGCTGGTCTCGAACATGATCGCCGGGCCGGTGACGCCGCGCGCCTCCATGTTGATCAGGCTGTCCACCCGCGGCGCGAGCGGATCGTGCTCGAGAAAGGCCGTGGCGCCGAGCAGCCCCGCTTCCTCGCCCTCGTCGAACAGGAAGTCGACGGGGCGGCGCGGCGGATGCGTCTTCAGCAAGGAAGCGATCTCCAGCATCGAGGCGACACCGATCCCGTCATCGGCCGCGCCGGGGCCGGTCGGCGTCGAATCGTAATGCGCGGCGAGGAGCAGATGGGATCCATTTTCAGGCCCAAGGCTCGCGACGACGTTGCGCACATCGGCGCAGCCGATGCTCCGCGATTTGGGCGCGCCGTTGCAGGCCCAGGCCTCCGTCACCCGCGGCGCGAGGCCGATGCCGCGAAGCTCCGCCACCAGCCGCTCCCGCGCCGCATCGTCCGCCTCAGTATCGACGGGATGGGGCCGTTGGTCGCCGAGCACGCGGCCGAGCCGCTGCAGCGCCTGCTTCGTGTCGAATCCCCCCGGCGCGGCCGGGGCGAGCGGCGGCGCCCCGGTCAGCTCCCCCTTCAGCGCCAGAGCCGCGATCAGCAGCAAAAGCACGGCGACCAATCGGGATCCCGTCTTTGCCATCTTGTCCCCTTTGCGCCCGCACGCCATATCGCCTTCCCGCGCCGCTTGCGATAGAGGGAGCGGCGCAGCTCCAGCGGAGACGAAATATGGGTTACCGGGTGGTCGTGGCCGGCGCGACCGGCAATGTCGGGCGCGAAATGCTGAACATCCTGGCCGAGCGCGAATTCCCGCTCGACGATATCGCCGTCCTCGCCTCGTCGCGCTCGACCGGCGATGTCATCGATTTCGGCGAGACCGGCCGCAAGCTGACCGTGAAGAATGTCGAGCATTTCGATCCGCGCGGCTGGGACATGGCCCTGTTCGCGATCGGCTCCGAAGCGACCAAGATCCACGCCCCGCGATTCGCCGAGGCCGGCTGCACCGTCATCGACAACAGCTCGCTCTACCGGATGGACCCGGACGTGCCTTTGATCGTGCCGGAGGTGAACCCCCAGGATATCGACCGCTACCGGCGCAGGAACATCATCGCCAACCCCAATTGCTCGACCGCCCAGCTCGTGGTGGCGCTGAAGCCGCTCCACGACGCGGCCAGGATCAGGCGCGTCGTCGTCTCGACCTACCAATCGGTCTCCGGCGCGGGCAAGGCGGGCATGGACGAATTGTTCGAGCAGAGCCGCAACATCTTCGTCGGCGACAGCATCGAGCCGTCGAAATTCCCCAAGCAGATCGCCTTCAACGTCATCCCCCATGCCGGCGATTTCCTCGAGGACGGCTCGACGCTGGAGGAATGGAAGCTGGTGGTCGAGACCAAGAAGATCCTCGACCCGAAGATCCGGGTGATCGCGACCTGCGTTCGCGTCCCCGTCTTCGTCGGCCATTCCGAGGCGGTCCATATCGAGTTCGAGGACGAGATTTCGGCCTCCCAGGCGCAGAAGATCCTCCGCGAGGCGCCGGGCGTGATGCTCGTCGACAAGCGCGAGGCCGGCGGATACGTCACCCCGGTCGAGTGCGTCGGCGAATATGCCACCTATGTCAGCCGCGTCCGCGAGGATCCGACGGTGGACAACGGCCTCGCTTTGTGGGTGGTCTCGGACAATTTGAGGAAAGGCGCCGCGCTCAACGCCGTCCAGATCGCCGAATTGCTCGGGCGGAAGCACCTCAAAAAAGCCGCCTGACCCTTCCGAAAAGGACGGCGGACCCGCCCTCTATTCGTCATTCCCGCGAAAGCGGGAATCCAGGCGGACTCCGCGCCGGCCACGACTCAGACTGGATTCCCGCTTTCGCGGGAATGACGGTAAGGGTTGGGCGGGAGGTACCCGATGCCCGACGAAATGACCGGCGGCTGCGCGTGCAAGCGGGTGCGCTACAAAGTGCGGATCGCGAATGACGACGCCTATCTCTGCCATTGCCGGATGTGCCAGCGCGCCACCGGCGGCGTCTCGATCGCCTTCAAGAACGTGAAGAAGGCGGACGTCGTTTGGGAACAGGAGCCCGACTGGTACGCCTCCTCGCCGATCGCGCGCCGGCCTTATTGCCGCGACTGCGGGACGCCGCTCGGCTTCGCCTTCCCCGACAGCGAGAATATGGATTTGACCGTCGGCTCGTTCGACGATCCCGCGCGCTTCGTGCCGAAGCATCATTTCGGAGCGGAGAGCATGCATCGCGCCTGGCTCAGCACCGAAGGGCTGCCCGAATATCGCACCGAGGATTATAAGCCGCTCGTCGACCGCTGGATCGCGGCGGTCGGCAAAGTCCCGGACTGAGCCGGCCGGGGAGGGGAGGCGACATGAAATTCCACCATCGCGCGGTGCCGATCGTGCTCGTCGCCTTGCTGATCGATGCGATCGGCTTCGGCATCATCCTTCCGGTCCTGCCGAATTTGATCGTCCACCTCGCCAGGGTCACCTTGCCCCAGGCGACGCGGATCGCCGGCTACATGCTCGTCGCTTACGCGGGCGCGCAATTCTTCGCCGGGCCGGTGCTCGGCAATCTCGGCGACCGTTTCGGGCGGCGGCCGGTGATCCTGTTCTCGATGATCGCCTTCTCGCTCGATTACGGCCTGATGGCGGCGGCGCCGACGATCGGCTGGCTGTTCGTCGGCCGCTTCATCGCGGGCATTGCCGGCGCCTCCTACACGCCCGCCAATGCCGTGCTCGCCGACGTCACCGCGCCGGAGAAGAGGGGCGGGGTGTTCGGGCTGATGGGCGCCGCCTTCGGCTTCGGCTTCATCCTCGGTCCGGCATTGGGCGGGCTGCTCGCCGGCCTGGGCACGCGGGCGCCGTTCATTGCCGCCGCCAGCCTCGCCGCGCTCAACGCCTGCTGGATCCTCTTCATCCTGCCCGAGACCTTGCCGCCCGAACGGCGGCGCCCGTTCGACTGGCGGCAGGCCAATGCCTTTGGCGCGTTCAAGCCTTTGCTCCGCGCCCGCGGCATCGCGCCTCTGCTCATCGCCGCCTTGCTGTGGCAGCTCGGCCATATGGTCTATCCCGCCACCTGGGCCTTCTGGGCCGAGCTGGCCTTGGGCTGGAATGCCCATGCGATCGGCTGGTCGCTCGCCGCCGCCGGCCTCGCCATGGCGCTGGCCCAGGCGCTGGTCACCGGACGGGCCATCGCCCGTTTCGGCGAAGAGAGGACAGTGGTGATCGGCATGCTCGTCGGCGGCGCGAGCTTCCTCGCCTACGTCTTCGTGCGCCAGCCGGGGCTCGTCTATGTCGTCATCTTCGCGAGCGCGCTCCAGGGGCTCGCCTGGCCGTCGATCAACGCCTTGCTCTCGCGCATGACCGACGCGTCGCACCAGGGCGCGCTGCAGGGCGGGATGGCGAGCATCGCCAGCATCGCCGCCATCCTCGGGCCGCTGGCGCTGACCCAGGCGCTCGCCTTCGGCGCCGAGCGCGGCCAGCCCGGCGGCGCCTTCCTGCTCGCCGCCTTGCTCGCCGTCACCGCTCTGCTGCTGGTCTGGTTCGGCGTGGTCCGGCGGCTGCAGCGGGTTGCCGTCGCGACCTGAGCGGACTGGCAAGCCCCTGGTGCCGGCGCTAGGGACCGCGCCATGACGACCACCCATTATTTCACGGCTCCGGACGGGGTCCGCTTGGCCTGGCACGAGGCGGGCGACCCGGGCGCGCCACCGGTCGTCCTGCTCCACGGCCTGTTCTCGAGCGCCGAGACCAACTGGATCAAGTTCGGCCATGCCAGGCTGCTCGCCGGCCGCGGCTTCCGCGTGATCATGCCGGACCTGCGCGCCCATGGCGACAGCGGCAAGCCGCACGATCCCGCTGCCTACCCGCCCGACATCCTCGCGACCGACGGCCTTGCCTTGATCGCCCATCTCGGCCTCGGCGATTACGATCTCGGCGGCTATTCGCTCGGCGCGCGCACGTCGGTTCGAATGGTCATCAAGGGCGCGGCGCCGCGGCGGCTGATCGTCAGCGGCATGGGCCTGTCCGGCCTGCTCCATACCGGGGGCCGCGCCGGCCATTTCCGCGACATATTGACCGGGCTCGGCACCCATGAGCGCGGCTCGCCCGAATGGTTCGCCGAGGCCTTCCTCAAGACCAACAAGGGCGATCCCGAGGCCCTGCTGCCGCTGCTCGACAGCTTCGTCGATTCGACCGAGGCGGAATTGCGCGCGATCGCCATGCCGACGCTCGTCCTCCAGGGCGCCGAGGATCATGACAACGGCTCCGCCGCGGAGCTGGCGAGGCTGCTGCCGGATGCGCGCTATGTCGAGGTTCCCGGCACCCATATGAGCGCGGTCACCAAGCCCGATCTCGGCCGCGCCATGGCGGAGCTGCTGGCGGGTTAGAGCGTCTTCACCCGCACCGGCGCCTCGGCGGCGCGGGCGAGGGGCACCAACATTCCTTGCGCCGGTGCCCCTTGACGGGATCGAATTCTGCCTCCCTTGCAGGGCTTGAAAGGCGCATTCCGTCCGATTCGATTGCGTCGGGAGAACCTGCGTGCGTGGCGACGACCTCCAGCATCTGTACGATTCCGATTATGCCGAGGCCTATGACGAAGGCTTCCTGCTGGGCCCGCACAACCAGGCGACCACCGACTTCGAGCTCGGGCTGATCCGCGAGGCGCTCGCCGGCGGAGGCCGCTGGCTCGATCTGGGGTGCGGCACCGGTCATGTCCTCGCCCAGTTTCCCGGCGTCGCGCGCGCCGGCCTCGATTTGGCGACGGCGATGGTGGCGATGGCGCGCGGCCGCAATCCGGACGCCCTGTTCGTCGAGCAGGGCGATTTCCGCGCGGCGCGGTCCGAATGGGTGGGGCAGTGGGACCTCGTCACCTGCATGTGGGGCGCCTATTGCTATGTCGACAGCTTCGCCGAGGCCAGGCAATTGGTCCGCAACATGGTCGAATGGACGGCGCCGGGCGGGGCGATCCTGATCCCGTGCATCGTCTTTCCGGGCGATGCGATTCCCCATCGGCACGTGCCCAGCCCCTGGCAACGCGGCGAGGCCATCGTCCATGGCTATGTCTGGTCGTGGGAGGATGGCGACAAATTCCATCCCGACATGATCGTTCCCCATAGCGGCCAGTTCGTGGAATGGCTGGCGCCTTTTTTCGGCCATGTGCGCGTCGTGCGCTATCCGACCGGCCGGACCGCGGTGCTGGCGCGCGAACGGCGCGCCGCCGACGCGCCCGGTGCGCCGACCATCGTCTGGGACGAAGGGACGCGGGCCTTGGGCAGGCCGGCGCTCGCGGAAGCGTCCATGTCCGCGCTGGCGCGCGAATTGCTCGCGCGCATATTGGGGCGGCGACGGTGGAAGGTCGGCCGCTGAATCCGGAACCGCCTGCCGGCCCTCGAGGCGCGCGCGACAGGCCGGCAAGGATCGTCCCGCTCCAGCCAGCGCACGAAGGGCAGTGGCGCGCCCTCTGGCAGGCCTATCTCGATTTCTACGAAGCCGCCCTGGCGCCCGAGGTGACGGACGGGCTGTGGGCGGCGCTCGTTTCGGGCGATGCGGTCCGGCGCGGTTTCGGAGCGACGATCGGGGACGCGCTCGTCGGCTTCGCGCTGGTCGTCGTCCACCCGGCGACCTGGAGCCTCGCGCCGACCGCCTATCTGGAGGATCTGTTCGTGCGGCCCGATGCCCGCAAGCAGGGCGTCGGCCGCGCCTTGATCGAAGCCATTGTCGCGGAAGGACGGGCGCAGGGCTGGACGAGCCTCTATTGGCACACCAAAGCCGGCAATCGCGCCGCCCGCGCGCTCTACGATCGCTTCACGTCCGCCGACGATTTCGTCCGCTACCGCCTGACGCTCGGCGGCTGACCGGCGCGTAGAGCGCGAGCGTCGCCGCCGCCATTTCGGCGAGGCGCTCGCGAAGGCCGACGGGCGCCAGCACCTCGACCGGCGGGCTCAAAGGCAGGAGCAGCCGCGCCGCCTGCTCGATGCTCTCGATCGGAACCACGGCCTCGCGAACGCCGTCGCCGTCGGGCGTTGTCGCCTCGACCGTCTCGCGCATCGCGGCGGGAAAGTCGCCGAAGCGCGTCACGCAGCCAGGCGGGACGCGCAGCCGTGCCTGGGCGCGCAGCAAAGAGGCTTCGAAGGCTTCGACCTGCTCCGGCCACCAGCGCGCCAGCGTAAAGCCTTCGGGGCGGGCGAAATGCTCGTCCAGCACCTCCACCGCGCGGATCTTGTCGACGCGGAAGATGGCCGGGCCCTTGCCGCCGTCGGCGACCAGATACCAGATGCCGCCCTTGAGCACGACGCCCAGCGGCGCGAGCGTGCGGCGGCCGGTCGCCGTCCAGCTCTCATAATCGGCGGCGATGAGCCGGTCGTCCCACGCCGCGCGGCAGATCGGGCCGAGCAGGGGCGGCGCCTCGCTCCGCCGGTACCAGGCGATCGGATCGATATGGACGCGCGCGGCGATGCGGGCAGCGCCCTGCGCGGCGTCGGGCGGCAGCGCCGCGAGCATCTTGAGCGCCGCCGCTTCGGCCGGGCCGGCGAGGCCGATATCCGCCGCCGGCCCGGGCAGGCCGAGCAGGAACAGGGCCTCGGCCTCGACGGGCGAGAGGCCGGTGATCCGGGTGCGATAGCCGTCGAGCAGGGCGAAGCCGCCGCCGGGCCCGCGATCGGCATAGATCGGGATGCCGGCGGCGCTCAATTCGTCGACGTCGCGATAGATGGTGCGGGTCGACACTTCGAGCTCGGCCGCGAGCCGGGCCGCCGTCGCCCGCCCGCGGACCTGGAGCGTCATCAATATGGTGAGAATTCGGCTGGCGCGCATGGGCCTCGATAAATCATGACATTCCCTGTCATCTTTAGCCGGCTAGAAGCCGCGACGCACCGGGAATCGGAGGAGGAGCGGCGGCATGGACAGGATCGACGATCGAAACGGCGGCGAAGCGGCCGCATCCGATTTCCCGCTCGGCCGCTGGCGCGTCCGTCACCGCAAGCTCGTCCGCCGGCTCGCCGGCTGCACCGACTGGGTGGCGTTCGAGGGCGAAATGACCGCGCGGTCCGTCCTCGGCGGCCTCGGCAATCTCGAAGAACATGTGCTGGACGATCCTTCGGGCGCTTATGAAGCGCTGGCGCTGCGGCTGTTCGATCCGGAGCAGGGCCTCTGGTCGATCTGGTGGGTCGACGGCCGCTACCACGAACTCGATCCGCCGGTCCGCGGCGCCTTCGAGGAGGGCATCGGGCTTTTCGCCGGCGAGGATATGCTCGACGGCCGGCCGATCCTCGTTCGCTTCATCTGGTCCAATGTGGCGACCCGAAATCCGCGCTGGGAGCAGTGCTTCTCCGCCGACGGCGGTGCCAATTGGGAGACCAACTGGATCATGCAGTTCGATCCGCTCCAATGAGCCTCGCCCGGCGGGACCTGCTGATCGCCGCGCTGGCGGCGGGTTCCCTGCCTCTGTCCCGCGTCGCCGGCGCGCCGGGCCGCAAGCAAGGAAATGTCATGCTCCCGCCGAGCGGCATCGTCGAACTCCGCCAATATACGCTCCATCCCGGCACCGTCGCCGACTTCACCCGGCTGTTCCAGCGGGAGTTCGTCACATCGCAGGAGGCGCTCGGCATCCGCATCCTCGGCATCTTCCGCGATCTCGACGATCCCGACCGGTTCGTCTGGCTGCGCGGCTTCGAAAATATGGAGGCGCGGGGCAGGGAACTGCCCGCTTTCTATCTGGGCCCGGTCTGGCACGCCCATCGCGAGGCCGCCAATTCCAAGATGCTCGATTCCGGCAATGTCCTGCTGCTCCGGCCGGCGGCGGGGGAGGGCGTTTTCGCCCCCGCCGCCGGGGCCGCCGCGCCGGGCGCGATCCTCGCGGCGGTGCACTATCTGAACGACGCGCTGCTCGCGCCGTTCACCTCCTTTTTCGCCGAGCGCATGGCGCCCGAAATCGCGAAGGAGGGCGCGCATCTCCTCGGCAGCTTCGTCACCGAGACCAGCCCCAACAATTTCCCGCGCCTGCCGGTGCGCGAGGCGGACCGGGTCTTCGTCTGGCTCGCCCGCTTTGCGGACGAAGCGGCGCTCGACCTTTTCCTGCGCCGCTTCCACGGCCGCGCCGGCTGGCGCGAGGGCGCGGCCGAGAGCCTGATGCCGGCATTCGCCCGCAAGCCCGAGTTGATCCGGCTGGCGCCGAGCCCGGCCTCGCCGCTTCGTTAGGGCGGATCGGGATTCAGCCAAAAATGGCTTTCTCCCTGGAGGGCGAGGATGAGGTGAGGGTGTCGGGCGTTCGGGATAGTCCTCAGACGCTGAGCCCCCTCACCATGCCGCGCCTGGACCGCTGCCCCGCAGCGGTCCTTAGCGGCGCGGCATCATTGGGAGGTCGCCGCATCCCCCGGATGCGGCTGTGGGCTGCGGGGCAGCCCACACCTCCCAATCCCCGCCGGGGAAAGGGCGTCGATGCGCGAAACTGAATGACGATCGGTTCGAGCACGGCCGTATCGATCAGCCGGCGGTGGCGGTCCGCCGCATTTGGTGACAGGGGGAGAAAAAGACCGCCAGGAGAGACATGTGCCGTTCCGGATTCTGAAGCGCGCCGCTTTTGTCGTTGCCGCCATTGCCGTTTCGGCCGCCGCTTCCGCGGCCTCTCCCTACGATCCGCGCGAGACGTTCGCGCCGTTCGACATGGGCCAGCCGGTCAACGCGATGCGGACGGGGAGCGGCCGGCCCGGCCCGGCTTACTGGCAGAATCGCGCCGATTACACGATCCGGGCGAAGCTCGATCCGGCGGCGAAGACGATCGCCGGCTCGGTTGAAATCCGATACACCAACAACAGCCCGGACAGGCTCGACGTGCTCTGGCTCCAGCTCGAGCAGAATCTCTACCGTGAAAATTCGCGCGGCGCGCTGGCCCAAGGCGGCGTTCCCCGCGGCAATACGAGCGGCATGAGCCTCGACTCGGTCGAGATCGGGCCGGCCGGCAAGGGCGTAACCGTCACGCCGCTGATCAGCGACGCGCGCGCCCAACTCCGCCTGCCGGCGCCGCTGCCGCATGGCGCGACGGCGATCGTTCGCATCCGTTACCATTATACGGTGCCGTCGGACGATTATGGCGGCCGCACCGGATGGCTCAAGTCGAAGAACGGGGCGGACATTTTCAGCATCGCCCAATGGTATCCGCGCATGGCCGTCTATGACGATCTGCGCGGCTGGGACCCGCTCCCCTATCTCGCCCAGGAATTCTACCTCGATTATGGCGATTTCGATTATTGGATCACCGTCCCGTCGGACATGATCGTCGCCGGATCGGGCGCGCTCCAGAATCCGGAAGAGGTGCTGACCGCCGCCGAGCGCGCGCGGCTCGCCAAGGCGCGGCTGAGCGATACGACCGTGATGATCCGCTCGCCGGCAGAAATCGGCGATCCCGCCGGCCGGCCGAAGCAAGGCGGCACGCTCACCTGGCATTATCGCATCCTGAACAGCCGCGACGCCTCATGGGCGGCGTCGAGCGCCTTCATCTGGGACGCGGCGCGCATTCGCCTGCCCGGCGGCCGCACCTCGCTCGCAATGTCCTTCTATCCGCCCGAGAGCCAGGGGAGCGAGCGCTGGGGCCGCTCGACCGAATATATGAAGGACGCGGTCGAGCGTTATTCGGCCAAATATTATCCCTATCCCTGGCCGGCCGCGATCAACGTCGCCGGGCCGGCGGCCGGAATGGAATATCCGGGCATCGTCTTCGACGGCATCGACGACAAGGGCAAGGTGCTGTTCTTCATCTCGGCGCACGAGATCGGCCATGGCTGGTTCCCGATGATCGTCGGCTTCGACGAGCGCCGCAACGCCTGGATGGACGAAGGCTTCAACACCTTCATCGACGTCTATGAATCGGACGAGTTCGAAGGGGGAATCTATGGGCCGAAGCGCGATTCGGAATATGCGCGCCACGGTGGCAATCCGGTCGACGAGATATTGCCGATCCTCGCCGATCCCGACGCGCCGCCGATCCTTTCCCGCGCCGACACCATCCAGGAGAAATGGCGCCACCCGGTCACCTATTTCAAATCGGCGCTGGGGCTGGTGCTGCTGCGCGAGCAGATATTGGGGCCGGAGCGGTTCGATCCGGCCTTCCGCCATTTCATCGCCGCCTGGGCCTACCGCCACCCGACGCCGGCCGATTTCTTCCGCTTCATGGGCAGCGAGACCGGCGAGGACCTCTCCTGGTGGTGGCGCGGCTGGTATGCGAACAATTGGCAGCTCGACCTCGCCGTCACCGGAATCGAGCCCTACCCGGCCGCCGCCCACCAGCAAGGCTCGCTGGTCAAGATCGAGACGCGCGACAGATTGATCATGCCCGCGACCCTGCGCGTCACCTTCGCCGACGGCACCCGCCGCGACATCAGGCTCCCCGCCGAAACCTGGATTCGGCAGGGCGCGACGACGGTCGCCGTGCCCGGCCCGTCGCCGGTCGTCCGCGCGGAGATCGACCCCGATCACAAGATTCCGGATCGCGACCGGTCGAACGATGTCGCGGTGGCGCGATAAGGATTAGGGTCCGGACCCTAGGCTGCCGTCGGACCGGGTCGCGAACCTATTGCGATGTGCCTGCCGTGCCGCGATGCGCTCGATAAAGAAACGGCCGCCGGAAGATGCCGGCGAAATGGTGCGGATTGAAGCCCCTGAGGACGATTTCGTTCGCGCCCGGGCGGAGCTGGGCGGAGACGTCGACATCCCATTCGAAGCGATAGTCGGTCGTCCACCAGGGCTCGCGATAGTCGCGATGGCCGACCGGGCGGCCGTTCACCCATAGCCAGGCCTCGTTGAACAGGCCGGGGAAGATCAGGTGGATCTCGCCGGCGATCTGCCCGGGCGCAAGATCGATGCCGGTCCGATACCAATAAGTCCCGATCGCGCTCACCGGATCGTCGGCGACGATGCCCTGGGCCTGCAGATAGAGGTCGGTGCTGACGGATCGCCAGCCTCCTGAGCCCGCGGGCGGGATCGACATTGAACGCCAGCCGTCGTCTTGTTCCGGCCCTTTGTAGGTCCAGCCCGGCGGGACCGGCTCCGCCCTTTTGAAGTCCCAGAGCAACGGCAGCTTCGCGACCAGGCTCCCTTCGGAGCCGTCGGCGAGGCGGGCCAGATGCCGATATTGCTCGACCTCGCCGAGCAGCCACATCGGCCCGCCCTGCACCGTTTCCGGCGCGGGGCCGACGACGCGGACCGTGAAGATGGGGTTTATCCGCGCCAGCGCGAGCCGCGCCGCGATCACTCGCTCGCCATGCCCGGCGGCGGCGGCATAGTCCGCGTCCCTGGCGGCGGCCGTCACCGTCGCGACATAGGAGTCGATGATCTCGAAGCCCAAACGGGTGAAGCGCATCCGGTCCGCGAGCATTCCGGTCGCGTCGCCGGCCAGCCTTTCGGCTTCGGCCAGCGCGCCGCGAAGCGTCTCGACCAAAGCCGGCGTGTAGATTGCGGGGGCGGCTGGATATTCGTGCTCGGTGACGTCCGTCGCCTCCCAGGCGGCGAAGATCGCCCGCCAGTAATGGCGCATCGGCGCGGCCGCCGGGCCGTAGAAATTGGGGTAGAATTCCTCGAGCAAGGCGGCGACGTCCGCGTCTGGGTCCCACATGAGCTGGCCGCGGAAGAAGAGGTTGAGGAAGGTTGTCGCGAACGCGCCCCGGCTCTCGGTGCCGATGCCGATTATGCCGAGATCGCGGTAATATTTGACGTCGCGGGCGAAGACCTGGTGCGAGGGATCGGGCAGGTCCCGCCAGACCAGCATCCCCTGGTCGTAATCGTAGATTGCGAGCCTGCCCTCCATCGCCCGCGCCCAGCGCCGCAGCATCTCGCCATAGGCCCCGCGCGGCGGCGAGCGGGGGTCGCCGATGGCATGGTTGGGATCCACGTCGATCGGCGCCATCCACATCACCAGATTGGGCGCCGTCCGGGTCACGATCCGCGGCGGCAGGGTGGCGTTGGCATAAGCGAGGCCGCCGATCAGCGACCGGCTTTGGGGATGGCGCCGGCGCAGGATCGCCGCGACATTGTCGTAGAGGGTCAGCATCGCGTCGGTCACCGACGGCCGCAGCATGAAGCGGTCATATTGCGTGATCAGCGCCCGGTCGCGCGGATCGTCATTGGCGTAGAGCCCGTCGGCAATGGCGAGGGAGATGTCCTTCCCGGCGGCATAATCGGCCTCGACCCGGTTCGCGACATGCTCCGCCGTCGCGGGCGCGGCGAAGGGGACGTTGAAATGGGTACCGCCGGCGGGCGCGATGTCGGCCGTATAACGGTTGAGCACCTGTCCGGCTCCGGGCCCGTTTGCCGCCGACATGTAGTTAAGGTGGCGGAATTCGTCCGCGCCGGCGGTGTCGCCGTTCCAGGACAGCCAATAATGGCGGATCTCGAACGGCGGGCCGTAGACATGGTCGAGCGGCCCGACCGACAAAGTCTCGCGCCGCGGCACATGCGCGCCGAACGGCCCCGGCATGTACCACCGGCAGCCCCAATGCTGGAGCAGCCAGGACGCGGCGAAATAATGGGATTCATCGTTCGTCCCGGCGACGAAAATCCGATTCCCCCTCCGCCGGACAAGGATCGCGTCCGCCTGGATGAGCGGGCGGGGCTTGCGAACCCGCGTGAGCGCCTCGGCCAGCAAGGGGTCGGCGGCCAGCGCAGCCTGCCCGACCAGGATCGCGGGGGCGCCCTCGGGCGCTTCGGCCACGATCGCCGGACGCGCCCCGGTCATCGATTCGATGGTGCGGGCGAGGTCTTCCGCAGCCCGGCCTTCCCAGGTTCCGGACGCCGCGGCCGCGACGATCGGGACAGGAGCGACGCCTTGCCGGACGAGAATCAGGGGTGCTGCCTCGGCTGCTTGCGCCCTCCGGGGGCCAGCGAAAGAACGCTTCGATCCTGCCGCTGCGGCCCACGCCGCCGCCCATTTCAACAGCGAACGCCGTGTGGTCAGCACGGCGTCGCTCTAGAACGGAAGCAGCCCGGGTTGAAGAGGAAGGGTCGGTTTCCGTCCCGACGCAGCAATCAATAGAATGCGCCGTAGACGACGTCGCGAATCCGGCCGGTATACCGGTTCACGAGAAGGAGATCCGGCCCGTAGCGGACCCACGCATAGCCCGGCGGCGGCGGGCCGAAGCCCAGATCGGCCCAGTCGCCGAAATAATAGACGTTCGACAGGAAGATGTGCGGAAGGATCAGGCCGGTCGTCCAGCGCCGGTAGCGATAGCCGCGGGGATAATGGAAAGCGGGCCGGTGGATCGGGCGGAAGCTCTGCGGACGGACTCCGGGCCGGTGCGGCGGCCGGGCCGGCTGAAGCCGGGGGATCTCGTTCGGCGGCCGGGACCGGACCGGCCGGTTCGGCTGGACCGGGCGCATCACGATCGACGCCTGAGGCCGGTTCACCGGCCGGCCGGCAGGCCGGATTGCCGGCGGCCGGACCTGAGGCCGCGCCGCGGCCGGGCGGCTCGGACGATTGGGCGGACGCTGGGCGTGCTCGCCGCCATGGCGGTGATCGTTTGGCGGCTGCGCGATCGCGGCGCCGGAACCAGCCAGCGCAATCGCGGCGACCGCACAAAGGAATCGCTTCATCTCCGTCCTCCATCATCGGGAGCGGGATGACGACAATCGGCGCGTTCGATTGTTCCGCCCGTTTTCGGGCCCGTGCGCGAAGGCCTCAGCGGTTCGGCACGATCGCGTCGTAAGCGGGGTCGAGCTCGACCGCCCGATCCTCGTCGTGCCGCGCGCGGGCGGTGGCGCCCTGGGCGCGAAGGATCAGGCTGCGAACATAATAGTTCCGCGCCTCGCGCGGGCCGTATTTGACGGCGCGGTCGAGGTCCGCGCGCGCGCGATCGAGGTCGCCGCCCTGGCGCCGGGCGAGGCCGCGGTTGAGATAAGCGAAGGCGGATTTCGGAGCGCGCACGATCGCACGGTCGAATGCCGCGATCGCCTTGTCCGTCTCGCCCGCCCAGGCGAGGCTGATCCCTTCGGCCAGATCCGTTCCCAGCACGTCGTCGCCTTTGGCCGTGCGATCGAGGCGCTTGAGGCAGTCCGCAAGGTCGCGGTTCGGATCGTCGACCGTGCAGGCGTTCCAGTCGCCGCGCGCACCGCCAAGATTGGGGGCCCGGACGCGGGCGCCGGTGACCGCGATCTCGCCTTCGCGCTCGGCCAGAGCGGGGCCGGGGGGCGCCGCGGGGGCCAGCCTGGTCCGATTTGCGGCGACCCTGCGCTCCTCGTCCACGAAACCCTTGGGTGCCACGGCGGCGGGCGAAGGGGCGGCGTCCGCAACCTCCGCCGGCGGTGGAGGCGGCGGTGGGGGCGGCGGCGGCGGGGGCGGTGGTGGCGGTGGTGGCGGAGGGGGCGGCGGCGGCGGAACCTCGTTCAGAACCGCCGTCGCGGGGGCCGACGACCGATCGGCCGCGGCGTCGGCAGAGGCAGGGGCCGAGCGCGAAGGGGCGGTCGGACCCCCGGGGGGAGCCGCGGCCGGCGCTCCCGCGCGCGTAGCGGCCAGCCGGCCGGCCGTGCCCGATCCCGGCCCGGCCGGGGCAGAGGCGGCGTGCGGGCTCTTCTCCGCCACGAGCGGTCGCCACATTGAATGCCAGGCGATCGGTCCTCCGATCAGCACGACCAGCATCGCGCTCAGCAATGCTCCGGCCAGCCGGCCGCGGGGCGTCCACCAGAAGGCCGGCCGCGTGGGGCCGGGCCGCACGGTGGCGCGGGGCGCTTCGTCGGTCCCGTCGAACCGCCGCAGCGCCGCCGCGATCGCCGCTTCCCGTTTCGCGGGCGCCGGCTGCGGCGGCGTCGGCAAAGCGGCGGCGATATCGTCGTCGCTCCCCATCAATCGTCTCCGCGCGTCGGCGATGCGGCCGTTTCCGGTTCGGCGAAAGCGCAAAGGCGGAAGGGCGGGAAGAACGGCATCGGCCGACCTTATAACGAAAGCCGCGGGCCGGTCGAACGCAGGATCGCCTTGTCCCGCGCCCGACCGGTTTCGCCTCTATGAGCTCGGCAGCGACGGCGCTGCCTCGGCCGAGCGGATGAGCTGCATCAGCTCGGCGCGATAGCCGAACGCGTCCTTTCCGCGCGCCGCCGAGACGATGGCGAGCACGTCGTCATAGGTCATCGTCCCGCTATAGCGCCCGCCGCGGAGCAATTCGGCGAAAGCGGCGACTCCGGTCGCGAAGCGCGCGTCGATCGGCGCATCGGCGAAATGCGCGACCTCCGACCGCCGGTCGATCGGCGTCGAGATCAGATGGCTTACGCTCTCCTTGGGCAATTTGTAGCGGATCTTGACGAAGCCATATTCGCCGGCGGTTCCCGCGACGGCGGCGGCCCGGGCCGGCGGGGCGTAGCGCCGGTCGTCGATCGTGCGCGGTCCGCCGGTCGGCACGATCTCGTAGAGCGCGGTCACGCTCTGGCCCGATCCGACGTCGCCCGCATCGACCTTGTCGTTGTTGAAGTCCTCGCGCTTCAGCATCCGCGTCTCATAGCCGATCAGCCGGTATTCGGCGACGGTCGCCGGGTTGAACTCCACCTGGATCTTCACGTCCCTGGCGATCGGGAAGAGGGTGGAGGTCGCCTCGTCGACCAGGGTCTTCCGGGCCTCGGCGATCGTGTCGATATAAGCGGCGGCGCCGTTGCCGTTCTGCGCCAGCGCCTGCATCATCGCGTCGTTATAATTGCCCATGCCGAAGCCGAGCACCGACAGGAAGACGCCCTTGTCGCGCTCGCGCTCGACGAAGCCCTTGAGCTCGTCGGTGCTGGTGATGCCGACGTTGAAATCGCCGTCGGTGGTGAGGATGATGCGGTTGACGCCCTCGGGATCGAGATTGCGCTCGGCGAGCTGATAGGCGAGGCGAATGCCCTCCGCGCCGGCGGTGCTGCCCCACGCCTGGAGGTTGTCGATCACCGACCGGATCTTCGCCTTGTCGCCGGCCGGCGTCGGCGCGAGCGCGATTCCGGCGTTGCCCGCATAGGTCACGATCGAAACGGTGTCGCGCTCGTCGAGCTGGTCGAGCAGCATCGACAAGGATTGCTGGACCAGCGGCAGCTTGTTGGGCTCGTTCATCGAGCCCGACGTGTCGATCAGGAAGACGAGGTTGGCGCGCGGCCGCGTCGCCGGCTGGAGCGCATAGCCCTTGATCCCGATGCGCACCAATTTGCGCCCCGGCGACCAGGGGCTCGGGAAGACCGCGACATTGCTGCTGAACGGCTGCTCGGCGCTTCGCGGCGGCGCATAATCGTAATGGAAATAATTGATCATCTCCTCCGTCCGCACCGCCGCCTTCTGGGGGAGGACGTTGCGGTTGAGCGACGCACGGACGAACGCATAGGAAGCGGTGTCGACGTCGATCGAGAAGGTCGAGACCGGCTCCTCCGCCGCGACGTGGAATGGGTTTTCGGGCGCGCTCGTGAAGCGGTCGCGGCCTTCGGGCGGCGGCAGCCGGCGGCGCAGCTCGTCGGGTCCCGAATTGAAATAGCCCCGGGTCCCGGTGAGGGCGATCGCGGGCGACGGCGCGGCGAACGGAGGTGGTGCTGGCGGTGGAGGCGGCGGCGGCGGTGGCGGCGGCGCCTCATATTGATCGGCGGCTTCGGATGCCGGCGCCGCGCGGGTCTTCGCGCCGGCGACGGCGGTCCCCGTGACGACGACGCCATTGTCGGCGGGGGCCGCGGCGGGAGGCGGCGCGGGTCGTTCGACGCCGGATCCGGCGCAGGAAGCGAGCGCGCCGGCCGCGACGGCGAAGGCAATCAATTTGTACAAACGGGACATGAGACTCTCCCTGATGACGGCGGCGCATCATCGTCCGCCGATCACTGGGACGCGGCTCCCGGGAGAAACCTTGGAACAATCCCGAAAATTTTTGGCCCACCGCCCGCCGCTCAGCTGTGCTCCTTCAGCAGCCGCCGGATCTCGTGCATCCGCCAGGAGACGGTCGCTTCCGAGACGCCTAGGATCGCGCCCGCTTCGGCATGGCTGAGCTGCTCGCCGGCGACGAGCATCGCGGTGTCGCGCCAGGCCGGCTTCAGCCGCGCGATCGCGTTCTTCAGCCAGATCGCATCGTGGAGGTCGCGGCCGTCCGGCGCCGGCGCCAGGCCCGCCAGGATCGCGAGCCGCTCGGCGAGGCCGGCGAGCGAGCGGCGGCGGCGGCGATGGTCGCGGCAGGCGTTGAAGACGATGCCGCAGAGCCAGGTGGTGAACTTCGCCTCGCCCCGGAAGCCGCCGATCTTCTCGACCAGGGCGCAGCACACGTCCTGCGCGATGTCGTCGGCATCGGCGCGCGCGCCGGTCAGCCGCCAGGCAAGGCCGTGGATGCGCGGATAATGGCGCTCCAGCAGCGCCGCGAACGCCGCCCGATCGCCCGCGACCGAAGCGGCGACGAGCGCGGCATCGGGCGCGCGCGTCGGATCAGGCACCTTTCACCGCCGGTCCCCGTATCCGTCCTGCCGCGGCGCCATGGATCGATCGTGTCGTCACTGCCCCCAATGGGCGAATGCTAACGGATGTTCGGGCCCGGCGATAGCGCCAGACAGAGCCACGGTCCGGATCCTGAAGAGGCACGCACTTGCCTCGGCACGGGCGCATGAAGTATCAGCGGGCGAAACCCGGGAGAAGCATCATGCGCCTAAAGGTCGTCTCGGCCCTCGTGGCATCCGCCCTCGTTCTGGCAGTACCGTCCGCCGCGAGTGGCCAGGAAGACGCACACCCTGGCAGCGATGCCGCAACCTATTTGGGAATCAGCTTCGCGCTCACCGCGATGTTGTTGCTGATCCTTGTGCGAGACCATGACCGGGTCACTCCCGTCAGCCCCTAGGAGCCCCGGCTCACAGCAGGCGTAACCAGAGGGGCGCTTCTCGACCGCGCGGGCGGAGCATCGATGCGCGAAAGCCGAACGTCGATCCGCCCTAATGCGCGTCGGTCCGGACGATCTCCGAAATCGGCTCCCGGATCGTATAATGGCGACTGACCAGGATCGCGAACAAGGCGGCCGCGGCGACGACCACCGCCCAGAAGGCGATGCCGATCGAGCGCCGCATCTTCGCCCCGTTGGCGGTCGCGACGGCGTCGTTGCGCTTGATGAACTCGTCGATCTGCTCGGCCTGCTGCGCGCGCGCCTTTGCGATGGCGGCGACGTCGTCGTCCCCCGGGTCCCATTCCTCCGGCAGCCAATTCGAGGGGCGGTTGCCGGGCACGCAGAATAAAGTGGGCGAGATGGTGTCGATCGCGAGATGACAGGCGGCGAGCAGGGCGGCCGCGAACAGGATCGCCAGGATCGCGAGCAACGGATCGGGCCTCGACTGGGTGAGCAGGGCAATGCCGCCGCCAAGCGCACCGGTCGCGCCGCCGATCAGCAAGGCCGCCCAGCTCAGGGCGCGCTGGTCGGCCGCGGTCGCGATCGCCAATTGCGCGCCCAGCAGCATTTCTCCTTCCCGAAGCGCCTCTTTCTGGAGCGCTCTCGGTAGTAAAGAGAAGGAATCGAACTTGGCCATTTCGGGATTATGACGTACAATGGCATCATGGCAAGGAAGCCTGACCCCGTCATTCGGAACCCCACCAGACCGGAGCCGGACAGGATCCAGGAAGAGCCCAAATATTCTCCGCCTTTTCCGGCGCCCGAGCCCGACTGGTCGCCGCCGGCCTGGGAACCGGAGGGCCCGGGACTTCCCGATCTTTGAATTATTCGCGGCCCGGCGGCCGAAGGCCGGTGTTTTTCATGCGACTTTTCGGGAAGTGGTGCCGCTTGAGGGACTCGAACCCACGACCCCATCATTACGAATGATGTGCTCTACCAGCTGAGCTAAAGCGGCGCTCCGGGGAGGAGGGGCCTCTAACAGCGGCGGAAAGGCCTGACAAGCGGCCGCCCGCCGGTTCAGGCGTCCGCAGCGGCCCGCGATTGGCGGAATCGCGCGCTGCTTCGGAAGCCTTTGATGCCGCGCTGCTTTTGGGGAAAGCCGGTTCCGCGCAATGCCCAAAGACTTAACGGTTTCTCAACCACGAGCGGTGCAGTGTCGCCGCCTGAAACCGGGTCATCGCAAGGATCGCGTGGATGGACAGCCTGCGGGCATTCGGGGAAGAGGCCGATTACGGCCCATCCGCGGACGAGGAAGAAGCCGCCATCGAGGCGCCGCCGGAGATCGGCACCGACGAACGCCGCATGCATGTGCGGGCCTATAATCATTGGGTCTCCCTGCTCGACGGCAAACCCTATCCCGCCGTCCAGGATCTCGATCCGCATGCGATCGAGGATTTCGGGCCGAACAGCGTCCTGCTCGATTTCAGCGACGGCGACGATCCCAAGCTCGCCTGGCTCGGCAACGCGCTTCGCGACGAATGCGGCCTGACCGGCGACATCAGCCGGATCGGCGAAGTCCCCGCGCGCTCCCTGCTGTCGCGGCTCACCGACCATTATCTCCAGATCATCGCCAACCGCGCGCCGATCGGCTTCGAGGCCGAGTTCGTCGGCCAGCGCGGCCACAACACCATGTATCGCGGCATATTGATGCCGTTCACCTCGAACGGCGAGGATATCGATTTCATCTACGGCGTGATCAACTGGAAGGAGATCGCCGACAGCGCGACCTCGGCGCGGATCGCGCGCGAGGCGGCGAGCGCGATCGCCGCCGCCCATGCCGCGGAATCGAGCCCGGTCTGGGCCGACGGCCCCAATGCCGAGCCGCTCGAAATCCCGACTTATGTCGAAGACCATGGCTGGGAAGAGCCGGCCCTGCCGTTCGACGCCGGCCTTGCCGACCGCCTCGTCGCCGCGCGCGATTGCGCTGAGGCCGCGGCGGGCGCCGATGCGCGCAGCCGCTCTTCCCTCTATCGCGCGCTCGGCCATGCCTATGATTTCGCGCTGGCCGCCGCGGCGGAGCCGGACCTCTATGCCGAATTGCTCGCCGATGCCGGCATCAAGGTCCAGGACCGCGCGCCGATGACGGCGGTGGCGAAGCTCGTCTTCGGGGCCGGCAGCGACAAGGCGCGGCTCACCGAATTCGCCGCCGGCCTGGCCTGGGCGCAGCGCCAGGGCCTGCCGATGGGCGGCGTCGCCGCCGCGCTCGAAGCGCAGGAGGGTGGGCTCAAGGCCTGGGTCCAGGCCGAACGCCGCGCCCGCCGGCCCGCGCCGAAGCCGGATAAAGGCGAGGACGCCCGCGCGGCGCTCCGGGCGAGGAAGCCGCTTGGCCATCTCAATTACGATCCGGGCGAGGCGGAGTTCGTCCTGCTCGTCGCCTGCCGCGACGAAGTCGGCGGGCTGGCCATCGTTGCGCCGGTTACCGACCGGGCGCTGCTCGACAAGGCCATCCGCAAGGCGGTGGGTTAGGCAGGAACCCCCTATCCCTCGGACGGGAGAGGGTTACGGAGCCTTAGCGAACCTTCAGCTGAGCTTGGGCGGAGTTGGGTGAGGGTGATGCCGTCAGCGGGCTTTCTCCAGCGGCTGTCACCCCCACCCAACTACGCCTAAGCTCCTTCGTCGCCGAGGCTTCATATCCCTCCCCCGTCAAGGGGGAGGGCTGAACTGGCAGCCTTGACCCCTTCGCGCGGGCGGGAGCATAGGGCGCGCGAGATGACCCGGCGGCGTGCCTTCGCCGCTTCCTCGGGAGCCTTTTATGGATTCGGAAAAAGCTGTCGCGGGGAAGGCCGGCGACGCGCAGATTCTCGACGCCCTTGCTCATGCCCTCGTCGCCGGCGCACTGCCCGGCGAGCTGATCGGCTTCACCGACCAGGACCGGCTCGCCGCCGCCGAATTCGTCGCTTCATGTGCCGCCCACCGCGCGCGGGGCGCCGCCCTCGTCCATCTCGAAACGCAGGGCGGCGGCGCCGGCCATCGCCGGATGCGGATCGGCATCGTCAACGACGACATGCCCTTCCTGGTCGATTCGATCGCCAATGCGCTCGCCGCGCGCGGGCTGATCGTCCACCGCCTGCTCCACCCCGTGGTCTGCGTTCGCCGCGACGCGGAGGACCGCCTGCTCGCGGTCGAGCCGCTCTGCGACGATGCCGAGCGCCGGGAATCGATGATGTATGTGGAGGTCGACCGCGCCGGCGGCCGCGACCGGCGCGAGATCGTCGCCGAGCTGAACCGGGTCCTCGCCGACGTTCGCGCGGCGGTCGCCGACTGGCGGACGATGCAGGAGAAGATGCGCGCCGACGCCGAGGCGATCGACGATCCCGAAGGCGCCGCGCTGCTGCGCTGGTTCGCCGACGGCGCGATGACCCTGCTCGGTTACCATGTCGAGAGCCCCGATCGCGCGCCCACCGATGCGCTCGGCCTGTTCAGCCTGCCCGGCGAGCCGACCGACCCGGGCGGCTGCCTCGGCGCGATGCGCTGGCTGGAGGCGCACAAGCCGCCGCTCATCGCCAAGGCCGACCGCCGCTCGACCATCCACCGCCGCGTTCCGCTCGACCTCGTCGTCGTTCCGGTCCGCGAGGGCGCGAAGGTGACCGGAATCGGCGTCCATGCCGGCCTGTGGACGAGCGAGGCGCTGACCGCGCCGGTCGAGAACGTCCCGGTCCTGCGCCGCACGCTCGCCGAGCTGGAGAAGGAGTTCCGCTTCGATCCGCGCGGCCATAGCGGCAAGGCGCTGAAGCACGCCGTCACCGCTTTGCCGCGCGACCTGCTCGTCAATCTCGGCCGCGATGCGATCCGCGAATTGGTCGTCACCGCCATGTCGCTCGCCGACCGGCCGCGGCCGACTTTGGTCCTCGTCCGCTCGGTTCTCAAGGGCCATCTCTTCGCCTTCGTCTGGCTGCCGCGCGACGAGCTCACCACCCGCCGCCGCATCGCCATCGGCAAGATGCTCGAGACGAGTGCGAAGGGGCAGATCAGCAACTGGTCGGTCGAGCTTGGCGACGGCGACCTCGCCCTCATCCGCTACACGCTCGCCGTCGCTTCGAAGACGCCGACGCCCGACGCCGCCGAGCTCGACCGGCGGCTCGACGACATGGTCCGCGGCTGGGAGCCGGCGGTCGAGGAGGCGCTCGGCGAAAGGGTCGGGCCGGCCCGCGCCACCCGCCTCGCACTCTCCTATCTCGACGATTTTTCCGAGCCCTATCGGCTGCGCACCGGCGCCGGCGAAGCCGCCGAGGACATATTGCGAATCTGCGAGCTCGCCGACGCCGCCGCCCGCGACGCCCGCCTCTACCGGCAGGAGGAGGACGAGCCGCACCGCCTCCGCCTCAAGACCTATCGGCTGGGCGAATTGATCCCGCTCTCCGACGCGGTGCCGGTGCTCGAGAATTTCGGCTTCCGGGTGCTCGAGGAGCAGCCCTGGGGCCTCGACGACGGCCGGCTCGGCTATATCCACGAATTCCTGCTCGAAACCCGCTCGGGCGCCGCCGCCCCGGTGCTGGAACGGGGGGCGCTGGTCGAGCGGGCGATCGCCGACGTCCTCCAGGGCAAGGCGGAGAACGACGTCTTCAACCAATTGCTGGTCGCCGCCGACCTCGACCAGCGCGGCGTCATCCTGTTCCGCGCCTGGTTCCGCTATCTGCGCCAGGGCGGCCTGTCCTACTCGATGGCGACGGTGGTCGAGGCTTTGCGCCGCGCGCCGGGCGTCACCCGCGCGATCATCGCTTTGTTCGACGCGCTGCACGGCTCCGGCAGGCAGGGCGACCGCCAGGCGGCCGCGGACGCCGCCGAGGCCGATATAAAAGAAGGGCTGACCCAGGTCGCCGGCATCGACGAGGACCGCATCCTCCGCCTCATCCATGCCGTCGTCGCGGCGACCCTGCGCACCAACGCCTTCGCCCCGGCCGGGCAGGAAGCGCTCGCCTTCAAGCTCGACAGCGCGAGAGTGCCGAACCTGCCCGCGCCTTTGCCGTGGCGCGAAATCTGGGTCTACAGCCCGCGCATCGAGGGCATCCATCTGCGCGGCGGGCCGATCGCGCGCGGCGGCATCCGCTGGTCGGACCGGCGCGACGATTTCCGGACCGAGATATTGGGCCTGATGAAGGCGCAGCTCGTCAAGAATGCTGTGATCGTCCCGACCGGCGCCAAGGGCGGCTTCTATCCCAAGCAGCTCCCGCCGGCCGCCAACCGCGACGCCTGGCTTGCGGAAGGGACGGAGAGCTACCGCATCTTCATGCGCGCGCTTCTCTCGGTCACCGACAATCTGGTCGGCGGCAAGGTCGTCCATCCCGAGCATATCGTCATCCGCGACGGCGACGATCCCTATTTCGTCGTCGCCGCCGACAAGGGCACGGCGAGCTTCTCCGACATCGCCAATGGAATCGCGATCGAGCACGGCTTCTGGCTCGGCGACGCCTTCGCCAGCGGCGGCAGCCACGGCTACGATCACAAGGCGATGGGGATCACCGCCAAGGGCGGCTGGGTTTCGGTCCAGCGCCATTTCCGCGAGATCGGGATCGACGTCCAGACCGAGACGATCGCCGCCGCCGGCGTCGGCGACATGTCGGGCGACGTGTTCGGCAACGGCATGCTGCTGTCGAAGGCGCTGAAGCTGGTCGCCGCCTTCGACCATCGCCACATCTTCATCGATCCCGATCCCGATCCTGCGAAGAGCTGGGCGGAGCGGCAGCGCATGTTCGACCTGCCGCGATCGAGCTGGGACGATTACGACAAGAGCCTGATCTCGAAGGGCGGCGGCGTCTTCCCGCGCAGCCGGAAAGAGATTCCGGTCTCGCCCGAGATGCGGGCTTTATTCGGCCTCGAAGGCGAGACGATCGACCCCGCGAGCCTGATGGTCGCGATCCTGACCGCGCCGGTCGACCTGATCTGGTTCGGCGGCATCGGCACCTACATCAAGGCGAAGAGCGAGAGCAATTCGGAGGTCGGCGACCCCGCCAATGATTCGATCCGGGTCAACGGCGCCGAGATCAAGGCCAAGGCGATCGGCGAGGGCGCCAACCTCGCCGTGACCCAGGCCGGCCGCATCGAGTTCGCGCTCGCCGGCGGGCGGATCAACACCGACTTCATCGACAATTCAGCCGGCGTCGACTGCTCGGACAATGAGGTCAACATCAAGATCCCGCTCAACCGCGAGATGGTCGAAGGCCGGATGAAGTTCGAGGAGCGCAACCTGCTCCTCGCCGAGATGACCGACGAGGTCGCGGCGATCGTGCTCGAGGACAATCGCCTGCAGACCCTGGCTTTGTCGATCGCCGAGCGCGGCGGCGCGGCCGATCTGCCGGCTCTGGTCCGCGGGATCGAGATATTGGAGGAGAGCGGCAGGCTCAACCGCGCGGTCGAGGGCCTGCAGTCGAACGAGGAATTGATGCGGCGGGCGCAGGAGGATCGCGGCCTTACCCGGCCCGAGCTCGCCGTCTTGCTCTCGACCACCAAGATGGCGCTGCAGGCGGCGCTGGAATCGGGCAGGATCACCGAGGATCCGACGCTCGAGCCGGAGCTGCTCGCCGCTTTCCCCAGGACGATGCAGGAGCGCGAGCGCGACGCGATACTCCAGCATCGCCTCCGCCGCGAGATCATCGCCACCAAGATCGCCAACCGCTTCGTCAACCGGCTCGGAATCACCGCCATCTTCTCGCTGACCGAGGAGGAGGGCGCGTCGTTCGGCCAGGTCGCCGCCGCCTTCGTCGCGGCCGAGCGCCTGTTCGACATGGACGCATTCTGGCACCGGCTCGACACGATCGACCTGCCCGAGCAATTGCGGCTCGAACTCTATGAGCGCGCGTCGCGGGCCCTCCAGCTCCACATCGCCGACATCGTGCGCAACAGCCCGACCCAGATGAAGCTGACCGAGACGGTCGAGGCGCTGGCGCCGGGCCTCGGGCGGCTCAACGGCGCGGTCGAGGATCTGCTGCGCCGCGAAGTGTCGGCCGAGGCCGCGGCGCGGCGCAAGCGGCTGACCGAGCTCGGCGCGCCGGCCGGGATCGTCGATCCCCTGGTGCGGCTGTTCGAGCTGAACGGCGGCGTCGGCATCGCCGCGCTCGGGCGGCGGCTCGACACCGACGTGATCGCGCTGACCAACGCTTATACAAGGCTCGGCGAGGTGCTCGGGCTCGACTGGGCGCAGGGCGCGGCGACCCGCTTCCAGCCGCGCGACCAATGGGAGCGGCTGCTCACCGCCGGCCTCGCCCGCGAGTTCGAGCAGCTCCGCCTCGACTTCCTCTACCGCAAGCGCAGCGCCGAGCCCGACGAGGCGGTCGATTCATGGGTGAACGGGCAGGGCGCCCGCATCGCCCAGTTCCGCGGCGTCGTCGACCGCGCCCGCCACGCCCCCCTCACCACCGCCGCCATGCTCGCCCAGATCGCGACCCAGGCAAGGGTGCTGCTGGGACGGTAACCCCTTGTCCTCCCCGCTTGTGGGGAGGGGGACCGCACGAAGTGCGGTGGAGGGGGTCCGGAGACCCGCGCCGGCGCTCCCATGACGAACGCGTGCCAAATGGCGAACCCCCTCCACCAGCCTTCGGCCGGTCCCCCTCCCCGTTCCGGGGAGGACAATTATCGCGGCTCCAGCTTCTTCACGAACCGGTAGCTCGTCCGCTCGAAGCCGAGGCGGCGGTAGAATTGGTGCGCACCGCCAAGCTCGATGTTCGACGTGACCTCGATCAGGCCGCAGCCGCGCGCCGCCGTGCGGGCCTCGGCTTCGGCGACGAGCGCCTCGCCGACGCCCTCGCGCCGGGCTTTTTCGGTCACGACCAGCATCGTCACCCGGCCGACCGGCGTCGGGCGATGGACGACCGGAGTCACATGCCAGCTAAGGCAACCGACCGCTCCGTCCCGATGCGCGACCAAGACCGGCGTGCCGCTTTTGGCGAGCGCGCGCAGGCGTTTCGTCACTTCGGCGGTGGAGGCTTCGAAGCCCAATTCCCCGATCAAGGCTGAAATCGCCTCGGCATCGCGCGGCCTGGCCTCGCGAATGACGAGCTTGGGAGGAGGCGGCGGAGAGGGAGGTGGTGGCGATGGCGGCGGAGGAGCGGGCGATGGGGTGGAAGGCGCCGTTTTCTTCGCGGCCTCGCTCTTCACCTCTTTCTTCGCTTTCTCCGGCTCCGGCTCCGGCTCCGGCTCCGGCTTCGGCGCCGCCTGCTTCAGCGAGCCCTTCCAGTCGGCGACCATGAAGCCGCGCAGATGCGCCTCGATCTCGTCGGCCGTGGCGGTGAGGCCTCTTTTGCCGAAGCCGAACATTTGTTTCCCGGTCTTCGCATCCTCCAGGCCATAATGGCCGTAATCGCCGCGTCCGGGCGTTCGCTTGCGCGATCTGACCAGCCGCAAGCCGCGATTCGCCGCCATGTCGCGCAGCATCCGGTCCCGGTCGGCGTCGCTCATCCTTGCTCCTTACCGTCCAAACGACGCAGAGCCGAAACGGATCGCCTGCCAAGAAATGATTTTCCAGCGGGCCGCGCTTCCTGTCATGGTGGCGGCGATGAGCGCGCCGGTCCGCATCCTCCACGCCCATTCGACCTTCGACCTCGGGGGCAAGGAAGCGCGCGCGGTGCGGCTGATGAACGCCTTCGGCGGCGCGGCCGAGCATGCGGTCCTGACCTCCGTCCCCGGCGCGACCTCCGCCCGCGCGGCAATCGACCGGTCGGTGCGCGCCGATTTTCCGGCCGCGGCGCCGCCGCTTGCCGGGCGCCCCGGGCTCGGGCGCCTGTTCCGGCTGGCGCGATTCATGAAGGGGTTCGACCTGATCCTCACCTATAATTGGGGGGCGTTCGACGCGGTGATGGCGCGCTACCTCTTCGCCAAGGCGGTCGGCCTTCCTCCGCTCGTCCACCATGAGGACGGCTTCAACGAGGACGAGGCGCGCGAGCTGAAGGCCGGGCGCAATCTCTACCGGCGCCTCGGCCTTTCGGCCGCCTTCCGGCTGGTGGTGCCGTCCCGGCGCCTGGAGGGGATCGCGCGCGAAGCCTGGGGGCAGGGGCCCGAACGGGTCATGCGCATCCCCAACGGGATCGCCACGCCTTTCTATGCCGCCGCGCCCGCGCAGGCGATTCCGGGCCTCGATCCCGAACCGGACGAAATCGTGATCGGCACCGTCGCCGGCCTGCGCCCCGTGAAGAATCTGCCGCGCCTGGTCCGCGCCTTCGCCGCCATGACGTCAAAAAAGGCGCGGCTGGTCATCGTGGGCAGCGGGCCGGAGAGCGAGCGGATCGTCGCCGAAGCGCGCGCCCGCGGCGTCGCCGACCGGGTGCATATGCCCGGCTTCCTCCCCGACCCCGCGCGCTGGATCGGCCGCTTCGATATTTTCGCCTTGTCGTCGGACAGCGAGCAATTGCCGATCTCCCTGGTCGAGGCGATGGCGGCGGGCCTTCCCGCGGTCGCGACCGCGGTCGGCGACGTGCCGCACATGGTCTCCGCCGACAACAGGCCCCTGATCGTCGACCCCGAGGACGAAGCGGCGCTCGCCGCCGCCCTTGATAGTCTTGCCGAGAGGCCCGATCTTCGCCGCGCCATCGGGCGCGCCAATCGTCAGAAAGCCGCCGCCGAACATGATGAGACGAAGATGATCGCTTCCTATGCCCGGCTCTACGGCGAAGCCATCGCCCGGCCCCATGCGTTCATTCCTCGTTCGTCATGATTTCGCGCGCTTTTCAAGGTCGGGGCCTGTATAGAAACAGCCGGGAGTTTTGAGGCACGATGTTCAACAATTTGCAGCCGATCCTCTATGGCGGCCGGGAAGTATGGCCGCTGATCGAGGGCGGAAAGGGGGTCTCGGCGACCAACCATGCCAGCTCCGGCGCCTGGGCGGCGGCAGGCGGCATCGGCACCGTGTCGGCGGTCAATGCCGACAGCTACGATCCGGAAGGCCGGATCATCCCGCAAATCTATCATGCCTTGACCCGCCGCGAGCGGCACGAGGAATTGATCCGCTACGCGATCGACGGCGCCGTCCAGCAGGTCCATCGCGCCTATGAGATCGCGAGCGGCAAGGGCGCGATCAACATCAACGTCCTGTGGGAGATGGGCGGCGCCCAGCGCGTGCTGCACGGCGTGCTGGAACGGACCAAGGGGCTGGTCAGCGGAGTCACGTGCGGCGCCGGCATGCCCTATAAATTGTCGGAGATCGCAGCATCTTACGGCGTATCTTACCTACCGATTATAAGCTCCGCGCGCGCCTTCCGGGCCTTGTGGAAGCGGGCTTATTCGAAGGCGGCCGAATGGCTTTCCGCGGTCGTCTACGAGGATCCCTGGCTTGCCGGCGGCCATAACGGCCTCTCCAACGCCGAAGACCCATTGGCGCCGCAGGACCCCTATCCGCGCGTCCGCGAGCTGCGCGCGACGATGCGCGAGGGCGGCATTCCCGACAGCCTGCCGATCGTCATGGCCGGCGGCGTCTGGAATCTCAAGGAATGGGCGCATTGGATCGACAATCCCGAGCTCGGCCAGATCGCCTTCCAGTTCGGCACGCGGCCCCTGCTCACCCGGGAAAGCCCGATTCCCGACGAATGGAAGGCGCGATTGATGAATCTGGAGGAAGGCGACATCCTCCTCCACCGTTTCTCGCCGACCGGCTTCTATAGCTCGGCGGTGCGCAATCCGTTCCTTCGCAACCTCGAGGCGCGCTCGCACCGCCAGATCGCCTTCACCAAGGAGCCGCTCGGCGACCACGCTTTCCAGCTCGACGTCGGCGTCGGCGCCAAGCGCAATTATTGGGTGACGCGCGGCGACCTGCTCCACGCCCGCGAATGGTTCGCCCAGGGCTTTACCGAGGCGCTGAAGACCCCGGACGAGACCCTGGTCTTCGTCGTTCCCGGGGAGAAGACGCAGATCCGCCGCGACCAGGCCGATTGCATGGGCTGCCTCAGCCAGTGCGGCTTCTCCTCCTGGGCGGACAATGAGAAGAATACGACCGGCCGCCTCGCCGACCCGCGCAGCTTCTGCATCCAGAAGACCCTGCAGGACATCGCCCATGGCGGCCCCGTCGAGCACAATCTGATGTTCGCCGGCCATTCGGCCTTCCGGTTCCAGAACGATCCTTTCTATTCGAACGGGTTCATTCCGACCGTGAAGCAGCTGGTGGACCGGATCCTGACGGGGGATTGAGCAGCGCCGTCACCCCAGCGAAAGCTGGGGTCCCAGCGAGAAAAAGGCGCCGCGCGAATCCCCACTGGGACCCCAGCCTGCGCTGGGGCGACGTCAAACCACCCGGTCCGGCAGCTCTCGCCCTTCCGCGAAGGCGAGGATGTTCTCGACCACTTTTGCCCCCATGGCCTCGCGGGCCTCGACCGTGGCCGAGCCGAGATGGGGGAGGAGGACGATGTTCGGCAGGGCGATCAGCCGCGGGTCGACGTGCGGCTCGTTCGGATAGACGTCGAGGCCGGCGCCGGCGAGGGCGCCGTTTTCCAGCGCCGCGATCAACGCCTCTTCGTCAACCAATCCGCCGCGCGCGGTGTTGATGAGGATTGCGTCGCGCCGCATCAAGGCGAGCCGGCGGGCGCCGATCAATTGGTGCGTCTCCGGTCCGTAGGGCGCGTTGATCGAGAGCACGTCCACGACCGGCAGCATCGCGTCCAGCTCCGGCCACCAACGGGCGCCATGCGCGGCCTCGGTCGCGTCCGGCAGCCGGCTGCGGTTGTGATAATGGATCTCCATTCCGAAGGCGGCGGCGCGGCGCGCGGTCGCCCGGCCGATCCGGCCCATGCCGATAATGCCGAGCTTGCGGCCCTTCAGGGCATGGCCGAGGAAATCGGTCGGCTTCCAGCCGCCCCACCGGCCTTCGCGCAGCAGCCTTTCGCCCTCGCCGAGCCGGCGCAGCACCATCAGGATCAGCGCGATGGCGATGTCGGCCGTGTCGTCGGTGAGCACGTCGGGCGTGTTGGTGATTGCGATCCCCCTGGCCCGCGAGGCGTCGAGGTCGATATGGTCGACGCCGACCCCGAAATTGGCGATCAGTCTCACCCTTTCGCCCGCTTCGCCGAGCAAGGCGGCGTCGATCCGGTCGCCGACGCTGCAGGCGAGCACGTCGGCGCGGCGCATTGCCGCCGCCAGTTCGTCGCGACCGAGGCCCTTGCCGCCGCGGTTGATCTCGGCGCCGAACATTTGCTCCAGCCGCGCCTCGGCCGTGGCGGGGAGCCGGCGGGTGACGACGACCTGGAGGGGCTCCGGCATGGCCGTCCCGCTAAGGGCCGCATTCGCCGCGCGTCAAGGCGATTGCAGTTGAAGCGCGTAGCGCGCCCGGCCTAAGGCGGTGCTCGATAAGAAAAACTTCGGGAGGAGAAGCCATGCGCAAGATTTCGGTCCTTGCGATCCTGGTCTCCACATTGGCCTTCGGCGCCGCGGGGGCCCAGGTCGAGCGCAAGCCGCCTTATTGGGCCTCGATCGCCGCCGGCAAGGCGCTGATGCGCACCGGCCCGGGGCGCAATTATCCCGGCATCTGGCTCTACGTCCGCGCCGACCTGCCGATCCGGGTGATCGAAACCTATCCCGAATGGCGCAAGGTCGAGGATCCGGACGGGGACAAAGGCTGGATGCTCCAGCGCCTGCTCAGCGACACGCGCACGGCGATCGTCAAGCCCGGCGCGCCGCGGCCGCTCTACGACAGAGCGGACGAGCATTCGTCGCTTCGCTACCGCGTCGAGCCGGGCGTGGTCGGCCGGATTTCCCGATGCGACGGCGCCTGGTGCCTGTTCGACGCCCATGGCAAGCGCGGCTATGTCGCCGAGGACCAGATTTGGGGTGTCGACCAGGGCGAACGCATCGATTAGGTTCCCTCCCATCATGCAGATTCTCACGATCGACGATTTCTCGGGAAAGACCGGCACCGTCTATGACGTGCTCGTCAATGGCGGGGCTTTTCCGATGACGCTGGCCGCGTCGCAGCCCTTGCCCGATTCGGGGCGGGAAGGCGGCTGCTTCCGGCTCGAATTCCGCGGGCCGATGGATCCGGTCCTGCCCCAGGCCATCTATCCCTTCCGCGGCCAGGGCGGCGAGCCGGTCGAGATCTTCATCGTGCCCATCGCCCGCGATCCTGACGGCACGCGCTACGAGGCGATCTTCTTCTAGGGCAATGCCCGGTTTCGAGATTTGGCCGTGAAAGCTCCCTCCCCCTCGATGGGGGGGGGATGGGGTGGGGGTGAAGTCTCCGCCTGCACTGAGCTTTACGTCAAGCGTCACCCCCACCCAGCCTCCCCCATCGAGGGGGAGGGGAAAGTAGCGCCTTGTCCGCCAAATGCGGGATTGATGGTGACGCAGCTCAATCGCACGATGGGTTGAGATTCGGCCCGCGCCGGGCCATCCGCCGCTGATGACCGCCGGACCCGACGCGCCGCCGCCCCTCAGCCTCGCCGGCACCGCTCTGTTCCTCGATTTCGACGGCACCCTGGTCGAATTGGCCGATGCGCCCGACCTGATCCGCATTCCCGACACGCTGCCGCCTTTGCTGGCGCGGCTCGCGGAGCTTCTGGAGGGGCGGCTGGCGATCGTCAGCGGGCGCGCCATCGCCGATCTCGAACGCCATCTCGGCCGCACCGCCTGCGCCGTCTCCGGCGCGCACGGCTTCGAGCTTCGGCTCGCCGACGGACGCCGCCTCGCCGGCGCGGCGCCCGGCCTCTTGGCGGCGATCCGGAGCGACGTCGCCCGCTTCGCGGCGACCGCGCCGGGCCTGCTGGTCGAGGAGAAGCCGGGCGGCATCGCCATCCATTATCGCCGCGCGCCGCGGGAAGAGGGGCGGGTCGCCGCTTTCCTCGCCGGCCTCGCCGAACGGACCGGCCTCGTCCTCCAGCGCGGCAAGATGGTGGTCGAGCTGCGCCCGCCCGGCGCCGACAAGGGCGAGGCGCTGCGGCGAATGATGACGGAACCACCCTTTGCCGGCGCGCGTCCTCTGTTCGTGGGCGACGATCTGACCGACGAACATGCCTTCGCCGCCGCCGCCGCGCTCGGCGGCGCGGGCGTGCTGGTGGGCGCGCCGCGTCCGACCGCGGCGCGCTGGCTTCTGCCCGGCGTTCCCGCCGTCGCGCGCTGGCTGGAAGAAGCGGCGGCAAGAGCGGCGCCAAAAACGGCGGGCCAGGGATGAGCGATCTTTCGCTCTGGCCGATCGGCAATTGCCAGGTGAGCGCGCTCGTCGACGGCGCCGCCGGCTTCGTCTGGGGCTGCGCGCCGCAGGTGGACGGCGATCCGCTCTTCTGCGCGTTGCTCAGCCCCAAAGGCGAGGCGGCGCTGCCGCGCGGCGAATGGCGGCTCTCGCTCGAGAACCAGGTTTCGGCCGAGACCCGCTATTTGCGCAACACGCCGATCCTCTCCACCCGCCTGACCGACGGCGACGGCGGCGTCGCCGAAATCTTCGATTTCTGCCCCCGTTTCGAGCGGAGCGGGCGGATGTACCGTCCGGTCGCCTTCGCGCGCATCGTCCGCCCGCTCGCCGGCGCGCCCCGGCTCAAGGTGGCGCTCAACCCGGCAATGAATTGGGGCGCCGCCGATGCCGAGCGGACCAGCGGCACCAACCATATCCGCTATCTGCTGAAGCCGCAGCCCTTGCGCCTCACCACCGATGCGCCGGTCGGCCGATTGCTCGACGGCCGCGCCTTCCGGCTCGAACGCGCGCATCATTTCTTCCTCGGCCCCGACGAGCCCTTCGTCGGCAATGTCGCCCAGATCCTGGCGACGATGCTGCACGAGACGTCGGACGAATGGCGGCGATGGGTGCGGGGGCTCGCCATCCCGCTCGAATGGCAGCGCGTCGTGATCCGCGCCGCGATCGCGCTCAAGCTCTGCCAGCATGAGGAGACCGGCGCGATCGTCGCCGCGCTCACCACCTCGATCCCCGAAGCGCCCGACAGCGGCCGCAACTGGGACTATCGCTATTGCTGGATCCGCGACGCTTATTACACCGTGCAGGCGCTGAACCGCCTGGGCGCGCTCGACGTCCTCGAATCCTATCTCGGCTATTTGCGCAACATCGTCGACATGGCGCGGGGCGGGCAGATCCAGCCGCTCTACGCCGTCTCCGGCGAGCCGAGGCTCGACGAATCGGAGGCGGATGCGCTCGCCGGTTATCGGGGGATGGGCCCGGTGCGGATCGGCAATGCCGCCTACGCCCAGGTCCAGCACGACGCCTACGGCCAGATCGTCCTTTCGAACCTGCAGGCGTTCATCGACGAAAGATTGTTGCGCAAGGCCGACAAGGCCGATTTCGCCGCGCTCGAGAAAGTCGGCGAGCGCGCCTGGGCGGTCCACGACCAGCCCGATGCGGGCCTGTGGGAATATCGCACCCGCAGCGCCGTCCATACCTATTCGTCGGTCATGTGCTGGGCGGCCTGCGACCGGCTCGCCAATGCCGCCGACGTGCTCGGGCTCGACGACCGTCTGGCCTTGTGGCGGGAGCGGGCGGGCGCGATCCGCGCGAAGATCGAGGAGGCGGCCTGGTACGCGCCCGGCGAGCGTTTCGCCGCCAGCTTCGGTAGCGACGATCTCGACGCCAGCCTGCTCCAGCTCGTCGACATGCGCTTCCTCGCGCCCGACGACCCGCGCTTCCTCGCCACCTTCGAAGCGGTGGAGAAGGGCCTGAGGCGCGGCGACCATATGCTTCGCTACGCCGCCGAGGACGATTTCGGCCTGCCCGAAACCGCGTTCAACTTTTGCACCTTCTGGCTGATCGAGGCGCTCCACCTTTCCGGCCGCCGCGACGAGGCGCGCGCCCTCTACGAAAAGACGCTGGAGCGGCTGACCCCCGCCGGCCTGCTGTCGGAGGACAGCGATTTCGCCACCGGCGCGCTCTGGGGCAATTATCCGCAAACCTATTCGCTGGTCGGCCTGATCAATTGCGCGATGCTCCTCTCGCATCCGTGGAGCGCGATCAGATGAGATACTCGTCATGCCAGCCCTTCGACGCCGCCTGGGGCGGCGCTCAGGATAAGCTCCGGCCGGGATCCCAGCGGGCGAAAGACACCCGCACTTTTCACCCACCGGGCCCCCAGCCTGTGCTGGGGCGACGGTGACGGGATGAGCCGCCTCGTCGTCATCTCCAACCGCGTCTCCGCCCCGCGCGCCGACAGCGCGACGGGGGCGCAGGGCGGGTTGGCGGTGGCGCTGGCGGCGGCGCTTCGCGACCGCAAGGGCCTGTGGTTCGGCTGGTCGGGCGAGAAGACCGAGCGTTTCACCGGCGACATCGCCTTCCACCTCCACGGCGGCGTCACCTCGGCGACGATCGATCTCGAGGAGCAGGACGTCGACGAATATTATAACGGCTACGCCAACCGCACCTTGTGGCCGCTCTTCCACTATCGGATCGACCTCGCCGAATATGACCGCAGCTTCGCGGGCGGCTACGAGCGGGTCAACGAGCGCTTCGCCGACACGGTCGCGCCCCTGATCGAACCGGACGACCTGGTCTGGGTCCACGATTATCATTTGATCCCGCTCGGCCAGCAATTGCGCCAGCGTGGATTGAAGAACCGGATCGGCTTCTTCCTCCACATCCCCTGGCCGCCGGCGCGGCTGATGGTCTCCTTGCCCTTCCACGAAGGGTTGGTCCTGTCGATGCTGGCCTACGACGTGATCGGCTTCCAGACCGAGGAGTGGCTGGAGAGCTTCCGCCATTATGTCGAGCGCGAGCTCGGCGGCCATTGCGATGCCGACGGCAATATCCATGTCGGCGACCGCTCGGTCCACGCCGCCGCCTACCCGATCGGCATCGACTATGCGGCGTTCGAGGCCGCCAATGCCAGCCCGAAGGCGCGCAAGGCGTTCGAGCGGATGCGGCAGAGCGCGGCGGGGCGGCGCACGATCATCGGCGTCGACCGGCTCGATTATTCGAAGGGGCTGGAGGAGCGCTTCACCGGCTATCGCCGTTTCCTGGAGGAGCATGAGGAATTGCACGGCAAGCTCTTCCTGCTCCAGATCGCGCCGCCGACCCGCGGCGAGGTCGATACCTATGAAGAGATACGCGAGCGGCTCGACGAATTGTCCGGCCGCATCAACGGCGAGTTCGCCTCGGTCGACTGGGTGCCTTTGCGGTACGTCAACCAGGGCTATCGAAGCGAGGATCTGGCCGGCTTCTACCGCGCCGCCGAGATCGCCCTGATCACGCCCTTGCGCGACGGGATGAACCTCGTCGCCAAGGAATATGTGGCGGCGCAGGACCCGAAGGATCCGGGCGTTCTCATCCTCTCCCGCTTCGCCGGCGCCGCGCTGCAGCTCAGGGACGCGATCCTCGTCAATCCCTACAGCAAGGACGAGATCAGCGACGCCTTGCTCCAGGCGCTGAACATGCCGAAGGGCGAGCGCATCCGCCGCTGGCAAAAGCTGAACGAAATCGTCCGGCGCGAGGACGTGGTCGCCTGGCGCACCGCCTTCGTCGCCGCGCTCGAAAATGCGCGGGCGGGCGGCTGATCCTCAGACCGGGCGCGGGCCGAGGTCGATGATATGCAGCGGCTCCTTGCGGGTTGGCTTGCCTTCGTCCACCGGCGGCTCGGGCGGCCGCCGCGTCGGGATCGCCTGCGCCGCCATCACCGCCGGGTCGGCGGCGAGACCGTGGAGGAAATGCGCGCGCTCCATCGTTCCGTGGTGGAAATGGGAGAGCCGCCGGTCCTGCGCCTCGGTGAGGTGGAACCTGGTATAGCCGCGGTCGATCAGGCAGCGGTCGACCGAATTCTGGAGCTGGTCGGCGATGGTGACCGTGACGCCGTGGATCATGATCTGGCGGGAAAAGGCCAGCATGTAGATATCGGTCTGCAGCTTCATGGTGGCGTGGATGACGTGGTCGATCGGCCCCATCCACAAATTCGCGTCGAAGGCGGCGTTCGAGCATTGATCGGCGTCGATCCGATATTCGGCGAAACCGACATTGGCCTTGCCCCATGAATCCTTCGCGGCGGCGGGCGACGCGACGCCGGCAAGAGCGAAAGGGGCGAGGGCAAGAGCGGCGGTGGCGAAAAGGACGGTGCGGGACATTTCCACGTCTCCCTTGTCGATCGGACGATCCTATCAAAATTTCGTTTCGCCGCCAAATCCTGGGCTCGAGGACGCGTCCTTGAGAGGGGGTTCGAGCTGCGCGGCCGCCTTCGCGACGGCATGGCGGCGCGCGGGCGGCAACCGGGCGGGGCGCTCGGGCGTTCCCCTGTGGAACAGAGGAGACAAGAATGCAGCTTGCCCATGACAGCTTCGTCCTGGTGGCGGACGGCAAGAAGATGCTGTTCTTCCGCAACGAGGGCGATGCCGACTTTCCCAAGCTGGAGGTCGAGCGGAAGCGCGAGACCGCCGATGCGCCCAACCGCGACCGGAAGACGGACGCGCCGGGCCGCGGCTTCAACCCCGGCGGCGCGGACCGCAGCGCCTATGAGGAAGCCGATTTTCACCAGATCGAGGAGGACCGCTTTGCCGCCGCGACCGCGGACCTGCTTCGCGAGCGGGCACTTCGCAACGAGTTCGATTCTCTGATCGTGGTGGCGCCGCCGCGGACCCTCGGCGCGCTGCGCAAACATTATCACAAGGAAGTCGAGAAGCGTCTCGCCGGTGAGGTGGCGAAGGACCTGACCGGCCATCCGGTCGCCGAGATTGAGAAAATTCTCCTGGCCGAATAGGTCGGCCCACGGTTCGGGGCGGAACCCCGTCCAAAGCTGAAGAGGATGATCATGAAGACCCAATCCATTTTCCTTGCGCCCCCCGCTTTTGGCCTCGCTTTTGGCTTAGGCCTCGGCCTCGCGGCTCCGGTCGCGGCCCAGGCGCCGGCCGGAGCCCCGGCCCAGGCGCCCGCCGCAGGCAACGCCATGACCGTCGGCATGGCGGTGAAGGACACGCAGGGCGGCGACGTCGGCACGATCACCAAGGTCGAGCCCGGCTTCGTCACGGTCAAGACCGACAAGCATGAGGCGCGCCTGCCGTCGAGCTCGTTCTCGCCGCACAACGGCGCTTTGCTCTTCGCGATGACCCGCGACCAGCTCAACGCCGCGATCGAGCAGCAGCTTGCCGCGCAGCAGTCGAACATCGCGCCCGGCGCCGCGGTGACCGACTCTTCCGGGGGCGCGGTCGGCACGATCACCGCGGTCGATCCGCAATTCGTGACCGTGAAGCTCGCCTCCGGCACCGAAGTGCGGCTGCCCCGTGCAGCGGTGGCGCCGGGATCGAGCGGCGCCGTCGTCGGCAGCACCGCCGCTCAGCTCGAGGCGGCCGCCAAGGCGGCTGCCCCTCCGGCCGCGCCGGCGGGCCCGACCGGCACCCCGCCGCCGCCGCCGCCGTCGACCCAGCCGCATCGCTGAGCAGGCGGGCGGACGAGAAAAAGGCCGCGTCCCGGGAGGGGCGCGGCCTTTTCGCGTCTGGACCCGTCGTCCGGCGTCAGGCCGGCTGCAGCATTTGACGGCCGGCCCGGCGCCGGGCCACCAGGCCGGCGGCGGCCGCGCCGAACAGGAGGATCATCGGCGGCGCCGGCACCTGGGTGCCGCCGCTGGAGCTGGACGATCCGCCCGAGGAGCTGGCCGAGCTGGCGCTCGACGCGCTCGAGGCGCTGGACGCGCTCGACGAGCTTCCGCCCGATGTGCTGCTCGTGCTGCCCCCGAAGGAGGAGGAGCCGCCGGTCGCGCCGCTCGAGCTGGCCGACGAGGCGCTCGACGCGCTGCTCGCCGAGCTGGCGGAGGAGCCCGAGGAGCCCGAGCTGCCGGACGAGCCGGAGCTGCCGCTGGACCCGGAGGAGCCCGACGAGCCGCTGGAGCTGCCGTGATGCTTGTGCTTCTTCTCATTTTCGCCGCCCGACGAGCTCGACGAGGAGGCGCTGGATGCGCTCGACGCGGAGGAGGCCGAGGAGGAGCTCGATCCGCCGGTCGACGATGTCGAGGCGTTGAAGATCACATTGCCGCTCGACCCGCCGAAGAACCCGCCGCTGAAGAAGCCGCCGCCGAAGCCGCCGCCGCCGCCGCTCGATCCGCCGACGATGATCGGCGGCGGGGCCGAGCCTTCCGAAGCGACTTCCACCGGGGGAAGGGGCGGGGGCGCATAAGCATAAGTGCGCGTCGTCACCGTCCGTTCCGGCTGGCGCACGATGCACGCCGTGCGGACCACGCGGCGGACGTGCCGCACCGTTGCCACGCGGGCATAATGCCGGGCGTGGTGGGCGACGAACGCGGGCCGCGGACGCGGATGCTCGACGACATGGGCAGCGCCCGCGCCGATCGCCGCACCGCCGCAGGTGCACGCACACAATTTTGCCAAGGCCATTCTTACCGACATAGCAGCACCCTGTTTTCTCAAGGCTTCGATGCGGTGCGGATAGAAGAAGATCGAACCCGCCTGCCGCATCGGGGCTATGAGGAGAGAGAACGAAGATTTGTTTAAGCGCAACTGCGTTAACCACTTTAGTGCCCCGAAATGGCCGCCAAATGGCTCAAGGAAGCGCTTCCGTCCCAGAAGTGGACAGAGGTGCGGGAGGCGTGAACGAATAGGGCGGGTTGGTGTCGCTCAACTCATGGTTAACGGCGCGCGACTTTGCCGATTCCCGCCGCGTCACGAATCACGGCGCGACGAGAGCGAGGCGGGGGCGCCGCGTCGCGGAAATGCAGCGCTCTTCCCTGCGCTTCACGGAAGAAATTTCAACCGCATTTTGAGTGACTTGTGCTGGCCCCTGACGACCAGTATAGGCGCCGTGGGGTAAGGCCGGCGAATCCCGGCGAATCGGGTAGCGGCCGTCGGATTTGCGCTTCGGAGGGGTCCGGGCGCGAAGGAGCGGAGGGGTTATGGCCACGGCAGTCAGCAGCGTTTTCGACCAGAATCAAATGCTTTGGGGGTTGGGCGAGACCTATCGTCCAAGCGCCAACGAAGAGTTCATGAACCAGGCGCAGCTCGCCTATTTCCGGCAGAAATTGCTGTCCTGGAAGGACGAGATCCTGCGCGAGAGCCGGGACACGATGGCCCAGCTCAAGAGCGGCCCGATTCGCGAAGCGGACCTCACCGACCGCGCATCGAGCGAGACCGACTGGGCGATCGAGCTTCGCACCCGCGACCGCCAGCGCAAGCTCATCTCCAAGATCGACTCGGCTTTGCGCCGGATCGAGACCGGCGAATATGGTTTCTGCGAGATCACCGGCGAACCGATCTCGCTGGCGAGGCTCGAAGCCCGGCCGATCGCGACGATGACGGTCGAGGCCCAGGAACGCCACGAACGCAACGAACGCGTCACCCGCGACGATTGACTGACTTGATCCTCCCCGGAACGGGGAGGGGGACCGCCGGAACGGCGGTGGAGGGGGGCCTGCGCCGGCACGGCCCCTTCCATTAGTGCGGCGCAGCGGTGAGCGCGGTAGCACGGACTCTAACGCGGGCTCATAACCCCCTCCACCATGCTTCGCATGGTCCCCCTCCCCCTCCCGGGGAGGAGCCAGGAGCCCAGCTCAGTGCAGCCCGGCGATCGCTTCCTTGACCTTCAATTTCTCTTTCTTGAGGCGGGAGAGGGTGGCCATGTCCGGCAAAGGTCGCTGACTTTCCTCCATGATTCGCGCTTCGATATCAGCGTGCTTCAGTTCCAGTGCCGAGATATGCGCCTGTTGCATTCCCATCTCCTTTGCTGTGCCGATTCTGCTTGAACCATCTTGTGCGGCGTCCGTCTCCCCCTCACGCGAGCGCCCGCCGCATATGTACGACGGTCCGTTAATCGGATAGGTATAACGCGTTTTGGAGCGGCCGGGTAGCGCCGCCCCAGGGGACATGTCACGGACGGTTCGGATATCAATGCAGCCTCGAAGCTCGTGCGGCTCCGCCTCGAGCATCGCGACCTCGATGCCGCGATCGAGGCGCTCAGGGCGATGCCCGCGCCCGACCAGCTCCAGCTCGCCCGGCTGAAGAAGCGCAAATTGCGCCTCAAGGACGAGATCGCCCTGCTCGAAGACCAATTGATTCCCGACATCATCGCCTGATCGGCCCGCTCAGGGCTTCAGGCCGATCTCGTCATATTCGGCGCCGACATCGAAGCCGAGGCGGCGGGCGTCGGCGAAATCCTTGTCGGCGCCGGCCTTGTCGCCGCTCCGCAGCTTCGCAATCGCGCGGCCGTAAAGCGCGCGGGGATTGCCTTTTTCCCAGGAAACCGCGTTGCCGAAATCGGCGAGCGCTTCGGCGTTGCGTCCCATCTTCAGCTCGACCATGCCGCGCGTGATCGTCGCGTCGATATTGCCGTCCGAAAAATAAAGCGCGTCGCTGCAATCCTTGAGCGCCTTGTCGAGCGCGATTCCGCCGGTCATCCGCGCGTCGCAGCGGGCGATCAGCAGGTCGGCGACCGCCGGATGCGCGGCGAGGGCCGCATCGAGCGCGGCGACCGCCGCATCCGCCTGCCCGGCGAGCGCGAGGTCGCCCGTCTTCTCGCGAAGCTGGGAGACGTCGTGCGGGTCGGGATGCGCCTTGTCATAGGCGCGGAGCGCATCGGCATAGCTCTTGAGCGCCGCGTCCCTGCGCCCGAAGCGCGCGAGCAGCTCGCCTTTGTGGCCGAGCAGGCCGGAATCGTCCGGCTGGAGGGCGATCGCCCTGTCGAGCGCCTGCAGCGCTGCATCCTGCTCGCCGAGGAAGGCGTGCAGCCGCGCCTTTTCACGAAGCGGGCCGGCCTCGCGCGGATGATCGGCGACGACATGGTCGATATCCGCCATCGCCTCCCTGAACCGTCCCGTCTGCTCGTAGAGATTGGCCCGCATCGTCAGATCGAAGCGGTTGCCGGGCTGGGATTGCAGCGACCGGGTGAACTCCGCAATGGCTTCGTCCGGCTTGCCGCGCGCGCCGTCCAGCATCCCCAGCCCCTGATGGACGACGGACTCGCCGTCGTTGAGCGCTTGCGCCTTCCTGAGCGCTGCTTCGGCTTCGTCATATTTCCGCTCGTGCAGCAGGACGATACCGCGATTGGCCATCGGCACCGCCCATTGCGGCGACATCGACGTCGCCTTGTCGAAATCGGCGAGCGCCTTCCCGTCGTCGCCGCGCTGAAGATATTCGTAGCCGCGGCGATTATAGCCTTCCGCACTCGTGGGCTCCCTGGCCAGCAGCGCCTGCTTTTCTGCATCCGACATCGTGTAATTGTCCGGCGAATCGACGCCGGCAATGTCGGCGGAAATCTCCTTGAGCGCCGCTTCGGCGGAATGGGCATCGGCGGCGCTGATCTCCGGCTTGAGCCGCTCGAACACGGAGCGGGCCGAGGCACGGCCGTTTTCGAGCGAGATGGTGCGGGCGATCCGGGTTCCGGCGACGATGCGGTCGAAGCTCTTGCCCTTGAGCGTGAAGCCGGCGCCGCCGCGCGGCAGGATGATTGTCTCGGTCGACGCCAACGAGACCGGATAGGACAGGGCGAACGGAACGTCCTTCCAGCGACCGTCGTCGCGCTTGAAATCCGGTTCCCAGCGGATCGTGTCGTTGTCGAAGTGGAAATCGACCTTCCGGCCGCCGGGACCGCCAGTCCAGCTCATTTGCTGCGTGCCTTTGAACGTGATCGCGAAGCTGCCGTTTTCCTGGTCCGATTTGAAATCGATCTGGACGTCGTCGGTCTTCACCTGGTCGGGTGCATTTTCGCGCAACGACTTGCGGAACGCGTCCGGGCCGATCTGCTGCAATGCGAGCCGCAAGCCGGTCGCAGCGTCGCCGTGGACGATCTCCTCGCCGGTGACCGGCACCGGGATGAAGAAGCCCTTCGACGCATCGTAGGTGACGCGCAGGTCGAACAGGGGCTCCGCCGGGGGCGGGGACGGCATGGCCTCGAGCGCGGCGCCCGCGGTCCGGACCGGCAACCCCCAGATGAAAGGCGAGGAGGCGAGTGCGTCGAAATCGCGATCGCCCAGCCGGGTGCCGTCGAGCCAATAGGAGCGGCCGCCGATCCGCGCCCGCACGACGACGTGGTCGAACGCCTCGATCTCGGGCAGGCGGATGCTCAAAGCGTCGCCGGCGGCGCTGCTGACCAGGACCGGCTCGGCCGCGATGCCGAGCCCATCCAGGATCGCCAGCAGCAAGACCGCCTTGCCCTTGCCGTCGCCGAACTTGCGCGACCAGGTGAGGTCCGCCTTGGCCGGGACATAGCCGCCGTCGCCCATCGGCAGCGCGAACGTGCGGACCTCGTCCTCGACCAGGCGCAAAGCCGCCATCGCGCGCTGCTTCGGGTCCTGGGTCGAAGCGGCGATGCGCCGGATCTCGGCCTTGACCGGCGAATCCGGCGCGAGAGCGGCGGCGGCGGCAAAGCTCGGCGCGAGCAGGACGCTGATGTCCGCCCAATCGGCGTAGCCGGTCAGCTCCAGCCGCGCCGGCTGGAGGAATCGGGCGGGCGCGCCTTTCGGCGCTTCCGGCGCCTCCGCACCCATGCGGTCGAGCAGCAATTCGGTGCCCCAGACGGTGCGGCTGATCTTCGGCTTGCCCATGGTGTCGGTCGATGCCCAGCGCATGGCGACGCCATTTTCCCACATCTGCCGGTAATGGATGCGGCGAACGGGCTCGTCGTGGACGAGCACCGACATGTCTTCGGGGCGGAGGGGGATGGCCTGCGGCTTCATGCGAAGGGTGAAGGAGACGTCGATGATGTCGCCGACGGCGAGGCCCTCCGGCTGCATCGCCGCCGTCAGCACGCCGTCGAGCGTTGCGGCCTCGAGATCGCTTTCGCGGCGCAGCACGGTGAAGGGCTGGCCGTTCTTGAGCAGGTCGATCTCCTGCCCGTGGCGCAGGATACGGACGCGGTTGACGATCAGGTCGGCGCGCGCGGGCTGCCACGGCAGGACGATGTTGCCGAGCGCGGTCAGCCCTTCCGGCGTCTGCACCAGGGTCGCGGATTCGATATGATATTCGGAGCGGCCGTCCCTGGGATAGCGGCCCTCGGCGACGAGCAGCAGCGGCTGGACAGGCCTGTCCTTGAGCGCAGGATCGGGATCGGGGATCGGCACCTGGTCGACCCAGGCTGGAGCGGGCTCGATCGTCGGCGCCGGCGACCCGCCATCGGCGGCCCGGGCGGGCGCCGCCGTCAGCGCGAGAGCCACAACGCCGGGAAGGAGCGACCAATGCCGCCCATTCGCCCCCACATCACCCTGCACTGACCGCATCTTGCGCATTTCGCGTTGAATTCACTCAGGATTTTGGCCCGCTCAGGGCGTCACGCCGTAGCTCTTGAAGCGGTCGTCGATCTCGTAGGAGATTCGCCGCGCGGCCGCGAGATCCTGGTCGCCGCCGGTCTTGTCGCCCTTGCGCAGCCGGGCGATGCCGCGGCCGTAGAGCGAGGCGGGGAGGTTCGGCGAGCGCTTCAGCGCCTCGCTATAATCGGCGATGGCGTCGTCGTAACGGCCGAGGCGGAGCTTCACGAAGGCCCGGCTGTCGGCGATCGCCGCATCCTGCGGGTCGTGCTTCAGCGCCTCGTCGCAATCGGCGAGCGCCTGGGGCAGCTCGAGATTGTGGGTGGCGCGCGTCCAGCAGCGGGCGTTGAGCAGGATCGCGCTGGCCGGCTGGCGCCTGAGCTCCGCCGAGGCCGCCGCCACCGCCTGCGCGGCGTCGCCGCTCTCGCTGAGCAGGTCGATCCTGAGATTGGCGAGCGCGAAGCGGCGGTCGGCTTCATGCGCCCCCGCCAGCGCCTGGTCGGCGACCGCGAGCGCCTTCGCCCAGACCGGGCGGGCGTCGGCTTCGTGGCCGAAGCGGGTCAGCAGGGTGGCCTTCAGCGTATAGCCGTCGATCGCGTCCTCGCCGCTCTCGGTCGCGATCAGCCGGTCCGCCGCGGCGACCGCGTCGCCTTCCTTGCCGCGCCGCCAGTCGAGCCGCGCCGCCTCGGCCAGCGCCCATTCCTCCTTCGGCTTCAGCTTCAGCACGCGGTCGACGTCGGCCGCGGCGTCGTCGAACCGGCCGAGCTGCGCGTAGGCGGCGGCGCGGCGGCCGAGCGTATAATCGTTGTCGGCATCGAGGGCGAGCGAGCGGTTGAACGCATCGAGCGCCTCGGCGGGCTTGCCCAAAGCGAGGCGCAGCAGGCCCTGCGCCTGCCAGGTGACGAAATCGTCGCCGCCGATCGTCTCCGCTTTCTGGAGCGCCGCGGCGGCGTCGTCGAATTTGCCCATCTCGACGAGGACGAGCGCGCGATTGGCGACCGGCCGGCCCCATTCGGGCGAGAGCGATGCGGCCTTGTCGAAATCGGCGAGCGCGTCGTTGAGGCGCTCGGCCTGCAGCAATTCATAGCCGCGCGACACATAATCCTCGGCCGTGACCGGCTGGGACGCGATGATCGCGGCGCGCTCCGACGCCGAGGCCTGGTAGCCGACGGGCGAGCGCACATAGACGTGGTCGGAATTGACCTCCTGGAGAAGAGTCGCCCCGGCAAGGCCGTCCTTCGCCGCCAGCTCCGGCGCCACGATCCGGAAGGTGGACCGCGTCACCGCCCGGCCGTTGGCGAGCGTGAGATGGCGCTCGATATGGGCGCCGTCGACGTCGCGGACGAGATCCTTGCCGTCGAACGTGAAGCCCTGGCCGGCCTGGGGCAGGATCACCGTCTCGGTCGTCGCGAGATAGGTCGGGAAATCGAGCGCGAACGGGATGTCCTTGAACTTGTCGGGCCGTTTGAAGTCCGCCTTCCATTCGACGACATTGTCGTTGAAGCCGAAGCGCTGCGCCTCGCTCCCCGGTGCCTGGTCCCAGCTCATCCGCAGCTTGCCGCTGAAGGTAACGATGGTGGTGCCGTTCGCGTCGTCGTTCCGGACGTCGATCTGCTGGATATCGTCGCTCGCCGTCGGACCCGGAATATAGGGAACGATCTGGTCCTTGATCTCCGACGCGCCCTTTTGCGCCGCGGAAACGCGGATGAGCGTGGCGACGTCGCCGCGAAAGACGATCTGGCCGCTGATCGGGACCGCCGCCTCGAACCCCTTGGACGCATCATAGATGATGCTGGCGTCGCTCAGGGGCTGCGCCGGCGGCTGCAGGGGCAATTTCTCCAGCGCCGCGCCGGCCGTGCGCACCGGCAGGCCCCAGCCGAACGGCGAGGAGGTCAAGGCCTCGATGTCGCGGTCGCCGAGCCGGGTGCCGTCGAGCCAATAAGAGCGGCCGTCGATCCGCGCGCGCACGATGACATGGTTGAAGGCGCCGACCTGCGGCAGGCGCACGCCGAGCAGGTCGCCGGTCTCGGCATTGACGAGCACCGGCTCGGCATCGACGCCGAGGCCCTTCAGGAGAGCGAGGAGCAGGACCGTCTTCCCTTTGCAGTCGCCGAACTTGCGCGCCCAGGTCTGGTCGGCCCTGGTCGGCACATAGCCGCCGTCGCCCATGGCGAGGGCGAAATAGCGCACCTTGTCCTGGACGAGGCGGAGCGCCGCCATGGCGCGTTTCCTCGGATCTGGGCCCAAAGCGGCGATCCGGTCGATCTCCGCCTTGAGCGGCGAATCGGCGTTGAGCAAGGCGGCGGAATCGTAGAGCGGGGCCATGATCCTGCTGATCTCGGCCCAATCGGAATAGCCGCTGATCTCGAGCCGCGCCGGCACCAGGAAGCGGCGGGGCGCGTCGCTCGGAAGCTCCGGCCCCTCGGCGTCGGTCCGGTCGAGCACCAGCTCGGTGCCCCAGCCGGTCTTCGTCACCCTGGGCTTGCCCATGAGATCGGTCGCCGCCCAGCGCACGTCGAGCCCGTCCTGCCACAGCTCGCGATAGCGCAAATGGCGGATCGGGAGGCCGTGGGCGAGGAAGGTGAGATTCTCGGCCCGGAAGGGAATGGCATCCGGCTTCAGGCGGACCGTCCAGGCGACGTCGAGCACGTCGCCGACGCTGAGCCCCTCCGGCTGCAGCGCCGCGGTGAGGACGCCGTCGAGCATCGCCCCTTCGAGATTGTTCTCCCGCCGAAGCACGGTGAATTGCTGCCCGTCCTTGAGCAGGTCGATCGTCTTGCCGTCGCGGATGATCTGCACCTTGTGGACGATCAATTCGCTGCGCTGGGGCTGCCAGGGGATAACGACATTGCCGAGCGCGGTCAGCCCCTCGGCGGTCTGCACCCGGGTGGCGAGCTCGGCCGAATATTCGCGGGTGCCGTCCTTCAGATAGCGGTTCTGGGTGCTGATCAGCAGCGACTGGAGCGGGCGGTCCTTGAGCGCCGGATTGGGCGCGGGGATCGCGACCGGCTGGACCCAATCGGGCGCCGGCGCCACGATCGGCGCCTGCGCGCCTTCATCGGCCGCGGCCCAGGCGGGCGCGGCGGCGAGGCTCGCGATCGCGAGCAGGAGAAACGTGAAAAGCCGCAATTTTGCCCCCGGATGAACCCCAGGGCCGCATTGTTGCGCACTTCTCGCTGAATTCACAGAAGATTTTTGGAAAAGGCGGGGGCAGGACGGCTTTCATTGATGCGTAAACCGCCATGCCCATATAAAGGGCAAGCCCGTATCCGGAGTTTTGCGTTGACCCAGACCTTTCCCGTCCTCCCGCTTCGCGACATCGTCGTCTTCCCGCAGATGATCGTGCCCCTGTTCGTCGGGCGCGACAAATCGGTGGCGGCGCTGGAGACCGCGATGGCGGCGGACAAGCAGATCTTCCTCGTCTCCCAGCTCGATCCGTCGGAGGACGATCCCGACCGCGACGCGCTTTACGATATCGGCGTGGTCGCGACCGTGCTTCAGCTCCTCAAGCTGCCCGACGGGACGGTGCGGGTCCTGGTCGAGGGGCAGAGGCGGGCCAACCTCGTCAATCTGGCGAGCGAAAGCGGCCATCTCGTCGCCGAGGTCGAGCCGATCGAAATCCCCGAGCAGGAAGGGCCGGAAGTCGCCGCCCTGATGCGCTCGGTCGTCGACCAGTTCGAAAATTATTCGAAGCTCAACAAGAAGCTTCCCGCCGAGACCGCGGTCCAGCTCGGCCAGATCGAGGAGGCCTCGCGGCTCGCCGACTCGGTCGCCGGCAACATCGCGATCAAGGTCGCCGACAAGCAGGCCCTGCTCGCCGAGCTCGATTCGGCCCGGCGGCTGGAGATGGTCTTCGCCTTCATGGAGGGCGAATTGGGCGTGCTCCAGGTCGAGAAGCGCATCAAGTCGCGCGTCAAAAGGCAGATGGAGAAGACGCAGCGCGAATATTATCTCAACGAGCAATTGAAGGCGATCCAGCGCGAGCTCGGCAATGAAGGCGAGGAAGGGGAGGGCGACGAGCTTGCCGAGCTCGGCCGCAAGATCGCCAAGACCAAGCTCTCCAAGGAAGCGCGGACCAAGGCCAATTCGGAGCTGAAGAAATTGAAGGCGATGGCGCCGATGTCCGCCGAGGCGACGGTCAGCCGCAACTATCTCGACGTCCTGCTCGGCCTGCCCTGGGGCAGGAAGTCGAAGGTCAAGAAGGACATCGCCGAGGCCCAGACGATCCTCGACGAGGACCATTATGGGCTTGGCAAGGTCAAGGACCGGATCGTCGAATATCTCGCCGTCCAGGCCCGCACCAACAAGCTGAAGGGCCCGATCCTCTGCCTGGTCGGCCCGCCGGGTGTCGGCAAGACCTCGCTCGGCCGCTCGATCGCGCGGGCGACGGGGCGCGAGTTCGCCCGCCAGTCATTGGGCGGGGTGCGCGACGAGGCCGAGATACGCGGCCATCGGCGGACCTATATCGGCTCGCTGCCGGGCAAGATCGTCTCGAACCTGCGGAAGGCCGGCACCTCGAACCCGCTCTTCCTCCTCGACGAGATCGACAAGCTCGGCCAGGATTTCCGCGGCGATCCCGCCTCGGCCTTGCTCGAAGTGCTCGATCCCGAGCAGAATTCGCGCTTCCAGGACCATTATCTGGAGATCGACTACGATCTTTCGGACGTCATGTTCGTCACCACCGCGAACACGATGGACATGCCGCAGCCTCTGCTCGACCGCATGGAGGTGATAAGGCTCGAAGGCTATACCGAGGACGAGAAGGTCGAGATCGCGATCCGCCATTTGATCCCGAAGCAGATCGAGACGCACGGCCTCAAGGAAGGCGAGCTGACCTTCACCGAGGAGGGCCTCAGGACGCTCATCCGCCATTATACGCGCGAGGCGGGCGTCCGCACGCTCGAGCGCGAGATCGCCAAGGTCGCGCGCAAGGCCTTGCGCCGCATCCTCGAGGGCAAGACCGAGAAGGTCGAATTGACGCCCGACACGATCGGGGACTTTGCCGGCGTCCGCCGCTTCCGCCACGGCGTCAGCGAGGAGGAGGACCAGATCGGCGCCGTCACCGGCCTCGCCTGGACCGAGGTCGGCGGCGAGCTGCTGACGATCGAGGCGGTCACCGTCCCCGGCAAGGGCGCGATCCGCACCACCGGCAAATTGGGCGAGGTGATGCAGGAATCGGTCCAGGCGGCCTTCTCCTTCGTCAAGGCGAGGAGCCCGAGCTACGGCGTCAAGCCGAGCCTGTTCGGGCGCAAGGACATCCACGTCCACCTGCCCGAGGGCGCGGTGCCCAAGGACGGGCCGTCGGCCGGCATCGGCATGGTGACGGCGATCCTTTCGACGCTGACCGGAATCCCGGTCCGCCGCGACGTCGCCATGACCGGCGAGGTCACCTTGCGCGGCCGCGTCCTGCCGATCGGCGGATTGAAGGAGAAGCTGCTCGCGGCGCTCCGCGGCGGCATCAAGAAGGTGCTGATCCCGGCCGAGAATGAGAAGGATCTCGCCGAAATCCCCGACACGATCCGCGAGAGCCTCGAGATCGTGCCGGTGAGCCATGTCGACGAGGCCTTGCTCCACGCGCTGGCGACCCCGGTCGTGCCGATCGAATGGACCGAGGCGGACGACCTCGCCGCGATGCCGCCGCCGGAGATGGGCCCCGGCGCGGAGGAGGCGGGGGGTCGCTCGGTTCGTCACTGAGATTATTGCGGTGCAGCAACGAAATTGTCCCGCGAAGGCGCGATTTTCCTGGGAAATTCGCGCTTTCCTTTTGACTCGGACGGCCCGCCTGATTTTAGATGGAGTCCGGCGTGAGCCGCGATTCCACCTTCAACAGGGGTTCGGAAGAGATGAACAAGCAGGAGCTTATCGGCAACGTTGCCGACACGACCGGCCTCGGCAGGGGCGATGCGACGCGGGCGGTCGAGGGCGTGTTCGACGCGATCACCAATGCCCTGAAGAAGGGCGACGAGGTGCGCCTGGTCGGCTTCGGCACCTTCTCCTGCTCCAAGCGCAAGGCCTCCACGGGGCGCAACCCCCGCACCGGCGAGCCGATGCAGATCAAGGAATCGACCCAGCCCAAGTTCAAGGCCGGCAAGGTCCTCAAGGATTCGGTCGGCGGCCGCGGCTAAGCCGGATCGACATTCAATCCTGAACTCCCTCTCCCTTGAGGGAGAGGATGAGCCGCCTGGTTTCGTCCGGGGGACGAAACCAGGCGGCTCATGGAGCCTTAGCGGCTTTGCCGCTTAGGCGAAGTTGGTGAGGGTGTCGGGCGTTGGGGATCATTCTCGGACGCCGAACCCCCTCACCCCAACCCTCTCCCCGCTGGGGAGAGGGAGTCTTGCGGCGAAATCTGAATGTCGATCCGCCTTAGAGTCGGTATCAGGCACGGCTTTTCGGATGCTGGACAGGCCCGGACGGGCCGACTAAGGACGCCGGCGGCGGCTTTCGGCCGCTTCCTTTCGCACCGGGCGTGGGCGCGTAGCTCAGTGGTAGAGCACCGTGTTCACACCGCGGGGGTCGCAAGTTCAATCCTTGCCGCGCCCACCACGCCTGCCTTGCGTTCCAAGCATGAAATCCGTTGCCCTGGGACGTCATTCTCCTTCGAGGGGCAGGTCGTCTTCCTTGCCATGGACGCCGAGCGCGCGTTCGGCGCGCATCACCTCCTCCTCGCTCGGCGGCTTTGGCAATTCCTCGCCGGGCGCGAGCGCTTCGTCCGGAATGCCGGGGCCGGTGCCGGCGATCGCCTCGTTGATCGGCCGCGCGTTCGGGCCGGTGCTGATCTTTTTCCGCTTGTCCATCTCGACCTCTTTTCCTGCTACGCGTGGCTGGAAGCGATGTTCCGGAGGCGAGTATGGGAATGAAGGAGGACACGGTCTTGCGGGCGTTGAAGGCGCATTTCCTGACCTATCCCGGCGCGCATTCCCGGTCGCCCTGGCCCGAGCATGACGACCTCGCCGTCGGCGACAGGACTTTCGCCTTCCTGCCGGCGGAAGGGCAGCCCTTCAGCCTTTCGGTCAAGCTCCCCTATACCGGCGAGGTCGCGCTCGATCTGCCTTATGCGGCGCCGACCGGCTACGGCCTCGGCCGTTCCGGCTGGGTGACCTTCACGCCCGGCGAGGATGCGATCCCGCCGCTCGACCGGCTCGAGGACTGGATCGACGAGAGCTACCGCGCCCGCGCGCCGCGCAAGCTGGTCAAGGCGCTGGATTCGTGTTCGGACGAATAAGGTCGGCAACGATCTCGAACGAGCGCAGCCGCGCCCGGTGGTCGAAAATCTGCGAAGTGATCATCAATTCATCGGCGCCTGTACGCGTCGCGAAATCCTCGATCGCCGCCGCGACCGTCGCGGGCGCGCCGATCGCGGAGCAGGACAGGGCCTGATCGAGCATCGCCCGTGCCTGGGGCGGGAGCGTCTCCGCATAATTGGGCCGGGGCGGCGGCAGCCTTGTGGGATTCCCCGTGCGCAAATTGACGAAGGCCTGCATCAAAGAGGTGGCGAGCGCTTGCGCCTCCTCGTCGCTGTCGGCGGCGAACGCGTTGAAGCCGAGCATCACATAAGGCTTGTCGCCTTGCTCCGACGGCTGGAAGCGCTCGCGATAAAGGCGGATCGCCTCCATCATCTGCGCCGGCGCGAAATGCGAGGCGAAGGCGTAGGGCAGGCCGAGCATCGCGGCGAGCTGGGCGCCGAACAGGCTCGAGCCGAGGATCCAGATCGGGATGCTGAGCCCTTCGCCGGGAACGGCACGCACCTGACGCCCCTCGCCGCCGCGGAAATAATCGATCAGCTCGACCACGTCGCGCGGGAACTGGTTCTCGTCCGACGCGAGGTTGCGGCGGAGCGCATGCGCCGCGGCCCGATCGGTGCCCGGCGCGCGGCCGAGGCCGAGGTCGATCCGCCCGGGAAAGAGCGATTCGAGCGTTCCGAACTGCTCGGCGACGGTCAGCGGCGCATGGTTGGGCAGCATGATCCCGCCGGCGCCGATCCTGATCGTCGAGGTCCCGGCGCCGACGAAGCCAAGCGCCACCGAAGTCGCCGCGCTGGCAATGCCCGGCATCGAATGATGCTCGGCCATCCAGAAACGGCGATAGCCCCAAGTCTCGGCATGGCGGGCAAGGTCGAGCGCATTGCGCAGCGCCTGCCCGGCGCCGCTGCCTTCGGCGATCGGGGCGAGGTCGAGGATGGAGAGGGGGATCATGGCGGTGAGATGGGGAGGGAATACCGAACGTAAACCCTCCCCCTCGATGGGGGAGGATGACGCGCCTGGTTCCGTCCCCCGGACGGAACCTAAGCGGCGCCTCATGGTGGGGGTGAGTTACGAGACCCGGTCAGCCCTATGTCGAACCTCACCCCTTCCCAACCCTCCCCATCGAGGGGAGGGAGAAGGCACCGGCACCTTGCCACCGCGCGCCCACCCGCTAACCTGCGCTCATGAGGATCTCCTCCGCCTCCGATTTTCGCGAAGCGGCGCGGCGACGGCTGCCGCGTTTCCTGTTCGATTATATCGACGGCGCCGCTTATGCCGAGCAGACCGCGCGCCGCAATGTCGACGATCTCGCCGATATTGCGCTGCGCCAGCGCGTGCTGGTCGACGTTTCGAAGATCGATCTTTCCGCGAGCCTGTTCGGCGTGCCCCAGGCCATGCCGATCATGCTCGGCCCGGTCGGGCTCAGCGGCATGTATGCCCGGCGCGGCGAGGCGCAGGCGGCGCGCGCAGCCTCGGCCAAAGGGGTTCCGATCTGCCTCTCCAGCCTGTCGGTCTGCGGACTTGGCGAAGTCGCGGCGGCGAGCAGCTTGCCGGTCTGGTTCCAGCTCTACATCATCAAGGACCGCGCCTACATGGCCGAGCTGCTCGCGGTGGCGCGCGAGCTCGGCTGCGCCGGCCTCATGTTCACCGTCGACCTGCCGATGCCGGGGGCGCGCTATCGCGATCTCCATTCGGGCATGTCGGGCCCGCACGCGCGCCGGCGCCGCTTCGGCCAGGCGCTGACGCACCCGCGCTGGGCCTGGGACGTCGGAATCCATGGCCGGCCGCATGGCCTCGGCAATTTCGCCAAGGTGCTCGGCCCGAACAGCGGGCTTGAAGATTATGTCGGCTGGATCGGCCGCAATTTCGACGCCTCCTTGACCTGGCGCGACCTCGACTGGATCAGGAGCCATTGGCCCGGCCGGCTGGTGATCAAGGGTATTCTCGATCCGGAGGACGCAAGGCGCGCGGTGGAAGTGGGCGCCGACGGCATCACCGTCTCCAACCATGGCGGACGCCAGCTCGACGGCGTCCTGTCGACGGCGCGGGCGCTGCCGCCGATCGTCGAGGCGGTCGGCGATCGGACCGTCGTCCTGGCCGACGGCGGCGTCCGCTCCGGGCTCGACGTGGTGCGGATGCTGGCGCTCGGCGCCAAAGGCGTGATGCTCGGCCGCGCCTGGGCCTATGCCCTCGCGGCGGAAGGCGGGGAGGGGGTGACCCGCCTGCTCGACATCTTCCAGGCCGAGATGCGCGTGGCGATGGCGCTGACGGGGGTGACGGAGATCGGCGCGATCGATCGCAACATTCTCGCCTGATCGAAACGGCCCTATGCAGTGTGTCGACTTTTGGCCGTAAGCGGACCGACTGCTTTTCAGCCGCCGAGTGGAAAAGCGGACCTCCAGCGCTTGGCGCTGCCAAAGTCCACTTTCGACCCATTGCGGACATTAGTCCGAGCGGCGATGATGCTGCATGAGCGTTGAACAGGCTGACGTTATTGATGGAGTGGGAGTTCGACCGGACGGCACGGTCGAGATGCTTATAAGCGACCACCTTGAATGGGATGGCGAGCAGCACCTTCGGCTATTGGAGTCAAAAGTCGAAGCTTACGCGAATGCCGTCTTGTCGGGGCAACTCGTGCAGGATTACCCGGTGGCAGAGGGTAAACCGGTCTGCATCAAGCTGGTTTGGCAGCATGTCCCGAACGCGGACGCTGCTCGCTGCTTTGAAGCTGTGGGAGAACAGTTGAGGAGGGTGGGCATCGAGTTCACGCAGGCAACCTTGCCTGACCCATACTAACGTCCGTTTTCCACCCATAGCGGACGTAAGCTCCGGCCGTCGACCGCGACCCGCCGGAACGTCCGCTATGGGTGGTTAGCGGACATTGGCTGCCGTGTTCCCGGCGGCAGAAAGTGGCCGCTACCTCCCGGTCTGCTTTCGGCTGGCGGCGATGCGATAGCTGCCGGTCCCGGAGGCTTACCCGAATGGCGGCGTGCGCCCCACAATCGTCATACGACGGAACAGCTCAAGCGAGCGAAGGCCCGCAACACCGATGCCGAAAGGAAAGGGCGTCGCGTCACGTCGTGTGGAGCCGGCGTGGTGTCGGAGGCCGACATGTCGGCGCAGTTAAGGCGACGCCTTGTCAGGGCCGATGAGGCCGATGAGCTTGCCGGCCGGGTCGAGGTCGATCGCGACGAGCAAGGTGTGATCGGGGTAGACGAGCGTAAACTCGTCGAAACCGAACCCATCGGGGCGTCGAAAGTGGATGGCCTGCGGATCGCCGAGCGGCTGCAGGCGGCGGTGCGTGGCCGCAAGCGCCGCGCGGCCTGGCTCCCCGGTATCCGCTGCCAACAAACTGTAATCGGGCTCCGGCGCGGCACGCCCGGCGAGGAGGCGGCGCAGCATCGCCTCCGAGCCCATGAGCGGCACGGTCCGCTGCGTAAAGACCGAGACGGGAGATGCCGCTTCGATCGTAGCGGCGGCGGGCGATTGGCCGAGACGGCGCAGCGCAATGGCGAGCGCATCCGCGGCGGGCACCTCGAGATCGGGCTGCACCCCCCGTCCCTCCCAGTTGGATCCGGTAACGGGGCTCTCCGCGCGACCTGTCGGGATGAACGCCATGACACCGTGTCCGATTGGAACACTCTGCCCCGGGTTCGCGCCGCCACCGGTCGTCTCGCCGACGAGGGTGCCGAGCTTCAACGTCTGAATGTCGTAGGCGAGTTCCTCGCCGCCCGAAAAGGTGTTGCCGCCGATGAGAACATAAGCGGGCAGGCCGGCGAAGCTGACCGGGGTCGGCTCGCTGAAGAAGGGCTTGCGCGTGAGGTCGGTCGTCCCCGCCTTGCGCCAGACGATCCGGTTGATTTCGATCCGCTTGCCCGCAGGCACGAAATGGCTGACCAGGTAGCTCACGGACGCCGGATCGCCGCCGTGGTTGCCGCGCATGTCGAGTATCACGGCGCGACTGCCTTTCAGTCCCGCCATGGCGCGGTCGAGCGCGGGTTTGAACGCCCAAGGATTGGCGAAGCCGGCGATCTCCAGATAGGCGATCCCGCCCGCAAGCCTGTCTGCGCGAACGATTCCGGCTTCGCCCGGCGGAATCGACGCGATGCTCAGGGCCGGCCGGCCCGTCTCACCGAACACCGTGAGATGCTTGTCGTGGAGGACGCCGCGCAGGTCGTCGGTCAGCCGACGGGCGAAGGACGGCAGGTCGGTGACCCAATCGTAGGCGCCCGAGGCGGCGGCGGCGGTGATCGCGGCGGCACCCTTCTCGCCGGCATCCGGGTATATGTATCGGCTGCGCAACTCGGTCGACAGTTGCGCCACGATCGCTTTGCGGGCGGCTGGGTCGAGCGGGGCCGATGTGGCCGACGACGCGCTCGGCACCGAGGTTTGCGCAAGCGTCGGCGCGGCAGCAGCGGTAAAGAGCAAGGATGCTAGCACCGTGGCGGGTCGAAAACGCATTGAGTTATCCTCAGCAAGGGGCGGTGGACTTGTGTATCTACCTCTCCTGTACCGGTGTCACTCCCGAGGCACGACGTGGGTTTCGTCACGGGCTCGGTGATCGAATGTCCGCAATGGGTCGTAAGCGGACATTCGCCCCCAGCGCCGGTGAATGTCTGCTTCCGGGTATGCGGACCACGTCCCCGAGCGTCGGTTCATGGCGCAAACCGCCCATCAGGTTTGGCGGTGGAGGAGACCGCCCTTCCGATCGTAGCCAGGGTCTCGAACGGATGCCTGCCTTGCGAAGGCCCGCCGTCGGTTTCCCTTCGCGCCCGTAGCCGCTACGACGCCCGGCCATGCTTCAGACAAGGGTCAAGGAGAGCCGCCTCTGGCGCGACGAATTGCGCGCGACGGTGGCGCTTGCCTGGCCCCTGGTCCTTACCAACCTCACCCAATCGCTGATCGCATCGACCGACGTCGTCCTGCTCGGCTGGGCGGGGGCGCGGACGCTCGCTTCGGCGACGATCGGCATCAATCTTTATTACGCCTTCCTGATCTTCGGCATCGGCCTCGTCACCGCCGCCTCGCCGATGATGGCGAAGGAATTGGGCGCGCGCCGCCACAGCGTCCGCGACGTCCGCCGCACCGTCCGCCAGGCGATCTGGTCGGCGGTCGCGATCTGCGTTCCGGTGTGGCTGGTCCTCTGGCACACGCGCTCGATCCTGCTCGCCATCGGCCAGGATCCGGGCCTCGCCGCGGGCGCGCAGATCCTGGTCCGCCACCTGATGTGGGCGATGCTGCCGGCGCTCTGCTACATGGTGCTGCGCGCCTTCGTCTCGGCGCTCGAGCGGCCAATCTGGTCGCTTCTGGTCGGGGCGATGGGCGTCGTCTTCAACGCCTGCCTCAATTACAGCCTGATCTTCGGCCATTTCGGCCTGCCGGCGCTCGGCCTCGCCGGCGCCGGCATCGGCAGCAGCTGCGCCAACGCCTTCATGTTCCTGGCGATGAGCCTGGTGGTGGGCGTCCATCCCCGCTTCCGGCGCTATCATCTGTTCGGCCGCTTCTGGCGTCCCGACCGGCAGCGTTTCCGCGAGGTCTGGACGCTGGGCCTGCCGATCGCGGTCACGCTCGCACTCGAGATCACCGTGTTCAACGCGGCAGTCTTCCTGATGGGGTTGATCGGCACCGATTCGGTCGCCGCCCATGCCGTCGCCCTGCAGATCGCCGCCTTTACCTTCATGGTGCCATTGGGCCTCAGCCAGGCGGTGACGGTGCGCGTCGGCCTCGCTTTCGGCCGGCAGGATCCGAGCGGCATCACGCGGGCCGGCTGGACGGCCTTCGCGCTCGGCGTCTCGTTCATGGCGCTGATGGCCCTGATCATGCTGACCATCCCGCACCGGCTGGTCACTTTGTTCCTCGACCCCGCCGATCCGGCCAACGCACCGGTCATCCCGCTCGCCGTCTCCTTCCTGTTCCTCGCGGCTTTGTTCCAGATTTTCGACGGCGCGCAATCTGTCGGGGCAGGGATGCTGCGCGGCCTCCAGGACACGCGGGTGCCCATGCTCTACGCGGCCTTCGGTTATTGGGGAATCGGCCTCGCCATTGCCGTCGGGCTCGCTTTCGGCCTCGGCTGGCAGGGCGTCGGCATCTGGACGGGGCTGGCGAGCGGCCTTGCGGTCGTCGCCGTGCTGATGCTCAGCCGTTGGGTCCGCCGGGAGCGGCTTGGGCTTGTCGCCCCGCCCGCGGCGCCGTCTCATGCTCTCCCCGCGCAAAGCTGAGGCCGAGCTGCAGGCTTTCGGCGATCCGCTCGGCCTTGGCGTGCACCGCCGCGGCGCCTTCGGGCGACAATTCCTGGTCCGCGGTCTCCAGCCCGAGCCAGCGCTCGAACAGCGCCGGCTTCCTGGCGGGCTCGTGCTTCAGTGGGCCGCCATCGACCAGCCGGCCGAGCGCTTCCTCGTCCATGCCTTCCCGTCCGATCGCGCTGCTTATGTCCATGCGCCGCATGTGGGGAGATTCGAGCCTGAAGACAATCTCTTAACGCGCTGCAATGACACGTTTGTCGGCGAGGATCGTCCGCCTCCCTTGACGCTCGATATGCCCCACCCCTATGTGCGCCGCACCTCAGGCACGCGCGTGGCGATCGTAGCTCAGCTGGTTAGAGCATCGGTTTGTGGTACCGAGGGTCGCGGGTTCAAGCCCCGTCGATCGCCCCACCTGCGTCCCGCCTTTTCAGGGACCAAGACATGCATTCCCCGTGGGATTATCCCGATTTCGACGATCATGAGATCGTCCATTTCGTAACCGACCGCGCGAGCGGCCTCACCGCCGTGATCTGCGTCCATTCGACCCATCTGGGCCCCGGCGCCGGCGGCGTCCGCTTCTGGCATTATGCCGAGAGCGGCGACGCGGTTCGCGACGCTTTGCGCCTCTCGCGCGGCATGAGCTTCAAGAATGCGATGGCCGGGCTGAAGCTCGGCGGCGGCAAGGCGGTGGTGCTCGCCGACGCGGCGCGGACCAAGACGCCCGAGATGCTCGCCGCTTATGGCCGCGCGGTCGAGGGATTGGGCGGCGCCTATGTGACGGCGGAGGATGTCGGCGTCGGTGTCGCCGATCTGGTCGAGGTCTCGAAGCAGACGCGCCACGTCGCCGGCCTGCCGGTCGCCGAAGGCGCGGTCGGCGGCGATCCCGGGCCGCATACCAGCTACGGCGTCTTCCTCGGCATCAAGGCGGCGGTGAAGCGCGGGCTCGGCAAGGACAGCCTCGCGGGCCTCCACCTCGCCGTCCAGGGCGCCGGAAGCGTCGCGAGCGGCGTCGTCCGGCGCGCCGCGGCCGAAGGGGCGCGGATCAGCCTCACCGACATCGACCGCGCCCGGGCGGAGAAATTGGCGAAAGAGGTCGGCGCCACAATCGTCGATCCCCAGGAGATCTTGACGCTGGAAGCAGACGTGCTCAGCCCCAATGCCCTGGGGGCGATCCTCACCGAGGAATCGATCGCGTCCCTGCGCGTGCCGGTCGTCGCCGGTGGCGCCAACAACCAGCTCGCGACGCCCGCGGACGGCCAGCGCATCCACCAAAAGGGCATCCTCTACGCGCCGGATTACGTGATCAACGCCGGCGGCATCATCAACGTCTCGACCGAATATCTGAAGGACGGCGACCAGGACGAGGTCCGCCGCCGCATCGAGCGGATTCCGGTCCGGCTCGAGCAGATCTGGAGCGAAAGCACCGAAACCGGCCGCAACCCCGCCGAGGTCGCCGACGCCATGGCGATGCGGCTGATCGGCCGGGGTTGAACTCTGCCCCAACGCCTCCCCCTCGATGGGGGAGGCTGGGTGGGGGTGCGGTTCGACACAGAGCGGAGCGGGTCTCGCAACTCACCCCTCCCCAGCCCTCCCCATCGAGGGGAGGGAGTTAGAGCGTCGATGCCGTTCTCAGCCTGTCCCTCCCCAGCCGATGCTCGCGATAAAGGGTATAGAGGCCGCTCGCGACGATGATCGCGGCGCCGACCCAGGTGCTCGCCGGCGGGCGGTCTGCGAAGAGCAGCCAGCCGAGCAGCACCGCCCAGAGCAATTGCGCATAATCGAACGGCACGATCACCGGCACCTCGGCGTAGCGCAGGGAAGCGGTCATCAAGAGCTGGCCGATGCCGCCGAAGCTGCCGACCGCGACCAGGATCAGCCAGCCATGGCCGCCATGGGCGCGGCCGTAAATGGGCAAAAGCAGGCCCGATCCGAGCAAAGAGAGGCAGGTGAACCAGAGGACGATCGTCTGCGTCCCCTCGGTCCGGCCGATCTGGCGCAAGGTGATCGTCACCGCGCCGACGCCCAGCGCGCCGGCGATCGCGATGGCGAGGCCGATCGGCGGCAGCGCCTCGCCGTGCGGCTGCATCACCACCATCACGCCGGCAAAGCCGATCGCGACCGCGCTCCAGCGGTGGCGGCCGACCGGCTCCTTCAGCAGGGTCGCGGAGAGGATCACCGAGAAAAGCGGCGCGGCAAATGCAATCGTGGTCGCCTCGGCGAGCGGCAGATAGAAGAGCGCGCTGAACGTCAGGGCCATGGTGGTGAGGCCGAGGCAGGCGCGCCAGACATGGGTCATCGGCCGCTGCGTCCGCCAGGCGCCGGCATTGCCGCTGGCCGCGATCCACAGCAGCAGAGGCGGCAGGCCGAAGACGAAGCGGTAGAAGACCAGCTCCGGCATCGACACGCCCGCATCGTAGCCGAGCTTGATCGCCGCCCCCATGCAGCCGAAGCAGCTCGCCGCGCCGATCCTCAGCGCGATGCCGAGCAGCCGGTTCGGGTGGGGGCGGGCGGAAGCCATGGTCCAATTGACGATGTCGGATGGGAAGACAAGCTCCGCATGGCGTTTTGTATTTCGTCGTGATACATTATCTCTTTCGTGTCAGATGAGCGCGCGGAAGAGGGGGCCGTGGATGAAGAGAAAGCTCGCTTTGGGACTGATGGCGGGGCTCGCCGCGCCGGCCGCCGTTCGTGCCGAATTGCCGACGCCAAACAAGCAGTCGCTGGATATTTATCGCGAGGTCCATGAGCAGACTCAGTTGCGCCATGGAGAGCCGCTCGACGGCTGGGAAGACGCCCTCGTCGCTGCGCTCGGCAAGGCGACACCCGAAGCGGCGGCCGACCAGCTGGCGGGGCGATTCGGTCTGCCCGCGCCGCAGATGCGCGAGCTGATCCGGCTATGGCTCTTCGCCGAAACCCGCTCCGACGATCCAACCAGCCAGCAGCAAGACGAGCTGAGGGCGCGTTTTCTCTCTCTTTTGAGGGCCTCGCGGCGATCGCCGCTGGTCCTGGAAGCGGCCACCGTGGGTCTGGTTGGCGACCCCGGCTGCCGCGACGAGTTCCAGCCATTGCTTGCGGGCAGCAAGAACCCCGTCGAAGACGGCTGGCGGGTTGCTGACGTCGAATCCACCTGTGCGCCTCTCTATGCCCATTTCGCCCGGCTCTCGCCGAGTCGAGCCTCGCCGGCGCTTCTGGCGACCGTCATCAGCGATTGGCTTCGCCCTGCAGACAAGCTGCCTCTGCTCGCCTATCTGACCAGCCGACCGGCATTGTCGCGCATCGACGCCGCTGAGCGGGATGCGGCGGCGAAATATCTGACGCATTTGTATCTCGCGACCCTGCTTCGTGCCGGCCTGACCGCGCGCGCGATCGGCCTCTACGAATCGTTGACGCCCGAATGGAAGGCGGCAATGCTTGCCGAGACGCCGAAGAAGATTGCGGTGACGGCCGACGGCCTTCCCGTCATCCTCGACCTCCGCATCGACAGCGTACGAACCGGATTGGTGGCCGCTTATGCGGTGTCCGGCCGGAAAGCCGACGCCGAAGCGCTTTTCGATTCGCCCGAAAAGCTCGCGGCCGCGCGCCGGAATCTCGACTGCAGGTTCGCCAATTCCGGCGTCGTGCTGCCGCCGAATGCCGAACGATGCGATTCTTCGCGAGACGATGGCGCCGAGCTCCTGCTGCTCGACAATTTTCTCCATCGACCGGCTGAAGATCCCTATCCCATCGCCGAGGTCTTCTACGCGGGCGGCGTCTTTGGCCACATCAATGAAGGCGTATTTGCGGAGCTCGCCTGCCGCGTCTTTGCCGAGCCCGGCTACGCCCCGCTGTGCCGGGGTGGACGTAACGCAACCCGAGGCTTCATCATGGATGCGCCGGGGAATGGCGGCGACGAACCGGCCGCAAAGTCGGTGATCGCCGCAGCCCATATTCCCGATTACGACCAACTCAAAAGCGCCTTTTCCGCGCAATTGGCGGCCGTTGTCGCCCGAGCGAAAGGCGATGCCGGCGACGGGCGCCCTTACCGAGAAAGGCAGGCCGTCGATCCAGATCCGCCCTCCTTCACGCTTCTGACCGTTCCCGAGCCGATGCGGGGACAAGCGCCCCCGCTCGCCTGGTCCAAATCCTTTGCCCCTCTGCCGGAGGGCTATGAGCCGGTGCGGATCGCCTGCGACGGCGATCGGGTGGCCGTGATCAGCGTCTCGCAAAATTACGATCCGACCGGCGAGGTGTCGCGCGGCGGCTATTGGGTCCATCTGTCGGACGATGGCGGGCGAAGCTGGAAACGGCCGCTTTATACGGGGCTGGCCGATCTTTTCCCTTATGTCGTGGTGCCGAACCCGCGCCTGCCCTTATTCGATGGCGACGTGCTCAACCTCGCCGTCGACATCAAGGAGCTCGACACAAGATCGATCACCTATCCGCCCGTCGGGCTCGCCACCCGCCGCACCGAGCACAATTTATACCTCAGGATTCCGATCGCCGATCTCAAGGGCGACACCGACGGCGACGGCTTGACCGATCTTGCGGCGCGCCACCTGCTCGTGAGTCACGACAGCGGATCGCAGGCGGGAGCAACGCCCTTCATCGTCGGCCGCACGCCCGGCGGCGCCTGCACGGCCGCCGGCGCAGCCGACCGCGTGGCGATGCAGGCGATCCTTCAGGAGATCTTCAGCCTGCACACCGGCGCGCTGATCGAACCGGTCGACGGCGATCCCGCCCATGCGCTCGAAGCAACCGCCGCCGCGATGGGCCATATCGATCCCAACAGCGCCGACCGACCGATCCTGGTCGAAGGAGATCCTGCGGACTTCGCCTGCCTCCGGCCGGACCGGCTGATGATCGTCTACAGCGCCGCCGACCTTCAGCGGCTGCGCCGGATGACCCCTGATTTCCACGCGGTGAAGCTCGACAAGATCATCTACGACCGGGCGCGAGACCGCGGCTACATCGTCTGGTCGAGCGGCTGGACCGGCGGCACGATCCGGATCCGGCGCGTCGGAGGGGAATGGAAGCTCGAGACGATCAGCAGCTGGATCACCTGACGGCCGTCCCGTTGGGCGTTACATCCGTGGCGGAATTGATCTAAGCCGCAGCCCGCCGATGCATATCTTCGCGAATCCCGCCCGTTTCCTCAAGATCGCGCGGCCGCTGACGCCCTTTCTGGGGTGGGGCGGCGGGCTGCTGGCAGCGCTGGCATTGGCCGACGGCCTGTTTATCGCGCCGCCCGATTATCTGCAGGGGGACAGCGTCCGCATCATCTACCTCCATGTGCCGGCCGCCTGGCTCGGCATGGCGGGGTGGGCGGGGATCGCGGTCGCGAGCCTGATGCAGATCGTCTGGCGCCACCCGCTCGCCGCCGTCGCCGCGCGGGCGATCGCGGTGCCGGGGGCGGTCTTCACCTTCATCTGCCTCGCCACCGGCTCGCTCTGGGGGCGGCCGACCTGGGGGACCTATTGGCAGTGGGACGGGCGGATGACCTCGATGCTCGTCCTCCTCTTCCTCTATATCGGCTATCTCGCGCTCGGCGAGGCCGACCGGGAGCGGGGCGGGGAGGGGCGGATCACCGCCATCTTCGGGCTGGTCGGGGCGGTCAACCTGCCGATCATCCATTATTCGGTCCTCTGGTGGCGGACGCTCCACCAGGGGGAGAGCATCAGCCTCACCGGCTCGACCATCGCCGCGCCCATGCTCTGGCCCTTGCTCGTCTCGGTGCTCGGCTTCAGCCTGCTGTTCGGTGCGATCGTGCTGATGCGGATGCGCGCGGCGCTCGCCCGGCAGAAGGTCGAGGCGCGCTTGAGGCGGCGGGCGGCGTGAACCGCTGGGTCTTCGTCATCGCCGCTTATGCGATCGCCCTGGCCGCCACCCTGGTGCTGGTCGGTTGGAGCTATGCCGCGATGCGCCGCGCCGAGCGCGCGGCCGAGGCGCTGAGGGCGCGCGAATGAAGGCCAAGAACCAGCGCCTGACGCTTCTGGCCTTCGCCATCGTCGCGATATTCGGGGTGGCGCTCCTCGCAATGTGGGGGTTGAGGGATCAGGCCTCCTATTTCTACGCGCCGGGCGATCTGGCCGGTCAGCCGCTTCCCGTCGCGCGCGCGGTCCGGATCGGCGGAATGGTGAAAAAGGGATCGGTCAGGCATTTGCCCGACGGCGTGACCACCGAATTCACCGTCCGCGACGAGACTGCGAACACGATTCGAGTCCGCTATCGCAACATTCTGCCCGATCTCTTCCAGGAGGATAGCGGCGTCGTCGCCGAAGGCAGGTTCCAGCCGGACGGCCTGTTCGTCGCCGACGAGATCCTCGCCAAGCATGACGAGAATTACAAGCCGCCGATCCTCGACGCGAACAAGCACGAGCATGTGACGGGGCGGGTGCAATGATCGCGGAGGCTGGGCTCGGCGCGCTCTGGCTGGCGGCTTCCCTGTCGCTGCTCCAGCTCTTCTTCGGCTTCGCGGCGCTGAAGCCGCCGGCCGCGGAGCTGGCGCGAAGCGTTCGGCCGATCGCGATCGCCCAGGCGGCGGCGGTGGTGATCGCCTTTTTCTGCCTGATCGACCTCTTCCTTAGGACCGACCTGTCGGTGCGGCTGGTCGCGGAGAACAGCCACAGTTTGAAGCCCTGGCTCTACAAATTCGCCGGCGCCTGGGGGAATCACGAAGGCTCGATGCTGCTCTGGGTGACCGTGCTCGCAATCGCCGGCGCCGCCGTCGCCCTGTTCGAGCGGCGGCTCAACGAGCGCACCCTGATCGCGACGCTCGCCGCCCAGGCGACGATCGGGCTCGGTTTCTACATCTTCCTGCTCTTCGCCTCGAACCCGTTCGACCGGCTCGAGCCGCCGCCGCTGGAGGGGAACGGCCTCAATCCGCTGCTGCAGGACCCGGGCCTCGCCTTCCATCCGCCAACCCTCTATTTCGGCTATGTCGGCATCTCGATCGCTTTCTCCTTCGCGGTCGGGGCGCTGGTGACCCGCGACGTCGGCCCGGCTTTCGCGCGGGCGATGCGGCCCTGGGTGCTGGCGGCATGGATCTTCCTCACCACCGGGATCACCGCCGGCTCCTATTGGGCCTATTATGAGCTCGGCTGGGGCGGCTGGTGGTTCTGGGACCCGGTCGAGAATGCCTCGCTCATGCCCTGGCTGGCGGCGACCGCCCTCATTCATTCGGTGACGGTGCTGGCGACGCGGGACGGCCTTCGCGCCTGGACGGTGATGCTCGCCGTCGTCGCTTTCTCCATGTCGATGATCGGGACGTTCCTCGTCCGCTCGGGCATCCTGACCAGCGTCCACGCCTTCGCCGTCGATCCGAGGCGCGGCTTCTTCATCCTGATCCTGCTCGCGCTCTATATCGGCGGCGCGCTGACCCTCTATGGCCTCCGCGTCGGTACGGTAAAGGAGGGCTCGACCTTCGAGCCGGTCAGCCGCGAAGGCGCGCTCGTCCTCAACAATCTGCTGCTCTCGGTCGTGCTCGGCCTCGTCCTGATCGGCACGCTCTATCCGCTCGTGACCGAGGCGATGGGATCGAAAGTCTCGGTCGGGCCGCCTTATTTCAACGCGGTCGCCGGGCCGATCGCCTTGGTTCTGGTCGTCGCCATGGCGGCCGGGCCCTTGCTGCGCTGGCGACGGGACCGGCTGAAGTCGCTCGGCCGGCGCCTGGCTCCGCCGATCCTGCTCGCAATGCTGGCGCTGATCGCGCTCATTCTCTTCGCCCCCGGCATGCACATCCTTCCGCTGCTCGGCCTGGGGCTGTCGCTCGGCGTTGGGGCGGGCAGCCTGGCGCCGCTCTGGAAGCGCAACCTCCGCCGCACGCCGCTCTTCGTCTGGGGGATGGTGACCGCCCATCTCGGCATCGCAATCAGCCTGGCCGGCATGGCCTGCGAGAGCGCCTTCACCACCGAGCGGCTGGTCGCGGCGCGGCCCGGCGACACGGTTTCCGTCGGGCCCTATGACGTCAGGTTCGTCGGCGTCGCCCCGATCGCCGGGCCGAACTGGACGGCGATCGAGGCGACCTTGAGCGCAAGCCGCGGCGGCGGCGCGCCGTTCACGCTGACGCCGCAGTCGCGCACGTTCAGCGCCCCGCCGACCGAGACGAGCGAGACGGCGATCGCGACCCGGCTCGACGGCCAGCTCTACACGGTGATCGGCAAGCCGGCCGAGGACGGGCGCTGGCAGCTTCGTCTCTGGTGGAAGCCGTTCGTCACCCTGATCTGGCTTGGCGGCGCGATGATCGCTTTGGGCGGTTTCCTGTCGCTGATCGGCCGGCTGCTGCGCGGCCGCCGCGCCGCGCGCCGCGAAGAGGAGGAGGCGTACGCATGAGGCGGACGATCCTCTGGCTGCCGCTCGGCCTGTTCCTCCTGTTCGTGATCATGGTGATCGCCCAGCTGCGTCACGGCGAGGACAACAATATCCCATCGCAGATGATCGGCAAGAAAATGCCGCAATTCGCGCTGCGGCCGATCGTGCCCGGCCATGCGGGCCTTTCGCTGGCGGACCTCGAGACGGGGCGGCCGCTTCTGGTCAACGTCTTCGCAAGCTGGTGCGTGCCCTGCCGGGCCGAGGCGCCGCAGCTCCTGGAATTGAAGCGCCGCGGCGTCCCGATCGAGGGCATCGCGGTGCGCGACCGGACCGAGGACCTCCAGCCCTTCCTCGCCCAAAGCGGCGATCCGTTCGACCGGATCGGCTCCGATCCCCAGAGCCGCGTCCAGTTCGACCTCGGCTCGTCGGGCGTGCCGGAGAGCTACATCATCGACGGCAAAAGCGTGATCCGCCTCCAGCATATCGGCGACATCAGGCCCGAGGATGTCGACGCCATCTTCCGTGCCTGGGAGGCGGCGAAGTGATCCTCTCTTATCGTCGTTCCCGCGAAGGCGGGAACCCCGCTTCTTCCGCTCGTGCAAAGCGGGACTCCCGCTTTCGCGGGAGTGACGGGTTGGCGCTGGCAGTGGGTTTCCTCCTCGCCACCCCCGCCTTCGCCCAATCGAGCCTCCCGCCGGCGCGCTATGCCTATACCCAGCTCGAAAACCCCCGGCAGGAGGCGAAGGCCAAGGCGCTGATGGAGACCCTGCGCTGCCTCGTCTGCCAGGGCCAGTCGATCGCCGACAGCGACGCCGAAATGGCCGGCGACATGCGCGCCTTCGTCCGCGAGAGCATCAAGGAGGGGAAGAACCCCGGGCAGATCCGCCAATGGCTGATCGAGCGCTACGGCGCCTGGATCAGCTACGAGCCGCCGGTCGAGCCTTTGACCTGGCCGCTCTGGGCGGCGCCCTTGCTGCTGCTCGCCGGCGGCGCGTGGCTGGCGCGCGGCCGGTTCAAGAGGCGGAGGGCCTGATGGGCTGGGTCTTCATCCTCGTCCTGGCGCTTATCGTCTTCGCCGCTTTGTGGCGGTTCGGGAGGCTCGACAAAGGCGGCCTCCAATTCCTGGGCGCGGCCTTGCTGCTCGCGCTTGCCGGCTATGCCTGGCAGGGCCATCCCCGCCTCGCCGGCAGCCCGCGCCGCCCGCCCGAGCATCGCGGCCTTTCCGACAGCGAATTCACCAAGATCCGCCACGATCTGCTCGGCCGCTTCACCAGTGCCGACAGCTGGCTGACCATCGCCGAGGCCTATGAACGGGAGGGCGACACGCTCGGCGCCGCCCAGATCATCGAGGCGGGGCTCAAGGCGCATCCGAACGATCCCGATCTCTGGGTCGGCCTCGGCAATGCGCTCGTCATCCATGGCGGCGGGATGATGAACCCGGCCGCCCAGCTCGCCTTCGACCGCGCCGCCGCGCTCGCGCCCAACCATCCCGGGCCCAAATTCTTCTATGGCCTCGCGCTCGCCCAGAGCGGCCGCCTCGACGAAGCGGAGAAGGTCTGGCGCGACCTCCTCGCCACCGCCCCGCCCAACGCCATGTGGCGCGAAGCGATCGAGCAGAGGCTGCAGATGATCGAGCAGATGAAGGCGATGGCGGCGGGCGCCGCAGCTTCCCCTCCCTCCCAGGGAGGGGATTGAGGGGTGGGTAGCGGCTGAACCGGCTCGATGCCGGTGAAGACGCCGAAAACTCGCTTCGCTCGTACCCACCCCTGGCCCCTCCCTTCCAGGGAGGGGGATGACGGACGTCAGATCGGGTCGAAGGGCAGGTCGAGCGCTTCGGCCACCGCCTGGTGCCGGATCTTGCCGTTGGAGACGTTCAGCCCATTCGCCAGATGCTGATCAGCTTTCATCGCTGCTTCAGCACCTTCGTTGGCGAGCTTCAAAACGAATGGTAACGTCGCATTGTTGAGCGCGAAGGCCGATGTCCGCGCCACCGCGCCCGGCATGTTGGCCACGCAATAATGGATGACGCCATCCACCTCGTAGACCGGATCGGCATGGGTGGTCGGGTGCGAGGTCTCGAAGCAGCCGCCCTGGTCGATGGCGATGTCGACGAGGACGGAGCCGCGCTTCATCGTCTTCAGCATGTCGCGGGTGACGAGCTTCGGCGCCGCCGCGCCCGGCACCAGAACCGCGCCGATCACCAGCTCGCATTTCTGCACCGCATTGGCGATCGCCGCCTTCGAGGCATAAGCGGTCTTGATCTGGCTGCCGAAGAACATGTCGAGCTCGGCCAGCCGGGCATTGGAGATGTCGTAGATGGTGACGTCGGCGCGCAGGCCGACCGCCATCTGGGCCGCGTTCACGCCCGAAACGCCGCCGCCGAGGATCGCGACCTTGGCCGGCGCAACGCCCGGCACGCCGCCGAGCAGCACGCCGCGCCCGCCCTGCTCCTTTTCCAGATAATGGGCGCCGACCTGGATCGACATGCGCCCCGCAACCTCGCTCATCGGCTTCAGCAAGGGGAGCGAACGGTCGTTGGCGGTCACCGTCTCATAAGCGATGCAGGTCGCACCCGACTTCATCAGCCCCTCGGCCTGCGGCTTGTCGGCGGCGAGGTGGAGATAGGTGAAGAGCAGATGGCGCGGCTCGAGCAGGGCGATCTCCTGCGCCTGCGGCTCCTTCACCTTCACGATCATGTCCGATTCGGCGAAGACGGACCTGGCGTCCGGCGCGATCCGCGCGCCGGCGTCGACATAGGCCTTGTCGTCGAAATCGATGCCGGTGCCGGCCTTGGTCTCGACGATCACCTCATGGCCGGCGCCGACCAATTCGGCGACCGAGGCCGGGGTCAGCCCGACGCGAAACTCGTTATTCTTGATCTCCTTCGGCACGCCGACGCGCATCTTGGAAGCTCCCATCCTTGTTATGGGACGGCCCTATAGCGGGGCATTTCGGCTTTGTCGCGTTGCCGAAAAGGGTGCGCGCGGCCTATCGCGGCCGCCATGGCCGACGCTCCGATCCTGGTCACCGCTTTGTTCGCGCCGGGCGACGACGGCTGGCTGCAGGCGTTGCGGCGGGCTCATTATCCGCCGGCTTCGAACCGCGTGCCGGCGCACCTCACCCTGTTCCGCCTGCTGCCGCCGAGCGCGGAGGGGGAGCTTGGCCGCCGCCTCGCAACCCATGCCGCCGGCCCGCCGCCGCGCGCCGCGATCGGCGGCATCATGACCTGGGGGAGGGGACGGCGCTTCGCGTCGACAGCGATGAATTGGAGGATATCCGCGCCGATCTGGCTTTGGCGCTGCACGGCCTGCTGACGCCGCAGGACCGGGCGCCATGGCGGCCCCATGTCACGATCCAGAACAAGGTCGAGCCGCGTGAAGCCCGGCGCCTCCAGACGGCGCTTCGCGGCCGCTACGAAGGCCGGCCGCTGGCGATCCGCGCGCTCGCCGCCTGGCGCTATCTCGGCGGCCTTTGGGAGCCGATCCGGAGCTGGCCGTTTCGGGGGTAAGCGTCGGCGACTCAGCCCGAACGATATTTCTCCAGGGTCCGGGCGACGGCGACGAACTCGTCGACGCTCAAGGTCTCGGGACGCCGTTCGGGGTCGATCCCCAGTGCAGCCAGCGCTTCGAGTGCCCCGGCCAATGCCTTCAGGCTCTGACGCAGCATTTTGCGGCGCTGGCCGAAGGCGGCGGCGGTAAGGTGCTCGAGCGTCGCCGCGCGGACGCCTTCCGGTGCCGCTTTCGGAACGATGTGGACCATTGCCGACATCACCTTGGGCGGCGGCACGAAAGCGGAGCGGTGGACACGCATCGCGATCCGGGCTTCGCCGCGCCATTGCGCCAGCACCGCGAGGCGGCCGTAAGCGGGCGTGCCCGGCCGGGCGACGATCCGTTCGGCGACCTCCGACTGGAACATGAGGGTGAGCGAGGCCCACCAGGGCGGCCAAGCCTCGCCGCCGAGCCAGCGCACGAGCAAAGCCGTGCCGACATTGTAGGGCAGGTTGGCGACGACATGAGCGCCGGCGCCGGCCTCTTCGGCCTCGTCGACCGCGAGCGCATCGCTTTGGACCAGCCGCAGCCGGCCCGGCGCTGCTTCGGCCAGCTCGGCAAGGGCGGGAAGGCAGCGCCGGTCCCGCTCGACCGCGACGATCCGGGCGCCCGCGCGCAGCAGCGCCCGCGTCAGGCCGCCCGGCCCGGGCCCGACTTCATAGACGCGCCGTCCGGCGAGGTCGCCGGGCACGCGCGCGATCCGGTCGAGCAATCGTTCGTCGAGCAGGAAATTCTGGCCGAGCGCCTTCGAGGCTCCGAGCCCGTGACGGGCGATCACCTCGCGCAGCGGCGGCAGACCGGCGAGGGAAGGCGCGTTCCTGTCCTTTTCCGCGCTCACGCCGCGGCGAGGCGCCCGGCGCATTCCGCCGCCATCCTCAAGGCCGCGATCGTCGCGCCCGGCTCGGCGATGCCGCGGCCGGCGATTCCGAAGGCGGTGCCATGATCGGGCGCGGTGCGGACGATCGGCAGGCCGAGCGTCATGTTGACGCCGTCGTCGAAATGGAGCGTCTTCAGCGGCACCAGGGCCTGGTCGTGATAAAGGCAAAGCGCCGCGTCATAGGTCCGCCGCATCCGTTCGTGGAACATCGTGTCCGCCGAATGGGGGCCCGTCACCTCCGCTTCCTCCTCGCGCAGCCGCTCGATCGCGGGCTGGACGATGTCGATCTCCTCGCGGCCGAGCGCGCCTTCCTCGCCGGCATGCGGGTTGAGCCCCGCCACGGCAAGCCGCGGCCGCGCGATTCCGAACAGGCGCTTCAGCGCGCGGATCGTCGTCCGCCCGCGCGCCACGATCAGCTCGGTGGTCAGCAGATCGGGAACCGCGCGCAGCGGCACATGGGTGGTGACGGGGACGGTCCTGAGGCTCGGCCCGGCGAGCATCATCGCCACCATGTCGGCGGCGATTCCGCAGCGCTCGGCGATGAACTCGGTCTGGCCGGGATGGACGAAGCCGACCGCGTAGAGCTGCGCCTTCGAGACGGGGCCGGTCACCACCGCCGAGGCGGCGCCGGAGCGGGCGAGGCCGACGGCGAGCTCCAGCGCATGGAGGGCATTGTGCGCGCCCTCCAGCGTCGGCCGGCCGGGGATCGTCTCCTCGCCGCCGTCGACGCGGATGACCGGCAGCGCCTCGTCGAAGCAGGCGACGGCCTCGTCCGGCGTGGAGACGATGGCGATCGGCCCGTCCCAGACGGAGGCGATCGCCTCCGACGCGCCGACGCCGAAAAAGGGGGAGAGCCCCGCCTCACGCCGCCGCGCCCAGGCCTTGGCGGCGATCTCCGGTCCGATTCCGGCCGGATCGCCGAGCGCAAGCGCGAGCGGGGAGGGCATGGCCGCCCGTTCAGCGATAGTCGATGACGGCGTCGCGGCGCAGATCGCGAAGATAGCGTTGCGCCCGCTGGTTCACCCTTTGCTGCGCCACCTGGTCATAGACCTGGTCGTAGGAGACGTTGTTGACCGGCGGCGGATCGTCGCGCCCGCACAGGACGAGAACGCTGATCCGGTCGTTGACCGCGCCGAAGGGCGGCGTCGCCTGGCCGACCGCAAGGCCGAGCAACGTGCTCTGGATCGCCGCCGGCAGGTCGCGAACCTTGACCTGGTCGTTCGAAACCACCTCGGCCCCGATCTTGGCCGCCGCGCCCTCGGCGCCGCCGCAGCCGCCCATATTCTGGGTCGCCTGGATCAATTGCTGGATCTTGCCTTCGGCGTCGGCGCGCTGGGTGTTGGGCGGGAAGGAGAGGCTGAGCTGCTTCAGGCTGAGGACGGCATCGCGCGGGTCGGCGGTGAGGATCTGCTTGGTGTCGGAAACGGCGATGATCGAGAAACCGCCCGGAAGCGCGATCGGGTCGCTGACATTGCCGACGGCCAGGGTCTTGACCGTGTCGGCGAGCTGCGGTGGCAATTGCTCGGGCTGGATCCAGCCGAGGTCGCCGCCGAGCACGGCGGTCGAGGCTTCGGAATATTGGCGCGCATAGGCCTGGAAGGACGCGCCGCCGTGGAGCTGCTGGACGATCCGGTCGGCATTGGCGCGAACCTGCGCCGCATTTTCCGGCGTCGCCGACAGGAAGATCTCCATCACATGATATTGCTGCGTGCCCTTCTGCGCGTTGAGCCGGTCGATGATCGATTTTACCTCCCCGTCGCTGACGTTCACGAACGGCTCGATCTTGCGCTGCTGGAGCCGCGACCAGGCCATCTCGCCCCGGATCTGGCGCTTGATCGAGGCGGCGGAGGAGCCGGAAGCGCGCAGGAAATCCGTAAGCTGCTGCGGAGTCTTGTGCTGGGTCTGCGCGAAGCGGGCGTAATTGGCGTCGACCTCCTTCTGATCGATCTTGATGTCCTCGGCTTCGGCGGCCTCGATTTCGAGCGTCTCGTCGACGAGGTTGCGGAGCATCTGCGCCCGCAATTGCTGCATCTGGTCGGGCGGAACGCGGCCTTCATTGGCGAGCACGACCAGCGCAAGCCTCTGGTCGACGTCGGTGGCGGTGATGACCGAGCCGTTGACGATCGCGGTCGCCTTGCGGATCGTGTCGGTGTCGCCGAGGAAGACGGGATTGTTGGGGATTCCCAGATTGGCCGCCGACGCGCCGGGGGCGGCCTGCCCGTCGGCGGGCGCGGCCTCCGGCGGCGGCGTGTCGGCCGGGGCCGCGGCGGGCGCGGCGGGAGCCGGCCGGTGCCCGCGGTGCCGCCCCGGAGCCGTCTGGGCCAGAGCGGCGGCCGCGGCGAAGGTGCCGGCCAGCAGCAACGCGGCCCCATGGAAAGTCCCGAGCTTCATCATTCCTCCAATAAAAGCAGAGCGCTAGCCTGCCCGAACCCCGTTGACCGCAGCTTGATGCCCCGAAAGGTTCTTAGGGCCTGTCCTCGGCTCCTGCAACGGGCGTGTTCCGGGCGGCCCCTTCGGGGGCGGGCGCATTTTGGCCGGTGGCGTCACGTCGCCGCAGGAGCCGGGCACAGGCCCTCACCGCCCGAGATTCTTGAGCGCCACCCTGAACATGAAGGTGTTGCCGCGCCTCAGCGCCGTGCTCTCGTCATAGTCGCGCCGCCAGGTCAGGCTGAGCGACAGGCAATCGTCGTCATAGCCGACACCGAGCCGGTGGCGGACCGGCTGGAAGCCGTCCGACAGCGACTGGGGATCCTCCTGCTTGGTGGTGAGGTCGATCGTCGTCGAGCCGAAGACCGACCAGTAATGGGCGAATTTGAGCCGGCCGCCGAGGCGGATCTCCTCGCGGTCGGGCAGGTCCTCGATCGAGTTGATGTTCCGGTTGAGCTTCAGATAGCCGATGGTGAGATAGGATTCGCGGCCGCCGAACACCGCGTCGATCTCGTTGCGGCGCAGCGCGAAGTCGCTCTTGTCGATGCGGAAGCGGTGGATGATCTCGATCGTCCGGCCGATCTGGACCGTGGTGCGCCCGACGAAGTCGGAAAAGCGGTCCGAAAGCCCGGTTCCGGGCGGGAAGATGCTCGGCTCGCTGCTGAAGCGGTAGCTCTGGCCGATGTTCGAGCGGATGGCGATGCCCGGCAGGTCGAGCGCCCAGTCGGCGCCATAGGTGATGCGCGCGCCGTCCTCCCACCGGTCGTAACCGGGGAAGCGGTTGAGGGCGAACAGGTTCGAATCCTCGAGATCGACCGAGCGGGAATCCTCATCGGGTATGGAGAGATTCCTGGTCGGCGGCGAATAGACGACCTGCACCCGCGGCGTCAGCGTCTGCAGCCCGCCGAACAAGGGCCCGATCAAGGGCCAGTCCATCTCGGCGGCGGCGGCGGCGATGCCGCGGGCCTGCCAGCCGTCGGTGCCGCGATAGATGGGGGTCGTCGTCGCGAGCACGTCGTCGCTATGGTAGATGTCGGCGCGCAGCAGGCCGGTCAGGATCAGCACCTGGCCCCAATCGGTGATGCTCCGCCTTTCCCACTGCGCCGAGACGAAGGCGCGCTGCGTGTCCTGTCCCTGGGTGCGGTACAAAGCGAGGCTGTTCGCCTGCAGCTCCAACTTGCCGCCGAGGATCGGCGCCGGCAACCGCCAGCGCGCATCGACGGCGGGGAGGACGATCGGCTGCTGCCCGGAAAGGTCGGTGAGGCGCAGGCCCTGGAAGGCCCAGCCGGCGATCGAAACATAGCTGTTGTCGTCGATGCGCTCGGCATCGATCACCGAACGCAGCCGCACGTCGCGGGAAATGTCGTAGAGCGCTAGGAAGGTGCGGTCGGTCACGTAGCGGCCGGAAAAGGTGACCGACCAGTAAGGATCGATCTGGAAGCGGCCATTGCCTTCCAGATAGGCGCGAAACCCGTCGCGCCGGGTCTGGATCGCATTGTTGAGCGGATCGACCTGGATCCAGCTCCCGTCGGTGACGAAGCCGGTCAGCTGGAAGGCGCCGAGATCGGTCATCCGGCGGTACTGGCCTTCGATCATCGGCAGCGCGCCGGTATAGAGGTGGGGCGTGATCGTCGCGTCCTGGCTTGGGGAGATGCGCCAATAATAAGGCGCCGCCAGTTCCAGCCCGTGCCGCGAGCTCAAACGGATCTCGGGCACGAGCAGGCCGCTGCCGCTCTCCCCCTGGCCGTCGGGGTGCGAGAGGAAGGGGAGGGCGATGATCCGCGCCCCGAACAATTCGAGCGACGCGCCCTCATAATGGACGCGGTGCTTATAGGGATCGTGGACGACCTTGACGGCGTTGATCTGCCAGGTCGGATTCTTCGGGCAGCCGTTGGGGTTGAGGACGGCGCAGGGCGAATAGGAGGCATGATAGAGGGTCGTGTAGCCGTCCTTGCGAACGCCCTTGTCGGCGGCGAGGCGGCCGCCATCCTCGAGCACGAGCAGCAGATTCTGGACGATTCCGTCCTTCATGGCGTTGGTGAGGACGATCGTGTCGCCATAAGCGGTATTGCCCTCGGGCGTGACGAGGCGGACGTTGCCCGATGCCCGTACCTCGTCGCCCTTGCGGTTCCAGGTCACCGTGTCGGCGCGAAGGTTGTTGCCTTCGCTGTTCATCAGCACCTCGCCGGTCGCGGTGACGATGTCGGCCTTGTCGTCATAAGTGACCCGATTCGCGCTGAACGCGACCTGGCGCTCGCCCGTTTCGCCATTGGCATCGGTGCCGGCCGGCGCCGGCGGGGGCTGCGGCGCCTCCGCGGGCGGCGGACTTTGCGCCGCCGGCGGGGCCTGGGTGTCGTCGCCATTCGGCCGGGCCTCGGCCTGTCCCCACGCGGCCGCGGGATTGCACAGCAGCAGCGGCAGGGCGGTGAGGCAGATGAGGTTGGGCTTCTTCACTTTCCCCGCCGCAAGAGGCACGCGCGACCGAGGCGCCTATCGCACCGGACGGGTGAAGCTGCAATGGCGCAGGCGCGCCGGTGCCGGGCAGATCGGCTTTGCAAGCCGCAAGGCGATTGCCTAGAGGCGGGAGCCGATAAGGAGGCTTTTCCACGCCATGAACGTCAGCTTCGCTCCCCATCGCCCCGCCGGCGCCTACGCCCTCGCGCTTCCGGTCTGGAGCGAGGACATGCTCTCCGACCGGCTGGCGAGCCTCGGCGAGCCCGCCCGCACCGTCGCGGCCCGCGCCGCCGAGAGCCAGAGGTTCGAGCGCGAGCTCGGCGCCGTCGCCGAGACCTTCGTCCAGGACGACGACCAGGTGCGGCGGCTGCTCCTGGTCGGCCTCGGCGCCAATCGCGACGAGCCGGCGCTCTGCGAGCGCATCGGCGGTACCTTGGCCGGCCGCCTGCTGATTTCGGGCGAGACGCGGCTGGCGATCGACGTCACCGGCCTCGGCCTCTCCGCCGAGGCGGCGGCGCGGATCGGCTTTGCGGCGGCGGCGCGGAGCTGGCGCTACGACAATTACCGGACCAAGCTCGGCCGCAAGCAGAAGCCGACGCTGGAGGAAGTGGTGATCGTCGGCGCGGACATGGGCGCGGAGGACGCCTGGAAGACCAAGGCGGCTTTGCTCGACGGCCTTTCCTTCACCCGCGAACTGGTCACCGAGCCGGCCAACATCATCTATCCCGAAAGCTTCGTCGCCCGCGCCCGCAAGCGGCTCGAGCCGCTCGGCGTCGAGATCGAGGTGCTCGACGAGAAGAAGATGGCGGAGCTCGGCTTCGGCGCCCTGCTCGGGGTCGGTCAGGGCTCGGCCAGGCCGCCGCGCCTACTCGTCATGCGCTGGAACGGCGGCGGCCAGGCCAAGCCCGTCGTGTTCGTCGGCAAGGGCATCACCTTCGACACCGGCGGCATCAACCGCAAGCCGGGCAACGCGATGACCATGATGTTCACCGACATGGCCGGCGGCGCCGCGGTGCTGGCCGCGATCCGCGCGGTGGCCGAGGCGAAGGTGCCGGTCCAGGTGAGCGCCCTGGTGCCCGCGGCGGAGAACGCCCTGTCGGGCTCGTCCTATCGGCCCGGTGACGTGGTGCGCCACGTCGGCGGCCGGACCAGCGAGATCGGCAACACCGATGCCGAGGGACGGATCGTCCTCGCCGACGCGTTGGCCTATGCCGCCGCCCGGCTGCGGCCCAGCGCGCTGGTCGACATCGCGACCCTCACCGGCGCGATGAAGATCGCGCTCGGCGTGGGCACCGGCGGGCTGTTCGCCACGTCCGACGACCTCGCTGCGGGGCTGCTCGCGGCGGGGGAGGCCACCGGTGA
>DASXCT010000013.1:0-54022 GCA_036491055.1 Allosphingosinicella sp.
CGCCGACGGGCTCGAGAAGGTCGGCGCGGGGGGCGGCGTCGCGGGCGAGGATATCACCGTCCACCATGTCCCGCTCGGCGAGATCGCCGCCTTCATCGCCGCGCGGCGCGCCGAGGGGCTGGCAATGGACGTCAAGCTGCTCGCGCTGCTCGGCCCGACGCTGCTCGGATCCGCCCTGCCCTGACCGCATGCCGCGCTTGCGCCGCAATCGCTTGGCAAGCCTGCCGCACGATCGCTATGGACTGCGCGCATGACAGACGAAGATACGATGGCGAAGATCAGCGGGCTGATCGAACCGTTCAACCGCAAGGGCGTGGCGCTGACGCCGGCGACCAGCTTCGCGCGCGATCTCGAATGGGACAGCCTGACGGTGATGGACTTCGTCGCCGCCGTCGAGGACGAGTTCGACATCACCATCACGATGAACATGCAGGCCGAGATCGAGACGGTCGGCCAGCTCGTCGACGCGGTCGAGCAATTGAGGAACGACGGATGACCGAGGCGCTGCGCACGCCGATGGATCCGGCCGACGAGACTGGGACGGCGAACGCCGCCCCTGCGCGGGACCTTTTCTCCAAGTTCGACGCCTTGATCGCGGAGCGCGAGGCGCTGCTCGACAGCGGCGTGCGCGATCCGTTCGGCCTGGTCATGGAGAAGGTGCTCTCCCCCACCCTCGCCATCGTCAAGGGCAGGGAGACGATCCTGCTCGGCACCTACAATTATATGGGCATGACCTTCGACCCGGACGTGATCGAAGCGGGTCGGCAGGCGCTTACCGATTTCGGGTCGGGCACGACCGGGAGCCGCGTCCTCAACGGCACCTATCAGGGCCATAAGGAGGTCGAGGAGGCGCTCAAGGATTATTACGGCACCGCGCATGCGATGGTCTTCTCGACCGGCTACCAGGCCAATCTCGGCCTGATGTCGACCATCGCCGGCAAGGAGGATTATATCATCCTCGACGCCGACAGCCACGCCTCCATCTATGACGGCTGCGCGCTCGGCAGCGCCCAGATCGTCCGCTTCCGCCACAACAATGTCGAGGATCTCGAGAAAAGGCTGAAGCGCCTGCCGCCCGAAGGCGGCCGCCTGGTCGTCCTCGAAGGCGTCTATTCGATGCTCGGCGACATCGCGCCATTGAAGGAGATGGTCGAGGTTTCCAGGCGCCACGGCGCCATGATCGCGGTCGACGAAGCGCACGGCATGGGCTTTTTCGGCGCCAACGGCCGCGGCGTGTTCGAGGAAGCGGGGGTCGAGGACCAGGTCGATTTCGTCGTCGGCACCTTCTCCAAGTCGGTCGGGACCGTCGGCGGCTTCATCGTCTCCAACCATCCCAAGTTCGAGGTGCTGCGCCTCGTCTGCCGGCCCTATGTCTTCACCGCCTCGCTGCCGCCCTCGGTCGTCGCCACCGCGGCGACCTCGATCCGCAAGCTGAAACATGCCGGCAACAAACGTGCCCATCTCTGGGAGAACAGCAAGCGCCTCCATCAGGGCCTTCGCGACCTCGGCTTCACCCTCGCCACGCCGGAGGCCCAATCGGCGATCCTCGCGGTCCTGCTCCCCGACCAGGACATAACCGTCCGCATGTGGCAGGCCCTGCTCGAAGCCGGCGTCTATGTGAACATGGCGCGTCCACCGGCGACTCCCGCCGGCATGTATCTCCTGCGCTGCTCGCTCTGCGCCGAGCATAGCAGCGAGCAGGTCGGCGACATCCTCGCCATGTTCGAAAGCGCCGGAAAAGCCATCGGCTACCTGAGCTAATTCCCCTCCCTGTAAGGGAGGGGCGAGGGGTGGGTACGCGCGAAGCGCGTTCTGCTACGCCCCTGCCATGAAGCGCCGCATCCCGAAGCGAACAACCGATCGCGCACGGGCACTACGGAACGAGGCCACACCGCAGGAGCGGGTGCTCTGGGCTTTGCTGTCGCGTTACCGTCCGAAATTCACGCGGCAGCTTTCAATCCCGCCTTACATTGCCGATCTCGCCTGCCGACGGGCGCGTCTGATCGTCGAAATCGACGGCAGCCAGCACCTCGATCCGGAAGAAGATGCCGACCGTACGCAGTTCCTGGAATCGGAAGGCTGGACCATCATCCGCTTCTGGAACAGCGAGGTGAACGACAATCCGGAAAGGTGTCGCCGAGGCGATTCTTCAAAGGGCCGCCGAGTGCCTCGGCGGCACCCACCCCCAACCCCTCCCTGGAAGGGAGGGGCGAGAGAGGCGGCCGCGTCGCGCGAAATAAGCGGCGAACCACGCCCCGGGCGCGGCGAAGCGGCTTTCCAGCCTGTTGGGGCTGATTTAGAATCGCGCGATGGCGGGTGAGGATCTGGGCGCCTTGCCGGGAGACGGTGGGGCTTCCGGCAGGTGGCGTGGGATTGCGGCGAGCGCCGGCGCGTTGCTCGCCACCATTTTGCTCGCCGCCTTGCTGTTCATGGTCGATGCGTCGAACGACGCCCGCGACCGTGCGCTCGCGTCCGAGCGGCACAGCTACGACGTGGTGCTGCTCACCCGCACCGTCGATGCCAGCATCGCCCGCGCCGAGGCGGCGGTCGGCCGCTACGTGCTCGACGAGAAGCAGACGACCGGCACCATCTATTATAATGAATGGCTCACCGCCGGGCAGCAGATCGACGAGCTGGAGCGGCTGGCCCACGACAATCCCCGGCAAAGCGCGCGCATAAGCGAGCTCCGGCACCTCTACGACCGCCACGGCCTGGAGCTCGCCGCCGCGGCCGCGGCGGCCGAGGGCAAGAAGGGCATTGGCGGCATCAATCTCTTCTTCCAGGCGACCAAATCGGACGTCGGCAACAATCTTCGCGGCGAGCTCGGCGAGATCGCCGCCGCCGAGCGCGACGATCTGCGCGCGCGGATGGATGCTACCCGCCGGTCGAGCGACTGGTCGGACGAGCTGACCGGCTGGTTCGGCTGGCTCGCCGTGCTGATCGGCGTCGGCGCCGTCATCCTCGGTTTCCTCGCCTATCGCGCGCTGACCGACCGGCTGGAGGCGCTGCGCGAGGCGGACAGCGAGGCGGACCGCGCCAAGCTGCTCGAAGCGGCGGTGCGCGAGCGCACCCGCGAGCTGACCCTGGCCAACAAGCGCCTCACCACCGAAGCCGGCGAACGCGCCGCCGCCGAGGCGCAGCTCCGCCAGGTCCAGAAGATGGAGGCGGTCGGCCAGCTTACCGGCGGCATCGCCCATGATTTCAACAACATGCTCGCGGTGGTGGTCGGCGGGCTCGATCTCGCCCGGCGCAAGCTCAGCGGCCCGCGCCGCGAGGTCGAATATCATCTCGACAATGCGATGGAGGGGGCGACCCGGGCCGCCGCGCTCACCCGCCGCCTGCTCTCCTTCGCCCGCGCCGAGCCGCTGCTCCCGGTCGCGGTCGCGCCGGGGATATTGGTCGAGAACATGCTGGAGCTGATCGACCGGTCGATCGGGGAGCGGATCGTCGTCCGCACCCGCGCCCCGGAGCAGCCCTGGCACGTCAAGGTCGACACCAACCAGCTCGAAAATGCGGTCCTCAACCTCGCCGTCAACGCCCGCGACGCGATGGAGGGCGATGGCGAGCTCACCATCACGATCGACAATCGCCGCCTGCGCGAGGGCCAGGTCGGCCAGCTCGCCGCCGGCGACTATGTCCGGATCGCGGTTGCCGACACCGGCGGCGGCATCGCGGCCGAGCATCTCGAACGGGTGTTCGAGCCCTTCTTCACCACCAAGCCGGTCGGCAAGGGAACCGGCCTCGGCCTCAGCCAGATTTTCGGCTTCGCCCGCCAATCGGGCGGCGACGTGACGATCGATTCCGAAATCGGGCAGGGCACGACCGTTTCGCTCTATCTGCCGCGTTCGATGGAAGCGGGCGCGGCGCCCGCCGACGCGGCGTTTCCGGCGGCCGGCACGGCGCCGGCGGGCGCGCCCGGCGCCGTCATCCTCGTCGTCGAGGACGATCCGCGGGTCAGCCGTTCGACCGTCGCCGCGCTGGAGGAGCTCGGCTACCGCCCGATCGCCTGCTCGAGCGGCCGCGACGCGCTTGAAATGCTCGCCCATGAGCGCAGCATCGAGCTCATCCTCACCGACGTGATGATGCCGGAAATGACCGGCACCGAGCTCGTCCGCCGCGCCACCGCTTTCTATCCCTGGATCGCGATCCTGTTCGTCACCGGCTATGTCGGCGAGGCCGGCGATGCCGACGAGCTCAGCGGCCACGAAATGCTGCGCAAGCCGTTCACGGTCTCCGCTCTGGCCGAATCCGTGGCGGCGGCCCTCGCCCGCCGTCCTACCGAATCGCCCCCCGCAACAAGAGTCGCGGCAACAGGGTGAAGGCGGCGAGCAGCGGCCAGTGCCGCTGCCACGGCTTGATCGCGATCTTCGTCCCGGCATGACGGTTGATCTTCCAGGCGAGGTAATCGATCCCGCCGGCGAAGGTGAAGCTGGCCTTGGCGAGACGCAGGATGCTGAGCGCCTTGCCCTTGCGCCGGCGCCACCGCCAGGCCCGCTCGAGCGCGCGCGGCGCGCCTTCGGGGCCGGCGCCGCGGTCGAGGACCGCTCGTCCGAACCGGCGGTAACGCTCCGCATCGGAATCGACGATCGCGCCGGCGCGGTGCCGCCGCTCGGCGCGAAGCTCGGCACCGTAGGTGAGCGCGAAGCCGGCGCGGAACACGGCGAGCGGATCGTTGCGCATGTCGCCCCGGGCCAGCGGCCGGGCCAGAGCGAAGAGGGTCGGCGCCGCTTCGGCGACGGCGGCGGCGGCCCGCGCCCGCGCCGCTTCGTCCGCGGCCCAGACCAGGCGCGAGGGCTGGGCGAAGCGGGCCCAGACCGAGACGCTGCGCGCTCCAGGCCCGCATTCGCGGGCGAAGTCCGCCTCGCTCAGCACGGCATATTTGCCGGCCGATCCTTCATGCTCGAACGGGAAGACGTTGGGCGGAATCAGCCGGTTCGCCGCCGCCAGCCAGCTCCGGCCATAAGCGGCGCGATAATCGGAGACGATCAGATAGAAATCGAGCATCAGCCCGTCGAGCCGCCGCTCGCGCAGGCACGAGCCGTAGAAGAGAACGGCCCGGGCCGCCCGGGGATAAAGGCCGGCAATCGCCGCCGCCATCGCGGCAACGCGCGGATCCACCGGCTCCGCCAGCTCCGCCGCGACCAGGTCGTTCAGCTTATCGGCCATCTTCCGGATCGAAATACCATTTCGATCCGAACTCCTCTAGGCGGCCAGCCTCAGGAAGGACATCGGCGCGCTGGAGCGCAAAACGATCGGCCTGCCCCGGCGCGTCTGGAACAATTCGCCGTCGAGGATCACCTTCGATTCCTCGCCCTCGATCCTGATCTCCTCGGTCTGGCCGACATGGACGCCCGGATCGGCGAGCCGGCCGAGCCGACCGCGGATCGCGGCCAGAGCGGCGCGGAGCACGGAGCCGCGGCGCTGCTCGACGAGCAGCATCGACAGCGTCCCCCGCGCTTCGCCGCTCGGCAGCCAGTGGCCGCCGACCAGGATCCGGTCGAGCGTCGTCACCATCAAAACCGCGAACCGGCCGCGGAAGGAGCCGCTCGCCGGCATGGAGACGTGCACCGGCGCCGGCCGCGGTGGCAGGAACCTGGCCGTGATGCCGATGACGATCGCGACGATGGCGGCGAAGAAGGTGAGGAAATGCGCGAATCCGGTCGGCAGGCCGAGCGGATAGATATTGTGCCGGCAGAACAGCATGGTGTCGGCGAGCCCGGCGCCGCCCAGGAACATTCCGAACACCTTCTTGCCGCTGGGGCTGCCGTCGGAGAGCGAGATGAGCTCGCGCCGGACGATATGCGGATCGAGGTCGGAACGGGCGATCTCGATCACCCGTTCGAGCGCCGCGATCGGATCGCCGGCCGCGCCGAGATCGTAGGCGATGAGGTTGGTCTTGCCGTTGGGCAGCACCGCGACGGGCGGCGGCGAATCGCCGAAATGGCCGCCGTTGAACATTTCGGTCAACGCCGCCTGGACGGTGCCGTCGCCGCCGTTGATGACGAGCACCTTGGGCTGGACGCGGGCGATGGTGCGCATCGCCGCGCCGATCTGGCTGACATGCTCCACCTCATAATGGAAGATGTCCTTCTCCCGGGCGCAAAAGCTGCGCACCCTCGGCAGCAATGAACGGTTGCCGGTCGAGCGCGGGTTGGAAAGGAGCGCGACCCGGGCCATGGCTCAGTCCCGCCCCTCCGGGCCGATCGAGAAGCCGTGGCGATAAAGGAGGGTCACGCCGATCGCCTTGACGCCGCCGCCGACGCCGATCGCGGCCTCGCCAAGCGAGGGCTTCAAATGAAGCAGCGACAAATGCGGGTTGTTCGAGAAACCGCCGCCGTCGGTCCAGTCGTGCCGCGCATCGTCGCCGTTGACGTCGTGGCGCACGGCGATCGCATAGGTGCCGGGATGCGGCACGGCGACGCAGACGCTCATCGGCCCCGCCGCCGTCACCGGCACGTCGATCCGCCGCAGCCTGCCGCCATGGGCGAGGAAGGCTTTCGGATCGGGGCCGTAAAGCTGGACGCGAAGGTTGCCGGTCCGCGCCTTGAACCCGTTGACGCTGACCAGCACCGCCGGCCGGCCCCCGTTGCAGACGGGCGCGTCCGGACCCAGCGCCGCGGCCGCGGCCGTCGTTCCGCAGGCCAGCAGGGCGGCGGCGATCGGGAAAGCATATTCGATGCGCACCATATAAGGGCGGATATCGGAGCAGGTTGCGGCCAAATTGTGGTCATGGAGCGACATCATGCGACAAAATTTCATCTCCACGCTTTCGCCGCGGCGGCGGACGCGCCGAAACTCGGCTTTGCCCCGCCCGCGCACCGCCGCTATAGCCGGTTGATCCGCAGAGCCGCCGCACAGGGCCGAGCCTTTCCGATCCGATGCTTCTCACCCGCACCGACCGCTATCTTGCCCGGCTGATCGTCGTGCCCCTGGTTTCGACGCTGACCCTTGCCGCGATGCTGCTGATGCTCGACAAGATGTTGAAATTGTTCAACATCGTCATCTCGACCGGTGGCCCCGTCGGAATCGTCTGGAAGATGCTGGTCGATCTGCTGCCCGAATATTTCTCGCTCGGCATCCCGCTCGGGCTGCTGCTCGGCGTGCTGCTCGCCTTCCGCCGGCTCGCCTTGACCTCGGAGCTCGACACGCTGCGCGGCGTCGGCCTTTCCTACACGCGGCTGCTGCGGGTGCCCTTTCTCTATGCCTTGTTCCTGCTCGGCGCCAACGTCGTCATCGTCGGCTTCCTCGAACCTTATGCCCTTTACGGCTATCAGCAGCTTCGCTTCGAGCTCGCTTCGGGCGCGCTCGGCGCCTCGATCCGCGTCGGCGAGTTCACCAGCCTCGGCCGCCACATGACGATCCGCGTCGACAGCAGCGAGAATGAGGGGCATCTGCTCCACGGCGTCTTCGTCAGCGACATCGAGCCGAACAAGACGATCGCGGTCACCGCCGACCATGGCACCTTCCTCGCCACCGACGATCCCAACGTCATCCTGCTCCGCCTCTCCAACGGCCGCCTCGTCCACAGCACGCCCGATTATCCGCAGCCGCGCATCCTGACCTTCGCGACCCAGGATCTGCCGGTGAACGTGCCCGCAATCGCCCAATTCCGCGCCCGCAACGACAATAGCGAGATGACCCTGCCCGAGCTGCTCAAGCTCGGCGTTTCGCCTGCAGCCAAGCCCGACCTCAAGCTCGCCGTGCGCTCCGAATTCCACTACCGGCTGGTCGAGATCGTGATGATGCTGCTGATGCCCCTGCTCGCGGTCGCGCTGGCGGTGCCGCCGAAGCGAAGCACGTCCGGCCTCGGCATCTTCGTCGCCATCGTGCTGGTCGTGACCTATCACAAGGTCAACCAATATGGCGAAAGGATGGGCGAGCTCGGCCGGCTCGATCCGGTGATCGCGCTCTGGGTGCCCTTCATCCTGTTCTCGGCTTTGATCGTCTGGATGTACTGGACGCTCGCCTACAAGCCCGGCGGCCAGCCGATCGGCGCGCTCGAACGGGCCGCGGCCAAGGCCAAGAAGGGCTTCCTCTGGCTGATCCGCTTCGGCGGCCGGCGCGACCGCGATCCGGTGCCGGCCGAATGATCAACCTGCAATTCTTCCCGTCGAGGCGGATCGCGCTCTACATGGCGCGATTGTTCCTGGTGCGCAGCTTCGCCGTCCTCGGCGCCCTCATCCTCGTCCTCCAGATGCTCGACCTGCTCGGCGAATCCGGCCACATCCTCGCTTATCCCGGCAATGGCGATCCGGAGCTGTGGCGCTACGTCTCCCTGCGCCTCCCGCAGCTCGTCGCCCGTTTCCTGCCCTTCTCGGTGCTGCTCGGGACCCTGATCACGCTGGCGACGCTCAACCAGAATAGCGAGATCGTCAGCATGAAGGCGGCGGGCATCTCCGCCCACCAGATCATCGCGCCGCTCGTCCTTGCAAGCCTCGGCGTCGCCGCGTTGAGCTTCGCCTTCAACGAGCGGATCGTCACCCGCGCGACCGATACGCTCAACGCCTGGGAGGCGGTCAATTACGGTCCGGTGCCCAAGGACAGCGGCATGCGCCCGAACGTCTGGGTGCGCTGGACCGACGACCTCATCCACGTCCAGCAGGTGCAGGGGACGGGCGCGGCGACCCGGCTCGGCGGAATCACCGTCTACGACCGCGGCGGCGCGACCCTGCAGCGGATCATCGACGCCAAGGCGGCCCGGCGGCAGGGCAGAAGCTGGCTGCTGAGCGGCGTCGACATCTTCAACGTCAACAATGCCAGCCGGACGCAGCAGCCGAGCATGCTCTACGGAGAGGGGCTGGACCCCAGGCAGTTCGAGCTCGCCAAGGTCAATGCCGACGAGCAGGATTTCGCGACCCTGCGCCAGTCGATCCGCGCGCTGCAGCTTACCGGCCACGACACGTCGGAGCTCGAATCGGGTTTCTGGCACAAGTTGTCGGGCCCGCTTTCGGCGATCCTGATGCCGTTGCTCGCCGCCGTCGCCGCCTTCGGCCTCGCCCGCTCGGGCCAGCTCTTCGTGCGCGCGGTGATCGGCATGGGGCTCGGCTTCGCCTATTTCGTCGCCGACAATTTCGCGCTCGCCATGGGCAATCTCGGCGCCTATCCGCCGCTGGTCGCCGCTTGGGCGCCCTTCCTCCTCTTCCTGCTCATCGGCGAGGCCGTGCTGATCCGGACCGAGGAGTGAGCCCCGAATCGCCGGGCGGCGAGACGATCGGCCGCTCCGAGGTGGCGCGGGGCGCCGGCCTGGTCGGCCTCTCCCGCGCCGCCGCCCTGATCGAGGCGGTCTCGCAGCCGCTCTTCGTCTGGCTCTACGGCCTCGCCGCCTACGGCATCTACGTGGTTCTGTGGGGCGCGATCGACCTCGCCGAAAATGTCGTCGACCTTTCGCTGACCGCGGCGCTGCAGCGGATCGTTCCGGCCGAGGACGAGGAGCGCGCCCATAAGGCCGTCAAGCTCGCAATCCTCGCTGCGGTGATCCCGGCCGCAATCATTGCCCTGATCGTGAGTCTGAACGCGTCCTGGGTGGCGCATTTCTTCTCCGCCGCGCCGCAGGACCGGGCCATTCTGCCGCGCGCGATCGCCCTCTTCGCCTGGGGCCTGCCGCTCTGGACCTTCGTCGAGATCGCCACCTCCGCCGCCCGCGCCCGCCGCGCCTTCGGGCCGGAGATTCGCCTGCGGGTGTTGTGGGAGCAGCTCGCCCGCATCGCCTTCGCGATCGGCTTCTTCGGGCTCGGGCTCGGCAGCATCGGTCTCGTCGCCGCGCATCTCGCCTCGCTGAGCGTCACCGCGATCCTGTGCGTGCCCCTGCTCGGCCGTTTCTACGATCTGAAACGCCTGCTCCGCGCGCCCGTCGCGGCCGCCGATGTCAGATTGCTCCTCACCACCGGCCTCGCCCTTCTTCCCGCCAATGTCGCGCGCCAAATGCTGATCGACGGGCCGGCGATCGTCATCAACCTCCTGCTGCCCGGCGCGCGCGGCGCGGTCGCCGCCGGCCTGTTCGAGATCGCGCGCAAGATCGCGACCGTCCCGCTCGCCGTCCGCCAGGCCTTCCAATATGTGATGGCCCCCGTCGCCGCCCACCAGGCGCGGGTGGACCGCGCGGCCATCGCGCCGCTCTACCGTTTCGCCAGCCGCATCTCGACCGCCCTGGTCGTGCCGCTGACCGGCCTCCTGATCTTCGCCGGCGCCGATATCCTTTCCATCTATCGGCCCGAGGCGATGGCCGCCCTTCCCCTGCTCACCATTCTCGCCGCCGCCCGCGCGATCGAGGCGATCGTCGGCCCGGCGACGCCGGTGGTGGAGATGACCGGCCATCGCCTGCTCCCGCTCGTCAACAGCCTGATCGCGGTCCTGCTCTGGCTCGGGCTCGCCATCGCCCTGGTCCCGCGCCTCGGCGCGCACGGCATGGCCTATGCGGTCGGCGCGGCGACGATCGCCCAGGCCTGGGCGGCGACGCTCGAGCTCCAGCTTTCGGACCGGCTCTCGCCCTTCGACCGCAAGCTCTTCCTCGGCCTCGGCACGGCCCTCGCCGGCTGCGCGGCGATGGCGCTCGCCGAAAGCCTGACCCACGGCCCCGCCCGCTTCGCCGGCGTCCTGATCCTGTGGGCCGCCGCGAGCTGGACGGCGCTGCGCCTCGGCCTCACCCGCACCGACCGCGAAGCGCTCGGGGGATTTGCCAAGGTGCTGCGCCTGACCTCCCCTCCCTTTCAAGGGAGGGGATAAAGGGGTGGGTCCGCGACCGAGCCCGCTCGATGCGGGCGAGGGCGCCCATATGCCTCGGAAGCGGCATCGAGCCGCTCCCTCGGCGGCCCACCCCCGACCCCTCCCTTGAAAGGGAGGGGCTAAGTGCCGGAAGACTCAGCCCCACTTTCGCCTTATTGAGAATCCATTGGGGCGACACATATTGGGCTTGCACGCCCTGCCCCGCGACATTCGAGGAAAGCCGACGTGAAGACCGCCCACAGCCTGCGCCCGAGCTTCTGGCGACGCGAGCATCATCTCGACAGGATGAACCTGAAGGAGCTGGTGGTCGCCTATCTCCAATATCCGGCGATCATCGCCTACACCCTGCTCGCGGCCGGGGCGATCGCGTTTTATGCGCAGCGGCCGGCGCCGCTCGTCCCGACCCTGATCACGGTCGCGGTCGCGACGTTCATCTATCCGCTCGTCTGGTACGTCCTCCACCGCTGGGTCCTGCACAGCCGCTGGATGTTCAAGGTGCCGCCGCTCGCCGCGACCTGGAAGCGGATCCATTACGACCATCACCAGGATCCGAACCATCTCGAGGTCCTGTTCGGCGCGCTCCACACGACCTTGCCGACGATCGGCATCGCCACCATCCCGATCGGCTGGGGGATTGCCAGCCTGTGGGGCGCCGAATACGGCCTCGCCGGCGGCGCCGCCGCCTTCGCGACCGGCCTCTTGACCACCTGCTTCTACGAATTCTGCCACTGCATCCAGCACCTCAGCTACAAGCCGAAGAACAGATGGCTGGCGGAGATGAAGCGCCAGCACATGGCCCACCATTTCCACGACGAGAACGGCAATTACGGCATCACCAGCTTCATCTGGGACAAATTGCTCGGCACCTATTACGACCGCAAGGACCGGCCGAAGAAGAGCCCGACGGTATTCAACCTCGGCTACACGCCGGAGATGGCGGAAAAATATCCGCATGTCGGGCGGCTGAGCGGCGGTGTTGCGACGGGGCACCCGCGGCAGCGGGATAAAATCGTCTGAAACCACTCCGCCGGCGCAGACCGCAGCCTGGTGACTCATCTCGTTCCACAGCAATAGCTGATCACCCGCTTGCGCTGAGCTCGCGCGAAAGCTTGTGTATTTGATCTCGAGAACATATCATGAATCAGCACAATGAGGGCACGTGAAATTTCTGTGGATCATCCGGATGCATCCGCTTTGCAGAGGCGGCCCGCGCCGCTATCCCTCATAGGATGGGAGCGAGGGACGGCTCGGTGAGCGACAGCAGGCGTGTAGCCGTCATTGATCTGTTTTGTGGGGCAGGCGGCCTAGCCTTGGGCTTAAAGACCGCCGGCCTCCACATAGCCGCGGGAGTCGATCTGGATCCCGCGTGCAAACACCCCTTGGAGACAAACACAGGGGCTATGTTTGCGTGCCAGGATATCGTCGATATCACTGCAGACGATCTGAACGAGTGGTTTAGCGGGGCAGACGTAAGGGTCCTCGCCGGCTGTGCGCCGTGTCAGCCCTTCTCGACCTATTCGCAAAGTCGCAAATCGGTCGATGATCGCTGGGTCTTGCTCCGCGAGTTCAAGCATCTCGCCGTCAGCGTACTTCCTGAAATCGTGACGATGGAAAATGTGCAAGGCTTAGCGGCGCAACCGGTGTGGAAGGAGTTTGTGTCTGCGCTCCGCAAAAACGGATACCACACCTGCTGGCGTCAGGTGGATTGCACGAAGTATGGCATTCCCCAAAGCCGTAAACGCTTGGTCTTGTTGGCTTCCCTGTTGGGGCCCATAGAACTCTCAGAGGAAGAGGTTGGCCATGCGACGGTTAGAGAGGCGATCGGGACGCTACCCCCAATCGCCGCCGGAGAAAGGGCAGCCGACGATCCGCTTCACGTGGCATCCGGCCTCAGTTCGATCAATCTCCAGCGCATTCGAGCTTCCAAGCCCGGCGGCACGTGGAGAGATTGGCCGGAGGAGCTACGGGCAAAATGTCACAGACGGGCCACAGGCAAGACTTATCCATCGGTCTACGGCCGAATGGAGTGGGACAAACCATCTCCTACCATAACAACTCAGTGCTACGGTTTTGGAAATGGTCGCTTCGGCCACCCAGAGCAGGATCGAGCAATAAGCTTGAGAGAAGCTGCGATTTTGCAGTCTTTCCCGCCCGAGTACAGCTTTGTGGCGCATGAGCACGACGTTTCGTTCGACACCGTCGGCACACTGATCGGTAATGCGGTGCCACCGAAGCTCGGAGAAGCCATCGGCAAGTCGATCCTAAACCACATTAAGCAGGCAGATTCGCGATGCTTTCTCTCTCATGGAGAAAGACTTTTATTCTAGGCTTTTCATCGGCCAATATTGAGATTATGCAACCGAGGGAGGCGGGGGAAGTATGGCGAAGTCTGGACGCGGTCGAAAAGTCCCGCAGGAGCAGATTGAAGCAGCTGAGCGCGAGATCGTAGAGCGTGCGCGCCGGATAGACTTCTATACCACTGAATATACCGTCGAGTTTCTAGCTCAGAAGATGAGAGACGGTTACTTTGTGATACCCGAGTATCAGAGAAGATTTACATGGGAGTCTGCCCGAAAGTCTAAGTTCATTGAATCTCTGGTGATGGACCTTCCGATCCCATTCATATTCTTTTGGGAAATGCCGTCCGGTAAGCTCGAGATAGTTGACGGGTCTCAGCGGCTCCGAACTATAGAAGAATACATCCTAGGAGGGCTGAAGCTAACACAGCTAGAAGGAATTCCGTCTCTATCGGGAACCCGTTTCAGCGATCTTCCTACCACTCGCCAGCGAAAAATATCGAATCGGTCGATTCGAGGGATCGTGCTGAATGAGCATGCGGACGAGCAAGCTCGTTTTGACATGTTCGAGAGAATAAATACCGGGAGCAAGATGGCCAACTCGGCCGAGGTGAGGAGGGGTGCTTTACATGGACCCTTCCAGGATCTCATCGCAGAACTCTCTCAGGATCCATTGCTGAAGAAACTCGCGCCCGTATCGAAAAAATCTGAAAAGGAGAGAATACAAGAAGAGTTAGTTACCCGATTCTTTGCATATGGCGACGGATTGGAAGGATACAGAGATAGTCCTTCTCGGTTCACTTTTGAATATACAAAAGATAAGAATGGGGAATTTTCCAGCAATCCGGTGCTTGTCGATGAATATAGACAAAGATTTCGGAACATGCTGCGCTTTGTAGAAAAAAACTTTCCGAACGGCTTCCGCAAAGCTCGCAACGCAAACACCACTCCCCGAGTCAGGTTTGAAGCGATAGCTATAGGAAGTGACTTGGCGCTTCGTGAGCAACCAAAACTCGTTGACGAACCTGCCGTAGACGTTAAGCCATGGATTGGTGGCGAGGCTTTCAAACGCGTTACGACTTCTGATGCAGCCAATGTAAAATCAAAACTTGAGAATCGAATCAAGTTCGTTCGTGATGCCCTGATCGGTACCTATGGCTGACGATCTCCTGTCACGATTTGACGAACGTTCTGACGAGATTTCGGTCTATTTGGATTTTCTCGACGGGGTGGAAACTCTCGTCAAATCGGGCGTACCCCGACTAGGCGCTGATGGACCAACCATTACTACCCAGCAGCAACGAATTCTCTATTCAAGCGTATATCTGCAGCTGTATAACCTTGTAGAGGCCACCATCGTCGGCAGCCTTGACGCTGTTAGTAAGGCTGCGATGGAGCGAGCTTCTTATGTCCCGGCGGATCTTAGCGACGACATGAGGAGGGAATGGGTACGGTATCTAGCTCGAACGAATGTTGAGATGGGGCCGGACAAGCGGCTGGAGCGCGCAATCGCACTCTGTGACCATCTTGTCGCAGCGTTGCCGGTTAAAGCCTTTGATATCGATAAAGGCGGCGGCGGGAATTGGCATGAGGGGGAAATCCGCAAAATCGCCGACCGGATTGGTTGCACCCTTCGTTTGAGTCGGAAGGCGACGGAAGGCATTAGCCGGCCGATTAGGAATGAGCTCGGTGCGATGGGTTTGGTCGTCAGCCTGAGAAATGCGCTCGCTCACGGCAACATCTCATTTGTGGAGTGTGGTCAATATGATACGGCGGCGGACTTGCGCATTTTGGTAGAGAGCGTGCGGACATATCTGAGAGAAGTTGTAGCCGCTTTCGGCAGCTACATTGAGGAGCGATGGTATTTGCGACCCGAACGACGGTCGGCAGCAGCCGGGGGTGAAGGCTGACGGGATAGCCGCTCCTTCAGCCGCACGGTCCGCATTGATGTCGAAAGTCAGGCAGGCTCACACCGCTCCAGAGATGGTCGTTCGGCGACTGCTCCACAAAATGGGTTTTCGCTTTCGCCTGCACAGGAGGGATTTACCAGGGACACCTGATTTGGTGCTCCCCCGCCTGCGCAAAGCCATCTTTGTGCATGGCTGTTTTTGGCATCGCCATCAAGGTTGCCCCAAGGCAACGACGCCGAAGACCCGCTTCGAATTCTGGCAGAGTAAGTTTGAGGCCAACGTAGTTCGCGATGCGCGCAAGGAACGGGAGTTGCGTGAGGCCGGCTGGGACGTCTGTATAATATGGGAATGCGAAACGCGCTCGTATGCAGATTTAGGCCAGCGGCTACAGCAGTGGCTCTCTAACGCTTCAAGTGACCAACTTCGCTAGAGCCAGCGCCGTCGGCGTTCACCCTGCCCCCTTTCCCGCCCGTTGCGCAGCCGCTACGAACGGGCGCCATGACCGACACCCCCTCCCCCACCGGCCTCAATATCCGCCCCGTCGAGGACGCGTCCGATCGCAAGGCGTTCGTCGACCTCGCCTTCCGCTTGAATGCGAGCGACCCGAATTGGGTGCCGCCGCTCAAGACCGAGGTGCACGGCCTCATCGATCCGCGCTCCAATCCCTGGTTCGAGCATGCCGAGGCGCGGCTCTTCCTCGCCGAGCGGAACGGCAAGGCCGTCGGCCGGATCTCGGCGCAGGTCGACCAGTTGGTGCTCGAGCATATGGGCGCGGGGCTCGGCCAATGGGGCATGTTCGAGGCCGAGGACGAGGAGACCGCCTCCGCCCTCATCCGCCGCGCCGAGGCCTGGCTCAGGGGCCGCGACATGACCCGCTCGATGGGCCCGATCAGTCTTTCGATCTGGGACGAGCCGGGCCTGCTCGTCAAAGGCTTCGACCATCCGCCGACGGTGATGATGAGCCATAACAGCCCGAAATATGAAGGCTGGGTGGAGGCGGAAGGCTATCGGGGCGTGAAGGACCTCTTCACCTACGAGCTCGACGTCACCAAGGATTTCCCGCCGCTCGTCCAGCGGATCGTCGCCATGGGCGAGAAGAATCCGCGCATCCGCATCCGCAAGGTCGACAAGAAGAAGTTCGACCAGGAAGCGGCGCTGCTGCTCGGCATCCTCAACGATGCCTGGTCCGACAATTGGGGCTATATCCCGCTGACCCCGTCCGAGATCGCCTATGCCGGCAAGAAATTGAAGCCGATCGTGTTCGAGGACCTGATCCGGGTGGCGGAGCTGGACTCCGGTGGGCGTTGGGAGCCGGTCGCCTTCATGATGGCGCTGCCGGACCTCAACCTCATCACCGGCGATCTCGACGGCAGGCTCTTCCCGTTCGGCTGGGCGAAATTGCTGTGGCGGCTCCACAAGGCGCGCTTCGGAGGCGCGCGCGTGCCGCTCATGGGCGTGCTGAAGAAGCTGCACGGCACCAAGATGGCGTCGATGCTCGCCTTCATGATGATCGAATATATCCGCCGCGCCGGCACCGCCCATTACGGAATGACGCGCGGCGAGGTCGGCTGGATCCTCGAGGATAACGGGCCGATGATCTCGATCGCCGACGCGATCGACTCGCACGTCAACCGAATCTACCGGATCTATGAAAAGGGGCTCTGAACGCGCCCCGAGACCACCGGATTCGGAGTTGCCAAGGCCGAAGCGCGTTCATAAAAGCCAAGCAGCAAAACAAGTTACGTGGGTCCACGAAAAAACAGGGAGTGAATGAAATGGGCATGTCTCGCAATTCGATCGGCCTTCTCGCGTCCACGGCGCTTCTGGCGGGCGCCGCAGCCCTTTTCGGTGCCTCGCCGGCAAACGCCCAGGGCGCGACCTGCAGCACCCTCGCTGCCGGTGCTCCGGTGCCGCCCGCGCAGGGCGTGCCCGGCAACGCCACCTCCACCGCTTGCGGTCCGGGCGCGAGCGCCACCGGCGCCAATTCGACCGCGGTCGGCAGCGACGACACGGCGAGCGGGGACCGCAGCGTCGCCGAAGGCAGCAGCAGCACCGCCTCCGGTACGCAGGCCATCGCGATCGGTAACATCAACACCGCCTCCAACCTGACCTCGATCGCGATCGGCAACAGCAACCAGGTCAGCGGAACCCAGGCGATCGGCATCGGCACGGCGGTCACGTCGAGCGGCTTCGGCTCGGTCGCGTTCGGCGAATTCACCAGCGCGAGCGGCAACGATAGCTCGGCGCTCGGCAGCGACGCCGCGGCGAGCGCGGCGTCCGCCACCGCGCTCGGCGATTCGAGCACGGCCTCGGGCGTCAATTCGACCGCGACCGGCCATGGCGCGCTCGCCTCGGGCCAGTCCTCCAGCGCTTATGGCGACCGCGCCGGCGCCACCGGCGACTTCTCGACCGCGCTCGGCGATTTCGCCGCGGCGACCGGATTGGAATCGACGGCGGTCGGCGACTCGTCGAGCGCCCTTGCCGACAGTTCGACGGCGCTCGGACGCAATGCCAACGTCCTGGCGACGGGGACCGACGGCACCGCCCTCGGCTTCGGCGCCCTGGTCAATGCCGCGAGCGGTACCGCCGTCGGAACCGCCGCCAAGGCCGAGGGGGTGAACGCCACGGCGATCGGCCAGCACGCCCTCGCTTCCGGCCAGTCCTCGACCGCGCTCGGCGACCGCGCCGGCGCCACCGGCAATTTCTCGACCGCGCTCGGCGATTTCGCCGCGGCGACCGGCACCCAGTCGACCGCGGTCGGCGATTCGGCGAGCGCGCTGGCGATGAACGCGACGGCGATCGGCCGCAACGCCAATGTCGGCGTCAATGCTACCAACGGCACCGCCATCGGCGCGGGCGCGACCGCCAGCTTCGCCGGATCGACCGCGATCGGCGCCGGCGCGGTGACCACCGCCGACAACCAGGTGACGATCGGCGCCGCCGGCTCGACCGTCCGCCTCGGCGGCTATACCAGCGCCGGCGTGCTGGTGAACGACGCCAACGGCAACGTCACCACCAACACGACCCTGCTCGGCCAGGTGGCGGCCAATACCACCGACATCGGCACGCTGCAGGGCACGGTCGCTTCGCAGGGCACGCAGATCACCACGCTGCAGGGCCAGACCCAGCAATTGTTCGATCTCGAGAACATCAACCGCCGCGACATCCAGAAGGCGAATGAAGGCGTCGCGATGGCGATGGCGATGGAATCGCCGCAGCTCCCGGCCGGCACCCATTTCGGCGTCGCCGGCGGCGTCGGCTATTACAACCACCGCACCGCCGCGACGGCCTCCTTCGCCGCGCGGATCGGCACCAACGCCGCCTTGACCGGCGGCGTCGGCGTCGGCGTCGACAGCGGCGAGGTGGGCGCGCGCGCCGGCATCCAGGCCGCGTGGTAGGCGACAGCCTCTCGAGGGGGGGCGGGCCGGGGCCATTGGCTCCGGCCCGCCTGCTTGTGGCGGCGATACTGGCCGCCGCCATGCCCGCCGCGGCCCAGCAGCCGGCGCGGCCCGCCCAGGCGCCGGCGGCAGCTCCGGCCCCGGTTCAGGCGGGCGTCCCCGATTCGCTCACCGTGGACAAATTGATCTGGTCGACCATGGCGGCGGTCGACCAGGCGAACCAGACCGGCAATTATTCGGTGCTGCGCGACCTCGGAGCCCCCGGCTTCCAGGCGAACAACAATGCGGCGACCCTGGGGACGATCTTCACCAATTTGCGCAACCAGAGGGTCGACCTGGGCTACACTCTGGTGCTGGTGCCGACGCTGCAATTCCCGCCCACCATCGTGCAAGGCGGGCTGTTGCGGCTGCGCGGCGTGTTCCCGTTGCGGCCGAATGCGATCGGTTTCGACCTGCTGTTCCAGAATGTAAGCGGGCAATGGAAGATTTTCGGCATCGCGATCGCCCCGCTGGTGTTGCAATCGCAACCGTCCCCGGCCATTAGGCGTTGAAACTAGGCGGCTTTTGATCGGCGGGGGGCGAGTCGGCGGGTTTCGGAACGGGTGAATCAGCAGGGAGTATCGTAATGAAGAAAAATGATCGGGAGCTGAGTTCGGCGCGCCGGGATTGGATTCGTCCGGAGCTGCGGCGGATCGAGGCGGGATCCGCCGAGAGCTCCCACAACGTCACGCCGGATGGCGGCGGCGTCAATCAGGCGTCCTGACGTCCGCACGATGTGGAATTCGGCTCCCCGCCCCCGGGCGGGGAGCTTTTTTTATGGCTTCCCTCGGGCCCGCGCGACTGCTTCTTTCCCGCCCCGCAATGACCGATGATTCGGGCCTCTATGCCGTCTTCGGGCTCGCCGTCCGGTCGGAGCTGCCGCTCGACGAGCTGCCGCCAGCGGCGCCGGGCGCTTCGCCCGATATCGTCATCCGGCACGGCGAGACCGGCGCGCCGCTGGAAGGGCCAAGGGGCTATTCGGCGAGCGAGGAAGGAACGCTGCTGCGCGTTCCCAATGTCGGCCGCTATCTGATCCGCGACGGGCGCGAGATCGTCGTCGCGCCGGACGCGGGGGCGCCGGACCATAATGTGCGGCTGTTCCTGCTTGGCTCCGCGCTCGGCGCCTTGCTGCACCAGAGGGGGCTGCTCCCGCTTCACGCCAATGCGATCGAGATGGACGGCAAGGCGGTCGCCTTTTCCGGCCATTCGGGCGCCGGCAAGTCGACCATCGCCGCCTGGTTCCACGATCGCGGCCACCGCATCCTCACCGACGACGTCTGCGTGATCGGCTTCGACCCGGCGGGACGGGCGCTCGCTTATCCCGGCATTCCGCGCCTGAGGCTGTGGCGCGAGGCGCTCGAGGCGAGCGGGCGCGACGCCGGCGAATATAGCCGCTCGTTCGACACGCTGGACAAATATGACGTGCCGAGCGAACGCCGCGCGCTCGCGCCGCTGCCGCTCGCCGCCATCTACCTGCTCCGCAAGGCGGAAGAGGGCGCGGCGGACGGCCTCTCGATCGAGCGGCAACAGGGGGTGGACGGCGTCGAGACGATCGTCTCCAACACCTATCGCGGCGCCTATTTGAAGACGATCGGCCGGACCGGCGAGCATCTCGCCGCTTGCCTGCGCATCGCGCGCCAGGTGCCGGTCTTCCGCGCCGCCCGGCTCTGGGGCTTCGACCGCTTCGACGCCCAGGCCGAGGCGCTTCGCGCGCACGCGGAGGAACAGGTGCGGACGGCGTAGGACTGACTTTCTTTTTTCGTCATGCCGGCGAAGCCCCCTTCCCGTCATCCCGGCCCTTCGACGCCGCCTGCGGCGTCGCTCAGGATAAACTTCGGCAAGGCCGAAGGCCGGGATCTCAGCGAAAGTATGCACAGGCGCCTTTGAAACGCAGTGCACCGCCGCCGCGGCCAGCCGCGCTGGGACCCCGGCCTCCGCCGGGGTGACGGAGAGCGGCCCTACGGCTGCTTGTAGATCTTCCCGCCCTTCATCACCATCCGCACGTCGCGAACGGCCGCGATGTCGCGGGTCGGATCGCCTTCGACCGCGACCAGATCGGCGAGCAGGCCCGGCTTCACCGCGCCGCGATCGTCGAGGCCGAAAATGCCGGCATTGCCCGAGGTCGCGGCGATGAGCACGTCCGGCACGGGCATGCCCCAGGCCGCCATCAGGACCATCTCGCGCGCATTCTCGCCGTGCGGGAAGACGCCGACGTCGCCGCCGACGCACATCCTGACCCCCGCCGCGAGCGCGGCCTGGAAGCTGGCGCGCTTGTCCCTGATCGCCTGCGGTTCGGGCGGCTGGCCGTTCCAGCCGCGATAATGGGTGATCGCATCGGTGGCGGCCACGGTCGGGCAATAGCCGGTGCCGTGCTCCTTCATCAGCCTGAAGACTTCGGGCGTGCCGGCATCGCCATGCTCGACCGTGTCGGCGCCGGCGAGGATGGCGCGGCGCATGCCTTCGGCGGTGCCGGCATGGACGGCGACCTTGCGGCCGGCCGAATGGGCGACTTCGACCGCCGTCTTCATCTCCTCGAGCGTGAAGGTCGGCCGGCTCGGCTCGCCGGGCCGCCAGCGATAGTCGCCGTAAAGCTTCACCCAGTCGGCGCCGGCGCCGATCTGGCGGCGGACGGCGGTGATCAGCCCGGGACCGTCGGCTTCCTCGGCGCCGCGCGCGACGAATTCGGGCTCGGCATTCTTGGGGCCGTAGGCGCCGGTGGCGACGATCGCGCGGGTGACGACGATCATGCGCGGGCCGGGGACGATCCCCTGCTCGATCGCCTGCTTGAGCCCGACGTCGGAATAGCCGGCGCCCTCGGTGCCGAGGTCGCGGGTGGTGGTGAAGCCCGCCATCAGGGTGGCGCGGGCATGGTTGACGGCGCGGGCGGTGCGGAGCGCCAGCGGCTCTTTCATCACCTGATCGTCCCAGCTGGTCTCGTTATAGGGGTGGAGGAAGAGGTGCGAATGGCCCTCGATCATGCCGGGCATCAGGGTCGTGCCGGGAAGCTCGACCGTCCGCGCGCCCGGCGGCGCCGTCAGGTTCGGCCCCGCCGCCTCGATCCGGTCGCCGCGCACGAGCACCGACCAGCCTTCGTGCGGGCGCGGATCGACGCCGTCGAAGACGCGGGCGGGGTGGAGAAGGACGATATTTTCCTGGGCGGCGGCTGGAACGGACATGATCAGCAGGAGCAAAGCGGCGAGCAGACGCATCGGATCCTCCGGGCAGAGAGATCCGACCACCATAAGAACGCACGACGGCGGCGCAATGCTCCTTGCGCCGCACCCGAAACATCCACCGGAGAAACAGCGAGCCCAGCCCAAGCCTAGCCGACGAACGGATAAGGCGAGATCGTCTTCTCGGTCTCGCGCACCGCGAGGGTGCGGCCGACCGGCGCCGCCGCCCGCTGCGGGCAGCGGATGCGGGGGCAGAGGGTGCAGGCGGGGCCGATCGGCGTCACCAGCGGCCTGGCGAGATCCTGGCCGTCGGCATAGACGAGCTTCGGCGCATATCTGACGTCGCAGCCGAGCCCGATGGCGAGCTGCGCGCTTTCGCGCGGGTCGAGCCGCACCGCGCGCTCGACCGTGCGGCCGATCGTGAAGAAACGCGCGCCGTCGGGAGTCTCGACGATCTGGGTGGCGACGCGGCCGGGCGTCTGGAAGGCGGCGTGGACGTTCCAGCGCGGACAGGTGCCGCCGAAGCGCGAGAAGGGAAAGGATTCGCCGGCAAAGCGCTTCGAAATGTTCCCGGCCGCGTCCACCCGCAGCATGAAGAAGGGGATGCCGCGCGCGCCGGGGCGGCCGAGCGTGGTCAGCCGGTGCGACACCTGCTCGACGCTGGCGCCGAATTCGCCGCACAGCCGGTCGACGTCGTAACGCTGCTTCTCCGCCGCGGCGAGAAAGCGGCCATAAGGCATGATGATCGCCCCCGCGGCATAATTGGCGAGCGACATGGCGAGCAGGCGCGAGGTCGGAACGTCCGGCGCGGCGGCGCTTTCGACCAGCCGCTTCAGCATCGGTGCGAGCTCGAACAAAGCGAGCTGGTAGGCGATGCCGAAGGTGCGGCTCTCCGGCCGCAGCAAGGCCGAGAGCATCAGCCTTTTGCGATGGAGATCGTAAGCCTGGCTGGAGAAATCGAGCAATTCCGGCGGCACCACCCGCGCCTCGACTCCGAATCCCTCCTTCAGCCGCCGCCGCAGCGATTCGAACAGATTGCCGGTATCGCCGAACGCGCCCGACAACGTCTCGGCCGCCTCCTCGACGTCGGGGAAATGATTGCGCTGCGCCTGGATATAGTCGCGGACCCAGGATTCGGGCGTGATCAGGGAGGTCTCGTCGGGCACGGCGCCGGCCGGATGCTGCCGCCGCTCGACCAAAGCCGCGTAGAGGCGCGCGACCGCGTCGGCGACGGACGGCGCATTGTCGGCCACCTCCAGCAATTCATAGCGCGGGATGCCGAGATCGGCGAACAAAGGATCGGCGAAGATTTCGGCAAGCTGGTCGATGCCGGTGCCGTCCGGCCCGTCCGCCGCGAAGGTCCTGAGATCGACATTGTAGATTTCGGCGAGGCGCAGCAGCACCTGCGCCGTCACCGGCCGCTGGTTGCGCTCGAGATGGTTGAGATAGCTCGGCGAGATGCCGATCTCGCCCGCCATCGCGCTCTGGTTGAGGCCGAGCTCCCGCCTCAGCCGCCGGACACGGCCGCCGAGATAGAGCTTTCGTTCGGGGGCGGGCACAGCGGAACATTGTCAAGAATTTACAAGAACTACAAGTCTTCTTGTGACATCGCGACCCTTTTCAGCGCGCCCGCGGCCGACATTCGCGCTTTCATGGCCTCACCTCGCAAGTGGAGCCCGCACGATGAACGCCTTCGACCGCCTCGTCCCCGCCCCCGTCGGCCGCTTCACCGGCATCGAACGGCCTTACGGCGCCGAAGCGGTGGAGCGCCTGCGCGGCTCGGTCGCGATCGAGCACAGTCTCGCCCGGCGCGGCGCCGACCGGCTGTGGGAGTTGCTCAACGAAGAGGCCTATGTCCACGCCCTCGGCGCCGTCACCGGCAACCAGGCGATGCAGATGGTCCGCGCCGGATTGAAGGCCATCTATCTTTCCGGCTGGCAGGTCGCGGCCGACGCCAACACCGCCGGCGCCATGTATCCCGACCAGTCGCTCTATCCCGCCAATGCCGGGCCGGAATTGTGCCGGCGGATCAACCGCACCCTGCAGCGCGCCGACCAGATCGAGCATGCCGAAGGTGGGATAGAACGCGACTGGTTCGTGCCGATCGTCGCCGACGCCGAGGCCGGCTTCGGCGGCCCGCTCAACGGCTTCGAGATCATGAAGGCCTATATCGAGGCCGGCGCGGCGGGCGTCCATTTCGAGGATCAACTCGCGGCCGAGAAGAAATGCGGCCATCTCGGCGGCAAGGTGCTGATCCCGACCGCGGCGCATATCCGCAATCTCGACGCGGCGCGGCTGGCGGCCGACGTCTGCGGCGTTCCGACCCTCCTCATCGCCCGCACCGATGCGGAGAGCGCGAAGCTGATCACTTCCGACGTCGACCCGCGCGACCATGAATTCCTCACCGGCGAGCGCACGCCAGAAGGCTTCTTCCGGCTGAAGGAAGGGACCGGCCTCGACCATTGCATCAGGCGCGGCCTCGCCTTCGCGTCCCATGCCGACCTTTTGTGGTGGGAGACGAGCCGTCCCGACCTGGAGGAGGCGCGCCGCTTCGCCGAGGCGATCCGGCGCGAGCATCCGGACAAGCTCATGGCGTACAACTGCTCGCCCTCGTTCAACTGGCGGGCGAAGCTGGACGAGGCGGCGATCGCCAAATTCCAGCGCGAGCTCGGCGCGATGGGCTACAAGTTCCAGTTCGTCACCCTGGCCGGCTTCCACAGCCTCAACCACGCCATGTTCGAGCTGGCCCGCGGCTACAAGGACCGCGGCATGGCGGCCTATTGCGAGCTCCAGCAGGCCGAGCTCGCCAGCGAGGCCGCCGGCTACAGCGCCACCCGGCATCAGCGCGAGGTCGGCACCGGCTATTTCGACCTGGTGGCCCAGACCCTGTCGGGCGGCCAGGCCTCGACCATTGCCCTCGCCCGATCGACCGAGGCCGAGCAGTTCATCATCGCCGAAGCGGCGGAATAGGAGAAAGACGATGACCGTTCGTTACTGGGTGATCGGGGGCGAATATGACGGCCCGGATTTCCGCGCCCTCGTCCCGGGCACCGAGACGATGGCCGGCCCGTTCGAGGACGCGCGCAGGGCCCGCACCGAATGGACGCGGCTGAGCTGCCGCCCGGAAAAAAGCCGCTCCGCCACCTTGCGTTATTCGATCGCCGCGGAAACGGTGCACTAAAATTCCCTCTCCCCAGGGGGGAGAGGGTTAGGGTGAGGGGGTTCGGCGGCTGAGATTTGTCGCTGCCCTCCGATACCCCCCACCTCTCCCATGATCGTTGAAGAGAAGGTATCTAGCGGTGTTCGGCGCAAGAGCTTGTTCTCGCCCGCCGAGCCCCCTCACCATGCCGCGCCTGGACCGCTGCCCCGCAGCGGTCCTAAGTGGCGCGGCATCCTCTCCCCGCCGGGGAGAGGGAGTTTGGAGGAACTGACCTTGCCCGATTACGTCCTGATCTCCGGACTCGAAGTCGACCCGGCCCTGCGACGCTTCGTGGAGGACGAAGCGCTGCCGGGGACCGGGATCGGGCCGAATGCCTTCTGGACGGGCTTCTCCGCTTTGCTGCGGGCGCTGACTCCGGAGAACAAGCGCCTGTTGCGCAAGCGCGAGGATCTCCAGGCGCGGATCGATGCCCGCGACGAGGCGCTCGCCGGCCGCGTGCCCTCGCCGGCCGAGGAAGAAGCCTTCCTGCGCGAGATCGGATATCTGGTCGATCCGCCGCCGCCCTTCGCCATCGGCACCGAAGGCGTCGATCCGGAGATCGCAGGCATCGCCGGCCCGCAGCTCGTCGTGCCGGTGAACAATGCCCGTTACGCGCTCAACGCCGCCAATGCCCGCTGGGGCAGCCTCTACGACGCGCTTTACGGCACCGATGCGCTCGGCGATCCGCCGCCCGCCGGCGGTTACGACGCGGCGCGCGGGCGGCGGGTGATCGCCTGGGGACGCGCCTTCCTCGACGAGGTCGCGCCGCTCGACGGCGGCAGCCATGCCGGCGTCACCGATTATCGGATCGAGGCGGGCCGCCTCGTCACGGACCGCGGCGTGCTGGCCGATCCATCGCTGCTCGCCGGCTGGCGCGACGGCGGCATTCTGCTCCGCCACCACAATCTCCATGTCGAGATCCGGCTCGATCCCAGCCACCCGATCGGCCGCGCGGACAAAGCGGGCGTCGCCGACATCCTGCTCGAAAGCGCGGTCACCGCGATCATGGATGGGGAGGATTCGGTCGCCGCGGTCGATGCCGAAGAGAAGATCCAGGTCTATCGCAACTGGCTCGGCCTGATGAAGGGCAATCTCGGCGCCCGCTTCGCCAAAGGCGGAAGCGAGGTCGAGCGGCGGCTGGCGGAGAACCGGCGCTTCGAAACTCCGGACGGCAACGGCCTCACGCTCAAGGGCCGGGCGCTGATGCTGGTCCGCAATGTCGGCCATCTGATGACCAACCCAATGATCCGGATCGACGGCGAGGAGGTGCGGGAAGGGCTGGCCGATGCTGTGCTGACCTCGCTCATCGCGCTTCACGACGTGCGCGGCCCCCGCGCGAACAGCGCGGCGGGCGCCATTTATATCGTCAAACCGAAGATGCACGGGCCGGAGGAAGCGGCCTTCGCCAATAGGCTGTTCGACCGCATTGAGGATCTGCTCGGCCTGCCCCGCAACACGATCAGGATCGGCCTGATGGACGAGGAACGGCGCACCAGCGTCAACCTCGCCGCCTGCATCCACGCGGTGCGGGGCCGCATCGCCTTCATCAACACCGGCTTCCTCGACCGCACCGGCGACGAGATCCACAATGCGATGCGGCTCGGCCCGATGATCCGCAAAGGCGATATGAAGCGGTCGGCCTGGCTGCTCAGCTACGAGGACAATAATGTCGATATCGGCCTCGCCGCCGGCTTCGCGGGGCGGGCGCAGATCGGCAAGGGCATGTGGGCGATGCCCGATCTGATGGCCGACATGCTTGCCGAGAAGATCGCCCATCCCCGGGCCGGAGCGAACACCGCCTGGGTGCCCTCGCCGACCGCGGCGACGCTCCATGCCGTCCATTATCACCGCGTCGACGTCGCCGCGCGCCAGCGGGAAATCGCCTCGCGGCCGCCGGCGACGCTCGAAGGCCTGCTGACCATTCCCGTCGCCACCGGCGAGTGGAGCGAAGAGGAGGTGCGCGAGGAGCTGGAGAACAATTGCCAGGGCATCCTCGGCTACGTCGTCCGCTGGATCGACCAGGGGATCGGCTGTTCCAAGGTGCCGGACATCCGCAACATCGGCCTGATGGAGGATCGCGCCACCTGCCGCATCTCGAGCCAGCATATCGCCAATTGGCTGATGCACGGCATCGTGACGCGCGAGGAGGTGGAGGCGGCCCTGCTACGGATGGCGGCAATGGTCGACCGCCAGAATGAAGGCGATCCTCTCTACCGCCCGATGGCGCCCGACCCCGGCGGAAGCATCGCCTTCCAGGCGGCGCGCGCCTTGATCCTGGAGGGGGCGAGCCAACCCTCAGGCTATACCGAACCTCTGCTCCACGCGGCGCGGCTGGCGCTCAAGGGCGGGATCGCTGGGGTCGCGAAGCCGGTTGCAGTTATGACCTGAGGCTGTCGGGCCTCTACTCGTCATGCCAGCGGAGGCTGGCATCCCGGCGAGATACAGCCTCCGCGCCTTTCACCCGCTGGGGCCCCAGCTTTCGCTGGGGCGACGGGGGCGAAGGGCGTTTCTCTTTTGAACGGTTCGACATAGGGTGGCGGGGGGAGTGCGATGGACAGAAGCGCGCAGAATAGCGGCACCATGCCGGTCCGAAACGGCCTCGCCTTCGACACGGCGCGGCTGGCGGACTGGCTGAAGCGCGAGGTCGAGGATTTTTCCGGTCCGCTCACCATCGAACAGTTCCGCGGCGGCCAATCCAACCCGACCTACAAATTGATTACGCCCGGCCGCACCTACGTCCTGCGCCGCAAGCCGCCGGGCCAATTGCTGCCCGGCGCCCATGCCGTCGACCGCGAATATCGCGCACTCGCCGCGCTCGGACGGCAGGGCTTCCCGGTGCCGCGCGTCCACGCCTTCTGCCTCGACGAGAATGTCATCGGCACCGCTTTCTATGTGATGGACATGGTCGAAGGCCGGATCTTCTGGGAGGCCGATTTCCCGCAGGTCCCGCGCGAGGACCGCCCGCTTTACTTCGACGCGATGAACCGGACGATCGCCGCCCTTCATTCAATCGATCCGGAGGCGGCGGGGCTGGGCGACTATGGCAGGCCCGGCAATTATTTCGAGCGCCAGATCGCCCGCTGGTCGAAGCAATATCTCGGCGACACCGACGCCGGCCGGGTGCCGGCAATGGACCGGCTGGTCGAATGGCTGCCGGCCAACATCCCCGACACCGGCGGCGAGAGCCGGATCATCCATGGCGATTTCCGCTGCGACAACATGATCTTCCATCCCGAGAGACCGGAGGTGGTTGCGGTGCTCGACTGGGAGCTGTCGACGCTCGGCCACCCGCTCGCCGACTTCACTTATCATCTGATGGTCTATCGCCTGCCGGCGGGCGTCTCGACCGGGCTCGCCGGCAGGGATCTCGCCACGCTCAACATCCCGTCCGAGGCGGATTATGTCGCGGCTTATTGCCGGCGGACGGGGCGCGACGGGATTCCCGACCTCGATTTCTACATGGCCTTCGGCATGTTCCGGCTCGCCGCCATCGTCCACGGCATCAAGGGCCGGCTGGCGCGCGGCACCGCCGCCTCCGCCCATGCCGACCGGATGGCGGCGAGCCTCGACGGCCTCGCCGACCTGGCCTGGGCGCAGGCACGAAAGGCCGGCGCGAGCGGCTGACGGTCCCGGCATCAATCCCGTCCTCGCCTCCCGAGGGCCGTGGCGGCAGCCACGGCCGCAAAGGATGCCGCGCTCGCCGATTTCGTATATCGTCCGGGGAAAGCCCGCCCCGGGGAGGTCGATTGTCCTTGCTTCCAAACAGGCACGCCCTGCGCTTCCTCGCCGCAACCCTGCTGCTCGCCGGCGCGAGCGCGGCCATGGCCGACATCCTCATCCTCCGAGCGGACGGCCCTTCGGCGAGGAGCTTTCCGCCCGGCAGGAGGCTGTCGGACAATGCGCGGATCGTGCTGAAGGCGAAGGACGAGCTGATCCTGCTCGACGGCCACGGCCACACGCGCACGCTGCGCGGCCCCGGCACCTTCATTGCCGGCGTGGTGCCGAGCGCGCCGGCCCGCTCCAGCCCGGTCGGCCGGCGGAAGCGACCCTGACCGTCATTGGTGCCGGCGGGGCCCAAAGCCATCGCCTCATGCCGGTGGCCGACATCATTCGGCACGGCGCGACCTGCCGATCGGCACAATGCGGATGGCCGGACGATCGTTTCGGCGCTGCTACAGAATCGCTCGCCGCAAAAAGCGCTTCTCCCCATGGACTTAGCCTGAGGCTCGCGCGAGTCCTCGTCATGGGGAGGCAGAGACCATGAAGGTCCTGATTGTCGAAGATGAAGAGCGGCTCGCGCAGATTCTGAAACAGCTCGTCGAGCTCGATCCGCTTCACGAGGTGACGGCGATCGCGCACGACCTCGAAAGCGCGATGGAGGCGGTCGAGGCCCATGCGCCCGAGCTTGCGCTCGTCGATCTCCAGCTCGCCAACGGCACCAGCGGCTTCAGCGTCGCCGCCCGGCTGCACGAGCGCGGCATCGCCTGCCTCTTCACCACCGGCAACGCGCCCGGCTTCCCGGTGCCCGACCTCGCCATCGGCTGCCTGCGCAAGCCGTTCGAGGCCGACGACCTCGCCCGCACGCTTCGGGAAGCGGAAGACATATTGCGCGGCCGCCAGAAGGTGATCCTGCGGCCGCGCCTCCCCGAGCAGCTCCAGCTCTATGCGCCCGGCGGAGCGCAGGCGCCGGAGGAGGAATGGGCGCCGGGCGTCCGCCGCCGCACCTCGCTCTGGGCCCGGGTCCGCAAATTGGTCCGCCGCCCCTCCAGCTTCCGCAGCGCCACGGCGGCGTAAGAAGCTTTACGCGGCCGCGCGCTTCAGTCGGCCGACCAGCCGGTCCCGCGCCGCCAGCACGTCCGCCTGGCGCTCGATCAATATGTCGCGGGCGAGGAAATGGCCGGTGATGGCGAGGCCGGCGAGAATGTCCGGCCAGTCCGCGCCGCCGCCGGACCGCAGGAAAAGCGGCAAGGGAAAGAGCCGGTCGCGATAGTCGCCCGCCGCACCGGCGCTGACCGCGCGCCCGCTTTTCGGGCTGACATAGGCGAGATCCTCGCGGGTTCCGGTCGCGGCGCATTCGCCGAGATCCAGCCCGAAGCCCAGCTCGGCGAGCAGCAGCAATTCATAGCGGACCAGGGCGGCCGCCCAGATCCGCGCGCTCGGCGCCGCCTCGATCGCGGCGAGCAGGCCCTCCAGCGCCTCGTAGAGCCGGGGATAGGCAAGGCCCTCGGGCAAGGCCGAAGCGGTCAGCGCGGTCGCCCAGTCGATCGCCGCCGCCGCCAGCGGCTCGCCGAGCAGGGCGCCGCGGCTCGCGACCAATTCCACGCCCAGATGCGGAAGCTGCTCGTCGGTGCGGGCGCGATATTCGGCCTGGACGAGATTGCCGGGCATCAGGACCGGCCGCAACCGGCGCGAGCGGCCGCCGCGGACATAGCCGGCCTGGACGCCATCGCGCGGGGTCAGCGCGCGGACGATCGCGCCATGCTCCCCGTGCGGCCGCACGGCGCAGATGATGGCAAGACTTTCGAGCCGCATCGTCCCTTTCCGGATCACTCGCGCGACAAGCCCGGCCGCGGGCCGCCATGGTAACCCATTGGCTACGTCTTTGCTCTAGGGCCGAAAAGCGCGTCACGAAAAGCGCGTCAGAGGAAATCCGGCCTTGAAACTGGACAAGATCGAGAAAGCCCGTCCCCGCATCTATGCCGAACGGCTGGACCTTGCGCCGGCGGAAGGCTGCGAGGCGGCGTTCCCGGCCGATTTCGGCCGCCGCTTCATCGTCTTCGGCGATGCCGAGGAGGAGTTCGACTGGGGCGCGCCGCTCAGCCGCGAGTCGACGTCCACCGAGGCTTCCGCCGCTTTGCCCGTCGCCACCCGATTCTTCGGCGAGCATGGCGTCGTGCCGACCTATGTCTGCGACTGGCCGGTGGTGTCCAACCCCGGCAGCGCCGCCGCCCTGCTGGCCATGGCCGAGGCGGATGCCTGCGACGTCGGCGCCCACCTCCACCCCTGGGTCAATCCGCCGCACCAGGAAGAGGTGACGCAAGCCAACAGCTTCGCGGGCGCCCTGCCCGAGCCGCTCGAAGCCGCCAAGCTGCGGCTGCTCACCGAGAAGATCGTCGCGCTCACCGGCCGCCGCCCGATCGCCTATCGCGCCGGCCGTTACGGGGTCGGCCGCAACACGGCGCGGCTGCTCCAGGAGCTGGGCTACCGGCTCGACGCCTCGGTCCGCGCGCGCTTCGACTATAGCAATGAAGGCGGGCCGGACTTCACCCTCTATCCGATCACGCCTTTCTGGGTCGGCGAGGATCTGCTCGAGCTCCCGCTCACCACCTGCCTCGGCGGTGCCTTCGGCCGCCGCTGGCCGGAGCTGACCCGAAGCGACCGGCTGCGCGGACCCCTCGCCCGGTCCGGCCTGCTGAACCGGATCCCGCTGACGCCCGAGGGCGTGCCGCTCGCCGAAGCCAGACGCGCCGTCGAGCACTTGCTGGACGAGGGCCATTTCCTCTTCAGCCTCTCCTTCCACACGCCGAGCGTGGTCCCGGGCCACACCCCCTATGTCCGCGACGCCGAGGATCTCCGGGCCTTCTGGGCCTGGTGGGACGGCCTGTTCGATCTGTTCGCCCGCCACAATGTGACGCCGGTGCGGTCCGGCGACATCTATGCGGCCGCGGCGAGCGCCTGATCCGTGCTGAGCGGGTCCGCCGCCTTCGCCGCCGAGCTTGAAGAGACGGAGTCGGCCGCGCCCGGTCCGCTGTCCGTCGCGATCTGGGACGCGCGCGAAATTCCATGCGACTGGCGGCCCGGCTGGGACCGGCTGGCCGACGAGGCTTCGGAGCCGAACGTCTTCGCCGAACGCTGGTTCGTCGCCGCCGGAATCCGCCACCTCCTGCCGGAAGGGCCGGCCTGGATGCTCGGCGTCCGGCGCGGATGCGATCCGATCGGCCTGCTGCCGGTGCGGATCGAGCGGCGCTACGGCCGCACGCCGGTCGCCCATGTCGAGAATTGGGTGCATCACCAGAGCTTCCTCGGCACCCCCCTGATCCGGCGCGGCGAGGAGGCGGCCTTCTGGACCGAAGTGCTGAAGGCGCTCGACGCCGCCCCCTGGGCGCGCGGCTTCTTCCACATGACCGGCCTCGTCGAGGACGGGCCGGTCCATCGCGGGCTGGTCGAGGCGGCGGCCGCGCTCGGCCGGCCCTGCCCGGTGATTTTCCGCAGCCGCCGCGCCTTGCTCGAAAGCGCGCTGTCGCCCAAGGCCTATTACGAGCAGGCGGTGCGCAAGAAAAAGCGCAAGGAGATCGCCCGTCTCTCCGCCCGCCTTCGCGAGCTGGGGAGGGTCGCCGTCACGCGGCCGGCGTCCGCGGAGGATTCCGCGCGCTGCCGCGACGAATTCCTGGCGCTGGAAGCGGCCGGCTGGAAGGGCCGCGCCGGCTCGGCCCTGGCGTCCGATCCGGCCAAGCACGCCTTCTTCCGCGCCGCGATCGCCGGCGCGCAGGCGGCGGGGCGGCTCGAATTCCTCCGCCTTGCGGTCGACGACCGGCCGATCGCGATCCTGGTCAATTTCCTGGCGCCGCCGGGCGGCTTCACCTTCAAGATCGCCTTCGACGAGAATTTCGCCCGCTTCTCGCCGGGCGTGCTCATCCAGATCGAGAATCTCGCAATGCTGGAGCGTGCGGAAATCGCCTGGATGGACAGCTGCGCCGTCGAGAACCACCCGATGATCGACAGCCTCTGGACCGAGCGCCGTTCGATCGTCCGCGTAACGGTGCCGCTCGCCGGCCGCCGCCGCCGCTTCATCCATGCCGGCGCCCGCGCCCTCGAAATGGGATCGGCCGCCCTTCGCCGCCTTCTCGCCCCCAGGAACGACCCGACATGAGCATCTTCTCCGAAAGCGATCTCCGGCAACTCCGCGCCCTCTATCCCGGGCGGCCGGGCAAGCTCACCCACGGCCTCGCCGGCCATCCCCTGCTGAGCCTGGAAGCATTGGTCGGCCTCGCCGGCCGGCTCGATCCGAAATATGTCGAATATAATGCGGGCGAGCTGCCTTATGGCGTCGATCCTTCCGAAGTGCCGCATACCGGCCTCAGCCCGCAGGAGACGATCCGCCGGATCGAGTCATGCGGAAGCTGGATGGTGATCAAGCATGTCGACACCGATCCCGCTTATGCCGAATTGCTGGAAGAGGCGCTGGGCGAGGCCGCGCCGGCGATCGAGCCGGTCTCGGGCGAGATGCTGACCAGGGTCGGCTTCATCTTCGTCTCTTCGCCGGGCGCGGTGACTCCGTTCCATTTCGATCCGGAGCACAATATCCTGCTCCAGATAAGAGGCTCGAAGACGATGATGATCGTGCCGGGCGAGGAAGACGTCGTGCCCCACGAGAAGCACGAAGCCTATCATGTCGGCGGCCACCGCAACGTCCCCTGGCACGACGATTACGAAAGGCGCGGCGAGACGTTCGCGCTGATTCCCGGCGAGGCGGTGCACGTGCCCCTGATGTGGCCGCATTGGGTGAAGAACGGCCCGGAGCCGTCGGTCAGCTTCTCGATCACCTGGAAATCGCGCTGGATCTACGAGGAAGCCGACGTGCGGGGCATGAACCACATGCTGCGGCGCTGGGGGATGGATCCGAAGCCGCCGGCCCCGTTCCCGCAGCGGAACATCGGCAAGGCGCTGGCTTATCGAGCGATACGGAAAACGCGGCAAATGGGGGCGTGAAGCCTCAAACCCCATTCCCCTAAGACCAATCGGCGCTGAACACCCCTATTGCGAGAAAGGCGATTGTGATCGCGACCGCGACCGTTACCCAAAGAGTCCCGAGTATCAGAATCTTCCTATCCTTCTCCCTCACCTGCCCCCTCCACCTCCACGCACCTGGAAAAGCCCTTCTAAAGCGCCCGGCTTCTCGTCACTGCGGTGAAGAGGCGGGGCTATTCACCTTAGCCGCTCGGATGGAAATAATCGTAAATGCCGCGCGCCATCGCCCTGGAGATGCCGGGCGCTTTCTCCAGATCCTCCAGCGCCGCCGCCTTCACCGCCCGGGCCGTGCCGAAATGCATGAGCAGCGCCCGCTTCCGGCTCGGCCCGATGCCGGGCACTTCGTCGAGCGGGCTCGACGCCATGCTCTTCGCGCGTTTCTGCCGGTGTGCGCCGATCGCGAAGCGGTGGGCCTCGTCCCGCAGGCGCTGGAGGTAGAAGAGCACGGGCGAATTGGTCGGTAGCGTGATCTCGCGGCCGCCGGGCAAATGCATGATTTCGCGCCCGGCATTGCGGTCCGGCCCTTTCGAGATGCCGACCACCGGCACGTCGTGGATGCCGGCGCATTCCAATGTCTCCGTCACCGCGTTCAACTGGCCCTTGCCGCCGTCGATCAGCAGCAGGTCCGGCCATTCGCCGCGGCTGCGGTCCGGATCCTCCTGCTCCAGCCGGGCGAAGCGGCGGCCGAGCACCTCCCGCATCATCGCGAAATCGTCTCCGGGCACGGTCTCCGGCCGCTTGATGTTGAACTTGCGATAGGCGTTCCTGCGAAAGCCCTCCGGCCCGGCGACGACCATCGCGCCGACCGCGTTCGTGCCCATGACATGGCTGTTGTCGTAAATCTCGATCCGCTCCGGCGGCTCGGGCAGCTCGAACATCTCGGTGAGCGCGCGCAGGATTCTGGCCTGGGTGCTGGTCTCGGCGAGATGGCGGTCCAGTTCCTCCTCGGCGTTGCGCCTGGCCTGGGCGATCATCCGCGCCTGGTCGCCGCGCTTGGGGACACGGAGGGTGACCTTTCTTTCCGCCCGCTCCGACAGCGCCTCGCCCAGCAATTCCGCCTCGGGCACCTCGCGGTCGAGCAGGACCTGCTTCGGCGGCGGCACCTCCTCGTAAAATTGCATGAGGAAGGAGGCGAGCACCTCCGCCTCGGGCACGTCGTTGGTGTGGGCGGGAAAGAAGCTGCGATGGCCCCAATTGTTGCCGCCGCGGATGAAGAAGGCCTGGACGCACATCGTCCCGCCCTTGCAGGCGAGCGCGAAGATGTCGGCATCGCCGAGCCCCTCGGCGGCGATCGCCTGGGTCCCCTGGATGAAGGTGAGCGCGCGGAGACGGTCGCGGTAGACGGCGGCAAGCTCGAAATCCATTGCCTCGGAAGCCAGCTGCATCAGCCCGGCGAGCTTCTGCTGGACCTGGGTGGACTTGCCGGCGAGGAAGTCCTTCGCATCCCCCACCAATTCGCCATAGGCCTCCGCGTCGATCCGGCCGACGCAGGGCGCCGAGCAGCGGCGGATCTGGAAGAGCAGGCAGGGCCGCTTGCGGGTCGCGAAGAAGCTGTCGGTGCAGCTCCTCAGCAGGAACAGCTTCTGCAGCGCGTTGAGCGTCCGCGTCACCGATCCCGCGCTTGCGAACGGGCCGTAATATTGGCCCTTGATCCGCCGCGCGCCGCGATGCTTGCGGACCTGCGGGAAAGGATGGTCCTCGCGCAGCAGGATGAAGGGAAAGCTTTTGTCGTCGCGCAGCAGGACGTTGTAGGGCGGCCGGTAGCGCTTGATGAGCTGCGCCTCGAGCAGCAGCGCCTCGGCCTCGGTATTGGTGGTGACGATCTGCATCGAGCGGGTCTGGGCGACCATCCGCTGCAGCCGCTTCGAGAGGCGCGCGACCTGGGTGTAGTTGGTCACCCGGTTGCGGAGCGCCCGCGCCTTGCCGACATAGAGGACGTCGCCCTTGGCATCGAGCATTCGGTAGACGCCGGGCCGGACGGGCAATTGCTTCACCGTCTTGCGGATCGCGGCGACGCCTTTCTCCAGGTCCGGCTGGTCGCTGCCGCGGACGGTGTAAGCGGATTTCTCCTCGTTGAAGCGGTCGGTCGGTTCCTGGCTCACGCCCGCAGATTTAGGGTCCGGACCCATGACCGGCAACGGCCATGACGAGGCGGAGAGGCGGTCAGGGCCAGGCGCGAGGAGTGGAGCGATGGCGATCCATCGTGACCGACGAGCAACGACGATGAGCCGGTGCGAACATCCCCCGGATGTTCTCAGCCATGCCGGGGGCATGGCGGCCGGCTCATGGCCGTCTCTCCGCCTCGCCGCTGCGCCGCAGGCGCAGTTTACCCTGAGCGGCTGCCGCAGGCAGACAGCCGAAGGGCGGTCGCCCGGGCGATCCTGGCCATTGCCGATAATGAGTCCGGACCCTGGGGCGCGCCGACGCCACAGGCCAGTGCTTGCCGGGTCCGGGATGGCTGCCTGTACGCAACGGCACGATTCGCGCTTATGAGAGTTGGTTTGCGGCCGCAGGCCCGAGGCCGCGGCGACCTTCACGGAGACCAGGATGAAACGAGTCATGGTGAGCGCTGCCATTGTCGCATCGATGCTCGCGGCCGCCGCGCCGCTCGCGGCCCAGGCGGACTGGGATTCGAACGCCTTCTGGCGCGGGGCTCCCGCCAAGGCCTGGGGCCGGATGGGCTTCCTCCAGCAACGCATCGATCGCGGGATTCGCGACGGCTCGCTCGACCGCCGCGAAGCGTGGCGGGTGCAGAAGGAATTGCGCAACATCCGCGACGATGCGTGGCGAATGCGCCGCCGCGACGGCGACAAGCTCAATCCCGGCGACGCGGCGGCCCTGCAAGCCCGTCTCGACGATCTCAGCCGCCGGATCCACTGGCTCCGCCACAACGCCTGGTAGGAGGGAGCGGCCTTTCCCCTCCAGCCACCGTCGGCGCGTTCGGTGCTTCGCCAAAGCGGTTTACGCCACCGAATGAATCGCGCAAAAGAGTCTCGGGTTGGGGGGAACGAGGCACGTGGCCAAGGAAGCGGGGGCCAAGGAAAGCCTGAGCGGGACGTCGGCAGCTTTCGGCCGTTTCGCGATCCTTCTCCTGTCGTTCGAATGGATCGTCTTCGGATCCATGCACTTTTCGCTTGTCGATGCCACCGTCGCGCAGATGCCGGCCTGGCTCCCGTTCAAGCGTGAGGTGGCGATCGTCACCGGCATAGCCGAGGTCGCGGCCGGCATTCTCATATTGGTTGCCGAAACGCGGAAAGGAGCGGCGATTGCCTCGCTTTCGCTGCTCGTTCTCCTTTTTCCGGCCATGTATCACATTCTCGATGACCCAAATGCTCTCGCCGGCTCGAGCCCGGCCGGCGCGGCGGCTTTTCGCACCTGCCTGATTCCAAACAACATCCTGCTGGCGATCTGCTCCATCTATCTTGTGCGGCATCCGGACTCGTCGCTTTGGGCGAACGCAATGCCCGACAGCCGCGAAAGGCATCGGGTGGCAAGGGGACGGCCATGGGAGCCGATCACTTTCTTCGTCCCGGCTCTCCTGCTGATGGCGAATTGCGCCGGTTTCCTGGCGCTCGCCGTCGGCCTTCCCGGCCATTTCGCGCTCGCCAGCCTCTGGGCGATGAGCTGTATCGCCACCGGGGCGCTGATCGGCTTCCTGTTCGGCGTGCCGCGACTCAATCCCCAGGCCCAGGTCAAGGACCGGCTCCTGCCCAATACGAATGTCGAGGCGGTCTCGGATTGGCTGACGAAGATACTGGTCGGGGTCGGCCTCGTCAATTTCCAGGCGATCGGCGCCTTCGTGGGCAGGCTTTCCGACGACTTCGCCCGCGCGTCGGGCAGCGACCGCGCGTTCGGAGCCAGCCTGATCGTCTATTTCTTCGTGGTCGGGGTGATCGAGGGCTACGTCCTCACGCGCCTTTTCCTCGCGCCGCGATTTGAAGCCATCACCGATCCCGAAACACCAAAAGCGATCACCGGCCGGGCGAGGCTGAAGCAGCCAGCCGCCGCGCGATCGCGGTGAGGCGGCGGACCGTCTCCTCGATATCCTCGTCGGTCGTGCGCGGATTGATCGTGCACAGGCGCAGGACCGGGCGGCCGTTCAGCACCGTCGAGGTCACCAAAGCGAAGCCGTCCGCCATCACGCCTTCGACGATGCGGGCGTGGAGCGCGTCCGTCTCCGCCTCGGTCCTGCCCGCGGCGCGGTAGCGGAAGGTCACCACCGCAAGCTGGGCGGGGGTGACGATCGTCCAGTCATCCGCCTCCCGGCGGAGCGCGTCCTCGGCCAGCTCGGCGAGCCGGATGCCGCGCGCGATCGCGTTGCGGAAGGCGGCGAGGCCGAACGCCTGGAGCGACATCCACAATTTCAGCGCCCGCGCCGAACGGGTGAGCTGGACTCCGTAATTGCCGAAATTCAGCTCTTCGAGCCCGCGCTCGGTGTCGCGCAGATATTCGGGCATGACCTGGAAGGTATCGAGCAGCAGGCTGCGGTCGCGAAGCAGCACGCAGCCCGATTCGAAGGTCTGGAACAGCCATTTGTGCGGATCGAGCGACAGCGAATCGGCCTCGTCCAAGCCCGCCAGCGCTGCTTTGCCTTCCTCGGTGAGGATGGCCGGCGCGCCATAGGCGCCGTCGACATGGAGCCAGAGCTTTTCGGCGCGACAGAGGGCGGCCAAAGCGGGCAGCGGATCGACCGCGCCCGTATTGGTGGTGCCGGCATTGGCGACGATGCAGAAGGGCCGGCGGCCGGCGGCGCGGTCCGCCGCGATCGCCGCCTTCAGCGCATCCAGGGGCAGCCGGAAATCCGCGTCGGCGGCGAGGATCCGGATCTGCTCCGGGGCGAAGCCGAGCACTTTCAGGCTGCGCGCGACCGACGAATGGGTCTGGTCGCTCATATAGACAATGGCGCCGTCGCTGCGGCCGCCGAGCCGGGCGTGGCGGGCCGCCGCGAGCGCCGTGAGGTTCGCCATCGATCCGCCGCTGACGAACAGCCCGCCCGCGCCGTCGGGCAGCCCGCACATCTCGCGCAGCCAGTCGATCACGACCAATTCGACCTCAGCCGCCGCCGAGCCCGCGAACCAGGTTCCGGCGAAGATGTTGAAACCCGAGGAGAGCGCATCCGCCATCGCGCTGACGAAATTGCCCGGGCTCGGCACGAAGGCGAAGAAGCGTGGGTGGTTCACGTGCAGAATGTTGGGTGCAACCTCCCGCTGCACGCGCTCGAGCAGGGCGACCGGGTCCCGGCCCGCCTCCGGGATCGGCTCCCTGAGCAGCCGTTCCAATTCCGCGCGCGGCGCGCGGCGGCCGACCGGCCCGTCCGCAAGCCCTTCGAAATGCGCGGCCAGCATTTCGACCATATGATGGCCGAGGCGGCGCATCTCGTCGCCGGAAAGCTGGAGGCGGTCGGGATCGGACTCCATGCGCCGGCTATGGCGCAAGACGGGCCGGCGATGAAGCCCGCTTCGCTTCCCTTGCGGCTCCTGTTATTTCCGACCCATGGCCAGCGCCGACGATTTCCGCCGCATCGCCGTCGCTTTCCCGGGCGCGGAGGAGAGGTCGCATATGGCCCATCCCGACTTCCGGGTCGGCGGCAAGATCTTCGCGACGCTGGGCAGCCCCGATGCCGACTGGGGCATGGTCCGGCTCATGCCCGAGCAGCAGGAAGATTTCATGACCCTCGCGCCCGCTTCGTTCAAGCCGGCCGCCGGTGCCTGGGGCCGCAACGGCAGCACGCTCGTCAGGCTCGACGCGGTTTCCGGCGACCTGCTCGAAACCGCCTTGCGGGCCGCGTGGCGGCGCCGCGCGGCGGCCTCGGACGCCTGAGAGGCCCGCTCAGTTCACGACCAGGTCGGTCGAATTGATGCGGTAGCCGAGCAAGGCCGGTGCCGCGCCGGTGCGGTAGACGAATTGCTCCGTGCCGCTGCCGCTCGCGAATTGCGTCTGGTAATTGAGGGTGACGCTGCCAAAGCCGTTATTGTAGTTCACGGCCTAGCCCACCTGCTTCGCGTCCTTGACGGCGCCGAGCTTGCGGTGGACCGCGTCGAGGAAGCGGATGAAATTCGGCTTCGGGCTGCTCGCCTTCAGCTCGGGCGTCGAGGCGTCGTAGATCGCGTCATATCGGCCGGCATCGAGCAATTGATGGAAGTGCGCGGCCGCCTGCCCGGCGGCGGCCTCGTCCTTCATCGCCGAACAGCCCGCCAGCAAAGCCGCCGCGCCAACGATCAGGAATCTGCGCATCCTTTTCCCCCCTCTTTCGGGGGAAGATGCCATGGCAAGGCCGGCGGCGAAAGCCCACCGTTCAATGTGCGCGGCCGAGGCCCTCGATGGTGCGGTCGACCAGCGACTTGTCGGTGCCGGCGTCCATCTCCTCGGAGATGAGCCGGGCGGCGGCGGCGGCGGCGGCGCGGGCGGCGCGGGCGCGGACCTCGTCGATCGCGTGACGTTCGGCGGCGGCGATCTTGTCCTCGGCCATGCGGGCGCGGCGCTCGATCAGGGCGGCGGTATCGCTCTTCGCCTGCTCGACGATCGCCTCGGCCTCGTGGCGGGCGCGCTCGAGCATCGTCTCGCGCTCCTTGTCGGCGGCCGCGGCCTTGGCCTCATATTCGGCCTTCAGCGCCTCGGCTTCGGCGCGAAGCTGGGCTGCCTCGTCGAGCTGGGCGCGGATCGTCGCGATCTTCTTGTCGAGCGCGCCGCCGATCGCGGCCGGTACCTTCTTCCAGATGAAGATGGCGAAGACGGCGAGCATCGCCAGCGCAACCCAGGCGGTCGCGTCGAGGCCGAAGGCGCTCGCCTCGGTCTCGTGCCCGCCCGCATCCTGCTGGACGCCGGCCATTGTCTGGCCGTGCGACGGCGCCGCATTTTGCCGGCTCATCGGGGCGGCATTCTCAGCCATGGAGCGCCGCCTTCACGGCCCTGGCCGCGCGCTCGCGGCTGACGGAAAGGCGGGCGAGCTTCTCCACCATCTGCTGCGCCGCCTCGGCGGCCACCGCCTCGATCTCGCCCAGAGCGGCCTCCGCCGCGCCGCGGATCCGCGCTTCGGCGGCCTCGACCTTCGATCCGGCTTCGACATCCGCCGCTTTGACCTTCGCCTCCGCGTCGTGCGCGCTCTCCTGCTTGGCGGCGGCGGTGACTTTCATCGCCTCCGCCCGCGCCGCTTCGGTGCGCGCGCGCCACGCCGTCTCGGTCTCGTCGGCGTCGGAGCGAGCCCGCTCCGCCTCGGCGAGATCCTCGGCGATGCGCGCGTCCCGGCTCTTCACCGTCGACTGGATCTTCGGCAGCATGCCGAGCCCGATGACGAAGAAGACGATCCCGAAGACGATCGCCAGCCAGAAGAGCTGCGACGCGAAGGTGAGGGAGAGTTGGTTGAATTGCGGCATCGGCCTTCCTCGTGCCGGAACGGCGGCGGGCCGCCGTTCCGCATCGTCAGCCTTTGAAGGCGAAGAGGATGATCATCGCCACCGCGAAGGCGATCAGGCCGAGCAGCTCGGCCGCGGCGAAGCCGATGAACAGCCGGCCCTGCTGGCCGTCGGCCGCCGCCGGGTTGCGCAGCGCGCTCTGGAGGAACGAGCCGAAGACGATGCCGACGCCGATGCCGGCGGCGCCGACGCCGATCGCGGCGAGGCCGGCGCCGATCACTTTTGCTGCTGCGAGGTCCATGTGGTGCTCCTTGGTTGAAACGTGGGAAAGGGTCAGTGAAGGTTGATCGCGTCGTTCAGGTAGATGGTCGTAAGCAACGCAAAGACATAGGCCTGGATCGCGGCGACGAGCAGCTCGAGCGCGGCGACGCCGACGATGAAGACGAAGCTGAGGAGGCCGATGCCGGGCCCGACGACCCCGCCGGCGTTGAGGCCGTTGATGATGAAGCTGCCGAACACGTCCATGAGAATATGGCCCGCGATCATCGCGACGAACAGTCGGAGGCCAAGGCTGAACGGCCGCACCATGAATGAGACGAACTCGATCGTGGCGATCAGCGGAAGCATGTAGATCGGCGTGCCGTGCGGCACGAACAGGGTGAAGAATCTGAGCTTATGCTTCCAGAAGCCGACGGCCAGCACGATCGAGAAGCTGAGCACGGCCAGAATGCCGGTGACGCTGAAATGGCTGGTGAAGGTGAAGATGCGGGCATGGGGAATGATCCCGAGCGGCATCAGCCCGAGCAGATTCGCGGTCAGGAGAAACATGAAGAGCGAGAAGATATAGGGCGTGAACGCCTTGCCCTTCGGGCCGATATTCACGTCGACCATATTCTCGACGAAGCCGGTCATCCCCTCGACCGCGGCCTGCCAGCGGCCGGGCACCAGCGAACGCTTCATCCCGCCCCACATGAAGATGAGCAGCAGGACGAGCGTGACCACCATCCACAGCGCGCTGTTGGTGAAGCTGATATCGTATCCAGCGAGATGGAGCTTCGGCCCGATCGGCTGGATCAGGAATTGCTCCATCGGATCGATCTGACCGGCCACGCGCGATAAACCTTTAGTTCGACGGACGCTTCGGGCCCTCGCCCGGCGGCGCCTGGAAAAGACGGACGCAGTTCCTGATGCCGACGCCGAACCCCAGGAACAACAGCGCCAGCAGCAACCAGGGAGACGTGCCGAGCCAGCGGTCCAGGACCCAGCCGACCAACCCCCCGCCCAACGGAGCCCCGACCATCTCGCCAAAGGCGCGCTGCCACAGCCGGGAACTGGTGTCCGGCCGCCGCGTCCCCTGCCTGAGCGCTTCCGCCTGCTGCGCCCGCTTGAGCCGCTCGTCGAGCGAGCTCAGCCGCGCATCGTCGGGAAGCCCGGGGCCCTGTCGAGGATCATTCTCCGTCACATCTTCCTTTCCTGTGCGGCCGCGCCCGGGGGACGAGGTGCGACAAAGGCGAGGGACATGCCGGCGAACGACCGCCAAGGCGCCGCTCCTTTAGGAAGGGGGGCAAGGCAAGTCAACACTCTGCTGCAGTGCAGCATGCCCACGCCCGCTCCCCCCACGGATCGCGATTTGCCTCCGCCGCGACCTCCGCTTAATCCGCGCTGATGGGGGATGCACCGCACGACGCGACCGGCCACCGCGCCCGGTTGAGGAAACGCCTGTTCGAGGGCGGGCCGGAGGCGCTGCACGAGCATGAACTGGTCGAATATCTGCTCGCCCTCGCTCTGCCGCGCCGCGACACCAAGCCGCTCGCCAAGAAGATGATCGCCGAGTTCGGTGGCTTCGGCCCGCTGCTCGCCGCCGATGCCGACACGATCATGCGACGCTGCGCCGTCACCGAGAATGTCGCCGCCGCGATCAAGATCGCCCAGGCCACGGCCATCCGGCTGCTCAAGGCGCAGGTGGCGGGACAGACCATGCTCGGAAGCTGGCAGGCGCTGATGGACTATCTCGCCGCCGACATGGGTCATTTGCCGGTCGAGCGGGTGCGGGTCCTCTACCTCAACGCCAAGAATATGCTGATCCGCGACCATCTGCTCTCGCAAGGCTCGGTCGACGAGGCCGCCGTCTATGTGCGCGAGGTGATCCGCGGCGCCGTCGACAGCCATGCGACCGCGATGATCCTCGTCCACAACCATCCGAGCGGCGACCCGCAGCCGAGCCGCCAGGACATCCAGATCACCCGCGAGATCGTCGACGCCGCCCGCCCGCTGCGCATCGCCGTCCACGACCATGTCATCATCGGTTCGCGCGGTCATTACAGCATGCGCGAGAAGGGGCTGATTTAGTCCAGAGCAGACAGCTCCATCTGAGCGTAATATCCAAATTGAGTGAGTTTCCCGCTCGCCTTGGAAATCCGCCCGGCCCGTCCCGGGATTGTCTCTGCCGATTTTTCCGATCCCCTATTTTTTGTTCTCCGTCCGCCGTTTTTTTTCGCTCGCGTCCGTCAGCGGACGCATGATTGCGAGCGGTTGAGGGGTTACGATCTGTTCCGCAGAGATGGAGGTGTTGGATTTGCGCGGACAGCAATCGCTGGAAGTGACCCCGCTATACGCTACCTGTGAGGGCAAAACCGCTGAGATATCGCTCGATTCAAAATTCGGCCCCATTCGCTTAAACTCGCAGGGTCGCAATAGGCCGACCCAAGGCGGAGCGCGGTTGCGAAAGGTTCAAAGGCCGTTGGCATGAGGGGGAGTAAAGGTAGGGAATGGTAACTGCCATCGCCATCCTTGTCCTCTTTGGGCTGTTCGCAGCCGGCGTGTCCAGGCTCGGCAAAGGCTTTGAAGCCTTCTGCAGTGGATGGTCGAAGCTCCACCCTGCCAAGGGCTCAACTCCTCCCAAGGTGACACAAGTGTATGTAATCGTGATTGCTAACGACTCCCTCCCGAGCCATTCCGACAAGTGAATCTCGGCTCCAATTTGATGGTCAATGATACAGGTCGCCCGCGTCCATTACAGCGTGTGCGGAAAGGGCTAATCTAGGGCGTATCGACATTCAGATTTCGCACGCAAACCCCCTCTCCCCGGCGGGGAGAGGGCTGGGGTGAGGGGGCTCGGCGTCCGAGAATGATCCCGAATGCCCGACACCCTCACCAACTTCGCCTAAGCGGCAAAGCCGCTAAGGCTCCATGAGCCGCCTGGTTTCGTCCCCCGGACGAAACCTTAGAGGCGGCTCATCCTCTCCCTCAAGGGAGAGGGGATAGAGAATTGAATGTCGATCCGTCCTAGTGTGCTGAATTTGAAGTTCGCCCTGGTATTGGATCGCGCTCGGAGCGAACTTCAAATTCAAAAAGCACACTAGGATCATTGGTTTGCTAGTGTGGCTGGAGATTCGGAAATTCGCTCCGAGCCCTCCATCCGATCCGGCGAATTTCCGAATCGCCACACTAGCTCGGGATCTTGTCATTACGAGAAGCGAAGCGACGCGGCGATTCAGCCTGCTCTCGGAGACAGGCGTGTGTCTGTATTGCTTCCTCAGCTTTCGCCGGATCACAATGATGAGGGGCGCGGATCAGCGCGGCGCCCGGCGCCGCCCCGTCTGGGTGCACCTGTCGGTGACGGTGCGCGAACAGGGCGGGTAGGAGAGCGTGCCGGTGTCGGGGCCGCCCATGCCGGTATAAGCCGAGGCACTGCCCGATGCGGCTGCCGCCGACACGGCGCCGCCATTGGTCCGGGCGCAGCGGCCGCGGGTGGCGCGACGGCTGTGGCGGGCCGCGGCCAAGGTGCAATTGTCGGTCGGGGTGGCGAGGCTTGCGCTCAAGCCGGGCGAGGTCCTCGCGACATTCCCGGCCGCGGTGGCATCCGTCGCCGGCGTGGAGGTGCTCCGCATCGTCGCATCGTCCTGCGTCTGGAGCGGGTCGTGCGCGGTCGTCGCGGTGGTTCCGGCATAAGGCGGGCCATGGGTCGCGGGCGCCTGGGCGAAGGCGGGCAAAGCCAAAGCGAGCGCGCCGCCGAGCAGGAGGGGCTTGATCATCGTCCTTTCCTTCCCTGGATGTGAAGGCTCGGACAAGGAAACGAAGCGGCGGCCCGCGCCGTTCCCCCGATCGGCGGTGCCTTGCCTCGACCGTCGCTTCGGCCCCATGATCCGCCGGTGGAGGCGGGCCGGATGACGATGCTCGATCGCAGATCCCTGCTGCTCGGCGCGGGCGCGAGCGTCGCTCTGGCCGGCTGCACGGCGGCGGCGCGGCCGAGGGCGCCTGCGACGGGCCGGGCGGCGCGGCTGATCGAGGCGGCGCGGCGCCAGATCGGAATCACCATCCGCTACGATAATGCCTATACCAGGCTGCCCTTCCCCGACGGCGACGTGCCGCGGGCGAAGGGCGTCTGCACCGACGTCATCGTCCGCGCCTATCGCGACGCGTTCGGGATCGACCTGCAGGCGCTGGTCAATGCCGACATGCGCGCCGCCTTCGCCGCCTATCCGCACAAATGGGGGCTCGACCGTCCCGACCCCAATATCGACCATCGCCGCGTGCCCAATCTCCGCACCTGGTTCGCGCGCAAGGGCGCCGCTTTGCCGATCCCGCGCGACGGCTCGGGCTGGCGGCCGGGCGACATCTTCACCTCGCTCGTCGACAAAAGCGGCACCCATATCGGCCTGGTCTCGGACCGGATCGGGCCGCGCGGGCCTTTCATCATCCACAATATCGGCCTCGGCGCGCGCGAGGAGGACGCGCTCCTCGCCTGGCCGATCACCGGCCGCTACCGCTGGAGCGTGGATTAGGAAACGGGCGCGACCCGGACCAGCTTCATCCGCCGCATCTCGCGCCAGCCGTTCCCGGCGCGCATCTCGTCGACGACGAGCAGGGCGTCGGCGCCCTCGCGGGTCCAGCGGCCGCGCATCGCGAGGTGCGAGCCATCCGTGTCGACATAGGCCTCGTCCGGAAAATCGAGCCCGGTCTCGGCCGGCGCTACCCGGCCGCTGCTATAGCCGCCGTCCGAGGCATAATAAGCGAACATGATCTGCTTCCCGGCCGCGTCCCAGCGATAGAGGCTTTCGCCCGAATAAGGCCGGGCGCCGCCGCTCACGACATGGCGGTCGCGGACGAAGGCGCCGCCGTCGCCGGCGGTGAAGCAATGCACATCGGCGGTGCGGCCGTCGGGAAAGGCGCCGCGCCAGCAGGCGCCGACCAGGAAGGCGAGCGGGCGGAGCGGCGGCGCCAGCGTCTCCGCCGGCGCGGCGGCGAGCAACGACGGCGCCGCCAGCGCGAGGCCGAGGCGCCTCATGCTCAATGCCACAGGCCGAGAACCAGGCCGAACAGGACGAACTGGCCAGTATGATAGCCGCCGTTGATCGCGAACAGCGACAAAGGCCGCCGCTCGAACAGATAGTTGATGCCGAAGCTGGCCGCGACCCAGCACAGGCCCGCCGCCGCGCCCGCGCCGACGGCAAAGCCGAGGCCGGGCTTCGGGCCGAGGAAGAGGGCGAAGACGGCGGCCGCGAGCAGCGACAGCAGGAAGGCGCCCCCGAAGACCATAGCCGGGCTGCGCTGCCGGAGCGCCTCGTCGCTGAGGCCGGCGCCTTCCTGCCAGGCCCGCGCGAACAGGATCGGCGAATACCAGAAGCCGCCGAGCAGGAAGCTTGCCGCCGCCGCCGCGACCACCGCGAGCCAGTTGATCTCAGGCATGTCGTTTCTCCCCCTCTGTCTCCCGCGCCGCCAGCACCTGCAGCAGGTCGAAATGCTGGCGCAATGCCGCGACCCCCCGGTCGAAATAAGCGACGTCGCGATGGGTGCGCGCCTGCATCACCCCGCCTTCCATCGTCGTCAGCACGAACTCGGCGAGTCCCTGGCGGTCGAGCGCGGCGGGCAGACGCGCGCCGGCGGCGTCGAGGCAGGCGCCAACCGCCGCCGTCCAGCCGCGGAAGTTGGCGGCGAGCAGGTCGCGCACCGCCGGATCGGCGTCGTGAAGCTCGAGCGCGAGGCTGCCGATCGGGCAGCCATAGGCGCAGTCGGTCTCGAGGATCAGCCAGCGATAGCGGCCGAGCAAGGCGAAGACTCTCTCGATCGGATCCTCGACGCCCGCCCAGGCGGGGCCGAGCAGCATCTCCTCAATGCCGTCGCGATAGGCTTCGAGCACCGCGACGAGGATGTCCTGCTTGCCGGGGAAAACATGGTAGAGGCTGCCGGCATTGAGCTGGGTGCGGCTCAAGAGGTCGGCGACCGAGGTCGAACCATAGCCCTTCGACCAGAACAGCTCCATGGCGGCATGCACGATCCGGCTCCGATTGTCCCTGGCGGCGATCATGGTCTTTTGAACGATCGTTCAACTGCAAAGTCAAGCGATTTTTGAACGATCGTTCAAGGACGCTCGGTTGCGCCCGGCGGGCCGCTTTTGCTAGGCGATCCGTTCCCATCTCCCGGCGAGGAAAGACGATGATCCCCCGCTATTCGCGGCCGCAAATGGCCAGCATCTGGTCGCCGGAGACGCGCTTCCGCATCTGGTTCGAGATCGAGGCGCATGCGCTCGACCGGATGGCCGCGCTCGGCATCGTGCCGAAGGAGGCGGCGCAGGCGGTCTGGGACAAGGGCAATTTCGACGTCGAGCGGATCGACGAGATCGAAGCCGAGGTGAAGCACGACGTCATCGCCTTTTTGACGAGCGTCGCCGAGCATGTCGGACCGGAGGCGCGCTTCCTCCACCAGGGCATGACCAGCTCCGACGTGCTCGACACCTGCCTCGCCGTCCAATTGAGCCGCGCGACGGACCTGCTGATCGCCGATCTCGACGGCCTGCTCGCCGTGCTGAAGCGCCGCGCCTTCGAGCACAGGCTGACGCCGACGATCGGCCGCAGCCACGGCATCCATGCCGAGCCGGTCACCTTCGGCCTCAAGCTGGCTTATGCCTATGCCGAGTTCGACCGCTGCCGCGCCCGGATGCAGGCGGCGCGCGCGGAGATCGCGACCTGCGCCATTTCCGGCGCGGTCGGCACCTTCGCCAACGTCGATCCGAGCGTCGAAGCCTATGTCGCCGGGAAAATGGGGCTGACGGTCGAGCCGGTCTCGACCCAGGTGATCCCGCGCGACCGCCACGCCATGTTCTTCGCGACGCTCGCCGTGGTCGCCTCCTGCGTCGAGCGGCTCGCGACCGAGATCCGCCATTTGCAGCGGACCGAGGTGCTGGAGGCGGAGGAATATTTCTCGCCGGGCCAGAAAGGCTCGTCGGCGATGCCGCACAAGCGCAACCCGGTGCTGAGCGAGAATCTGACCGGCCTCGCCCGCATGGTGCGCGCTTATGCCCTCCCCGCGATGGAGAATGTGGCGCTCTGGCACGAGCGCGACATCAGCCACTCCTCGGTCGAGCGCTATATCGGCCCCGACGCGACGGTGACCCTCGACTTCGCCCTCACCCGCCTCACCGGGGTGATGGACAAGCTGCTCGTCTATCCCGAGCGGATGCAGGCCAATCTCGACCGCATGGGCGGCCTCGTCCATTCGCAGCGGGTGCTGCTGGCGCTGACCCAGGCCGGCGCCAGCCGCGAGGATGCCTATCGCCTCGTCCAGCGCAGCGCGATGAAGGTATGGCAATCGGACGGGCGGCTTTCCCTGCTCGATCTGCTCAAGGCCGATCCGGACGTGACCGCCTTGCTGCCGCCGGAGAAGATCGCGGAGAGCTTCGATCTTGCTTACCATCTGAAGCATGTCGACACGGTGTTCGAGCGGGTGTTCGGCGCCGAATGAAGGCTCCGCTCGACCGCAGGACCTTCATCGCAGCGGCGGCGGCCGCTTCCTTGCCTCTCCCGGCCCTCGCGGCACCCACATTGGGGCCGAGCCGCCCCGCCCGCCGCGCCTTCGTCAGCCCGGCGATCGAGCATGCGATCGAGCGGGTGCGGCGCCTGCTCGGCGACGCCGGGACGGCGGGGAAGCTCGGCGCGATGTTCGCCAATTGCTTTCCGAACACGCTCGATACGACGGTCGACTATGACGAAAGCGGCCCCGACACGTTCGTCATCACCGGCGATATCCCGGCCATGTGGCTGCGCGACAGCACGGCGCAGCTCTGGCCCTATCTGCGCTTCGTCGGCGAGGATGCTCGGCTCGGCCGCCTGATCGCCGGCGCGATCCGCCGCCAGACGCGCTGCGTCCTGATCGATCCCTATGCCAATGCCTTCAACAAGGAGTTGGTGCCGAGCGCCAATTGGTCGAAGGACGAAACCGAGATGCGGCTCGGCGTCCACGAGCGGAAGTGGGAGCTCGATTCGCCCTGCGCCGCGATCCGCCTCACCTTCGGCTATTGGCGCGCGACCGGCGATGCCCGCCCGTTCGACGAGGCTTGGCGGCGGGCCTCCAAGCTGATCGTGGCGACGATGCGGACGCAGCAGCGCAAGACCGGGCGCGGCCCCTATCATTTCCAGCGGCATACTGACTGGAGCCCGGATGCGGTGCCGGGGCACGGCTGGGGCAATCCGATCCGGCCGGTTGGCCTGATCGTCTCGATGTTCCGGCCCTCGGACGACGCGACCATCTTCCCGTTCCTGGTGCCGTCCAACATGCTGGCCATCGTGTCGCTGCGCCAGCTCGCTTATATGCACGACAGCCTGTTCGCCGACGCCGCCTTCGCCGCCGACTGCCGCGCCCTCGCCGCCGAGGTGGAGGCGGCGCTGCGCGCTTATGCCCTCGTCCGCCATCCCCGCCGCGGCCTGGTCTGGGCTTATGAGGTGGACGGCTATGGCGGCGCTCTCGTCATGGACGACGCCAATGCGCCCAACCTGCTGTCCTTGCCCTATTTCGGCTGCTGCGCGGCCGGCGACCCCATTTACCGCCGCACCCGCGCGCTCGTGCTGAGCGGCGACAATCCCTGGTTCCAGCGCGGCCGCGCCGGCGAGGGGCTCGGCAGCCCGCATACGAGCGAAGGCCGGATCTGGCCGATCGGCATCATCATGCGGGCGCTGACCAGCCGCGACGAGGCCGAAATCCTCCATTGCCTGCGCATGCTGGCCGCGACCGACGCCGGCACCCTGTTCATGCACGAAGGCTTCGACAAGGACGACCCGTCCAAATTCAGCCGCCCCTGGTTCGCCTGGGCGAACAGCCTGTTCGGCGAGCTGGTGCTGAAGCTCGCCGACGAGCGGCCGGCTTTGCTCCGGCGCCTCTGAAGGCTTGCGCCGCGGGCGCGGCTCGGGCAGTCTTCCCTTCGGGGTAAGGGGTTAAGAACATGATCCGAAGGCAATTTCTCGGGCTCGCCGGGTCGGCGGCGGTCTTTCCGTGGATCGCGCGGGCGCAGGGCGCGGCCGCGGCGGCGGACGGCCCGCGGCCGCTCGACGATTTCGGCGCGCTTCCGTTCATGGAAAGGCCGCACCTCTCGCCGAACGGGGGCAAGGTGGCGGCGAAGGTGGCCGTCAACGGCGCCCAATATTTCGCGATCCACGATCTGCTCGGCGACGCCCCGCCGGCGATGATCGCCGGCGGTCAGCGCGACATCAACTGGTGGCGCTGGGTCAATGACGATTGGCTGATCGTCGGGATCGGCGCGCTCGACAATGTTCAGGGGACCGACTTCTATGTCCGCCGCGCCGTCGGCGTCAGCGCCGACGCCAGGAAGATGGTGCCGCTCGCCTTCCAGGATGCGGGGCAGAATGCCGACGACGTGCTCTGGATCGCAAGCGACGGCACGCCGCGGGTGCGGATGGCGCTGCAGAAGAGCGTCTATCTCAGCGACGAAGCCTTCTGGCCCGAGGTGCGCGAGTTCGACGTGTCGACCGGCCATTCGAAGCTCGTCGTCGCTTCCCGCGAGGACGTCGACAGCTGGTATGCCGACGGCACCGGCACGATCCGCCTCGGCCTCGGCCGCGTGCAGGAGGGCCGCCAATCGAGCCTGATCTATCGCCACAAGGACGGCGACCTGTTCCACACGATCGAGCGCGCCGATTCGCGCAAGGGAGAGAGCCTGCTCGTCCCGGCCCTGTTCCTGCCGGACCCGGACCAGGCGCTCGCGACCGACGACAAGGACGGGTTCGACGCCGTCTACAAGCTCGACCTGACGACGATGGCGCTCGGCGACAAGGTGTTCGGGGTTCCCGGCTTCGACGTCGACGACATCGTCACCGACCGCGAGGGAACGCGCCTGCTCGGCGCCACCGTGATCGAGGATGCGGAGCGGACGCACTGGCTCGACCCGGACCTCGCCGCCCTCCAGGCGGCGATCGACAAGTCGGTGCCGGCCAGCCGGGCGACGATCCTGTCGCTGAGCGCCAAACGCGATCGCCTGATCGTGCTCGTCGCCGCCAGCAACCAGCCCGGCAGCTATTATTTCATGGATACGGGCGACGGGCGGCTCCAGCGCATCGCCTTCGTCAACGCCAGGATCAAAAGCGCGGGGCTCAACCCCGTGCGCACCGTCCATTTCAAGGCGCGCGACGGGCTCGACATCTCGGCGGTGCTGACGCTGCCGGCGCGCAAGGCGCCGAAGGCGCTGCCGGTTGCGGTGATGCCGCATGGCGGCCCGTTCGCGCGCGACGACGAGGAATGGGATTGGTGGGCGCAGGCGCTGGCCGAACGCGGCTATGCGGTGATCCAGCCCAATTTCCGCGGCTCGTCGGGCTTCGGCACGAAATTCGCCAAGGCGGGCGCCGGCGAATGGGGCCTCAAGATGCAGGACGACGTCAACGACGCGCTCGCCTGGCTGGTCAGGCAGGGGATCGGCGACGGCAAGCGCGCCTGCATCGTCGGCGGCTCCTATGGCGGCTATTGCGCGCTGCGGGGCGCCCAGCGCGACGGCGGCCTCTATCGCTGCGCCGTGTCCTTCGCCGGAGTCTCGGACCTCGACGCCTTGCGCCGCTATGATTCGGAATTCCTGAACAGCGGTCCCAATTCTGACTGGCTGCGCAGCCAGGCGCCCGACCTCAAGAGCGTGTCGCCGATCAACTTCCCCGAGCAATTCTCGACGCCGGTCCTGCTCGTCCACGGCAAGGTCGACCAGAACGTCCCGGTCAAGCAGTCGCGCGACATGGCGGACCGGCTGAAGCGGGCGGGCAAGCAATTCGTCTATATCGAGCAGCCGCTCGGCGACCATCACTTCTCGCGCGAGCAGGACCGGGTCGGCTTTTTGAAGGCGATGGACGCCTTCCTGGCGGAGCATAATCCCGCCTGATCCGCGCGCGTGCCGAGCCTCGGGTCTTCCAACCGGACATTGCGCGCTTATGTCGGCGGCACGTCGAACGGAGGAAGACAATGGCCGACCTGTCCCAATTCCCGATCGCCCGCCGCTGGCCGGCCGAGCATCCCGACCGGCTTCAGCTCTACTCGCTGAACACGCCGAACGGGGTGAAGGCCTCGATCATGCTCGAGGAGATCGGCCTTCCCTACGAGCCGCACCTGATCGACATCGGCAAGAACGAGACCTGGACGCCCGAATATCTTTCGCTCAACCCGAACGGGAAGATCCCGGCGATCATCGATCCCGACGGGCCCGGCGGCACGCCGCTCGCCTTGTTCGAATCCGGCGCCATCCTCCTCTATCTCGCCGACAAGACCGGCAAGCTCATCCCGGCCGATCCGGCTTTGCGCTGGCAGACGATCCAATGGGTGTTCTTCCAGATGGCGGCGATCGGGCCGATGTTCGGCCAGGTCGGCTATTTCAATCGCTTCGCCGGCAAGGAGATCGAGGACAAGCGCCCGCTCCAGCGCTACGTCGCCGAGTCGAAGCGGTTGCTCGGCGTGCTCGAGACGCGGCTCGACGGCCGCGATTGGATCATGGGCGATTACAGCATCGCCGACGTCGCGACCCTGGGCTGGGTGCGCAACCTCGTCACCTTCTACAAGGCGCGGGAGCTGGTGGAGTATGACAGCTTCGGTGGCGTGTCGGCCTGGCTGGACCGCGGCCTGGCGCGGCCGGCGGTGCAGCGCGGGCTGGAGATTCCGAAGCGGCTCTGAATGATCGGTAGCGTATGCACTTCGGTCCAAAGGCTCCACGATGCGAGCAAGATATAGGCTGCCGGCTCAAGCACAAAAATCACATCAAGGCCATATACGCCCATCTAGATTCACCCTGATCACGAGTCGACGCCCCAGCCCGATCACGTTAAATGACTGCTATGGGTGATCTCTCTGAGCCATTAGGTCCAAGCCCGATTATCGGTGCCATCAATTGGCTGCAAGAAACCTTGCTGGGTACTATGGCCGTCACCATAGCCGTGGTAGCAGTTGCTCTCGTTGGCTACGGCGCTTTGACAGGGCGAATCGACTGGCGTCGAGGAGCGACCGTGATATTGGGATGTTTCGTCTTGTTCGGTGCATCGGCAATCGTATCCGGAATCCGGAGTGCAATCGCATATGAGCCCTCAGGCGAGGCCTATGCCGACGAGCACATCAACGTTGTTTCCCCGGAGCCTATCGTCCTACCCCAATTGCCAACTCGTCCGACACCGACGAACTCAGACCCCTATGCCGGCGCGGCACTACCGTCCCACTGATTGAGGCTACTAATGGTTACCCACCGACTCGATGCTTACGACCCAATAAAGGTTCTTGTCGTCGCAATTCATTGATATTTGACGTCCACGAATCTTCTTAATTGCAGGAGGCGGTCCCCAATAGAAATTGTAATAGCTCTCTCCAAGTTCTTGAACACGCAATGTCACCCACTTTCTATTAAGGAGCCTCAATTTCCTGAAAGTTGGGATATCGGAGCCAGCTGACTTGCAATTGCTCGTATCTGGACTATCCGCATCGATTTCATTCGGATAGAGTTCCAAGGTTTGGCCCGACAGCAAGGCAAATCCGCGCAGAATCAATGTTGCTCTCGCCTGAGGCGCCTTACCGACTTTCGGCGACGCCAACCCTGCGGAGGCGATCGCGCAAGCCGAAACCAGCAACAGGCTCTTTGCAATCCAGCGACACGTCATCATAAACCTCACTGCACCGGAGCGGAATGACATTTCGGATTCGATTTGACGCCACCCGCGACCGAATTACCACCAAACTGATTCCAGCTATCCGCGAGCTGCTTCAATTTCGCGGGTTTTTCACTCCATTTTCCGGCGATAAGACTGAATGACAGACCGGCTGACGCCGGTAGGTTCATGAGATTGGGCTGAAGCCTTCATCGGTGCGCTTCGTGTGCCTGTCGAGATAATTCATGATGACGGTGTCGGTGATGTTGCCGCTGGTGGTGGAGAAGTAGCCCC
>DASXCT010000014.1:0-19275 GCA_036491055.1 Allosphingosinicella sp.
GGGGCTACTTCTCCACCACCAGCGGCAACATCACCGACACCGTCATCATGAATTATCTCGACAGGCACACGAAGCGCACCGATGAAGGCTTCAGCCCAATCTCATGAACCTACCGGCGTCAGCCGGTCTGTCATTCAGTCTGGTCCCCGGCAACGGCGAGGATCGATGGACGTTCCGACGGAGGATTTCGCGGATGCGGGGGACGATCCGGTCGCGATCGGCGTCGGAATCTTCGATCCGCGGCGCGGCGCGGTCCGTCGCGGCGCGGAGGAAGTCAGGCTCGAGCATCGGACCGCCCTTACCCTGGCTTTGCTGTGCCGGCGCCGGGGTGAGCTCGTCACCCGCGAGGAGATCCGGCAGGCGATCTGGAACGGCCGGATCACCAGCCCGAACAGCCTCGCCATCGTCATCGGCGACATCAGGCGCGCGCTCGGCGACGATGCGCGCGACCTCATCGAAACGGTGGCGAAGCGCGGCTATCGGCTGAAACCGGAGGCGGCGGCCGAAACGACGGCCGAGGCGGCGGCGGATAGCGCGGGCCGGCGGGCGGGAGTCGGGCGGAAATCGGCCCTGGCCGGGGCGGCGGCAGCCCTCATCCTCATCGTCGCAACGCTCTATGCCGCATTCGCGTGGTGGACGCGGCCGGTGGCGCTGTGGATCGAGCCGGTGCGCAACATGACGGGCGACACGCGCTACGCGGCCGACGCAAGCGCGCTCGGCGCGCTCGAAACGGCGAAGCTGTCCGGCAACGCCGATCTGAGCGTGAGGACCGGCACCGCTCCGGCCGGCGAGGGCGATCTGACCATGCGGTCGACCCTGATCCTGTGGGACGGCCACCCCTCTTTGTCCATGATATTGCTCGACGGGAAACGGCGAATCCTGTGGTCGGGAATGGCGTCCGGCCCGCCTTTCTACGCCTCGGTCAGCCGCCAGCTCGAAAGGCTGGCGGACGTGCTCCGCTCCCGGGCCGGCGGGCGCCACAATCTTTCTTGACGATTTCCTGACTGGCGCCGGCGCAAAAGGCGTGAAAGCCTCGGGCACCAACAAGAGGGAGGATCGGATGCGTGGTTCAAAATGGCTGATGGCCTTGTCCGCGGCCGCCGCCTTGTGCGTGGCGGCCGCTCCGCCGCACGCCGCCGGCCTGTCGCTGCGCCAGGCGCTCGCCGATCCGGGCCGGGCGGCGGAGCGGGGCACGGACGCCCGCCGCCATCCGGCCGAATTGGTCGCGCTCGCCGACCTCCGCCCGGGGCAGCGTGTCCTCGATCTCATCCCCGGCGACGGTTATTGGACCCGCATCTTCAGCAGGATGGTCGGCCCGACGGGGCGGGTCTATGCAATCTGGCCCGAAGCCTATGGCAAGCTCGCCATGGGCAACGTGCAGCAGTTGCGCGCCATGTCCGCGTCGCCCGCCTGGCGCAACGTCGTCACCATGGTCGAGCCGAGCGTCCGGCTGACCGCGCCCGAACCGCTCGACGTCGTCTGGACCTCGCAAAATTATCACGATTACAATGACAGGTTCATGGGCAATCCCGGCCCGGCCGCGCTCGCCGCCGACGCCTTCCGCCTGCTCAAGCCCGGCGGCCTGTTCATCGTAATCGACCATGCCACCGCCCCGGGCCGGGGCATGAGCGATACGGAGGCCCTGCACCGGATCGATCGAGCGACCGTCGTCCGCCAGGCCGAGGCCGCCGGCTTCCGGCTCGTCGGCGAGAGCGCTGTCCTGCACAATCCGGCCGACCCGCACACTATCGCCGTCTTCGACAAGAGCATCCGCGGCCATACCGACCAGTTCGCGCTGAAGTTCAGGAAACCGGGCCGGAGGCGCTGATTGCGGGCGCGATCGACGTCGCCCTGCAGAACAACGGGACGGCTCGGCCGTCGCTAAGGCAGCTCCACCTTCTCGTAGTGGCGTCCGTTGGCGGCCGGGTCGTCGGCTTCGATGACGATGGCCCGGCTTCCCGGAACGATGCGCGCCGCATCCCCGCCGCCGTCGACATGCGCCGTCGCAAACCCGTCCGCGGCGGAAACGACATTGTAGCGGATCGTCGTCGCGCCGTCCGGGCTCGTCGCCTGGACGATCGTCCCGAGGGCGAGCAAAGGTGTGCCGTAATTCAGCCTGATCTGCCGACCGTCGCCGTCGACCACGCGCAGCGGGGTAAAATGGAACGCGACTGCCCGCGCGACCGCCAAAGCTACCTCATGCTGCAGCCGCCCATAAAGCGCCTGGCCGGAATCGTTGCTGCTCGTTTCGAAGCCGCCGACCTTGATGTCGGAGCCGATTTCGATCGTCTTGGTCAGCAAGGTCCCGAACACGATATGGCCTGCCCGATCGCGCACGGTGACGTCGGCGTTGATGCGCATTCCCGTCGTCGCGATCGAAAAACCGCCCGCGCCCATATTGGGTGCGTTGGGTGCCGCCGCGCCCGGTCCGCCGCTCGTGTCGGACAGCGATGCCGACACGATATAGCCGCCGTCGGCACGGAGCCTGACTCCGCCGGACGCAGCCAGTGCGGACTCCAGGCTGGCACGCATGGATGCGAAGTTATCGACGCAGTCCTTGACCCACCAAGTCCGCCAGCTCGCAAAGGCGGCTGTCGCATAAGGCGTCGCCACGGCGCCCGCACGGCCGGCCGAATTCTGATAGAGCGTGCACGACTTGACGCTGCTGAGCCGCCCGATGCTCATCGCGGGTCCCTCTTGCGCCGAGACCGGCGATGCAATCGTCGCCGCCCCGATCAGCAAGGCCGCGACGGCGGTTTGAATCCGGCGCGTCACCGCCTTTTCCTCGTGCCGTTCAGAGCCTGGAGGTCCGACGGGTTGGCAAGCCGCGCGATCGAGCCGATTGGCGGCGGCGATGCAAACGGAGAGACAGCCACCGCTCGGGAGAGCCGGCCGCTGACGTCGACGATGCGAATGAAGCCCAGCTTCTGCTCATCGTTCCCGATCGCGTCACCGGTCGCGGGGTCGATGATGGCATTGCCTTTCGAATAGATACCGAAAACCTGATTGGCCTGAACGGTCCCTTCGCCATAATTGAGCACGATCGTGCCGTCGGTCTGCACCGCCGCGATCTGGATCGGATAAATCGCCGTCACCAGCCCGGACGCGACTTTCTCGGCGGCCGAACGCAGCAGAGCGCCAGCATCGATTTGACCGCTGCCGCCGCAAGCGGTCGTCGACTTCTGCGTGTCGTTGATCCGCGTGACATATTTGACTTCGCCGCTGCTGGCGTCGGTGATTTTGATGTCCACCCCGATCGTGACGTACGTATTGTTGCACGTCACGTTCGAGTTTCTGGTGCCGGAAATCACGCCGCCCAGCAAGGAAGCGGCGATATTGGTCTTCGTTGCCGCCGATACCGAAGTGATGCTGCCGTAAACGAGATAGTCCGCACCCTCGAACCCGCCGATCTTGCCGGGATGGTTCGTCGTCAGCAGGCCGCTTCTGGCGCGTGCCTGCTCGCCAACTAAGGTATTGAGATGGCTTCTTTCTATGACCCGGAACTTACCGGTAGCCTCGATTGCCGTCTCTATCATGGCCGAGAAAGCTTCGGCCTGTCCGCTGTGGGCGACGTCTTCGATCTGATAGATGGCCACAACTGGCTTGCCGTGCGGCTGCGCAAGAACTGCACTCGGAAATAACACGAACGCCAACACGAGCAAAAGCCATCGTTTTTGCATGATCATCCCCCCGACTCGACTGTGCGTCTTGCGGGACGCTACAAGGCTGTCCGGAGCAAGGGAAGCCTTTAACTCGGTTCTCTTATTCTTCGTATATTCTTTCCAAATTGGTGGCAATCGAGCGCTATGGATCTTTGGCGCCGGCTTTCGCGGAGCCCCATATCACGTCAGATCTTGGGCGGGCACTCGACATGGCAGAGCCTGAGGCTGTTCACGAGCGCGACGTTGACCGCCCTGGTGATGACCAGCCGCGCCTTGTTCGCGCCCGCGTCGGTCAGCACCGGCGCGCGCATGTAATAGCTGTTATAGACGCTCGCCGTGTCGAGCAGGTGGCGGATGAGCAGGGTCGGGTTGCGCTGCTCGGCCGCCGCCGCGACCCGCTCCGGGATCTGCTGGAGCCGCAGCAGCAAAGCCGCTTCCTGCGCATCGATCTCGAATTGGGCGATCGTCTCCGCCCGGTCCGGCTCGGCGCCATATTTGCGCAGGATCGAGCGCGCCCGGCAGGCGGTGTAAACCATATAGGCGCCGCCCGCGCGCTCGAAGCCGGCGATCGTCGCTTCGAGGTCGGTGGTGTCGATGTCGACCGAGCCCTTGATGTCCTGCTTGAGGTCGTTGAAGACGAGCGAGCCGACCGCGAGCTGCTTCGCCGCCTCGGCCACTTCCTCGGCATTCTGGTCGCCGCGCTCCGCCGTCCGCGCCCGGAAATAGTCGATCGAGCGGGCGAGCAACTGGTTGACGTTGGCGACGCTGTCGCGGCTGGAAAGCTTCTTCCCGGTCCCGGCGTCGACATAGAAGCCGAACCAGACATGGTGGAAAAGGGGATGGCCCACCTCGGCGAGCCCGAGCGCCTCGGCGGCCTTGAACAGCCGGTCGAAATGGACCCTTTGCTCCTGGCCGACGACATAGGAGAAATCGGTGGGATCGAGGAGCCGCCGCCGCACCTCGATCGCGCCGAGATCGCGGGTCGAATAGATGCTGCGCCCGTCGGCGCGCCGCACGACATAACGCTCGCCGCCCTCCAGCGGCACGACCACCGCGCCGATATCCTTCGCGATCGCCTCGGCGCGCTTCTCGCGCTCGGCCGGCTGCAGGTCGAGCGCGTCGAGCGCGGCGATGTCGGCGTCCGCCCGTTCGCTTGTGTAGAGGAGCGCCCGACCGTTCGCGAGGCTGTCGTCGATCAGCCGGTCGCCCGCCTCGAAATAGAAGCTCTCGCCGAGGACGAGGTCGATGCGCAGGTTGAGCGCGTCGTAGAACAGGTCGAAATCGGCGAGGCTCCATTCGACCATCAGAGCCCAGAGATCGACCTCCTCGCCGGCGCCGGCCTCGAGCGCGGCGAAGCGCGCGTCGGAGGCGGCGACGAAATCCGCCCAGGCCGCCTTCAGCGCAGCGCCGTTCCCCGCGCCGGGGAAATAGCGCGCCACCAAAGCCGCTTCCTCCGCCTCCTCCGGCCAGGTGCCGGTGGCGGCGCTTTTCTCCATCACCCGCCGGATGCGGTAGATTTCGAGCAGGCGGGCGTTGGGCGCCATGTCCACCGGGAAATGCGGCTCGAACCGCCGCCAGCCTTCGAGCGTGAAGCCGAAGCCGCCGAAATCGTTGATATGGTTGACCCGGTAGACGAGCGCGCCGCAGCCTTCGTGCAGATTGGAGAGGACGTGGCCGATGATCGTCGAGCGGATATGGCCGGCGTGCAGCATCTTGGCGACGTTGGGCGAGGAATAATCGACCAGGAAGGTGCGCGCCGCCTGCGCGTCGCCAAGGCCGAATCGATCGCCCAGATCCGCCACCTTCTGCGCGCCGTCGAGCAGCCAGCGGTCCGACAAGGTCAAATTGACGTACATGCCCCTGGTCTCGACCCGGACGACGGCGTCGGCGAAATCCGGTCCCTCCAGCGTTTCGACGATCCAGGGCAGGTGGTTCGCGATGAAGCCCTTGGGGCCGCCGTCGCGAAGGAGCTGCGGCAGCTTGACGACGAGGTCGCCGCCGAACTGGGCGCGGTCGATCGTCTCGATCTGCGGCTCGAGCCGGCCCTCGCCCCAGCGCTTGGACAGAGCGTCGGCGATCCGCGCTTTCAGCCGCGGCAATGGATAGTCGGCAAGGCGCGGCAGCGCCTTCTTCCGGTGCGCGGCGATCGCCTCGTCGCGAAAGGCTTCCACCTCGCGCCGGCGGAGGGCGTTGCGCCGCGCCAGTTCGTTCATCATCGGCTCCGGAAAAGACTTGCCGTGCCTCCTAGCCGCACTGGGTCTCGTCGCTCAACCCTTTCGGGGAATCCGCCGCGCTGGCCTTTTCGGTTGCAACTTGGCACCCTTCTCGTTCGTTGGGGAGGCGTCCGCCTCTTCGAGGCGGGCGCGTAGAAGAGGGAGTGACGAGATGCGTATGCTGTTAACGGGCCTTGCCGCCCTTGCCGCTTCGGCCCTGATCGCCCCGAGTCCGGCCGCCGCCCAGCACCGCGGGGGAGGCGGCATGGGCGGCATGCATTCCTTCCACGGCGGCTTCCGCGGCGGAGCGCGCGGAGGCTTCCGCGGCGGCATGAGCCGCAATTTCCGCGGCAATTTCCGCGGCAGTTTCCGAGGCAACTTCCGCGGACGCTTCGGCGGCTTCCATCGCGGCTTCCGCGGCCGGACGTTTGTGGTCCCCGGTTGGGGCTGGGCGCCTTATTATGACGATTATTACGATGACGGCTATTGCCCGCGCTGGTGGTGGGACGGCTGGGGCTGGCGCTGCGCCTGGTAAGCCCGGCCGGCCGGCGAAGCGGACGGGCGGCGGACCGCCGCCCGTTTCGCTTACACGTCGGAAAAGACGCTGGAATTCGGGATATCGCTGTCGAATTCCTTGCCGCCCGAGTGCCTGTGTCGCCTAATTCACTTGCCGGAACAGCCCTTGGCTGCTTTGCGTTTAAGCTGCGTCTCCCGGAGACGTGTTTCGCAAGGAGTTCCACGCCATGAGTCGCCGCTCTGTCCTTCGCCGGCTGCGCTCGCTGGCCGCGCCGCTGGGCGCGGTCGCGCTGCTTGCCGCCTGCGCGACCCCCACTCCCTATCAGCCGCTGGCCACGCACGGCAATGTCCGAGGCGGCTATAGCGAGCAGCGGATCGAGGACAATCGCTACCGCGTCACCTTCGCCGGCAACGAATTCACCTCGCGCCAGCGGGTCGAGAATTTCCTCCTCTACCGCGCCGCCGAGCTGACCCTGCAGGCGGGCTATGACGGCTTCACCATGGCCTCGCGCGGCACCGATCCGCACACGACCGCGCGCGTGATCGGCGATCCGTTCGGCCCCGGCCCCTGGGGCTATTGGGGCCCGTCCTGGCGCTTCCACACCCGCTTCGGCTGGCGCGCCTGGGATCCGTTCTGGGGCCATCGCTGGGGCGACGATTTCGACGTGAGCACCGTCACCAGCTATGAGGCGAGCGCCGAGATCCAAATGTTCCACGGCCGCCGCGAGGATCCGCGCAGCTTCGACGCGCACCAGGTCGTCGCCAATCTCGGCCCGACCATCCAGGCGCCGCATTAAGCCTGACCTCCTCCGCCGCGCCTGTCACCGGGCGCGGCGGGCGATCCCCTTCATTTCCCCACGAACAGGAAGCCGACCGCCGCCATGATGCAGGCGAAGGCGGCGAAATGCCGCCAGTGGAGCGGCTCGCCGAGCACCCAGACCATGAAGCCGCCGAAGACGGTCAGCGTGATCGCTTCCTGCACGATCTTGAGCTGCCCCCCGCTCCAGCCATGGGCATAGCCGATCCGGTTGGCCGGCACCGCGAAGCAATATTCGATGAGGGCGATCCCCCAGCTGATCAGGATGACGAGCGGAAGCGGCCGGTCCATGCCGCCCTTCAAATGCCAATACCAGGCGATCGTCATGAAGACGTTCGACGACAGGAGGAGGAGAATCGTCGGCATGTTGCGCCTTTCCGGAAGAGTGCGGGCGCGATGACGGTAAAATTCCTTTTCCTCAAGCGCCCCGCCTGTGCCACCACGAGCGCATGAGCGAGAGCGTCTCCCCAATCGTCGCGCGGCCGGAAGGGCAGGGCCGCTTCACCACCCGCATCGATGTGCCCGGCGGCCCGATCCATGCCGACGAACCGGTCGATGTCGGCGGCGGGGGCGGCGGTCCGACGCCCTATCAATTGCTGTCCGCGGCGCTCGCGGCCTGCACGTCGATGACGATTCGCCTCTATGTCTCGCGCAAGCCCTGGACGATCCCGGACTTCCGGGTGGAGGTCGAGCATGCTCTGGTCGCCGCCGACCCGCCGCGCGATCGTTTCACCCGCCGGATCCTGTTCGACGGCCCGCTTGCCGGCGACGTCCGCGCGCGCCTGCTCGAAATCGCCGAGAAATGCCCGGTGCACCGCACCCTGCGCGGCGGCGGATCGGAGATCGTCACCAGCGCCGAAGCGCCCGCGCCGATTCCCGTGCCGCCCTTGGAGCCGGCCGACCCGCCGGCCGCCCATGTCGAGCAGATGAAGCAGGCCTCCCGATCGACCGAATGAACGGGAAAGCCCTTTAAAAACCGTAACTTGTTCCTATCTGGAAAATGGCCGCCTCCTCCCTGGCGGTCGGGGCGGCGCTCTTCGATGCTTCCGCCTTCAGTGCCCCGCCGCGTTCCCCCTTGCGCGGCGGGGTTTCCGATTCCGGCGACGGCGGCATCCCGATCGAGCCGCGGCCGGCGTCCTGGACGAAGTGCGAGCGCCGCACGCAGCTCAGCCGGCGATCTTCGCTCCGAGCGGCCGCGTCGCCGGGCCGTGGATCACCGCGCCCGACAGCTCGAAGCGCGAGCCGTGGCAGGGGCAGTCCCAGGTCCGGTCGGTCGCATTCCAGCCGACAATGCAGCCCATGTGGGTGCAGACCGCCGAGACGGCGTGGATGTTGCCGTCCTCGTCGCGAAAGGCGGCGACCCGTTCGCCGTCCACCTTCAATATCGCCGCCTCGCCGCGCCCCAGCTCGTCATAGGAATTGGCCTTTTTCGACAGCCAGCCGACCGCCAGCTCCATCGCCACTTCGGCATTGGCCTTGGCGAATTGCGGGCCCCCGGCGATCGGCTTCACCCGGGTCGCGTCGAAGGTCGCCGCCCAGCGATTGTCGCGCCCGGCGAGGAGATCGGCGATGATCATCGCCGCGGCCGTGCCGTTGGTGATCCCCCAGGCGTCGAAGCCGGTCGCGACCAGATAGCCGTCGCGGGACGACGACCAGCCGATGAACGGCGCCCCGTCCATCGGCTTGTAATCCTCGTTGACCCAATGGAATTCGGGCCGCGCCGCGCCGAAATTATCGGTCGTCCAGCGCGCGATATCGTCCATCCAGCGCCGTTCCTCGGCTTCGTGGCCCGGCTTGAAATGGGTGCCGGCACAGATCGCCCAGAGCTGCCCGTCGGCATCCTTGTGGGTGCGGATCGAATGGCTCGGCTGCTCGACATTCTTGTACATGCCGGGAAGGTCGCGATCGATGCGGGCGGCGACGACCGGCTCGGCCATCGGCGCGTTCTCGGCATAGAAGAGGCCGATCTGGCCGAGCGGCAGGTGCGTCGCCATCACGACATGGCGGGCGCGGACCGTGCCGCGATCGGTCGTCACCCGGTCGGGCTCGTAATCGACCGCGCGGCTCTGCTCGAACAAATGACAGCCGTCGCCGGGGATCGTCCGGGCGAGGCCGGCGACGTAGCGGGTCGGGTGGAATTGCGCCTGGCGGTCGAAGCGCAGGGCGGCGCGCACGTCGAAGGGCAGGCCGGTGTCGGTGGTCAGCGTCGCCGGCAGGCCGAATCTCCGCGCCGCCTCCGCTTCCTTCTCGATCTGTCCGGCATAGGCCTCGTCGCGCGTGTAGAGGAAGGCGGGCTTCTCCTCGATGCCGGCATCGATGCCATGTTCGGCGGCGAGCGCGCGGATGCGGGCGAGGCCGGCCTGCTGCGCTTCGCCATAGGCCTGGGCGTGGTCGGCGCCGAATTTCTTTTCGAGAATCTGGTAGCGGATGCCGTGCTGCGACGTGATCTTGGCGGTCGACTTGCCGGTCACCTCGCGGCCGACGCGGCGCGCCTCGACCAAAGCGACCTTGTGCCCCTCGTCCTTGAGCAGGCGCGCGGTGGTGACGCCGACGATGCCGCCGCCGACGATGGCGATGTCGACCTCCAGATCGCCTTCGAGGCTTGGGAAGACGGGCGGCTCCCCGGCGGTCGCGTTCCAATAGCCCTTGTCGTGAAGGTCGGTCATGCGCGTCTCCGGCGAGGGATGCGCGTTCAACCGCCCGCTTCTCCGCGCGTTCCCGTTCAGGGCCGCGAAAGGCTGGTTTGGCGATGATGACGGCAGGCATTTTGCTTCAGGGAGCGTGTACATGCGCAGGATCATCGGACTGGCGGCGGCGACCTGCCTGGTGGGGAGCGCGCTTGCCACCCCGGCGGAAGCGCGCGAATGGCACGGCCATTATCGCTACCATCATCATGGCGGCGGCGGCTTCAGCGACTTCGTCGCCGGCGCGGTTTTGGTCGGCGGCGTCGCGGCTTTGGTCTCGGCGATCAGCCATAACGACCGCGCCAATCAGGATGCGGCGGTCGACGGCTGTGCCCGCGCCGCCGAGCACCGGACGGGCGGCCAGGTCCAGGACATCAATCACGTGTCGAGCAGCAAGGGTTATTATACGGTCGACGGCACGCTCGACGCGGGCTTCGACGGCCCTCCGCCCCGCGACGGCCGCTATGACGGGCCGGATCACAATGACGGGCCGCCGCCGGACGAGGGCGCCGGACCGCCTTCGCCGCCGCGCGACGGTGCCGGACCGCCGCCTCCGCCGCCGGGTCCGCTCGCCTTCCGCTGTGTGATCCATAACGGCACCGTCTACAGCTTCCGGACGACGCCCGGCGCGGCCTGACAGCGCGCGCGCGGGCTGTTCCCTCCGCGCGTAAATGGCTCTAGGGCTCGGCCGCATCCGAGCCCCAGGAGCGCGAATGTCGCCGTCCGAAACCATCCTCATCGTCGATTTCGGAAGCCAGGTGACCCAGCTCATCGCCCGCCGGGTGCGCGAGGCGGGGGTCTATTGCGAGATCGCGCCGTTCAACACGGCCGGCGAGGCGTTCGAACGGCTGAAGCCGGGCGGGATCATCCTGTCGGGCGGTCCCTCGTCGGTACATTGGGAAGACAGCCCGCGCGCGCCGCAATGCCTGTTCGAGGCGGGCCTGCCGATCCTCGCCATCTGCTACGGCCAGCAGACGATGGCGCAGCAATTGGGCGGCCTGGTCGCGCCGTCGGACAATCGCGAGTTCGGCCGCGCCTTCATCGAGATCGTCGACAATTGCAGCCTGTTCGACGGCCTGTGGGCGCCGGGCGAGCGCCACCAGGTCTGGATGAGCCATGGCGACCGGGTCGAGCGGCTGCCCGAGGGCTTCCGCGTCGTCGCCCGCTCCGAGGGCGCGCCTTATGCGGTGGCCGTGGACGAGGAGCGCCGCTTCTACAGCCTGATGTTCCATCCGGAGGTGGTCCACACGCCGGACGGCGGGCGGCTGCTCGCCAATTTCGTCCGCCACGTCTGCGGCCTCGCCGGCACCTGGACGATGGCCGAGTTCCGCGCGACCAAGATCGCCGAGATCCGCGCGCAGGTCGGCAACGGCCGGGTCATCTGCGGCCTGTCGGGCGGCGTCGACAGCGCCGTCGCGGCGGTGCTGATCCACGAGGCGATCGGCCACCGGCTCACCTGCGTCTTCGTCGACCACGGCCTGATGCGCCAAGGCGAGGCCGAGCAGGTCGTCAGCCTGTTCCGCAATCACTACAACATCCCGCTCGTCCATGTGGACGCGGAGGAGACCTTCCTTTCCGGCCTCGCCGGCCTCTCCGACCCCGAAGCCAAGCGCAAGCTGATCGGCAAGACCTTCATCGACATCTTCGACGCCGAGGCGAAAAAGATCGGTGGGGCCGATTTCCTCGCCCAGGGCACGCTCTACCCCGACGTAATCGAGAGCGTCAGCTTCACCGGCGGCCCGTCGGTGACGATCAAGAGTCACCACAATGTCGGCGGCCTGCCCGAGCGGATGGACATGAAATTGGTCGAGCCGCTGAGGGAATTGTTCAAGGACGAGGTGCGCGCGCTCGGCCGCGAGCTCGGCCTGCCCGAGGCCTTTGTCGGCCGCCACCCCTTCCCCGGCCCCGGCCTTGCCATCCGCATCCCGGGCGAGGTCGACAAGGAGAAATGCGACATTCTGCGCAAGGCCGATTCCATCTATCTGGAAGAGATTCGCAATGCCGGCCTCTACGATGTGATCTGGCAGGCCTTCGCGGTGCTGCTTCCGGTCCGCACCGTCGGCGTGATGGGCGATGCCCGCACTTACGACCATGTCTGCGGCCTGCGGGCGGTGACCTCGACCGACGGCATGACCGCCGATGCCTATCCGTTCGACCCTGTCTTCCTCGGCCGGGTCGCCACCCGGATCATCAACGAGGTCCGCGGCATCAACCGGATCGTCTATGACCACACCTCGAAGCCGCCGGGGACGATCGAGTGGGAATGAAGGAGGGCATTGGGGATACGGCGGATGAGTGAGCGCGTCCTCGCGGCTCTGATTTGTCGATGGCGCGATTGTCGCGGCGCACTAGACTTGAGCTTGGAACCTTCAAGCTTGGGACCTTCGGCAATTCGCACCGAGTGGTTCGCCGCCGACTCACGTCCCGGAGGAGGGCCTGCAAGTGATTTCGATTAGACGCGCCGTTGGGGATGATGCCCAGCAGGTCGGTGCCGTGTTCGATGCGGCCGTTCGTGAAGGTTGGCCATATCTTGGAGAGCTTTCGCAGAAGCCGATGTTTCCTCCGGAGGAATGGGACAATGTCGTGAAGGAGCATGCACCCCCGAACGAACTGCTTGTAGCGGTCGACGGCTCGCAGCAAGTCGTCGGCTTCACTGCTGTTCATCCGGCCGACGGGGAGATGTACCTGCTGTTCGTCGATCCAAAATACGCTGGCCGTGGTATAGGCCGCGCGTTGCTCGACGCTGCGCACGATGTGCTGCGGGCCGGTGGTTGCCGTGAGGCGTTTTTATACACCCACCAACAGAATGAAAGAGCGATCCGGGTGTACGAGGCGGATGGCTATCAACGCGACGGCACGGTGCGGGAATCGACCTTTCGCGGCGTGCAGCTGCGCGAGCCGAGGTTGGTCAAACGCCTGTAGCTGGCGGGGTCGCGTACTGGGCGAGGGGCGGCGGCCCTGAAACTTACTGGCCTGGGTGTCGTGGAATTGTCGAAACGGGCGCCGGTCGTTCGTCGTCTCAGTATCGTAGCCTCTTGAATGAAAGGATCTCTCCGATGGCCCGAACCACTGCAATGCTCCTCGCCCGGCTGATCTTCGCCTGGGCCTTTCTGATGGCCGCAACCTTCAAGTTCATGGGAATGGCCGGGACCGCTCAGTATATCGCGGCGGCCGGCATCCCCTTCCCTTCGTTCCTCGCCTGGGTGGCAGCCTTTTTCGAAATCGGCCTTGGGCTCGCCTTCCTGACCGGCGCCTTTTTCAGCGAGGCGGCCATCCTTGCCGGGATCTACGTGATGTTCCTCGCCTTCACCTTCCACGGTCCGGCGCACTGGAAGGGCAACCCCATGGCGTTCGGCGCCTTCTTCGACCATTTCATCTTCCTGGCCGGGCTCCTCCTGTGCGCCATCCACGGTCCCGGCGAAAAGCTCGTCCTCGGCTGGCATCTTCCCCGGAGGACGTCCGGCACCGGCCCTGACGGCCGCTGACGCCGACGGCTTGCGAAACCGCGCGCCGGCCGCCGCGTTTGAGAGCGTGAGCCACCATGAAGGAGCACGCCATGGCCCTGCGGCCGGCCCGCTATCGCGACTCGGTCGTCCCGCACATCTATGTGGATGGGGCGGCCGAGGCGATCGCCTTTTACGCCCGCGCCTTCGGGGCGCGGGAGCTGTTCCGGATCGCCCGGCCCGATGGGCGGATTCTGCACGCCGAGCTTTCGATCGAAGGCTCGACTGTGATGATCGGCGATCCCGACAACCCGATCTATGGCGCGCCGCGCGCTTTGGGGGCGACCAGCGCCGGCCTGCATATCCTCTGCGACGACAATGCGGCCCTGCTGGCGCGGGCCCTCGCCGCCGGCTGCACGCCCGAGCAGCCTCTGACCGAGATGTTCTACGGCGCGCGGTCGGCCAGCGTCCGCGATCCGTTCGGCCATGTCTGGGTCCTGCTCACCTGGATCGAGGATTTTCCGCCCGCCGAAATGGAGCGCCGCGCCCGTGCCGTTTTGGGGCCCGCGCCGGGCGAGGCATGATCGATCGAGCGGCAGCGACGATCACGCGCCGGACTTGACCTCGATCCGGCCCTTCATTCGCAGGAAGCCGCCTTTGGCCGGGGTGACGACGGTGTAGGCGGTGGACGAATGGAAATCGAGCACGTGCGCGATCGTGCTTCCGATATGCTCCTGCCAGGACAGCAGCACCAGGCCGTCGCGAACGACAACGGCTTCATAGGCGATGGTGTCGGAGAAACCTGTATGGCTGCCCGTAAGCACGTCCACGGTGAGCTCGCGTGCGGAGCGGATGGTGATCCGGGGCGTGAAGCTCGGGAACGCGATCTCGAGCACCGTGCCGACGGCAAGCGGGGACGTCCCGTTCATCGTCCCGCCCCCGCTTTTCCGCGCGCGCCGCGGTGCCCGTAGCGCATGACGACGATGCCGCAATCATGGGCCTGGGCCTCCTCAAGCACGAGTCCGGGATCGCCATCCTGCTTCTCGAAGATCGCAAGGCCGTCGCGCAGCACGACGGGGTTCACATAGAATTGATATTCGTCGACCAGATCGTTCGCGATCAGGGACGAAGCGAAGCCGGCGCCGCCGAACGCGATCAGGTCGCGGCCCGGCTCGGCCTTGAGCGCCTCGACCTCTTCCGCCAGGGGCCGCCGCGCGAGCTCGGTTCCGGCCCATTTCGTGTCCTTGAGCGTCGTCGAGAAGACGATCTTGCGCGCTTCGACGATGCGCCGCGCGAACGCGAAATCGGGGTCGCCGCCATGGTCGCGCGCGATTTGCGTCCAATGGTCGAGATAGCCGCCTTCGATGATCTTGCGGCTCAGCAAGATGGTGTCGATGGTCTCGAAGACGGCATTGAACCGCGCCTTCAGCGGCTCATCCCAGGGGCAGTCCGGCCCCCAGTCCCAGACCTGCCAGTCCGGCCCCTTGCCGGCGCGCCCGACATAGAAGTCCACCGATGTCTGCATCTGCAGGATGAGCTTGCGCATCGCGTGGAATCCTCCGGATCCGAAAAAGAAGGCCGGTCTGCCGCGTCGGCGCCGAACGGGTCTGCCGCTCTCTCAACGCAGGTCGTTGCGGGGGTTTCCGGCACGGGGCGGGCAAGGTCGTCGGCCGAACGCAGCCCTGGCACGGTTGGTGCGTCCTATCGCTCGAAGCGACCCGTGGAGTCGCGGTCGCGCTCATGGCGTCTCGCGAGCGGAAACGGCGGCAGCCAGGATTCGCGACGGACGATCCAGCTTTCGTAGGTCGGAATCAGCTGGTCGGGGGCATCCAGCGATCCCAGATTCACTTCGATCTCGTCCGCGGTGCGCGCGAACACGGAAGAGCCGCATCGGGGACAGAAAAACCGGCCGGCATAATCGCGTGTCTCCCCGGCGATCGCCACCGCGTCCCGAGGGAAGATCGCGGAAGCGTGGAAAAGCGCCCCATGATGCTTGCGGCAGTCGAGACAATGGCAAAGGCCGACGCGATAGGGCGCTCCCGACGCCACGATCCGGACGTTGCCGCACAAGCAGCCGCCGGTGAACCGGTCCATGTCGCACCTCCTGAAATCGAGCGCCGGAATGCCCGCGAACCCCTCCCGGCCCTCATGAAGGCGGTGGCCGGAGCCGGGTCTGGCTTTATCGACCTGAGCCCCGCATTCAACAGCAGTCTCATTGCGGCTGCCCGCGAAGCAGGCGGCTCACCCGCTGGCCAGCCGCGGCTCCAAGCAGAGCGGACTCACTCGATCTCTGAGCGTTTTGCCCGTCGCCGGAGACTCCTCGATCGCCCGGGTTATGTGCCAAATGCCCGAATGTATTTATCGGGCGTGCAATCCCGAAATGGCGCATGCCGGTTTCATTCGTTGCTGCTCAACCCGGCCAGAATGGTTGAGAGACCGAACTCGAAAGCGCGCTCGAAATCCCAACGTTCCAATGGCACCGCATGCTCGATATGCGTGAAGCCGGTGCTTTCGAGCCTTCCCGATTTGACGGTTTCGGCCGGATCCAGGCCTTTGAAAGGCCCCCGGGCTTCGTATGAGACCTGGCCGAGCACGAAATTCATAAGCAAGAAGTAAGCGCGCACGGCATCCTCCCGATCGAGCGCGGTTTCTTTCAACGCGGCCAGGGTGATCTCCATCGGACGGAAAACCGACAAGGGTGGGTCGTCGATCGTCTCCAGCAACCGAACCACGCCGGGATGTTTCAGGCAGGTGTTTCGGAGTTCGCGGAAGCACGCTCGGATACGCTGGCGCCAATCGGGATCGTCGATCGGGAAGCTCATCCGATCGAGGATTCTTCGGGCAACGCCTTGCAGAAGATCCTGTTTGTCGGCGACGTGATTGTAAAGCGCCATCGGGCTGACCTGGAGATGTTCGGCAAGGCGGCGCATCGAAAGCGCCGCCACGCCATCGCGATCGAGGAGGATGAGCGCCTGCGCCAGCACCTGATCGCGGGTCAGCGCTCCGCGCCGGGCTCTGACCCGCGCGCTCTTTCGACTGGAAATTCTTTGCGACATCGGACCGGGGGCTTCCCTCCCTTCGACATCCGGCGGAACCGACATATACGCCGTACGTTAAAGGCGCGCCAGGATCATGCTTCCGATCCCGCGGGCGCCCAGCGTCTTTCTCGCGTTCGTGCCATGGCTCTGCAATGTGCACAGGCGCCCGAGCTTCCGGGTAGGCACCGCCTACGTCCGACCGATGCCGGGCTACTGAGGCTGGCTCGAACAAGGAGACAGACGATGCGTGTGATGGTGTTCGTGAAAGCTACCGAAGAGAGCGAAGAAAAGGGTTTTGTCACGACAGAGATGGGGGAGTCGATGGCGGCGATGGGCAGATTCAATGAGGAGCTGGTCAAGGCCGGCATCATGCAGGCCGGGGACAGCGACGGCCTCAAGCCCTCCTCACAGGGCAAGCGTATTGCGTTCGATGGTCCCGGCCGCACGGTCATCGACGGGCCTTTCGCCAATGCGTCCGAACTGGTCGCGGGCTTCTGGCTCTGGGAAGTCAACGACATGGACGAGGCGGTCGCCTGGGTGAAAAGCTGCCCCAATCCCATGCCGGGACCGAGCGAGATCGAAATCCGGCCGCTGTACGAGATGGCTGATTTCCAGTGAGAATCTGACGCCAGGAGTCTCCCAAATCCGTGACCGGACGCGTGAGAAGCTCAGCGGCAACCAAGACTGTCGGCCAAGGCCTGCTTGCCCCCATTACCTGACGGTACTTTTAGCGGCGCTTCATGTCTTGCCCGAACAATCCATTTGGGAAAGAGGGGGCTCCGGATCAGGGATCAGTTGCGTACGATCGGCAAATCCCCCCAACGCGAACAAATATCGGCATCCTGGAACGCTTCGTTCGATCGTGTAGCGTGCGAGGTAACAGATGAATACCCGGATACTTGCGGGAAAATGCTTATGCGGCGCCGTTGCATATACGGTTCCAGATGAGTTTCTTTACGCGGCCTATTGCCATTGTTCCAATTGCCGCCGCACCACAGGTTCGGCCTTCAAGCCTTTTGCCGGCATCGAACGCGAAAAGCTGACCCTTGTCGAAGGGCATCGGAAACTCATCGTCTTCGGGGAAGAAGATGGCAACGACACGCACTGTAACATGTGCGGGTCGCTCCTTTATTCTGTCGTCCGGGCCGGTGCCTATGTCCACGTCGCCATGGGAACGCTGGTCGATGCCCCGGCGATACGGCCGAACAAGCACATCTTCGTCGGCTCCAAGGCGCCCTGGTTCACCATCGCCGACGGCCTGCCACAGTTTGACGCGCACGCAACCGCCGGAGCGTAGAGATGGATTTAGTCGCTGCCTGTGGAGGCGGCCGGGTGGCTGCCGACCGACGGAGGAGCCGGCGGATATTGCTCACGGTGGCAGCAGTTCGATCTCTTTCGGCGGAGGTCGCGTGCCCTTGATTGCGATCTTGAAGCTGGTGTCGCTTTTTCTGGTGGTGGCGACGGTGATTCCGTCCGTCGCGCATGCGCTGGAGTTGCCGGGAAAGGCACGGCTGACTCTGGACCGGTATCTCGCCGTACAGCCCATATACTATCCCGGTTTCACCATGATCGGGGCAGCCGAGCCGTTATCAATTCTTGTTCTCGTGGTCCTTCTCGCGCTTACGCCGAGAGGAACCCCAGCCTTTTTGCTGATAGCGGGCGCGCTCTTATTCGCCGTGCTCACCCACGCGCTCTATTGGATTCGGACGGCGCCGGCAAACAAAGCTTGGCTCCGGAAGGAGGCGCTTTCAGGCGGTGCGCGGCGGTTTTTCGGAGCTGGCGGATCTCAAGCTGAGAGCGATTGGACGATCCTTCGCGATCGTTGGGAACGGTCTCACCTCTACCGTGCGGCGACTTCGGTGATCGCACTTGTCCTGCTGGCGATTGCGTTGCTGATTTAGGGTCCCGACCCCTGGGCCGAAGATCGGCTCGCAGCCAATTGCATCATGCCATTGGAGAACGACCGATACGGAAGGAAGCATGTCATGGCAAAAGTGCGTGTTGCGGGTTTTTCGATCTCGCTCGACGGTTTCGGAGCAGGGCCCGATCAAAGCCTTGAAAATCCGCTCGGCAGGCGCGGGCTGGAGCTGCACCAATGGCTCTTCGGCACGCGCACCTTCCGGGCGATGAGCGGCCAGGACGGCGGCTCGAACGGGGTCGACGAGGGCTATGCGCACCGCTCGATGGATGGATTCGGCGCCTTCATCCTCGGCCGCAACATGTTCGGGCCGGTCCGCGGCCCCTGGCCGGACGAGAGCTGGAAGGGCTGGTGGGGCGACAACCCGCCCTATCACGCACCGACCTTCGTGCTGACGCACTATCCGCGCGATCCGATCGAGATGAAGGGCGGCACCATCTTCATCTTCGTGACCGAGGGTATCGAAGCGGCGCTGGATCAGGCGAAGCGCGCCGCCAATGGCCGCGACGTGAAGATCGGCGGCGGCGTCGAGACGGTGCGGCAATATCTTCGCGCGGGCGCGATCGACGAACTGCATTTCGCTGTGTCGCCGGTCGTGCTCGGGCAAGGCGAAGCGATGTTCGCCGGGATCGATCTGCCGGCGCTCGGCTACCGCGTCACCGAACATCAGGCGAGCGATTACGCGACCCACATCGTTCTCGCAATCTAGCGCCGATCCGCGAACTGCGGAACGCAAGCCGGCGCTTCAAAGCACGGAACGAAGCGCCAGTTCGCTTCCGAGCAAAAAGAGTCCGACGAAGAATATCAGGCGGAAGGTCGCGGCATCGACGCGCAGTCTGATCCACTGGCCGGAAAACATCCCGATCAGCGCCGGTACGATACAGGCGAGCGAGATTCCGGCGGCTGACAGGTGGAACGCACCGCGGCTCGCAAGACCGGCTGCGAGCGCGATCGTCGACACCGTGAACGACAGCCCGAGCGCCT
>DASXCT010000015.1:0-318240 GCA_036491055.1 Allosphingosinicella sp.
GCAGCAACAGCGGCTGGGAATATACCGAGCAGGTGCTGGGAACCAAGGGTTACGCCGTCAACGGGCTCAACCAATATACGAGCGCCGCCGGCGTGACGTTCGCCTATGACGCGAACGGCAATCTCAGCTCCGACGGAACCAGCACTTACAAGTACGATGCCGAGAACCGGCTGGTGTCGGTGACCGGCGGCACAAGCGTCACCCTCTCTTACGATCCAATGGGGCGGCTGTGGCAATATGCCGCGCCGAGCGGAACGGGAACGGTACGATTCCTCTACGACGGCGACCAGCTGGTACAGGAGCTCAACACGGCCGGCACCGTGCAGCGCAATTACATCCTTGGATCGGGCGAAGACGCCCCTTTGGTCTGGTACGAATATACCGGCGGCGCGGTGCGCCACTTCCTCCACGCCGACCATCAGGGTTCGATCGTGGCGGTAGCCGACGATGCCGGCAATGCGCTTGCGATCGACAAATATGACGAATGGGGCGTGCCCGCATCTGGCAATGCGCTCGTAGGGAGCGCCCCGCTTCGATTCCAGTACACGGGCCAGGTATGGCTTCCCGACCTCGGGCTATACTATTACAAGGCCCGCATCTACTCGAGCCGGCTCGGTAGGTTCCTCCAGACCGATCCGGTAGGGTATAAGGACCAGGTGAATTTGTATAGCTATGTCTCGAACGACCCAGTTGATGGGCGGGACCCCACAGGATTATACGATTGTTCAAAACAAGACTGTCCGAAGGTTGGAGTTTATGCGGGACAGTTGAAAAAATATGTTTCAAATCTGCAGGCAATGAAGCATCGTGATAGACATCAAGAAAGTCAGCTTATACGAGGAAATGCTCTGTTACATCTTCTTGGTACAGAAAACGACCATAATGGCGTAACAGTCGCTGGAACTGATAATAGCAAATATGCGTCCGATCAGGGTGGCGATGAATCTATGGGTAAGGACGGAAGAATAACAATTACTCTCAATTTTAACGCGATCGACGACGCGGCTAGCCATGGCAAAGCCCAAGGCGGAGCGGTGCTTGCACACGAACTGGTTCATGGTTATCAGGATCGCTTTGGAGGAAGGGCTGGAAATTATTATTTATTACGTGATCGAGAGCGTAGTGCATATAGATTTGAGTTTCAGATGGAAAGAAACTCCGGAATCATTGATAGCCGATCAGTAGATGAGGCCTCTGCTGAGTCGTGTGACAAAGTGATGGATGAGGATTTCGCTGAGCACGGGACGCAGACGATGGGAGGGCATTGCCGGCCATGAAGAGACATTTTTCCCTCTCTGTATTTGCTATCTTTTGCAGCTGCAGTACTAATCATGCAATGGACGCTATTGCATGTAGATCTGGCCGGAGTCTCGGAGGCAATTTCCAATTGCATACAACAATCGTTATAGGGGCTGTTGTAACAGCTTCTTATGCGCCGATTCGGTGTCAAAATCTTGAATTTTCGTTTAAGGGGGCAGGGCCTAACAGAATATATTATCAGATGACTGGAATAGCTAATAATTCCCCTGGAGGTGTGGCAAGATTCGATATTAATGCCATCGGCAGTCTGAGTTACGATAGTAAATTAAAGGTTCCTATATTTATAGTTACTGAAGTGCAATCCTATTCTCTGGTACACTAATATTGCTAACTGAAGCATCGCGTCCTCCTCGCAACGGCTCTTCTACTTGTCTCCTGCCAAGACAGGGCACAGGAAAACAGCCATCGAGCCACCCTAACCGAAGCGGCGAAGGCCGTGAACCGGCCGCGCATGGATAAGAATCAATTCACCCCTCCTGAAAATGATGCGCTGTCAGCGCTGGAGAGACATGACTATAGTTCACTCGGGGTTTATAGATTCTCCATGTATGTCCTAGGAGTTGGAAGTGATTATGGAGGATTGATCGCAAAGTTTAAAATAAGGATGATCCAAGGTACCTCTGATATAACTATAGAGAACGATGGAAATTCGTTTAATAAACGAGCTGAAGCTTACGCTTCAGCCTACAATCGAACTATCCTTACAAAACTTGGATGCGATATTGACAATCCAATACTGCCCTGCTCCCATTACACTACGCCATCTCGGAAGCGTCGATAGCCGGTCCCAATTCGGCCCTCGCCACGCTATCGCAACCAGGCCGCCGCGCCGCCATGCCACGAACAGGTGCCTCGATGGTTCTGGCTGAAGCTCCATATGCCATCACGACAGCGAGCCGTCGCTCCAGCCGGCCGAAAGCCGGCGTGCATCGGCCGATGGACCCGATGGCCGCTATGGGCCGGTGTAATAGCCACTCTCGGTATGATGATGGGGGCGCTGTAGCGAGTGGCTCGCGTCCTCCAAAAAGGGGAATAAACCGCCGCCCGCACCGGCCCCTTCACCCTTTCTTTGTCAATTTCGGCGACACTGGGCGTCGGTAGGGTTTACAGCGCGAGGCTCAGGGCCGCTTGGTCAGGCTGTTCAAGCATTACGTCCCGCATACCGTGCTCTTCCTCGGCATGATCGACTTCGTGTTGCTCCTGCTCGCGGCGGAGGGCGGGTGGCTGCTGCGCCTGTGGCAGCTCGGCGGCGGCATCGATGCCGGCGTTTCGCGTCTGCCGCATCTGTTCACCTTCGCGGTGACGGTGCAGCTCGCCATGGTCGGGGTCGGCGCCTACGGCGTCGACGCCCTGCGTTCGATGCGGCTCGCGGCGGCGCGATTGGTGGTCGCCGCCTCGCTCGCCATCATCCTCCTCTCCCTGCTCTTCTTCCTGATGCCGGCGATCACCTTCTGGCGCTCGAACCTGCTCTACGCCGTGGCGCTGGCGCTCCTGCTCGTCTTCGCCGCCCATCTGCTGTTCGACCGGACGCTCGGCTCCGAGGCGCTGAAGCGGCGCGTGCTGGTGCTCGGCGCCGGCGCGCTCGCGGCCCGGGTCGAGGCGCTGGCGAAGAAGGAGGGGGCGGGCTTCGTCATCGTCGGCAATGTCGCGATGAACGACGGGCCGATCGCGGTGGCCGGCGCGGTCAACCGCGACATTATCGCCAGCCTCACCGACCATGTCGTCCGGCTCCGCGTCGGCGAGGTCGTGCTCGCGCTCGAGGAGAGGCGAAATTCGCTGCCGCTCGCCGATCTGCTGCGGATCAAGACCATCGGCGTTCCGGTCAACCAATTCTCCTCCTTTTTGGAGCGCGAGACCGGGCGGGTCGATCTCGACAGCCTCAATCCGTCCTGGCTGATCTTCTCCGACGGCTTCTCCGCCGGCCGCCGGCTCTCGGCCGCCGGCAAGAGGCTGTTCGACATATCGGTCAGCGTGGTCCTCCTGGTCGCCTTCGCCCCGCTCATCCTGCTCGCGGCCCTACTGGTGAAATTGGAGAGCGAAGGCCCGGCCTTCTTCCGCCAGCGCCGCGTCGGCCTTTACGGCCAGCCGTTCGAGATATTGAAGATCCGCTCGATGCGGCAGGATGCCGAGGTCGGCGGCAAGGCGGTCTGGGCGCAGAAGGACGATCCGCGCGTCACCCGGGTGGGATCGGTCATCCGCAAGCTCAGGATCGACGAATTGCCCCAGGCCTGGACCGTGCTGAAGGGCGAGATGAGCTTCGTCGGGCCGCGGCCCGAGCGGCCGCAATTCGTCGCCGACCTCGAGACGCGCCTGCCTTATTATACCGAGCGTCACGTCGTGAAGCCGGGCATCACCGGCTGGGCGCAGATCAACTTCCCTTATGGCGCCTCGGTCGAGGATGCGCGCCAGAAGCTCGAATACGACCTTTATTATGCCAAGAACTACACGCCCTTCCTCGATCTCCTGATCCTGCTCCAGACGGTGCGGGTGGTCTTGTGGCCGGAGGGCGCGCGATGATCGGGCTCATCGGCTTCTGGAGCCACGCGCTCGCGGCGGTGCTTTATGGCGCGGTCGCCTTGTGGCGGCTCAGGCGTTGGAACCAGGATCCGAGCGACCGCCGCCTCACCGCGGCGCTCGCCATGACTTCGGCCTGGGCGATCTTCACCGCTTTCCTCGGGCCCTATTCGACCGCGTCGGGAATCGCCTTGAGCGGGCGCAACATCGCCTTCCTCGCCTTCATGTACAGCCTGCTCCGCAAGGCCGGGGACGACGACCGCCAGGACGCGATCAAGGTCGTCTATGTGATGATCGCGGGGGTGATCGGGCTCCAGCTCACCATCGGCGGAGTCGCGCCCGAATTCGTCCACAAGCATGTGATCTACGACGCGCTTCAGTCGGCGGGGCAGGTGATCGGCCTCGCGGTGGCCGCGGGCTCGCTGGTTCTCGTCCACAATCTCTACGGCCAGGCGGCGCCGGACAGCCGCTCGAACATCCGCCTGCCGATGATCGCGCTCGCGGCCATGTGGGTCTACGATCTCCATCTCTATACGGTCGCCTATCTCACCCGCGCCCCGGTCAACGACCTGCTGGCGATGCAGGGCGCGATCCTGGCGATGCTGGTGCCTTTGTTCGCGCTCGCCAGCCGGCGCAGCGGCCAATGGCGGGTCCAGCTCTCGCGCGCGGCGACCTTCCAGTCGATCTCCCTGTTCGCCATCCTGATCTACCTCATCCTGATGATGTCGGCGACGCGGGTGCTGGAGCTGGTCGGCGGCCATTGGGTGCGGGTCGGCCAGATCGGGATCATCTTCGTGATGACCGTCGCCGCTTTGGTCCTGCTGCCGTCGGGCCGGATGCGGGCGCTGGCGCGGGTGATGCTCGCCAAGCATCTGTTCGAGCATCGTTACGATTATCGCGAGGAATGGCTGCGCTTCACCCGCACGATCGGATCGGCCGGCGCCGACGAGGACCAGGCGCCGCTCGGCGACCGCATCATCAAGGCGATCGCCGACATCGCCCAGGCACCCGGCGGGCTGCTGTTCGTCGCCGACGATTATGGCCGGCTCGCGCTCTCCGCCTCCTGGAACTGGCGCGGACCCTTGCCCGAGCCGGGCGGCGACGCCTCGGCCTTCATCCATTTCCTCGAAGCGCGGAGCTTCATCCTCGATTTCGGCACCGTGCGCGACGGCACGGTCCACCTCAACGGCGACAATGTCGGCCTGCCCGACTGGCTCGCCGGGCTCGACGGCTGGGCCGGAATCCCGCTCCTCCACAGCGAGAAATTGCTCGGTCTGGTGATCGTCGCCCATCCGCCGGTGCGGCGGCCGCTCGACTGGGAGGATTTCGACCTGTTCCGCACCGCCGGCGTGCAGGCGGCGACCTGCCTCGCCGACGCGCGCGGTCAGGAGGCGCTCGCCAACGCCCAGCGATTCGACGAGTTCAACCGCCGCTTCGCCTTCATCATCCACGACGTCAAGAACCTGGTGAGTCAGCTCAGCCTCATCATCCGCAACGCCGAGCGCCACGCCGACAAGCCGGAATTCCGCGAGGACATGATCGCGACCCTGCACAGCTCGGTCCGCAAGATGAACGATCTGCTCGCCCGGCTCGGCCGCGGCAGCTCGAACGTCGAGACCGAGCCGGTGCGGACCATGTCGGTCGCCCAATCGGTCGCCGCGGTCGCCGAGATCAAGAGGCGCGTCCATCCGGTCGACGTCACGGGCGAGCCGGGGCTGGCGGCGCTCGCCGATCCGGCGCGGCTCGAGCAGGCGATGATGCACCTCGTCCAGAATGCGATCGACGCCGGCCCGGCCGACGCGCCGGTGCGCATCCATTACGAGGCGCGCGGCGGCGAGGCGGCGATCGACATCGTCGACACCGGCTGCGGCATGTCCGCCGATTTCGTCCGCACCCGCCTCTTCCAGCCCTTCGCCTCGACCAAGGAGACGGGCTTCGGCGTCGGCGCCTATGAGGCGCGGGCGCTGATCGCCGCCATGGGCGGCCGGATCGAGGTCGAGAGCCGGGAAGGGGCGGGCACCCGCTTCACCCTCCTTTTACCGCGCGGTGAGAAAGATTCCGCGCCCAACCGGCAACGGCCGCAGCAGAAGGACGCCGCATGAACGCGCATGTGAAGCCGAGGCTTCTCGTCATCGAGGACGATGAAGGGCTGCAGCGCCAGCTTCGCTGGGCCTATGACGATTATGACGTCCTCGTCGCGTCGGATCGCCAGGCGGCGGTCAACATCTTGCGCGCCGAGGAGCCGCCGGTGGTGACGCTCGACCTCGGCCTTCCGCCCGACCCGAACGGCGTCACCGAAGGCTTCGCGACCCTGGAGACGATCCTGTCGTTGAAGCCCGAGACCAAGGTGATCGTCGCCTCCGGCCACGGCGCCCGCGAAAGCGCTCTGAAAGCGATCGCCTCGGGGGCCTATGATTTCTACCAGAAGCCGGTCGACATCGACCAATTGGGCCTGATCGTCCGCCGTGCCTTCCAGCTCCACGGCATCGAGACCGAGAATCGCCGGCTCGAGGAGAAAGCCGGCGAGGAGAGGACCGTGCTCGGCACGATGGTCACCGCGGCGCCCGAGATGATGAAGGTCGCCCGCACGATCGAGCGGGTCGCCAATACCGGAGTCTCGGTGATGCTGCTCGGCGCCAGCGGCACCGGCAAGGAATTGCTCGCCCGCGGCCTCCACGTGGCGAGCCGGCGCGCCGGCGGCGGCTTCGTCGCGATCAATTGCGCGGCGATCCCGGAGAATCTGCTCGAAGCCGAATTGTTCGGTTACGAGAAAGGCGCCTTTACCGGCGCGATCAAGACCAATGAGGGCAAGATCGAGCTCGCCCATGGCGGCACCCTGTTCCTCGACGAGGTCGGCGACATTCCGCTGCCGCTCCAGGTCAAATTGCTGCGCTTCCTCCAGGAACGGGTGATCGAGCGGATCGGTGGGAGGAAGCCGATCGCGGTCGACACGCGCATCGTCTGCGCGACCCACCAGGATCTGCCGGAGATGATCAAGGCGGGGACCTTCCGCGAGGATCTCTATTATCGCCTCGCCGAGATCGTCGTGAAGATCCCGAGCCTCTCCGAGCGGCCGGGCGACGCGGGCCTGCTCGCCAAGCATTTCCTCCATCGGTTCGCGCGCGAGATGAGCCTTCCGATCAAGGGCTTCGCGCCCGGCGCGCTGGCGGCGATCGACGGCTGGTCCTGGCCGGGCAACGTCCGCGAGCTGGAGAACAGGGTGAAGCGCGCCGTGATCATGGCCGACGCCAAATTGGTCACGGCCGAGGATCTCGACCTCGAAGAGGAGGATGACGAGGCGCTGCCGGTCAATCTGAAGTCCGCGCGCGAGCGGGCGGACCGGCGGGCGATCCGCCAGGCGCTGGCGCGGGCGGACAACAATATTTCCAGCGCCGCCAAATTGCTCGGCATCAGCCGGCCGACGCTCTACGACCTCATGAAGCAATACGAGCTGCAGCCGTGAAGCATAAGCGGCTCCTCGTCCTGGCCGTGCTGCTCGCCGTCGCGGGTTGCGCCAACGTGCCGGGGCAGCGGAATGCGCAGGATTCCTATCGCCGCGGGCTCGAGGCGCTGCGCCAGGGCCAGCCGCGCACCGCGCGCATCGAGTTGCTGAACGCCATTGCGGCGGCGCCCAATGACGGGCCGATCCGCATCGCCGCCGCCGAGACCGACCTCGCGCTCGGCGACGGTATCGCCGCCGAGGCGGAGTTGCGGCGGGCGCTGGCGCTGGGGATCGGGGCGGAGCCCGTTCATCATCTGATGGCCCACGCCTTCCTGCTCGAGCGCCGGCCCGACGATGCCATCGCCGAGGCCGCGCAGGCGCCGCAAGCCTTTACCGGCTATGCGGAACGGATACGCGGCCTCGCGGCGATGGATCTGGGCGACAATGCGCAGGCCGCCGCCGCCTTCAATGCGGCCGTCGCGGCGGCGCCCAAGGATGGCAGCGTCTGGACCGCCGTCGCCCGCTTCCGCCGCGCGACCGGCGAGCTGGCCGGCGCGATCGAGGCAGCCGACAAGGCGGTCGCCGAGGATCCGAACGATGAAGAGGCGCTGGAGCTGCACGGCGAGCTGACCCGTAGCCAATACGGCCTCGCCGCCGCTCTGCCCTGGTTCGACCGGGCGCTGCAGATAGACCCCAAATATGTCCCGGCGATGGTGGAAAGAGCCTCGACGCTCGGCGACCTCGGCCGCGCCAGCGACATGCTGGCCGAGGCGCGGGCGATCCTCGCCGTCGACCCGAAGAATCCGAACGCCTGGCTGCTCCAGGCGGTGCTCGCCGCGCGCGCGGGCAAATACGACCTCGCCCGTTCGCTCTACCGGCGGACCGATGGGGCGCTCGACGGCCAGCCGGCGGCCCTTTTGCTCGCCGCCGCGGTCGACCTCCAGACCGGCAATGTCGAACAAGGGGTGCAGAAGCTCCAGCGCCTGCTCGTCCTCCAGCCCGACAATGGCAAGGCGCGGCGGCTGCTCGCGTCGGGCCAATGGCGGCTCGGCGACGCCGCCGGCACGGCCGCGACGTTGCGGCCGCTCGCCGACCGCCCCGATGCCGGCGCCTATGTGCTGATGCTGATGGGCGGGGCGCTTGCGAAGCAGGGCGACCGCGCCGGCGCCTCGGGCTATTTCGCGCGGGCGCTGCAGCCCCGTTCCGCCGCCGCTTTGCTCGGCGGGCCGGTCTCCGACGACCGGCTCGCCGCCTTTCGCGCCGCCGCGGCGGCCAATTCCCGGGATGCCGGGACGCAGATCCAATTGATCCGCGCCTTGCTCGGCCGCGGCGTCGGCGGCGAGGCCCTGGACCGGGCGCGCACGCTGGAGGCGCAGAATCCCGGCGCGCCCGACGCCCATATCCTCGCCGGCGACGCGCTCGGCATCCAGGGCGACTGGCGCGGCGCCGCCGAAGCCTATCGCCGCGCGGCCGACATCGCCTTCACCGAGCCGGTCGCGCTGCGGCTGGTCGAGGCCTTGCGCAACGCGGATGACGGCGCCGGCGCGGCGCGCGTCCTCGCGCTCTTCCTGCGGCAGAATCCGGACAATGTCGCCGCCTTGACCCTCGCCGGCAACGACTGGCTCGCCGCCGGTGCCTGGGACCAGGCGATCGCCGCCTATGAACGGGTCCGCGCCCGGATCGGCGACCGCGACGCGATCCTGCTCAACAATCTCGCCTGGGCCTATGCGCAGGCCGGCGAGAACGACCAGGCGTTGCCGCTCGCCGCGCGGGCCTGGGCGCTCGACCGCCGCAATCCGGCGACCGCCGACACGCTCGGCTGGCTCCTCTTCAAGAGCGACCGCGACCGCCTGCGCGGCCTCGCTCTGCTCCAACAGGCCGCCCGCGGCGCGCCGAACGACCGCGACGTCGGCCGCCATCTCCCGGCGGCGAAGGGCTCCTGACCCTATCCGTCATCCCGGTGAAAGCCGGGATTTCGGGACGGCGGGCTCAACCGACCGGCACCAGCATCAGGAAGCCGTTGGCGACCAGCAGAGCGCCGAGGATTCCGAGAATCCCCGAGGCGTAGAGGATCCAGCGGTTGAGGGCGAGGATCGCCACCGACCCGAGCACCACGGCGAGCTGGAGCGCCGTCTCGGCCCAGTCGAAGCTCTCGTTGCGCGCCGAGGCCTCCTCAAAGGCCTTTTCGTAGGATTCCGCCCGCGCCCGGAGCTGCTTCTTGCCTTCGCCCTTGGTCTCGTCGCCGCGCGCCTTGGGATCGGGCTCGTCCTCGTAGCGGGTGACGGTCGACTGATATTTCTTGAGCCGCGCCGCTGCGTCGGGCCTCGCAGCATCGGGGGCGGCGGCGAGCGCCCCCTTCAACTGGTCGGCGGCAAGCTGATACATGGTCTGGCGGACATTTTTCGCCTGGTAGAAGGACCAGGCGTCCGACGCCTTGATGTTATTCGCGACCATCTCGTCGCGCGATTTCTCGCCGCCGAGCCCGCCGATCGCCAATATGGCGGCGACGATCGCGATCTGCAGCGCGGCGCGGTTGCGGAAGCGGGCTTCGTGCTCCGCCTCCACTTTCTCCTCATTGAGCTCGGAAATGATCTCGGCGGCTTCGGTTGCTTCCATCTTTCTTCCCCCCGGCCGCGACTCGCTGCCAAAGATTGCCGCCCAAGTCGAGCGGGTTGAACCCTTCTTGTACAGCAGTGCGGCTCGTGTAGGTCGTGACGATTCGATGAGGGGAATATGACAAAGCTGAAAATCTTTGCCTGCCTCCTGGCGCTGCCTTTCGCAATGGCCGCCGCCCAGGCCGAGGACCGGCCGCCGCCGAAGCTGATCGTCGCCATCTCGGTCGACCAATTCTCGGCCGATCTCTTCGCGCAATATCGCCAGCATTTCACCGGCGGGCTCAAGCGGCTGTCGGGGGGAATCGTCTTTCCGTCCGGCTATCAGAGCCACAACATGACCGAGACCTGCCCCGGCCATTCGACCATCCTCACCGGCGATCGTCCGGCGCGAACGGGGATCATCGCCAATGAATGGTACGACCAGAATCTCGGCCGGCCCGACAAGAAGGTCTATTGCTCGGAAGATCCGAACGTGCCGGGCAGCAGCTCCGACCATTATAGTGTCTCAACCCATTTCCTGAAGGTGCCGGCGCTCGGCGACTGGATGAAAAAGGCGGACCGGCGCTCGCGCTCGGTCGCGGTGGCGGGCAAGGATCGGGCCGCGATCATGATGGGCGGCTACGACACCAACCAGCGCTGGTACTGGACGGGCAAGAGCTTCGACGGCGCCGGCGAGGGCGGGGCGGTCGCGGCGGTCGCGGAGATCAACGATGTCGTCGCGGCGGCGCTGGCCCGGCCGCGCGCGCCGTTTCCGATGCCGGACGTCTGCGCATCGCATGACCGCGCCGTCCCGGTGGCGGGCGGCGGCGGGCCGGTCGGCACCGGCCGCTTCGCGCGCGCGGCGGGCGATTCCAAGGGCTTTCGCAGCTCGCCCGAGCTGGATGCGGTGACGCTCGAGCTGGCGAGCCGCATCCGCAGCGAGATGCACCTCGGCGAAGGGCCGGCGCCGGACCTGCTCGCGATCGGCGTCTCCGCCACCGATTATGTCGGCCATGGCTACGGCACCGAAGGCGCCGAGATGTGCATCCAGCTGATGGCGCTCGATCGGGCGCTCGGCGACTTCTTCGACCGGCTCGACGCGAGCGGGATCGACTATGTCGTGATGCTGACCGCCGACCATGGCGGCAACGACGTTCCCGAGCGCGAGAACCAGCATGCCGTCCCCGGCGCCGCCCGCGCCGACGACGCATTGGCCCCGGTCGCGATGGGCAAAAAGCTGGCCGCGAAGCTCGGCCTGCCGGGCCCGGTGCTGCTCGCCACCGCCGCCTTCGGCGATTTCTATATCGACCGCAGCCTGCCGCCGGCGGCGCGGGCGAAGGCGCTCGCGGCGGCAATCGCCGCCTATCGCGCCCATCCGCAGGTCGCCGCCGTCTTCACCCATGACCAGCTCGCAGCGGCGCACCCGCCCTCCGGTCCGCCCGAGACCTGGACCCTGCTCGACCGCGCCAAGGCGAGCTTCGATCCGCAGCGCTCGGGCGATTTCGTCGTCCTGCTGAAGCCGCGCGTCACGCCGATCTTCGACACCAGCCATCATTATGTCGCGACCCATGGCAGCCCCTGGGATTATGACCGGCGGGTGCCGATCCTGTTCTGGCGCAAGGGGATGGCGCCGTTCGAGCAGCCGCTGTCGGTCGAGACGGTCGACATCATGCCGACGCTCGCCGGGCTGATTCATCTGCCCATCCCGCCCGGTGCCATCGACGGGCGTTGCCTGGATCTGGACGAAGGACCGGGGAGCACCTGTCCCTAATCCTCCCCGGAACGGGGGAAGGGGACCAGCCGGAGGCTGGTGGAGGGGGGGTCAGCACCTGGCACAGACCCCCCTCCACCGCACTTCGTGCGTGTTGGAGCGAGATCGTGTCCCCCGGACACGATCTTGGACTGCCCCGGGGGCAGTCCAAAGCTCCAACACCCTCCCCGTTCCGGGGAGGAATTAAGAGGCCATCGCCTCCACCTTTTCCGCCAGCTCCAGCCAGCGTTCCTCCGCCGCGTCGCGTTCGGCGCGAGCTTGCTCGATCGCGGCGGTGAGGGCGGCGAAGCGGCTCGGATCGCGGGTGTAGAGATCGGGATCGTGGAGCGCGGCTTCGTCGCGGGCGATCGCCGCTTCGATCTCCTCGATCCGCCGCGGCAGCAGATCGTAGTCGCGTTGGTCCTTGTAGCTGAGCTTCGACGGCCTTTGCGCTCCGGCGAAAGCCGGAGCCCAGTCCTGCCGCTTCGTCTGGACCCCGGCTTTCGCCGGGGGCGTTTTGGACTCGCCCCTTTTCCGCTCCCAATCCTCGTAACCGCCGGCGACGATGTCGACCTTGCCCGAGCCGTCGAGGCCGAGCGTGATCGTCACCGTGCGGTCGAGGAAATCGCGATCGTGGCTGACGATGAGGACGGTGCCGTCATAGTCGGCGATCACCTCCTGCAAGAGGTCGAGCGTCTCCAAATCGAGATCGTTGGTCGGTTCGTCGAGCACGAGCAGGTTCGAGCGCCGCGCGAACTCGCGCGCGAGCAGCAGCCGTGAGCGCTCGCCGCCCGACAGCGAGTCGATCCTGGCATCGACGAGCCTGGGGTCGAACAGGAACTCCTTCAGATAGCCCTGGATATGCTTCTTGTGCCCGCGCACCTCGATCCAGTCGCCGCCGTCGGCGAGTATGTCGCGGACCCTCTTGTCGGGATCGAGCAGCTTCCTCTGCTGGTCGATCATGATGCCCTGCAGCGTCCTGGCGCGGATGACCTTGCCCTCGTCGGGCGCGATCTCGCCGGTCAGCAGCTTGAGCAGGGTCGTCTTGCCGGTGCCGTTGGCGCCGACCACGCCGATCCGGTCGCCGCGCTGGATGCGCAGGGTGAAGTCGCGGACGATGGTGCGGTCGGCACCTGTCCCGAGCGAAGTCGAGGGGTATTTCTTGGTGACCCGATCGGCGTCGATCACCATCTTGGTCTTCACCTCGTCATTCTCGAGGCCGAGCTTCGCCGCGCCGGCCGGCCCGAGCATCGCCGCCCGCGCCGCGCGCATCTCGTGCAGCTTGGCGAGGCGGCCCTGGTTGCGGCGGCGGCGGCCGGTGACGCCGCGCTGGAGCCAGTGCAGCTCCAGCTTCAGCCTGGCGTCGAGCTTGTCGGCGGCGCGCTCTTCCTCGGCGTAGACGGCTTCCGTCCAGGCGTCGAAGCCGCCGAAGCCGATCTCGGCGCGGCGCAAGTTGCCGCGGTCGAGCCACAGCACCGAACGGGTGAGGCGGGTCAGGAAGGTGCGGTCGTGGCTGATCGCGATGAAGGCGCCTTTGTAGCGGCCGAGCCAATCCTCCAGCCATTCGATCGCGGCGAGGTCGAGATGGTTGGTCGGCTCGTCGAGCAACAGCACATCCGGCGCCTGCGCCAGCGCGCGGGCGATCGCGGCGCGCCGCCGCTCGCCGCCCGAGGCGGTGGCGGAGGGGCGGTCGAGATCGATGCCGAGCTGGCCGGCGATCGCGTCCACCTCGTGCCGCGCCGGTGCGCCGGACCCGTGCAGCGCGAAATCGCGCAGCGTCGCGAAGCCGGTCACCGAGGGGTCCTGCTCCAGCAAAACGACCCTGGTGCCGGGCTGGATCGTCCGCCGCCCCTCGTCGGTCTCGATCAGGTCGGCGAGGCATTTGAGCAGGGTCGTTTTCCCAGCCCCGTTGCGTCCGATCAGGGCAAGCCGATCCCGCGCGCCGACGAACAGGTCGAGCCCGCGGAACAGCCAGCCGGCGCCCTGGACGAGGCCGAGATTTTCGTAAGCGAGAATGGGTGCTGCCATGTTCGTGGGCAGATAGGGGGAAGCGGCGGGGGGCTCAACCGCTCGCGACGTTCCTCGTCATCCCCGCGAAAGCGGGGATCCCGCTTCTTCTTCCGTTGCTTTGCCCAAGCGGGATTCCCGCTTTCGCGGGAATGACGAGATCGGGGCAGTCGCGGAAATCACCCTTTCAGGCGATGGCGCGGGACTGCGGATCGCAGTAGTTTCGGGCGCGTCACAGGGAGGAGGGACCTATGCCGGTCGTCGGAATGGGAGGCTATTTCTTTCGGGCCAGGGATCCGGAGGCGCTGAAGGCCTGGTATCGCGAGCATCTCGGGGTCGGCGGCGGCGTCGGCACCGACGCCAAGGGGGAATCCAACGCCTATTTGTGGTACCAGGAGGCCGGCCCGACGGTGTTCGAGCCGTTCAAGGAGAGCAGCGACTATTTCCCCGCCGACCGGACGGCGATGATCAATTTGCGCGTGCGCGACCTCAAGGACCTGCTCGACAGGCTGCGCGCCGCGGGGATCGAGATCAGCCAGGAAATGTCGGATCCAGGCATGGGCAGCTTCGCCCGCGTGCACGACCCGGAAGGCAATCCGATCGAATTGTGGGAGCCGCCGGCGGACTGAGATTTGGCGGCGATCCCGGACGTCCGTTGACGGACGAGGGAAGGGTTTCGGCGGCGGCATTGACGTCTTGTTCCCCGGCGAAAGCCGGGGTCCAGCGGCACTGAAGCTCGAATCTGGACCCCGGCTTCCGCCGGGGAACAATGCGACGGCGTTACCGCCGGCCGCCGAAGCGCTTTCCCATCCTGATCTGCTGCTGCTTGCCGAAGCGGGTCTTGCGGGTGCCGGGCTTGCCCTCGTTCGAATGGCCGACCATCGGGATCAGCTTCTGGGCGTCGGGGACGCCGAGCTCGTCCGCTTCCAGCCGGCGGATCTCGTCGCGGAGGCGCCCGGCGTCCTCGAATTCGAGGTCGGCGGCGGCCTTGCGCATCCTTTGCTCCAGATCCTGGATGTAGGCGCGCAAATTGTGGCCGACGAGGTGCGGGCGCTCCTCGTCGCCGGTGTCGACGACCACCGCGTCGCGCTGCGAGACGTCGGCGAGGATGTCGGCGATGTTGCGCTTGATCGTCGTCGGGGTGATTCCGTTCGCCTCGTTATAGGCTTTCTGCTTGTCGCGCCGGCGGCCGGTTTCGTTGAGCGCGCGCTCCATCGAGCCGGTCACCCGGTCCGCATAGAGGATGACCCGGCCCTCGACGTTGCGCGCGGCGCGGCCGATCGTCTGGATGAGCGACGTCTCGGAACGCAGGAACCCCTCCTTGTCCGCATCGAGGATGGCGACGAGGCCGCATTCGGGGATATCGAGCCCCTCGCGCAACAGGTTGATCCCGACCAGCACGTCGTAGACCCCGAGCCTGAGGTCGCGGATCAGCTCGATCCGCTCCAGCGTCTCCACGTCCGAATGCATGTAGCGGACCTTGAGCCCGGCCTCGTGCATGAACTCGGTCAGATCCTCGGCCATGCGCTTGGTCAAGGTGGTGACGAGGGTGCGATAGCCCTTGCGCGCCGTCTCCCGCGCCTCTTGGATGAGGTCGTCGACCTGGTCCTCGACCGGCTTGATCTCGACCGGCGGGTCGATCAGGCCGGTCGGGCGGATCACCTGCTCGGTGAAGACGCCGCCGGTCTGCTCCAGCTCCCACGGGCCTGGCGTCGCCGACACCGCCACCGACTGCGGCCGCATCGCGTCCCATTCGTTGAAGCGGAGCGGCCGGTTGTCGATGCAGGAGGGGAGGCGGAAGCCGTATTCCGCCAGCGTGATCTTGCGGCGATGGTCGCCGCGCGCCATCGCGCCGATCTGCGGGATCGTCTGGTGGCTCTCGTCGACGAAGAGCAAAGCGTTTTCGGGCAGATATTCGAACAGGGTCGGCGGCGGCTCGCCGGGCAGGCGGCCGGTCAGGAAGCGCGAATAATTCTCGATGCCGGCGCACGAGCCGGTGGCGGCGATCATCTCCAGGTCGAAATGGGTGCGCTGCTCCAGCCTCTGCGCCTCGAGCAACTTGCCTTCGGCGTGCAGCTCCTTCAGCCGCTCGGTCAGCTCGTGCCGGATCGCCTCCATCGCCTGCTTGAGCGTCGGGCCGGGCGTCACATAATGGCTGTTGGCATAGATTTTGACGTAATCGAGCGCGGCGATCTTCTTGCCGGTCAGCGGATCGAACTCGACGATTTCCTCGATCTCGTCGCCGAAGAAGTTCACCCGCCAGGCCATGTCCTCATAATGGGATGGGAAAATCTCCAGATTGTCGCCGCGCACCCGGAAATTGCCGCGGGCGAAGGCCTGGTCGTTGCGCTTGTACTGAAGGGCGACGAGCTTGCGGATGATCTCGCGCTGGTCGACCGTCTCGCCCTTCTTGAGGCTGAAGGTCATCGCGCTATAGGTCTCGACCGAGCCGATGCCGTAGAGGCAGGAGACCGAGGCGACGATGATGACGTCGTCCCGCTCGAGCAGCGACCGGGTCGCCGAGTGGCGCATCCGGTCGATCGCCTCGTTCACCGAGGATTCCTTCTCGATATAGGTGTCGGTGCGGGGGACATAGGCTTCGGGCTGGTAATAATCGTAATAAGAGACGAAATATTCGACCGCATTGTCGGGGAAGAAGCTCTTGAACTCGCCATAGAGCTGGGCGGCGAGGATCTTGTTCGGCGCCAGCACCAAAGCGGGGCGCTGCAGCGCCTCGATCATCTTGGCCATGGTGAAGGTCTTGCCCGAGCCGGTGACGCCGAGCAGCACCTGGGTCTGCTCGTCCTGGCGGGCGGTCTCGACCAGCTCGGCGATCGCCTGCGGCTGGTCGCCCGCCGGCTGATAGTCGGAGACGATCCTGAATTTCCGGCCGCCCTCGGCCTTTTCCGGGCGCTGCGGCCTGTGGGGGACGAAATCCCGCCCGGTCTCCGGCTCGTCGAGGCCGGTCCTGATCGCAATCGGCATGGCTTCCATATGGCTATTGCGGGGGCTCCGCGCTAGGTTCGGCTCCATAACAAGAGGGGGTTCCGAATGCGCATCCTGACGATCGTGCCGTTTTGCCTTGTCGTCGCCGCCTGCTCGGGGGACGAAGCCAACAACCAGGCCGCCCAGGCGGCGCCGGAATCGCTCCCGGCCGGGACCTGGCAGGTCCAGTTCGACGTGACCAGCCTCGCCTCGACCGACAATACGAAGCCGGCGATCAAGGCGAAGGTCGGCGACAAGGAGCAGGATTCGGACTGCGTGACCCAGGCGCAGCGCGCCCAGCCCGCGCCGGAGCTGTTCGTCGGGTCCGGCTATAGCTGCACCTACAAGACCAGCTACATCAAGGACGGGATGATCAACGCCAGCCTCACCTGCACCCGGCCCGAGTTCAAGGGCGACGTCGCCATGTCCGTCCAGGGCAGCTACACCGCCAACGGCTTCGAAGGGACGGTCGACACCAATTCCTATTTCCCGGGGACCGGCGACTTCACGTTGAGCCGCAAGTTCAAGGCGGCCTTGACGCCCGGCGCCTGCCAGCCGGCCGCCGCCGAGGGCGGCAACACGGCCGGGGACGCGAAGGAATCGAAGGGCGGCTGATGCCGCTCATCCCCTGCCAGCGCGCGCGCTTCGACATCCCGGAGGATGTCGCCTATTTCGACTGCGCGAAGATGTCGCCTCTGCTCAGGGCGGCGGCCGAGGCGGGAACCGGGGGGCTGATGCGCAAAGCGCATCCCTGGGAGATCAAGGCGAAGCATTTCTTCGACGAATCGGAGCGGGTGCGGGCGCTCTACGCGCGGCTGATCGGCGCGGAGGCCGGCGACGTGGCGATCGTCCCGTCGGTCAGCTATGGCATGGCGACGGCGATGCGGAACGTCCGCGTCGCCGCCGGCCAGGCGATCGTCACGCTCGCCGAGGATTTCCCCTCGACGACCCTTGCCTGCCGCGCCCTCGTCGCGCGGGAGGAAGCGCGGCTGGTCACGGTCGCGCGGCCGCCCGAGGGAAGCTGGACCGACGCTTTGCTCGACGCGATCGACGGCGGCACGGCTTTGGTCTGCGCGCCGCACGTCCATTGGGTCTGCGGCACGGTCTTCGACCTGGAGGCGGTGGCGCGGCGCTGCCGCTCGGTCGGCGCGACCCTGATCCTCGACACCACCCAGTCGACCGGCGCGCTGCCGCTCGACCTCGCCGCGATCGATCCCGATTACATGGCCGCCGCCGCTTATAAATGGCTGCTCGGCCCTTATTCGGTCGGCTTCCTCTACGTGGCGCCGCGCCACCAGCAGGGCGGACCGCTCGAGGAAGCCTGGATCAGCCGCGCCGGCGCCGAGGATTTCCGCCGGCTCTGCGGCGCCGACGACGCGCTGGAGCCCAATGCCCGCCGCTTCGACATGGGCGAGCGCTCGAACTTCGCTCTGCTGCCGGTCGCCGAGGCGGCGATCGCCCAGCTCATCGCCTGGAATCCGGCCGATATCGCCGAGACGCTCGGCGCGACCAATGCGGCGATCGAGGCGCGGCTGGCGGAGATGGGCATCAAAGCCGATCCGGCGCGGGCGCCGCATTATCTGTCGGTGCGCTTTCCCGGCGGCCTCGCCGACGATGTCGGGGACAGGCTGGCGGCGGCGGGCGTCCATGTCAGCCTGCGCGGCGACCGGATGCGGATCACGCCGCATCTCTACAATGACGAAGCGGATGCCGACCGGCTGCTGCGGCAGATCGAGGCGGCCTTCGCCCGTCCCGCTTGAACCAGAAGGAGGACAATCATGGGGAGAAGCTTGTTCCTGTCGGCCGGCCTGGCGCTCGCGCTTGCGGCCTGCGGCAAATCGGGCCCGGCCGCCGGCAACGGCCAGGCCGCGGCCGGCGCCAACGAGACGGCCGTCACGGCGAACGCCTCGGCCCCCGCGGCCGGCGTTCAGAGCGCGTCGCTCCACGTCCAGCCCGGCGAATGGGAAGTGGTCGAAGAGACGCTGAACGCCAGCGGCACCGGCCCCGGTGCCGCCTATTTCCAGCAGATGAAGGGCCGCAAGAAGACCAGCCGGGAATGCATCACGCCGGAAGAGGCGAGCCGGCCGATCATCTTCTCCCACGACAATGACAATCAGTGCGATTATTCGCACATGGCCTTCGGCGCCGGCACCATCAAGGGCACGATCAGCTGCAACGATCCGCACAATCCCGGCGCGGTCACGATCGATATGGACGGCCGTTATTCGGCGCAGAGCTACGAGATGACGACAAGCATGCGGATGGACATGCACGGCACCTCGATGAAGGTCGATGCACATCGGGTCGCCCATCGCGTCGGCGATTGCCCGGCGGGCGGGGAGGATCCGGAATGATCGGCTATGTGACGCTCGGCACCAACGACCTCGACAAGGCGCGGGCCTATTACGACGCCTTGTTCGGCTCGATCGGCGCGAAGCGGCTGATGGAGCTGCCGCAGGGCTTCACCTTATACGGTCATGGCTTCGGCCAGCCGGGCATCGCGATCACGCGGCCTTATGATGGCGGGGCGGCGACGGCGGGAAACGGCAACATGGTCTCGATCGTGCTCAAGGAGCGGGCGCAGGTGGACGCGCTCCATGCCATGGCGCTCGAGCTTGGCGGCAGCGACGAAGGGCCGCCGGGCGTTCGCGGCGAGGAAGGCGAGCGCGCTTTCTACGGCGCCTATTTCCGCGACCCCGAGGGGAACAAGTTCTGCGCCTTCCGCGTCGGGCCGCCATGAGAGGGAGGCGCCGCTTTTGAAGGTTCGGGTGATCGTCAATCGCGGCGGCGGTTCGTTCGGAGAGGAGAGAGTCGAGGAGCTCCGGTCGCTGTTCCGGAGCCACGATGTCGACGCGGCGATCGACGCGGTCGCGCCGGACGCGCTCGCCCGCCGCTGCGCCGAGGCGGCGGAGGCGGCGGACATGGATGCATTGGTCGCGGCCGGCGGCGACGGCACGATCAGCACGGCGGCGGGAGCGGTCGCGGAGACCGACATGGCCCTCGGCGTGCTGCCGCTCGGCACGCTCAACCATTTCGCCAGGGATGCCGGCATTCCGCTCGATCTTAAGGAAGCGGTGGCGGCGATCGCCGGCGGGCGGACTCGGCGGGTGGACGTCGCCGAGGTCAACGGCCGCGTCTTCATCAACAACAGCGCGGTCGGCCTCTATCCCGAGCTGGTCAAATCGCGCGAGGCGCAGCAGCGCCGGCTCGGCCGCGGCAAGAAACTGGCGATGCTGGTCGCGGGCATGCGCGCCTTCTGGCGCTTCTCGCGGCGGCGGCTCACCCTTCGTCTCGCCGGCCATGAGGGGAGCATCGTCACGCCTTTGCTGTTCGTCGGCAACAATCGTTACGGCATGAATCTGATGGGTCTCGGCGCGCGCGACGCGATCGACCAAAGCGAGCTCTGCCTCTACGCGCCGCTCGCCGGCGGGCCGTTCCACTTCCTTTCGGTGTCGCTGCGGGCGGTGCTCGGCCGCGAGGACCGCCAGCGCGATTTCCTCGCGCTCGGGGGTGTCAGCGAGGTCGAGATCGACAGCCCGAAAGCCTCGCTCATCGTCGCTACCGACGGCGAGGCGCAAAGGCTGGAAACGCCGCTTTGCTACCGCATCCGCCCCGGCGCGCTGAAGCTGATCGTTCCTTGATCGGACGTGAGCCCCATTCGTGTCAGGATCGTCGCCCCAGCGGAGGCTGGGGCCCCAAGGGGTGAAAAGCGCTGTGGCTTCACCCCCTGGGATGCCAGCCGGAGTTTATCCTGAGCGCCGCCGCAGGCGGCGACGAAGGGCCGGCATGACGGCGGCGGGTCAGGGAACTTCGAACGTCTTTCCGACCTCGGTCGCCACGAACCGGTTCGCGGGAATATGCGCCGCCTTCAGCGCCGCTGCCAGCCGGCGCGGGGGGTCGTCCATGCCTTCGAAGGTGAGCTGGAACGTGCCCCAATGGACGCCGAGCGCCATTTGCGCGCCGAGAAGCCGGAAGGCGGCGACCGATTCCTCCGGGTCCATATGGTTCGATTGCATGACCTCGCGCGGGAGATAGGCGCCGATCGGCAGGATGGCGAAGCGGAACGGGCCATGCTTCGCCGCCGCGGCCGGCCAGATGCCATCGCCCCAGCCGGTGTCGCCGGCGAAGAAGATCCTGCCCGACGGCGTCGCGACCGTGAAGCCGGACCATAAGGCCCGATTGCGGTCGGTGCCCCAGCGCGAGCCCCAATGATGGACCCGTTCGATCGTGACCTTGAGGCCGCGCACCGCCACGATCTGCCCCCAATCGGCGGCGACCGACGGGATGAAGCAGCCCTTGAGGATCGTGTCGTTGCCGAGGCTGGTGACGATGGACGGCCGGTCGCGCCGCCACAGCCGCTTCAGCGTCGGCAGGTCGAGATGGTCGTAATGATTGTGGCTGATCAGGATCAGGTCGATCTTCGGGAGATCCTCGAGCCGCACCCCCGGCGCCCGCACCCGCTTCGGCCCGGCGAAGGAGAAAGGCGAGGCGCGCTCCGACCAGATCGGATCGGTGAGGATGTTGAGGCCGGCGGTCCGCACGAGCACGGTCGAATGGCCGATCCACGTGACCAGCATCCGTTTGCCTTCCACCCGTGCGGGCGGTTTGGTCGGCGTGACCGGGACATGGTCCGGCCATGGCACCCGCCCCTGTCCGGTCGCCCAGCGGGCGGCGAAGCCGGCGCCGACATGGCGGATCGGGTCGGCGCGGTCCTCGGGATTGAAGAAATGCCGGCCGTCATAATGGTCGCTCGGCGGCCCGCGATAATAGATGCGGTCGAGGAAAGGCGGGACCAGAATCGGGGCGAAGCACAAGGCCGCCGCGACGAACAGGAGGAGGGTGCCGAGGCGGCGCAGCAGGGTCTTCACGCCTGTTGACTTGGACGTGCCGCACGCGCTTGTGAAGAGGGCGAGACGAGGGAGAGGGCGATGCGCGGAGCGACGGTGGCGATTCTGCTGGCGGCGGCCGCTTCCGTCACCGGGCCGGCGGCAGGACGGGCGCCCCCAATCCCCGCGCCCAGGGACGCGCGCGCCTGGGCGGCGGCCGAGGCATATCGGCCGGAGCAATTGCGCACGCTCCAAAGCATCGTGAACGTCGATTCCGGCACCGGCGACGTCGCCGGCGGGAGCAAGGTGGCGAGCCTGCTCATCCCGCAGCTCAAGGCGCTCGGCATGGACGTGCGGACGGTCGCCGCCGAGGCGCCGGACCTGCCGGACAATATCGTCGCGACCCTGAACGGGACGGGCCGCGGCCGCATCCTGATGATCGGCCATATCGACACCGTCTTCGGCCCCGGGACGGTCGCGCAAAGGCCGTTCCGCGTCGCCGGCGGCCATGCCACCGGCCCCGGCGTCTCGGACGAGAAAGGCGGCGTCGTCGAGGGGCTCTATGCGCTGCGCATCCTCCACGATCTCGGCTTCCGGGATTTCGGCCGGATCACCTTCCTGATCGAGACCTCGGAGGAGCGCGGCTCGCCCGGCACGCAGGCTTTGATCAAGCGCCTGGTCGGCGAGGCGGACGTGGAACTCAACCTCGAGCCGGGCGACCCGCCGGACGTGCTCACCGTCTGGCGCAAGGGCAGCACAACCTATCATATCGACGTGAAGGGCCGCGCCGCCCATGCCGGGGTCGCGCCGCAGGACGGCCGCAACGCCGCGGTCGAATTGATCCATCAGATCCAGGCCGACGACGTCTTTCCCCATTCGGGCGACGGGCTGACCGCGAACCTCACCCTGATGAAGGCCGGCAGCCGCGAGAACATCATTCCGGACACGGCCTCGGCCGCGATCAACGTCCGGGTCCGCGACAAGGCCGATTTCGACCGGGTCCGGAGGACCTATGAAGCCAATGCCCAGCATAGTCAGGTGCCGGATACCGAGGTCGTCGTGTCGAGCACGCCGGCCTTTCCGCCGCTCGCCAACAATGTCGGAACCGATGGCGTGGCGGTGCGCGCCGAGGCGATTTACGAAGGGATCGGCCGCAGCATCGGCCTCGGCGGCAATGGCGGCGCCTCGGAATCGGCGCTCGCTTACGAGGCGGGCGTGCCGGCGCTCGACGGGCTCGGGCCGGTCGGCGGCGGTTTCCATTCGGACCAGGAATATCTCGACCTCGCGACGCTGACGCCGCGCCTCTATCTGCTCGCCGAATTGCTGATGGACCTCGGCCGCAACCCGCCGCCGCGGCTCAAATGAGCGCCGGCACGATCCGAATCGGCATCGGCGGCTGGGATTTCGACCCCTGGCGCCAGACCTTCTATCCGCCGGGCCTCGCCAAGGCGAAGCAGCTCGAACATGCGTCGCGCCAGCTGAGCGCGATCGAGATCAACGCCACTTATTATCGCACTCAATCGCCGGCTTTGTTCGAACGCTGGGCGAAGATTGTGCCGGACGGCTTCAAATTCGCGGTCAAGGCTTCGCGCTTCTGTACGGTGCGCAAGGTGCTGGCCGAGGGCGAGCAGAGCGTCCGCTTGTTCTGCGGCCAGGGCATCACCGCGCTGGGCGACCGATTGGGACCGATCCTCTGGCAGTTCATGGGAACCAAGAGATTCGACGCCGATGATTTCGGAGCCTTCCTGAAATTGCTGCCGGACAAGCAGGATGGGGTGCCGCTCCAGCATGCGATCGAGGCAAGGCACGAAAGCTTTCGCGATCCGGCTTTCGTTTCGATGTGCCGCGCGGCGGGCGTCGCCATCGTCTTCGGCGACGGGGCGGATTATCCGCTTGTGCCGGACGTCGGTGGCGGCATCGTCTATGCCCGGCTGATGCGCGCCGAGGCGGAGATCGAGCAGGGCTATCCGCCCGACGCACTCGATCGCTGGGCGAATGTGGCCCGTGGCTGGGCGGCGGGCGAGAGTCCAGCCGGCTTTCCGTATGTGACCGATCTCGCGCCGGTGACGCCGCGCGATACCTACGTCTTCTTCATCGCCGCCGCCAAGGAGCGGAATCCGGCCGCGGCGAAAGCCCTGATCGAGCGTCTCGCATGAAACTCCCTCTCCCGCTTGCGGGAGAGGATGAGGCGCTTGGTTTGTCCCCCGGACAAATCTTAGAAAGCGCCTCATGGTGAGGGCATGTTGAGTCCTCGGAACAGGCCCTCACCATGGCCCGCCTGGCTGCCTCCCCGGAGGCAGCCTTAGTGGCGGGCCATCGCTACGCGGGCCCAGTTACGGGTGAACAGCGCCCCGCGCTGTTCAGGTCGTGCCGGCGGCACGACCGACCCGTAACTCTCTCCCGCAAGGGGAGAGGGGCTCAGTCATGAACCCGCTCTTCGCGAACCTGCCGACCACCATCTTCACCCGCATGTCCGCGCTCGCGGTCGAGCACGGCGCGGTAAACCTAGGCCAGGGCTTCCCCGATTTCGGCTGGCCCGACGAAGTCGTGGCGAAGGCTGCCGAGGCTTTAATCCACGGCTCGAACCAATATGCGCCGATGCCCGGCCTTCCCGCGCTCCGCCGTGCCGTGGCCGACCATTACCGCCGTCACCATGGGCTGGAGATCGCGCCGGAGGAGGTGACGATCACCTCGGGCGCGACCGAGGCGCTGGCGGCGGCGATCGCGGCTTTGGTCAGCCCGGGCGACGAGATCCTGCTGTTCCAGCCGCTTTACGACGCTTATTTGCCGCTCGTCCTGCGCGCCGGCGGGGTGCCGCGCTATGTCCGCCTGACTCCGCCCGGCTGGCGGATCACGCGCGAGGCGCTGGACGAGGCGTTCACCGACCGCACCCGGCTCGTCGTCTTCAACAATCCGCACAATCCCTCCTCGCGCGTGTTCGAGGAGAGCGAGCTCGCCTTGCTCGCCCAGGCGTGCGTCCGGCGCGGCGTCATCGCGCTCAGCGACGAGGTGTGGGAGCATGTCGTCTTCGACGGCCGCCGCCATCTCCCGCTCGCCGGCTTTCCCGGAATGCGCGATCTGACGGTCAAGGTCGGCTCGGCCGGCAAGATCTTCTCGCTGACCGGCTGGAAGGTCGGCTGGGTGGTGGCGCCGCCGCGCCTCGCCGGGCCGATCGCCAAGGCCCACCAGTTCCTGACCTTCTCGACCGCGCCCAACCTCCAGGCCGCCTGCGCCTGGGGGCTCGGCCTGGACGACGATTATTTCGACGCGATGCGCGCCACGTTCGCGGCGGCGCGCGACCGGCTGGTCGCGGGGCTGAGCGACGCCGGTTTTTTCTGCCTGCCGGCCGAAGGCTCCTACTTCCTCTCGATCGACCTCGACGCGTCGGACCTCGATGTCGACGACGTCACCTTCTGCGAGCGCGCCGTGCGCGAGGCCGGCGTCGCCGCGATCCCGGTCTCCGCTTTTTATGCCGAGCGGCCGGTCGCCAACGTCGTCCGCCTCTGCTTTGCGAAACGCGACGAGACGCTGGCGGCGGGGATTGCGGGCCTGCGGCGGGCGCGGGACTTGTTCGATTGATTGTCCTCCCCGCTCGCGGGGAGGGGGACCGCCGGAACGGCGGTGGAGGGGGGGTCGTGCAGGTCTCAAGACCCCCTCCACCAGCCTTCGGCTGGCCCCCCTCCCCGTCCCGGGGAGGACACGAATCCTACCAGATCTTCACCCGGTCCTTCGGCGCGAGGTAAAGCTTGTCGCCTGGCTTGACGCCGTAGGCACCGTACCAGGGATCGATGTTGCGCACCGTCTCCGCCCGCTCCGCCGCCGGCGCGTGGCCGTCGGTGACGATCTGCTGGCGCAGCGCCGCCTCGCGCGTCTTCTGCCGCCAGGCCTGGGCGAAGGCGAGGAAGAAGCGCTGGTCGCCGGTCAACCCGCCGATCACCGGCGCCGGCTTGCCGTGCAGCGACATGCGATAAGCGTCGTAGGCGGCGGCGAGGCCGGCGACGTCGGCGATATTCTCGCCCAATTCCTGGTCGCCGCGGAGGTGAACGCGGGGAATCGGCTCGTAGGAATCATATTGGCGCGCGAGCTGCTGGGTCGCCGCGTCGAAATGGGCGAAATCCTGCGGCGTCCACCAATTTTCGAGCTTGCCGGTGGCGGTGAAGGCGGCGCCGGTATTGTCGAAGCTGTGGCTGATCTCGTGGCCGATCACCGCGCCGATCGCGCCGTAATTGGCGGCGGCGTCGGCCTTCGGATCGAAATAGGGCGCCTCCAGGATCGCGGCCGGGAAGTTGAGCGCATTCTGGAGCGGGAGGTTGACCGCATTGACCGTCTGCGGCGTCATCCACCATTCGCCGCGGTCGACCGGCCGGCCGAGCTTGGCGAGCTGGTGATGATATTCCCAGAGCTGCGCCCGCCAGGCATTTCCGGCGGGGTCGTCGCGGCTTATCTCGAGCCCGGCATAATCGCGCCACGTCTCGGGATAGCCGACGCCGACCCGCAAGGTCCGGATCTTGGCCTTGGCCGCCGCCTTGGTGCTCGGCGCCATCCAGGTGAGCGAGTCGATGCGCCGGTCGAAGGCGGCGAGGAGGTTCTTCACCATGGCCTGCACCTCGGCCTTGGACGAGGCGGGGAAGTAGCGGGCGGCATAGACCTTGCCGACCGCGTCGCCGAGATCGGCGTTGACGAAGGCGATGCCGCGCCGCCAGCGGTCGCGCTGCTTCGGCGTTCCCTGCATCGTCCGGCCGTAAAAGCCGAAATGAAGGTCGTCATAGGCGGCCGGGAGATCGTTGGCCGCGCGGTTGATCGTGTGGAAGGCGAGCCAATCCTTCCAGCTTTGCAGAGGCTCGCTCGCGACGAGGGCGGAGAGGCCTTTGATCGCGCCCGGCTGCCAGGCGATGATCGTCGGCTGGTTCCGAAGGCCCGCCGCTTCGAGGAAAGCCGCCCAGTCGATGCCCGGCGCGAGCCGGCCGAGGTCGGCGGTGCGCCAGGGATTGTCGGCCTTGTGGACGTCCTCGCTCGCGGTGCGGTCGAGATGGGCGGCGGCGATCTTGTCCTCGAGCGCGACGATGCGGTCGGCGCGCGCGTCGGGATCGGAGAAGCCGGCGGTGCGCAGCATGTCGGCGACATAGGTCCGGTAGGCGGTCCGCAATTTCGCCATCGCCGGGTCGGACGAGACATAATAATCGCGGTCGGGCATGCCGAGGCCGCCCTGAAGCAGATAGGGGATCGTCCGGTCCGGATCGTCGAGCGCCTGGGTCACGAACAGGCCGAACAGATTCTCGGTCTGGAAATTGGTGTCGTTGAGCGGATCGACGTCGGCGCGCAGCCGGTTGCCGAGCAGGCGCGAGAGACCTTCCTTCGAGGAGATTGCGTCGATCTCGGCAAGCTGCGGATGCAGCGGCGCAAGGCCGCGCGCGTCGATCCCGGCCTGGTCCATGTAAGCGGCATAATAATCGGCGATCATCCGCTGCGGCGTGCCGGGCGCGGGATTGCCGGCGCCGGCATTGCGGACCAGCTCGGCGTTGCGCTGCTCGGCGCGCTGGAAGACTTCGTAGCCGACGCCGGTCGAGGCGCGGTCGGGCGGGATCTCGGCCGCCTTCTTCCACGCGCCATTGGCATAGAGATCGAAATTGTCGCCCGGCTTCACGCCGAGATCGCGGTAGGAAAGGGTGACTCCGAGCGTGCCGGTCGCGGCGATGGCGATCGCGGCCGGCGCGACGGCGACGAGGAAGGGGAAAGCGAGCTTCGCAAGGCGAGCGGACATGGAACATCTCCCAAAGGAATTTTCGCCCGCTGCCACATTGCACGAACGGTGAAAAGATGCCCGTCTGGCGCTAGAGGGTCGGCATGAGCTTCGATTCTGCGACGGAAGCGAGAGCGCTGTTCGAGCGCCTCGGCATGGACGCCCCCCAGGGAGAGCTGGTCTCCCGTTCCCCCATCGACGGTCGGCCGATCGGCGGCGTCGTATCGGCCTCGGCCGCCGACGTGGCCGAAGCGGTGGAGCGGGCGCACCGGGCCTTTCTCGCCTGGCGGAGCGTCCCGGCACCGCGGCGCGGGGAATTGGTGCGGCTGTTCGGCGCGGTGCTGCGCGAAGAGAAAGAGGCGCTCGCACGGCTGGTCAGCCTGGAGGCCGGCAAGATCCTCCAGGAGGGCCTCGGCGAGGTCCAGGAGATGATCGACATTTGCGATTTCGCCGTCGGCCTCTCGCGCCAGCTTTACGGCCTCACCATCGCCACCGAGCGGCCCGGCCACCGGATGATGGAGACCTGGCACCCGCTCGGCGTGGTCGGCGTGATCTCCGCCTTCAACTTCCCGGTCGCCGTCTGGGCCTGGAATGCCTGCCTCGCTTTCGTCTGCGGCGATGCGGTCGTGTGGAAGCCGTCGGAGAAGACGCCGCTGACCGCGGTCGCCGTCCAGGCTTTGTTCGCCCGGGCGGCGAAGCGGTTCGGCGAGGCGCCGGAGCATCTCAGCCAGCTGGTGCAGGGCGGTCGCGAGACGGGCGAGGCCCTGGTCGACCATCCCAGGGTGGCCCTGGTCTCGGCGACCGGCTCGACCCGGATGGGCCGGACGCTGGCGCCGCGCGTGGCGGCGCGGTTCGGACGGGTTTTGCTCGAGCTTGGCGGCAATAATGCGATGATCGTCGCGTCGACCGCTGACCTCGCGCTTGCCGAGCGGGCGATCGCCTTCGCCGCGGTGGGGACGGCGGGCCAGCGCTGCACGACCTTGCGGCGCCTGTTCGTCCATGCGGAGATTTACGACCGGCTGGTGCCGCGGCTGAAGCAGATCTGGGCGAGCGTGCCGGTCGGCAATCCGCTGGAAGAGGGGAGGTTGGTCGGGCCGCTGATCGACCGCGCCGCTTTCGACGGCATGCAGGCGGCGCTGGAACAGGCGCGGCGGCAGGGCGGCGCCGTCGCGGGCGGCGAGCGGCTGATCGAGGAGAGCTCACCCGGCGCCTTCTACGTCCGCCCGGCCATCGTCGAGATGCCGGGCCAGACCGAGATCGTTCTCACCGAGACCTTCGTGCCGATCCTCTACGTCCTGCGTTATTCCGCGCTGGAAGAGGCGATCGCGGCCCATAACGACGCGCCGCAGGGGCTCGCGTCGTCGATCTTCACCAACGACCTGCGCGAGGCGGAGCAGTTCCTCTCGGCCGCCGGCTCGGACTGCGGCATCGTCAACGTCAATATCGGCCCTTCGGGCGCCGAGATCGGCGGTGCCTTCGGCGGCGAGAAGGAGACGGGGGGCGGCCGCGAGAGCGGCTCCGACGCCTGGCGCAACTATATGCGGCGGGCGACCAACACGATCAATTACAGCCGCGACCTGCCGCTCGCCCAGGGCGTGGATTTCTCCATGCCGTGAAGCGCAGGCTGCGGGCGGCGCGAAAATGAACTAAGGGGAAGCGGCATCAACAGGGGAGGCGACAAATGAGGCGGTCGATGGTGCGATGGGCGGCGACGCTGGGTCTCGGTTTCTGGCTCGCGGCCATGGCGGCGCCTTCGGTGCCGGATTATATCGCCCACGCCGTCGCCGACCAATCCCGGCCCGCGGACGACCGCAAGCTCGATCCGAACCGCAAGCCGGCGGAGGTGCTCGCCTTCGCCCGGGTGCGGCCGGGCGAGGTGATCGGCGAATATCTGCCCGGCGGCGGCTATTATACGCGCCTGCTGAGCGACGTCGCCGGTCCGCGCGGCAAGGTCTATGCGCTCGAGACCACGACCTGGGGCCCAGGGCAATGTCACCGCGATCCAGGCGGTGGCGAAGGAGCCCGGCCGGACCAATGTGATCGTCGACGCATCGCCGCTCGGCACCTTCCACCTGCCGGAGAAGGTCGACATCTTCTGGACGACGATCAACTATCACGACCTCCACGTCCCCAAATATGCGAATGTCGACATAAGCGCGTTCAACCGCGCCGTGTTCGCCGCGGTGAAGCCGGGCGGCATTTATCTGATCGTCGATCACGCCGCCGCTGCGGGCAAGGGCTTCACCGACGCGCCCCAGCTCCACCGGATCGAGCGCGCGACCGTCATCCAGGAAGTGACCGCGGCCGGCTTCCGCCTCGCCGGCGAGAGCGATGCGCTCCGCAACCCGGCGGACGACCACAGCAAGATCGTGTTCGACCCGTCGATCCGGATGAAGACCGACCGCTTCATCCTGAAATTCCGGCGGCCCTAGGACGGTTGCCGGAACCCGGGATCCGACATCCATGGCCCATCTCGTCCTCCTCGGCGATTCGATCTTCGACAATGGCGCCTATGTGCATGGCGGGCCGGACGTGGTGCGGCAGCTGCGCCGGCACTTGCCGGTCGATTGGGATGCCAGCCGGCTCGCCGTCGACGGCACCATGGTTCGCGAGCTGCCCGCGCAGCTCGGCCGCCTGCCCGCCGACGCGACCCATCTCGCCGTCAGCGCCGGCGGCAATGACGCGATCGACGCTTCGCACCTGCTCGGCCAGTCGGTCGCGAATGTGGCCGAGGCGCTGTCGCTGCTCGAGACGGCCCAGAGCCGCTTTGCCCGTGCCTATGGGGAGATGGTCGAGGCGGTGCTGGCGCGCGGCCTGCCGACCGCGCTCTGCACCATCTACGACACGCCGCCATCGGCGCCCGACCAGAGGCTTATCCGCGCCGCCCTCGCTCTGTTCAACGACGAGATCGCCCGCGCCGCTTTCGCGCGCGGCCTGGCGCTGATCGACCTCAGGCTGGTCTGCACTGCGGACGAGGATTATGCCAATCCGATCGAGCCTTCCGCGGCCGGCGGCGCGAAGATCGCCGCCGCCATCGCCGGCTGGGCGGCCGACGCGCGGGAACGTCCGCTTCGTTCCGTCATCTATAGCTGAGGGCAGGAATGTAGCCGCTGGTTACGGACCCGTAATTCCGGTAGAACCGCGCCCCAGTAAGCGTCGCATGAGAACGCAATGGGGAGATGCTTGATGAACACTCGTACATTCGCGACGATTTTCGGCATCGTCTTTATCATCGTCGGCATTGTCGGCTTCATTCCGGGCCTGACGCCGATGCCCGGCATGGCCATGGATGCCGATTCGAACGTGAAGATGACCACCTTGTTCGGCTATGAGCTGACGCTGTTCCCGGTCAACGTGCTGCACGACATCGTGCATCTCCTGTTCGGCATCTGGGGCCTGCTCGCCGCCCGCTCGCTCGCCGGCGCGCGGACCTATTTCCGCGGCGTCGCCATCATTTACGCATTGCTGACGATCATGGGCTTCATCCCGGCCTTGAGGACCACGTTCGGGCTGATCCCGCTCTACGGCAACGACATCTGGCTGCACGCCGTGCTCGCCATCGTCGCGGCCTATTTCGGCTGGATGAACCGCGACGGCGCGGCCACTTCCGCCTGATCGGCATGAAGGATGGATCGGTCCGGCTGCGGGTCGGACCGATTCTCCTTTTCTTTCTGCTGCTTGCGGAGCGCCTTGCCCCCCGCTTCAGCGATCTTTAAGAGATGATCCTGCGTACGGCGCAGGTGGGCCGCCACGCGGGGTGGGGCCGCCGGACGCGACAGGATTGAAGATGATCAGCCGTTTCCTTCTGCCCCTGCTGCTGCTTTCGGCAGCGGCCCCGATTGCCGCCCAGGACATGCAGCCGCCCGCGCAGGCGCCCGGCGCGGTCCCGCCCGTGCCGGCGCCGATCGTCGTCAGCGGCCATTGGACCCGCCGCGACGCGGCCGACCTGCTCGCCTTCATCCAGGGCATCGGCACCGAGGGGCTCGATCCGGCCGATTACGGCCCGGAGGCGCTCAGCCAGGCGATGACGGGCGATCCGGCGATGCTCGACGGCGTCGCCACCGACACCTTCCTCAAGGTGGCGTCCGACCTCGCCTTCGGCCACGTCCGCGGCGACGCGCGAGTCGACTGGCATGTGAGGGACGATCCCTTCGCCCCCGCCGACCAGCAGGCTTTGCTCGACCGCGCGCTCTCCGGCCATATCGTGCCGGACGCCCTGCGCTCGCTGCTTCCGACCCACCCGCAATATGCGGCGTTGAAGGCGCTGCTCGCGACGACCGCCGACAAGGCGCTGGCCGACAAGATCCGCCTCAACCTCGACCGCTGGCGGTGGCTGCCGCGCGACCTCGGCGAGAAATATGTGATCGTGAACGTGCCGGCCTACACGGTCGCGCTCGTCCAGGGCGGGCAGACGCTGAACCGCCGCCGGGCCGTCGCCGGCGCGCTCAAGACGCCGACGCCGCAGCTCAGCGCCCTCATCACCGGCGCCATCTTCAATCCGTGGTGGGAGGTGCCGACCAGCATCAGCCACGAGGTGAAGGGCAAGAAGGGCTATGTCGCGGTGCCGATGGGCGACGGCGGCGTCCGCTATCGCCAGCCGCCCGGGCCGCACAATGCGCTGGGCCGGATGAAGCTGGTGATGGGCAATCCCTACGCCATCTACCTGCACGACACGAACGCCAAGAATCTGTTCAACGCGCAGGCCCGCGCCTACAGCCACGGCTGCGTCCGCACCGAGGACGCGGTCGGCTTCGCCGAGACCCTGCTCCAGGGCACCGACTGGGACCATGAAAAGATCTACGGCACGGTCGCTTCGGGCAAGACGGTGCAGGCCAATCTGGCGACTCCGATTCCGGTCTATATCGTCTATTTCACCATCGCGGCGACGCCGGACAGCCCGGGCTATTACAGCTACAAGGACATGTACGGCCGCGACAAGCCGGTCGTCGCCGCGCTCGACGGCCTGCCGGCGCCCGAGCCGCAGGAGGCGGCGGACGCGCCCGCCGCTTCGGCAAGGCCGAAGGCACCCGCAATCAGGACGGCGAAGGCCCCAAAGCCGGTGAAGCCGGCCGCAGCCTCCGCTTCCCATCCGCCCGCGGTGGCGGCGGTCGCGCGGCCGTCGACGCGGTAGGGGCGGCCTCCCCGGCTTCGCAGGCGCGGCCTCGTCGATGGCGCGCATCGGCAGTACAGCCGACAGCCGCGCTCCAGTCAGATGAACCGAGCGACATTGTGCGGGCCGGCTTCCGCCTGCATTATGCGCTCGATGCCACTATCCCGCTCTGCTGCGATCCGCTTCGCTTTTGAGCGTACGGTCTTCGGGATCGCAGAAAACTGGGCCGCGATCGCGATGGTCGTCGGCCTTTGCCTTTTCGGGATCATGGCAGGCTCTTTTCTATATTCCGGGCCGGTGGCAATAGAACCGGCGGCGGTTCTCGGCGTTGACTTCTACGAAGACAGGTATGGACCACATCCGATCGTCCGCGTGCGCTTGTCCAACGGCAGCGTTACTGAAGTTGTGACCACGACTTCGGCGGTTCGCGAATGTCGTGAAGGAAGCAGAATATGGCTTCTCAGAAGAGCCCATAGCCTCGCCGTCGATCCGGGAGGATGTTCTCCAAGGCCGGTCTGAGGAAGACGGGACTTTATGCCAGGATCCGCAACAGCTCGGCGCGGTCGAGGTTGCCGCCGGAGACGATGGCGACATTGCGACCCGGCGGAAGCTTTGCCGCGGCGGCGAACGCGGCCGCGCCGGCGCCTTCGGCGATGACGTGATGCTCGGCGGCGAGGGTTCGGATCGCCGCTTCGACCTCGGCGAGGCTGACCACGACGACGTCGTCGATCAGGCGGCGGAGCAGGGGCCACATGGCGTCGAGAACGCGGGTGCTGCCCATGCCGTCGACGAAGCTGGACCTGCGTTCCACCGTCACCGGTTCGCCCGCCGCCAGCGCCGCCTTGAGCGGGAGCGCGGTGTCGGTCTCGACGGCGAGGATGCGGCATTGTGGCCGGCGCATCTTCACCGCCTGGGCGATGCCCGAGGCGAGGCCGCCGCCGCCGACCGGGATCAGCAAAGTCTCCACCTCGGGCAGATCCTCGACGATCTCCGCGCCGATCGTCGCCGCGCCGGCGATCATCTCGCGCTCGCAGACCGGGTGGAAGAAGGTGCCGTCGTCGCCGGTCTCGCGGGTCTGCATGATGTGCCACCAGTCGGCGAAATCGTGCGCGCGCACCTCGGCGCCCATGCGCTTCAGAGTCTCGACCTTCACCCGCGCCGCATAATCCGGGACGTGGATGATGCAGGGCAGGCCGAAGCTTGCGGCGGCGCGGGCGATGGCCTGGCCGAAATTGCCGGCGCTGGCGGTGACGATCGCCTCGATCGCCTCGCCCGCCTCCAGCCGCGCCTTCAGCACGTTGGTCGCGCCGCGTATCTTGTAGGAGCCGGTCGGCTGCAGGCATTCGAGCTTGAGCCAGGCCGAGCCGTCCGGCCGCGGGACGAGCGGGGTGCGCACCGCCGCGTCCGCGATCCGGCGGCGGGCGGCCTCGATTTCGGCTTCGGTTAATGGGTCGGCGAGGGCGGGTGTGCTGTGCATGCCCCTACGCTACGTCATTCCCGCGGACGCGGGAATCCAGAACGACATCCGGACTGGATCCCGCTTTCGCGGGGATGACGAGGCGTGTAGTCGGCTGCGATCATCAGGAGATCGCCATGCGCCTTGCCATCGCCGCCGCCTTGCTGCTGTCCGCGGCCCCCGTTCTCGCCCAATCTCCGCGCGGGCAATCGATGCACGAATATGGCGGCCTCGCTTTGTCGGCGGACGGCGCGCGAACCGCGACGGTGGAAAGCGACATCGAGGCGAATGCGCCGTCGACGCCGCACGGCCATATCGTCGTCCGCAATTCCGCGACCGGTGCGGTGCTGGACAGCATCGATCCCTGCACATCCTGCTCCTATTCCGGTCTTGTCTTCGCGCCTGACGGGCAGCTCGTCTTCCTCGCCCGCGAGGGCGGGGCGACGCGGCTGATGCGGGCCGCCGGCAAGGCGACGGAGACGCTCGCGACGATCGAGGGCATTGCCGAAGATCCGCGTTTCTCGCCGGACGGAAGGCGGATCGCCCTGCTCGTCACGATCGGCGCCCGCAAGGAACGCGGCGCAACCCAGGCGGGAGTCCGCCAGGTCGGCGAGATCGGCGAGCAGAATGACGAGCAGAGGATCGCAATCGTGCCCGCCGAGGGCGGCACGCTCATGCCGGTCTCGCCGGCCGACCGCTACGTCTACGAATATGACTGGACGCCGGACGGAAGCGGTTTCGTCGCGACCAGCGCGCTCGGCAATGGCGACAATAATTGGTGGGTCGCGGAACTGGATGCGATCGACGGCGCGACCGGCGCGGTCCGCCGCATCGCCGCGCCGCCGATGCAGATGAACATGCCCAAGGCCTCGCCGGACGGACGGAGCGTCGCTTTCATCGGCGGGCTGATGAGCGACTTCGGCTCGATCGGCGGCGACGTCTATATCGTCCCGATCGCGGGGGGCACGCCGCGCGACATCACGCCTGATTATCGCGGCAGCTTCACCTCCTTGCTCTGGGGCCGCGCCGGGCTCGCCGGCTCGGCCTTGATCGGCGACCGCAACGCCATCGTCCCGCTCGATTCGGCACGCGGCCCCGGACAGCCCGCGTGGAGCGCGCCCGTCGGCATGACCGCCGGCGGGGCGCGGTTCGCCCGCTCGGCCAATGGCGCTTCGGTGGCGATGGTCGCCCAGGATTTCGAGCATCCGTCCGCGATCCTCGCCGGCCCGATCGCCGCTCCGCGCCCGATCACGCACGACAATGACGATTGGGCACCGCTCGTCTCAGCCCGCAGCCTCGGCTGGAAGAACGGTGCCTTCACCGTCCAGGGCTGGCTGATCGCCCCGCGCGGCGCTGGTCCCTCGGCGAAGGCGCCGATGGTGACGATCGTCCATGGCGGCCCAGCCGCCGCCAGCCAGCCCAATTTCGTCTGGGAAGGCGCGACCGCCGACCTCGTCCGCGCCGGCTATTACGTCTTCTATCCCAATCCGCGCGGCAGCTACGGCCAGGGCGAAGCCTTCACCCAGGCCAACAAGCGCGATTTCGGCGGCGGCGATTTGCGCGACATCCTCGCCGGCATCGACGCCGCCGAGCGCGCCGCGCCGATCGACAATGCTCGGCTCGGCCTGATGGGCGGCTCATACGGCGGCTTCATGGCGATGTGGGCCAACACCCAGACCAACCGCTTCAAGGCGATCGTCTCCGGTGCCGGCCTCTCCGACTGGATCAGCTATTACGGCACCAACGGCATCGACCAGTGGATGATCCCCTTCTTCGGCAAGTCGGTCTATGACGATTTCGACGCTTATTGGCGGGTGTCGGCGATCCGCTTCATCCACCAGGCCAGGACTCCGACCTTCATCTATGTCGGCGAGCGCGACATCGAGGTGCCGCCGACCCAATCGGTCGAATATTGGCACGCGCTCAAGGAGATGAACGTGCCGACCAGCCTCGTCATCTATCCCGGCGAAGGCCATGGCGTGCGCGCGCCCGAGCACAGGATCGACGTGCGCCGCCGCACCATCGCCTGGTTCGACAAATATCTGGGCCGGGCGCGATAGCCGGCCGCCGGGCGCCGAAAAGGGAATCCGGCCCGATCCAGGCTCGGCACGGCGCGGCGGGACTGGCATATCCCCTTCGACCGGAATAAAGGCCGCGGCTCCGCAAGGACCTCGCCCCCCCTCCTGGAGCCTCTCATGATCAGAATCGCTCTTTCCGGCGCGGCCGTCGCCGCCTTGACCGCCGCTTCCGCTTTCGCCCAAACGCCCGCCGCCCCGCCCGCTGCTCCGTCCGCAGCCCCGCAGGCCGCTTCCGGCCCGATGACTCGCGCCCAGATGCAGCAAAGGGTGCAGCAGCGCTTCAGCCAGATGGACGCCAATCATGACGGCTCGATCTCGCAGGACGAGCTGGTCGCGGCCGGCGTCGACGCGCAGGGCGCCGCGACGATGCTGCAGCGCATGGACGCCAATCACGACGGCAAGGTCACGCTCGACGAGCTGACCGCCCGCCAGATGGCCGCGTTCGACGCCGCCGACACCAATCATGACGGCACCCTCTCTCCCGAAGAGCGCGCCGCCGCGATGGCGCGGATGCAGTCGGCCCCGCCTGCGCCACCGGCTCCGCCGGCCCCGCCGCATTGAGGTTCGGCCGCACCGCATCCGGATGAAGGCGGCCCGCCTGGCCGGATGCTGATGGTGTCGCCGATAAAGTGGCCCGGCATCCGCGCGCCGGAGCATCGGATCGGCGTGCGCCGCCCGCACCATCGCCTGGTTCGATCAATATCCGGCCCCGGCGCGATAGGGGCGCCGGCAGCCCGACTCGCCAATCTTCGGGGCGAAGAGTCGGTCTGGATTCCCGCCTTCGCGGGAATGACGGGGGCTATCCCTTTTCATATCCGTTCCGAAACGCGTAAGTGCCTCTGAAAGCAATCGTTCGGAGTCGATGATGAAGCCCGGTTTCCTGCTTGCCGCCGTTGCTCTTGCCGTGCCGGCCGCCGTCATCGCGGCCGCGCCGACCTTCGATCCGGCGCGCCTGTCGCAGCATGTGAAGGTGCTTGCCTCGGACGCGTTCGAGGGACGCGGGCCGGCGACGCCCGCCGAGACCAAGACGATCGACTATATCGTCTCCCAGATGAAGGCGGCGGGGCTGCAGCCGGGGGGCTCCCTGGCCGACGGCAAAAGCGGCTGGACCCAGAACGTGCCTTTGCTCCGCGCCGAGATCGAGGGAACGCCCGAGATCAGCCTCGACGTGAACGGTCGGCGCCAGCCGCTCCGCCAGGGCGACGAAATCTCGGTGCGTGCTCCGCTGACCGGGCAGAAGCATCTCTCGATCGCCGCCGCGCCGCTCGTCTTCGTCGGCTACGGCGTCAAGGCGCCGGAGCGTAAGTGGGACGATTTCAAGGGCGTCGACATGCACGGCAAGATCATGGTCGTGCTCGTCAACGATCCCGATTTCGAGACCGGCGTGGGCGATTTCGGCGGCAAGGCGATGACCTATTATGGCCGCTGGACCTACAAATATGAGGAAGGCGCACGGCAGGGCGCGGCCGGCGTCATCGTCATCCACGAGCGCGAGCCCGCCTCCTACGGATGGGCGACGGTCAGGAATTCCAACACCAACGCCCAGTTCGACATCGTCCGCGGCGATCCGCGCGCGGTGCACACGCCGTTCGAAGCCTGGATCCAGCGCGACAATGCCATCGCCCTGTTCCGCGCCTCGGGCCTCGATTTCGAGGCGATGAAGAAGGCGGCGCAGAGCCGCGATTTCCATCCGGTGCCGCTCAAGGCGACGCTCAGCGCCGATTATGGCGTCGATTCCCGGGTCATCACCTCGCACAATGTCGTCGGCCGGCTGCCGGGACGAACCCATCCCGACGAGAGCGTGATCTATTCGGCCCATTGGGACCATCTCGGCGTCGGCGCGCCGGACGCGAAGGGGGACCGCATCTATAATGGCGCCGTCGACAACGCGACCGGCGTCTCGGCTTTGCTCGAGCTCGGCCGGGCATTCGCGCAGGGCCCACGGCCGGAGCGGTCGGTCGTCTTCCTCGCGGTGACGGCCGAGGAGAAGGGCCTGCTCGGCTCCGAATATTATGCGGCGAACCCGATCTATCCGCTCGCCAAGACGGCCGGCGTCATCAACATGGATGCGCTCGGCGTCTATGGGCCCGCGCGCAACTTCAGCATTTCCGGCGCCGCCAAATTGGGCCTGCTCGACGATCTGATCGCCGAGGGGCGCCGCCGCGGCCGCTCGTTCATGCCCGAGCCGCATCCGGAGGCGGGCGGCTTCTATCGCTCCGACCATTTCTCCTTCGCCAAGCGCGGCGTTCCCGCCATCTCGTTCGAATCGGGCAACGATCTGGTGCACGGCGGCACCGCGCGCGGCGAGCAGCTCGCCAGCGACTATACCGCCAACCGCTATCACCAGCCGGCCGACGAATGGAGCCCGGACTGGGATTTGAGCGGCCTCGCCCAGGATCTGTCGATGCTCTATGCGGTCGGCTTCCACCTCGCCAATTCGCGCGAATGGCCGAACTGGAGCCCGGATTCGGAATTCCGCGCCGAGCGCGACAAGACGGCGGCGCAGCGGCGCTGAGCTGGTTCCCGGCCCGATACGATTGTTTAAGCTTTTCTGCGGATAACGCGAAGTCGTAAGTCGAGACTTGCTGAAAGCGCCGGGCGGGTGGGGCCGCCCGGCCTTTCAATCTTGCTTCCGTTCAGGAGCCGTGGGGAATGTCAGACAAGAAGTTCGCGCCGGATCAGGCCGGCGCGCCCGCCAGCAACGACGATGCGCCGGCGCGCAGCGGCGAGGATTTCCGGCTGCTCTGCCGCCGCTATTCCCGCTACCGGGCGCGCGCCTCCGGCTGACCTCTCCGCTTCGCCGCATTGCCTGATCCGACCCGCCGTGCGACATGCAGGCGGGGAGCCGCCTGTTGTGGCCGGAGCGGCCGGGAGCGGATGGGAGGACGATGGGATGAAGCGCCTCTGCCTTGCCATCCTTCTCGGCCTGTGCGCCGCGCCGGCTCTCGCCCAGACCGGCGCGGGGGCGACGCCCCAGCCGGACGACCAGCCGATCTGCACCGACCGGCCCGGCAAGGGCAACGGCGCCTGCACCGTTCCGGCCGGGGCGATCCAGCTCGAGACGGACATCCTCAACTGGACGCGCGACACCGAGGGCGGCACCCGGACCGACACGATCCTCTACACCAATCCGGTGCTGAAATTCGGCCTCAGCGACAGCGCCGACCTCCAGTTCGCCATCACGCCTTATGAGGAGGTGCGGACTCGGACCGGCAATATCAGCGACCGGCTTGGCGGCATCGGCGACCTGTTCGTCCGCTACAAGCAGAGGCTGACCGGCGCCTCCGCCAACACCCAGATCGCGCTCATCCCGTTCGTCAAGCTGCCGACCGCACGGCACGGAATCGGCAACGGCGCGGTCGAGGGCGGGCTCGCTCTGCCGGTCAACATCAACCTGCCGCGGGGCTTCACCCTCAATTTCAGCCCCGAAGCGGATTTGCTCCTCGACGCGGACGGCTCCGGGCGCCACATCAACCTCCAGAACATCGTCAATGTCGGCAAGCAGGTCGGCAAGGTGACTTTGGCGGCGGAGATCTGGAGCGCGCAGGATTTCGATCCGGCGGGCACGGTCCAGCAAGTTTCGGCCGACGTCATGGCCACCTGGCTGGCGCGCAAGACTCTCCAGTTCGACGTGGGTGCCAATTTCGGCCTCAACCGCAACACGCCCGATTTCCAGCTCTATGTTGGCGTTTCGACCCGCTTCTGACGCAGTGGAAACGAGACCCGGCCGGATTCGGATCAGGCCGTCGCCTGGAAGCAGATTCCGTAGCCGTCGGGGTCGCGCAGAGAGAGCTGCTTCATCCCATAAGGCGCCATTTTGGGCGGATCGGTCTCGACGCCCTTCGATCTCAACTCTTCGTAAGCGAGGTCCGGATCGGGGCAGCCGATGAAGAAAGTGGTGTGTCCATGGCCCGTCCATCGAACCTCGTCTCGCCTGGCCGGGCGCTCGCCCGTGTCGTAGGCCGTGTTGAGCATCAGCTCGGCGCCGCCGCGGCTCCGCAGCCAGGCCCAGTGGAAATAGCGGCCTTCCGGCCCCTCGACCTCGGGCGAGGAGGCATGGATCTCGAAGCCGAGAATGTCGCAGTAGAAATCGATCGCCTCGTTCATGTCGAACACTTCGATCAGCGGCGTCAGCCCGTTCATGTCGATCGCCATTCCATCCTCCCTGCAGGGCTCGGCGGCGGCCCCGGCGCGGATAGCAGAAAAATCGCGCCGCATCGGGACGATCGCCGTTCAACCGCGGTACAGGCGCCAACCGGCAGTGGCGCGCGCCGGGGCGGCGCTTCCGCCATGCCCCTTTCTGGAGCCCCATGCATGACCAGGTTTTTCCTCGCCGGCGCGGCGTTGGCCGCCTTTGCCGCTTTTCCCGCTTCCGCCCAGCCCCCCGCCGGCGCGCCGGCCGCTCCCGCCGCGACCGAGGCATCCGTCACCCGCGCCCAGCTGCAGCAGGACGTCGAGCGGCGCTTCAAGGAGATGGACGCCAATCATGACGGCATCCTCACCGAGGCCGAGCTCGGCCCGAACGGCGCGCGGATGATGCCGCGCCTCGACACCAATCATGACGGCAAGGTGACGCAGGACGAGATGGTCGCCGCCAGCCTCGCCCGCTTCGATCGCGCCGACACCAACCATGACGGAGTCCTGACGCCCGAGGAGCGCGCCGCTTATGCCGAGCAGATGCGGGCGCGCATGCAGCAGCAATCGGCCCAGCCGGCGCCGCAGGGGAATTGAGCAACATTTGATCGTTCTTCACCCCGTCCATCGCCGAGCGCGGACGGGGTGAAGCGATCAGAAGCCTGTTTTCCGATCCGAAGTGCGTGTCGCTCTCCCGACGGCGGACCAGCGTCGATGCGATCTGCCTGTGCTTCGTTCCCCGGCGGAAAGCCGGGGCCCGGATTCAAACACCCGAAGCGCCGGACCGGGGAACGGTTATGTTCGTTCCGTCGCGCGGCTCAGCGGGCGGCGGTTTCCCTTTTGTACGGCACGAAATCGCCGAGGAAGACGCTGCCCTTGAAGAAATGCGAGCCGCTGTCGAGAAGCTGCACGGTATCGACCCGGCACAGCTCGTGGTCGAACGGCTTCAGCACCATCACGTCCCATGAATCGAGCGACTCGGCGCCGCCGCGCGGGCGGTTGACGTAGAGCGTGCCGCCGGAATCGTAGACGATGGCGGTATGATCGACGATCTGGCTGGAGCGGACCTGGCCGAGGTCGATGCAGTCGACCGGCTTGCCGGCCGTGCGGCCGTCGAGCATCTTCGCCAGTTGCGCTTCGCCATGAAGGCGCGGGGCGGCGGCCGCGGGCGCGGCGAGCACCGAAGCGGCGGCCAGAGCGAGGACGATCTTTCTCATTGTCTTTTCCTCTGATCGGTTGAGCGAAGCTCAATAGGCCATTGCGGATGAACGGGGGCTGAGCAGAGAGACCGCGCCGACGATCGTTGCGCTTGCGTTTTGGCGGCGGGGCAAGGAATCTTAGATCCATATGCATCCCACAGCCCTCTTCCCGCTCCTCCTTGCAGTGGCTGCAGGATCGCCGGCAAAACGAGCTAATGATCCTCTATGCATCGCTTTGGAGAAGTTTCGAAACGCACCGCTGGCAAAGAATGAAGCGGGCAAGGAGGAGCCAAGGACGGTCGAGCTGTTTTGGTACGGCGGCTGGCTGGTGAACATGGGTTGGAAATGTGTTCATCACGCCGATCCGGTGGGAAAGGCGCTTTGCCGGGCATTAACGCCACCTCCGCAGGAATTCCGCACCACGCTGCCGTTCGCGATCATGCGCTGCTACGGCTATTCCTTCCCGCGCTATGCGAGCGGCTACGGCTGGTCCAACTGGCAGAGCGAGATAGAGCTTGTTCCGGTGAACTTGCCGCAGTTGCGCCTCGATGTTTTCATGGTCGGCGAGGCGGGAGTCCAGGATGCGATCAGGCTGGCCGTCATCCCGCCAAGCTACAATGAACGAGAGCATCCGCTGCCCAACCTTAGAAAAGCGGAGCCGCCTTCAGCAGAGAATGAGGACGGCAATCCGAATAAGCCCGTTTCGACCTCCCAGCCGCCTGCCTCCAGATAGCGCGGTGCGCTTCCCGCATCCGACCCCGGCGCGCCGTTCGTGACGAGCGTCCAGCCGTCATAACAGCCGGAATCGAAGTGTAACAATCCGCCGCTAAGGGTCTGCAAAAGGTGGAGGAAATCATGGCGTCGGGCGACCAAGCGACGGCGAGGATCCGCAAGGCGCTCTCGAAGGTGGATCGCGGCGTCGGCCCGTCGGGCTTTCCGCGGCGGCGCTACCGGACGATCTGGATCTCCGACGTCCATCTCGGCACGCGCGGCTGCAATGCGCGGATGCTGATCGACTTCCTCGACCATGTCGATTGCGACACGCTCTATCTGGTCGGCGACATCATCGACGGCTGGCGGCTGAAGAAGCGCTTCTACTGGCCCGAGCGCCACAATGCGATCGTTCGGCGGGTGATGAAGCGGGCCAAGCACGGCACCCGCATCGTCTACGTGCCCGGCAATCATGACGAGATGTTCCGCCAGTTCGCCGGCACCAGCTTCGGCGGCGTCGAGATCAGGCGCAAGGCGATCCACGTCACCGCCGACGGACGCCGGCTGCTCATCCTCCACGGCGACGAGTTCGACGCGATCATGCTCGCCCATCGCTGGCTCGCCTTCCTCGGCGACACCGCCTACACCCTGCTCCTGCAGCTCAACCTGGTCGTCAACGCGGTGCGGCGGCGGCTCGACCTTCCTTATTGGTCGCTGTCCAGGCACGCCAAGCACAAGGTCAAGAACGCCGTCGCCTTCGTTTCGCGCTTCGAGGAAGCGGTCGCGCACGAAGCCGCGCGGCTCGGGGTCGACGGAATCGTCTGCGGCCATATCCACACCGCCGAGGAACGGCGCTTCGGCGACGTCTCTTATTATAATGACGGCGATTGGGTGGAAAGCTGCACCGCCCTCGTCGAGCATCGGGACGGGCGGATGGAGATCCTCCACTGGGCGGACGAGATCGCCGCGCGCGCCGGCGCCAGGCCTCTGAAAGCGGCCGCCTGATGCGCATCCTCATTGCTACCGACGCGTGGCTTCCGCAGGTGAACGGGGTGGTGCGCACGCTCGCGGCGACCCTCTCCGAGCTGGCGGGCCGGGGGCACGAGGCGGCAATCCTTTCGCCCGACCTCTTCCGCTCGGTCGCCTGTCCGACCTATCCCGAGATCCGCCTCGCGCTCGCCGGCCGTAAGGCGGTGGCGGATCGGATCGAGGGCTTCCGGCCCGAGGCGATCCATATCGCGACCGAGGGGCCGCTCGGCGCCGCCGCCCGCCGCTGGTGCGTCCGGCGGAATCTGCCCTTCACCAGCGCCTATCACACCCAATTCCCGGACTATCTCGCCAAGAGGACGAAGCTGCCGCCCGCCCTGTTCTGGCGCTACATCAAATGGTTTCACGGGCCGGCCGGCGCGATCCTGGTCTCGACTCCGACCATGAAGCGGCTGCTGGAGGCGCACGGCCTTGCCCAGACGCGGCTTTGGGGCCGGGGCGTCGATCTCGGCTGCTTCCGCCCCGACGCACCGCCGCACCCCGCCTTTGCCGGCCTCGCGCGACCGATCCAGCTCTATGTCGGCCGGGTCGCGGTCGAGAAGAATGTCGAGGCGTTCCTCGCCAGCCCCCATCCTGGCGCGAAGATCGTGGTCGGCGAGGGGCCGGCGCGGGCGCGGTTGATGCGGCTTTATCCGGGCGCCCTGTTCCTCGGCGCGCTGCACGGCGCGGCGCTCGCTTCGGCTTACGCCTCCGCCGACGTGTTCGTCTTCCCGAGCCGGACCGACACGTTCGGCCTCGTCCTCATCGAGGCGCTCGCCTGCGGGACTCCGGTCGCGGCCTTTCCGGTGCCGGGGCCCCTCGACCTCATCGGCGAGGAGGTCGGCGCGCTCGACCAATGCCTCGCCGCCGCGACCGCCCGCGCCCTCGGCAAGGATCGCGGCCGATGCGCCGCCTACGGGCAGAGCTTCAGCTGGATGCGCAGCGCCGACCAGTTCGAGGCGGCGCTGATTCCGCTCCGCCCCCGGGGTGAGGCTCAGGCGGTCGGGCCGGCGGGCTCGTTGGTCGCGACCGAAGCCGTCCCGTCGCCGGCGGTGAGATTCTGCCTGAGCGCGTCATAGAATGCGAAGACGAGGCACAGGCCGAGGCCCGCAAGCATGACGGTCACGCTCCCCAGCCCACTGAATATTCCGCGCATCCGAATCACCCTGCCGATTCCGCCATGTTTCTAGCGCCTCTTCGTTGCGGGCATGTTGCAGCGCCGGGATGATGTACAAAACGACGCGGCACTGGTCCCGTGACCTTGACCTCTCGCCGCCCCCTCCCTAGATAGCGCCCGTACCCCATTCGCATCGGAACAGGACGCGCCGTCGCGCAGCGCGTTCAACGCATTGATCGGAAGGGGTTTTCAGGACGCTGAAGCTGCGGTTTCCACCGGGGAGACTCGCGGCTTTTTGCGTCTCTTGGCGCGCCTGAAACGAATTTTCCGGGCTCCGGCGCTGGCCGAGGCCCCAAGGCGAGGCAAAAACACATATGGCGACCATCGCTCCCCAGGCCGAGACCCGCTCCACGGCCTCCAAGCGCATCCGCAAAATCTTCGGCAACATCCACGAAGTCTCGGAAATGCCGAACCTCATCGAGGTCCAGCGCGAGAGCTACGAGCAGTTCCTCCGCTCGCGCCCGCAGGACGGCTATGTTTCGGGTCTCGAAAAGACTTTGCGCTCGGTCTTTCCGATCCGCGATTTCGCCGGCACCGCCGAATTGGACTTCGTCCATTACGAGCTCGAAGACCCGAAATACGACGTCGACGAATGCCGCCAGCGCGGCATGACCTATGCGGCGCCGATGCGCGTGACGCTTCGCCTGATCGTGTTCGAGGTCGATCCCGACACGGAGACGCGCTCCGTCCTCGATATCAAGGAGCAGGACGTCTACATGGGCGACATGCCGCTGATGACGAAGAACGGCACGTTCATCGTCAACGGCACCGAGCGCGTGATCGTCAGCCAGATGCACCGCTCGCCGGGCGTGCTGTTCGACCATGACCGCGGCAAGACCCATGCTTCGGGCAAATATCTGTTCGCCGCGCGGGTCATCCCCTATCGCGGCTCGTGGCTCGACTTCGAGTTCGACGCCAAGGACATCGTCAACGTCCGTATCGACCGCAAGCGCAAGCTGCCGGTGACGAGCCTGCTCCACGCGCTCGACATGACCAGCGAGGAGATTTTGAACATCTTCTACGGCCGCGTCGTCTTCGTGCGCGGCAAGGGCGGCTGGCGGATCCCGTTCGTCGCCGAAAACTGGCGCGGCCAGAAGCCGGCCTTCGACGTCGTCAACGCCGAGAGCGGCGAACTGGTGTTCCAGGCGGGCCACAAGATCACGCCGCGCGCGGCCAACAAGGCGGCCAAGGACGGCCTCGCCGAATTGCTCATCCCGACCGAGGAGATTTTCGGCCGCTATTCCGCCTACGATCTCGTCAACGAGAAGACCGGCGAGATCCATATCGAGGCCGGCGACGAGGTCTCGGCCGAGAATCTGGACAAGCTCGACAAGGCCGGCATCGACCGGATCGAATTGCTCGACATCGACCATGTCGCGACCGGCGCCTGGATCCGCAACACGCTGAAGGCCGACAAGGCCGAGGACCGGGACCAGGCTTTGTCCGACATCTACCGCGTCATGCGCCCCGGCGAGCCGCCGACCCGCGAGACCGCCGAAGCCCTGTTCGCCGGCCTGTTCTTCGATGCCGAGCGCTACGACCTTTCGGCCGTCGGCCGGGTCAAGCTCAACATGCGCCTCGACCTCGACGTGCCGGACACGGTGACGACGCTCCGCAAGGAGGACATCATCGCGGTCGTGAAGACCCTGGTCGATTTGAAGGACGGCAAGGGCGAGATCGACGACATCGACAATCTCGGCAATCGCCGCGTCCGTTCGGTCGGCGAATTGCTCGAGAACCAGTATCGCGTCGGCCTGCTCCGCATGGAGCGGGCGGTGAAGGAGCGGATGTCGTCGGTCGACGTCTCGACGGTGATGCCGAACGACCTCATCAACGCCAAGCCGGCGGTGGCCGCGGTCCGCGAATTCTTCGGCTCCTCGCAGCTCTCGCAGTTCATGGACCAAACCAACCCCTTGTCCGAGGTCACCCACAAGCGCCGCGTCTCGGCGCTCGGGCCGGGCGGTCTCACCCGCGAGCGCGCGGGCTTCGAGGTGCGCGACGTCCACCCGACCCATTATGGCCGGATCTGCCCGATCGAGACTCCGGAAGGGCCAAATATCGGCCTGATCAACTCGCTCGCCAGCTTCAGCCGGGTCAACAAATACGGCTTCATCGAGACGCCCTACCGCAAGGTGATCGACGGCAAGGTCACCGACGACGTCGTCTATCTGTCGGCGATGGAGGAGGCGAAGCACACGATCGCCCAGGCCAATGCCGAGCTGAACGACGACCGGACTTTCGGCGAGGAGATCGTCTCGTCCCGCCGGGCCGGCGACTTCCTGATGGCGCCGCGCGAGCAGATCACGCTCATGGACGTGTCGCCCAAGCAGCTCGTCTCCGTGGCGGCCTCGCTCATTCCGTTCCTCGAGAATGACGACGCCAACCGCGCTCTGATGGGCTCGAACATGCAGCGCCAGGCGGTGCCTTTGATCCGCGCCGAGGCGCCGTTCGTCGGCACCGGCATGGAGGAGACGGTCGCCCGCGATTCCGGCGCCGCCATCGCCGCCCGCCGGTCGGGCATCGTCGACCAGGTCGACGCGACCCGCATCGTCGTCCGCGCGACCGGCGAGGTCGAGGCCGGCAAGTCGGGCGTCGACATCTACACGTTGATGAAGTTCCAGCGCTCGAACCAGAATACCTGCATCAACCAGCGGCCGCTGGTGAAGGTGGGCGACGTCGTCAATGGCGGCGACGTCATCGCCGACGGTCCCTCGACCGAGATGGGCGAGCTTGCGCTCGGCCGGAACGTGCTCGTCGCGTTCATGCCCTGGAACGGCTATAATTTCGAGGATTCGATCCTGATCTCCGAGCGGATCGTCAAGGACGACGTCTTCACCTCGATCCATATCGAGGAGTTCGAGGTGATGGCCCGCGACACCAAATTGGGGCCGGAGGACATCACCCGCGACATCCCGAACGTGGGCGAGGAGGCTTTGCGCAACCTCGACGAGGCCGGCATCGTCTATATCGGCGCCGAGGTCGAGCCGGGCGATATCCTGGTCGGCAAGATCACGCCGAAGGGCGAGAGCCCGATGACTCCCGAGGAGAAACTGCTCCGCGCCATCTTCGGCGAGAAGGCGTCGGACGTGCGCGACACCTCGCTGCGCCTGCCGCCGGGCGTTTCCGGCACGGTGGTCGAGGTGCGGGTGTTCAACCGCCACGGCATCGACATCGACGACCGCACCCGCGCCATCCAGGCCGAGGAGAAGGACCGGCTGAGGAAGGACGCCGAGGACGAGCGCGCCATCCTGAAGCGCTCGACCTATGCCCGCCTCAAGGAGATGCTGCTCGGCCAGACCGCCACCGCGGCGCCGAAGGGCGTCAAGAAGGGCGCGACCGTCGACGAGGCCGGCCTCGAGGAGGTCGAGCCGTACGAATGGTGGAAGTTCGCGGTCAAGGACGACAAGGTCCAGGCCGATCTCGAAGCGGTGAAGGCCCAGTATGACGAGGCCGAAGCCGTCATCCGCCGGCGCCTCGAAGACCGGATCGAGAAACTAGAGCGGGGCGACGAGCTGCCGCCGGGCGTCCTCAAGATGGTCAAGGTGTTCGTCGCGGTGAAGCGCAAGCTCCAGCCGGGCGACAAGATGGCCGGCCGCCACGGCAACAAGGGCGTTATCAGCCGCATCCTCCCGGCCGAGGACATGCCCTTCCTCGAGGACGGCACTCCGGTCGACATCGTGCTGAACCCGCTCGGCGTGCCGAGCCGCATGAACGTCGGCCAGATCTTCGAGACCCATCTCGGCTGGGCCGCCCGCGGCCTGGGCAAGCAGATTTCGGAGATGCTGGAGGGCATCCACCACCGCGGCGACGGCATCAACGGCAAGGACGTCAAGACGGTCCGGACGAAGCTGAAGGACATCTATGGCGAGGCCTATCATGCGGAGATCGACGGCCGCGACGACGACGACGTAATGGAGCTGGCCTCCAATCTGGTCGGCGGCCTGCCGATGGGCACCCCGGTGTTCGACGGCGCCCGCGAGGCGGACGTGTCGGCGATGCTGGTCAAGGCCGGGCTCGACCCGTCGGGCCAGGTGACCCTGTTCGACGGCCGCACCGGCGAGGCGTTCGACCGCAGGGTGACGGTGGGCTACATCTACATGCTGAAGCTGCACCATCTGGTGGACGACAAGATCCACGCCCGGTCGATCGGCCCCTACAGCCTCGTCACCCAGCAGCCTCTGGGCGGCAAGGCCCAGTTCGGCGGCCAGCGCTTCGGCGAGATGGAGGTCTGGGCGCTCCAGGCCTACGGCGCCGCCTACACGCTGCAGGAGATGCTGACGGTGAAGTCGGACGACGTGATCGGCCGCACCAAGGTCTATGAGGCGATCGTCAAGGGCGACGACACGTTCGAGGCCGGCATCCCCGAAAGCTTCAACGTGCTGGTCAAGGAGATGCGCTCGCTCGGCCTCAACGTCGAGCTGAACAGCAACGCCGACGAAGAAGGCTACGCCGAGGCGGCGGAGTAGGAGCTGATCTTCCCCTCCCCTTCAGGGGAGGGGATCGAGGGGTGGGGCCGAGGCCTCTTCGGAGAGACTCCCCCACCCCAACCCCTCCCCTGAAGGGGAGGGGCTCAAGAATTCAAGGAAGGGTTTGAGCCCATGAACGAACTGACCACCTTCGCCAATCCGGTCGCCAAGCCGGAGACGTTCGACATGATCAAGATCGGGATCGCTTCGCCGGAGCGGATCCGTTCCTGGTCGTTCGGCGAGATCAAGAAACCCGAGACGATCAACTACCGCACGTTCAAGCCCGAGCGCGACGGCCTGTTCTGCGCGCGCATCTTCGGTCCGATCAAGGATTACGAATGCCTGTGCGGCAAGTACAAGCGCATGAAGTACAAGGGCATCGTCTGCGAGAAATGCGGCGTCGAGGTCACCGTCTCGAAGGTCCGCCGCGAGCGGATGGGCCATATCGAGCTGGCGGCGCCGGTCGCCCACATCTGGTTCCTGAAGTCGCTGCCGAGCCGCATCGGGCTTTTGCTCGACATGCAGCTGAAGCAGCTCGAGCGCATCCTCTATTTCGAATCCTATGTCGTCGTCGAGCCGGGCCTCACCGCGCTGGAGAAATACCAGCTGCTGACCGAGGACGAACTGCTCGAGGCGCAGGACGAATATGGCGAGGACGCCTTCTCGGCCGGCATCGGCGCCGAGGCGGTCAAGCATATGCTGATCGACCTCGACCTTTCGGGCGAGCGCGAGCAGCTCTTGAAGGAGCTGGCCGAAACCAAGTCGGAGCTGAAGCCGAAGAAGATCATCAAGCGGCTGAAGGTCGTCGAGAGCTTCCTCGAATCCGGCAACCGGCCCGAATGGATGATCATGGAGGTGGTTCCGGTCATCCCGCCCGAGCTGCGCCCGCTGGTTCCGCTCGACGGGGGCCGCTTCGCGACCTCGGATTTGAACGACCTCTACCGCCGCGTCATCAACCGCAACAACCGCCTGAAAAGGCTGATGGAGCTGCGCGCGCCGGACATCATCGTCCGCAACGAGAAGCGCATGCTGCAGGAGGCGGTCGACGCCTTGTTCGACAATGGCCGCCGCGGCCGCACCATCACCGGCGCCAACAAGCGCCCGCTCAAGTCCTTGTCCGACATGCTGAAGGGCAAGCAGGGCCGGTTCCGCCAGAATCTGCTCGGCAAGCGCGTCGATTATTCGGGCCGTTCGGTCATCGTCACCGGTCCGGAGCTGAAGCTCCACCAGTGCGGCCTCCCCAAGAAGATGGCGCTCGAATTGTTCAAGCCGTTCATCTACTCGCGCCTCGACGCCAAGGGCCTCTCGATGACCTTGAAGCAGGCGAAGAAGTGGGTCGAGAAGGAGCGCAAGGAAGTCTGGGACATCCTCGACGAGGTGATCCGCGAGCATCCGGTTTTGCTCAATCGCGCGCCGACGCTCCACCGCCTCGGCATCCAGGCGTTCGAGCCGGTGCTGATCGAGGGCAAGGCGATCCAGCTTCACCCGCTCGTCTGCGCGGCGTTCAACGCCGATTTCGACGGCGACCAGATGGCGGTGCACGTGCCTTTGAGCCTCGAGGCCCAGCTCGAAGCCCGCGTCCTGATGATGTCGACCAACAACATCCTGTCGCCCGCCAACGGCAAGCCGATCATCGTCCCCTCGCAGGACATGGTCCTCGGCCTCTATTATCTGTCGATGGAGCGCGAGGGCGAGCCGGGCGAGGGCATGCTCATCTCCGACATGAGCGAGGTCCACCAGGCGCTGAACGCCGGCGCGGTGACCCTGCACTCGAAGATCGTCAGCCGCGTCCCGCAGACCGACGAGCAGGGCAATAGCTATATGAAGCGCTTCGAGACGACGGCGGGCCGCATGCTGCTCGGCGAGACGCTCCCGAAGAGCCACAAGGTGCCGTTCGAGACCGTCAACCGCCTCCTCACCAAGAAGGAGATCGGCGACGTCATCGACACCGTCTACCGCCATACCGGCCAGAAGGAGACGGTGCTGTTCGCCGACGCGATCATGGGCCTGGGCTTCCGCCACGCCTTCCGCGCCGGCATCTCGTTCGGCAAGGACGACATGATCATCCCGCACGAGAAGGAGGGCCTCGTCGAGGAGACCCGCGCGCTCGTCAAGGATTACGAGCAGCAATATCAGGACGGGCTGATCACCCAGCAGGAGAAATACAACAAGGTGATCGACGCCTGGAGCCGCTGCGGCGACCAGGTCGCCAACGCGATGATGGAGAAGATCAAGGCCCAGCCGAAGGACGAGAATGGCCGGATGGCGCAGATCAACTCGATCTACATGATGGCCCATTCGGGCGCCCGCGGCAGCCAGGCGCAGATGAAGCAGCTCGCCGGCATGCGCGGTCTGATGGCCAAGCCGTCGGGCGAGATCATCGAAACGCCGATCATCTCGAACTTCAAGGAAGGGCTGACCGTCCTTGAATATTTCAACTCCACCCACGGCGCCCGCAAGGGCCTCGCCGACACGGCGCTGAAGACGGCCAATTCGGGCTATCTGACTCGCCGCCTGGTCGACGTCAGCCAGGATTGCGTCGTCGTCGAGGAGGATTGCGGCACCGACAATGCGCTCGAGATGCGCGCGATCGTCCAGGGCGGCGCGGTCATCGCCTCATTGGGCGAGCGCATCCTCGGCCGCACGCCGGCGGAGGATATCGTCGACGGCAAGACCAACGACGTGCTGGCCAGGGAAGGCGAACTGATCGACGAGGCGGCGGCGGCGCGGATCGACGAGATCGGCATCCAGTCGGTCAAGATCCGCTCGCCTCTGGTCTGCGAGAGCGAGCATGGCGTCTGCGGCAAATGCTACGGACGCGATCTCGCCCGCGGCACGCCGGTCAATATCGGCGAGGCGGTCGGAGTCATCGCCGCCCAGTCGATCGGCGAGCCGGGCACCCAGCTCACCATGCGGACCTTCCACATCGGCGGCGCCGCCCAGCTCAACGAGACCTCGAACCTCGAAGCTTCGACCGACGGCACGATCGAGCTTCGCGACCTGCCGACGATCATGGACCCGCGCGGGCGGCGCATCGCCATGGCCCGCAACGGCGAGCTTGCGATCGTCGACATGGACGGCCGTGAGCGGGCGACCCACCGCATCCCCTATGGCGCGCATCTGATGGTCGACCACGGCCATATCGTGTCGAAGGGCGACCGGATGGCCGAATGGGATCCGTTCATGATGCCGGTGATCACCGAGAAAGGCGGCATCGTGAAGTTCCAGGATCTGGTCGAGGGCAAGACGCTCGTCGAGCAGACCGACGAGGCGACCGGCATCGCCCAGCGCGTGGTCACCGAGTTCCGCGGCTCCGCCCGCTCGAAGGAGGATCTGCGTCCGCGCGTCACCCTCCTCGACGAGGAGAGCGGCGAGGCGGCCCGCTACATGCTGGCGCCGGGCGCGATGCTGTCGGTCGAGGACGGCCAGCGGGTCGAGGGCGGCGAAGTGCTCGCCCGCGTCTCGCGCGAGGCGGCCAAGACCCGCGACATCACCGGCGGCCTGCCGCGGGTGGCGGAGCTGTTCGAGGCGCGCAAGCCCAAGGAGAATGCGATCATCGCCAAGGTCTCCGGCCGGGTCGCGTTCGGCAAGGATTACAAGGCCAAGCGCAAGATCGCGATCATCCCCGACGACGGTTCGGAGGCGGTCGAATATCTGGTGCCGAAGTCGAAGGTCATCGACGTCCAGGAAGGCGATTACGTCAAGCGCGGCGACAATCTGATCGGCGGCTCGCCCGATCCGCACGACATCCTCGAAGTGCTCGGCGTCGTAGCTCTGGCGGAATATCTCGTCTCGGAGATCCAGGAAGTGTACCGGCTCCAGGGCGTGAAGATCAACGACAAGCATATCGAGGTGATCGTCCGCCAGATGCTGCAGAAGGTCGAGATCATCGAGAGCGGGGATTCGACCCTGCTCGTCGGCGAGCAGGTCGACCGCACCGAGATGGACGAGGCCAATGTCCGGCTGAAAGCGGCGAAGAAGCGCCCCGCCGAAGGCAAGCCGGTGCTGCTCGGCATCACCAAGGCGAGCCTGCAGACCCGCTCCTTCATCTCGGCCGCCTCCTTCCAGGAGACGACCCGGGTGCTCACCGAAGCCGCGGTCCAGGGCAAGATCGATACATTGGACGGCCTCAAGGAGAATGTCATCGTCGGCCGCCTGATTCCGGCGGGCACCGGCGCGGGCATGAACCGGATGCGGATCGCCGCCTCCAGCCGCGACGCGGCCTTGCGCGCGGCGCAGCGCAAGCTGCAGGAATCCTTGATCGCGGCCAACAGCGCGGCCGAGGAGCATGCGGCCGAGCTGGCGCAGGGCCCCGAAGCGGCGATCGGCGACGATCCGCTCGCCGAGGCGGTTCCCGAGGGCCACGGCACCGACGCCGATGCGGGCGAATATCTGCAGGATTGAGCGCCTTAAGGCCTGAAACGGAGCGCCCCGCCGGATCCAGTTCGGCGGGGCGTTTTGCTTGGGGAGCAATGGATGAAAACCGCGTTTTTCCTCATCCTGATCGCGCTGCTGATCCTCCCCCCGGTCGTGACGGTGAGGATCATGGTCGGCCGTGAGCGGCGCCGGCTGCGCGAGCGCCAGGCCGGCGCGGCGCCGGGGCCCGACGAGGGCTGAGCAGGGCGCGGTAATTGTTACAAAAACTTTGGTTGGACGCGCCCTCTTGATTGTCACGGCGCCGGAACCTAACCTTCGCGCGTCTGTTACCGATTCGGTTGAGCCCTTCACGGTCACGCGGGGCTCCCCGGGACGCCTCAGCTGCCATTCGCTGGGGCGTCCTTTTGTGAGGATGGCGATAGAGGGGAAAGTTATGAAGCTCATGATCAAAGCCGCCGCGATCGGTCTCGCTGTCGTCGCGCTCGGCGCCTGCACCAAGAAGACGGACGTCAACGAGAGTGTCGTCGCCAACACGACCGACATGAACGCGACCGACATGAACGCCACCACGACGAACACCACCATGACGACCAACACGGCCGACATGAACGCCGCCGCCCCCGCGACGACGACCAACACCACGACCACGACGACGAACGCGACCACGAACGCGCAATAAGCTCCTTACGAGGTCACGCATCTGGGCGCCCCGGGATCATCCCGGGGCGCTCTTTCTTTTGGGGAATTGTTACTTCAGCCGCTCGATCCGCTGCGCCGCCTCGTCGAGGATCGCGGCGATCTCGTGCAGCCGGTCCTCGTCGCTGTCGTCGCGGGTGGCGCGATAGAAGATGGCGGCGAGCAGATTGCGCACCGCCCGGCCGATCGGCGCGCCGCCGGCCTTCCTCTTCTCCTCGCCGAGCCCGGTGAGGCGGGCGATCAGGGCCGCCACTTCCTCCTCGCGCTCGGCGAGATGGGCGCGGCCTTCGTCGGTGGCGGCGAAGGCCTTGCGCGCGCCTTCGGTCGCCTGCTCCTCGATCAAGGCCATGTCCTGGAGCATGGTGAGGGTGGGGTAGACGATCCCCGGGCTCGGCGCATAGTCGCCGCCCGTCATCTCCTCGATCGCGCGGATCAAATCGTAGCCGTGCCGGGGCTGGTCGGCGATCAGCTTCAGGAGGACGAGGCGCAGCTCGCCCGAATCGAACATGCGCCGGCCGCGTCCGCGGCGGCCGCGTCCGCCGCCGCCCCAATCTCCCCAATCGCCGGGATCGAAGCCGCGCCAGCCGCGCCCGCCGAAGCCCATGGCGAAAAGCCCCGCCGGGATATCGAAACCGGGGCCGCAGCCCCCACCCATCCTGAACCTCATGACTGCCTCCAAATGGCTCTTGGTGTGTCTAAGATATATCTTTATCGTTCGGAGTCAATCCGGCCGCTGTCATGACGGCGGAGATCGGGTAGAGAGCGGCCATGGCCGATTTGTTCGCCGACGATCCACCGCCAACGCCGCCGGCCGCGCCGCCCCCGGAATCGGCGCCGCTTGCCGACCGGCTGCGGCCGCGGCTTCTGGAGGATGTGGTCGGGCAGGAGCATCTGACCGGGTCCGACGGGGCGATCGGCCGGATGGTGGCGGCGGGCAAGCTCGCCTCGATGATCCTCTGGGGTCCGCCCGGCACCGGCAAGACGACGATCGCGCGGCTGCTCGCCGATGCGGTGGGGATGCGCTTCGTCGCCATCTCCGCCGTCTTCTCGGGCGTGGCCGATTTGAAGAGGGTGTTCGCCGAGGCGCGAGACTTCGGCCGCACCGGCAAGCAGACCCTGCTGTTCGTGGACGAGATCCATCGCTTCAATCGCGCCCAGCAGGACGGCTTCCTTCCCTATGTCGAGGACGGTACCGTCATCCTGGTCGGCGCGACGACCGAGAATCCGTCCTTCGAGCTCAACGCCGCCTTGCTCTCGCGCGCCCAGGTGCTGATCCTCAACCGGCTCGACGCCGCCGCGCTCGAAAAGCTGCTCGAACGCGCCGAGGCGTTGATCGAGCGGCCGCTGCCGCTGACGCGCGACGCGCGCGACGCCCTCATCGCCACCGCCGACGGCGACGGGCGCTTCCTCCTCAACCAGGCGGAGACTTTGTTCTCGATCGAGATCGAGGCCCCGCTCGATCCGGCCGGCCTATCCGCTTTGCTCCACCGCCGCGTCGCGGTCTACGACAAGGACCGGGAGGGGCATTACAATCTCATCTCCGCGCTCCACAAATCGATCCGCGGCTCCGATCCGCAGGCGGCGCTTTACTATCTCGCGCGGATGCTGACGGCGGGGGAAGAGCCGCTCTACCTGCTCCGCCGGCTGACCCGCGCGGCGTCCGAGGATGTCGGCCTCGCCGACCCGCAGGCCCTGGTCCAGTGCCTCGCCGCCAAGGATGCCTACGATTTCCTCGGCTCGCCCGAGGGCGAGCTCGCCATCGTCCAGGCCTGCCTCTATCTCGCCACCGCCCCCAAATCGAACGCCGCCTATAAAGCGCAGGGCGCGGCCTGGCGCTCGGCGAAGGAGACGGGCTCGCTGATGCCGCCGAAGAACATCCTCAACGCGCCGACGAAGCTGATGAAGAAGATCGGCTACGGCAAAAACTACCAATATGACCACAATGAAGAGGGCGCCTTCTCCGGCGACAATTACTGGCCCGAGGAGATGGCGCCGCAGGCTTTCTACGCGCCGACCGACCGCGGCTTCGAGAAGCGCGTCGCCGAGCGGATGGCCTGGTGGGAGGAGCAAAGGAAGGCGAAGGGCGATGGCTGATCCGATCCGAAGCCTCGACGAGGCGATCGCCTTCGCCTTGACCCTGCCGGAGGCGGAGCTGTCGTCCAGCTACGGCAAGCCGGCGGTCAAGGTGAACGGGCGCGGCTTCCTCTTCCCGAGCCACGAGGCCGATACCTCCTTCGCCATCACGCTCGACCGCGACACGATCGAGATATTGAAGGCGACCGACCCCGACACCTTCTGGCAGACGCCGCATTATGCCGGCTGGACCGGCGTGCTGGTCCGCTATTCGAGCCCCGATCCGGAGCGGGTGCGCTCGACGATCGAACGCGCGCGCGACTGGGCCGCGGCGAAGCCCCCGCCCAGGCCGCGCAAGCCCCGGAAGAAGAAGTGATCCCGCATTTCAGCCGGTTCGCGGCGATCGACTGGTCCGGGGCGAAGGGGAAGAGGCACAAGGGCATCGCCATCGCCGTCGCCGAGGCGGGCCCTTCGACTGCCTGCAAGGCAGGCGCTCAGGACAGGCTTAGGACGCCGCGCCTTGTCGCGCGGGCGCGTCCCTGGTCGCGGACCGAGGTGCTCGACTGGCTGCTGGCGACGGCGGCGCAGGCGCCGACGCTCTACGGCTTCGACTTCAGCGCCGCGCCGCCGATCGTGGAGCGCGGCGCCTATCTCCCCGGCGAGCGCGCGCCGCCTTCCGACGCCAGATCCTTCTGGGCCTATGTCGACGGCCTGTGCCGGGACGAAGATCTCGGCGCGGCGAGCTTCCTCGAAGAGCATCACCGGCGCCATTTCTATTTCGGCGCGGCGGACGGAAGAAAAGCGGACTTCCTTTATCACCGCGTCTGCGAGCATGCGTTCAACGCGACCGGAGGCGGCAAGGCCTCGACGCTCTACGATGCGATCGGCGCCGCCCAGGTCGCGAAGGCGAGCTTCGCCGGCATGCGCCTGCTCCATCGGCTGGAGGGGAGGGTGCCGGTCTGGCCGATGGACCCGATCCCGCGCGAGGGCAGCGTCGTCGTCGAGATCTACACCCGCGCCTTCATCCGCCTCGCCGGCTTCTCCGGCCGCAAGATTCGGAACCGGCCCGACCTCGAAGCCGCGCTGAAGGCGCTCGGCAGCCGGCCGGCACGCCTTCGCCACGAGCCGAGCGACCATGAGACCGACGTGCTGATCGCCGCCGCCGGCCTTCGCGCCATCGCCGGCGACGAACGCTACTGGCACCCGGCGCAGCTCACCCCGGAACTCGCCCGCACCGAGGGCTGGACCTTCGGCGTGCTTTGAGGGAAGGGAAGGGGAGCCGCGTTAGCTCAGCTGGTAGAGCAACCGCCTTGTAAGCGGTAGGCCGTCCGTTCGAGTCGGACACGCGGCACCACCTCACTTCCCGCCGGCGCAGTCTCCGGTCTCCGCAATCGCTCCGGCCTCAAAAATTCCCAGTTTTCCGGGAATTTTTCCCGGCTGGGACGCGGGCTCCCCGGCTGCCGCCACGCGCCAATCCCTCCGCTGCACAAGGATCTGCGATGGAGGATCTCTATAGGCTCCCGTGAACCAGCGCGGCTGGGAATCCGAGCGCCAGTAACCCCTTCGCCGTGATCGACGAGCTGCAGGTGAAGTCCGGGGTGACCCTGCAGGTCTGCCGCGCGCGACATGGTTCGCCCACGTCTTCAATATAGGTGGCTTCCGCCTATGACGGCTGGAATGGCCACCATAAGCGCCGTTGCGACAAGCGCCACCCCCAAGATCTGATCGACCCTTCGCCGAGCCTTCTGGGAGCACAATAGCCGCGCGAAAGTCCGGCCGGCCAGGGCCCAGAGGACGAGGCACGACCCCGTGATCCCGATCATCATCGCGGCGGTCAGTCCGATCCCGCGCCAGCCCGCGCCGGTCGCGCCCGCGGCCACGGTGGCGGTCAGGACCCAGGCCTTGGGATTGGCCGCCTGGATGAGGATCAGGCGGGCGGGCGTCAGCGACGCCCCAACCTGCGCCGGATCGGTCTCGGGTCTCCAGGCCAACCGCAATCCAAGCCAGGCCAGATAGAACCCGCCGCCGATGGTGCAGAGGTCGAACAACATCGCGCTGGCGTGGCCGACAGCCCGCAGGCCCAGCAGACAGACCGACAGCAGCGCCAAAGAGCCCAGGACCACGCCCAGGATCGATCGCAGGGCCACGACCCAACCACCACGACGCGCCGCGGCCATGACGATCAGATTGTTGGGCCCTGGCGTTATCGCGGCCACGGTGAGAAGGGCCGCCGTGCCAAGTTCGCCGGTCATGCCGGAACCAAGACGCGCAGTGTGCGCGGATTCACCGCGACCCGCCGGCCGACGTCGTCCGCCACCTGGGCGGGCCCCAGCCGTTCCCGGCCGTGCGGTTGGAACCAATCCGTATCCGGGGCGGCCGCGACAAGGCCGTGCGGGTTGGTCGTGCGGTCGTTCTGATATGAGCCGGCGCGGATTTCGTCGAAATCCACGGTGGCGGCGACGCCGCGCCACTGGAAGAGGTCGCGGGCGTAGGCCCACAGGTTCGGGTAATCGATGAGCCTGCGCCGCGAACAGCGGAACAGCACATGATAGACGGCATCGAACCGGACGAGGCTTGGGAACAGCCGCCAGTCGGCTTCGGTGATTTCGGCGCCTAGGAGGTAGCGGCGGTTGGCCAGCCGGGTTTCCAGGGCGTCCAGCCGGTCGAAGACTTCGCCCACCGCGGCGTCATAGGGCGCCTGCGCCTCCGCGAAGCCCGCCCGGTAGGCCGCCTCGGAGAGGCCCTGGGCGATCTCGACATTGAGCTGATCGATCTCAGCGATCAGATCCGCGGGTGCGAGGGTGAAGGGCGTCAGGTCCGCCGTCCGGACGGCGTCGAGCGCCCGCATGATCTTGGCGGATTCGTTGCTGACGATGGCCTGTTCGCGGCTGTCCCACAGCACGGGCACGGTCGCCCGACCAGTGTAGCCGGGGTCGGCGAAGGCATAGAGCTCGTGCAGATGGATCAGGTCGCATGACGCTCCGGGCGCGCGCCAGGGTCGCCCGCCATCGAGGGCATAGCCTTGGACCCGCGGCCCGCCGGCGATCTGCAACGGCACATGGCGTTCCAGGCCCTTCAGCGCACGCACCAGCATCGCCCGCTGCGACCACGGACAGCTCATGGACGCGATCAGGTGGTAGCGTCCCGGCTCTTCGGCGATCGCGCGGACCACCTCGGGGGGGATGTCGTCTGCGAAGCGGCTGGGTGCACGCACGAAGGCGCCGGATTGGATGACCTGATCCTCGTCCGCCCACTTCCCGGAAATAACCATACCCATGTTCGACTCCCGTCTGATTGAAGCCAAGTAGGTAGGACGATCTCGGGGATTTCGATGGACTAATCTATGCGCAATATGGTCTAATTATTACACCATGCGTGATCTCCCGCTCAACGCCCTGCGCGCGCTTGCCGCCGTCTTCGAGACCGGAGGCGTTCGGCCCGCCGCCCGCATGCTTGGCGTCAGCCATTCCGCGGTGAGCCGGCACCTTCGCGAGCTGCAAGCCTGGCTGGGCATTGCGCTGTTCGAGAACGCCAGTGCGCGCGCCCCGCGTCTCACTGTCCAGGGCGAGCATCTCGCGCGAGCCGCCGCCGCCAGCCTGGGCGCGTTGGATCATGCCGTCGGGACCTTCCGCGAGGCGCGGCGCAGCAACGCGGTGACCGTCGGAACCTCGCCTTCGCTGGCCGGGCGCTGGCTGCTTCCGCGGCTCGCGCAGTTCCGGGAGTCGACGCCGTGGGTGGAAGTCTCGGTCGTGGCCGATCAGCGGCTGGCCGACCCCGCGCCGGACGCGAGCCAGATCAACCTCCGCATGGGCGACGGGCGCTGGCCGCTCGTCGAATGCGAGCCGTTCATGGACGACGTGCTGTTTCCGGTGATGAGCCCCGGCTTCTGGGCGGCGCACGGCCGGCCTGAGAACCTGGCGGCCCTCGCCGGACTCACCCTGCTGCACGACCGCGATCCGTTCGCGGCCTGGGAGACCTGGGCGCAGGGTTTTGCCGATCACGGGCTCGACCTGCGGCAAGGGCCCCGGTTCTCGTCCTCGGACCTCGTGTTGCAGGCCGCGGCGCAAGGTCTTGGCGTGGCGCTGGCGCGTGGGCGACTGGTGGAGCGCGACGTGTCGGCAGGCCTTCTGGTCTGCCCGTTCGCCGACTCCACGCGCGCCTTGCCCCAAGCCTATTGGATTGTCCTGTCGCCCCACCTGCGCCGATCCTCCGCGGTGAATGCCGTGCTCGACTGGCTCCGCGCCCAAGGCAGCGGCGCAGACCCCGGTCGTTCCTCGCCGTCCGACGGGTAACCTCAGGTTTCGAAGGCGTAGTCGAGTTTCACCTGGTGATCGCCATCAGCGGAGACGCTGATCAGCAAATCGCCCCGAAGTCCGGCCAGCTCCCCCGTCCCCGACCCGGTGACGACGAAGCCGAAGGGGCGCCTCGAGCCTTGTTCATGCATTTCGCCATGCTGGTAGACAAAACTCCCTGTTCGCCCGTCGAGCGTGCCCGTGAAGTGGTCGATCCCGACATAACCAAACATGCCGTCCGCCGTTGGGCAGACGAGGAGCTCGCCCTGGCTCTCGCCGACGAGACTGCCGGCATATGTGCGCTGGATTTTGACGCGGGCGCACCCTTCTGGTCCAAACCCCAGGCGGGCGCTTTCGTGCCTGGTGTTCTCGAAACTCGCCGTGGTGGTTGCTGTCATAGTTCTCTCCTTTTTGCACGAACGCAGGCGTGAACCTGGCGGCGGCTGGGTGTCGACACCTGCCGGCGCCCCGCAGGCGGCGCTTTTCTCTCGCTTTGAATCGGCTCTGTCGTCGTATCCATGCCGTCGAGCGGTGGCCTGCCTCGCCAATAATAGAACGCGTTGTGAAGAAGCGATTGGGCCAGGCTTGCCTTATTCGGCAGGTCTAAAGGGGGACCCTCGCCCACTCCCGGGCCGACCCTGGCGGACCACCCGGACGGCTATCGGCTGCATATTGCCAGCCCCACATGGCCTCTTCCCCGCAAGGTGAGATGATGCGACGGCGGATCGCGGGGCCTAAAGTTCAGAGCAGTGGCCCATGTCCTTTTCAGCCAACTGACCCTTCAGGCCCCCGCGCTGCGCCGTCAAATTGCAGGCGGCAGGTGCGCTGGGAGCTAAGATCCCGGACCTTCGCTATGAGATGTCAATGAGCAGGATCGGGCCGCACAGGACCGTGGCGGCGGGGGTTTTCGCCAAGACCAAGGCCGCCGTGCGGGTCACGCCAATCGCTTTTCGATCGAATGATCCGCGCCCCCGCCACGTGGGACCGAGATTCGTCTCGTGACGCCCATCGCAGCCTTCAAGGAGTGTCCCAATGAGTGACCACGCCGCCACGGACGCAGCAGCGATCCGCGGCCTGATCGAGGCTTGGGCCGCGGCCGTGGGGCGAAAGGACATCGAGGCCATCCTGCAGCATCACGCGCCGGACTTGGTCATGTTCGACGTGCCGCCGCCCTTCGAAATCCGCGGTTTGGAGGATTATCGAAAGTCCTGGGAGCTGTTTTTCTCATGGTCGGCCGATCCCGTCCCCTATGAGATCCACAGCCTGAGTGTCACCTCGGGAGCGGACGTCGCCTTCGCCGTCGCCACCATGGGCTGCGCCGAGCCTGGGCCTGACAACGAACACAAGCCGCTCGACTTCCGCCTGACCGTGGGGCTTCGCAAGATCGATGGAGAGTGGGTGGTGACCCACGAGCATCACTCCGTGCCGGCGGGGGACTAGGTGACGGAAGGGCCCGACACCGGACGGTGCCTTGCCCCAGCTCGTTCGCAACCTGAGGCGTACGTTTAGTCGCAAGCTCGATGTCCGAGGCACGCGCGCAGCAGCAGGGTTGCGACGAACGCGAGCGGGACACCGAAGGCAAACAGGTGGACGGCGAGACTGACCGCGCCCAGAACGGGCGTGGGGAGCGGTTGCATGCCAATCCGTGACAGCGGCACGACGACGAAGGTCATCGCGAGATAGACCAGCAGGCCGAAAGTCGCGCCCCCGACGACAGGGTGGCGGTCCAGCGCTTGAATTCGAAACAAGGCCGCGACGTAGAGGCCCGCTGCGAGCAGCGAAATCAACAGGTGCGCCGCGATGCCGAACGCGACGCCGAAGGCGCCGGAGACGTAGGCGGCTTTCCCCAAGGCTCCCGAAGCGATGAATTGGAAGACCCGCGCCGGGGACACGCCGAGGGCGGCCTGGACGGGGATGACGATAATCATCTCAGCCATCGCCGCGATCAAGCCGGCGGCGACTCCCGCGAGGAGCGCGCGCCGGAATCTGTGCGATGTCCTCACCATTCCTCCCACCGATCTGCCGAAGCAACGTCCGAGAGCTTGTCAGGCCACAATCCTAAGCAGTCCATTGACCTATCGCTCGGGGCAGATTCACTCTAATAGTATGGGCTAATGAGTGAACCGCGTCCGATCCACCGCTATCGCGAGGTCTACAACCGCATCCGCAATTCCATCGCCGACGGGGCGCTCCGGCCGGGCGACCGCCTGCCCTCCGTGCGGGCCCTGGCGGCGGAATTGAAGGTCGCGCGCGGCACCGTGGAGGTCGCCTACGCGCTCCTGGCGGGCGAGGGCTTCATCCTCAGCCGGCGGCGCACAGGAACCCGGGTTTCGCCGGCCTTGCCCGAAATCTCCGTGCTGCAGGCGCCCAGCCCCGCGCCCGCGCCGGCCGCACCGGAACCCGACGACTTCACCGGCCTGTTCGCGGCGCCCTTGCCGCTCCTGCCGGGTCTCCCGTCCTTCGACCTTTTTCCCCGCACGGCCTGGTCGCAAGTCATCGGTCGCCATGCGCGGCGCAGCACCATCGCCGAACTCACCTATCCTGACCCGGTAGGCCTGTCGCCGCTGCGCAATGCTCTGGCGGCCCATCTGGCGGTGGCGCGCGGCATCCGTTGCACGGCCGATCAGATCCTGATCACCGGCGGATACATTCCCGCGCTGAGCCTGGTTTGCAGGGCCCTACTGGCGCCCGGAGACGTGGTTTGGGTCGAGAACCCGCTCTACAATTTCACCGCCCGCGCCATCGTGGAATCGGGCGGCGTGCCGACGCCACTGGAACTCGACGGCGAAGGTCTGGATGTCGAGCTCGGCGAACGGATCGCGCCGAACGCGACCCTTTGCGTCACCGGCCCCTCATGCCAATTCCCGCTCGGGGTTACCATGTCGCTCCCGCGCCGAATTGCCCTGTTGGACTGGGCGGAACGCGCGGGGGCGTGGGTCCTCGAAGACGATTATGTGGGCGAGTTCCGCTATGACGGCGCGCCGCTTCCGGCGTTGAAGAGCCTCGATCAGCACGACCGCGTCTTCTACGTCGGAACCTTCAGCAAGACGCTCTTCCCAGGGCTCCGGCTGGGCTATGTGGTGGTTCCCCGCAGTCAGCTCGCGCGGCTCAAGCGCATCGTCCGCCGCCTGGACGGCGGCCGACCCGCGTTGGGGCAGCTCGCCGTCGCCGAATTCATCGAAAGCGGGCAGTTCGCCCGGCACGTGAAGCGGATGCGCACGGCTTACCGATCGCGCAAGACTGCCCTGACTGTCGCCTTCGAGGCGGCCTTCGGCGCGCGGTTCCCGCTGCAGACGATGAACGGGGGGCTACACCTTCTGGCGCACGCCGAGGAGGACGATCGGGACCTGCAGCTCCGGGCTCGGCAAGCCGGACTTCAGCCGATCGGCCTTTCGACCATGGATGCCCGACGGCCCCAGCGGCGCGGCTTGCTCCTGGGATTCTCCAACGTCCCCGAGTCCCAGGCCGAGGACATCGTCGCACGCCTGGCGAGCGCCTTCGCCGGCCGAAGTCCGCCCCCGGGCTAGCGATGGGAGAACGTCCCCGACATATCGCCGCCATTGAAATGGTCCCCGAATGGTCCAGCCGCTTATCGATGAGGTGGCCCTTGATTGGAAGCTGCGGTCAGCCGAACCTGGCGGCGCGCGACGTGGGAGCGCCGAGCCGCCCATCACGAACGATAGCAGATGGATAGAAAGATGACCGCTGCGCAGACTGAGAGCAACAAAGCGTTCATTGCTGAAATGCTGGGCCAGAAGAAGCGTCTCGAAGACTATCCGGATCGCGTCGATCCCGACCTCGTGATGTACGAACCCGCATGGCTCCCGTTCGGAGGCACCTATCGGGGTCTGGACGACTTCAAGCGATTCTATGGCAAGGTGCGAAACTTCTACGACTTCGAAACCTGGAAACTGATCGACGTGGTCGCCGACGGCGAGATCGTGTTCTCCACCTCCCAGGTTCGGGTGGCGGGACGCGACACGACCATGCACATCGCCGAGCGCTTCCGTTTCTCCGGGGCTATTTTGGCGGAGGTTCGCATTTTCGTGTGCGATGCGCCAGCCAGTGGCTGAGCGCCCACTCCGCGAAGCGCAAGCCGACATCGTCGCGGCGAATCTTCCCGCCTCCGCCTCGGGGGCTGCCCCTGCACGACAGCGCAGTCGCCGCCAAGGTCAGCGTGGCGCCGGCAGTGGTCACCGGCGCGGCCCCCCAGGGCCGGACCGGGATCGTTGTCGTCGGTCGGGAACGGCGTCGGAAATTCTCATCGAGACCGCTATGAAATCGCTGTTCGGTGCCCTGGCCGCCGTCCTGTTCTTCGCCGCGCAAACAGCGCACGCCGACATAACCAGTGACTGCCACGTCGGCTCTTATCGCCTGGCGGACGGTCGCGTGGTGGATATCGCCCCTTCCGACGGCGGCACGTTGCGCTGGCGCCTGTTCAGCGGCGAGACCGGCCAGTTGCACAGGCGTCCTGACGGCGCATGGGACAGCACCTACGGCTGGACGGGACGGCCGGACGGCAAGATGGTCACGCTCCCCGATTGCCCCGCGGGAGCGATCACATTCGGCCGGGAGCCCGGCCGACGCATCGCCTTTGACGTGACCGAGACAAGGTTCGCTGGCGAAGGCGGGGTGAAGCTCGCGGGCCGGCTGGTGATGCCCAGGGGAGCGGGCAAGATCCCGGTGGTCGTTCTGGTCCACGGCTCGGAGCACATGTCGGCACGGGATCTCAATGCACTGCAGCGGATGTTCCCCGCCCAAGGCATCGGCGCCTTCGTCTACGACAAGCGCGGCACGGGCGCATCGGGCGGCGCCTATACCCAGGACTTCGAGACCCTCGCCAAGGACGCGGTGCGGGCGATGCAAGAGGCGCGCCGGCTTGCGGGCGCCCGCGCCGGCCGCGTCGGCTACCAGGCCGGCAGCGAGGGCGGTTGGGTGGTTCCCCTGGCCGCGAACCGCGCGCCGGTGGACTTTGCGATCGTCAGTTTCGGCTTGGCGGTGACGGTGTTGGAAGAGGACCAGGAGAGCGTCGCCCTCGACATGCGGTTCCACCATCGCTCCGCGGAGGATACCCGCAAGGCGTTGGCGCTGGCCCGCGCCGGCGACCATGTGGTCGAGACCCTCGGGAAGGAGGGCTACGAGGCCTTCGACGCGCTACGGCAGAAGGACAAGCAGGAACCCTGGTACAAGGACGTCCATGGCGACTTCCTGTTCGCCATTCTGCCGCTCGACAAGGCGCAGATCGTTGCGATGGCCAAGGAGTTCGGCATCGACACCACGCCCTTCCGCTACGAACCGATGCCGACTCTGCGCGCCTCGACCACGCCGCAGCTTTGGGTGCTTGGCGGCGACGACCTCGAGGCGCCGAGCACGGAGACCGCCAAGCGCATCCGCGCGCTGATCGCCGATGGCAAGGCCTATACGCTGGCGGTCTATCCGGGGGCCGAGCACGGCATGACTCTCTATGAGCTGGACGACAAGGGCGAGCGCCTCTCGACTCGCTTTGCGCCGGGCTATTTCCAGATGATGGCCGACTTCATCCGCAACGGCTGCATAGGCCCGCGCTATGGCGACGCGGAGCTTATGGCGAGCGCGAAGTGTCCGGCGAAAGCAAGGGGGCAGCGCCGCCAATGAATGGCCGCAATGCGCCAGAGGCGGACGCTCCGGCACCAGCCCAATGTCGGAACGCGGACCTTCATTCAGGGTTCAAGCCGAGCGACCTCTTCCATCCCACAGCCGACATCAGGGGATGTTCCGATTTCCGGCCTCTTCTTGCTGACGGGCTCGATCAAGGCGACGGCTTTGTGTCCATGCCGCTACACCGCCCGTTCGTGCGGCGGACAGTCATTATGATGAAGGGCGGAGAACCCTGTTCGATGCGGACAAGCTCGGCGCCGCAATCGGCCTTGGGCCGCGGAGGAGGTGAGGTGATGGACATGATCGTAAGGACCGGACGCCGCGGGGACTTGGGAAGGCACGTGCGTTTGCCGGCCCTTCTCGCCGCCTCGGTCATGGCGCTTTGCGCCGCCATGGCCGGTCACGCCCGGCCTTTGGCCGTCGCCCATTACGACATCAAGGCACGGCTCGATCCGAAGGCGCAGACGATTGCGGCCGACATTGCCATCACTCTGCCGGCGCGGGAGGTGGGCCGCGAGACCGCCTTTGTGCTTGGCGATTGGATGAAGATCGAACGGATCGATGGCGGATCGGGCGCCAAAGTGCGCATCGAGCCGACCGACAAGCCGTTCAAAGGCCTGAACCGGATTGTGTTCACCTGGAGTCGCCCCCCGAAAGCGCCGGTGACGCTCCATTTCCGCTACTCGGGTTCGACTCACGCGGCTGCGGACAAGCCGACGCTGAACCCTCGAGAAGGCTTCGAACTGGGGTTCGAGGACGGGTGGGCACCGGTCAGGCCCAACTTCAACCTGCAATTCACGGCGGACGCGGACATAGAAGGCGTTCCCCCGGATGAAGTCGCCGTGGCTCAGGGGCAAGTCCGCCACGTCGGAAATCGCCTCGTCATCCACCGCGGCTTCGAGGATTTGGACATGCCCTTCTCGGCGCTGACCGGCCTCAGGAAAGCAGCCGGGCCTTCGGTCGAGGTCTATGCGCGCGACCTCGACGGTCCCCAGGCGAGCGTCTATCGGAAGGTGGCAGGCCCGATCGTCGCTTATTATTCCAAGCTCTTCACGCCTTTGCCGCCAAGCGCACTCCCGGCGCGGCTCGTCATCCTCCCGCGTCAAGGCGCCGCCTACGAGCGGCGGGCGTACATCTCGATCGCCGACGGAACGGAAGAGCTGAAGAAGCTGGGTCACTTCGAGGACTGGCAACTCGCGGCCACGGTCGCCCATGAATTCGCTCATGGCTGGTGGAGCAAGGGCGACCCTCTGACGGAGGATAATTGGCTGAACGAGTCGTTTGCCGAATATTCGTCGCTGCGGTTCACCGAGGCGACAGCCGGCCCGGACGCCTTGAAGCAACGGCTCGATCGCAAGCGTGAGCCGGCGAAGACGGCCGGACCGATAATCGGGCGAGGCCGACCTTCCAAGGCCGCGTCCTATGCGAAGGGGCCATTGTTGCTCTTCGACCTCGACAAGGAGATCGGGCGGGAAAAGATGGACCGGCTGCTGAGGGTGCTCGGCCGCAATCCGCCGACGAAAACCGCCCAGTTCCTGCACGCGCTGGCCGAGGTCGCCGGGCCGGACGTTGCCCGGAAATTCGAGGCGCAGTTGCGGGCTCCCTGATCTCCTGCCGGGAACGAGCATCGACGCCGCTGGACACGGGCGCCGCGGCTGTCGGTAGCAAGCAAATGCCGGGATCAGCTGACTGAACCCGGCATTTGCGCTGTTGGGACCGGTCGACTCGAGTCGTCAGCCGCTCGGCGTCAGCGAGCGGACGACCTTGCCATTCTCGTCGAGGAAATCGATGCGGGCGGCGCCGTCGGGCGCGACGGTCATGCGCAGCCGCGGGCGGCCCATCGCGTCGTTCAGCATCACCGCCGATTCGCGGTCCTGGGTCTTGCCGAGATAGAGACGCTGCCGTCCGAACGTTCCCTCGCGCATCACCCTCTGGATCTCCGCGTCGCGCGCCGGCCCGGCGGGCATGTGGGTGATCTTGTTGGCGAGATCGAAGTCGAGCGCGGTTTCGGGCCGGTCGTTGACGATGATCGCGGCCCAGCGCCGGCCGTGGCTCTCGCTCTGGGTCATCTGGATGACCTGGTCCTGCATATATTGGTCGAACGAGAGATGGCCGCCCGATTCGACGCTGCCGTCGGCATTGCGGCGGCCGCCGAAGGTCAGGCCGCCATTCTCGCTGCCCTCGTCGTTGAGGAAGATCATGCCCGCATCCTTCCGCCCGCTCGGGTGCGGCCGCTCGACGTTGTGGATGTAGATGCCGGGCGCGTGGCTGGTATTGTTGATGATCATGCGCAGCGTCCCGTTGTCCTCGCGCACGTTGATCCGGTGGACGTCGATCGTGTCGAAGCTGGCATTGCGCGGCGCGGTGCCCTGCGTCGCCGACGCGCCGGTCGCGAGCGAGACGGCGCAGGCCGCGGTCAGCACGGCGGAATAGAGGATGAGCAATTTATTCCCGTTCATGGCGTCGCGCCTCCTTTGGCTGGCGGGTGGAGAATGAGGGGCAGATAGCGGTCGCGCAGCAACGTCTGGCGCGAAACCATCGGCTGGGCCTGGCCGCGGATGAAGACGGCGTCGGCGCGGCCGAACGTGTCGAGCGGATCGCCGCTCCAGATGACGAGGTCGGCATCCTTGCCGGGCTCGAGCGAGCCGACGCGGTCGGCGATGCCGAAGATGCGGGCCGGATTGATGGTGACGGCGGCAAGGCCTTCGCGCCACGGCAGGCCGACCGCGACGGCATTGCCGGCATTGTAGCGCAGCTCGCGCTCGCGCGTATTGCCGTTGCCCTCGAACGCGACGATCACCCCCGCCGCCTGGAGCCGCCGCGCATTTTCGAGCGTCGCGCCCAGTTGCGCGAACGAGGCGGGCAGGTTGCGCACCGGCACCAGCACCACCGGCACATGGGCGCGGGCGATCGCGTCGGCGACGCGCCACGCCTCGCTCGCGCCTTCGAGGATCAGGCGCAGATGCTGCTCCCGGGCAAGAGCGAGGATATCGCTTATGTCGGAGGCGCGGTGGACGATCACCATCAGCGGCATCCGGCCCTCGACGACCGGCACCAAAGCCTCGAGGTCGGCGTGCGAAAGGCCGAACGAATCGCCGGGAGCCGCGCCGCCATGGCCGAGCGCGCGTACCGTGTCGAAGATCGCGCGCAAAGCCGCGATCTCGGCGCCGCGCGCGCCGCCGGCACGGGCCGCGCCGCCTTCGCCCGCCTCCAGCACCATCGCGATGCCGCGGCGCAGCAGCATGTCGGGGCCGGCGAGCGTCACCGCCGCCGCCTGGCCGGCGAAGAGCTGGTCGGGGCCGCCGCGATCGTCGTAGAGCGGCGTGTCGATCGCGCTGGTGATGCCGCCGAGCCGCGCGATCGGGACCGGCAAGGCGTCGGGATCGAGCCCGTCGCCAATGTCGAACGCCGCGCTGATGCCCGGCATGCGCGTGGCGCGGTCGTTCGCCTCCTCGACCGAGCGCACCTCCAGCGCGCCGAGGCCGGTGCCGGCCGCGATCAGCCCCGGAGTCACGATGCGCCCGCCGGCGTCGATCGTCCGCGCGTCCGCGGGCACCGCGACGTCCGGCCCCACCGCGGCGATGCGATCGTCGCGGATCAGGATCGTACCGCGCGCGATCTCGCCCGCCGGGCCCATGGTGAAGATGTGGGCGTCGACGATCGCCACCGTCCCCGCCGCGGCGGGCGCGGCGAGCAAGGCGAGCGCCGCCAAAGCGAAGCCGCGGATCACCGCGCCTGCTCCTGCCCCGGCTCGCCGACCAGGAAATCGGAGGGCGGCCGATCGCGCGGGTCGCGCCGGTCCCAGACCGGCGCGCCGTCGAGCCAGACCGTGTCGGCAAGCGCGTAGACGCTGAACGGATCGGCGCTCCACAGCACGACGTCGGCGCGCTTGCCCGGCTCCAGCGAGCCGGTCTCGCGATCCACGCCGAGCATGTGCGCGGCGTTGAGCGTGATCCAGCGGATCGCGCGGCCTTCGGAAATATCGATCCCGGCGCGGCGGCCGGCCGTCATCGCGATGCCCGCTTCCTGGTTGAGGCGCTGGCCGAGGATCGGGTCGTCGGACTTGATCACCGCGCAGCCGCCCGCCGCGTCGATCATAGCGGCATTCTCCTCGACGGCATCGAGCGCTTCCATCTTCGATCCCCAGCTGCTCGCCCAGGTCGCGACGCAAATGCCCTCGCGCGCGAGCAGGGGCGCGATCTTGTAGGCTTCGAGGGCGTGATGGAAGGCGGCGATATGGAAGCCGAATTCGCGGGCGATGTCGATCATCACCGCCATCTCGTCCGACCGGTAGCAATGATTGTGGACGAGGATGCTTCCATCGAGCACGCCGGCGAGCGTCTCGAGCTGGAGGTCGCGCGCGGGCGGATCGCCGCGCGCGCCGCCGTCGCGCCAGCGCTGCCAGCGCAGGCGGTAGTCGGCGGCGGCGATCCAGGCGCGGCGATAGCCCGCGACCTCGCCCATAAGCGAGGCCGGCGCGCGGCCGTGGCGGCCATAGGTTTCGATCGGATTCTCGCCGCACGCCATCTTGAGGCCGTAGGGCGCGCCGGGGAATTTCATCGCCTGGACGGTCGTCGCGGGAACGTCGCGCAAGGTTACGGTGCGGCCGCCGAACAGATTGTCCGAGCCCGGCAGGACCATGAGGGTGGTGACGCCGCCGGCGCGGGCGAGGCGGAATTGCGGATCCTGCGGCCAGATCGAATGCTCGACCCACACTTCGGCGGTGTTCGGGGAGGTGTCCTCGCTCGCCTGCGCGCTGACCGAGGTGACCGGCGCCGCCTCCGCGCCGATATGGGAATGGGCATCGACGATCCCCGGCGTCGCCCAGCGGCCATGGCCGTCGATCGTCCGATAGCCGGCGGGCACCTCAAGCCCGGGCCCAACCGCCTCGATGCGGCCGCCGCGCATCAGGATCGTGCCCTGGGAAATATCGGCGCCGGTGCCGGTCAGGATGTGGGCGCCGACGATCGCGGTCGGCACGCTCGGCAGCGGCCGGTAGGTGCTCGGGAACGGATCGGGGTCGGCGACCAGCCCGCGCGGGACCGGCCGGGCGACCGCCAATGCGCTCGCCAGCGCCGCGGCGAGGCCGAACGCCAGGCCCATCCACCCCCTCCTCGCCCCCAACAGCCGCCTCCCTCGCGCGCGATGCGTCACTCGCTATGAGAGCCGGCGCCGGCAAATCCGCCACGAATTGCGCGCTTCGGGGTGGCGGAAACCCGGCGGCGGCCCATCGTGTTGGACAGGCGGCCGGGGGCCGTCGCAGCGGGGAAGGGGCCCAGTGATCGAGACACGTCTTGCCCGGCGCGCCCGAAGCCTGAGCATTCTTTTCCCGGCGCCCCATTTTCCGGGAGAGATAGGCGACGGCGTCATTCCGTTCGATTCGGGTTTCGCCGCGCCGCAGCTTCTGCCCGATCTCACCGCCTTCGCCCTCGACGCGCTCACCCTCTGGCGCGAGGAGACGCTCCAATATTCGCCGCCGCAGGGCGCGCCCGATCTGCGCGCCTGGCTGGCCGACACCATGGCCGAGGAAGGCTGCGATGTCGGGCCGGAGAATATCCTCATCGTCAACGGCGCCAAGCACGGGCTCGATCTGGTCTGCCGGCTGCTGGTCGACGAGGGCGATGCCGTAGTGGTCACCGCCCCGACCTATTTCACCGCCCTCCCGATCTTCCGCAGCTTCGGAGTCGAACTGGTCGAGGTCGCGCAGGATCGCGACGGGCTCGACGTCGAGAGCCTCGCCGCGACGCTGGCGCGCCGGCGCGCCGAGGGGCTCGCGGCGCCGAAATTCGTCTACAACGTCACCGATTTCCACAATCCGAGCGGCGCCACCATGTCCGAGGAACGGCGGCGCGGCCTGCTCGATCTCGCCGATCGCGAGGATTTCCATCTCGTCGAGGACACGCCCTACCGCCGCGTCCGCTTCGAAGGAACGAATGTTCCGATGCTCAAGGCGCTCGACCGCGCCGGCCGCGTCTTCCATCTCGGCACCTTCTCCAAGCTGGTGGCGCCGGGCCTGCGCATCGGCTGGATCGCCGCCGAGGCCGAGCATATCGCCCGCTTGATCCAGCTGAAATCCGACGGCGGCTCGTCGCCGCTCGTCCAGCGCATCATCTGCGAGTTCGTCCGTTCGCTCGAATTCGAGCAGCATGCCGGCCGGGTGCAGGCGGTCTATCGCGAGCGCCGCGACCGGATGATCGCCGCGGTCGCGCGCGAGCTTCCCGGCGCGACGATCGTCGCGCCCGAGGGCGGCTTCTACGTCTGGGTCACCCTGCCGCCGCACATGGACGGCGACGCGCTCGCCGCCCGCGCCGCCGCCGCCGGGGTCAACATCATCCCGGGAAGCAAATTCTTCGCCGCGGCGGGGAGCGGCAATGCCCGGCCGCCCAGCAACCATATCCGCCTCTCCTACAGCTACGCCACGCCCGGGCAGATCGACGAGGGGATGCGCCGGCTCGCCTCGGTCTACGGCGCCGCCTGATGTCCGCGCCCGCCGATCCGATCATCGAATATATCGGCGTCGAGAAACAATATGATTCCGGCGGCCCGGCGGCGGTCGCCAATCTCCATCTCTCGATCGAGGAAGGCGAGTTCCTGACGTTGCTCGGCCCGTCCGGCTCGGGCAAGACCACCACCTTGATGATGCTCGCCGGATTCGAGGCGCCGACCCGCGGCGAGATCCGGCTGCGCGGCCGGTCGATCGTCGACAAGCCGCCGCACCGCCGCAATATCGGGGTCGTCTTCCAGAATTACGCGCTCTTCCCCCATATGAACGTCGCCGAGAATATCGCTTTCTCCCTCAAGGTGCGCGGCATGCGCGGCGCGGCGGCGGCGGCGAAAGTCGCGGAGGCGCTGGCGATGGTGCGGCTCGAAGGGCTCGGGGCGCGCCGGCCCGACCAGCTTTCGGGCGGGCAGAAGCAGCGCGTCGCCCTCGCCCGCGCTTTGGTGTTCGAACCCGACATCGTGCTGATGGACGAGCCTTTGGGCGCGCTCGACCGCCAGCTGCGCGAGCGGCTGCAGATCGAGATCAAGCGCATCCAGCGCCGGCTCGGCGTCACCGTCCTCTACGTGACCCACGACCAGAGCGAGGCGCTGACCCTTTCGGACCGGATCGCGGTGTTCGCCGACGGGCGCGTGCAGCAGCTCGGCACGGCCGAGGACGTCTATGAGCGCCCCGCCAACGCCTTCGTCGCCAATTTCGTGGGCGAGAACAACCGCATCCCCGGCGTGGTCACCGCCCGCAACGGCACGACCTGCGAGGTGCGCATCACCGGCGACCTCACCGTCCGCGCGACGCCGGTCGGCGACGTCGCCCCCGGCGATCGCGTGCTCGCCACCGTCCGGCCCGAGCATGTCGCGGCGGGCGAGCCGCTCGCCGAACCCTGCAACCGGTTCGAGGCCGCGATCGACGAGCTCATCTACCATGGCGATCACAGCCAGGTTCGCGCTATCCTTCCCGGCGGCGCCGCGCTGATCCTGCGCGCGCGCAGCCGCTTGCCCATGGCGCGGTCGGAGGCCTTGTCGATCGGCTGGTGCGCCGACCGCTGCCTGGCCTTCCCCGATCCGGGCGAGCCCGCGGAGGAGGAGGCGCTGTGATCGCACGCGCATGCCGGCTCGCCGCTCTCGCCTGCCTGGCGGCGCTCGCCGCCGGCTGCCAGCGCGGCGAGCACGCGCGGCCGCTGACCGTGGTGAGCTGGGGCGGCTCCTCGCAGGACGCCGAGCACGAAGCCTATTATCTTCCCTTCACCCGGGAGACCGGCATCCCGGTGCGCGAGGACAGCTGGCACGGCGGCGTCGGCGTGCTTCGGACCAAGGTACTCGGCGGTGATGCGAGCTGGGATCTCGTCCAGGTCGAGACCGAGGACCTCATCCTCGGCTGCGAGGAAGGGCTGTTCGATCCGATCGAATGGTCCGCGCTCGGCGGCCGCGGCGCCTTCATCCCGGGCGCGGTGCACCAATGCGGCGTCGGCTCGGTCGCCTGGTCCTATCTGATCGGCTATGACGGCGACCGCTTTCCGCAGGCGGGGCCGCGCACCTGGGCGGATTTCTGGGACGTGCGGCGCTTTCCGGGCCGCCGCGGCATGCGCCGCACGCCCAAATATACGCTCGAGATCGCTTTGATGGCCGACGGCGTGCCGCCCGGCCAGGTCTATGCCCTGCTGCGCACCCCGGCCGGCGTCGACCGCGCCTTCCGCAAGCTCGACCAGATCAAGCCTTATGTCGTCTGGTGGTCGTCGATCGCGCAGGTGCCGGACTTGCTCGGCTCGGGCGAGGTCGCGATGTCGGTGACCAGCCCGGGCCGGCTCGTCGTCGCCAACCGCAACGAGCACCGCCATTTCAAGGTGAGCTGGGCGCAGAACGTCTATGCGGTCGATTATTGGGTGATCCTGCACAACAGCCCGCGCCGCGCCGAGGCCCAGCAATTGCTGCGCTACGTGACCCGGCCGGAAAGCCAGATGCGGCTCGCCCGGCTGATCCCCACCGGCATGACCAACCGCGAGGCCAACCGGCGCATCGCGCCGCAATATCGCGAGAACACCCCGTCGGACCCGGCCAACATGCGCGACGCGCTGCAGCTCGACGGCAATTTCTGGGTCGAATATGGCGACGAGCTCACCCAGCGTTTCAACGCCTGGCTGGCGCGCTGAGCCGGCGCGCACGCGCGCGCCGCGCCGGCGCGGCGGCTGGTGGACCTATGCGCTCGCCGCGCCCCTGTTGGCGTTCCTCGCCGCGACCTTCCTGATCCCGGTCGCCCTGATGCTGTCGCGCGGCGTGACCGAGCGCGAGCTGCCGGCGGTCTGGCCCGCGACCGCCGCTGCCCTGCGCCAATGGGACGGAAGCGGCCTGCCCAGGGACGCGCTGGCCCGCACCCTCGCCGCCGACATGCGGCGCTCGCGCGTCAAGGGCGGGATCAACCTCGTCGCCAACCGGCTCAATGCCGACCAGGTCGGATCGCGCAGCCTCGTCTACGGCACCGCCGACCGGCTGGTGGCGGGCGCGCGGGGCGACCATGTCGCCGATCTCGCCCGGATCGACCCGCGCTGGGGCGAGCGGTCGACCTGGGCGATGCTGCGCCACGCCGCCGGACCGGCGACCAGCTTCTATCTCTGGGCCGCGCTCGACCGGCGCGTCGATGCGGACCGACATGTCGTCCCGGTGCCGTCCGAGCAGGCGGTGTTCGTCGACATCCTCGCCCGCACCTTCGAGATCAGCTTCACCGTCGCCCTGCTCTGCGTGCTGCTCGGCTATCCGCTCGCTTATCTGCTCGCCACGATCCCGAAGCGCTGGGCCAACCCTTTGCTGATCCTGGTGCTGCTCCCCTTCTGGACCTCGGCCCTGGTGCGAACGACGGCCTGGGTGGTCCTGCTCCAGACCAACGGGCTCGTGAACGACACCCTGCTCGCCCTCGGCCTGATCGACCGCCCGCTCGAGCTCATCTACAACCGGCTCGGCGTCTACGTGGCGCTCACCCACGTGCTGCTGCCGTTCTTCGTGTTGCCGCTCTACGGCGTCATGAAGGGCATCTCGCCCGTCGAGATGCGCGCCGCCGGCTCGCTCGGCGCCAACCCGCTCCAGGCCTTCCTTCGAGTCTATCTGCCGCAGACCCTGCCGGGCGTCGCCGCCGGCGCCTTGATCGTGTTCACGCTCGCCCTCGGTTATTATATCACCCCCGCTCTGGTCGGCGGCGGCGGCGACCAGATGATCAGCTCGATGATCGCCTTCTATACCGACCAGTCGCTGAACTGGGGCATGGCGGCGGCCCTGAGCCTGTTGCTGCTCGCCCCTTTGGTGCTGCTGCTCTTCTTCGGGCGCGTGCTGGCGCGGACGGTGCCGGCATGAGCGGCGCCGCGGCCTATCGCACGCGCGCCCAGCGGATCGGGCGGTGGGCGCTGATCGGCTTTTGCACCCTGGTCTTCGTCTATCTCGTGCTGCCGACGCTGGCGGTGATCCCGCTGTCGCTCAATCCGAGCGCCTTCCTGGTGTTTCCGAGCCACGGCCTGTCGCTGCGCTGGTACCGAATGCTGTGGGAATCGCCCGACTGGATCCGCGCCTTCCGCAACAGCCTCGCCATCGCCACCACGACGACCCTGGTCGCGACGCCGCTCGGCACGCTCGCGGCGATCGGCATCGCGCGCATGCGCTCGCGCCTCAAGCCGCTGATCGTCGCCCTGATCGCGACTCCGATGGTGATCCCGGTGGTGGTGGTGGCGATCGCTTTCTATTTCCTGCTGGCGCCCCTGGGGCTGGTCAACGGCTTTGCCGGGATGGTGATCGCGCATAGCGTGCTCGCCGCGCCGTTCGTGGTGATCGTCGTCCACGCGGCTTTGCAGGGCTTCGATTTCCAGATGCTGAGGGCGGCCGCCAGCCTCGGCGCCCGCCCGCTCACCGTGCTGCTGCGCGTGCTCGGTCCTCTGATCGCGCCCGGCATCGCCGCCGGCGCGGTGTTCGCGTTCATGACCTCGTTCGACGAGACGGTGGTGGCGCTGTTCATCGCCGGGCCCGAGCAGCGGACGCTGCCGATCCAGATGTTCGAAGGCGTGCGCGAGCAGATCAGCCCGGCGATCACCGCCGCCGCGACCCTCCTCGCCATCGGCTCGTGCCTGCTGCTCGGTACCGCCGAATTGCTGCGGCGGCGCGGGGAACGGATGAAGAATTAGGGCGAGCGGTCAGGCGTGCAGCGCGGCGTCGAATGCGCGCGCGGCATCCGCGCCCGCAATTTCGGTCAGCAGCTTCAGGAAGATCGCGGTCGTGTGCACCGGCTCGTGCGCCATGCGGGCCATCAGCCGGTCCATGGCCGGACGGCCGATCCGGTGCTCGAGGTCGAGCAGCAGCAGCGGCCCCTTCAAATAGAGCTGGACGCGGTTCGGCCGGCCATGGCCCATGATCGGGCCGGCGGTCGCGGACGGGGCGCGCTTCTCGTCGATCAGCCGCGCCGCCGCCGCCGGCCCAAGGGCCGCCTCGACGTAACGCAGCGCCGAATATTCCGCGCAGGATTCGACCAGCCAGAAATCGTCGGTGATCGGGCTTGCGAGCTTCCACCAGACATGGGCGATTTCGTGCGCGGCGTGGCGGGCCGCGCCCGCCTCGTCGATCTCGGCCGGGCCGGAATGCGATTCCGACATCACGGTATAGCCGGCGCGCGCATAGCCCATGGTGCTGCGCCGAGGGACGACCGCGATCCGCACGATCTGGGTCAGCGGCCCATACCAGCCGGTATAGAAACGCGCCGCGCCTTCGGCATGGCGAATGTAGAGCTGCGACAGCCGCGTGCTGAGGTCGCGCGCGTAGAATTGGACGCCGGCGGCGTCGGCGCGGCGCAGGCCGCGCATCGCCACCATCGGAATGTCGATGTCGAGGAAATCGCGGTGGATGCGGACGCCATCGGCGGTGCGGCGCACGTCGCCCTGCGCGACGACGACGAGATCGGGCGCGAGGCCCTCGATATCCGCGTCGAGGGTGAAGCGCGTCTGGATGTCGTCGCCGACCGGAAACCACATGTCGTCGATGAACAGCTCATAGCCTTCGGGCCGGAGCGGCATCACCGATTCCTCGTGGGCCGGGCTGATCGGCCCGGCATAATGGAAGCGCAGGCGGATCGGCCCGCGCACGCCCGGCGCGACATGGAAGCTGTAGCGGTTGAGCCCCTCGACCGGCTCCTCGGCCGGCTTCGTGCTCGCCAGCGCGACCCCCCGCGGCAGGTCGAGCCCGCGCAGGGTGAAGCGCCGCGACAGCAGAAATGCCTTGTCGTTCGTGCCGGGCGGGAGCGTCACGACCACGTCCGCATCGACCTGGCCGGCCGGGCTGAAATGCGCATGGAGGTCGTAATGGGGCGCCGCCGCCACCGCCGGAGCGGCGGCGAGCGCGAGCAAGGCGATCGGCATCGTCACTTCCTGTCGATCTGGCGATAGATATGGCCGGCGCGCATGACGAAGCCGATATGCTCGAGCAATGTGACGTCGCTCAGCGGATCGCCGTGGACGGCGACGATGTCGGCGGCCTTGCCGGGCGCGATCGATCCGATCTCGCCGGAGAGGTTGAGATGGTCGGCGGCGTTGACCGTCGCCGCCTGGATCGCCTCGAGCGGCGTCAGGCCGGCGCGCACCAGCAAGGCGAATTCGCGCGCATTCTGGCCGTGCGGGCTAACGCTGGAATCGGTGCCGAAGGCGATGCGGACGCCGCCCTCATGCGCCCGCCGCGCCGATTCGATCATGTGCGGGCCGACGAGCAGGGCCTTGGCGCGCTCGGTCGGCGGCAGGAAGGAATTGGGATCGTTGGCCCAGCGCGTCACCGTGTCGCCGGCAAGCAGGGTCGGGATCAGATAGGCATTGTGGGCGCGGAACAGGCGCACCGATTCGGCGTCGAGATTGGTGCCGTGCTCGATCGAATCGCCGCCGAGGCGGAGGAACTGGTTGATCGCGGCGGCGCTGTGGGCGTGGGCGGTCACGCGGCGGCCGAACTGATGCGCGGTGGAGATGATCGCGCCGAGCTCCGCGTCGGTGAATTGGGGGCCGAGGCCGGCATTGTCGTCGCCGAGCACCGACCCGGTCGCCAGCACCTTGATGACGTCGGCGCCGCGATGGATGGTCTCGAGCGTCACGCGGCGGCAATCGTCGGCTCCGGCGCACAGATCGCCGCGGCGGAGCGCGAGCTGGACCGAGGGCCGATAGCCCGAGGGATCGCCGTCGCCGCCATAGACGCTGAGCGGCGCGCCCGAGGCGATGACGCGCGGGCCGGGGATCCAGCCGCGCGCGATGCCGTCGCGCAGCGCGAAGATCGCGTCATTCTCCTCGGCGAGGTCGGCGACGGTGGTGAAGCCCGCCATCAGGGTGACCAATGCGAAATGCGCGCCGTGGATCGCCTGGTCCGCCGCGGTCTGCACGGTCGGGCGGACGCGGTCGTCGGGGCCGTTTTCGTGGCAGAGATGGACGTGGGAATCGATCAGGCCAGGAAGCACGAAGGCGTCGCGAAGATCGACCACCTCCCCTTCCCCCTTGCCGACGAAGCCGTCGCGGATCGCTACGATGCGGCCATTCTCGACCACGATCGTCTTGTCCGTGAGGACGCGGCCGGTGGCGGGATCGGCGAGCAGGCGCCCGGCCTGGATGAAGAGGCGCTGCGGCGCCTGCGCCGAAGCCGGCGTGCCGAAAAGCGCCAGCAAGGCCAAAGCGAGCGCGGCGAGCCAGGGTTTCATGCGGCGCGTCCGGCCAGCCAGGCGTCGATCATTTGTTCGAGGATCGGGAGCGGCAGCGGCCCGTTCTCGAGCACGCGGTCGTGGAAGTCGCGGATGTCGAAGCGCGCGCCTTGCCGCGCCCGCGCCCGCGCGCGCAGGGCCACGATCTTCTGCATGCCGATATAATAAGAGCAGGCCTGGCCCGGCAGCACGATATAGCGGTCGATCTCCCGCGCATTGTCGTAATGGCTGCTGGGCATGTTGCTGTCGAAATAGGCGGTCGCCTGCGCGCGCGTCCAGCGCATCGTATGGATGCCGGTATCGACCACCAGGCGGCAGGCGCGCATCAGCGACAGCGAGAGCCGGCCGAAATCGTCATAGGGATCGGGATAGAGGCCGATCTCCTTGGCCAGCCGCTCGGCATAGAGGCCCCAGCCCTCGCTGAACGCGGCGATGCTGGCGAAGCGGCGGAAGCGGGGAATGTCCTGCTGCTCATAGGCGATGCAGGTCTCGATATGATGGCCGGGAATCGCCTCGTGATAGAGCGTGACCGGGAGCTGGTATTTGGGCGCGGCGCCCATGTCGGCCAGGTTGACGTAGAAAATGCCGGGCCGCGAGCCGTCGGGCGGCGGGCTCGAATAGAAGGCTTTCGCCGCGGAGCGCTCGCGCCAGGCTTCGACCGGACGCACCACGACGTCCGCCCTGGGCAGGCGACCGAACAGTTCGTGCTGGCGGCCCTTCACCTGGTCGAGCAGCCGCCTGGCGTCGGCGATATAGGCGTCCCGTCCGGCGGCGCTGTCCTCATAATAGAAACGCCGGTCGCCGCGCATATGGTCGAAGAAGGCGGCCAGCGTGCCGGTGAAGCCGACGCGGGTCATGATCGCGCGCATTTCGTCCTGGATCGCCGCGACCTCGCGCAGGCCGAGCGCGTGGACCGCCCTCGGCTCGAGCGGCAGCGTCGTATAGTGAGCGAGGCGGTTGCGGTAGAAAGCGGCACCGCCGGGGAGCTTCCACACGCCGTCGCGGTCGTCGGCGCGGCCCTGCGCGCCGCGAAGATAGGCGATGAGGCTGCGATAGCCGGTGGCGAAGCCGCCCCGCAGCGCATCTTCGGCGCGCGCGAGGAGGGCGGGCCGATCGGCTTCGGGCACCTGCGAGGCGGCGAGCTTGGTGCGGAAATCGGCGAGCAAGGGCGCCTCGCTCGAGCTCTCGAACGGACGGCCGCGCAGCAGATTCTCGCAGGGTGCGATCACCTGGCCGTAGACGAAAAGCGGCGGCCGCACGCCCGCGGCTTCCTGGCGACGGAGTTCGTCGATCGCCTGCGCCATCAGCGGAGCGACGCGCTGGAGGCGCAGCACATAGGCCTCGGCGTCGGCGCGCCCGGCGATCGGATGGTTGTTGATCAAAGTGGTAGGGATTGTGGTGTGGATTCCGCCCATCTGGGTCATCGCATAATCGTGGTTGCGCCAGGCGAAATCGGCGATCGCCTCGCGCGTGAAGCGGTCGAACATGCGCCAGCTGAGCCGGGACGCGGCCGACAGGCGCGCCGGATCGAATTGGTGGAGGCGGGCGAGGTCCTGCTCGCGCAGGCGCTGGCTCTCGAGTGCATGGGCTTCGCTCAGATCGTCCCATTTGTCCTGGTCGCGCTTGATGCCGAGGTGCGACTGGGCGAGCGGGCTGCGGTCGAGCCCGCGCTGGAACACCGTTTCGAAGAAGGCGGCGAGGCGCTCGTCCGCGGAGCCCGGCGCCGCCTGCGCCCGTCCAAGCGCCGGCCACAATGTCAATGCCGCCGCGCTGCCGGCGAATTCGCGCCGCGTGATCATGCCTGTCGATCGATCCATGCCCGCACCACGCTCTCCAGGATCGGCATCGGCAGCGAGCCGCTGCCGAGCACCGCGTCATTATAGCCGCGCAGGCTGTAGCGCGGCCCGAGCCGCCGCTGCGCCAGCGCGCGCAGCTCCAGCATCTTCAATTTGCCCATTCCGTAGGCGCAGGCCTGGCCGGGCGTCACGATGTAGCGCTGGATCGAGGTGACATTGTCGTCATGGCCGTCGGCGGTGTTGGCGTCGAGCCAGGCGATCGCCTGCTCGCGGGTCCAGCGCATCGCGTGGAGGCCGGTATCGACGACCAGCCGGCCGGCGCGCATCAGCTCCATCGTGAGCTGGCCGAATTTCTGCCAATCGTCGCGGTAGAGGCCCATTTCGAGCGGCAATTGCTCGGCATAAAGCCCCCAGCCCTCGCCATAAGCGTCGTAATCGGCGAACTTGCGGAAGCGCGGGATGCCGGTCAGCTCCTGCGCCACCGCGATCTGGAGATGGTGGCCGGGCACGCCCTCATGATAGGCCAGAGCCGAAATCTCGTAGACCGGCAGATCGTGCATGTCGCGTTCGTTGACGTAGAGGATGCCCGGCCGGCTGCCGTCGGCCGAGGGGCCGTAATAGCCCGCCGTCCCGGCCGAGGCCTGGAGCCACGGCTCGACCGCGCGTATCTCGACATCGGCACGCGGACGGTGGCTGGTGAGCTCGCCGAGCCGCGCCGTCACCTCGGCGATGCGGGCGCGCATCTCATCGAGGTAGCGCGCGCGGCCGGCGTCGGTGTTCGGATAATAGAGATCGGGGCTGGTCCGCGCATGGGCGAAGAAATCGGCGAGGCTGCCGGTGAAGCCGAGCCGCGACTTGAGCGCGCCGATCTCGCCGTGCAGCCGCGCGACCTCGTCGAGCCCGACACGGTGGATTTCGGCCGCGCTTGCCGGCAGCGTCGTCTCCATGCGCAAGGCCGCGCGGTAATAGGCCTCGCCGTCGGGCAGGCTCCAGACGCCGTCGTTGCGCTTCATCAGCCGCTGCGAGGCTTCGAGCCAGCCGATCAGGCGGCGGAAACCGGGGCCGAAGCCCTCATCGAGCCCTGCCACCGCGTCGCGCTCCAGCTTTTCGCGGTCGGCGTCGGGCAGGCCGAGCCGCGCGATCTTGGCCTTGAAGTCGGCGAGGATCGGGCTGTCGGCCCCGGAGGCGTCGAACGGCGCCCCCTCGATCAGGTGCCGGCAATTGCCGATCACCAGCGGATAAGAGAAAGCCGGCGGCCGCACCCCGGCCCGCGCCTGGCGATCGAGCTCCTCGACCACTTCTTCGAGGTGCGGGCGCACCCGGTGCAGCCGGACGATATAGGCCTCGGCGTCGGCGCGGGCGGCGATCGGATGGTTGTTGATCAGGGTCTGCGGGATCCAGCGCTGCGGCCCGCGCATCTGGCAGATCGTGTAATGGTTGGTGCGCCAGCCTATCGCTATGAGCTGGTCCTCGGCATCATAGTCGAACAGGCGCCGGCTGAGATCGGCTTCGGGGGTGAGCCGCTTCCGGTCGAAGCCGCGCAGGGCGGCGAGATCCTGCCGCTTCAGCGCCGCCGTCTCGAGCGCATGCGCCTGGCCGATATCGGGCCACCGCGTAAAGCCTTCGCGCAGGCCCAGTTGCGCTTGCAGCGCGCCGCTGCGCGCGACGTCGCGGCGAAACACGGTCTCGAAGAAATGCGCCAGCCGGTCGCTCTCGCTTTCGGGCGCCGCCGCGGCGGCGGGGGCGGCGATCAGCAGGGCTCCCGCCGCCAGCAGCTCGCGACGGTTCAGCGCCCCCGCATTCACCGCGCCTGTCCGGGCCGCAGATACTGGTCAAGAAACTGGAGGATCGTCCGGTAGGCCAGGATCTGGTTGGCGCGCTTGCGGAAGCCGTGGCCTTCGTCCGGAAACTCGACATATTGGACCGGCACGCCATGCGCGCGCACCTGGGCGACGATGTCGCGCGATTCCTGCGGCAGCACGCGCGGGTCGTTGGCGCCCTGGAGCACCAGCAACGGCCGCACGATCCGATCGGCGTGGAAGACCGGCGAGATGCTGCGCAGATAGTCGGCGTCGCGCTGCGGATCGCCCATTTCGGTATCGAGCAGGCGGCGCAGATCCTCCCACCAGGGCGGCGTGTTCTGGAGCAGGCGCGGCCAGTTGGCGACTCCGTAGAGATCGACGCCGACCGCGAAAGCCTGCGGCCGGAAGGCGAGCGCGGCGAGCACCATGTAACCGCCATAGCTCTGGCCCTGGATGGCGATGCGGCCGATGTCGACATAGCCGGTATCGGCGAGCATGCGCTTGGCCGCGACGACGTCGTCGAGATCGGCGTCGCCGTGGCGGCGGTCGTCCATATGGTAGAAGGTGCGGCCCGATCCGGCGCTGCCGCGATTGTTGATCTCGTAGACGACATAGCCGTGGTTCACGAGATACTGGATTTCGGGCCGGTAGCCGATCGTGCTCTGGTCGCCCGGCCCGCCATGGACGTGGATCACCGCCGCCCGGCGGTCGCCGCGCCGCGCGCCGCGCGGGACGTAGAGGATGCCGGGGATGATCGTGCCGTCATAGGAGCGGAAGCGGACCATTTCGCCGTTGACGAGATCGGCGGGGTTCACATCCGGGGCCTGGGCGCGCAGCAACAGGCGGCGCTGCCCGCTGCGCAGATTCTGGATGTAGACGTCGCCGGGCGTCGCGCCGCTCGACACCGACACCGCGGCGAGCGGCGCGCCGTCGGCGACGAGCAGGCCGACGCTCGCCCGCGGCCAGGGATCGCGGAACGGGATCGGCCGCAGGGTCGCCGCGTCGAACAGATAGGGCACGGTGCGCGCATCCTGGTTCACCTCGGCGACGAGATAGCGATCGTCGCGGGTGAGATAGGCGCCTTCGACGTCCCAGCTCGGATGGAAGACCGTCCGCCGCCGGCCGGTCGCCACGTCCTCGCGCACCAGGGCGCTGAACTCGCCGCCGTCGTCGCTGGTGTAATAGAGAATCGATCCGCGCGCCGCGAAGGTCTGCGGCTCGCACCAGACCGGCCGGTTCGGCGTGATTTGGCGAAGCTGGTGCAAGGTGCGGTCGTAGACGTAGCAATGCTTGGTCGCATTATCGACGATGCGGCTCATCGCGACGTAGCGCCGGTCCGCGCTCACCGCGCGGATCTGATAGGCGCGGTCATTCTCGAAGATGCGGGTGCTGCGATAGCCGTCGGCGGTGATCTCGTAGAGATCGAAGAAGCGCGGGTCGCGCTCGTTCATCTGCACGAAGAAGGAGCGGCCGTCCTGCGCCCATCCGACGAAGCGCGCGACATGGTGGCCGCCGGGCGTCGTGTCGCGGACGGTGCCGTCGGTCTCGCGCACGTAGATATGGGCGAGCTCGTTGCCGCCCTGGTCGCTCGAATAGAGGATGCGGTCGTCGTCGGGGAAGAAGCCGATCGCGTTGACCGTCTCCTTTGTCGAATGGGTGAGCTGCCGGAGCGGCCCGCCATTGACCGGAACCACATAGATATTGGCGATGCCGGTGCGGTTGCTGGTGGTGAGCAGGCGGCTATGGTCGTGCGAGAAGGACAGCCGGCCGAAGCTGTCCGCCGCCATCAATTGCTCGATCGCATATTGGCGCGGCGGCGCGGCATAAGCGGGCTGCCGGCGATGCGGGACGGCGCCGGCGGGGCCGATCGCGACGAGCAGCCCCGCAACGCACGCCAGGGCCCGGCCGAGAGGACCGAATTCCCGCCGCAACCTCCCGGCCGATCCCATCAGAAGCCGACGCTCGCGCGGACCAGGTAACGCCGGCCGATAATGTCGTAAATGCCGTAGACGCGCGAGAAATAAGCGCCTTCGTCGGGATGGGCGTTGAACAAATTGTCGACGACGAGCTGCAGTCGGAAGCGCTCGGTAGCGTTGAAGCCGACCGTCGCGTTGAACCGCCAGTAGGAGCCGACCCGATTCTCGGAATCGGCGAGCTGGTCCGTCGTGGCGGTGATGTCGTTATGCACCGCGCCGGTCCACAGGCCCTGCAGCAGCAGGTCGAAGCGGCTATCGGCGTAAGACAGGTTGAACTGCCCCGACCATTTCGGGAAGCCGACGTCGCCGACGATGTTCTGCACCGCGGAATCCGCCGTCACCAGCGACACGTAGGTCCGGTTGTTGAGCATCTTGGCGGTGAAGGCGAGGCGGCCGTCACTGCCCACCAGGGCATGAACCGGATGGCTGTATTCGGCCGAGACGATGATTCCCTCGAACTTCAGCGAGGCGATGTTGACATAGCCGCTATGGTAGCCGTTGGCGATGTCGCCGGTGACGCGCGTCGGGTTGGCCGTGCCGGCACCCACCTGGCTGGCGGTCAGCCGCTGGAAAGCCTTGCAGGCGCTATCGTTCGGAAAGTCGCTGCTGTCGTAGCAGGAATCGATGATCGTCTCGATCCCGAGCGACTGGATGCCGCCGGTCAGGTGGATTCGGCTCCAGTCGGCGGCGAGTCGGAAACCCGGAATATGCGGGGGCTGGAAGACCGCGCCGAGCGACCAGGAGCGCGCCTTCTCATTCTGCAGGCCGGGGTTGCCGGACACCGTACCGAGGGGCGAGAGCGCGAAGGTGGTCGAATGGAAATTCTGCGGCGTGATCCCGAGCCCCGACAGCGCCGCCGTGCAGTTCGCCAGGCGTCGGCTCGGGTCCGGGCCGCCATTGACGTTGGTCGCGTCGCACGGATCGGAGATGCTGTCGCGGGTCGGGCTCGCCCCCGAGAACAATTCGGTGATCGCCGGGGCGCGGATCGCCCGCATGTACACGCCGCGGAACAAGAGCCCGTCGAATATGCCGGGCAGGCGCGGTGCGATCCGGCCGCCCGCCGACCAGGTGACGTCGCCGCCGGCGATCGAATTGTTGACGTAGCGGGCGGCGCCGTCGAGGCTGACGCTGCGCAGCACCGGCCAGTTCATGGCGTCCGAGACCAGAGGCACGGAGAGCTCGCCATAGACTTCGCGGGTGTCGTAATGGCCCGAGGCGCCCTGATAGGCGCTCGCATAGGTGAAGCCGAGCAGGTCGAAATCCTGGCTCAACACGGAATCCGGCCGGAACAGACCCGTCTCCCGGCGATATTCGGCGCCGATGTTGAAGTCGATCGGCAGCGTCGAGATCTTGAACGGCAGCGATCCGCGCAGGTTCGCGGTGGCCACCGCCTGGGTGTTGAGGCTGAGCGCCGAGCCGTGCTCCTGGACATAAGCGAGCGCCGCCGGGCTCGCCTGGCCGACGCCGAACAGATCGAGCGGCGCGCAGGCCGGGTTGCCGGAGGCGCAGACGATCTGGCCGGAACCGTTGATCACCGCGTCGATCGCCTCGTTGAAATGGGCATCGTTGAGGTAATTGGTGTCGGTCACGGTGCGGCTGCGGCCATAGTTGAACGACACGTCCCAATGGGCGGGACGGCCGAACAGGTTGAAGCCGCCGCGCAGTCCGCCGACGATTCGGTACAGGTCCGTCGTGTTCACGAAAGCGGGACCGTTCCCGTAGAGGATATCGGAAAGGTTGCGCCCCAGCAGCACGCTGTTGACGCCGTTGGCGGTCATCGTGGCGCGCGCGCTCGGCGACAGGAAGGCATTGTTGATCGAGATCGGGATGAAATTGCCGACCTGGTACGGGTCGGCGAACGCCGCAAGCTCGGCGAGCTCCTCGCCGCGGCTGTGCGCATAGGTCATTTCGGTAAAGACGGTGATCGCCGGCGTGATGTCGTAATGGCCGATACCGTTGACGAGGATTCGCTTGGTCGGCGCGAGCAGGGTCATCGTGTCGGCGAAGCGCAGGCCGTCGCCGCCGTCGGCGAAGAGGTTGAGAATCGGCGAGACCGGAAACAGGGACTGGCCGAGGTTGAACGCGACGAGATTCCCGCCGGGCCCGAACTGGAGCGGCTTGCCGGCCCCGTCGACCAGAGGCTGGAAGGTGTTCGGATTATACGGCAGGCCGCCCTGGGTCATGGTGCCGAAGACGAGGTCGTGGGCGACGATGTTCGACGGCGGTCCGCCGGTGGGGTTGGGCAGCTCGACGCGCGCGCCGGTGCGCGCGCTCACCAACAGGCCGGATTGGCGATCATATTCCGCCGCGACGGCGACATTGCCGCGCCCGCCGGCGAAGTTCGTTCCGGCGGCGGCACGCAGATTGTAGCCCGGGGCGTCGCCCTGCTCGGTAATGCCATATTGGCCGGTGAGCCGAACGCCGTGGAAGTCGTCCTTCAGGATGACGTTGACGGTGCCGGCGATGGCGTCGGCGCCGTAGACGGGGGCGCCGCCGATCGCGACGGTCTCGACGCGCGCGATCAGCTCGGTGGGGATCAGGTTGAGGTCGACCTGGTCGCCCGGCGCCGCGGCGCTGCCGCTGCCGGCGATGGTGCTCGACGAAACGAAGCGGCGGCCGTTGACGAGGGTCAGGGTGCGCTGCGAGCCGAGGCCGAAAAAGTCGGCGAAGCTCTGCCCGGCATTGAACGTGCCCTGGCCGGTGCCGATCGGATCGACGCCCGAGGGAACGAAGCCGGGCGTATCGTTCAGCACCTGCGCGACGCTGGTATAGCCGCGCCGCTCGATCTGCTTGTCGTCCGTCACCAAAGTCGCCTCGAGCGTGTCGAATCCGGGCCGCTTGATGCGGGTGCCGGTCACCACGATCTGGTCGTCGGGGACCGGCGGCTCTTCCATGCCGGGCATCGCCGAATCGGCCCCGGTGGGATTTTTCGTCCCCGCCGCGGCGCGCTGGACGACGAGCGTGCCGTCGCCTTGCTCGCTGACGGTGAGGCCGGTGCCGGCGAGCAGCCGGCGCATCGCCTCCGCCGGCGCATAGTCGCCGTCGAGCACCGGCGTGCGGACGCCGGCGAGATCGGCATTGGGCGCGATCACCTGCACCCCGGCCTGGATCGCGACCGTCTGCACGGTGCGCGCGGCATCGCCCGCGGGCACATGAAAATGGTGACGGCCCTGCGCCATGACTGGCGTTGCCCACGCCATCGCCATCGCCGCTCCGGCCATCAGCCCCGCCTGCGTCGCCCTGCGAATAGACCGCCTCATCATCGTGAGCCCTCCCGTCGGTCCGGACAGATTGTCCTTCAGGCGGAATGAGCGACGAGCCGCCGAAATCCGCTATCAATAGGATGGAGAATTGTGCGCGCGATCGAGATGAAGGCCGTCGGCGCGCTGCGTAACGGCGCCGTTGAACGCCCGCGCGGCGGCCTGTGCGAAGCTGCGGGCATCGCCGAGGTGGAAGACTCCGACGAACTCGGCGCGCGCCAGCGTGGGATCGTCGATCGTGATGGGCACCTCCGCATAGCGATTGACCTCGCTCGCGGCATGGCCGAGCGTCTGGCCATCGAACACGATGAGGCCCTGCCGCCAGGCAAGCTGGCGCTGGACCTCGTTCGGATCCAGATCGGCGCGGCGGACTCCGGAATCGGAGGCGACCAGCTGCTGGTCGGCGCCGACCAGCCGCGGCGGCGCCGACGAGCCGTGCTGGGCGACCCGCACTTGTCCCTGCGCGACGGTGACCGCCACCTGGCGGTCGTGCAGGTCGACCGCGAACTCGGTGCCCACCGCGGTCACGTCGACACCCCCGGCTGAAACCGTGAACGGGTGCGCGCGATCGTGGACGACGGAAAAGGAGGCGGCGCCGCCGCGCAGCACGATGCGGCGCGCGCCGGCGGCATAGCGGATCTGGAGCACCGAATCGGCATCGAGCGTCGCACGCGACCCGTCGGGCAAGGCGACCTGACGCACCTCGGCGCGCCCCGTCGCGATCCGGCCCGGCAGCTCGTCGTAAGCGATGCCGCCGGCGATCAGCAGTGCCGCGAAAGAAGCGGCGAGCCCCGTCATCTTCCATGGAAACGGCCGCCAGTGCCGCACGGTCTCGCGCGTGTCGGGGTCGAGCGAGGCGACGCGGTCGCTATCCATCCAGAGCGCCTGGGCGCGCACATAGGCGCCGAGGTGCCGGCTGTCCGCCGCCAGCCAATGATCGAGCTGCTGCTGTTCGTCGGGGGTTAGCGGCCGTTCGGCAGAGCGGACGGCCCAGGCCGCGGCCCGGGCGTCAACCTCATCTCCACTTCCAGAACCGTTCCTCACCAATTCTTTGTACCTCTCCGCCCTCCACGGCGCTCTTCATTTCGCGCGAGATGACGCGCAGCGCCTTGGCCAGGTGCTTTTCCACCGTGCTCTCGGCCACGCCCATGCGCTCGGCGATCTGCCGCTGCGAGAGCTCCTCGAACTTCTTGAGCTGGAATGCTTGGCGACATTTGGGCGGAAGCTTCGCTATGATCCTGTGCAGTCGAGCAATTTCTTCCTGTCCGCTGAGCCGGCGATGCGCATTGACCTCATCGTCGACGATGTTCAAGCTCTCCAAATCCGCCATCAGCTCGATCGACACGATCTTCGAGCGGCGAATATGCTCGCCGACGATGTGACGGGCGGTGACGAACAGATAGGCGCGCGGATTGGCGATCGATTCGAGGTCGGCCGACCATATGCGCGCATAGGCTTCCTGCACCACCTCGTCGATGTCGCAGGATTCAAGGCCCCGCAGCCGCGCGACCAGCCACCGGCGCACATCGGCCTCGTGAGGAAGCACCTCGCGCGCGAACCAGCGGAGTCGGGCCGGATGATCCATGGAAAGGCATGGCATCACCGATTCACCGGGCGGTCAAGGACGAAAGGCTGCGAATGCAAAATATATCCAAAATGGGCCTATCGGCGTGTTCATTGAGTGATGCTGCGCGTCACCCGGCCTTGCGCGTCGAGGAAGTCGATGCGGGGCTGGCCGTCGGCGCCGACCCGCATCACCAGCCGCGGACGGCCCTGCGGATCGGCGAGCTGCACCAGGGCCTCCTGGTGCCGCTTGCCCGCGAAAAGCCGCTCGGCGCCGAAGCCGCCATGCGCCTTGCCGTAGGCGATCATCCCGGCGCGGATGCGATCGCGTTCGGCGGGCGTCGCCGCGCGCGCCGCGCGGTCGCTCATCTCGAACAAAGGCAGGATCGGCGTATCGGGCCGGTCCCAGACGCGCAGCCCCGCCTGGCGCTCGCCATGCGCCTGGTCATATTCGATGCCGACAGTCTGGTCCTGCTTGTACTGGTCGAACATCAGGCTGCTGCTCGCGGTCGGACCGGGGCCGCTGTGGAGCCCGAGCCCACCGACCTCGTCGCCATCGTCGTTGAAGAACAACATGCCGCCGGAATTGCGGCTATGGTGGCGATATTCCTGCCCGTTCAGGAACAGGCCGGGGAACCGCGCGGCGTTGGCGAGCACCAGCCGGTAATGGCCGTTCGGCTCGACGATATTGAGGCGATGGACGCTGATTTCGTCGAATTGCGCGACCCGCGGCTTGGGCGCGTCGGCGGCGGCGAAGGTGCCGGGCAGGGCCGCGCCCACGCCGAGCGCGGCGCCCAGCGCCAGAGCCTGAAGCAGCCAGCTCGCGCGCATCTTTCGTCCTCCCTCAATAGTTCCAGCTCGCCGGGTCGGTACCCGGCGGCGCGACCTGGCGCATGTGCGCGGCCATTTCGCGCACCACGCCCGCCCAGTCGGTGTGGTGCCAGTTATGGCCCTTCTTCGGCCGCCCGTAGACGAAGCGGATCGGATAATCGGGCCCGCCTTTCTCGCGGAACATCGCTTCGAACTGGTAGACGGCGAGGTTCAGGAAGAAATCGTCCTGCTCTCCGGAGATCAGGTTGATGTGGCCGCGCAGCGCCGGCCCGAGCCGCGCCCAATTCTGACGGACATAGGCGCTCAAATCGTAGCCGTGGTCGCGCATGTAATTGGCGACGTCGTGGTTGATTACGCCGGTGTGGAAGTCGAACAAAGCCACCGGATAGCCGTCCGGCCCGACCGGCCCGTGCGTCGCCTGCCAGATGCCGAGCTGGTAGAAGGAGCGGCCGTGCGAGCCGAGCACGGATTCGAGCCGCGCCAGCTGACGCTCCGTCCAGAGCGGCTGGCCCTCGCGCGAACGGCGGAAGGGCCGCTCGGCCGTGAACCATTCGTTGGTCGGGATTTCGAAGAAATTCTTGTCCTCGTAGATGTTGACGAGCTGATAGCGGCTGAAGTCGATCGGATCGGGATTGAACACCCAGGAGCCGCCGAACAGCTCCGGATAATGGACCTGGAGCGCCATCGCCTCCCAGCCGCCGGTCGAGGCGCCTTCGGTGACCCGCGCCCAGGCGTGCGGGATGAGGCGGAACTGCCGCTCGAGATAGGGGATCAGCTCCTTCGTCGTCGCGTCGCCCCAGGGGCCGTTATTGGCGGAATTGACCGAATAGGATTCGAGAAAATAGGGGCTCGGATTCTCGAGCGTGATCGCAACCATCCGCGGAAAGCCGTCGGAGAGCCACGAGCGGCTGAACTGGTAGCCGGTTTCGACATTGGAATCGCGGGCCGATGCCTGCTCTTCAGGCGTGTCGGTGGCGGGATCGGTGGTGAACTGGAACGGCGCATCGCCGTGGCCGAACACGTAGACCGATGGGTAATGCGCATCGGGATGCTCGGCCCAGCCCCGCGGGAGCAGCACGCTCGCGCCGATGTAGATCGGCATGCCCCAGAAGCGGGAGAGGATCTCGCTGCGGATACGCACGTGCTTGATCCAGGGCGTCTCCACGCGCTCGGCGGGCTGCGCCGTCGCGTCGGTGAGGGTCAGCGCGACCGTCTGGCTGGTTGCGGGATCGATGTGGACGCGCACGGCCGCGCTGATCAGATTGCCGCCCATCTGATAGGTCATGACGCGCCGGGGGGAGTAGGGCACCCAGACATCGTGGCCGTCGGCGCGGTGGGCGAGCGTGTAGCGGATCAGCAGCGCCTGCACCGCATAGTCGCCGGCCGGGAGCTGGGCGAGATCGACAGGATAGCTGTCGGCCTGCCCGTCGACGACGGTCGCGCTTCCGGGCCGCCAGGCCGAGACGTCGGTGCCGAAGATCGGCGACCCGTTGAAGCCGATCGTCATATAGGGCTCTGCCACCTGGCGGCGCGAGGCGATCACGATCAGCCGTCCCGTCAGCGGCTCGTGCGCGGCCGCGGCACCGAGCGTCACCGAAAAGCGCGTGTCCGCCAGCGCCGGCTGGCTGCCGAAGACGAGCAACGCCACCAGACCGAACAAGAACGCTCCCGCTCTGCGCATCATGCTTTCCCCCTTTTCAAGATCCCGGTTGGTGGTGCTGCCCTTCGCTTATTCGACCGCACCTTCGAAGCTGATGCGCTCGAGGTGCGGGAAACGCTTGCGAAGCGCGTCGATCCATTGCCGTGCGTCGCCCGCCACGATGATTGTCGCATGCTCCGGATCGGCATCGGCGGCGGCCGCGGCGAGCACCGCCGCCGGCGGCACCGTCTCGGCCGCGCCCATTTCGGCGCGCGCCGCATCGAGGTCCGACCCGCTCGCGACAAAGCCGGCGAGATAATCGGCAAGGCCTGCGCTATGCTCGATCTCCAGGCCGGCGATGATGCCGAGATAGGAAGCCCGCTCGGCGACATCGGCCTCGCTCGGCGCCTCGGTGCCGAGGCGGCGGAATTGCTCGAGCACCAGGCCCACGACCTCCGGCGCGCTTTCGTTGCGCGTCGAGGTCGCCGCGAGAATCAGCGCGCCGCCGCGCCGCACGTCGGTCAGGCTGCCGGCGCCGTAGCTGAGGCCCCGGCGCTGCCGGATCTCCTTGCTGAGGAAGCTGGCCCAGCCGAGTCCGAGCCGCGCGTTGGCGATCCGCAAGGCCGGCCACGCCGGATCGGACCGGCCGACCGCCGGGACGGCCGCGACCACCGCCGTCTGGCCGGCATTGGGCATGTCGAGCACCAGCACCCGGGGATCGCCCGGCGCGACCCGGGGTGTCGCGGCGGGCGCGGCCGGCCCGGTGCCGTGCCAGGTCCCGAACAGATTCTCGGCGAGCGCGAAGCCCTGGGCGGGAGTCATCGCTCCCGTGATCACCAGGGTGGCCCGCTCGGGCCGCCACTCCGTGCGGTGCACCTCGACCAGATCGGCGGGCGTGATTGCGGCGAGGCTCGCCGGCGTCGGCACCGACCCATAATCGCCGCCGAGCGTCATGGCGGGGGCGAGGCGCATCGCCGCCTGCATCGGCTGGCGCGCGAGCACCTTGAGCGCGTCCGCCTGCTGGCGGCGCACCCTGTCGATATCCTCGGCATCGAGCCGCGGCGTCATCGCGGCGGCGGCGAGCAGCCGCCCCGCCGCCTCGGCGTTGGCGAGCGGCACGGTCGTCGTGACCGTCGTCGCATCGGGATCCGAGGCGGCGGCCAGCGACCCGCCAAGCACGCCGATGCGCTGGGCGAAGGCGGTTGCGTCGAGATCGTCCGTCCCGCGCGCCGCGAGCGCCGCGAGCAGATCGTCCAGGCCCGCTTTGCCGTGCGGATCGGCCGCGTCGCCCCCGGCGACGACCAGCTCCAGCGTCGCCAGAGGCACGTCCGTCGAATGGGCGACGATCACCCGCATGCCGTTGGGCAGCCGACGTTCGGCCGTTTCGGGAAGCGCCCGCGGCCGGTCCGGCCCCGCGGCGGGCGGTTGTTGCCGGTCCGCATCGCTGGCGATCGTGACGGGTGGGCGCGAGGCGGGCGGAACGATGGTGCCCATGTCATGCGTGTCGGCGCCGTCGCGATCGCCGGTATAGCCGGCCGGCCGCGCCGATTCGTTCTGGTAGCGGATCGTGACCTGAGTGTTGGGTCCGAGCCAGCGCCGGGCGATGCGTTGCACGTCGGCCGGCGTGAGTCGGGCGATGGTCGCAAGCCTGTTGTCGTCGGCGTGCGGATCGCCGGTCAGGGTGGCGCCGTCGCCAAGATTGAAGGCGCGTCCCTGCGCCGTCTCCCGCTCCGAAAGCGCCTCGCCGAGCAACGCGTTGCGCGCGGCGGCGAGCTCTTCGGCGCCGACCGGCTGGTCGCGCAGCCGTGCGACCTCCGCGTTGAGCGCCGCCGCGCCTTCGGCGACATTGTGGCCCTCCGCCATCGTCTCCACCAGCGCGAAGGCATGGCCGTCGCGCGCCGGCAGGAGGTAGGACGAGACGCTGGAGGCGATCTGGCGTTGGTCGACCAGCGCCCGCCGCAGCCGCGCCGACGGGCCGTGGGTGAGGTAAGCCTCGATCAGATCCATGCCGGACCGGTCCGGATCCGTTGCGGGCGGAGCGCGCCAGGAGAAGATCACCGCCGGAAGCGGCACGTTGGGCGCGTAGGCGTCGACCGTGCGCGGGCCGGCCCCCTTCACCTCGGTGCGAACGTCGCGCGGAATCCACGCCGTCGGCCGCGGGATCGACCCGAGATAAAGGTCCTCCCAGCGATCGAGCTCGGCCGGATCGAAATTGCCGGCGATCACCATGATCGCATTGTCCGGCCGGTAATAGGCTTCGTGGAACGCGCGCACGTCGGCGAGGGTCGCGCTTTCGAGCTCGGCGATCGAGCCGCCGATCGGCCGCGCATAAGGATGGTTGGTGAAGGTGAAGGCCGGCAGCAGGGTGTACAAAATCCGGCCGTAGGGCGCGGCAAGGATGCGCTGGCGCAGCTCCTCCTCGACCACCCCGCGTTCGGCGTGGAAGCCGGCATCGTCGATCACGAGGTTGCGCAGGCGCTCGCCTTCCACCCAGAGCAGCGGCTGGAGCTGGTTCGACGGCGCGCTCATATAATAAGTGGTGTAGTCGAACAGGGTCGAGGCGTTGAACGTGCCGCCGATCGAGACGAGGTAGGCCGAAATGCCTTGGGGGATATTCCGCGTCGTGCGGAACATGAGGTGCTCGAACAGGTGCGCGAAGCCGGTGCGGCCGCGAGGATCGTCGCGCGAGCCGACATTGTACCAGGCGTGGAGCGACACGGTCGGCGAGCTCGGATCGCGGATCGCGTAGATCCGCAGGCCGTTGGGCAGCGTCCGCGTGCTGTAGCCGATCGCCGGCACCGCGGTCGGCCGCGCGGTCGGTGCGACCGTCCGCGCCGCCTTGGCCGTCGGCGCGAACGCCAGCAGCGATAGCAGCAAAAGCGCAAATTTCCCCCGCATCACCGACTCCTTCGCCTTGAGCGATGCACGGCGCACGGGCTTCCACCATCGCGACGCGACAGAAATCGGGCGTTTCATGGCTCCCACCGTGACGGAAATTATTCCGGGCAGCGCGCCGGAGATGAAGCTATCTCTGCGCTATCGAGGGGGGGCCGGTGCGCCGGCAGGGCCGGATTCGCGGCCGGGTCAATTCCCTGCGAACTGGAGCGGCAATCCCGATTTGCCTGTAAATTCCCGTTGAACGGGGAATCCGGCACGCGACTCCGGTTCGCGCAGGGCCGCAATGCGCACGATGGTCTACTTCTCCGGGCCGTAGGAGGGCGGAGCCGCCGCCGCCGCCGAGCCCCAATGCGCGTCCGGCACCGGCGAGAGCGAGAAATGCAGCGCGCCGCCGTGCCGGACGAAGTCCTCGGATAGCCAGGGCCGGCCGACGGCGCGGCCGTCGACGATCAGCTTGTGGATGTAGGGCGCATCGTCCGCGGCGCCGTCCGCGGCGATACGGATCGTGGCGTCCGGACGGTCGATGCGAATTTCGGGGAAGAGCGGGCTTCCGATCACCAGGTCGGCGCGGCCGGGATAGAGCGGGTAGAGGCCCATCGCCGACCAGACATACCAGGAGGACATCTCGCCGAGATCGTCATTGCCGGAGATTCCGTTCGGGCTGTTTGTCCAGATCCGCCGCATGGCCTCGCGCACGGCGGCCTCAGTCTTCCACGGCGCGCCCGCGAAATCGTAGAGCCAGGGCGAGGCGATCGAGGGTTCGTTGTCGAGCTCGGCATGGAGCGGGCCGGCCTTGGTCACCGCCCAGCGTCCGTCCGGCCCGTGGAAGAAGGCGTCGAGCGCGGCGAGCGCCTTGCCGCGTCCGCCGAGCGCCTGGAACAGGCCGGCGGGGTCGAACGGGACCATCCAGCGATATTGGGCGCCGCTCCCTTCGACATATTCGTCGTCGGAGGCGGGATCGAAGGACGGCCAGCTCCCGTCGGCGCGGCGCGGCTGGATATAGGCCGAGTTCGGGGCGACGAGATTGCGCCACCAGCCCGAACGTTCGAGGAAAAGGCGCGCATTGGCCTCGTCGCCGAGCATCCGGGCGAGCTGCGCGAGGCCGAAATCGGCGGCGGCAAGCTCCAGCGTGTCGGCGGCCGAGCCCCAGCCCGGCGCGCCGACCGGCATGTAATGGAGCTTCAGCCATTGATCGAGGCCGGGCCGCTCGCCGACGCAGAGGACGGCGCAGCCGGCGCGGCTGAGATCGTTGGCGGTCGGCACGGTCGCGGCTTGGAGCAGGGAGCGGTAGGCGCGCCGGACATCGAAGCCGCGGCCGCCGAAGGCGTAGATGGCGGCGATCACCGGCGCGGCGGGATCGCCGTTCATCACGCCGGTCGCGCCGGTCAGATGCGTCCAGCGGTCCCACTGGCCGCCAAATTGATCGGCCTGGTTGAGCAATGACTGGGCGACGTCCGAACCGACCTTCGGGTCGAGCAGGGTGACGAGCTGGAGCTGGGAGCGATAGACGTCCCAGCCGGAGAAATTCGCATATTGGGCCGCCTGGTCCGGAGCGAGGCGATGGATCTGGCCGTCCATCCCGCGATAGCGGCCGTCGACGTCGCTGACGATGCTCGGATCGATCAGCGCGTGATAGAGCGCGGTGGTGAAGACGATGCGGTCGTCGGCCCTGCCGCCGGCGATCGCGATCCGTCCGAGCTCCCGGTTCCACGCCGCGCGGGCGGCTGCTTTCGTGGCTTCGAACGTGGCTCCGGCGGGGCTCTCGGCTTGCAGGTTCGCCCGCGCGCCGGCCTCGTCCACGTAGGAGATGCCGATCCGCATCGTGACCGTCGCGGCCCTGGCCGGATCGAAGCTTATCCAGCCGCCCGAGCCCCTGCCGGGGACCGGAAATCCGTCCTTGCCGTAACCGGTGCCGCCGCTCGCCTCGGTCCCGCCGCGAGTCACCGCATCGTCGGTCCAGGTGCCGCCGGCGGTGAAGTCCCGGTCGAACAGGGCGACGAAGTGGAGCGTGTAATAGCTTTGCCGCCGGTCGGGCGAGAGATAGCCGCAGAAATTGCCGCTGGTGACGCTGCCCGAAACCATGCGGTGGGCGGCGTCGATGCGGATGCTGGCCGCGCTCGAGCCGACCTCGGTATCGGAGGCGCGGAAGAGCAGATTGGCGGGCCTGCCCTTGGGGAAAGCGAAGCGGGCGACGCCGGTGCGCGGGGTCGCGGAGATTTCGACGCCGACGCCGTTGCCCAGGTCCACCGAATAGGCGCCGGGGCTCGCTTTCTCCTTCTTGTGATCGAGATAGGCGGCATAGAAATTGGCGGCGCCCGCGGCGGACGGTGACGTCCTGACCTCCGACGTCGCCGGCATGATCGGGATGTCGCCGCCCGCGCCCGCGCAGCCGCTGCCGGAAAGATGGGCCAGCCCGAAACCGCGGACGCCGTTGGACCGCCACTCATACCCGCCCGGCGCGGCGACGACGAGGCGGCTGCCGGGCAAAGGCACCTCCTCCGGGCTGAACGAGACCATGCCGAAGGGCCGCAGCGCGCCCGGAAAGACATTCCCGCCATTGGTCGTGCCGATGAACGGGTTGACGCGCGAAGCGGGATCGGCCGCCTGCTGTTGGCCGGCGGACGCCGGGACGGCCAGAAAAAGTGCGGCGGCAGGGACGATCCAATTCATCGGCGGCCAGGCTCCGGACGGCCTCGGCATGACAGATAACCGAGGTGCCGCTGTCTTTAGAGGTCCTCTCCGCCGATTCCAGCCCCGCCGACGGCGTGCTCCGGGGGCGCGCGCCATTTACCATTCGTCATCCAAGCAATGGTAGGAGGCTTCATGGTGCAGCGGGAGCACAAAAGGCGACATGGGTAAGATGGACTTCTGGCGCTCCGGAAGGGGCGCGGTCGCCGCGTTCGACCCGCCGCCCAGGCTGCCTATGGGCGGCGCGCTCTCGCTCATGCACAGCTTCGAGGAATCGGGTCGCGGCTGGTTCTGGGCCACCGACGATTCGGGCCGCCTGACCTACCTCAGCACGAGCATCTCGGACGCGTTGGAGATGGCGTGGCAGGCCGGCGGCGTCAGCCTCATCGACCATTTCCTCTCGGCGGAGGAAGACGAGACCGGACGTGGCAAGCTGCCCTTCGCACTCGCCAAGCAGGCGCCGTTCGACGACATCATCGTCCAGGCGAGCACGCTCGGCGACGAACGGTGCTGGTCGCTGTCGGGCCGGCCGCAATTCGACCGGGCGGGCGCGTTCCTTGGCTTTCACGGCAGCGGCCTCGACGTCACCGAGCATCGCAAATCGTCCCACCATGCCTCGCGCCTCGCCAAATACGATCCGCTGACCGGGCTTCCCAACCGGCGCAGCATGTCGGCGAGCCTCAACGCATCGCTGTCGCGCCAGAGCGCGCTCCCCTGCACGGTGATGCTGATCGATCTCGACCGGTTCAAGCAGGTGAACGACACGCTCGGCCATCCCGCCGGCGACGCGCTTCTCAAGCAGGTTGCCGAGCGGCTGCTGACGCTCGTGAAAGACCGCGAGCAGGTGTTCCGGCTCGGCGGCGACGAGTTCCAGATCATCCTCTGCGGAACTGCCGACCGCGGGATTACGGGCGACCTCGCGACCCGGATCATCGCGACCTTGTCCCAGCCTTATAATGTGAACGGCCAGCGCTGCTCGATCGGCGCCTCGGTGGGGATCGCCGCCGCGCCGAGCGACGCCGCCACCGCGGAAGAGCTGATCCGCAATGCCGATCTGGCGCTCTATGCGTCGAAATCGGGCGGCCGCGGACGCTTCCGCTTCTTTTCCGGAGATCTGCTCGAGGCCGCCGAGGACAGAAGGCTGCTGGAGCAGGACCTCCAGGATGCGCTCGAGAAAGACCAGATCCATCTGGAATATCAGCCGGTCGTCGAAACCAGGAGCAACAAGGTCAAGGGCGTCGAGGCGTTGATGCGGTGGCGCCATCCGGAGCGCGGTTCGATTTCACCGGCGATCTTCATTCCGATCGCGGAAGAGACGAACCTGATCGGAAAGCTGGGCGAATGGGCCCTGCGCAAGGCGTGCGCGGATGTTTCGCAATGGCCCGGCAAGCTCAGGGTCGCGGTCAACGTCTCTCCGCTGCAATTCACCGATCCGTCGTTCGCCGGCCTCGTCGCTTCGGTGCTCGAACAATCCGGCCTCGATCCCGACCAGCTCGAGCTCGAGATCACGGAGGGCGTCTTCCTCACCGATTCCGCCGAGACCGACACGATGTTCGAGCAATTGAAGGCGCTCGGCGTCAGGCTCGCCCTCGACGATTTCGGGACCGGCTATTCCTCGCTCAGCTATTTGCGGACGGCGCCCTTCGACAAGATCAAGATCGACCAGACCTTCGTCAAGGAGGCCACTCTGCCCGGCTGCCGCAACAGCGCGATCATTTCCGCCATCGTCGCTTTGGCCGACGTGCTCGGCATGGAGACGACGGCCGAGGGGATCGAGTTCATGGATCAGCTCGAGCTGATCCGCAGCCTCGGCGTCAGCCACGTCCAGGGCTATGTCTACAGCAAGGCCATCGGCAATGACGACGTCCGCGGGCGCCTGGAGGCGGGATCCTGGGCGATCGAGCCGGCGGGACCGGCGAAGCAGCGCAGCGAACGGCAGGCGATGTATCGCAAGGTGGCGGTGATGCACGGCAGCCGGTACGAGCCCGTCATCCTCAGGAACCTGTCGGAATCCGGCGCCCTGGTCGAGGGGATCAGCGACGCGCAGCCGGGCACCTTGTGCATCGTCGACTTCGGCGACGGCCAATTGTCGTTCGCCAAGGTGACGCGCATGACCGGGCGCCAATGCGGCATCGCCTTCGAGCAGATGCTCGTGAACGACGGCGAGGGCGGCCTCTGCACCCCGCACCGCGTCTCGCCTTATATGCTGGCCGCGATGAACGTGCCGAACCTCGATCGGATCGACCGGGCGGCGATCGTGCCGCCCGATCTGCTGCCCGTCGAGGCGCTCGGGCAGCGGCTCGGGCTGAAGCTCGCAATGGCGCCGCAACCGGCGCTCCTTGCGGTCGGCGACCTGCCCACCGGCCCCGTGGATTCCGGCGCCGCCAGGATGCTGGGATCGCTCAGCGGCGCCGGCGAAGGCTATGGGCGGTTCAGCGGCCTCACCATATTGGAGGCGGAGCGGCTGATCCAGGCCGCCTGCGCGAGCCACAACCGGCAGCTGCGCTATATCGTCGGCCTGATCATGCTCACCCAGGTGAGGCCGAGCGAGCTGTTCCGGGCGCAATGGTCCGACATCGACGTCGAAGGATCGGTCTGGCACATCCCGATCTCGCGCGCCGGCCATGCGCGCGACATCGTCCTCACGCCGATCGGCATCGAGCTGCTCCAGCTCCTGCCGCGCTGGGAACAATGCAGCCACGTGATCGCCAACCCCGCCACCAGGAAGCCCTACCGTTCCATGTCGCGAAGCTGGGAGGCGGTGCGGGCGAAGGCCGGCCTGGTCTATGTCGAGCTGGGCGACCTTTGCTACGTCCAGCTCCAGGACGATGCCGATGCCCGGGAATTGCTCGCACTGCTGAGGTAAGCAGCGGCGGTGCCGGCGGTGGAGGCCGCCGGACAGCTTATGGCACTTGGCTCTACAAGTGCCTGCAAAGCTCTTCCGCGCGGTCCTGAACGAGGATGTGGAGTGTGTTCGGCGCGGCGCGCGCGACGCCGCGCAAGCCGGGCGCGTCGAGGGCCGCAAGATCGGCGCGGTCGGCATCGTCGAGGTCGACGATCAGCCGGGAGCCGCGTCCTTCGGCGCTGCGGATGCCGGCCGCTGCGAGCGCGTGCCGGATCGTGGTGACGAGATCGGCGAGGGGTGGGGGCGTCTCGGACGTCCCGCCGCTCCGCAGGCGGGCGCGGATTTCCGAGGCGACGGCGTCGGCGATCGGGCCGAGCACGACCTGCAAATCGTGCTCGCCGAGGCGAAGGACGCCGCGGGCGCCGAGGGCGCGCAGCGCGGCTTCGTCGATGATGTTCGGGTCGGCCAGGACAAGGCGCAGCCGGGTCATGCAGGCTTCGACCGATTGCAGATTGGCGCCGCCGCCGAGCGCCGCCACGAAGCCGGCGGCGCGGTCGCCCCCATCCGCTGCCGCCACCGGGCCGGCTTCGGCCAACGGCTCGCGGCCGAGGGTCTTGAGGTCGAAGCGCAGGATGAAGAAGCGGAAGGAAAAATAATAGATTGCGAAATAGACGGCGCCGACCGGAATCAGCCATAGCGGCCGGGTCGCCAGATTGTAGTTCAGCACATAATCGAAAAGGCCGGCGGAGAAGCCGAAGCCGAGCTTCACGCCGAGCGCGTTCATCACCACCATCGAAATGCCGGTGAGGACGGCATGGACGAGGTAGAGCATCGGGGCCAGGAACATGAAGCTGAACTCGATCGGCTCGGTGACGCCGGTCAGCAGCGAGGTGAGCGCCAGCGACAGCAGCACGCCGCCGACCGCCTTGCGCCGCTCGGGACGGGCGCAGCGATACATTGCGAGGCAGGCGGCGGGGAGGCCGAACATCATCACCGGAAAGAAGCCGGCCATGAAGCCGCCGGCACTCGGATCGCCGGCGAAGAAGCGGTTGAGATCGCCGGTCTTGCCGTGGAAATCGCCGAGAATGAACCAGGCGAGGTTGTTGAGGACATGGTGGAGGCCGGTGACGATCAGCAGCCGGTTGAATGCCCCGTAGAGGAACAGGCCGATCGCGCCGGCGCCAGTCACCCAGTGGCTGAGCGTGTCGATCGCGGTTTCGAGATACGGGAAGCCGAACCCGAACAGGATCGCGCCGCCGATACCGCAAAAGCCGGCGGCGATCGGAACGAAGCGGCGGCCGCCGAAGAAAGCGAGATAATCGGGCAATTTGATGTCGAAAAAGCGATTGTAGAGCCAACCGGCGACGAGGCCGGAGAGGATGCCGGCGGGGACGGTCAGCTTGGCGAGCTCCTTGGTTCGCCAGGCGGCATCGGCGAGATCCCTCGTGGCCTTGTCGGGGAAGGCGGCGAGCGCGTCGGGCGGCACCTTGAGCAGGACCTTGGCGCCTTCGACGGTGACGAGATAGGCGACGACGCCGGCCAGCCCCGCCGCGCCGTGATTCTCCCGCGCCAGGCCGACGGCGACTCCGATCGCGAAGAGCAGGCCGAGATTGGTGAAGATCGCCTGGCCGGCGGTGGCGACGAAGGCGATGTTCAGAAGGTCGGGCTGACCGATCCGCAGCAGGATGCCGGCGATCGGCAGCACCGCGATCGGCAGCATCAAGGCGCGGCCGAGCGGCTGCAGCTTCGTCATGGAAAGGGCAGGGAGGCGGGCCATCAGGCGGCTTTCTCGAGAAGGGCGCGAACCTCGGCGGCCGAGCCGCAGGCGAGCGCGCGTTCGGCGAGCGCCGCGCAGGCATCGGCGCGCAAGGTCCGCACCGCGGCCTTCAGCGCCGGGATGGTGGCGGGGGCGGCCGACAATTCGGTCGCGCCGAGGCCGATCAGGATCGGCGCGGCGGCGGGATCGGAGGCGATGCCGCCGCAGACGCCAAGCCAGCGGTCGTGCCGGCGCGCGCCGTCCGCGGCGTGGCGGATGAGGTGGAGCACCGCCGGGTGCAGCGCGTCGGCCATCGCCGCGGTCGCCGGATTGAGGCGGTCGGCGGCGAGCGCATATTGGGTGAGGTCGTTGGTTCCGATCGAGAGGAAGTCGGCCTCCGCGGCAATGTCGGCCGCGAGCAGGGCGGCGGCGGGCGTCTCGATCATCACGCCGAGCGGCACGCGATCGGTCCGTCCGACCGCAACGGCCGCTTCGTCGAGCAGGGCACGCGCCGCCGTCAGCTCGGCGCGTTCGACGACCATCGGCAGCATGATCCGGCATTGCCGCCCCGGGACGCCGCGCAGGATGGCGCGAAGCTGGGTGCGGAGCAAATCCGGTTGGGCGAGGCCCAGGCGGATGCCGCGCCGGCCGAGCGCCGGATTCTCCTCATGCGCTCGGGGCAGATAGGCGACCGGCTTGTCGGCGCCGACATCGAGGGTGCGGACGATCAAAGGCCGGCCGCCGAGCGCAGCGGCGATGGCGGCATAGGCTTCGGCCTGCTCGTCTTCGGAGGGCTCGGCAGGCCGATCGAGGAACAGGAACTCGGTTCGCAGCAGACCGCACCCTTCCGCGCCGGCCTCGACCGCGACCGCGGCTTCGGCGGGGGAGGCGAGGTTGGCGAAGATCTCGATGCGCGTGCCGTCGCCCATCCTGCAATCCTCGCGCGCGGCGGCGGCCTGGGCGGCCCGGCGTTCGCGCGATGCCGCGACGCGCTTCCCCGCCGCGGCGAGCGCCGCCGGGTCCGGATCGGCCTCCAACCGCCCCGCATCGGTGTCGAGAATGACCTGCCGTCCATCCGCAAGCGCCATGACCGCCGATCCGGCCGCGACCAGCATCGGTACGCCCGCGGCGGCGGCAAGGATGGCGACGTGCGACGTCGGACCGCCATAAGCGGTGACGATCCCGGCAACGGCGCCGCGCAGCGCCAGGAATTGGGACGGCAAGAGCTCGTCGGCAACGAGGATCGCACCCGCCGGCATGTCGGCAATTCCAGGTGCCGCTCCCGTGAGATGGGCAAGGAGCTGCCGCTCGATATCCTCGAGATCGGCGATCCTTTCGATCAGCAGCGTATCGCCGGTCGCGCGCAGCTTTTCGGCCGCCTGGGCAGTCGCGGTGCGCCAGGCGTGGCCGGCGCTCCGCCCCGCCGCGATCGCCGCATGCGCATCCGCCGCCAGCGCCGGGTCCTCCAGTAGCGCGCGATGCGCCGCGGCGAGGCCGGAATCCGCATGGGTTCGATCGAGCGAGGCGGCGAGAGCGGCCACGGCTTGGGCCAAGGCGCGCTCCTCCAACGCCATGCCGGCCCCATTGACGGGCACGTCGATTGCCGCCGGCCGGAAATGCGCGACCGGCCCGATCGCCAATCCCGGCGATGCGGCGATTCCCGGCAGGACGGAGGCATCGCCGGACGGCTGCGGCGGTTCCACCGAGGCTGGCGCGGCGACCGGCTCGGGCTCGTCCATGCCGCTTTCGATGAGGGCCCCGAGGGCGACGACGGCCGCCTCCGCGTCGGCCCCGGCGGCGGACAGGGTCGCTTCGTCGCCGCGGCGCAGGCCGAGCGCCATCAAGGCGACCATCGAGCGCCCGTCCGCGGTCCGTTCGCGGGCCGCGACGCCTATCTCCGCCGCAAAGCTCTTGGCCAGGGTCGCGACCCGCGCCGCCGGGCGGGCATGGAGGCCGTTGGGCAGTGGGATTCGGATCCGGCGCTCGGCCGTCGGGCCGGCCTGGGGCGGTGCGGCCGCCGGCGCCGCATCTTCAGGCTCGATCCGGATCAGCATCTCGCCCGCGGCGACCAGGCGGCCGACCGGCTCCGCCGTCAGGCGGAAGCCGTCATTCACCAGCACGATCGGCGTGATCAGGCTCTTCGCCCGCCGCGCGACCGCGTCGAGGTCGAAGCGGATGAGCGGGTCGCCGGCCGCGACTTTCTGCCCCGCCGCCACGCAGGCTTCGAAGCCCTCGCCGGCAAGGGCGACCGTGTCGATGCCGATATGGATCAGCAACTGGGCGCCGTTGACGAGATCGAGGGTGATTGCGTGGGCGGTCTCCGGCAGCGCGGCGACGATCGCGTCGGCCGGCGCGCGAACCACGCCTTCCAGGGGATCGATGGCGATGCCGTCGCCCATCATCCGTCCGGCGAAGACCGGATCGGGCACCTCGCCCAGCGGCGCCGCCCAGCCGCTCAAAGGGGCGCCGAGCAGGATCGCGCTCACTTGCCTGTCTCGAGCTGGACGGCGTCGATCGCCCACAAAGGCTCGGGGCCGCGAGCGGTGTAGGTGAAGCAGAGATCGTGCGCGCCGGTCAGCGGCCGGATCGGCGCGCGGAGGCGGGTGACGGCGGGGTTGGAAACCGCCGGCGCCAGCGGAAGCACCGCGATCGGATCGCCGGTGCAGCCGTCGGCGCGGATCTCGACCTCGCCGGCCGGGGTGCGCGGCGGCGCGAAGTGGATCTGGTTCTTCGCATCGCCGATCTGGAAGTTGAAGGGGAGCTGGCCGATTTCGACGGCGATGTTCGTCACCCCGTCCATCGGCGCCTGTTTGTAGACCCAGCAGGGGTTCATGATGTCGGTCATGAACACGGCACGGCGGCCTTTCGCGGGCGCGTCGTCCTCGAGCGCGAGGCGGATCTTCGCGGTGCAGGTCTCCAGCTCGGCGCTGCTCCGCCGCCGCACGCTCTGCGTATCGTAAAGCCGGTCGAAGCGGCCCGGCAGCGGGCGCCCGTCGAGAAAGGAAGCGGCGCGCAGGCGCGTCGGCAGGCCGAAGGAGAGCGGCGCGGCGTAGAGCGGCGAGCCGGCGCCGGGCGGGTTGCCGTCGAGCGTGTAGCGGATCGGGGCGCCGGCCTGGTCGGCGAGCGTCACCGTGATCCGGTTCGCTCCCGGATCGAGATGGGCGCTCACCGTCGGCGCGAAAGCGGCGGTCGAGCCATGGATCCCGAGTCGCTCCAGCCGCTCCGCCTGGAGCGCCGCGCGGGCCGCGAATCCGGAAAAGTCGCGCGGCCCGGCCGGCGACCAGCCGAGCTCCGCCACCGCCAGCGCGCGCGGAAAGGCCATGTAGGCGGCGCGGGCGTCGCCGCGGATATGCTCGGTCCAGACATTGCCCTGGAGGCCGATGATATGGTGCTGCTGGTCGGCGGTCAGCGTCGCCGGCGCCGGGTCGAAGGCATAGACGTCGGTCAGGGTCTCGGTGGCGCCGCGGCCGGGCTGGCCCTCGCCGCCGTCGCTCTGGACATTGTCGAAATAGAGGATCGGCGCCGGCGACAGCACGGTGTCGTGGCCGGTCTGGGCGGCGGCGACCGCGCCGCCGATGCCGCGCCACGACATCACCGCGGCGGACGGATCGACGCCGCCTTCCAATATCTCGTCCCAGCCGATCAGCCGGCGGCCATGGGCGTGGAGATAATCGCCGATCCGCTTCACCAGCCAGCCCTGCAGCGCATTCTCGTCCTTGAGGCCGAGCGCCCGGATCTTCGCCTGGATGCGCGGATCGGCCTTCCATTGGTTCTTCACCGCCTCGTCGCCGCCGACATGGATGTACGGCGAGGGGAAGAGCGCCATCACCTCGTCGAGGACGTCCTCGAGGAAACGGACGGTCGGCTCGTCGACATTGTAGAGCCAGGGGAAGACGCCCCAGTCGGATTCGACGCCGGGCGGGACCGGCACACCCATGCCAAGCCGGGGATAGGCGCGGATCGCCGACAAGGCGTGGCCGGGCATCTCGATCTCGGGCACGATCGTGATGTGCCGGGCGGCGGCATAAGCGACGATCGCGCGCACTTCGGCCTGGCTGTAATAACCGCCCTCGACCGGCAGCGGCGGCGCGGCGGGCGCGGTCGCCGGCCTCCGCCAGGCGCCGATCTCGGTCAGGCGCGGATATTTGCGGATCTGGAGGCGCCAGCCCTGGTCGTCGACCAAATGCCAGTGGAGAATGTTGAGCTTGCTCGCCGCCATCGCGTCGAGGAGGCGGCGGATGAAGGCGGGCGACTGGTAATGGCGGGCGCTGTCGAGCATCAGCCCGCGCCAGGCGAAACGCGGCTGATCCTCGACGTGAAGGCGCGGCAGGCGCCCGCGCGGCGCCCCGGTCATCAGCTGCCAGAGGCTGATCGCGCCATAGAGCAGGCCCGCGCGGCTCGATGCGATGATCGTCGCGCCGCCGCCTTTTATGTCGAGCGCATAGCCTTCGGGCGCGAAGCCGGGGCGGCGGACGAAGCGGATGGCGGGCGCGCCATGGATGCGCGCGGCGGGTACGAGGCGCGGACCGCCCGACTTGCGCAGGAAATCGGCGAGAATGCGCGCCGCGTCCCGTGCCTCGGCATCGCGCGGCGCGGTCATTACGAACACCCGGTCCGCGAACCGGATGGCGGGTCCCGGTTTCTCGACAATTGCCGCCGGCCTCGGCAGGATCGCCGGCTCGCGCGCGAAAGCAGGTCGGGCGCCAAGCAAAGCCAGCACGGCCAGGCCCAGGCAGAGCGGACTATGCATCGACGCGTCCGATGTCACCGGTTTCCCGTGCATGGTCGCCGACGCCGGCGATCCAGGTCTCGCATACGCACAGATCGTCGTCGAGCAGCACCAGGTCGGCGCGCAGCCCGGGGGCGATCCGGCCGGTTTCCTCGTCGAGCCCCAGAAAGGCGGCCGGCGCCCCGCTCGCCATGACCGATGCCTCGGCCAGGCTGAGGCCGAGCAGCCCGACGGCGTTGCGGACCGCGCTCGCCATGTCGAGGTCCGATCCCGCCAGCCGGCCCTCGACGTCGTAGCAGGCGCCGTCGCGCACAAGGATCGTCTTGCCCTGGAGGACGAAGCTGTGCCGGTCGCCGCCGACGCAGGGCATCGCATCGGTGACCAGCATGAAGCGATCGCGCCGGTGGCATTCGAGCCCGAGCCGAAGCACCACCGGATCCACATGGCGGCCGTCGACGATGATTCCGCACCACGCATCGCTCTCCAGCGCCGAGCCGACCACGCCGGGCTCGCGCGCGGTGAGCGGGGACATGGCGTTGAACAAATGGGTGACGCCCCTGAACCCGTCGGCAAATCCGTCGCGCATCTCGGCATAGGTCGCGTCGGTGTGGCCCGCGGCGAGGATCACGCCCGCCGCGGTCAGCCGGCGAACGGCGTCGCGATCGACCATCTCGGGCGCGAGCGTGGCGACGATGCGGCCGCCCCAGTCGCGCGTGAACAGGTCGAGCGCGGTCGCGTCGAGCTCCCGGAAATGGTCCGAATCGTGGATGCCCTGCCGTGCATGGCTGAGGAACGGCCCCTCGATATGCGCGCCGAGCACGCCCGGCACGCCGGCCGCCCGCGCCTCGCGCAGAGCCGTCAGCGCGGCCTCGACGACCTCCAGATCGTCGCTGATCAGGGTCGGCAGGAAGCCGGTCGTCCCATAATGCCGGTGCGCCGCGCCGATGCGCGCGATCGTGTCCGCGCTCGGCGCGTCGTTGAACAGCAATCCGCCGCCGCCGTTCACCTGCGTGTCGATGAAGCCGGGCAGGAGCAGCCCGCCGTCCAGGTCGCGCCTCGGCACGTCCCGCGCCAGCGCCGCTTCGGGCGTCAGAGCGGCGATCCGGCCGCCGGCAATCTCGACCGCCAGGCCGTGCTTCAGGCCCTCGGCGGTCATCACCCGGCCGCCCACCAAGGCAAGACGGCTCATAAAGTCTCCGTGACCTTGGCGAGGTGCGGCGGCGCGTCGGGATCGTGCCCGCGCAAGGCCGCCAATGCATCGACCATCCGGTACAAAGCCTGCGCCTGCGCAAGCGGCAGCAGCAAGGGAGGGCAGTCGACCATCGCCAGCCGATCCCTGCCGGTGCCGCCGACCGCGAGCACGGCCGCACCCTCGGCGCGAAGATCCGCGACCATGTCCTCGACGCCAGACCGGCTCTCGTCGCTCGGAACGAAGGCGAGCACTGGAAAACCGGCCCCCACCAAAGCCATCGGCCCGTGCCGGATTTCGGCGGCGCTGAAGGCTTCGGCGTGGAGGCCGCACGTCTCCTTCAATTTGAGCGCCGCCTCCTGCGCCACCGCCAGCCCCGCGCCGCGCCCCACCACATAAAGATGCTCGGCGCGCGTCAGCACCGGCAAGGCGGCCGACCAGTCGAGCGCCCAGGCCGATGCGAGCGTGCCGGGCAGCGCCTCCAGCCCCGCCTTCAGCGCGTCATCCCCGGACCAACAGGCGACGAGTTGCGCGACCGCGCTCAAAGCGGCGATGAAGCTCTTGGTCGCAGCCACGCTCTTTTCGGCGCCGGCGGCGAGCGGGATCGTCAGCGCGGCCAATTCGGCCAATGGCGATTTCTCGTCATTGACCAGGGCCACGACCCGGGCGCCGCCGCACGAAGCGGCCTCCGCCGCCGCCAGCAGATCGGGGCTGCGGCCGGACTGGGAGAAAGCCAGGACCAACGTGTCCGCCATGTCCAGAGTCGCGCCATAGACCGAATTGACCGACGGCGGCGCGGAGGCGGTCAGCACGTTGAGCCGGGTTTCGAGCAGATAACGGGCATAGGTCGCGGCATTGTCGGAGCTGCCGCGCGCGATCGTCACCACCGCCCGGGGCGGCCGCGCGCGCAGGCTCGAGGCGAGCGCCGATACCAAGGGCGCGTTGCGCGCGAGCTGCGCCGCAACCGCTGCCGGCGCCTCGGCGGCCTCGGCGAACATGCGGCTGCGGCTCACCGGGTGGCGGCCATTTGCAGCTCGGCCACGAAATCGTAGCTGTCCCCGCGATAATAGGATTTGGTGAACTCGACCGCCTGCCCGTCGGGCAGGAAGCCGCGCCGCTCGATCAGCAGCCCCGGCGCCCCGGCTTCGAGCCCCATCAATTCCGCCTGCTCGGCGGTGAACAGGACGGCGCGCAGGCGCTGGAGCGCGCGCACCGGACGGCTGCCGGTCTTTTCGAGCGCGGCATAAAGCGATGCCTCGACCGCCATTTCGGACTCGAGATATTGGCCGGGGATCGAGGAATATTCGAGCGCCATGGCGATGTCGTCGGCGTGGCGGATGCGGTGGAAGCGCAGGACCGGGCTGCCCGGGCTCAGCCCGAGCACCATCGATTCCTCCGGCGTGACCGTGCCCGCGGACCGGCGCAGCCAGGTGCTCCGCGAGCTTCGCCCGCGCGATTCCATGTCCTCCGAAAAGGAGGTGAGGATCGAGAAGCTCTTCTCCACGCGCGCCTCGGCGCGCGGCGCAACGAAGGTGCCGGCGCCGTGGCGCCGCCGCACCAGCCCCTCCTCGGCGAGCGCATCGAGCGCCTTGCGCACCGTGATTCGCGACACGCCGAGCGCGCTTGCGATGTCGCGCTCGGGCGGCAGCGGCGAATCGCTCGCCAGCCTCTTGTCCGCGATCGCCTGCCGCAGTGCATTGTGCAGCTGCTGGTAGAGCGGACCGCCGGCCCCTCCGCGCAGATCGCCGATCACGAGCGAAAGCTCCATCGCATCCCTTCCTCACGGCCTTTCACGCAGTCGGAGCATAGACGGCCACGCAGCGCAACCGCCGGGAAAGGCATACCACTCACCTTTTGGTATTAGAAAGGAATTTTTTGGTATTGCCAAGGGCGAAAAGCTGTGCCAGCTTCGGTGCGATAATATGCGGAAGAGCCGATGATCGACCCGTTTTGGGTGTGATTGGCTCTAAACTGGTATTGTACCAGGTCCGCGGAAATTAAGGGGGAGTGGCGATGCGCAAGTCTTTTCTGATCGGGTCCGCAAGCCTGCTGGCGATCGCGACTCCAGCCTGGGCGCAGACGCCGCCCCCGCCGGCCGCACCGCCGCCGGTCGCCGCTCCATCCGCCGACAATCAGGACGTCATCGTCGTGACCGGCGTTCGCGCCTCGCTGGAGCGGGCGATCCAGATCAAGCGGCTGGCCGAGAATCATGTCGAGGCGATCTCGGCCGAGGATATCGGCAAGCTGCCCGACAAGAATGTGGCCGACGCCGTCCAGCGCCTGCCCGGCATCAACACTTCGTCCGCGGCGAGCGGCGAGGGCGGCTTCGACGAAAATGACCGCGTCAGCATCCGCGGAACCTCGCCGAGCCTGGCGCAGGTGACGATCGACGGCCATGCGGTCTCGACCGGCGACTGGTTCATCCTCGACCAGTTCCAGACCGTCGGCCGCAGCGCGAGCTTCGCCCTGATGCCGTCCGAGATCGTCGGCTCGGTCGTCGTCAACAAGACTCAGGACGCCTCCCTGCTCGAGGGCGGCGTCGCCGGCTCGATCGACCTGCGGCTTCGCAGCGCGCTCGATTTCAGGAATCCGTTCACGTTCGAGGGCTCGGTCCAGGGCGCCTATAACAGCCTCAGCAAGGAGACGAAGCCGCAGATCAACGCCCTGCTCGGCTGGCGCAACGCGGACGACACGTTCGGAATCATCGTCCAGGGCTTTTACGAGCAGCGCAGCCTTCGCCGTTACGGCCAGGAGACGCTCGGCTACGCGCCGATCACCGCGGCCAACCTCACCGGCGCCGTCATCCCCGCTCTGGTCGGCGTGCAGGCGCCGACCCTGATCGGCTCGGCCTATTTCCAGCAGAAGCGCACCCGCGAGGGCGGGGTCAGCACGATCGACTGGAGGCCGAGCAGCAGCTTCGAGCTGAAGGCGAGCGGCTTCTACTCCCATCTGAATGCGAGCAACGTCAACGACAACTTCCTGATGTGGGGATCGCGCGAGGTCGACCGCAACGTTCCGACCAGCTTCACCGTCCGCAACAACACCCTGGTCTCGGCGACCTTCCCCTTGATCTCACCCGGCCCGGGGCAGTTCGCGGGGACGCCGATCGAGGGTATCGTCTCCGACGACATCGTCCGCCCGGACGCGACCGCGGTGAGCTGGTTCGCCAATCTCGACGCGACCTGGCATGCCAGCAGCCGGCTGACCTTCAAGGCCCAGTTCGGCTACACCCACGGCCTCGGCAAGACGCCGTCCTCGCCCTTCTTCGAGGTGGATGCGCCGACCGGCGTTTCCTACCAGCCCTCGGGCAACGGTTTTGCGGTGACGACCGCCAACATCAACCCGGCCAATCCTGCCGGAATCTCCAACGATTTCGCGATCAACGAGACGTTCAGCTCGATCGACCACGAAATCTACGGCAAATTGGACGGCAGCCTCGAGGTCGGCGACGGGCCGGTTCGGAAGATCGACTTCGGCGCGCGCATCGCCGATCACGAGCGCAAGGTGATCGGGTGGGACCGCGGCTGCACGCTGGGCGCCAACGCCCAGTGCGGCACCGCCGGTCTCGATCCGTTCGCGAGCGTCAACCCGACGCTCTATCCGGCCGGGTTCAACGCCGGCGCGCTCGGCATTCCCGGCCTGCTGATCCCGCTCGCCGGCGATCCGCAGACGATCACCAACGTGATCAACGCCATCCAGGGCGGCGTGCGCGGCCCGATCTCGGCGATCGTCCAGCCACAGAACGAATATTGGCCCGGCGAATTCGACGTGAAGGAGCGCGACATCGAGGGCTATGCGCTCGCCCATCTCGGCGGCGATCACTGGCGCGGCAATATCGGCGTCCGCGTGGTGAACACGCGGGAAGATGCCTTCGTCAACGTGCCGGTCAATTGCAGCACCGACCCCAATGCTCCCGTGGCGACCAAATGCGCTCCGAACGTCACCACGACCTCCGCCTTCGGGCCTTTCCTGGTCACCGAGGTCAAGCACAGCTATACGGACGTCCTGCCGAGCGCGAACCTGACCTTCGATCTTTCGTCGAAGCTGCTGCTGCGTCTTGCGGCCGCCGAGACCATGTCGCGCCCCGATTTCAGCGCGCTTGGCGGCACGGTGTCGCTCACCGACACCAATTTCAGCGGCAGCGGCGGCAATCCCAACCTCAAGCCGATCAAGGCCACCGTCCTGGACGGTTCGCTGGAATATTATTACGGCCGGGGGTCGCTCATCGCGCTCAGCGTGTTCCACGACGGCCTGCAATCCTACGTGACCTTCGGCACGTCGACCGGAACCTATTTCACCCAGTCCGACAATTCGTTCCATCAATATAACATCTCGTCGCCGGCCAATACGACCGGCGAGCTGTCCGGCGTCGAGCTGCAGATCCAGCAGCCGATCGCCTATGGCTTCGGCTTCCAGGCGAACGGTACCTATATCAGCGGCCGCGAAACCAGCGGACTGCCGTTGGTCGGCACCTCCAAGTTCACCTACAATCTCGTGGGCTATTACGAGAATCGCTGGTTCAGCGCGCGTCTGGCCTACACTTACCGCTCGCATTATTTCGTCGGCCTCGACCGCAGCTCGGCGGAGAATCAGGACAATTTCGGCCAGCTCGACGGTTCGCTCAGCTTCAACGTGACCAAGAACATCGCGCTGACGCTGGACGCGCTCAACATCACCAATTCGAAGCTGAAATATTACGCCCTCACCAAGGATCAGCCGCGCGCGGTCTACGTCAACGGGACGCAGGTCTTCTTCGGCGCAAGGATGAAGTTCTAGCCCTATAGCCGAGGCTGTCTGGCGCCATGACTGGGGCAAGAGCGGTGGCATTATATACTTCACTTAGCAAAGGCGCCGAATCAATGTCAGAGGGGCAGGCCGCGCAGAATTGATCCCGCCCCCGGTGACGCAGGAGATGATAGACCGAAGGCTTGAGGAGTTTTTCGAGTATAGGATCGGGGAGGATTGGTCCTACGTGCTGGGCCAAGTCTACTTGGCCATGTTCTCCGCCTCAGAGACCATTCCTGAAGATAGGCGAGAGCTAGGTGGGCTAGCTTACGGCGGGCCTCAGCGAGTCCAGCGCTTGCGAGGTGTCCCGATCTGGTGGGGAGGCTCAGCCAGCTTAGGCGGAGAGCTTATCAATCCGCCGATAGGTCAGGCACTTGCCGGTCGCTCCCTTGAGCATCACGGCGGCGCGCTCGCCATCGGTCATGTCGCGAGTGTTGTCGCGAAGGTCGGAGTCGCGCCAGTAGCGGCCGAGGTGCGCTTCGCTCATGTGGTGACAGGTACCGATGACTCCGCGCTTGAAAATGGAGAAGAAGTTTTCGGCCGTGTTGCGTGCTTGTAGCCGCCGCCGGTCACGTACGCGCGGCCGCTGTGGTTGACGACGCTACGTCCGGCAAACTCGTCGCCGACGCGGGTATAGACCATGCTCTCGTCGGTCATCAGGTGCGACGAGCGGTGAAAGTCGGTCACGATCAGGCCGCGGGTCTGCTTGGCGTTGACGTTGGCGACAGGGAAGCTGCGGACGTGGCCCTCGCGCTCGACAAAGGCGACAACGGCCTTCTTGAGGGCAGGCTTGCGGTGCGCGCGGTTCTTAGCTTTGCCGCCGACGAAAGTCTCGTCCACCTCAACGAAGGTGTTGGGGCCGCCTAGGGATCATTACCCGTCGCGCCGTCCATAGCTTCGCGAACGTGGTGCATCAGGAACCAAGCGGCCTTGTAGGTGACGGCCCAACATGCGCTCGATCTGCTTCGCGCTCATGCCCTTCTTTGAAGCCGCCATGAGGTGGAAGACGAGAGCCACTTGTGAAGTGGGACGTCGGAGCGCTCCATGACCGAGCCGGTGCGGACCGTGAACTTGTCGCGGCAGTAATTAGGTGCCCTATCTATGACTCGCAGCCGGAAAATATTTTTCTCTGTTTGCTTTCTCCCAGCTTTGTAGAAGATCTTCGAGTTCTGACTCGCTTTGAAAAATAGCTTCATAAGCATCTGCAACTACCGACGAGTCTGGCCCATTGCCAATTTCATTGAAAAGCCGCTTAAGATCGGCCCGGGCGACATCAGTCTTCCCGAGTTTGAAGTTAATAAGCGCTATGCACCAATCGCAATAGCGTCCACCTCCGTTCGATTCAACGTAATTCGATAGGAGGCCAAGGTCTATAATGGGGACAAGCACATTACTATCTCCGATTTTATTTAACGCCTCCAAGATCCAATCATCATCGCAATTAGACAGAGGGCCGCCCTGTGCTATCAATGTATTTAAACTGAAATGAAGAAATTCTATTTTATCAAATATCGGTATTACGAATCCATATACGGAAGTCCTGCTTGGGGGGGCGTCAATTACGAATCCCTGAATTGCATATTCATTATGCGAGGAGTAAAAAAAATCCCCCATCCTGATTGTGTCCGGGTACGACTTCTCCAGGGCCTTGATAAAAAAAGATTTCTTAGCCAAGTTACTGCTCTTTTATTTCGTACAGACCGGTGCCAGTTGGAAGGTTGCGGGAATATGCGTCAACCTCTGCCTTGGTAACATAGGCAGCACCACTTTTCAATTCCACTGCAAAAAACGGATGATTTATCGGCCCGTAGACTGCATCGGCACGTACAGATCCAACTGTCCCATACGGCACGACCCTTCCTCCCCGATAAGAAACTTCCGCATGATACATGGGCCCCAGCTCTTTGACAGACGCTGCAAACATACTGTGGATTCTGATGCCACGTAACCAGCCCAAAAGCGTTCTGCCGACCAATGAATTCATTCCGTTATTTTGAAATGCGTTATTAGCAGCGTCGATTAAAGGAACGTCTGCGACGGCGGGAACTCCTACCGCGGTTTTTGCAGGAATAATTTGGTCAAGGGGAGTCGAGGTGCCGTGATAGGGGGGGCTTTTTCCGTCGAGCCCACCCAAGCACCCAAGACATGTTTGTGCTTTAATAATCTCCATGCCAGAATCGAATATGACGTCTCGGCCAGTATCTGGAAGCCGTCCTATAGCATCAGCCTGCAATTGACCTGTCTGATTAGATTCATCCTGAAGTTCGCCTGTCGGATCAGACCTATTAATTGGATCATTCCCGACATATCCGTATAGGTTTACCTGATCGTTGTAGCCGACCGGATCTGTCTGCAGGAATCGGCCGAGCGTAGGGGAATATATTCTGGCCTTATAGTAATACATACCTAGCTCAGGCAGCCACGCTTGGCCGGTGTACTGGAATCTACCGAGATTGGCGGCAACATTAGGGATGCCGTAGTCATCGTAACCGTTGATTCCGAGAGCGGTGCCGGCCGCATTCGCCACTGACACGATCGAACCCTGCTCGTCGTCCTGCAGGCTGCGGCGATCGGAGAGGACGGCGCCCTCGTACCAAATTAGCGGCGTGTCCTCGGCGCGATCGTGAATGTAGCGCCGGAGTAACGTGCCCGCGCCATTATATTCCGCACTCAACTTGTCACCGTCGTACAGATATTGGGTTGTACCCGGCGAGCCGCCGGCGGTCTGATAGAGCCGCCCGAGTGGATCATAAGTGAGGGTCACCGCGCCGGCCGTCACAAGTCGGTTTTCAGCATCATAAACGTAGGTGGTTGTGCCGTCCGTAATCAAGTTTCCGTTCGCATCGTAAAGAAATGAGGCCGGGCCTGCGCTGGCATACTGATTCAGTCCATTGTGAGCGTAAACACGGTTTACATTAATTGCTCCGGTCCAAGCATATGCGTCGTTGTTCCGTGTGCGTATCGTCTGCTCGTTTGCCGGGTTGTAGGAAAAGCTCGTCATAAGGTCGGCGCCGGTGCCGACTAAATCATCCGCAATGCTTGCAGTGCGCAAAATTGGATCATAAATGTAGTTCGTTACCACCCCGCCACGGTTGAGTGTCGCAAGCTCGCCTTGCGAATTATAAACCATGCTGGCGATCATGGTCGTACCATTTTCCGCGATCGAGCTGGGCCGGTCCAGGCCGTCATAGCTGTAGACGAAGTAATTGCCATCCGGGTGCGTTACACGCGTACGATTGCCGTTGGTGTCGAACTGAAAGGTCAATGTCCGGCTGATGCCGCCCATGCTCGTGGTGGAGCTGGCAAGTTCCCCAAAGCCATCATAGCTTTCGGTGACCGCATCGCTTCCAATCGTGCTATCGTAGCGCGCCGCTGTCTGCAGTCCACGCAGGTCATAGGCATAGTAGACGTCACGCGTTGCACCCGCTGGCGTGCAGGCGCCGGTCTGGATTGGTGCACATCCGTCAGGCACAATCTTGGAGGTCATTCGGTTGAGTGCGTCGAAGGCATAGGTGAGCGTACGGCCATCACGTCGTTTCAGACTCGTGCGGTTTGCATTCGCATCGTAACCGTAAGCCTCAAAATCCGTGGTGCTGACCGCACCAGCGGTGCTGAACGCGCTAGCCGGGGTGGACCCGTTGAACGCCGTGGGCGCTGTCGGCGAGGAAAAGTTCCAGGCAGCTAGACGATCAAACCCGTCATAGGTGAACTTGGCATGATTGCCGTCTGTATCCACGACATCCTGCTGCTTGCCGTTAGCGGTGAAGCTATAGGTTACGTATGCCTGCTCGATCGAAGTCCCGACCGCCTTCCTTATCTGTACGATCCGGTTGTCGGTGTCATAGACATTTCTTGTAATCCGGTCGGGCCCGTAGTCGCTTTCGCCCGCTCCTTCAGTGCCGAGGACACACGCCGAAGCCGGCAGCGTAGAATACGCCGCCGGATTCATTCGCGCGGCGGTGCATTGCAGGCGAGCGGAGCTGTCGTAGCTGTATTGAGTAACTATGTAGGTCGTGAAAGGGCTGACCCCCGACGATACCGTTTCCTTCAGCTTATTATCCGTGACATCATAGCTAATATCAGTACGCTTGAAGACGGTATAACCAGTCCACGCGGAAGGTAATATTGCGTCGGATTGCCAGGATGCGAGTTCGCCTTCCTCAATCGTGATCAGCCGGCCAGCCAGGTCGTAGGTATTTCTGATCGCGTGATAGTGCAGCGGTCCCGAGTCATCCGGATCGGGCCCAATCGTCCCCACCAGCCGTCTTGCAGCGTCGTAGCGATACCCCGTGGTGTACGGCGATGACGACGCCTGCGCCCCGGCGATCCCAGGAACGATTATCAAAACCAAACCCAACCAGCCCAGCCGCATTGATGTCCTCCCCCGCTGGTCAGCCTCTCAATAGCACGCGGCCAAGCCGGCCTTAGGTTTCGTCTCCGAAATTTTGTTGCCGAACACGTCGTAGCCGAAGCAGGCCCGGCGCGTCGCTCCGTCGGCCGTCACGGTTTCGCCACGCAGCAGCAGATTATTGCCGACTAGCCCCGCATCCGGCCCATAGTCATACGCAGTCACCACTGTATCGGCGACGCCCCCGGCGCAGGCGCCGGTTGTAAGATTCATAGCAGTTGTCCTGCAGGTGATCATGCTGGTCAACACCCAGACCGGACTCGCCGCGTGTACGAACCCACCGGACCCATTCGTCACCCAAGCGTACCGTTGAGCATAAGTAAAGAATTTGGCTGGGCGAATGCCGTTTGCGTCTGCGGGGTCGACCTCGGTCAGAATACCGCCGTGCGTGAGGCCGTAGGTAAAATCAGTCTCGTTTCCGCGCCCATCCTTGATCCAGTTGGGCTTATTGCATTTGGCTGGTAAGGTGCACGTGGCGTCGTAGCCTGCGGTAATAATGATGTTGCTCAGCGCGGAGCCTGGTTTGGCTATCTTGGTCTCCGATACGATGTTGCCGCGGCCGTCATATGAATATTGCTCGCTATTCCCCTCTGGATGCGTAACGGATGCGACCCGCCCATAGCTATCGTAAGTATAGTTAGTGGCGTTTCCCAAGCTGTCCTGGTCCGTCCCAACGTCAAATATTGGGTTTCCGGCGATGATGCCGGAAGCTATCCACGTAATTTGCCGAAGTTCGCCATTTGGCCCCGAGACTCCCGTAAATTCCGGGTTCGGATTTGATAATCCTCGCGTTGCGTAGCCGTATGTCCAGGTGCCGCCGATAGGAGTCGTCACGCTGAGAATTTGCTTCTGTTCCGTTGTGCACGCGTCTCCGTAATTGTATGTCGTTTGACCTCCTCCAGGCTTGGTCTCAATCAAGGCGGCTGTCCATCTGGGGAAAATATGCTGGCTATCACAATAGCCGTTTTGGCCACCCTGTATCAGATACTGAAGGCTCTGGCCCAACGGGTCGGTAACCGACCAAGAAGTTCGAGCTGTAGCTCCACTGCCGGAACTCTGGATAGCTTGAATCGTCACTGCGGGCCAAGGCTGAGTAAAGGCTGGGCAGGTTGCGGCGCTCGCATTGCAATAGTCTACTGCCGTGTTGATTGCCCGGATCGATGTTACACCGGAAGATGTCGAGTATCTCATCATATAGCCGGTATTGGACTGAATAGCTTGAAGAAACACGGTGTTTCCTGGCGGCGGAGCCGCGCTCGAATATGTATAGTTAAAAACGATACCATTCGGTAAGCTAAGCTGAGTTAGCGTGGAGTTATTGACATAGAGCGTACATGCTTGGGTGGTACCGGTGAACAGGGCCACTCTTCCGTCTCTATCAACAAAGCTGTAGGTTTGAGAGCCTGAATTATAGTTCAGGCTTCCACCGCGACCGTTGGCCTCAGTAAATGCGCCGTTGGAGCTAACGAAATCTTCTGAAGATGTGCCAACGACTACCTTATAGTCGCCGGCAGATACACATATATATCCGCTATTTTCATCCGTATAGATTCCGTTAAGAATCTCATGAGAATGGGTCAAGCCACCGTTCTGTGGTGTACCAATCGACACTTTCGCTTGGCCGAAAGTCACCGCGCCGGACAACAGGTCTACACCATTTGTGTCGACACGCTGGATCGGTGGCGGGACGGGAGTGCTACCGGTCGGAGAGACTTGCGCTAAGGCAGGGCCAACCGGCAGCATGGTGAGCAATACCAAGCAGGCAGCGCTGGCCACACCGGTTAGCGCAGATGGTCTCCGTAGAAGATTGTTGCTCACAGCACCGTCCGGCAAGCTTATCAGCATCTGCCCGGCCCTCCGTGATTGACGATTACGTTGATCTGACCGGTGGTGCTGTTGCTGTGCGGGCAAATTAAAGGCGAACGTGATATTGTCCGGGACGGGCAATCGGCAGCCGATGTGCCGGCTGGGGTCAGTATTGCAGGCCCGTTCATCCTTGCGTTCCCGTGATCGTGCCACCGTTCGTCACGCCGACCGTGTTGCCGTTCTTGCGGACGGCGAAGCCCGGGCCACCCCCCACGCCGCCTGCACCAGTCGTAGTCACGCCGCCCGTGCCCGACGTCGCATAGGTGCCGCCATTGCCGCCGGTCGGACCCGAGCCCGTTCCGCCCACACCCGTCCCTGTCGGAAGCCCGGCGGATCCGTTCGCGCCGTGGCCACTGGAGCCGATGCCCGTACCCGCCGCGCCGAGGCCGCCAGCGCCGTCGGGCGTGCCGCCGCCGCCGCCGCTGCCCCCCACCGACCCGGAGCCGCCCGGGCTGCTGATCGTCTGCGATCCACCCCCCCCCCCGCCGCCGCCGCCAGAACGGATCGTTCCTCCCGCGTCGACAATGACCGTCATGTTCGTGCGCACGTACAAGGCGTCGCCTCCAGCACCGCCAGCCTGTCCGGCGCCGCCAGCGCTGCCTCCGTTGCCGCCGCCGCCGCCGCCGCCCGACACGATGCCGCCGCTGAAAACATGCAAAGTGAGGCTGACGCCCGCCGGCCAGGTGCCGGTATCGATCGCCGCTGCCCCGGCAGATCCCGGCGCGCCGGCCGTGCCGGACACCGGGCCATTGACGGTGAAGGTAAAGCTTGCCGAGGAAGAACCCGTATAGCCGGCCGCGTCGGCCAGCGATCTCAGATTCTGAGGGGTCCCGGTGGCCGGCACCGTGATTGTGCTCGGTGGTGGCGGCGGCGGCGGTGCTGGAGGCGGGGGTGCCGGCGGAGGTGGCGCCGGCGGCGGGGGCGCCGGCGGCGGTGGCACCCCTCCCGCCCCGGTCACCGTATAAGTCGAACGGTTGCCCGCGGGATCGTAAACGGTCGTCGTCGATAAGCCATTATTGACCGTGCCTGTGGTCGTCGTTGAAACCAGACGGCCGAGTGCGTCGTAATGATGGGTCACTGTCTCGCTCGCCATCGCGCTTGTCGCGATGGCGGTTGCCGACGTCGCCAGAAGCAATTTGGCCACAGCTTTTCTTGCGTGCACCTGAGCGCCCCTTCCCGAGTCGGGAATAATTTAATCGCCGATCTTATGTGAATCAATCGGCTCTCGCAAGTGACAGAATAAATACATCCTTAGCGATTCCAGTGGTTTGCGACGTTGGGGCTACTTTTGTTCTCTGACCTTAGTTTCGCAGCTTTTCTAATTGCGATTGATCTCTCTGCTTCCGCTGGATGTCGAAAATGATATGTCGATGGCATGGACAGCTTTTCGGACCCGGCGGGATCGGACCCGATCGTCGCTGCCGTCATGTGGCTCCAGGGAACTTTGCTCGGGACCATTGCGACGACGGTCGCGGTGATCGCCGTCGCCGCCGTTGGCTTCGGAATGCTGACCGGACGAACGAACTGGCGATATGGCGCCAGTGTTGTTGTCGGAGCCTTCATTCTGTTCGGTGCCACCTCGATCGTTGGGGGCATGCGGTCAGCGATCGGCCAGAACGATCCAGCGAGCCCCTTCGATCAGCGGATCACGCCTCCGCCCCAGCCCCTCATATCCGATACGATGCCGAATCCCCCGCCGCCGCCTTCTCCTCCGGCATCGGATCCCTATGCGGGCGCCGCTGTTCCGCAGCGATGATCCGACGGAAAGCAACATTCGCTCTGCTGGCATTAGGGCGAATCTAAGTCGTGTAGCCGAAGCGTTCCGCCCACGGCGCCAGGACCGGCAGCACGGGAGCGAGCTCGTCTCGATAAAGCTGCCAGCGGCCGAGGCCGCGCCGGTTGAGGCCGGCGCGGACCTGGGGCGCGCTTGGGGTGCGGATCGTGCGGGTGCCGGCGGCCTTGGCGAAGTCGGTCATGGCAGCGGAGGATTCCAGCCCGAGGAAATCGAGGATGCCGGCGAGCTCGGCGTCGAAATCCTCGACCAGGGCCTCGTGGCGAACGTCGGCCCAGGCGAGCTTCAGGCGTGCGCGTGCCGCGTCCGCCAGGCGCATGCAGGCATCGTAGCAGGCGGCGGTCTCCTCGAGGTCGGTGAAGGCATAGGTCATCGCGTTCATCTGGAAGGCCTGGCGAAAGCAGCTCAGCACCACGTCGCGCGGATCGCGGAGCGCGAACAGGATCCTGGCCCGCGGAAACAGGCGGGCGATGATCGGCAGGGTCAGGGTGCCGGCCGGTTGCTTGTCGATGAAGACGCGGCCGGCGACGTCCAGGCCCCGATCGCGCAGCCCCTTCCAATAATGGTCGGCCCAGGCGGCCGCTTCTTCGGGATCGAGCGCCGTCAGCGCAGCGCAAGCCTCGGGACCGGACAGGAAGGCCTGATAGGCGGCCGCGAGCGTCGGCGCCTCTTCGAGCGTGGCGACGCGCGGATGCGCCGCCAGTATTTGTTCGAGCAAGGTCGTTCCCGAGCGTGGAAAGCCGAGCAGGAAGACATGGGTTTGGGCGGCGCCGACGGCGGTGGGCAATGTCGGCTCCGAATGGGTCGATGACGCTTCAAGCCAGCTTCCGAGGCGCCTCAGCTTCGCGACCTCGCCTTCGCGGCCGGTCGCCTCAGCGGCGTATAATCGGCGCTGGATCCTTTTGCCCCGGACGGCCATGGCGAACGCTTCCTTGCCGTCGCCGAGATCGCCGAGCGCGAGACCGAGCAGCAACCATGCCTCCGCTTGCCGGGCAGGATTCAGGCCCGGATCGCGAAGCAGACGTTCGAGGGCGTCGCGTGCGCCGCCGGCATCGCCGCGTGCGTGCGCCAGGCGCGCCCGGAGCCAGAGCACGTCCGGACGATCGGCGGCCTCCGCCGCCATTTGCTCCGTCACCGCCGCCGCTTCGCCGACGGCGCCATTGTCGAGCAGCAACGAGGCGAGCCCGAAGCGCGCGGGAAACGAAGCGGGATCGAGCGCCAAAGCGCGTCGAAAGCCCGCCTCGGCCCGGTCCATCCGGCCGTCCCGATGCTCGGCCCGCGCCCATCCGCACCAATCGTCCGCGGTTTGAAGGGGGAGCCCCATTCAGGAGCGCAATCGCGCCGTGGACCTCAGCCGCCCGCGTAGCGGCGCGCCCGCGGCGCGCGGCGGCGATGGCGCAGGTCGCGCACCTCCGACGAAGGCCGCGGCGCCGCGATCTGCTCGTCGGCGAGCGGGCCGTGCAGGCTCATCAGCGAATCCATCAGCCCCTCGTCGGCACTCGAGCAGATGCCGAGCACCAGCGCCTCCTTGCAGCCTTCGGCGACGATATAGGCATGTCCCATCTGCGAATCGAGATAGATGGATTCGCCCTCGTCCAGCACCTCGGGCTCGTAGAAATCGGTGTGGACCTCGATCCGGCCCTTGAGGACGTAGATGAACTCCTCCCCCGAATGGCGGACGAGATCGCCGAACTCCTCGACCGTCTTGGCGCGGATGTTGGTGAGGATCGGGATCATCCGTTTCCGGCGCAGCTCCGGGCAGAGATAATGATAATCGTAATTGGGCGTCGTCACCTGGATCGCGCGCTCGTTGGTGCCGATGCTCCGCCGCGCCGTCACCGGCGCTTCGGGGGCATCGGCCGAGTCGGCGAACAGGTCCGACATGCGGATGCCGAGCTTCTGAGTCGCCGCCTGCAACTTGTCGTAGGTGAGGGTCAGCCGGTCATGCTCGACCTTGGACAAGGTGGAGACCGGAATGCCGCTGCGGTCGCTCATCTCCTTGAGCGTCCAGCCGTTGCGGGTGCGCAGGCTGCGCAGCAGCTTGCCGAGCGTCGGGTGGGCCGGTTCTGAATCCGAACGTGCCATTTCACTCCTGGTTTGACATTTTTCTGATTAGGCCATTATGTCCTGATCAGGCCGAGATTGATCATTCGGCTTCGACATTAGCGACAGAGACGGCCGGAGGCAAACCGCGGCCGCCCAAGGGGAGAGGGACGATGCGCTCATTCAGCTATGTCCTGGCCGGGATCCTGGCCTTGTTCGGAGTCGCGCTCGCGGCGCAGAAGATCGTGCCGCTGCAACCGCTTCCCCCGTCGCAGAAGGTGAGCGCCGGCAATCCGGTCTCGCCGCCGCCGGCCGCCGGCACCGTCCAGCTCAACGCCGAGGACGTCAATGCCTGGCTCGACGGCTACATGCCGGGCGCCTTGCGCACCGCCGACATTCCCGGCGCGGTCGTCGTCGTCGTCAAGGACGGCAAGATCCTGACCGCCCGCGGCTTCGGCTATGCCGACGTCGACAAGAAGATCCCGGTCGATCCCGACAAGACCCTGTTCCGTCCCGGCTCGGTCTCGAAGCTGGTCACCTGGACGGCGGTCATGCAGCTGGTCGAGCAGCACAAGCTCGACCTCGATCGCGACGTCAACGCCTATCTCGATTTCAAGATTCCGCCGTACAACGGCCAGCCGATCACGCTTCGCCAGATCATGACCCACACCGCCGGCTTCGAGGAAGCGGTGAAGGACCTGCTCCTCTACGATGGCAGGCAGCATGTTTCGCTCGAAACCTATCTGAAGCGCTGGACGCCGACGCGCATCTTCGCGCCCGGCACGACCCAGGCTTATTCCAACTGGGCGACCTCGCTCGCCGGCTACATCGTCCAGCGCGTCTCGGGCGAGGATTTCGATTCCTACCTCGACCATCATATTTTCGGCCCGTTGGCGATGAAGAACTCGACCTTCCGCCAGCCGCTGCCGGCCAATCTCGCCGGGCAGATGTCGGGCGGCTATGTCGCCGGCAAGAATAAAGGCTTCGAGTTCGTCGAGCCCGCTCCGGCGGGGGCGCTCTCCTCCACGGGCATCGACATGGCGCGCTTCATGATCGCGCACCTCCAGGACGGCCAGCTCGACGGCCAGCGCATCCTTCAGCCCGCGACGGCCGAGACGATGCACGACAGCCCGCTCGGCAACGTCAATCCGATGTCGCTGATGCCGCCGCTCAACCGCATGGAGCTCGGCTTCTTCGAGACCAACATCAACGGCCGCGAGGTGATCGGCCATCTCGGCGACACCAACGCCTTCCACACCTCCTTCCACATGTACATGAAGGAGAATGCGGGCCTCTATCTGTCGTTCAACAGCCCCGGCAAGGCGGGGGCGGTACAGGGCCTGCGCACCGGCGTGTTCGAGGATTTCTCGGACCGCTACTTCCCGAACGTCGCGCCGCCCGACGGCCGCGTCGATCCCAAGGTCGCCGCCCAGCATGCGCGGATGATGGCCGGCCACTGGATCGTCAGCCGCCGCATCGACACGTCGTTCCTCGCTTCCTTCTCCTGGCTGCTCGGCCAGGAGGTGGTCGGGGTCGGGCCGAAGGGCGAATTGGTCATCCCGGCGCTCGTCAACGCCGGCGGCCGGCCGCGGCAATGGGTCGAGATCGCGCCGTTCGTCTGGCGCGACACGGAAGGCCATGGCCGCGTCGCCGCGAAGGTCGTGAACGGCCAGATCATTCGCTGGACCTTCGATCTCGTCGCGCCGTTCGAGGTCTATGACCGGGTTCCCGCCGGGCTCAACACCGGCTGGATCGTGCCGGCCCTCTATCTCAGCATCGCGGTGCTGCTGCTGACCTTCCTGTCCTGGCCGGTCGGCTGGGCGGTCCGGCGGCGCTACAAATTGCAGTCCGACCTCGAGGGCAGGGCTTTGCTCGCGCAGCGGGCGAGCCGGCTCGCGGCCGGGCTCATCATCCTGCTGCTGCTCGGCTGGGCGATCGGCACGCTCATGCTGCTCTCCGACGTGACCGGCGGCGGCGGCGACGCCTTCTTCTGGCTGCTGCAGATCCTCAGCCTGATCGTCTTCGTCCTCGCGGTTCCGGTCGCCGCCTGGACCTTGTGGCAGACGTGGCGGGACCAGGGGCGCTGGACGCGCAAGCTCTGGAGCATCCTCGTCTTCCTCGCCGCCCTGATGATCCTCTACTTCGCGGCGCGGTTCGATCTGCTGGCGATGACGGTCCATTATTGATGGGCCGTCGCTTGCTGGAGGTGCGGGCGGAGAGGCTTCGGCTCGCCGCCCCCTTCCGCATCTCCGGCTATGTGTTCGAGGCGACCGACGCGATCGTCGTCACCGTCTCGGACGGGCGGCATCGCGGGCGCGGGGAAGCGGCGGGGGCCTATTATCTCGGCGACGATCTCGACCGCATGCGTTCCGACATCGAGGCGGCGCGCACCGAGATCGAGAAGGGGATCGACCGCTCAGGTCTCCAGGGCCTGATGCCGCCCGGCGGCGGCCGCAATGCAATCGACTGCGCGCTCTGGGAGCTGGAGGCGGCCGAGACCGGGCGGCCCGCCTGGCAATTGGCCGGATTGGATGTGCCGAGGCCGCTCCGAACCACCTTCACGCTCGGCGCCGACGATCCCGAGCTTATGGCCGAAGGCGCGCGCCGCTATCGGGATGCGCTTGCGATCAAGGTCAAGCTCACCGGCGAGGCCGATCTCGACGCCGCCCGGCTGCGCGCGATCCGCGCGGCGCGGCCGGACGTGTGGCTCGGCGTCGACGCCAACCAGGGCTATGAAAAAGACGGCCTCAGGGCGCTGGTGAATCTGCTCGTCGAGGAGGATGTGCGCCTGCTCGAGCAGCCGCTCGCGCGGGGGCGGGAGGCGGACCTCGACGGCTTCGTCTCGCCGGTGCCGATCGCCGCCGACGAAAGCGTGCTGACGCTGGCCGACGTGGCGGACCTGGTCGGCCGCTTCGACATGGTCAACATCAAGCTCGACAAATGCGGCGGCCTCACCGAGGGCCTCGCCATGGCCGCGGAAGCGCGCCGGCTCGGCCTCGGCGTGATGGTCGGCAACATGGTCGGGACCAGCCTCGCCATGGCGCCCGCTTTCCTGCTCGGCCAGCTCTGCGACGTGGTCGACCTCGACGGTCCGACCTTCCTCGCCGAGGACCGCGTGCCGGGCGTCGTCTATCGCAACGGGCTGATCGACTGCCCGCCCGAAATATGGGGCGGCGGCGGGGCCTGACCTTCGTCACGGCTGGAGGGTGCAGCCCGCCTCCACATTGTTGCCGTCGAGATCGATCAGGAACGCGCAATGGAAAGGCGGGCGCCGGATTCCCGGCGCGCCATTGTCGGTCGCGCCATGCTCCAGCCCGGCGCGGTGGAAAAGATCCACCGCATCCCTGGACGGCGCCTTGAAGCATAGATGGACGGGGCTCGCGGCGGCCGCCGAATCCTCTCGCCAGAAGCTTGGCCGGCCGGCGCCGAGTACGAAGAAGGGTGATGCGGGCGCGCCGCTGGAGATGACGACCCAGCCTTCGCCCGGGCCGGTCCCGTGCTTTTCGACGATCCTCAGCCCGAGCGGCGCCAGCATATAAGCATAGAGGCGCGCGCTGGCTTCGAGGTCCTTAACGACGATGCCGATGTGATCGAACATGGGACCGGCCTGCGCGCCGCGAGACGATCCGGTCAACCGCGAAGGCGTTTATTGCGCGGAGTGACCATGGCGGACCCATAGGTTTGACATTTTTCCAATTGGGACGCTAATGTCCTGAATCGGACTTATCGCATCGGGTGGGGACATGTTGACCGTTGCAAGCTCCAGGCAAGCTTGGCCCGCCGCACCGGCGGCGCTCGCTTCCCGGCTTGCCGCCGGCGCCGTGTCCCCGCTTGGCATGTGCACCATGCTGTTTCTCGGAGGAAGTTTCCGGCGCCGTCGCGGCGCCGTCTTGGGCTGACCCGAAAAGGGCGGCCGCCATGAAAGAAAGGGGAGAAAGATGAGCGATCAGGGCATGCGTCTGCGGCGGCTGCTGGCAGTCTCGACGGCGCTTGGCGCGCTGGGCACCGCAACCGCGGCTTTGGCGGATCCCGCGCCCCCGGCGGCCGCGGCGCTCGTGGCAGCTTTTCCGGCGACGGCTCAAAACGCGACCGGGCAGCAGGCCCAGACGGCAGGGCAACCCGCGGGCGCGCCCAACGATGCGACCGATAGCGAGACGATTATCGTCACGGCGGAAAAACGCCCGCAATTGCTGATCAACGTGCCGCAATCGATCTCCGTTGTTTCCGGGGCAACGCTCGAAGCGCAGCACGCAACGAATTTTCAGGACTATCTGAAACTCGTTCCGGGGTTGCAGCTCAACCAGGATACCCCGGGCGAGGGCCGGCTGATCGTGCGCGGCGTGAATACGGGCGGCGTCGCTTCCACCGTCAGCGTTTACGTCGACGATACACCGTTCGGATCGAGTAGCGGCTTGGTCAACGGTGCCGTTCTGGCGGGGGATTTCGATACGTTCGACCTGAACCGCATCGAGGTTTTGCGAGGTCCCCAGGGGACACTTTATGGTGCCAGTTCGCTGAGCGGCGTGCTGCGCTTCATTACGAACGATCCCTCGACCGGCAGTTTCGAATTTCGCGGACGCGCCGGTCTGGAATCGGTCGAGGACGGCGGCGTCGGTTACAATGCCAGCGCTCTCGTCAACGTGCCGCTGAGCTCCACATTGGCGTTCCGAGCATCGGGCAGTTACCGCAAGGACGCGGGTTTCATCGATTCCATCGGTACCGGCGGCTCGGACGTCGCCCAGAACATCAACGGCGACCGCGTGTACGGCGGGCGGGCGTCACTCCTGTTCAAGCCCAGCGCGGCGGTCTCCATCCGGCTTACCGCGATCGCGCAGAATATCGATGCAGATGAGCCAACGCTGATCGAAGCGGATTCAGTGACATTGCAGCCGTTGCACGGTCTGTCGGAATCGCAGTTCGTTCCCCAGTTCTCGAATCTTCACTACCGGATCTACAATGGTACCGGCACGTTCGACCTGGGCTTCGGAAAGCTCACGACGTCGACGACCTACAGCAGACAGGATCAGAACACCCGGAGCGATTTGACGGTCGCGTTCAGCGGCTTGCTGACGGCGGCATTCGGCTTGCCGGCTAACGAATTCATCGAGCCGCAGCAAACCAACCTGACCAAGTTCACTCAGGAAGCGAGATTATCCGGCGAGAGTCATTTTGCGGATTGGCTCGTCGGTGGCTTCTACACGCACGAAAAGGGCCTGATCGGACAGGATTTGATCGCGCTTCAGCCAGGTACGCTGACGCCCATTACCCTGCCGCCTGCTTTCGCCCCGACCCTCGGCCATCTCGATCTGACTTCGACCTATCGGGAAATCGCGGGTTTCGCCAACGCAACCGTCCATGTCACGCCGGACTTCGATCTGCAGTTCGGCGGCCGTTACAGCAAGAACGATCAGTCGGCGGATCAGGCAACCATGGGCGCTCTTGCGGGCGGGACGACGGACACCAGAAACACTTCTTCGGAGGATGTTTTCACTTATTCGGTCGCGCCCAAGTTCAAGCTGAATTCCAATACGACCCTCTACGCACGGGTCGCAAAGGGCTTCCGGCCGGGCGGGCCGAACGTGATCGCACCCAACGCACCGCCGGAAGTGCCGCGTACCTATGGCTCCGATTCGGTGATCAGCTGGGAAGCGGGAATAAAGATGCAGTCGAACGACCATCGCTTCAGCCTCGACGCCGCTGCATTTCACATCATTTGGAAGGACATCCAGCTTTTCACCACCGTTGTCGCCAATGGAATTCCGTTTGGCGTGAACATCAATGGGTCGGGCGCGAAAAGCGATGGCGCCGAGTTGACCGCTACGGCGCGCCCAATCGCTGGTCTCGAGCTCTCGCTGAACGGCGCTTATACGGATGCACGTCTTACCAACGACACACCTGCGACAGTTGGAGGCAGAAACGGCGACCAGCTGCCGTTCACGCCGAAATTCAGCGCGGCCGCGAACGCCGACTATCATTGGCAATTAAGCTCTGCTGTCCGAGCGCATGTGGGCGCATCGCTGCGGCATCTTTCGGGACAGACCGGTCCTTACGACGCCGCTTTCGTTGCTGCACAAGGACACCAGCGCCATATCCCGGCTTACAACGTCGTCGACCTCGGTGCGGGAGTGGATTTCGGGCACTTCGATCTGGAGGTCTTCGTCAAAAATCTCGGCAATAGTCGCGGGATCACGTCGGTGGCCGGAACGGCCACGCCGATCTTCCCGAACGGCGCCATTGGCACTGGCATCATCCGCCCGAGGACGATCGGATTGAGCCTGGGCTTCAACTACTGAGGGAGCCGCATGACGCCGGAGAGGGACGCCCGCGCCCCTCTCCACCGCTTCGCTCCAGTTTCGGGAAATCTTATGCTGCACGATCCTGTCACCCGCAGGCCCGCCGGGGCGCCGCAACAGCATCCCGACGCAGCGCGCGACACGCTGGAGCTGCCGATCCCCTATCTCCTGTTCCTGGGGGACGTGACCGAGGCGAGCTATGCGAAGACCGCCTTCGGCCTGCGCGACTGGGCGCCCGACAAGTGCGTCGGCGAGATCGCGCTGCCGCCGGCAACGGTGACGACCGGCCTGCCGGCGATGACTCCGCGCGAGGCGGCGGAGCGCGGCGCACGCTCCCTCGTCATCGGCATCGCCAATGCCGGCGGCGTGATCAGCCCTGCCTGGCGCCCCGCTTTGCTCGATGCCCTGGACGCGGGGCTGGATATCGTCGCCGGCATGCATACTCGGCTCGCCGACGATCCGGCGCTGAGCGAGAAGGCGGCGCGGCTCGGCCGGCGGCTGATCGACGTCCGCACCCCGCCGCCCGGCATCCCGGTCGCGACCGGCCGCAAGCGCAGCGGCAAGCGCCTGCTCACCGTCGGCACCGATTGCGCGCTCGGCAAGAAATACAGCGCTTTGGCGATCGCCCGCGGCTTCGCGGCGCGCGGCATCGACTGCGACTTCCGCGCCACCGGCCAGACCGGAATCATGATCGCGGGGAGCGGCATCCCGCTCGACGCAATGGTCGCCGATTTCGCCGCCGGCGCCGCCGAGATGCTGAGCCCCGACGCGGAAGAGGGGCATTGGGACGTGATCGAAGGGCAGGGATCGCTTTTCCATCCCGCCTATGCCGGCGTCTCGCTGGCTTTGCTTCACGGCAGCCAGCCGGACATGATCGTCGTCTGCCACGACCCCGCGCGGACCTGCATCCTCGGCCACCCGTCTTACACGCCGCCGCCGGTCGACGAGACGATCGCGCTCAACCTGCGGCTCGGCGCGCGCACCAATCCCCAGATCCGTTGCGGCGGAATCACCCTCAACACCTCCAGCCTCTCCGACGCGGAGGCGGCGGACCTGCTCGACCGCGAGGCGGACCGGCTCGGCCTGCCGGTCGCCGACCCGATCCGCGGCGGCGCGCGGTTCGAGCGCCTGCTCGACCTTTGCCTCGGCTGATGGCCGGAGAGGCGAAGATGCCGACGCGGGTGCAGCGTTTCCTGCTGCCCGGCCTCGGCTTCAAGGCGGTGGTGATCGGCGGCGGCTATGCCACCGGCCGCGAGCTCGCCGAATTCTTCCTGCCGAGCGGGCCGTGGGGCGGGCTCGCCGCCATCCTCGTCGCGACGATCGCCTTCAGCCTGGTGTGCATCGCCACCTTCCTGTTCGCGCGGGCGACCGGCGCGCGCGACTATCGCGGCTTCTTCCAGGCCCTGCTCGGGCCGGGATGGGTTTTGTTCGAGGGCGTCTACCTGCTGTTCGTGATCCTCATCCTCGCCGTCTACGGCGCCGCGGCCGGGGCGATGGGGCAGGCGGTGTTCGGCCTGCCGGTCTTCGTGGGCACGCTGGTGCTGATGCTTGCCATCCTGGCCTTCGTGACCTTCGGCAACCGTTCGGTCGAGCGGCTGTTCGAGCATGTTTCCTGGCTGCTCTACGGCGTCTACGCCTTGTTCATCGTCATCGCCTTCGCGAAGTTCGGCGACCGCATCTCGGCGGGTTTCGCGACGCCGGCGCCGGCTCAGGGCTGGACGCTCGGCGGGATCACCTATGCCAGCTACAATCTGATCGGCGCGATCGTGATCCTGCCGACGATGCGCCATCTGACCAGCGGCCGCGACGCGGTGATCGCCGGCGCGATCGCCGGGCCGCTGGCGATGCTTCCCGGCCTGCTCTTCTTCACCGCGATGGTGGCTTTCTATCCGGCGGTCGGCGCCGCTGCTCTGCCGTCCGATTATCTGCTGCAACGCATCGGCATTCCCGCCTTCCACCTGCTGTTCCAGCTGATGATCTTCTCGGCCCTGCTCGAGAGCGGGGCGAGCTCGGTCCACGCGATCAACGAACGGATCGATGCCGCCTGGCGCGTGCGAAAGGGCGCGCCGCTGTCGCACCGGGCGCGGCTCGTCATCGCCTTGCTGCTGCTCGCCGGCTGCATGTTCCTCGCCGGCCGCTTCGGCCTCGTCGCGTTGATCGCCGGCGGCTATCGCGCGCTCGCCTGGCTGATGCTCGCCTTCTTCATCCTGCCCTTGCTGACTTTGGGCGCCCGCCGCATCGCCGCGGGGCTGCGCCCGATCCCTCGTCCAGATCCCATTCCAGCCGGGAGCTAAGACCATGAACCCGAAGCCGTCGCGCCTGCTGTTGTGCCTCGCTCTGCTGGGAGTCTCCACCCCGGCGCTCGCCGATCCGCCGAAGGGCTTTGCCGAGCGGGTCGAGAGCCTGCGCAAGGCGTTCGGCGCGGCCGGCGCGACGGTGACGGTGGTCGAGGACGGCCGCACCACCTTCGCCCGCGGCTTCGGGGTCACCGACATCAGCGCGCCCAAGCCGGTCGACGCCGACACCATCTTCTCGACCGGCTCGACCGGCAAGGCCTTCACCGTCGCCGCGCTCGCCATCCTCGTCGACCGGGGCAAGATCGGATGGGACGACAAGGTGATCGACCATATGCCGGACTTCCGCATGTGGGATCCGTGGGTGACGCGCGAGATGACGATCCGCGACCTGCTCCTCCACCGCAGCGGCCTCGGCCTCGGCGAGGGCGATCTGCTGTTCGTGCCGCGCAGCGATTTGAGCCGCAAGGAGACGGTGCGGCGGCTGCGTTTCCTGAAGCCCGCGACCAGCTTCCGCAGCGCCTATGCCTATGACAATGTCCTCTACATGGCCGCCGGCCAATTGATCGAGGAGGTGAGCGGCGAGAGCTGGGAGCAGTTCATCCGCGAGAACGTCTTCCATCGGCTCGGCATGGACCATTCGACCGACAGCGATGCCGACCGGCTCGCCAGTCCCGACCATGCGCGGCCGCATGCGCGGCTCAACGGTCCGATCCGCGGCACCGGCGATCTCGTGCCGCTCGATACGACCGCCGATATCTCCGCCAATGCCGCGCCGGCGGGCGGGCTCGCGATCAGCGCCAACGACATGGCGAAATGGCTGAACGTCCAGCTCGCCCACGGCCTGCTTCCCGACGGCACCCGCCTGTTCACCGAGGCGGATTCGCGCGAGATGTGGAACCCGCTCGTCTTCCAGCCGATCGGGCCGCGGCCGGAGGCGCTGAAGGCGCTAACGCCGATGTTCGACGGCTATGCGCTGGGCTGGGACGTCGAGGAGTATCGCGGCGCCAAGTTGATCTGGCACGGCGGCGCGGTGTTCGGCTCATTGGCCGCCGTCGCCTTGCTGCCGGACCGCAAGGTCGGCATCTATATCGCCGTCAACAGCGAGGAGGGGGCCCTGGTCCGCGGCCTCATGTACGAGTTGCTCGACCATTATCTCGGCCTGCCGCCGGGCCAGTGGCCCGAGAAGCTCGAAGCCTATCGCAAGCAGCAAATCGCCCAGGCCATCGCCGCGGTGCAGACGGCCGCCGCCCAGCCCGCCCATGTCGGCCCGTCGCTCCCGCTCGCGCGTTATACCGGCGACTATAGCGATCCCTGGTACGGGACGATCCATATCCGGGAGGAGCAAGGCGGGCTCGTCGTCGACTTCCCGCATACGCCCGGCCTGCAGGCGAAGCTCGAACATTATCAGTACGATAGCTTCAAGACGCAGTTCAACGATCCGTCGATGGAGCCGGCTTATGTCACTTTCGGCATCGGGCCGGACGGCAATGTCGAGCGGATCAGGATGAAGGCGGTGTCGCCGCTCGCCGATTTCAGCTTCGACTATCAGGACCTGCTGTTCACGCCCGCCGCGCCGGCGCATTGAGGAGGGGGAGAATGAAGCGCCCGTTGGTCCCTTTGCTGAGCTTGCTGCTGCTCGCCGCGGCCGCGCCGCCGGCGCCGGGCGACGTCGACGCGCGCGTCGAGCGCGTGCTCGGCGCCACGCCGGTGATCGACGGCCATAACGATCTGCCCTGGGAGATTCGGGAAGGCTATGACGATTGGCGAAAGCCGCTCGATCTCGATGCCGATACGTCAAGGCTCCCGCACCCGCTCCAGACCGACCTGCCGCGGATGCGGAAGGGCCATGTCGGCGCGCAATTCTGGTCGGTCTGGATTCCGGGGACCCTGAGCGGGCCGGCCGCGATCCAGACGACGTTGGAGCAGATCGACATCGTCCACCGGATGGTCGCGCGCTATCCGGCCCAGCTCGCGCTTGCCTCGACCGCGGCCGACATCCGCCGGATCGAGAAGGAAGGGAAGATCGCCTCGCTGATCGGGGTCGAGGGCGGCCACCAGATCGGCAATTCGCCGGCGGCCTTGCGCATGTTCTACGCGCTCGGCGCGCGCTACATGACGCTCACCCATACCGAGAATAACGATTTCGCCGATTCCGCGACCGACGATCCCGTCCATCACGGCCTGACCCCGTTCGGCAAGGCGATCGTCCACGAGATGAACCGGCTCGGCATGATGATCGACCTCGCCCATGTCTCGCCCGACGTGATGCGGCAGGCGATCGCGGCCTCGCGGGCGCCGGTCATCTTCTCCCATTCGAGCGCCCGCGCGCTGCTCGACCATCCCCGCGACGTGCCCGACGACGTCCTGCGCCTGCTGCCGTCGAACGGCGGCATCGTGATGGTCAATTTCTATCCCGGCTATCTATCGGAGGCCTATCGGCACCATGCCGCCGACCGAGCGGGCGAGGAGGCGCGGCTGAAGGCGCTCTATCCCGGCCAGCCCGAGCGGCGGAAGGCTGCGCTCGACGCCTGGGATGCGGCCCATCCCGAACCGGCCGCGACCGTCGCCGACGTGGCCGACCATGTCGCGCATATCGCCCGCATCGCCGGCAAGGACCATGTCGGCATCGGCTCCGATTATGACGGCATGTACGGCGCGCATCCGCAGGGAATGGACGGCGTCGATTCCTATCCCGCCTTGTTTCGCGAGCTGGCGCGCCGCGGCTGGAGCGATGCCGATCTCGCCGGGCTCGCCGGCGGCAATGCGCTGCGCGTGATGGAGCGGGCCGAGCAGGTCGCCGCCGCGATGCGTGCCGAGCCACCGCTGATCGCGACGATCGGCCAACGCGATGCCGCCCCCGCAAAATAGAGTGGTTCTCTAATCGCCATCTGCTCATCCTGAGGGCCGAAAAGAACGGGAAAACCGGCACCAGGTGCTCGGTTCAGCCTCCGCAGGATTCGCGGACGATCAGCTCGGTCGGGAGGTAATCGGGCGAGGAATCCCTGCCGGGACCGAGCACGCTCGACACCAGGAGCTGACCGGCGAGCACCGTGTCCTGGCGGATCGTCGTCAGCGCCGGCGTGCTGAGGCGGCTCAGCAGCATGTCGTCATAGCCGACCACCGACACGTCCTCGGGGACGGAGAGGCCGGCCCGGCGCAGTGCGCGGATTGCGCCGAGCGCGATCAGGTCGCTGCCCGCAACGATCCCGTCGAAGGTGACGCCGCGACGGAGCAGCCGGCCGACAGCGGTCTCGGCCGATTCCAGCTCGAACTCGACCGGAGTCATCAATTTCGGGTCCGGCTCTTCGAGCCCGGCCTCCTTCAGCGCCTCCAGATATCCCTGGCGGCGCTGCAGCGCCTCGGGGTCGCTGCCACCGAGGAAGAGGATCTCCTTGCGGTCGAGCCGCGCCAGATGGAGCGTCGCCCGGCGGCCGCCGAGCAGGTTGTCGGAGCCGATCGACCGATATTTCTGGCCGGCTATGTGCGCGCCCCAGACGACGAAGCGCGCATTGGTCTGGGCGAGCTGGTTGAACTCCTTGTGCAGCATCGACTGGCCCAGGAAGATGACTCCGTTCGCCCGGCTGGTCGACGTCGTCACGACCAGATCCTCGAGGCTTGCCGGCGCGACGTGGCTGACGGTGAAGTCGCAGCCGCGGGCGCGCGCCGCCTCGCCGATGCTCGCCAGCAATTCCAGGAAGAAGGGGTGGGAGAGCGGGAGGGGCCGCCCGCGCATGTGCGGCGTCACGATCACGATCGCCCCCTCCGCGCCGATCGGCGCAGTCGGCATCGACTGGCGGAACGGATAATTATGGTCGCGGGCGAGCGCCCAGATCTTCTGCTTGGTCCGCGTGCTGATCAAAGGCTGGTCGTTCAGCGCGCGCGACACGGTCGAGACCGAGACGCCCGCCAGCCTGGCCAGATCCTCGAGGGTCGTTTTGCTGTTGCTGTTATCGGCCATCGCGGACAAGCTGCAGGAGGGTCGGACGGCGACTTAGCGCATCGAAGGGGCGGCTTTGCAAGCGGGCGCGGGGGCAAAGCAGACGGAAACACGTCGCGCGGCCGCGGCGGACCGGCCGACGCGCCTGGCGCTGGCACGGATGTGTTGCGGCCTGTTCGGCGTGCAGATCGTCTGGGGCCTGCAGAACGTCAATACGAGCCGCATCTTCCAGACGCTCGGCGCCAATCTCGCCGAGCTGCCGATCCTGTGGATCGCGGCGCCGATCACCGGGCTGCTGGTGCAGCCGGTCATCGGCCATTTCAGCGACCGAACCTGGAGCCCGCTCGGCCGGCGGCGGCCCTATCTGCTCGGCGGCGCCCTGGTCAGCGCCGCGGCTTTGGTGCTGATGCCGAACGTCTCGACCCTCTGGGCGGCGACCATTGCGCTGTGGCTGCTCACTGCCGCGATCAACGTCGCGATGGAGCCGTTCCGCGCATTGGTCGCCGATATCGTGCCGGAGGAGCATCGCACCGCCGCCTTCGCCGCGCAGGTCGCCTTCATCGGCGCGGGCGCGGTCTTCGCCTCGGCCTTGCCGTGGCTGGTGTCGCATTGGGGCGGCGTGGCGGATGCGAGCATGCCGGGGCTGGTGCCGGCCTCGGTCCGCATCGCTTTCTATATCGGCGCGGCGGGCCTGCTCGTCACGGTGGGGATCACGGTCGTCACCACCCCTGAGCCGCCGCCCGGTGATTTCGCCGGCGGTGCCGAGCGGGTCGGCCACCAGCCCGGCCGGACGAGCGCCGCATCGCTGCTGCGCGGCGGCGGCGCCTGGCTGGCGGGCGCGCTCCTCATCGCTTTGGTCACGAAGCTGGGCGGCTATCGCCCCGAGCTCTACCTCATCGCGGGAGTCGCGGCCCTGCTGGGGCTGGGCCAGCTCGCCGCGGCGCGCAGCGCCCGGCACGGCATCGCGGCGACCGGTCTCGTCGAGATCGTGCACGACGTGCTGCACATGCCGCTCGTGCTGAGGCGGCTCGCCGTGGTGCAATTCTTCACCTGGTTCGGCCTGTTCACCCTTTGGATCTACGCCGTGCCGGCGATCGCGGCGCGGACCGGCGCCGGCAGCGATCCCGCCAGCGCCGCCTACAATGCGAGCGCCGACTGGGTCGGCATGCTGTTTGCTTTCTACAATGGCGTCGCTGCTCTCGGCGCCTTTCTGCTGCCGCGGCTGGCGAAGTGGATGGGCCGCTGCCAATCCCATGCCGCCTGCCTGGTGCTCGGCTCGGGCGGCCTTGCCGGCTTCGCATTGATCAGGGAGCCGCAGCTCCTTTTGATCCCCGCGCTCGCCCTGGGCTGCGCCTGGGCGTCGATCCTCTCCACGCCTTATGCGATGGTGTCGAGCGCGGTGCCGGCAACGCGGATGGGCGTCTATATGGGCATCCACAACGTCTTCCTGGTGCTCCCGCAGCTCGTCGCGGCGGCCCTGCTTGGCTGGATCGTCGACCGTCTGCTCGGCGGGAACGCGGCGCTCGGCCTGATGCTGGCGGCGTTCGCCTTCCTGCTCGCGGCGGCGGCGGCGCTGACCATTCCCGACGAAGCCGGCCGGCCGCGCCGCGGCCGCTGACCCTCGTTCCCGGCGCTTCGTCGTCCAATGGCCCATCCCCGTCTCCTCCGCTGCCGCCGATTAATGCAAAATTTTGCATTCGTCCAGCCGATTCTTGCACAGAATGTTGCTGAAAAGTACCTGGAGGATCCTCCGAGACGTCCGAATATCTCTCTATATATCTGAAAACAATTCAATAATTTTTCCAGCGCAAAATTGCTTGCGCTGGCCGCAAATTTACGCAAACTTGCGCAACGTTGGCGCGACCGAGTCGCGCCGCAGCCGTATGGAACGGGCCTCGGTAGAAGGCGCGAGGGAGGATCTGGCATGAAGGGCAGGGGAATCGTTTGCCGTCATAGCTTGCAGTGCGGGGCCTCGTTGCTGGTCCTTGCCGCCATGGCTTCGCCGCAGGCCGCATTCGCGCAGGGGGTCGGAGTAGCCGCCGCGCAGACGCAGCAGGTCTCGAACGGTGCGCCCGCGGAAGGCAGCGCGGCGACCGACGACGGCTCCAAGGAGATCGTCGTCGTCGGCGTGCGCAACGCGCTCGCCACCTCGCAGAACATCAAGAAGAATTCCGACACGTTCGTCGATTCGATCACCGCGACCGACATCGGCGCCTTCCCCGACAAGTCCGCCGCCGAGGCGCTCCAGCGCGTGCCCGGCATCACCGTCAACCGCCTGCAATCGTCGGACGACAGCACCCATCCGTCGGGCGAGCCGACCCAGGTGCTGATCCGCGGCCTCCCCCAGGTCCGCACCGAATTCAACGGCCGCGACAGCTTCTCGGCCGATTCCGCGCGCGGCCTGGAATTCAACGACGTCTCGCCGGAGCTGCTCGCCGGCGTCGACGCCTATAAGAACGAGACCGCCGACATGATCGAGGGCGGCATCGCCGGCACGGTCGATCTGCGCACGCATCTGCCTTTCGACACGAAGGGGCTGGTCGTCACCGGCAATTTCAAGATGAATTACGGTGACCGTTCGAAGAAATGGACGCCCGAAGCCTCCGGCCTGATCAGCTATTCGGTCGACACGCGGGGCGGCCGCTTCGGCTTCCTCGCCGATTATGCCTACAGCCATGTCATCACGCAGACGGAAAGCGTGATCATGGACAAGATCGACACCTATTGCTCGACCGGCGCGGTCGATGCGAACGGCAAGGCGATCATCGCCGACGGCGTCGTTCAGTGCACCGCCAATCCGTTCGGCGGCCATGGCTGGGCCTATGCGCCGGACGGCATCCGTTATTCGCAGGTCGATTACGACCGCACCCGCCACGGCATCACGCTCGCCGGCCAATATGCGGATCCGACCGACCATTTCCGGATGACGGTCCAGTTCGTCGATTCCGAATATCACAATGCCTGGCTCGAGCGGGCCAGCCACGCCATCCTCGACGGGACCTATTTCGGAACGCCGGCTTTCGACCCGCGCGCCTCGACCATCGTCGGTCCGGCGGACGGCACGTCTCTGGTCTTCGGCCCGAACGGGATGCTGGAATCGGGGGACCTCACCCAGCCGCACGGGAGCTGGCTCGGTTCGTTCGGCAGCCTCCAGGACGCGATCAACACCGGCTCGGCCGTGCCCGGCCTGCCCTTCATCAATTATTGCGGCGCCGGCTCCAACTGCACGACGCTCCGCGACGGTCTCTACTTCCAGAACGAATCCCGCGACTTCGACCATCGCGAGGGGACTCGGGACCTGTCGGGCAACATCCAGTGGGACGTGACCGACCGGCTTCACACCAATCTCGACGTCCAGCACATCTGGGCGTCGAGCTACAATAACGACATCCTCGTCGCGACCGGCTCGGTGGCCAATTACCAATATAGCGTCAACAGCGACGGCACGCCGCAGATCGCCCTGCTGCCGGGCTCCAACGTCAATTATGCGTCGGGCGGCCTCGCCAACCCGCATAATTACTGGATCCCCTTCATCCAGGGCCATGTCGAGGACAATGATGCGACCGAGACCGCGCTCCGCGGCGACGTCGACTATGATTTCGACAAAGGCGGCTGGCTCGATTCGCTCAAGGTCGGCGTGCGCTATGCCGACCGCCGGCAGACCGTCCGCTACTCGACCTTCAACTGGACGCCGATCGCGGCGAGCTGGAACTGCAACGGTCCCGGCTTCAACGCCGACAACACATCGCCCGCGCCCTATCCGGCCTGCAATGCCGGTCTCGGCACCTTCCAGGGCTATGGCGCGGGCATCTTCGGCCCGTACAGTTTCGGCGGGCTGTACAATGGACAGGTCTATCCGAACGGCCAGCTCGTCTTCGTCAACCAGTCGGCGCTCACCAATTATTCCCAATTGATGCAGGGTCTTATCGGCGCCAACACCAATTCGCCGCTCGCGCCCGGCTACGTGCCGATCTGCGATCGTCCGGGGACGGTCGGCGGCTGTTTCCTGCCCTCCGAGATCATGCAGCTGCGCGAGCAGACCGAGGCGGCCTATGCCGAGCTGCGCTTCGGCGGCGACAGCACGACCGTCTTCGGCGGCGTCACCGTCAAGGGCAATGTCGGCGTGCGCGTGGTCCATACGATCGAGGACAGCATGGGCAGCATCGGCTTCCCGACGGCGGCGAACCTGAACCTGCTGGCGCCCTGCGGCACGCCGCTCGGCCCGAACAGCGTCGTCAATCCAAGCTGCTTCCTCAATTCGGGGATCACCGACTTCGCCAATGGCGGCGGCTCGCCCAACACCTATCATAGCAGCTTCACCAACTGGCTGCCGAGCTTCAACGTCCGCTTCGGGCTGGACCGCGACGACTTCATCCGCTTCGCTTATTCGCGTGCGATGTCGCGGCCGGACATCGGGCTGTTGCGCAATTACGTGCAGATCAATGCGCCGGTCATCAACACGTCGCCGGATTCGCCCTATGTCATCTACAATTCGCCCACCGCGGCGCATACGGCCGCGAACGTCACCGGCTATAATTTCGTCTTCCAGGCCAATGCCGGCAATGCGGCGCTCCGGCCGCTCATGGCCGACCAGTTCGACCTCTCGTTCGAACGCTATATGGGCCGGAGCTCGTCCTTCACCATCGACGCCTTCTATAAGCGGCTCACCAACGCCATCGCCTACGGCCTCGATTATCGCAGCATCACCAACAACGGCTCAAGCCAGCTCGTCCAGATCAACGGCCCGGCCAACATCCATTCGGGCGGCAAGCTGATGGGCTTCGAGGCCGCCTATCAGACCTTCTTCACCTTCCTGCCCAAGCCGCTGGACGGGCTCGGCGTGCAGCTCAACTACACCTATGTCCATCAGTCGGGGATCAACAACGCGAATTTGAGCACCGCGGTTTCGGGCGGCGACGTCGGCCAGGTCGGCATCGGCATTCCGTCCGCCGGCGGCGCCGGGCCGGTGATCGACTCGCACGAGCTCGCCGGCATCTCCAAGCATACGTTCAACGTCGTCGGGCTCTATGAGAAGGGCCCGATCGGCATCCGCCTCGCCTACAATTGGCGCTCGCGTTACCTCACCAACAATCTCGACTGCTGCATCGGCCTGCCGGTCTTCCAGAAGGCCGCCGGCTTCCTCGACGCGTCGATCCGTCTGGAGGTGACCCGCTTCGTCGAGCTGTCGATCGACGGCACCAACCTGCTCAACACCAAGACCGTCTATCAGCAGGAGGTGTTCGGCGACTCGCCGCAGACGCCCGGCGTCAAGCCCGTCTACATGGATTCGGCCTGGAGCGCCGTCGACCGTCGCTTCCAGTTCGGCCTCCGGGTGAAATTCTAATATGCTTCTCCCCCTGCTGCGCCGCCGCGCCATCGGTGGCGGCGCAGCTCTTGTGGGCCGGCGGCGGCCGCGCGGGCAGGTGAGATGGTGGAAGACGGCGCATATCGCATCCTGATCGTCGGCGGCGGCACCGCCGGCTGGATGGCGGCGGCGGCGCTCCGGCGGCGGCTCGCGCTGGCCGATTACCGCATCACCCTCGTCGAATCCGACGAGATCGGCACGGTCGGCGTCGGCGAGGCGACTTTGCCGCACATCAAATTGTTCAACGACATGCTCGGCCTCGACGAGGCGGAGTTCATGCGGGAGACCCATGCCAGCTTCAAGCTGGGCATCGAATTCCGCGGCTGGGACCGCGAAGGCGATCGCTACATTCACCCGTTCGGCGCGTTCGGCGAGCCGTGGGGGGGTGTCGAATTCCAGCATCACTGGCTGCGCGCGCGGGCGCACGGCCGCCCGGTGGCGCCGCTGGAGGCTTATTCCTGTTCGGTGATGGCGGCGCAGGCGAACGCCTTCGAGCTGCCCGATGAGGATCCCGACTCGATCCGCTCGACTTATTCCTACGCCTATCATTTCGATTCCAGCCGCTATGCCGGCCATCTCCGCGATTATGGGACGGCGCGCGGCGTCATCCGCATCGAGGGCGAGGTCTGCGCCGTCGAGCGCGAGGGGGAATCCGGCGCCCTCGCATCGGTCACGCTCAAGTCCGGCCAGCGCATCGAGGCGGACCTGTTCGTCGATTGCACCGGATTCCGCTCATTGCTGCTCGCCGGCCAATTCGGCGCCGAATGGGAGGATTGGAGCCGCTGGCTGCCCTGCGACCGCGCTCTGGCCGTGCCCTGCGACCATGGCGGCGATGGGCTCACCCCCTATACGCGCGCGACCGCCCGGCACGCCGGCTGGCAGTGGCGGATCCCGCTCCAGCACCGCATCGGCAACGGCTATATCTTTTCCAGCGCTTTGCTGAGCGAAGATGAGGCGCGCGGGACATTGCTCGCCAATCTCGACGGGCCGCCGCAGGCCGAGCCGCGGCTGCTGCGCTTCCGGCCGGGGAGGCGCGTCGATGCCTGGCGCGGCAATTGCGTCGCCATCGGCCTCGCCAGCGGTTTCCTCGAGCCGCTCGAATCGACCAGCATCTATCTGATCCAGGCGGCGGTGACGGACCTCATCAACCTGATGCCGACGCCCAGGGCCGGCCGCCGCGCCGATCCGCGCCTCGCCGACGAATTCAACCGGCTCAATGCGATGCAATATGAAAGGGTGCGGGATTTCCTGATCCTCCATTACATCGCCAACCGGCGCGAGGGCGAACCCTTCTGGGACGCGCTGCGGGCGGTCGAGCTGCCGGACACGCTGGCGCACAAGCTGGCGCTGTTCCGCGCCCGCGGCACGGTGCCCAATTATCAATATGGACTGTTCGCGCGCGATTCCTGGCTCTCGGTGCTGTGGGGGCAGGGGCTGCGGCCGCGGGGCTATGACCGGCTGGCGGACGGCTTCGATCTCGACGCCGTCTCCGCGCGTCTGGAAGATTTCCGCGGCCGCATCGCCGCCGCCGTTTCGGGCATGCCGGGCCACGCCACCTTCCTCTGGGGCTATTGCGGCGGCGCGCTGGAGCTGCTTTCGTGACGCCCTCGCCGCCCCGGGTGACGATCGTCGGACGGGACACGGCCATGTGGCTGACCGCCGCGGCGCTGCGGCAAGCGCTGGCGCCGACCGGCGTGTCGGTCGCGGCGGTGGAGCTGCCGAGCCGGCTGGGCGCCGCCTCGGTGCACGTCTCGCTGCCGCCGCTCGAAGCGTTGCACGCCAAGCTCGGGCTCGACGAGGCGGCTTTGCTCGCGGCGACGGGCGGCAGCTTCTCGCTCGGCTGGAATATTGCCGGCCCGGACGGGGCGGCGCCTTTTTTCCTCGCCCATGGCTCCTATGGCGCTCCTGTCGAGGGCGGCGACTTTTTCCACTATTGGAACAAGGCGCGGCGACACGGTCTGGCGGTGCCGCTCGAACATTTCAGCCTCACGGCCATGGCGGCGCGGCAGGGACGGATGCTGCTGCCGGATGAGGCGACCGCGATCTTCGGCCGCACGGATTACGGCTATCACCTTCCGGCCCTCGCTTATGCCGCCGCGCTCAAGACCCGTGCCTGCGCGGCCGGTCTCGCCGTGCGCCCGACGCGCGACATATCCGTGGAGCGCGATCCGGATGACGGCGCGATCCGGGCGGTGCGGCTGGACGACGGGTCGCGCGTCGAAGGAGATTTGTTCGTCGATGCGACGGGCGATGGGGTGCTGTCGGGCGCCCCGCCGCGAGACGGGGCGACCGACCGGCGCCTGATCGCGCGGGCGGCGGCCTTTGCCTCCGTCGCCCCTTATTCCGAGGTCAGGATCGCGGAGACCGGCTGGACTTCGCTTCATGCCAGCCCCGCCGCGGCCTATGTCGTCCATGCCTTTTCCGCCGAGCGAAGCGATGATGAGGCGCTTGCCGACGCGTCACGCCTGTCCGGCCTTGCCCTCGCCGACGCAAGCGTGGAGTCGGTGCCGACCGGACATCGCGAAGCGGTCTGGGACCGCAATTGCATCTTTATCGGCGCATCGGCGCGCAGCTTTGATCCGTTGTTCGATCTCGATCTGCACGCGGTCCAGCTCGGCATCGTGCATTTGCTCTCGCTCTTCCCTGCCACCGCCGATTTCGCGGCCGAGCGCTCCGAATATAACCGCATCACCGGCTCGGCCCTCGACCGCCTCGCCGATCTTCCCGCCGCTTTCCACAATGCCAATTCTTTCCCTGGCGGCTTCTGGGAGGGGAAGCGCGCCGCCGCGCCGCCGCGGGCGGTCGCGCACAAGCGCGCGATCTTCCGCGCGCGCGGCGAGATCCCGCCGATGGAGGATGAGAATTTCGCGCCCGATTTCTGGCGCGCCTTGTTCGTCGGCCTCGGCGAGACGGCCGAGAGCTGGCCGCCGGCGATCGACGGCATCGCACCCGAGCGGATGAAGCAGGAATTCCGTCGGATGCTTGCCTTCGTGCGCGACAAGGTTCTCGAGCAGCCGACGCACGATTCCTATTTGCGGCGCTTCGGCCGGAGCGAGGCGGCATGAGGGCGGCGCCCGCCAATCCGCCAGCATCGGTTCCGACGCTCGATGCGCTGCCGCCGGTCGCCTCGGCGCAAATCGCCACCCGCGCCGACATCGAGGCGCTGGTATTCGTCGGCGAGCCGGTGCTGCTCAAGGGACTGGTCGCGCATTGGCCGGCCGTCGCCGCGGCGCGCGTCGCGTCCGCGTCGCTCAACGCCTATCTGAAGACCCTCGATCGAGGCGCGCCGGTGCCGGTGATGGAAGCGCCGGCCGCGACCGGTGGTCGGTTCGACTACGGCCCGGACCTGCGCGAGTTCAGCTTCACCAAGCGCCAGCGGCCGCTCGGCGAGACGCTCGACCGGATCGAGCGGAGCGCTGAGATGCCCGGCGCGCCGGTCATAGCCATCCAGATGCTGCCGCTCGCCGAGCGTCTGCCCGGCTTCCTGCGCCACAATCCGATGCCTTTGCTCCCGGACGATGCCGCGCCGCGCCTGTGGCTGGGCGGGCCGGTCAAGACGCAGATCCACAACGATCCCGATCACAATCTCGCCTGCGTGGTGGCCGGACGGCGGCGATTCCTGCTCTTCCCGCCCGAGCAGGTGGCGAACCTCTATATCGGCCCGCCCGACCGGCCGCCGCCGCTGTCTCTGGTCGATCCCGAGACGCCGGATCTCGCGCGCTTCCCCCGCTTCGCCGAGGCGCTCGCCGCCGCGCGCGTGGCGGAGCTCGGGCCGGGCGATGCCTTGCTGCTGCCCAAATATTGGTGGCACCACGTCACCTCGCGCGACCCCTATAATGCAATGGTCAATTACTGGTGGGGCAGCGTCCCGCGTGGGCTTGAGAATGCCCGCGACTCCTTCCTCGCCGCCCTGCTGTCCATCCGCCACGTGCCGCCGGCCGAGCGTCGCTACTGGCGCGCGATGTTCGAGACCTATGTGTTCGACGAGACGGGGGAGGGAACGGCCCATATTCCGCCGGCCCTGCGCGCCTTTCTCGGCGACATGCCGTCCCACGAGCGCGTCGCGCTCAAACGCCAGCTCGAGCAGGCCATGCTCAAGCCATCCCCATCCAAGCCCTTCTAGATCCCGGAGACCCCATGATCCTTCCGAGCCTCTGGCTCCGCCTTGCCGCTGCCGGACTGGCGATCGCAACCGCAGCCCCCGTCGCGGCGCAGGTCCGCACGGCCGGCCTGGCCGCGCGGGCCGATGGTGTCGAGGCGCAAAGCGGCGCGCTTCGGATGCGGGTGACGGCGCTCACGGAGTCGATCCTTCGCGTCCGGATCGCGCGTGACGGACACTGGCCGGAAGATGCGAGCTGGGCGGTGCCACACGATATTCGCGCCCAATCGGTGCGCGTCACGCGCACCGGCGATGGTTTCGCGACCGCGCAGCTTCGGGTCCATGTTGGCCCCCACCTGCGACTGGTCGTGACCGACAGGGCCGGCCGCACGATCCTCGCCGACGATGCCGATCCGATCCGGCTGCAGGGCCACGGCTTCACCCTGCGCAAAGCGCTCCAGCGGGCAGAGCACATCTTCGGCTTGGGTGACAAGACAGGCGGCAGCCTCGACCGGCGCGGCGAGAGCTTCGTCGACTGGAACACCGACGCCTACGGCTTCACCAGCGCGACCGACCCTATCTATAAATCGATTCCCTTCTATCTCGGCGTCGGCGGCGAGGGCGGGAGCTACGGCCTCCTGTTCGACAATAGTTGGCGCGCCTGGTTCGATTTCGGCCATCGCGAGGCGGGCATCACCGCCTTCGGCGCGCCGGATGGGCCGATCGACTATTATGTCATCGCCGGCCCCAGCATCGCCGAGGTGGTGCGGCGCTATACCGATCTCACCGGCAAGGCGCCGCTGCCCCCGCTCTGGTCGCTCGGCTATCAGCAGTCGCGCTACTCCTACATGTCCGCGGACGAGGTGCGCTCGGTGGCGGCGCGGCTGCGCGCGGAGCGGGTGCCGACCGACGTCATCTGGCTCGACATCGATTTCCAGGACCGCAAGCGGCCGTTCACCGTCGACAAGACGACCTTTCCCGATCTGCCCGGACTCGTGCGCGACCTGGGGCGGGAGGGGATCCGCCTCGTCGCGATCGCCGATCTCCACGTCGCCGCCGCGCCGGGTCAGGGCTATGCCCCCTATGACAGCGGCGTCGCCGGCAACCATTTCGTCCACAATCCCGACGGCAGTGCCTATGTGGGGAAGGTCTGGCCCGGGCCGTCCGTCTTTCCCGATTTCACCGACGCCGGCACCCGCGCCTGGTACGGCACCCTGTTCCGCCCGCTGACCGATGCCGGGATCGCCGGCATCTGGAACGACATGAACGAGCCCTCGGTGTTCGAGACACCGAACCTCACCATGCCGCTTGACGCCGTCCACCATGTGGCGAGCGACGATTTCGTGCCGCGCACCGCGACCCATGCCGAGATCCACAACGTCTTCGGCATGGAGAATATTCGCGCCACGCATGACGGGCTGCTGACCTTACGGCCGGATGAGCGGCCGTTCGTCATGACCCGTGCGAGCTATGCGGGCGGCCAGCGCTACGCCGTCACCTGGACGGGCGACAACAGCGCGACCTGGGACCATCTCAAGCTCGCGGTCCATCAGCTGATCAATCTCGGCCTCTCCGGCTTCTCCTGGGCGGGGGCGGACGTCGGAGGCTTTACCGGCGGGCCGAGCCCGGAGCTGATGACGCGCTGGTTCGAGATCGCCACCTTCACGCCGATCTTCCGCGACCATTCGGCCAAGGATACGCCGCGTGCCGAGCCCTGGGTGGATGGACCGGAGCAACTCGCCATCCGCCGTCGCTATGTCGACGAGCGCTATCGGCTGCTCCCCTATCTCTACGCCCTCGCCGACGAGAATTCGCGCACCGGCGATCCGGTCATGCGCCCCGTCTTCTACGATTATCCGCAGGCGCTCAACGCGCCCTGCGACCAGGACATGGCCTTCACCCTGGGCCGGGCTCTGCTGGTCGCGCCGCCGCCCCATCCGGAATCGTCTTATCCCTATGACGTCTGTCTGCCGGCCGGCGGCTGGTACGATCTGTGGACCGGCCGGCCGGTCGCGGCCACGAACGGAACCGCGCCGTTCGACCGCATCCCCGAGACACCTCGGCTCGACCGGCTCCCCGTCTTCGTGCGGGCCGGCACCATCCTGCCGAGTCAGCCTCTGATCCGGAGCACCGCCGAGACGCCCGAGGGGCCGCTGAGCCTCGATGTCTATCCCGGCCCCGATTGCCGCGGCATCCTCTATCTCGACGACGGGCACAGCCTCGCCTTCACGCGCGGCACCTATTTCCGACAGGCCGTGACCTGCCGAATCGTCGCGCCGGGGCGGATCGAGCTCGATTTCGCCGCTGCCCAGGGTCGCTATGCGCCCTGGTGGCATGCTGTTTCGGTGACAGTGCACGGCTGGGGCGGCCCCGCTATGGTGATCGGCGGCGACGGCCCGGTCCCCGCCACGTTCGACGGCGCGTCGGGCACGCTCCATTTTTCATTGCCGCCCCTGCGCGACGGCGGACGCATCATGATCGGCTGAGCCGCCGCTTGCGATTCGAGTCCGACCGGATCAATCTTGGGCGACATGGTGACAATCCTGGCCTGAGCCCGATGCGTCCCGAGCTTCTTCGCGTCGGTGCCGGCGCGCACCCCGTGGTCGTGATCGACGATTTCGGCGGCGATCCCGACGCTGTCATTGCCGCCGCCGCCGCGATGGCGCCCTTCCCGCGCGCGGATACTTATTATCCGGGGCTGCGCCGGATCATCCGGCCCGAGGACGAGGCGGCCGATGCCTATGTCGTCGCCACGCTCGAACGAGCAGGGCCGTTCATCGCCGGCGCCTTCGACGCGGACCAGTTCGACCTGATCGAAGCGAGCTTCTCGATGGTCACGGACCCGCCCGGCGCGCTGACGCCGGCGCAGCGCGCGCCGCATTTCGATTCGACCGATCCCGACCATCTCGCGATTCTCCATTATCTCGGCGGCACCGAGCGGACGGGGACGGCCTTCTTCCGCCAGCGTTCGACCGGCATCGAGACGGTCGAGGAGGCCAATCTCGACCGGTTCGTCGCGGCCGCCAGGCGCGAATCGGCCCGGCTCAGCGGCTACACCTCGGGCTCCAACGCCTTTTTCGAGCAGCTTGCCGCCATCGAAGGGGTAAAGGACCGGCTGATCGTCTATCGCGGATCGATGCTCCATTCGGGGATCATCCCGCCGGACCTGGCGTTCGACCCCGATCCCCGCCGCGGCCGGCTGACCGCCAATTTCTTCGTCCGGCTGAAAAGGGGCTGAGCCGCGGGCCGGCCCCGGGCTTGACTGCGCCGCGCGGCGCGCGATGCTTGTCCCGGATCAATGAAACGAAGCAAGGGAATGGGAATGGCGCCGGCCGGTCAGCCGATCACCAGGGTCACGATCGTCGGCGGCGGGACCGCCGGCTGGATGACGGCGGCCGTGCTTTCGCAATGGCTGAGCCAAATCGAGGTCCGCCTCGTCGAATCGGACGAGATCGGAACGATCGGCGTCGGCGAGGCGACCATCCCGCACATCCGCAACTATTTGCCGCTGGCGGGGATCGATCCGCTGAAGATGATCGCCGAGACCAGGGCCACGTTCAAGCTCGGCATCCAGTTCGTCGACTGGGGCGCGCCCGGCGAATCCTATGTCCACGGCTTCGGCAAGATCGGCCGCGACATGCTGTGGCTCCATCCCCACCAGATCTGGCTGGCGGTGCGCGAGCGGCAGCCCGGCGCCGAAGGGCATCTCGACCGCTACGCGCTGAACTGCGTTGCGGCGCTCCGCAACAAGTTCGCCTTTCCCGACGCCCGCAATCCCAATTCGCCGCTCGCCGACATCGACTATGCCTATCATTTCGACGCTTCCCTGTTCGCCCGCTTCCTTCGCGCCGAAAGCGAGGCGCGGGGGGTCGAGAGGATCGAGGGGCGGATCGTCGACGTCGTCCAGGATCCGGAGAGCGGGTTCGTCGAGCGCGTCCGGCTCGGCGACGGCCGCGAGGTGGACGGCGACCTGTTCGTCGACTGCTCGGGCATGCGCGGCCTGCTGATCGGCGGCGCGCTCGGCGTCGGTTATGAGGATTGGAACCATTGGCTGCTCTGCAACCGCGCGATGGCAATGCCCTCGGCCAGCGTCTCGCCGCTGACGCCCTACACCCGCTCGACCGCCCGCCGCGCCGGCTGGCAATGGCGGATCCCGCTCCAGCACCGGGTCGGAAACGGCTATGTCTATGCGAGCGAGCTGATCGGCGACGACGAGGTCGCCGAGGCCCTGCTCGCGAGCCTCGACGGCGAGGCCATGGCCGATCCGCGGCCGGTCCGCTTCGCGCCAGGGCGGCGGCTCAAGGCCTGGGAGAAGAATGTCGTGGCGCTAGGCCTGTCGTCCGGCTTTCTGGAGCCGCTCGAATCGACCAGCATCCACCTCATCCAGACCGGAATCCAGAAGCTGCTTGCTCTGTTCCCCGCGACCGGTTTTTCGAAGCCCGACATCGACGAATATAACCGCCAGACGCGCACCGAATATGAGGATGTGCGCGATTTCATCATCGCCCATTACAAGGTGACGCGGCGCACCGGCGATCCCTTCTGGGACCATGTGCGGACGATGGACGTCCCCGACAGCCTTGCCGAACGGTTCGAGCTGTTCCGCTCGTCGGCGCGCTTCTTCAAGCATGGGGCCGCCGAATTGTTCGCCGAGGAAAGCTGGGTGCAGGTGCTGCTCGGCCAGGGCTTCGAGGCCAGCGCCGATCCGGTCACGCGCTTCGTTCCGGTCGAGGAGCTGGCCGGCTTCCTGGGCGACGTTGCCGACGTGATCGACGACGTCGCCGCGAAGATGCCCGACCACGGCGCTTTCGTCGCGCAATTGCCGCGCGCGAGCGTCCCGCAAAGCGGAGGGGGGCGGTCGGTCGGCTTCCAGCTCAACCAGCCCGCGCATCGCTGAGCGCCGGCGACGCGCGGCTTCGGCCACGGATCGTTGCCCGAAAGCAACAGCCGGCGAGGAGCTTCGGACCGCCAGTTGACACCCTGCGCCGAAAGGATTTCACTGTAAAAACAGAATCAAAACGGTCGTTCGCCGATGTAACCGGTTACACGACCTCAGGGGAGACGCTCATTTGACCGACATCCGCAACAAGCGCCGCCTGATTGCCGGCATTTCCGCCTTCGCCATTGCCAGCGCGCTGACGATGGCAACGCCGGCGGCCGCGCAGACCACATCGACCATCCAGGGTCATGTCGACGGCGCCGCCGCAGGGACGGCCGTGACCGTCACGGACACCAATACCGGCCATCAGGACACGGCCAAGGTCGATGCCAACGGCAATTACATCGTCCCCGGCCTGCCGCCGAGCACGTACCGGGTCGCCTCCGGCGACAAAATTGTGCAGGTCGTCGTGCCGCTGGGTCAGGCGGTCACCGCCGACCTGGTCGCGCCGACGGCGCCCGGCGCCGAGATCGTCGTGACGGCCTCACGTGCCCGCGACGTCAAGACCGCGACGGTCAGCACCAACGTCTCGCGCTTCCAGCTCGAAAATCTTCCGAATGGCGACCGGAATTTCCTCAACTTCGCTGAGCTCGCTCCCGGCGTCACGGTCTCGCCGCCCACGCTCGGCGGCGCGCGGCGCGCAGTCCAGGCGGGCGCCATCAATTCAGACAACACCAATACCTTCATCGACGGCATCAGCATCAAGAATCTGGTAAACCATGGCGGCACCCTGGGGCAGAATCTATCGTCCGGTAACCCGTTCCCGGCATCGGCCGTCGACCAGTTCGACATCCAGACGCAGAACTTCAAGGCCGAGTATGAGCAGGCGGGCTCGGCCGTCATCTCGGCGGTCACCAAGACCGGCGGCGATACTTTCCACGGCGAGGTGTTCGGCGAATGGCAGCCCAGTTCCTTCATCTCCCAGAATTACGACGATCGCCCGGGCCATCTCAATAATCCCACGGCGCCGTACCGGCCCAAGCCGCATTTCGACACGAAATATTATGGCGGCAACTTGGGCGGCCCGATCATCAAGGACAGGTTGACCTTCTTCGTCGATTTCGAAGGGACGAAGAAGACTTTCGGCTCAAACGACATCAGTGTTTATCCAGGTGCTGCTCTGGATGGCCTTCCCTTCGCTCAGACCGCCCGTTCGCAATTTAACGGCAGCTTCCCGGCAAACTTCGATGAGAAACTGTATTTCGGGAAGCTGACGTTCTTCGCAACCTCCGAAGACACGATCAATCTCAGCGCCTTCATCCGTAACGAGGCCAACCTCCAGATCAATGGCGGCGTGACGACGACCCAAGCCTCGAACAACAATCGCAACAACGAGGACCGGTATCAGCTCTACTGGCGACATAAAGGCGACAATTGGCTGAATGAATTCATCGTCGCACGCGACGCCGCGGCCAACGGCTCGATCCCCGTCGTCGGCGGTCCGTCCAGCATCGTCACCTTCGGAGGGTGCGTTACCGCTGGGCCGACTTGTCCGACGCCAAATGTACCAAATATCGGCAATGCCAGAGTGTTGGCCCTCGGCGGCACCAATTTCGCGCAGGACGACCATCAATACCAGACTTTGATCAAGGACAATGTGACCTTCTTCGGCGGCGCTCACACGTTCAAAGCCGGCGTCAAGGTCAATTTCACCAAGCTGCAGCGCCTCGAGGACAATAACGGCAACGGCACCTATTTCTACGACGCCAATACTTTTACGGGCGTTGGCAGCTCCACGCCCTATGCAGCGACGATCAACACCGCGGTGGTGCAGCCGGTTTCCGCGAAGAACACCGAACTCGGCTGGTTCGTGCAGGACGACTGGAGGCCGGACGATCACTGGGAGGTCAGCGCAGGCCTGCGCTGGGACTATGAATCCAACGCGGTGAACAACCATTTCGTGACGCCCGCGGGCATCGCGGCAGCCATCAGGGCCTATCCGGGCTGGCAGGCCGCCGGCATCAACCCCGACGATTATATCTCGAACGGGCACAACCGTAAGCCGTTCCTGGGCGAGTTCCAGCCGCGTCTCGGTGTCTCCTATGACGTGAAGGGTGACCGCGATCTCGTGTTCAGCCTCGGCGCCGGGCGCTATTACGATCGCTCCTTGTTCATCGATTCCGCGCTCGAGACGATCAAGGACGTGTACGAGTCGGTCGCGACCCTCATCGTCGGCCAGAACGGCATCACTTCGCTTCCGACGGACGTCAACCAATTGCGTGCACTGGGTGCGACGCAGGGCGGCGAAGTTCACCTGCTCAACAACAGGACCAAAATCCCCTATTCAGACGAAGTCGTTTTCGGGGCCAAGAAGCGCTTTGGAAGAATCAACACCTCGATCAACTTCTCCTACATAAGGTCGAACCATATCTATCAGGAAGTGGTCGGCAACCGGTTCCCGGATGGGACGTACAGCCCGGGCGGCAATCCGATCTTCGTGTATAACGGCATCCCCTATTCGGATGGCATCTTCTACGGCGGATCGGCCATCGGCGGCGCGCCTCTGCCCGGACATGGAAGCATCTTCATCGGCAACAGCGATGGCAAGGCGTCCTATGCCGCTTTGTACCTGCAGGCCGACAAGCCTTATACCGAGCATTCCGGTTGGGGCTTCAGCACGACGCTGACCATCTCCAGCGCGCGGTCGAACGATACGCGGGACACCAACCAGATCGGCGACCCATTCAACTTCGACGCGCCGACGATCGGCGAGCAGGGCTGGGGACCAGTCATCGGCATGGAGCGGTGGCGGTTCGTCGGGACCGGCACCGTCAAGCTGCCGTTCGACATCAAAGCCACCGGATTGGTCATTTTGTCCTCGGGCCCGTCCTATGGCGGCGTGCTGTGCAACGTGCCGGCCAGCGCGCCGGGCGGCGGTGGATGCTACACCACCAATTTCGGCATCTATCGGCCCCACGGCATCGGCTACAAGAACGTCGACCTCAACATCACCAAGACGTTCAAGATGCCCTGGGACCATGGCCACGAGCTCACGGTCTATTTCCAGGCGCTCAACGTCTTCGACTTCGTGAACCGCAATTACTCCATGTGGGGCGGCGGCTTCCAGAATGTCGGCGGACCAGGGCCGACCATGGCGCCCGACCCCATCGGGGTGGCCAGCCAGGGACGCAATTTCAAGGTCGGCGCGCGATACACGTTCTGATGGCCTGAAGCGAGTGGAAGGGGACGGCGCCGTCCCCTTCCATCGCGCGCCTGGGCGCGATTATCCGAGCCAGCCGCCCGTGAAGCCCGCGCGCAGCAGGCCGCGGCGGATCGCCGGGACCCGGCGCATGCGGCGCCAGACGAAATCGTCGCGATAATTGGCGGCCTGGAGCAGGATCGGGCCCTGGTCGATGCCGAGATGGTCGCGGGCGACCCAGCCGGTCTTCGGGTCGACCGAGCCGGTGTCGGGCCGCACCCCGGTGTAGGTGAAGCTGGGGTTGAAGCTGTCGAGAAAGCCGTAACGGCCGTAGAGGCGCGCGCCGTAGCGCTCGATCATCGCCTTCGCGCAGGGGATGACGATCTCCGGCGCGAAGGGGAGGGAGCCGAGCGCCGCCGTCGGCGCCAGCGTGCCGTCGTCGCGCCCGTCGGGCTGGTCGATCGGACCGCGCGCGGCATAGCCGAAGAAGCCCCGAATCTCGCCCCGGTAGGGCAATGCGAAATTGCCGGGCCCGTCACAGGCGGTGAGGCCCCAGATCTCGTTCGAATAATCGGCCCAGCCCATCGGATTGGCGGCGCAATAAAAACGGTCGGCATAAGTGGCGCGGCGGCTGTTCTCGAAATAATCGAATCCCGCCGCGCGCATCGGCGCGTCCCTGATGCCGCGGAAGTCGACCCAGATATGGCTGTATTGATGGCCGAGCAAAGGTGCGAAGGCGATGTGGCGCGTCGCGCCCGCGCCGCGCCAGAATGCGGGATAGGGCTTCGTCCACGAGTCCCAGATTGCGGCGGGAACCGAGTGGACCGGCGCGCCGAGGGCGAGGATGTTGACGAACATCCCTTCATTATAACCGTCCCAGCTGCGCGCGATCAGGCCACTCTCCGGATGCCAGCCCATCGAGATGGCTGGCCGCCCGTCGGAGCGGAAATGGTTCCAGTCGGCCCGCGCATAGAGCGCATCGGCAAGATGCCTGATCTCCCGCTCCCGGGCATCGTCGCGATCATAATAATGCCCGGCGAACAGGGCGCCCATCAGCAGGAACGTGGTGTCGACACTCGACAGCTCGACGTCGCGGAAGCGCAGCCCGGTCTCCATGTCGAGGAAATGGTAGAAAAAGCCCTTGTAGCCGGCCGTTCCGGTCGGTTCGGGGCCTTGGGGCGCATTCCAGAAGAAGCGCAAAGTGGTGAGGGTCAGCTCCGCCGCATCGGCGCGCGTGCACCAACCGCGCTCGACGCCGATCGCATAAGCGGCGAGCGCGAAGCCGACGGCGGCGATGCTCGAGAAGGAGTGGGTCGGCCAGCGGTCCGGCGCCAGGCCGTTCTTCCGGTTCACGGTCTCCCAGAAATAGCGGAAGGTCCGTTCCTCTATCTCCTCGTAGAAAGCGGGGAGGGTGCGCTGATCGGCCGGCCGCGCGAGGGCGGCGCCCGGCATGGCCGCAGCCGCGCCGAGCCACGCCGAGCCGCGCAGCACAGTCCGCCGGTCGATCGGGGTCACGATTGAGCGGCGCCCGGATCGCTGGTCGCGCGGACGACCAGCTCGGGGGCATGATCGATCCGCCCGGACGGCGCATCGCCGCCTTCGAGCAGGTCGAGCAGCAGCGACACCGCCCGCTGGCCGAGCTCGGCGATGCGGACTCGGACCGTCGTCAGCCCGAGATGGCGGGCCAGCGGAATGTCGTCGAACCCCGCCACCGCGACCGCGTCGGGGACGGCGATCCCGGCCCGGCGCAAGGCCCCGAGCGCACCGATCGCCATATTGTCGTTGGCCGCGAAGATCGCGTCGAACGTTGCGCATTCGGCAAGCAGCCGCTCGACCGCGGCGACGCCCGAGCCCTCCGAAAAGTCGCCGGGCAGAAGCTTGGTCTCGATGCCATGGGCGGCGAGCGTGCGGGCGAAGGCGGCGGCGCGCTCCTGCGCGTCGATATTGCCTTTGGGTCCGGCGATATGGACGATTTGCCGTCGCCCGAGCGCTAGGAAATGGTCGGCGACCGCCCTGGCGCCGGCCTCATTGTCGAGATGGATGCTGGCATTGCCCATGTCGGCGCGCGTGTTCATCAGGACCGACGGCAGGCCCGAGGGCAAAGCGAGCGCGAGCGCGTCCTTCTCGATCTGCGGCGCCATCAGCAGCAGCCCGTCGACGCGGCCGCGCATGGCGCGAAGCGCGACCGCCGGCCGCTCGCTCTCGCCATGGAGCGGCGACAGGAGCAGAAGATAGCCGCGCGCGCTCGCCTCCCGGTCCATGCCGCGCACGATCTCCGAAAAGAATTCGCCGTGAAGGTCAGGAAGCACGACACCGAGCGCGTTGGTCCGCGCCATGCTGAGGCTGCGCGCCCCGGCATGGGGCACATAGCCGAGCTCGCGCACCGCCTCCTCGATCCGGCACCGCGTCGGCTCGCTCACATTGCTCGCGCCGTTGAGGACGCGCGAGACCGAGGCGATCGAGACCTGCGCGCGGCGGGCGACGTCCCGGATGGTGGCTTCGGCCATGATCCTCCATTGCGCCGAAAGCCGGCGAAACGCGAATGAGGCGATTGCATTCGCCTTTCGTCTCAGTCATGTAACCGGTTTCAACGACCGTCAAGCGGGCACCGTTCGGCTGCAACGCCGTCCGATGCTTCGGGAGGGGACATGCTCGACAAGCCTATCTCACGCCGTGCGGCGCTGATCGGAGCCGGCGCGGCGGCGGCATGGCTGGCAAGCCCCGCGCGCGCGCTGCTCATGGCGGCCGGGCGCGTCGAGATTCCCGCCTTCGTCGATGCGCTGATCGGGCGGATGACGCTCGAGGAGAAAGCAGGCCAGCTCAGCCTGATGGCCTCGGCCTGGGGCGGCGGCACCGCTTTGGCGCTCAATCCTCCGGCGGAGAATATTGACTTTCCCCGCCAGGTCGAGGAGGCGCGCCGCGGCCTGCTCACCGGCGTGTTCAACGGCAACGGCGCGCGCATGGCGCGGATCCTCCAGAATGCGGCGGCGCGCGACTCCCGGCTGAAAATCCCCCTGATCTTCGGCGCCGACATCATCCACGGCCACCGCACGATCTTCCCGGTCCCGCTCGCCGAGGTGGCGAGCTTCGAACCCGACCTCGCCCGGCGAACGGCCGAGGCGGCGGCGTTCGAGGCGGCCGGTTCGGGGATCGACTGGACCTTCGCGCCGATGGTCGACGTCGCCCGCGACCAGCGCTGGGGCCGGGGCGTCGAAGGGGGCGGCGAGGATTTGCTGCTCGGCTGCCTGTTCGCCGCCGCGCGCGTCCAGGGCTTCCAGGGCACCGACCTCAAATCGCCCGACCGCCTGCTCGCCTGCACCAAGCATTTCGCCGCCTATGGCGCCGCCGAATCGGGTCTCGACTACAACAGTGTCGACATGTCCGAGCGGACGCTGCGCGACGTCTATCTCCGGACCTACAAGGCGGCGCTCGACGCGGGCGCCTTGTCCATCATGGCCTCGTTCAACGAGATTTCGGGCGTCCCGTCGACCGGCAACCATTGGCTGGTGACCGATTTGCTGCGCGGCGAGTGGAAGTTCGAGGGCTTCGTCGTTTCCGATTATACCGGCGACGAGGAGATGATCGCCCACGGCTTCGCCAAGGACGGGCGCGACGCGGCGCGGCTCGCCTTCCTCGCCGGCGTCGACATGAGCATGGAGAGCGGGCTCTACCGCAAATATCTGCCCGGTCTCGTCCGCGACGGCGCGGTCCCCGAAGCGCGGCTCGACGAATCGGTCCGCCGCGTGCTTGCGCTCAAGGCGATGCTCGGCCTGTTCGAGGACCCGTTCCGCCGCATCGACGAGGCGCGCGAGAACCAGCGCTCGATGCTGCCGCGCACCCGCGCCCTCGCCCGCGAGGCGGCGCGCAAGTCGGTCGTGCTGCTGAAGAATGAAGGCGAGCTGCTGCCGCTGCCCAAGAGCGGCAAGAGGATCGCGCTGATCGGCCCGTTCGCAAGCGGCCGGCACGATCTGGTCGGCCCCTGGTGCGTCTATGGCGACGACGCCAAAGCGGTCGACCTGGAGAGCGGCATCAGGGCGGTGGCGCCTCAGGCGTCGCTGGCCGTCGTCCCAGGTTCCGGCGTCGAGGAGCCGCTTCCCGGCGGCATCGCGGCGGCGGTCGCCGCGGCGCACGAGGCGGATGTCGTGCTCCTTGCCATCGGCGAAGACCAGAACATGTCGGGCGAGGCGCAGTCGCGCACCGAGATCGTCGTCCCGGCGCCCCAGCGGGCGCTCGCCGAGGCGGTGGCGGCGACCGGCAAGCCGATCGTCGTCATCTTGAAGAACGGGCGCGCGCTCGCGCTCGACGGCGCGGTGGCGGAGGCTCCAGCCATCCTCGTCACCTGGTTCCTCGGCACCGAGACCGGCAACGGCATCGCCGATATCCTGTTCGGCGATCATGGCCCCTCCGGGCGCCTGCCGGTGAGCTTCCCGCGCGCCTCGGGGCAGGAGCCTTATTATTATGCCCACAAGAGCACCGGCCGGCCGAACCCTCCGGGACCGCTGGAACCCTATAAGGCGCATTTCCGGGGCATTCCGAACAGCGCGCTCTATCCGTTCGGCCACGGCCTCACCTACGGCCGGATCGCTTATTCGGATCTGGCGCTGAGCGCCCGTTCGCTGCCGATGAACGGCGAGCTGAGGATCGGCGTCCGCGTCGCCAACCATGGCAGCCGCGCCGCCGAGGAGGTGGTGCAGCTCTATACGCACGACCGGACGGCGAGCCTCACCCGACCCGTCCGCGAGCTGAAAGCCTTCCGAAAGATCGCGCTCGCGCCCGGTGAATCCCGGAATGTGCAATTCGTGCTGCGCGCCGCCGACCTCTCCTTCATCGGCCTCGCCGACCGGCCGGTGATCGAGCCCGGCCTGTTCGACCTCTGGGTGGCGCCGTCGGCGGAGGCCGAGGGCCTCAAGGCCGGCTTCGAGCTGATTGCATAAGCGGGATCGGACGGCGGCCGTGGCGGATATCGAACCCAATTCCCTTTCCCGGCGCAAGGTGACGATCCTCGATGTCGCCCGCAGCGCTGGAGTCTCGCCGATGACGGTGTCGCGGGTCATCAACCGCAAGGGCCGGGTGACCGACGCGACCCGCGCTTTGGTCGAAGAGCGGGTCGCGGCGATGGGCTACAAGCCGAACCTCGCCGCGCGCAGCCTGGCCGGCGCCGGTCTGCTCCATATCGGCGTCCTCTACAGCAATCCGTCCGAGGCCTATCTCAGCCGCTTCCTGCTCGGCGTCCTCGATTATGCCCGGGGATCGGTGATGCAGGCGGTGATCGAGCGCTGCGACGGCGATACCGACGTGCCCGCTCTGATCGGCTCCCTGTCGCGGCAGGTCGAGGGGCTGCTGATCCCGCCGCCTTTCTCCGATTCGGAATCCCTGCTCTCGCTCGTCCGCGACGCGGGCATCCCGGCGGTCGCGATCGGCGGCCACACGATGGTGGAGGAAGTGGCGACCGTCTGCATCGACGACGAGCAGGCGGCCTATGAGATGACGCGGCACATCGTCGCGCTCGGCCATGTCCGGATCGGCTTCGTGCTCGGCCAGGCCAGCCAGAGCGCCACCTCGCTCCGCCTCGCCGGCTATCGCCGCGCGCTTCGCGAAGCGGGTCTGCACGGCAGCGAGGATCTGATCGCCCAGGGCGATTTCAGCTACCGCTCGGGCGTCGGCGCGGCCGAGCGGCTGCTCGAAAAGGCGAACCGACCGACCGCCCTGTTCGCGAGCAATGACGACATGGCCGCGGCCGCGGTCGCCGTCGCGCACCGGCTCGGCCTTTCGGTGCCGCGCGACCTCACGGTGTGCGGCTTCGACGATACCGAGATGGCGCGAAGCATCTGGCCCGAGCTCACCACCGTCCACCAGCCGGTCGAGGATATGGCGCGGGCCGCCGCCGCCTTGCTCGAAAAGATGGTGAAGGCGCGCCGGCCCGACCGGCGGCCGGGCGTGATGCACCGCCGCCTCGGGCACGAGATCGTCCGGCGCGGCTCGGAAGCGCCGCCGCCATCGGCGCGGCGGCGCGCGGCGGAAGCGGCCCGGCGCTGAATGCACCTTGCTTCGCGTCCCGATGTTCGCGCAGCATCGGAAGCGTGACGATGCGTCCCGGATCATGGTCCCTTGCCGCGTTTCTGCTCGCGGCGGCATTCCTCTTGAGCGGCGCCGGTGTTACGGCTGCACCGTTGCGCGTGTCGCGGCCGGACGGGATCGAGATCGGTAACGGATCGGCCAGATTGCGCGTGACCGCGCTCACAGATTCGATCCTGCGCGTCCGCATCGCCCGCGGCGGTCGTTTCGCGGAGGATGCGAGCTGGGCGGTCCCGGCCGGCGTCCGTAGCCGCCACGTCGCCGTGCATCCGACGCGCGACGGCTTCAGCACGGCTGCGTTGATCGTCCATGTCGAGCCCAGGACGTTGCGGCTCCTCGTCACGGACAGAAAGGGCCGGCCGATCAGCAGCGACGTCGACAAGGCCGTCCGTTTCGACGGAACCGGCTTCATGCTTCGCAAGGCGATGCCGATTTCGGAGCATGTTTTCGGGCTCGGCGACAAAACCGGGCTGCTCGACCGGCGCGGCGGCTCCTTTGTCGACTGGAACACGGACAGCTTCGGCTTCGCGCCCTCGACCGACCCGATCTACAAATCGGTCCCCTTCTTCATCGCGGTCGGCGGATCGGCCGGCAGCTACGGCCTGTTCCTCGACAATGATTGGCGGAGCAGCTTCGATTTCGGCCATCGCGTGGACGGCGTGATCGAGATCGGCGCCGTCGACGGCCCGATCGATTATTATCTGATCGCAGGCCCAAGCACGGCCGAGGTGGTGCGACGCTACGCCGACTTGACCGGCAGGCCGCCGCTCGCGCCGCTCTGGGCGCTCGGCTACCAGCAATCGCGCTGGTCCTATATGAAAGATACCGAGGTCCGGCAGCTCGCCGACCGCTTCCGCTCGGACCATTTCCCGCTCGACGTCATCTGGCTCGACATCGACTATCAGGACCGCAACCGCCCGTTCACCGTCGACAAGGCGACCTTTCCCGACATGCGGCGGCTCAATGCCGATATGAATGCTCGGGGCATCCGGCTGGTCGCGATCGCCGACCTCCACGTCGCCTATCTGCCGGGGCAGGGCTACGCGCCCTACGACAGCGGCGCGGCCGGCGATCATTTCGTCCATGCGGCCGACGGCAAGGTCTATGTCGCGCCGGTCTGGCCCGGCCCCTCCGTCTTCCCCGATTTCACCCGCGCCGCGACCCGCGCCTGGTGGGGCGGCCTCTACAGGGACTTCATCGCCGACGGCTTCTCCGGCTTCTGGAACGACATGAACGAGCCCGCGGTATTCGATACGCCAACCAAGACGATGCCGCTCGACGCTATCCACCGGATCGAGAGCGACGATTTCGCGCCCCGCGACGCGACCCATGCCGAGATCCACAATGTCTACGGCATGGAGAATACGCGCGCGACCTTCGAGGGCATGGCGCGCCTCCGCCCCGATATCCGCCCGTTCGTGATGACCCGCGCTTCCTATGCCGGCGGGCAGCGTTACGCGGCGACCTGGACGGGGGACAATAGCGCGACCTGGGACCATCTGCGGCTCGCGGTGCAGCAGCAGATCAATCTCGGCCTCTCCGGCTTCGCCTATAGCGGCGCGGACGTCGGCGGCTTCACCGGCGGCGCCAGCCCCGAGCTGATGACCCGCTGGTTCGAATTCGCAACCTTCATGCCGATCTTCCGCGACCATTCGATGAAGGGCGCGCCGCGCGCCGAGCCCTGGGTCGACGGGCCGGAGCAGCTCGCCATCCGCCGCCGCTACGTCGAGGAGCGCTACCGGCTGATGCCCTATCTCTATGCCTTGGCCGAGCAGAATGCGCGGACCGGCGATCCGATCATGCGGCCGGTCTTCTACGATTATCCCGATGCTCTGGAATCGGGCTGCGACCAGGCGATGAGCTTCACGCTCGGCCGCGACCTGCTCATCGCCGGCCCGCCCAGGCCCGAATCGCCGGAGCCGTTCGAAATCTGCCTGCCCAAAAGCGGCTGGTACGATTATTGGACCGGCCTGCCCGTCCCGGCCGGCGAGAAAATGATTCTGAAGCCCGAGCTGGCGGTGCTTCCGGTCTTCGTCCGCGCCGGCACGATCCTGCCGCGCCAGCCCTTGGTGCAGAGCACCGCCGAGACGCCCAGGGGGCCGCTCAGCCTCGACATCTATCCGGGCGGGGATTGCCGCGGGACGCTCTATTTCGACGACGGCGTGACGGTGAACGGCCCGAGCTTGCGCCAGGCAATGAGCTGCGAGACGATTCCCGAGGGCCTCAGGCTCCGTTTCGACCGGCGCGCTGGCGGTTACGCGCCCTGGTGGAACCGCATCGAAATAACCGTTCACGGCTGGGAAGGCGGCGCGGATGTCGCCGGCGGCACCAATATGCGGCACGATAACGCCGCGCGCACCGTCACCTTCACCATCGCCGATCAGCCGGGACCTGCCGACATCCTGATCGCCCGACGCTGATGACGGCGACCGGCCGGCTTCCCGCGCGACCCGGCAAGGCACGCCTCTTGCTGTTCGCGTTCGGCGATTTCGCCTTCAATCTCCACTGGCAGAGCGTGATGCTGTTCCTGCTTTTCTATTATACCGACGCCTTGTCGCTGCCGATGGGTGTTGCCGCGACGACCTATCTGGTCGCGTCGGTCTGGGACGGGATCGCCAATTTCGGAGCGGGGCTGCTGATCGACCGCCATCAGCATCGCCTCGATTATGGGCGCCTGCTCGCGTTCGGCGCGCTTCCGCTCGGCGCCAGTTTCGTGCTTGCCTATCTCCCGCCCCCGGTCGCCGGCGCGCTTGGCGTGGCGTTCGTGCTCGCCTGCCATTTGCTGTTCCGGACCGCTTATGCCGTCGTCAATGTCGGCTATCTCGCAATGTCGGCGCGGATCAGCGCCGATCCGGAGGACCGCGCCCTGGTCGCCGGCGCGCGCATGCTGTCCGGCTCGGCGGCCGCGGTCGTCGTGGCCCTGGGCACGCTCCCGATCGGGCGGCGCCTGTGGGGTGGGGGCGACGATGCTCATGCCTTTTTCGCCGCGGCTTTGGTCTTCGCGGTCGCCAGCGTCGCCATCCTTCTCCTCGTCGGCGCAACCTACCGGGAGAATGTCGAGACGCCGGCGCGGCCGGTCCCCAGCCTTGCCGCTCTGCTCAGCCTGTGGCGCAATCGCGCCTTCGTCACCCTGATCGCCGCGATGGTCGCGATGATCGTCGCGGTAACGATGCTCAACAAGTCGGTGCTCTACCTCTTCAAATATCTCGCGAACGACGCGGATGCGGGCCAGCTTACCCTCGCCGCCATGGCTTTGGTCAGCGCGATCTCGATTCCCCTGTTCATGCTCGTCTCGCGGGTCATCGGGCTGCGGCGACTCTGGCTCGTCACCGCCGCGGCGGGCATCGCCCTTTTGCTCCTCTTCGCCGCTCTCGATCTCCATCGCGCCGGCCCGCTCCAGCTCTTCCTCATCGCGATGCAGGTGATGATCGTCGGCCTGAACTTCGTCTTCTGGGCGATGCTTCCCAACACGATCGAATATGGCGAGCGCGAGACCGGGACCCATGTCGAGGCCGCCGTCTTCGGCATGGCGGCACTCCTGCAGCGCGTCGGCATCGGCATCGCGACCGCAATCCTCGGCTGGAGCTTCACCGCCGCCGGCTATGTCGCGAACGTCCGCCAGGGGGCCGCGACCATGGCCGGCATGCGGGCGGCCGTCATCATCGTCCCGCTCGTATTCCTCGCTTTGTCCTGCGTCGCGATGGTCCTCAACCCGCTCGGGGGAAGATTCCGGAGGCCTGCCGGCCGGCGGTCGCGGCTCGCGGGCGGGAAAGGCGGCTGACGGGAGCCGCCCAGGGGACTCAGGCTCGGGCTTCGCCCAAGCCTGAGTCTTTATCATGCCGTTCTTTTCGGCCGTCAGGATGAGCAGGTGTCGATTGCCCCGCAATCGACACCTGCTCATTCCACCTGACTGAAAACCACTCTAGCAGTCGACCGCTTCCTCGGACGGATCGAAGGCCGCGGGCGCGGCCGCCTCGCTGCTTCTCTCCCTGACCTCGTCGCGGCGGACGACCAGCCAGACGATGGCGAAGACGAGCGGGCCGAACAGGATCGCGGCGAGGGTGGTGGCCGAGCTGTCGGGCCAGCGGAATGCGACGTCCGCCGACGCCGCGGTGAAGGCGCTCAGCGCCAGCATGGCTTTCATCGACGGGATCTCCTTCGCGTCAATGCCCCTCGCAATTGTCCTGCAGGCTCCTCTTGGCCCCGATTTGTCTTCTTTGTGCCAATCGGCACCGCCCGCCCCCGGCCGGATCCGAGCTCGGTTCGCCTCCAAGCCATTGACCGGGAAAGAAGCTCTGTTAAGCACCTTCCTGTCGAACGGCGGCGGGATGGGCCGAACGCGACGGCACTGCAACATCCAGCCATGTGCTGAAACAGAAAGGCACACGCCGGAAAACCGGCGCCCTTACCGCTCAGCATCGATCTCAAGGGGTTTCTTCATGCGTTATCTGTTCGCCGCCACGTGCCTCACGCCCGTCGCCCTGCTCGCCGCGCCGGCGGCCGCGACGACCGTCATTTCGGGGTCGTCGACCACGCCGATCAAGACCTCCACCGCGAACAACGGCGCCCCCGACAGCGTCCAGGTCGCCACCGGCGCCACGCTCAAGCCGACGACCAGCCCGGCCGTGACCGTCGACAGCAACAACGATGTCGACAATGAGGGGACGATCCAGATCACCGACGTCAACAATGCGGTCGGAATCCTGGTCCAGGCCGGCCGCACGACCAACATCACCAACGGCGGCAACATCCAGATCGACGAGACCTTCACCGCCGCCGACACCAACGGCGACGGCATCCTCGACCCGCCTTATGCCAGCGGCACCGGCCGTTTCGGCATCCACGCCCTCGGCGCGATGACCGGCAATATCGTCAACAGCGGCACGATCATCATCAAGGGCAACAATTCGGCCGGAATCGCGCTCGACGGAACGCTCACCGGATCGCTCACCAGCAGCGGCTCGATCAGCGTGCTCGGCAATGACGGGTTCGGCATCCACGCCAACGACGTCAGCGGCACGGTCTCGACCGGCGTCGGCGCGATCAGCGTCACCGGCCAGAATTCGATCGGCGTCGCCCTCGACGGCAATATCGGCGGCCAGGCCATCTTCGAAGGCGGAGTAAGCGCGACCGGCTTCGCGACCACCGCGGTCACCACCAACACCGCCGACCTCCTGCTCGGCGGCCCCGCCGTCCGCATCCAGGGCAATGTCGGCGGCGGCATCCTCTTCACCGCCGTCCCGGTCACCAGCACCACCGTCAGCGACGTCAACAATGACGGGATCGCCGACAGCGTCGAAGGCACCGCCTCGATCACCAGCTTCGGCAGCGCGCCGGCGGTGCAGATCGGCTCGGCCAGCCACGCGATCACGATCGGCGCGGTGGCGGCGAGCGGGGCCGGCGGCGCCGGCATCTTCAACGAGGGCACGATCACCGGCAACGGCCTCGATGCCGGCTTCACCGGGACGGGCATGCAGATCGGCGGCCTCGGCGGCGCCGTCACCGTGACCGGCGGCCTCAACAATACCGGATCGATCGCCGCGAGCGCGCTCGACAGCAACGCGACCGCGCTTCGCATCGGTTCCGGCGCGACCGTCAGCACGATCGTCAATAGCGGCAATATCAGCTCGACGAGCAGCCCGACCACAGCTTCGGTCGCCGTCCAGGGCGTCTCGATCGACGCCGGCGGCAAGGTCACGTCGATCACCAATAGCGGCACGATCGGCGCCCAGATCACCGGCAGCGCCGGAACCGCAACCGCCATCGCCGACCGCTCCGGCACCCTGAACCTCATCCAGAATCAGGGTTCGATCATCACCTCGGTGACGAGCGGCGCCACCGGGATCGCGATCGACCTCAGGGCCAACACGACCGGCGCGACCGTGCGCCAGCTCGTGCCGGCCTCGAGCACGGTCATTCCCTTGATCAGCGGCGACATATTGTTCGGCGGCGGCAGCAACGTCCTCGACATCGAGGCGGGCACCTTCACCGGCAATACCGTGTTCGGCGGCAGCAACAACCAGGTGACCCTCGCCGGAAGCGCGCAGCAGATGGGCAATATCGACTTCGGCGGCACCGCCGGAAGCCTGACGCTGAACGGAACCGCCCTGTTCCAGGGATCGCTCGCCAATTCCGCCGCGGTCGCGGTCGCCGTCAACGGCGGCACGCTCAACGTCACCAACAGCGGCACCGTCTCGCTCGCCTCGCTCAACGTCGGCGGGCAGGGCTCGTTCACCGTCAACATCAACGGCGCGACCGGTGCCCATACGCTCTACCAGGTCGGCGGCGCGGCGACTTTCGCCGCCGGCGCCAAGGTCAACGTCAAGCTCACCAGCGTCGGCGGCAGCGACGGCGACTTCCTGATCCTCCATGCCGGCAGCCTGACCGGCGCCAACCAGCTCACCAGCACCGACGCGGTCGTCCCATTCCTGTTCTCGACCTCGCTCTCGGTCGACCAGGCCGCCGGCGACATTTCGCTCGAAGTGCACCGCAAGACCGCCGCCGAGCTCGGCCTCAACCGTTCGGAATCGGCGATCTTCAACGCGGCCGTCCAGGCGGTCGACAGCGACAGCGGCGTCGCCGGCGTCTTCCTCGACGCGCAGGACGCCGGGACCTTGCAGAACGCCTTCCGGCAATTGCTCCCCGACCATGCCGGCGCGGTCTTCCAGTCCGTCGCCCAAAGCTCGCGCGCCGAGATCCGCGCGCTGTCGGATCCGCTGACCCCGCTCATCGACATGGGCAGCTGGGGCGTCCTGCTCCAGCAGGTGGCGTGGGGCGAGAACAAGGGGCAGGGCGACACCGATTCCTACCGGATCGTCGGCTGGGGCGTCGGCGTCGGCCCCGAATTCAAGATCGGCTCGCTCGGCAGCGTCGGCCTGACCTTCTCCTATCTTTCCGGGTCGGAAAAGAGCGGCGCGGTCGACGATCAGGTCTCCAACAACGAATATGAGCTCGCCGCTTACTGGCGCGGCCATTGGGGCGGGCTGCACGCCTTCGGCCGGGTTTCGGGCGGCTATGTTACTTTCGACAGCAAGCGCTTCTTCCTCGCCAATGACGGCACGATCTCGGTCTCGCGCACCGCCAAGGGAAGCTGGCGGGGCTGGGCGGCGACCGCCGCGGCCGGCCTCTCCTACGAAGTCCATAGCGGCCGCTTCAGCATCCGCCCGGCCGTCAGCCTCGATTACATCAAGCTCAAGGAGAACAATTTCACCGAGACCGGCGGCGGCAATGCCTTCGACCTCGCGGTCGATGCGCGCAACAACCATGAGGAGGGCGTCAACGCGACCCTCGCGCTCGGCTACGATCTCGTCCGCGCGGCGACGCCGGACGCCAGCCGGGTGCGGATCGAAATCGAGGGTGGACGGCGCGAGCTGATCGACAAGGCGGCCGGCACCACCACCGCCCATTTCGCCGGCGGCTCCGACTTCACCCTGCTTGGCGATGCGCGCGACAGCGGCTGGCTGGGGCGGTTCCGGCTGCTCGCCGGAAGCGCCGACTTCCAGGCCGGCGCCGAGGTCGGCACCGAGGAGCAGCAGGGGCGCCAGGCGGTCTCGCTCCGCGCCAGCATCCAGGTGCATTTCTGACGGGCCTGGATTCCGATCAAGGCCGGCCGCAAGGCCAGGCTTCGCGTCTTCTCCCTGACGGATTGGAAAAATCCGCTATAGAGGAGGGGGCCAGGCCCCTCCGCATGCTGATGGAAACCGTCCCGGTGGACGAGAAGAACCGAATCCTGATCGTCGACGACGACGAGGCGCTGCGGCGCCTCGTCGGCGACTTCCTCACCGGCCACGGCTATGCCGTGTTCGAGGCCGACGGCGGCCAGGCGATGCGCCGCATCCTGGAGCAGGAGGCGGTCGACGTCGTCGTGCTCGACGTGATGATGCCCGGCGAGGACGGCCTGTCGCTCGCCCGGATGCTCTCGGCGCGGCGCGATCTCGGCATCATCATGGTCTCCGCCCTCGGCGGCGAGACCGACCGGATCATCGGTCTGGAGGTGGGCGCCGACGATTATCTGCCCAAGCCGGTGTCGCCGCGCGAATTGCTCGCCCGCATCCGCGCCGTCCTCAGGCGCCAGTATCAGCACGAGCCGGAGAGCGACGCCGGTGCCGCCTACATTTTCGAAGGCTGGACGTTCGACGTGCTCCGCCGGGTGCTGCGCGATCCGCTCAACGTCATCATCAGCCTCTCGGACGGCGAATTCTCGCTGCTGAGGGTATTCGTCGAGCGGCCGCAGCGGGTGCTGAGCCGCGACCAGTTGCTCGAATATTCGCGCGGGCCCGACAGCGACGCCTTCGACCGCGCCGTCGACACCCAGGTCAGCCGGCTGCGCCGCAAGCTCGGCACGCGGACCGAGACCGAGCTGATCCGCACCGTCCGCAGCGAAGGCTATATGTTCCTGCCCAAGGTGATGCGGCGGTGACGTCCCGGCGGCTCCGTCTGCCGCAATCGATCCTCGGCCACACCCTTTTGCTGGTGATCGGCATCGTCGTTTTGCTCACCGCGCTCAATCTCGGCATCATCCTGTTCCGGCCGCCGCCGCGCGACGTGCCGGTCTCCGCTTATGAAGTGTCGCGGCTGCTGAGGGGCGAGCCGATCGCCAAGGACAATACGGCGATCGAGCGCAGCGTCATGGACGCGCCGCCGGTCCCGGCCAGGGGTTCCGAGCAGGATGAGCTGCTGAAGATCGCGCTCTCCCACCAGCTCGGCCTCGCCCCCGCCGACGTCCGGGTGCACCAGACCGACACCCGCCGCAGCCGCCTCCCGCGCCGGATCAGCCAGGAAAAGCGCGCGCTCGCCGATTACGGCATCGAGCGGTTCGATCCCGTGATCTTCGGCGCCTTCGCCGCCGCGGCGCGGATGCCGGACGGACGCTGGCTCGTCGTGTCGCGCCAGGGCCAGTCGATCGATTCCTGGCAGGTCGGCACCGCGCTCCGCATCGTGTTCGGCCTCGTCGTCGCCCTGGTCGTCGCCTGGCTGTTCGCCGCGCGCCTCGCCCGCCCGATCCGCGCCTTCGCCGGCGCCGTCGGGCGGATCGGCGTCCAGGTGCAGTCCGAGCCGGTGGAGGTCAGCGGCCCGTCCGAAATCCGGCTGGCGGCGGAGGCGCTCAACGACATGCAGAGCCGGATCCGCCGCTACGTCGCCGAGCGGACGTCGGTGGTCGGGGCGCTCGCCCACGATCTGAGGACGCCGCTGTCGCGCCTCCATTTCCATCTCGCGGCCGCGCCGGAGGACATCAGGTGCAAGGCGGAGGCGGAGATTCGCGAAATGGAGCAGATGATCGCCGCGACGCTCGAATTCGTCGAGAACGAGACGCGCTCGCGCCCGCGCGAGAAGCTCGACCTCGCCTTGCTCGTCGAAGGGGTGGTCGACGATCTCGCCGATCTCGGCCGCGACGTGCGGCTCGACCGCGCCGCGCCGGCGACGGTGATGGGCGACGCCATCCTGCTCAAGCGGCTGTTCGCGAATCTGGTCAACAATGCCGTGACCTATGGCCGGCGGGCGACGGTGACGCTCGACACGCCGAACGGCGCGGCGATCGTCGAGGTGACCGACGAGGGACCGGGCCTGTCGCCGACCGACCTCGAGCGGGCGTTCGAGCCTTTCTACCGGGCCGAAACCTCGCGCAACCGCACGACCGGCGGCATGGGGCTCGGCCTCGCCATCGTCCGCGCCGCCGCGCAGCGCCATGGCGGCGACGTCATGCTCGCCAACCGGCCCGAAGGGGGCCTTTCCGCCAAGGTGACGCTGCCGACGGTCTGACGCTCAGCCAGGCAGCAGGATACGCGCCAGCGGCGCCAGCAGCCTGTTCGCCCTGCGGACCGGCCGCGGCAGGCGGGCAACGAGAAAGGCAAGGGGGCCGAGCAGCAATGCAAGAGCTCCAGAAAAGGGGTGGACCGGCTTCCCCCTTCGGAACCGGCCCACCAGTGGCAGGGAGAGAGGTCGGCCTGCCCGCGTCCCTCTGGGCGGGGAAGTTGGCCCGGCGATGGCGCGATCGTGGCGGCACCGGTCGCCGGCGCCACGCGGGGACAAGCTGGGGGACATGAATTTAACCCAACCCTGCTCCCCCTCCCTTGGATCGTGTATAGATCGGGGATACGGTGGACGGGTGTTCGGGGACATAGTGAACACATTCAGGGTTAGTGTGCGGGCCGCAAATTCGCTTGAGGAGCGAGGGGCCATGGCAGGTTGGCGATGTTCAACTTCACCAAATCCATGAAAAGCCTTCACCATGACCGGGGATGTAGGCAAGCCTGCCATCGCCGCCGTCAAACAGCTTTTGGCGAGGATGGAGATCAGTTGCGCGAGATCGTCGCGAAGTGATGCAGGCGATACTTGAGGCTATGATTGCGATTGCATTGCTCTGGCAAAGCCGAGGTCGCAGGCATGAATGTTATCGTAAAGATAGTTCGTCGTAGTATCCGATCCGATTTCAACGTACTCAATTTTCAAGGATCCGAGGGTCGAGCGAGCCCAGTCAATCTCGCGCGTGTCGCAGAGCCGCCCAACGTCCTCGCCAGCACCTTGTCCAAAGTTCTGTTCCAAAATGCTGTTGAACCGGCTGGCCCGCGCTATCGTATCACCAGTATCTTCCACAATTGCTATTTTTATGTCGACCCAATTGTCTGCATGACTGCCCTGTCGCAGGAAATACAGTTCTGGATCTGCGGCATTGCCACAGAGGGACACGCAGCCCTGAATATGGGTAACTCCCGCCACATCTATGAACTGACCAATCGTAGTTTGATCGGGAGACTTGAGGCTCTTGAGGTTAGGAAACATGTCGTGCCATTCGAAGGTACAGGAGGCAGAAACGTACATTCCAACCGCCGCTATCGCCCGACCGCTGTCGACGTTGAGGCTAATACGACATCCTTCAACTGTATAGTTCTTCCAGGCACCAATGACATTTTGTGGCGGGCCAATAATGGCTTCAACATAGCCTATTTGGCGTCCGAGAGTTTCGCTCGTGAGAATCTGCTTCAGTTTAGAGGGAGCCGGAGGCGGGCTCGGGGCTGGCGGCGGCGCTACAGTGACCGTCACGGGCACAGGAGTCGGAGCTGCTTGGCTTGGCGACGGCGTCGCATGGTATTGAAGTAGAGCAATAGCCAAGGTCGCAGCAGCGACAGACAAGCCGGCTATGGCGATCTTCTTGTCAAATTTGGTCACGATCTCCCCCGGTAAACTTGTGACGACCTCGCGTGATGGGCGCAAGGCTAACGTACGTTAGAAGAACGGCCTGCAGGCATCTCCTCTAGAGGAGGCGCTGTTGCGGGTCTCCGAAGTGCTCTCGAAATCGATCGCGGATCGTCTCAAAGTCGGAGTGGCTGAGGCTCCCGTCCTCCTTGCCAGACCGACCCGAGACAGTCTCTTCCAACAGCCTTACCGCCTCACGAAAGGCCCCAAGTGTTCGCAATGCCCGCGTCTTATCAAAGTTGGTCATTTCCGATCGCGCGCGGGTGAAAATCACAACCAAGGCGAGCGGCACGCCATAATAGAGCCCAAGCGAGTCCAATTCATTGAACGATATGGTCTTCTGGTCGCGCTGGAGGCGATAGGTCGTATGCTCGGAAAATCCCTTGCGATAGGCACGCTTATCTTCTGCCGTGTCCAACGCGCGCGTGAGTTGCCGGGCGGCCTCCGCCGGGCTGCGTTGAAACTCCCGGTCGATTAGGTCATATACGAACCTGCGAATCGAGGCAGAGTTCTTCCGAGTCGCGGGCTCACCAGGATCAAATTTCCCCAAGCCTCGTCTGACGTCCCCCTTTTGTGCCGCCATTATTCCCCCACTAGGTGCAAATTATGTACTGGCGGCCACGAACGTGCCGCGCCAGTGCAAATCGTGCGTTGTAAAGGTCAAATCTTCACCGTCCAGCAAATTGTCTTGCGACTCAGTGAAAAGAGGCGTTCTGTTCCGGATTGCGAGGCAGGTATTGTCCCGCTGCAGGAGCCGCAATAGGCTGACCGGCCGCCCCGTCGGCGCTCCTCTAAACGCTCACAGCCTTCGGGAGCCGTGGGCCAACTCCAAAAGAAATCGGGAGGGGAATCTGTTTTCTTTTCCCCTCTAAAGAGAGACCCTCAGCACAGTTGCGCAAGCACAACTGGCCGAGGGTCTAAATTGGCAGCGTTTGCAGACGCTGCTCGCATTGAGGAGTCTCATAAACCCCAAAGCTGGATGGAGATCGGCTATGAGGAACAAAACCCCTCACTTCTTTATAGCAGCATTCTTCTTCTGTGTAGCTGAATATACTCACCTTGCGGCTGAAGTCGTAAAGCGAGTATATGCGCCTGGATCGCGTGCGATCGACAGTGTTTCGAGTACCGCGGTCTTGGTAGCAATTATCCTGACGGGCTTTATGACAGTCCCGTGGATTTGCCGAAAAACCCTCCGCGGTTACGCGGCGCTGGAAAGGGTGAGGCGAGCCGTCGCCGCTTGGGGTCGAGCCAAGCTTAGGAAATACATGGAAGGACTGCTTAACCGCTTGGGGCAATAGTTTCCCCTCTTGTGCCCTGGGAAGCCGGTTTGGCGAATGCATATGCTACACTCCAGCGGGGGCCGTAGCAACCCGATACCCGCTGGTGATTTGCTAACCATAGCGTTGGCGCTCCGGGGTTTCACTATGCGGCCGATCCTCCGTTTGCCGGCCCTGCCCGATCGCTGTAGCCCCGCTCGAACGGCGTGCGTGATCTAAGCGCGCCTTGGAGAACCTGTCTCATAAATCCTCCGTTGGGATATTGACAATCCCACACCACCCCATGACGAGACTAAACATCTAGGCTCACTTTGGTCCGCTAAGGCTTAGTGTTCTTCCCATTGCTGGAGAGGGCCCTTCGAGGCGATCTGAACATACCTAACGAATGTTCGAAAGCAGCCAGGCGGCGGCCTCGGCGGGGGTCTTCTTGCCGGTGTCGCGGTCGACCATGAAATTCGCCTCGCGCATGCGGGCGATGGGGATGCGGCCGATCAGCGGCTGGAGCGCGGCGGCCAGGCGGGCGTCCTTCGCCGCGCGGGGCGAGAGCAGGATCACCGCGTCGTAATTTGGCAGAGCGTGCTTCGGATCGGCGAGGGTGACGAGATCGAGCGCGGCCACCCGCCCGTCCGAGGAGAAAGCGGAGACGACGTCGGCGCTGCCGTCGGTGAGCGCCCGGTACATGAAGGTCGGATTGTAGGAACGCGCCGCCGCGAAACGGAGGCCGTAGGCCGAGGCGACCGCCCGCCATTCCGGCCGGTTGAGGAATTCGATATCGCTGGCGAGGGTAAGGCGCGGCGCCACGCGCGCGAGATCGGCGATCGAGGCGATGCCGAGCGCCTTCGCCCGGTCGCGCCGCATCGCCAGCGCATAGGCGTTCTCGAAACCGAGCGCACCGAGCAGGCGGACGCCGTCGCGGGCCGCAAGGCGGCGGGTCAGCTCGACCCGCATCGCATCCGCCGGCGGCGTGTCGCGGCGGCCGAGCACGTTGGTCCAGAGCGTGCCGGTATAATCGACATAGACGTCGATATCGCCCGCCGCGAGCGCCCGATAGGCGACGGCCGAGCCGAGATCGTCGCGTCGCTCGGTGCGGTAGCCGGCGGCGCCAAGCCGGTCCGAAATCGCGCTTGCGAGAATATATTGCTCGGAGAAATTCTTGGCGCCGACGACGATCGGCCGGCCCTGCTCCGAAGCCCCGGCGGACGGCAGCAAGGCGGCGGCGAGGCCGAGGACGATCAGGCCGGCGCCGGTCCAGATCAGCGGCTTCGACCGCCGGGCGACGCCGGTCTCGACCAGGGCGAGCAGCCCGTCCGCGACCAGGGCCAAAGCCACCGAAGCCGCGCAGCCGGTCAGCACCCGCACCCAATCCTCGGTCTGCAGGCCGGAGAAGATGAGGTTGCCGAGGCTTGGCTGGCCGACCGTGGTGGCGAGCGTCGCCGCGCCGATCGTCCACACCGCGGCGGTGCGGATGCCGGCGAGGATCACCGGCGCGCCGAGCGGCAGCTCGACGAGGAAGAGGCGCTGGCGGCGGGTCATGCCGACCCCGTCCGCCGCCTCGATCACCGCCGGGTCGAGACCCTGGAGGGCGGCGATGCCGTTGCGCAGGATCGGCAGCAGGGCATAGAGGCTGAGCGCGATCAGGGCCGGCAGGAAGCCGAGCGCGGGCAGGCTCGCGCCGGTCGCCCGATCGAACATCAACAGCGCCGGATAGAAGAGGGCGAGCAGGGCGAGGGCCGGAACGGTCTGGATGAGGCCCGCCAGCCCGACCAGGGGCATTCGCACCCGCGCCCGCCCCGCCGCCCACAAAGCGAGCGGCAAACCCATCGCGACGGCGATCAGGATCGCCGCCCCGCTCAGCAGCACATGGCCGCGCAGCAGAGGCGGCAAATCGGCCACGGCCGAAGCGAAAGAGGGGTTCATGGCCGCGCTCCCAAGGCGGCGATCCGCTCCGCCTGGAGCCGGGGCACCGCGACCAGGGCCCGTACCGCCTCGTCCCCGTGCCCGGCGAGCAGGGCGGCGGGCGCGGCGTCGGCGCGGATCCGCCCGTCGATCAGCACGACGATGCGGTCGGCGAGCAGAAGGGCCTCGGTCATGTCGTGGGTGACCATGATCGTGGTGAGGCCGAGCCGATCGTGCAGCGCGCGATAGGCGCGGCCCAATTCGTCGCGGGTCAGCGGATCGAGCGCACCGAACGGCTCGTCCATCAGCATCAGGGACGGCCGCGCCGCCAGCGCGCGGGCGAGGCCGACGCGCTGCGCCTGCCCGCCCGAAAGGGTGCGCGGCGCCCGCGCGGCGAAATCCGGTCCGAGCGCGACCAGGTCGAGCAGCTCCGCAACGCGCGCCGCGCGCTCGGCCGCTGGCGCGCCGCTCAGGGACGGAACGATGCCGATATTCTCGGCGACGTTCATGTGCGGGAACAGGCCGATCCCCTGGAAGGCATAGCCGATTCGCCGCCGCAGCGCCGGCGCGGGAGTCGCGCGCACATCCTTACCGTCGAGGCGGATCGTGCCCGTATCCGGCTCGACCAGCCGGTTGATCGTCTTGAGCAGGGTCGTCTTGCCCGAGCCCGAAGGCCCGACCAGGGCGACGAACGCGCCGGCCGGCACCGACAGGCTCACGCCGTCGAGGACGAGCCGCCCCCCGCGCCTCTTGCCGACGCCGTCCAGCCGAAGGAAATCGGGATCGTCCACGGCGCCGACTGTCCCGCCCTTCGCCGCCGCTGGCAAGAGCGCGGATTCGGCCGGAGCGAATGGGGAGCTTGCGACCTACCGGTTGAGAAACGATTTCGGTAGCGCGCGCCCCTAGGCGTCCTGCTCCAGCAGGAGCGTGACCAGCATTGCGATGCTGATCAGAGCTACGAACAGAGCGAGCGTCAAATCGGCCTCCCTTGCCGCTGCCCGTACGACTGCCGTCATTTCATGTCAAACGAGGGACAAAGCCGGCGATTTTCACCGCAAACCGACCCGGCCGAGCCACGGTCCGGCCGATTGTCGGGCCGGCCGGTGGGAATCCGACGGGACCAAGCGCGCGACTCGTCCGTTGTATCGCCACAGACGCGGCCGGATCGGCTCGGCCTCCCGGTCGCCTGCCTCGGCCTTCAGCAAAGGGAGAATGTCATGAGAAGTTTTGCATTCGCGATCGCGATCCTGCTGGGGGGCACGGCGCTCGCCCAGACCCCGACGACCAGCGGCCCGGGCAGCGCCGGCTATACCGGCCAGTCGTCGACCACCGACGCGAACGGCCAGCCGCAGGTGGCGACCGATTCGTCGAACGACCAGACGACGACGGCCACCCAGACCCAGACCGGCTGGAACGGCGATAACGGCCAGGCCGGGATGGCCCAGACCAACATGGCCCAGACGAACATGGCGAACGCGACGGCCTCGACCGGCACAATGGTCGAGCCGAGCAACGTCAATCCGCGGCGCGACCGGCGCGGCATCAAGGTGATCTCGATGGCGGCGATGGTGCCGGCGGGCTATAACGGCACGCAGGGCACGGATACCGGCATGGGCGGCCCGATGCTCGACCCGAATACCGGCCAGCCGGTCAGCGACACGGCCAATTACCCGGCCTGCTCGCGCAGCGTGACCGACAAGTGCCTCCAGACCTATGAGCGCCATCGGGCGCGCTAAGGCCGACGAAGCGCGAAAAGAAGCGCGGTCCGGCACCAGCCGGGCCGCGTTTTTTTTGGCCAAGCGCGATCTCCTTTCCGTCATGCCGGGCCCGGCGGCGCTCGTGCATCGCGGATCAAGTCCGGGATGACGAACGCTTCTTGTCCCGCCGCCGCGTTCGGTTCACGGCACGATCATGGATCTCGACGACCAGTTCCGGCTCTATTTCGGCACCGCGGACCTCGCGGCGGTGTCGCCGAACGCGCTCGCCGCGGGCCTCGAGCGGATGCGCGTCGACCTCGGGCTGGCAAAGGATCGCAGCCGCCGCTTCGCTTTATGGGCGGTGATGCACATGCTCGGCGCGGCGCCGGATCTCGACATCGTCTTTGCCGAGGCGGAAGATCGCGAAGCAGCGCGCAATTTCATGGACCTGGCCGACCGCGCGGCCGAGAAATGATGGGACCCCTGGGCGGATCGGTAATCGGATCCCGCCTTCAGACCCCCTCTCCCCGGCGGGGAGAGGGTTGGGGTGAGGGGGTTCGGCATCAGGGAATAAACCCCGAACGCCGACAACACGCCATGAGCCGGGCAACGGCTGGAGAGATGCCGGAGAGCCGATATGCGATCGCCTCCCCTCCCGCGGAGGGGTGGCCGGGTCGAATGCCGATCGATCTTAAACGATCGTGCAGCCGGTGAGGATTCCGTGCGTGATCAGCCACACGCACGACCCGCTCGAGGAATCGGAATCGTGGGCGCGCGTCTTGGGACACGGGACGACGTGGCCCTTCGCGTCGTGGCATTGCGGCGTCTTCGCCTCCGCGCCGGTGGCGACGAAGCCAAGGGCCGCGATACCGACCAGCAATGCCTTGATCATATCTCCCCCTGTCCGCGGCTTGCCGCTGCGTCAAATGTAGCATCGGCGGTCGGGCGCGCGCAAGCCATTGCTTTTCGTTGATTTCGTTCGCCGGTGCCGCGCCGAACATTTGCCGCGCCCGAACCGCCTGTTATGCAGGCGGAAACGGGAGACCATAAGATGGGCGTTTCGATCGGACGACTGAGCGCCGCCGCGCTGGCTTTGGCTTTGTGCCTGCCGCTTGCGGGGGGCGCCTTCGCGCAGGCGCGGGCCGCGCCGGCGGCATGGACGGTGCACTCCGAATGGGTGAAGGCGGACGAGGACTTCCTCGCCGGCGACGCGCTCCAGGGCCGCGGCAGCGCGACTCCGGACGAAGCGAAGGCCGCGGACTGGGTCGCCGCCCGGTTCAAGGAATTCGGCCTCGTCCCTGCGCCCGGCATGAACGGCTATTTGCAGACCGCGACGATCGTCGAGCCCGGGCTCGGCGGCGCCCCGGAGCTCAAGGTGGCCGGCCATGGCCTGGCCGGGCTTCAGCTGCTCTCGGCGCCGGCCGGCGACCTGCGCGGCACGCTCGCGGTGGCGACCTCGGACGATCCCGCCGCGCTTCCGGCCGCCGATGTGGTCGCCGTCGTCTCGGCCAAGGCACCGTTCCTTCCGACCGCGCGCGCCGCGAACGCGCATCACGTCAAGCTCCTGATCGTGCGGCAGAGCGCCGATACCGACCGCATCTGGCAACGGATGGGCGGGAGGACGCGCATGTCCGCTTATCTCGAAGGCGATGCGCCGCACGGCACGGCGATCGCCATCCTGCCCGCCGCCGCCTTCGACAGCCTCGCCGGCCAGGCGGGGCAGGAGGTGGCGCTCACCCTGCCCGGGCTGGCGCTGACCCGGCGCACCACCACCAACGCGATCGGCTTCCTGCCCGGCACCGACCCCGAAGCCGGCGTGCTGCTGCTCAGCGCCCATCTCGACCATCTCGGCCGCCGCCCCGACGGCACGATCATGCACGGCGCCGACGACGACGCTTCCGGCACGACCGCGGTGGTGGAGCTGGCCCGCGCGCTTGCCGCCGGCCCGCGCAGCCGCCGCGGCATATTGTTCGTCTGCTACGGCAGCGAGGAGATCGGTGAGTTCGGCTCCCAATATTTCGGCGCGCATCCGCCGGTGCCGGTCGCGAAGATCGCCGCGAACATCGAATTCGAGATGATCGGCGCGCAGGATCCGAAGCTGCCCAAGGGCAGGATGATGATGACCGGCTATGAGCGCTCCAATCTCGGCGAGGCGCTGGCGGCGCACGGCGCCCTGGTCGCCGGCGATCCCTATCCGCAGGAGCATTTCTTCGAGCGCTCGGACAATTACCAGCTCGCGCTGAAGGGCGTCGTCGCCCACACGCTCTCGGGCTGGGCGGTCACCCCCGTCTATCACCAGCCGACCGACACGATCGCCAATCTCGACATCCCGTTCATGACTCGCGCGATCCAGTCGCTGATCGAGCCGGTGCGCTGGCTGGCGGCAAGCGACTTCCAGCCGCAGTGGAAGCAAGGCGGGCAGCCGGGAGAGTGAGCGGCGCGCGAAAGCATGGATATTATTGAACAGATGCCCGCGGCCCCGTAGCGGGCGGCCGTGCCGGGGCATCGCGGCCTGCTCGTTCCGCCTGACTGAAAGCCACCGGCGCCGGCCGGAAATCGCGCGCGTTTCATCCGGGACATGCCGGCAGAGGCGGGCATGCCAGGATCGAATGCCCCGTCCTTCGGTTGTGGAACAGGCGCGGTGGGCTCGACGTGCGGTCCCGACGATGCCCGCCATTCTTTCCGGGAGGACGCGCTGGCGCGGACGGCGGCATTGCCCGCTTCCTCGGCGCGAAGAAACAAGGAGAATGAGCATGTCCGGCAATCGAGTGTGGTTCGTGACGGGCGCGTCTTCCGGCTTCGGAGAGGCGCTGGCCGAATGCGTCATCGCGCGCGGCGAGCATGCGGTCCTTGCCGCGCGGCGGCGCGACCGGCTCGAGGCGCTCGCGGCACGCGCCGAAGGACGGGTGCTGGCCTTGCCGCTCGACGTCACCGACCCGGACGCCCGCGCGGCGGCCGTCGACAAGGCATTGCAGTGGCGCGGCCGGATCGACGTGCTCGCCAACATCGCCGGCCGCGGGTCGCTCGGAGCGGTCGAGGAATTCGGCCCGGAGCAGCTGCGCGCCCAGATGGAGCTCAACTTCCTCGCCCCGGCCGAGCTGACGCGCCTCGTCCTGCCGCACATGCGCGCGCGGGGCGCGGGCCACATCCTCAACCTCACCAGCATTGGCGGGCTGATCTCGATCGGCGGTTTCGGCCCCTATTGCGCCTCCAAGTTCGCGCTCGAGGCCTGGAGCGAGGCGCTGCGCGACGAGGTCGCGGGATTCGGAATCCGGGTCACGCTCGTCGAGCCCGGCAATTTCCGCACCGAGTTCGCGGGCGACGCCAATATGCGGCCGGAGCGGCGGATCGGGGCCTATCGCCCCGTCATCGAGCCGATCGAGCAATTCCTCTACGGCCAGAACGGCCGCCAGCCCGGCGATCCGGCCAAGGCCGCCGAAGCGATGGTGGCGGCGGTCGAGGCCGCGGATCCTCCTTTGCATCTGGTCCTGGGGAGCGACGCCTACGACGTCTGGGAACGGACGATGGCGGCGCGCAAGGCGGATATCGAAGGCTGGCGCGCGGTCGGCGAGACGACCGACTATCCGGACGCGGAGGTGATCCCGATCGCCGCGGGGGCGAAGGGGTGACCGGTTTCCGGCAATAGCGAAAAAGCGGCGGCGCGCTTATTCCTTGCGCCGGGGCCCGACGATCCGGAACTCGCCGGCGCAGTGCATCATGCTCATCAGATAGAGCATCCCGTCGAAATAGCGCTGCTCGCCCGAGGGGATCGGCATGTCCCACAATAACTGGAGGAAGGCCCTGCTCTCCGCCCCCGGCGCCGCAGCGATGCCGCCGACCGCGGCCGTCGCGGCCATGCCCGGCGAATGGCGCGTCGAGAGCGGCTTGCCGTCGAGCGTGTAGCGGTCGGGAAAGCTGTTTATGCCCTGGCCGATCAGGAAATGCTGGACCCTGGCGCTGAGCGAGCGCTCGCGCGCGTCCTTGCCCCACCAGCTATAATCCACCGACCAGTTGGAGATCGTCCGCCAGCTGTCATAGCCGAATTGCGCGGGCTTGCCGTCCCAGCCTATGGCCGGCGTGCCGTCGAAATTGCCGCGGTCGGGCGCGAGGCCGGTCGCGGGGCCGGTCGCCTTCGCGAAGAAGGTGCGGCTCACCGCCGCCGCTTTGGCCCAGAAGGCGCGGTCCTCGGCCGGGCCCCAGCGCGCCCACAATTCGTAGAAAGCGGGCAGATGATAGGAGGCGTCGGTGCCGGGGATGCCCGTGTCCGGCACGAAGCGGATCATGGCCGAGGCCTCGTCCACCATCGGGCCGACCGTCACCGGGCGCGGGTTCCGGTCGAAGCGGAAGGCCGGCGGCCATGGCTTGCCCTGGGCGGCCGCCTCGGCCGCGGCGCGGCGGTTGTTCGGGCTCGGCCACGGCTTGCCGGGCGGGACGAAGGGGGCGTCGCCGGGATGAATGCGGAAGGGCGGCGTGCCGGTGAGAAGGGGGTGATGCCGCATGACGCGCAGGATCTTCTCGGCCTCTTCCTGGTAATCGTAGATGCCCCGGCCATTGCCCCAACGACGCGCGGCGAACAGCAAGGCCATCGCATAATATTCCTCGCCGTCGGGCGCGGCGCCGGTGGCGCGCGGCGTCCCGTCGGTGTTGAACGACCAGGCGAAATAGCCGACCGAGGGGTTCTTCGGGTCCGTCACCTGCATATTGGTCCTGGACCAGTTCCACAAAGCGTCGAACTCGCTTTTGTGGCCGAGCTGGACGGCGATCATCATGCCGTAGCTCATGCCTTCGGTGCGGACGTCGTTGTTCGCCCAATCGGTAACATAAGCGAGCGGCCCGTTCGCATTGGCGCCGGCCTCGAAATAGACACTTTGCTCCTGCGCGTCGCCGTGGAAGAGCTGCCGGAAGGCCCGCTCGATCTTCGCATGCGCCTCGGCCGGGCTCACGCCGAGCTGCTCGGCGAAGAGGTTGCGATAATGGCCGGTGGCATAAGCGCCGGCGCCGTCCCGCGGCGCGGCGGCGACCGGCGGGCCCCCGAGCGCCAGCGCCGCCGCGCTCAAGCCCACCCACATCGCCCGCATCGCCCGCCTTTCGCCAATTGCCGGAGCGCTAGCAGAGTGATCGAACCTCGGCGAGCCACCGGCCGCGACCGGCTGAATTCGAAACGCTCAGTCCGTCCCGGCGCGCGCCGGCCTGCCGAGCTGCGCCGGGTCGGCGACATCGCGAATGCCGCGCGCCTCGATGTCGGCGAGCAACGAGCTCAGCCAATCGCGGTCGAACCGCCTTTGTTGCTCGATATGCGCGAGCAGATGCTCGCCGCCGGTCGAGACCATTGGCGCCAGCTGCTCGCGGATCGGCGCCAGCTTGGCGATGAGGTCGTCGAGGCGCGCGATGCGTCGGCGGAGCGCGGCTTCGACTAGGCCCCGATCGGCGAGGTGCAGAAACAACAAGGCGGCGTACACTGTCTGGGAGACCGGCCCCTCGACATCGAATTGCCGGTGCAGCCCTTTTTCGAATTCGGCCCGGCCCGTCTCCGTGATCCGATAGATGGTGCGGATGCCGCCGCGCGCGACGCGCTCCTGCGCGACCGCTTCGATCAGCGCCTCCTTCTCGAGCTGGCGCACGGCATAATAGAGCGTGCCGACGTCCACATCGACGTAGCATTCGACCATCGCCGCCTCGAGCCGGCGCTTGATCTCATACGGGTGGAAATCGCCGCGGTGGAGCACGCCGAGCACGAGCATTCTTGCGTTCATAGTTTAATTAAACTAATGCGATTCGAGCAAAACGCAAGGGAGGTCGACCATGGGACGGACCATTGCAGCCATCGCCGCCGGGCTCGTCGCATGGATCGCGATCGTGACGATCCTCAATTTCGGATTGCGCGCGGCGCTTCCCGGCTACCATGCGGCCGAGGCGAATTTGCAATTCACCCTGGCCATGAAGATCGGGCGGTTGGGCGAGGCGGCTTTGACCTCCCTCGCCGCCGGCGCGATCGTGAAAACGGTCGCGCCCGCAAGCCGTGCCGCGCCGTGGATCGCCGGCCTGCTGCTGCTCCTCATGTTCCTGCCCGAGCATGTGTGGGTCTGGAGCAAGCTGCCAATCTGGTATCATTTGACCTTCCTCGTCACGCTCGCACCCCTCGTTGCCCTCGGCGCGATGCTGGCTTCGAAACGGGCCGTTCGCGGGGCGACGTCTGCGACCGTCGGCTGAGGATCCACCCGTCGGGGCGCGGACGTTGAGTCATCTTCATGACCCGCGTAATCCAGTCCTGATCGAACCCTCCCGCTGGCTGGCGGCGAGCGATTTCCAGCCGCAGTGGAAGCCGTGGGGACAGCCGGCGGTGAGGGGTGCTGGACCGCGATGTCCGCTTCTGGCCGCCAGCTGACTGACGGTTTTTGATTGGCCAACCTGAAAAGCGGTAATCAAACGCGCCAGCGAGACCGCCGAGATATTCTCCGAGATATGCGCCTGGGAGCTACCCCCCCGATCAGACTGCTGCCGAGAAGATATGTTGCAGTAGGAAGGGTTGCGGCGCCGACGCGCGAGCGTGAGCCGTTTCGAACACACCTGCCTCCTGAGACAGAAAGCTGGATCGGCCGAGCCCAGGTTCACCAATGAGGCCTAGCTCTTGCTGGTGAACACCAATCGCGGCCCCGACAGCGTTGATCGCGAGATCGATCTGACCGTCGAGTACATAACCTAGCATTCCACCGTGGCGAGCCTGGTCGCCGTACTGTCGTCTCACGAACCGGATCATGCCCTGGGTTACATATTCGGTGGCGAGTATGCGACGTTGTCCCCCTGTCGTCACGTTGAGGCGCTTGCACTCCAGACAGAAGTAGATCGCTTCGTTCGGAACCATCGGTGAGAACACGATGTCCATTCGACCCTGGCGCTCTCCGGCTGCGGGATCGAGCTCGACCATCTGAACGTCTATGCGGAAAGGCAGTTCGCCGCTGGTTCGATTCTTTCGGAGCGCTCGGCAAAATCCCTCTGTCGTCGGGTCCTCAAGCGCGTCGGGGGGGAGGGCCGGCATTTCCCGCCATGTGAAGAGGATCAGCCGAAGGATCGCCGGCATCTGAGAATCGATTAAATCCAGCCACGCGGACGGGTCGCCTCCGAAGCTCATGAAAGTGCGTTGGGGGGAAAGGTGAGCAGGGTTCCTGCGATCTCATCCGCGTCATTCAACGCCGATGACTGCGTCCAAAAACGGCGTGTGTCCGGCTTGATGACATAGAGGTGCGGCCCTTCGAAGATCTTCATTCCCCTGACGAAATCGAGCGTGCGTTGGGTGGCCGGCAAAACTTTTTGCAGCTTGCTGATCGTCGCCAGCACGCCGGTGTCATCAGCCGAGACCAGCGCCGATCTATGGCGTCCGTTCGCGCGTTGAACGACGATCATGGCTAGGCCTAGCTTCGTCGACCGGGCGACTCTGCCGGAAACTTCGTCTCCGGGACGCGACCACTGACCGAGCGTGGCGCATAGCCGCGTAGCGTAGGCGTTCAAAGCATCGTCGGAGACGGCAGCCATGGTCGGACCGGAGGGACGCGATCGGCTCGGCTGAATGCTGGGGATGATGACCTCGACGGTGTCGTCGATCAGCAAGCGCTCCGACGGCTCGACGCCGAAATAGGTATCGATCAGCGGCTCGATCGCTTGCGTTGCTCGGGCGACCGCATCGTTGCGCAGAAGATAATTCTGAGAAGCCCGACCGGCCGCATCATCGAAGATTTGGGCGATTTTTTCCACGATCGCGCCGGCAGCCGTCGGGTCCTGATGCTTCTCCGGCAAAACGAACGGCAGCCGCAGGATTTCCTGAACATGCACCTCCGGGCGGTAGATGCCCCAGTTCGAAGAGGTGTGGAACGTCAGGTATTTCGCAAGCGAAGTTCGCAGATAGGCGGCCAGGAAGATCAGCAAGCTGCGATCTTGAGGCGGTCCGTGAATGCCGCGTACCGCGTGACGGAAGCTGACATCGAAGTCTGCATAAGCGATGCGCTGAAAACCCTTGGTGATCAGAACGTGCGGTGCTCGAAAGACTTCGGTGGCAGTATTCGATCGCCCCCGGATTAGCACTTCTTCGTCGGAAAGATCGGTTGCGTCTTCGGGCAAGGCGAAGAGATCGATGCCGGGATGCGTGGCCGCTATGAAGCGCCTTGATGGCAGCTTCAGCCGCTTGGCCAGCGCCGGGTCGTCGTTCGCTCCTGCGGGCTGGAAGCCTTCCGCCCTAACCCACCGCTTTGTTCCATATTGCTCGGAAGGCAGCCTGACGAGGTCGCGCAGGCGCGGATTGAGTAGCATCCGATCGATGAATCGCAGATCGCGCGGGGAACCCCAGAAAGTCTGGCTCCAGGTCTGTGGTGCGTCGGGCCCTTCAAGATCCAAAAGCAGTTTGTCGCGTCTGATCGACCGCCTGTCGGTTTCGTCGATGACAATCACCTCGGCCTGGGTAGCGGTCCAGCTGGCCTTAGGCGTCAGATATTCAATCTCGACCGTCGTCTGATCGCTGGCTGCCGGCTTGTAGCTTACGACCAGCGCCGGATGAATGGCTTCATTGAAGAGGAACAGGCGAAGGTCTGCGAGATTGAGCACGCGCTCGATTGTCGAGGTTTCGATCCATTGCCGCTGGAAACGGACCGCCGTCGGGCTGTGGTTGAATAGGACGCCATGCGGCAGCACGAACGACACTCGCCCGTCAGCGGCGATATGCTCGATCGCCTTCCACACGAAGGCGGCGGCGATCTGACTGTCGGGGAGCGTCTTTCCGGCCCGCGCGCACCATTGTCCAACTTGCGTCTTCGGTCCCGCCGTGCTGCCCCATGGCGGATTGCCGACGATGAGATCAACGTCCCTTGGAAAATTCCCATCGCCGAAGAAATCAGCGCAGCAAATGGTGCCGGGGGAACCCTGCTGGGCGTCGCTGGCCTTGTTCAGCGGCTCGGCGATCAAGCGTGGCAGAGCCCGCCCCTTGGCTTGGAGCCCTTGAATGTCGCGCGGTGACAGGTGGTCCAGATAGGCCAGATACAGGCTGAACGCCGCGATCCGGCAGGCCGTGCGGTTGATGTCGATACCGAACAAGTTCCGCTGGAGGATGCGGCTCAGTTCGCTGGCGCGGCGATCATTGCGAGCGCCGGGATTGGCGAGCCGCCACTCCTCCGCCAAGCGATTGAACAGGCCGACTAGAAAGATTCCGGACCCGCAGGCCGGGTCCAGGAAACGTTTGCCGAGCAGCGGGCCGATTCCCTCCAGCGCGGAATCGAGGACAATCTCCGCGAGGAAGCGCGGTGTGTAAAACGCGCCGTCCTCTTGATCCTCCGCCTTGAGGAAGTGCTCGTAAATCGCACTGATCGTCTCGATAGGAATATACTGAAAGTCGTAAGGCCAGAACGAAAGCTGGCCTGTGCGAACCTGCGTCCCTTGAAAGAAGGCGTCGAGGATCGCAACGTGATCGTTCGAGACTAGACGTGCTTCGGCTTGAAGGTCGTCGCTGAACAAGTCACCATTGAAGTCTAGGCAGAGCTGCTTGAAGATCTTGAACAACCCGTCCTTGGCGGTTTCGAGAGGTCTTTGGTTGAGAACGTCGCGCAGGTGCGTGGCGGAATCCAGGCCGAGATCTTGCAGATAGCGTTCGCCGACGACGCCACGATCAAAAAGATAGCAGGTGAACACGAGCCTGCAGAGCAGGGCATCTAGAACATCGATTGGGATCGCGTCCGACGCCCCCTCGCTGAGTTTAGTGCGGACATCGGCAAGATTGGACAGGAGGTCGCGGTCGACACGCTTGCTGACGTCGAACGAGCGGGCATGTTCGCGGAAGAAGGCGCCGGACTCGACGGCAAGGAGGAACTCCGGAATGGCGGTGATCAAATGCTCGAGCGTCGTGACGAGCGCGGGCAAGGCTGCGCCCACGTCTTCGTGGCGGACCGGGCGCGCCATCCCCGAATAAATTTCAGCGCGTCCGCTCGATATCAATACGAGGACGGGAGCGCCGCCGTGGTTCCAGAACCTTCTATGGGTGTTCAGCACCTCGTCGAGCGCGAAGCTTTTGATGAGCTTGAAGAAGACGATCGGCGCCCCTCCAGTGCAGAATACCCCGTCAAGTTCGAGCAGTTCGAAGGCACGGCGAATGACATGAGCCTGGGGCGTGTGCGGCGTCACATCCGCAGGAGAGAGGAACAGGCTCGGATAGAGCGAACGCTCGATCCCGATATCGACAAGCCATTCCCCGGTGGGCTGGGAAGTCATTGCCGCTTCCCGGCGACGATAGTGCGAGCACCATTTGATGGCTCGAACGCGAAGGCCCAGCCAGCGAACAGGCGTCGGGCTGTGATCGCGTGCCCCTTACTGCGCAGATAGCTTACATCGCGATTGATCGTCGCTTCGGAAACACCGAGTTCCTGGGCGAGCGCAACAGCGGATCGGCCTCCACACTCAATAAGCGCGAGCAGGGATTCATGCCGTTCAGCGATGGCTGCGCTCCTACCGTACGGCAATCCAACGTCCCCCAAGTCTATCACGACGCGATAGACTCGATCTGTCAATTAGACAAGAACGTTCGAGGAACGGGCCGGCACTCTGAATAAATGCTGATCCAGCGATGCGTGGACATCGATAGGCTGCAACCAGGCTTTCAGGTCCCATTGTCCCGCCCCGTCGCTCGGTCGAAGAATCAAGCGAGCAACCTGAGCCTTCGATCTTCTTAATACGGCGTTGGTTTCAAACCGGTTGCCGTCCGGTATGCCTCGGATTTAACCGAAGGTTCGTGTCGGCGGCCGTTATCAGGCCGCGTTGGGCGATCGGATGCGCAGACGCGAAGACACCGTCAACGACAGCTTTTGGTAATAGGAAGCTGGCCACCTAATGGCGGAATTCGGGCGCATTGACGAACCTGATCGGTAGCCTAGCGAAGGTCCATCCGTCGCTGCAAATCTCTCGAGGCCATGTAAAATCCTATCGAAGCAGTTTCCACCTCGGGCAACCTTTTAAGCCGCACACCTTGGCCTCCCCGGCTCGATCGGAATTCGCGGTCGAGCTTGGAAGGAATGGAAAGTTTAGCGCCATTCGACGAAGCGTCGGGATACAGGCGCCGACCGCCCCCTTGTGCGATCTATTGCTCGATCGACCAGGTGCCGACCATCGCGGCCAAAGCGACGAGGAACAGGAAGGCGCTGATGAAGATCAGCAAAGCGGTGGGCAGGCGGCGCGCGTTCGGCGCCGGCGGAGGGGCGCCGGGCCAGATCTCGCGCCACACCGCCGCCATGAAGCAGAAGGCGCTGAACAGGATCAGGATGGTGGCGGTGCTGCGCGCGATCCAGTGCGCGACGACATTTTCGAGAAGCGCGCGCGCGCCGGCGCCGGACGCGAGGGCGGCAAGGCCGGTCCGCATCCAGGCGGCGTAGGTCCGCTCGGCCGCGAACACGGTCCGGTCGGCGGCGAGCACGGTCCGGCGATCGGCGCTTTCGATCTGCTCGACCGCGCTGTCCTTCAGCGTCGCGGCGCTGTCGGCGATCTTCTCGTGGGTCTTGGCCGCGGTCTTGACGGCCGTTTTTGCGGCGCGTGCGCTGTCGCTATCCATGGACGCGAAACGCGTCAGCGCGCTTTTGGTGGCTGCCGCGTCGCGCCGCGCGTCGAGGACGGTCCCTACAGCACCTGCCCCAGCAGCTCGTCCACCCGCCGCTGCGCGTCCGCCAGCGCCTGGTCGACGCTCTTGGTGCCGGCGATCGCCGCCGCCAGCTCCTCGCCGATCAGGCCCTGGATGGCGGACTGGCGCTGAACGTAATCGGGAAGCTGCTCGCCGGCCTGGGCGAGGGGGGCGATGTCCTTGCGGTGGGGGAGGGACTGGAAGCGGGCGCTGTCGACCACCGCCTGGACGGCGGGGATATGGCCGGTGCGCGCCCAGTCGAAATTGTGGCCGGCCATGAACTTGAGGAAGCGGGCGATGGCGGCGCGCTGCCCGGGCGTGCGCCTGCGCTTCGGCATCACCCATGAATGGCCGTCGACGAAGCTCGCATCATGGCCCCACAGGCGCGGATAGGGCCAGACCTGATAGGCATGGGTGAGCGGCCGGCCGGGCGTGTTCGCTTCTTCCTCGAACGCGCCGATGTCCCAGGTGCCGACCGGGAAGATGCCGCCCTCGCCGTTCATGAAGCTGGCGAGCGCCGCCGGATAATCCTGGTGATGGGTGGAGAGATTCTCGACCTCGATCGCGCGGAACAGTTCGACCACCCGCTTCGCCTCGGGCGTGCGCAGGTTGATATGGCGCGCGTCGGGGAAGATCACCGCATTCTGGGCGAGCATGTAGGTGTAGAGGTTGCGGACGTCGCTCGCCGGATCGTTGACCTCGGACTGGACGAAATAGGGCTTGCCGGTGCGCGCCCGGACCTGGCGCGCCTGGGCAAGCAGCTCTCCGGGCGAATGGGGGAAGATCGGGCGCCCGTCCTTCATCAGCCCGGCCTGCGCCATCAGCCGCGTGTTGACGTGGAACAGGCCGCCGATCGTGTCCCAGGGCATGGCGTAGAAATGCCCGGCCTTGATCACGCCGCGGCGGCCGGCGGCGGTGAAGGTGGCGGGCGGGAGGCCGGCCTGGCGCAGAATCTCGTCGACCGGCTCGAGCAGGCCGCGGCCCTGATAATCGGAGATCATCGACTGGTGCATCGTCACCAGGTCGGGCGGGTCGCCGGCGGCGATCTGGGCGGTGAGCTGCGGGTAGCCGGGCCAGGCGACGATGTTGACGTCGAGGTCGATGTCCGGATTCTCCGCCTGGAAACGGTTGAGCAGGCTTGTCATGATCCCGCATTCGCCCTCGGCCTTCGAGAGATCCGTATTGTGCCCGTAGGCCGCGTCGCACTCGCCGAAGAAGCGCTGGATGCTGATCTTGGTGCGGGGATTGCCGGCATGGCAGCTGCCGAGCGCGGCGGCTGCCACGATTGCGAGCGCCAGCGCGCGCAGCCCCCTCATCGTATCGCCGTCCCCGCCATGGCGCGGACGATCTGCTTCTGGAACATTATGTAGACGATGAAGATCGGAATCGAGGCGAACACCGCCTGCGCCATCAGGAAGCCGAGCCCGCTCGTCTGCGCATAGTTCATCTGCGAGGAAGCGAGGCCGACGGTGAGGGTGAAGCGCTCGCTCCGCGTCGCCGAGATGAGCGGCCACCAATAATCGTTCCACGCGCCGAGGAATGTGAACACGCCGAGCGTCGCCTGGGCGGGAATGGTGAGCGGCAGCAGCACTTTCCAGAACAAGGTGAAGCGCGAGGCGCCGTCGAGCATCGCCGCCTCGTCGAGATCGCGCGGGATCGCCCGGAAATATTGGGTCATGAAGAAGACGCCGAAGGACGAGCAGAGGCCGGGCAGGATCAGCCCCGGATAGCTGTTGTGGAGGTGGAGCTGGGCGAAGAGCTGGTGGCGCGGCAGGATCACCGCCTGCTCCGGAATGGCGAGGCCGAGCAGGACGAAGACGAAGAGCGGGCGCTTGAAAGGGAATTCCAGCCGGGCGAAGCCGTAGCCGGCGAGCGAGCACAGGATCAGCACGCCGGCGGTCGTGCCGAGCGAGACGATCAGGCTGTTCAAGAGCCAGTGGAAGGTCGAGGAGCCGCGCAGGATCGCTGCATAATTGGCGAGCGTCCAGGGCGGCGACAAAGCGGCGGCGCTGTCGCGCATCAGCGCGTCGTTCGACTTGATCGAGAGCAAAAGCGTCCAGAGCAAAGGCGCGACCATGATCGCGGCGCCGATGACCACGCCGACCAAAGCCGGCAGCGGCAGGCGCTCGCGCGGCGCGCTCATGCTTCGCTCTCGCGCCGCGTCACCGCCCAATATTGGACGAGGGTGACGGCGAGGACGAGCAGGAACAGCAATTCCGCCGCCGCCGCGGCATAGCCCAATTCCCAGCGGCCGAAGGCGATCTCGTAGATCAGGAGGACGGTCGGCCGCGAGGCGCCGCTCGGGCCGCCGGCGGTCAGCAATTGCGCCTGGCCGAAAATCTGGAGCTGCGCCGCCGTCTGCAGCATGACGACGAGGATGATCGTTCGGCGGAGCGAAGGCAGGGTGATCCGCCAGAGCGTCGTCCAGCGGCCGGCGCCGTCGAGCGCGGCGGCTTCGTAGATATCGCCCGGGATCTGCTGCAGCCCGGCGAGGAAGATCATCATCGGCAGGCCGAGGCACCACCAGATGGTGGTGATGGCGAGCGCCGGGATGGTGAGGTTCGGGTCGCTGAGGAAGGGGATCGGCGCATGCAGCACCTTTGCGACCAGCCCCGCATCCGGGGTCAGGATGAAGCGCCAGATCAGGGTCACGATCGTCACCGACAGGACCGAGGAGGAGAAGAAGATGCCGCGAAAGATCGCCGCGCCGCGCGTCGCGCGGTTGAGCGCGAGCGCCAGGGCCAGAGCGAGGATGGTGAGCGGCGGGACGATCAGCAAAGCGAGCTTGAACGTGTTGAGCACCGCCTGCCAGAAGACCGGATCCGCCAGCAGCCGCGCATAATTGTCCAGCCCCACCCACCGCCGCCCGCCGAACGGATCGGCATTGTTGAAGCTGATCCCGATGCCGAGGAAGAGCGGGTAGATGAGCAGGAAGACGTAGAGGGCGAGGAAGGGGCCGATATAGGCATAGCCTTCGAAGCGGCGGGCGCCTTTCATGCGCCGACGAGCCGGAAAATCCTTCTCCCCTTGTGGGAGAAGGTGGCTCGAAGAGCCGGATGAGGGGTGCGCGGCGAAGCCGCGCGCCGGCCTTCGTCCGGCACCCCCACCCCTGCCCCTCCCCACAAGGGGGAGGGGTTAAAAAGGGGAATATCCGCAGTGACCATCATTTCGCCGCGTGGTGGCCGGTGCCGTCGGGGCCGAACAGGTGGGCGGCGGCGCCGTCGATGCGGAGGCCGATCCTGTCCCCAATCCGGACGCGGCTATTGCCTTCGTCCTCGGCGGTAATCGGCGCGCCATCCGCAAGGCGGGCGTAGACGAGGGTGCGTTCGCCAAGGCGCTCGACCAGGTCGACGGTCGCTTGCGTCGTCGCGTCGCCATTGGCGACGGCGACATGCTCGGGCCGCAGGCCGAGCTGGAGCGCGCCCTCCGGCAGGCTGGCGCGCGGCACCCGCGTCTGCACTTCCGATCCGTCGCCGAGCCGCACGCGGGCGAAGGCGCCGTCGCCCGGCACCAAGATGGCCGCCGCAAGCGTCATCGCCGGCGATCCGACGAAGCGGGCGACGAAGGCGTTGGCCGGGCGGCCATAGACCTCCATCGGCGCGCCGATCTGCTGGATGCGGCAATCGTTCATCACCACGATCCGGTCGGCGAGCGTCATCGCCTCGGCCTGGTCGTGGGTGACGATGATGAAGGCGGCCTCCGCCCGCCGGCGGAGCTGGGCGAGCTCGACGCGGGTGCGCATGCGCAGCGCCGCGTCGAGGTTCGACAGAGGCTCGTCGAGCAGGAACAGCCTCGGCTGCTTGACGATGGCGCGGCCGATCGCGACGCGCTGGCGCTGGCCGCCGGAAAGCTGGCCGGGCTTGCGGTCGAGCAGCGGCTCCAGCTCCAGGCTCTTCGCCGCCTGGCCGACCCGCGCCTCGATCTCCGCCTTCGGCACGCGCGTGTTGCGCAGGCCGAAGGCCATGTTCTCGCGCACGTTCATGTGCGGGTAGAGCGCGTAATGCTGGAAGACCATGGCGACGCCGCGCTCTCCGGGCGGCAGGGTGTCGATCCGCCGCCCTTCCAGCTTCACCTCGCCCGCGTCGAGCGTTTCGAGGCCCGCGATGATCCGAAGCAGGGTCGACTTGCCGCTGCCCGACGGGCCCAGGAACGCAACGAACTCTTTCGACTCCATGGTTAGGGAGACGCCGTCGAGCACGCGCACCTGCCCATAGGATTTGCGGACGTCGCTGAGTTCCAGGCTGTTCAAGCGCCTCTCCCGGCGGCGGAAATTGCATGTTTGGAACCGGCCCGCAACGGTCGGACGAGGAATTTAGCAGATAAATGCGATTTTTTGGCCTTTACCCTTCCAAATCCGCCGCTAGGTTCTATCCGCCCGTGCCGTGACCGATTTACGCTCCCATCCGTTCCACATCGACGCGACGCTCGAGGGGGAGGGCGCGCGGCTCGACATCGCCGGCCCGGGCGGCGCGCGCGCCTATGTGCTGAAGGCCGGCGAGCATCAGGATTATCTCGCCTTCTTCGGCGCGCTCGCCGCCGATTTCGGCACCCGTATCCCGCACGTCCATGCCGGGCCGTCGCCCGCCCCGTCCGGGCGGGCGGAGCCGCATTGGCAGCCGCTCATCACCGAGAATCTCGATCCCAGAATCCTCGCCGGCTATGGCGACCCGGCGGTGCTGAAGACCGGGGGCGATGAGGGCGGGGGCTGGTATCTCGTCGCGACCTCGAACGACGCGCCCGACGCCTTTCCGATCCTCCATTCGCCCGACCTCGTACGCTGGACGCATCAGGGCTTCGTCTTCCCCGAAGGCCGGGCGCCGCAATGGACGGCGCAGGGCCGCCGCGTCGCCGATTTCTGGGCGCCCGAAATGGCGAGGGTCGGCGACGAATATTGGCTTTGCTACACGGCGCGGCAGCGCTCGAACGTGCTTGCGATCGGCCTCGCCAAGAGCGCAAGCCCGACCGGCCCCTGGCGCGACCTCGGCCGGCCTTTGCTGAGCGCCGGCGGCGTCAACACGACCGGCCTCGCCGACGATCCCGACCGGCCGCTGATGAGCGGCGGCGTCATCGACGCCCACATTTTCATCGATGCGAATGGGGACCGCTATCTTTTCTGGAAGCTCGACACCAACGGCGTCTGGCCCCGCCCGCTCGCCGGCCTGCTCCGCCGCCGGCCCGAGCTGATCGACGCGCTGTTCGAAAGCGAGGCCGATCGCCGCACCGCCGCCTTCGCAGCGGCGATCCAGCCCTGGGCGAACGGGCGGCGGCCGATGGAGCGCTTCTTCGTGATGCAGCCCCTGATCGAGGCGGTGCTCGACAATTGGCGGAGGGTGCTGCGCGTGCTGGAGCGCTGCGCGGAGGCCGGGCCGATCCTCGCCGCGATGCAGACGCCGATCCACGCCCAATTGCTCGCGCCGGACGGCGAATCCTTCCTCGGCGCGCCGAAGATCGTGCTGACCAACGATCTCGATTGGGAAGGCCATCTGATCGAGGGGCCCTGGGTGACGCGGCAGGAGGGGCGCTATTGGCTCTTCTACGCCGGCAACGATTTCGGGACCCCGGCCTATGGGATCGGCGTCGCCGTCGCCGACCATCCGCTCGGGCCCTATGTCAAGCAGCCCGAGCCCTTGTTGCGCTCGACCCCGAGCTGGTGGGCGCCCGGCCACGCCTCGGTCGCGCAGGGCCCGGACGGCGCGCCGCGGCTCTTCTTCCACGCCTATTTCCCGGGGAGCGGCGGTTACAATGCGTTCCGTGCCCTGCTGACGGCGCGGCTGCATTTCGGCAAGGACCGGGTGGAAATTCTCTGACCGCCCCCTTTTCCGTCATCCCGGACTTGATCCGGGATCCATCTTTTCTTCTCGATGTCCGTAAGAAGGTGGATCCCGGGTCAAGCCCGGGATGACGAGCGGGGCGGGAGTCCGCGGAGGAAATCCGCATAAGCCGGCGCACCTTTGGTCTCCGCTTGCACCCGTTGCCCGAACTTCTCCAATGCGGCGAGCGCCTGCTCCGAGCCGGCGGCCGTCGCCGACGGATCGGGATGCTCCGGCGCCAGGCCCAGCCCGAACAGCACGCTCAGCCAGGAATCGCGGGTGAACAATTCCTCCTCGTAAAAGGGCAGGCGCCCCCGCTTCAGGAAGTGGTGGAGCGTGTTGGCGAGGCTGTCGGGAAGCGGCCGGTCGGCGAGGCCGCGCCAGAATTCGCCCCTGGCGCGGCCGGAACGGAGGATGTGGAGGGCGAGGAAGTCGCGGACCCGCCGCGCTTCCTGCTCCGCGCGGCGATGATATTCGGCGAGCTCAATCGGATGACAGTCGCGCCCGGGCAGCAATTCGAGCGCGCGGCCTATGGCGCTGTGGACGAGGGCGAGGTTGGTCCATTGGAGCGGATCGACGGCGACCGCCGCGTCGCCGAGCGCCAGCACGTTGCGCAGCCAGGGGCGCGGCCGGCGGCCGGGGCGGATGGCGATCAGCCCGGCCGCTTCCGCCTTGCCCGAGTCGCCGAGCGCCTGCCGCGCCTCCGCCTCCGTGGTGATGGCGGAGGCGTAAGCGAGCCCGCCGAAGCCGTGCGCCAAACCGGGTGCCGACCAGCGCCAGCCGATGTCGGTGGCGGAGACGAGATCGGACGGCGACGGCGCGGCGGGGACAGTGCCGATCAGCAGACGGTCGGCGGGGAAGAAGGCGCTCCAATCCTCCCAGCCCGAATCGAGCCGGCTGAGCAAGGGCGCGGCGGGGCCGGCGCAGTCGAGGAACAAATCGGCCTCGAAGCGGCGCCCGTCCTTCAGCAGGATCGCGGCGACGCCGCCATCCTCGCGCCGCTGCACGCCGCCAAATTCGCCGCGCGCGCGCAGCAGCCGTTTTCCGGCCGCGGCGGCGAGCCGGGCGGCATAGGCTTCGGGCTCGAGCCGCAGCGCATGGTCGAAGGTCGAGAGCAGGGATTGCGGATCGTGGTTCGGAAGCGCGAAGCAATCGGTGGACGCGAGCGCGCCGGCGGCATTGGTTAGGTGGAACGGCCCGGCCCTGCCCTCCCGCCGCGCGGCGGCCCAGACCTGGTGGAACGCGATGGCGCCGAGCGGCAGGCCGTGATCGCCATAGACGTGCAGCCAGGGCTCGCCGCGCGGCGACCAATGCTCGAAGCGGAGCGCGAGCCGCGGCGTCGCCGCGCCGGTGCGGAGCAAGCCCGCCTCGTCCAGCCCGATCGCGGCGTGGAAATGATGGATGGCGGGAAGGCTCCCCGGCATCCGGTCGGCGAGCGCGGCCGGGTCGGGCGGCAGCTCGACCAGGACGATCCGCGCCCGCGGCAGCGCGTGCGCGAAGGCGGCGGCGGCGGAGAGGCCGGTAAGGCCGCCGCCGAGGATCAGGATTGAGCGGATGGCGCGCGGCCGCTCCATCAGGCGGCGCTCCCGATGCCGGCATTGCGCGCGGCGAGGACGGCCGCATGGTCGGGCATCGCCGCCACCTGCTCTTTTATCTGGGCGCGCAGCCGGTCCATGCCCGAAGCGAGGCTCCGCGCGTCCGGCGCATCGGCGCGCTGGTCCCAGGCTTCGGGGAGGATGCCCTGGCCGACATAGACGGCGATCCAGCTCGGCTCGAAGAACAGGCCTTCGCTATACCGGGCGACGCGGCCGGCGCGGCGGAACAGCTCGATCTTCTCGAGCAGGCTGTCCGGCACGTGCATCGTCCGGACATGGTTCCAGAAGGACGAATCGTCGCGCTCGGTGGCGTGATAATGGAGGATCAGGAAATCGCGGATCCGGTCGTACTCGACGTCGATCAGGCGGTTGAATTCGTCGCGGTCCCAATCGTCGACCGCGCCGATCGGGAACAGGCCGACCAGCTCCCGGATCGCCGCCTGGACGAGATAGAGGCTGGTCGATTCGAGCGGCTCGAGGAAGCCCGAGGCGAGGCCGATGCCGACGACGTTCTTCACCCAGCTCCGCCGCCGCCGGCCGGCGCGGAAGCGGAGGAGGCGCGGCTCGGCGAGCGGCGCGGCTTCGATCGCGCCGAGGATCGTGCCGGCGGCCTCGTCGTCGCCGATATGGGCGCTCGAATAGACATAGCCGTTGCCGACCCGGTGCTGGAGCGGGATGCGCCAGCGCCAGCCGGCCTTCATCGCGATCGCCCGCGTCAACGGCTCGATCGGGCCGTCCGGCGCGGCGCACGGGAGGGCGACGGCGCGGTCGCAGGGCAGCCAGGGCGACCAATCCTCCCAGGCCTCGCCGAGCGTGTCGCCGAGCAACAGGCTGCGGAAGCCCGAGCAGTCGACGAACAGATCGCCCTCGACCCGGCGGCCGTCGGCGAGCGCCAAAGCGGCGACGTCGCCGCTCTCGCCGTGCCGCTCGACCCCGACGACGCGACCCTCGGTGCGCCGCACGCCGCGCGCGACGGAATAAGTGCGCAGATAGGGGCCGAACAGGGTCGAATCGAACTGATAGGCATAGTTGATCCGCGACAGCAAAGAGGCCGGATCGGTGGACGGCGGCACGAAGCGATTGGCCGCCGCCATCGCATTGGCCGGCGAATAATCGAACAAATCGCCCTGCCGCCCGGCCGCCCGCATCCGCAGCCAGAGATGGTGGAACGGCACCCCGTTCACCGGCCGCGCGAAGTCGCCGAACGGATGCAGATAGGCGGTGCCGATCCGGCCGAAATCGCGGAACGCGATGCCGAGCTTGAAGGTGGCGTGGGTCGCCTTCATGAAATCGGCCTCGTCGATGCCGAGGCTCTCGACGAAGAAGCGCAAATGCGGAAGCGTCGCCTCGCCGACGCCGACGATCCCGATCTCCTCCGATTCGACCAATTCGACCGTCGAGGCCCGCGGGAGCTGGTTCGCGAGCGCCGCCGCGACCATCCAGCCGGCGGTGCCGCCGCCGAGGATCACGATTCTCCGGACCCGATCCGGCACCCTTTTTCCCCGCTTCTTCCCTGAGTGCGCCGGGCCGTTTCCTCACATGCATTGGGTCCACGGCGCAACACTTATGATAAATCTTATAAATGTATTGTCTCGCCCCGCCGGCTTGGATTATGTCGCTGGCGTTACGGCCCCCGAGAGGGTCGCTCGAGACAGGCCGGGGAGGCTTTTGATATGCGCGTGAAGACTCTCATTCTCGGTTCCGCGTCGCTCGCCATCGTCGCGCTCGCAGCCGGGCCGGCTTTCGCTCAATCGACGCAGGCGGCCGCCGGCCAGCCGGCAGGCGACGCCAATGCCGCGCCCCAGACGGGAACGGCGGCGGACAATGCGGCGGCGACCGGAACGCCCGAAGCCTCCGGCCAGGAGATCGTCGTCACCGGCCTGCGCCGCAGCCTCCAATCGTCGGAGAATATCAAGCGCCGTTCCGACCAGATCGTCGACGCGATCGTCGCCGAGGATATCGGCAAGCTGCCCGACGTCGCCGTGTCCGACACCGCGGCGCGAATCCCCGGCGTCGAGGTGCTCCGCGGCGGCGGCGAGGCGAGCCAGGTGCTGGTCCGCGGCCTGCCCAATTTCGAGACGACCTATAATGGCCGCGAGATCTTCACCGCCGAGACGCGCGTGGTCGCGCTCCAGGACTTTCCCTCGGGCGCGATCGGCGCATTGGAAGTCTACAAGACCTCGACCGCCAACCTGGTCGAGCCGGGCCTTGCCGGCCTGATCAACGTCCGCTCGCGCCGGCCGTTCGACTTCAGCGGGCTCGAGGTCGCCGGCAATTTCTGGGCGCAATATACCAACCAGTCGCGGGTCTGGCATCCGAACGGCAACATCCTGATCAGCGACCGCTGGAATACCGGGATCGGCGAGATCGGCGCCCTGGTCAATTTCTCCTACACCGAATTGACCTATCTCGATTCGACCCGGTCCAACACCGACTTCGTCGCCAATGACGGGATCGGCAACGGCAAGTCCGCCCGCTTCCCGGACATCGACCGGGTCGATTACGGCTCGGGCGACCGCTCGCGGCCGTCGGTCAACGCCGCCTTGCAATGGCGGCCGGCGCCGGGCCTCGAATTCTATGCCGAGGGCCTGTGGCAGGGCTTCCGCAACAAGATTTCCGACCGCGAGCTCGAAGTGCCGCTCTGGGGCGGCCAGGCCTATAACAATGTCGTGCTCAAGCCCGGCACCGACCTTCTCCAGAGCGCCGAGATCGTCAATCCGTTCCGGCCGGACGGCTTCCAGGGCGGCACGTACAACAAGACCGACACCTATCAGTTCGCGGTCGGCGGCTCCTACGACAAGGGGCCGCTACGCATCTCCGCCGACGTCGCCCGCACGTCGAGCCAGTTCACCGGCCATACCGAGAGCGTCGACTACGCCTTCTCGCACCCCGTGACGGTCGACGCGATCATCGACGCCAACGGCAATGGCCCGCAATTCTCGCTGCCCGGCTTCAACGCCGCCGATCCCGCCAATTACCAATATCGCGGCTTCTTCGAAGAAAGGCAGATCGCCAAGGGCAAGGATTGGCAGGCGCGGACCGACCTCGAATATGAGACCGGCCTCTCCTTCCTCCCCAAGATCGAAGTGGGCTTCCGCTACGTCGACCGCTACGCCCACCGCCAATATGGCAACCATTATTGGGGCGGAGACGTCGTTCTCAACCAGAACGTGCCGATCACGGCGGTGCCGCTCGATTACCAGTTGTTCCAGACCGGCTTCCGCGGCGACAACACGCCCGTCTTCGACCAGTGGCTGGCGCCGACTTATGCGAGCATCCAGCTCAACGAAGCCGCGATGCGCCTGTTCTCGCGCACGCTCGGCGACCCCGACAATCTCTTTCCGCCGACGCCCTTCCCGGACCAGACCTATAGCGCCTGGGAGAAATCCTATGCCGGCTATGCGCAGGTCCGCTACGCCTTCGGCGACGAGGGCGGAGTCCATGTCGACGGCCTGATTGGCGTCCGCCCGGTGCGGACGGACGACCGGGTCAACGCGAGCACGGTCACCAACGGCGCCTATGCGCCGATCGCGATCAGCCAGCGCTACACCGACTGGCTGCCCAATTTCAGCGCCGACATTCATTTCAACCGCGAGATCCAGCTCCGCCTGTCCGCGACCAGGACGCGCACCCGGCCGGACTTCTCCCAGATCGATCCGGGCGGGTCGGTGGCGCCGCCGCCGAGCTGCACCGATCCCGCGACCGGCCAGACGATCCCGCAGGGGCCGAGCTGCGTCCGCACCCTGAACAGCGGCAATCCCAATCTCAAGCCGATGCGGTCGAACAATTACGACGCGAGCCTCGAATATTATTTCTCGCGGACCGGCTTCGCCTCGGTCGCCGTGTTCCGCCGCGACATCAAGGATTATATCGAGAGCTTCCAGGAGTTCGTGAACAATCCCGATTTCGGAATCGTCCTCGCCAGCTCGCCGTTCAACGCGTCCAAGGCGCGGATCGACGGTGTCGAGGCCCAGTTCCAGACCTTCCTCGACATCGGGTCGCTGCCCGCCTGGGTGCGCGGCTTCGGAATCCAGGCGAACGTCACCTATCTCGACACCAGCCTGAAGCTGCCGGGCGTGCTGGACGGGAACCCGGCGGACGTGGGGCTTGGCGGCTATACGATGCCGATCGTCGGAGTCTCGAAGTGGACCGGCAATCTGGTCGGCATGTACGAGCATGGCGGCCTTTCGCTGCGCCTGTCCTACAATTTCCGGAACCATTTCCTGTCGCTGTTCCGCCCCGATCTGCCCGCTTATCCCCTGGGCGCGCCCGGCAGCCGGCTCTATACCGAGACGGTCCAGGGGCTCGCCCGGCTCGATTTCTCCGGCAGCTATACGTTCACCCACAATTTCACGGTCTTCGTCGACTGGACGAACATCCTCAACAAGCCGTTCAGGGTCACCGAGACCACCAATTTCACCGGCGCCGACACGGTGACGGTCCCGCGGTCGGTCCAGTATCAGGAAAGCGTCATGTCGCTGGGTCTCCGCTTCCGTTTCTGACGCTGCAGCGAAGGGGCTCTATCCCCGCCGGCCCGTGGCGAGGTCTCCCCGCGCACCGAGCTTTACGTCCAGCCACACCCCCTCCCAGCCTCCCCCATCGAGGGGGAGGCGTTGAGGTTGTGTTCTTCTTGACGACAGGTCTGGTAAAGCGACCGCCCTAATGCGCGGCGGCGCGCAGGCTCTCGCCGACGGCGGGCTTGCCGTCCTTCCAGACCAGGGGTGCGACATAGAGGTAGCGCGTCTGGTCGAGCGGGTGGCAGCCGGGCGTCACCGACCAGGCGTGGAAGGCGATGAAGCGCCGCCCGCCATAGTCGAAGACCGCCTGGTGGCCCGGCCCACTGAGGCAGCCGAGCGATCCGGAGAAGCTGTAGAGGATCGGATCTTTCGCCGCGCTGCACGGGCCGGTCGGCGAAGCGCAGGTGGCATAGCCGATCGCATAAGGCGACAGCCGCGCGTCCTGCGGCCAGCCGTAAAAGCCGCCTGAGAAAAACAGCACGTAATGATTGTCGATGCGGGTCATCGACGGCGCCTCGATCACATCCTGCTCCCAGCTCTTGCGCGTGCTGCGCAGCAGCTCGACGGGCTCACCCGCGACGCTGAGCCCGTCGGGCGCGAGTTTCTGGGCCCAGAGCGCGGCCGGCTTGCCGACCGCATTCCCGTCATTCTTGAAATAGAGGGTGAGGCTGCCGTCGGCGTCGCGGAAGGCGTCGGGATCGATCGAGCCGCCGAGGTCGAGCTGACAGACCAAAGGTTCGGCACCGTCGGAATGGAACGGCCCCGCGGCATCGGCCGCGACCGCGGCGCCGATGCACTGGCGGTCGCTCTTCCGGTCGGCCGCGGTGAAATAGAGGACGAAGCCGCCCTTTCCGTCGGGGCCGCCGGTCTTCAGCACCTCGGGCGCCCAGGTCCGGCCGCCTTTCGCCCAGGCGGGGAGAACGGGCAGCGCATCGTGCGGCTTGCCGTCGGGATCGCGCAAAATTTCCCAATGAACGAGATCGCGCGAGATGGCGGTCTGGACGTTGACATGGCCGCTCATCGGATTGGTCGAATAAGCGAGGAAGCGATTGCCGTCGGGCAGGACGAACGGGTCGGGGAAATCGGAGCTCAAGGCCGGGACGAAGGGCTCCGGCGCGGCGGCCGGCGCCGGCGCGGCGGCGAGCGTCGCCAGCGCGGCGAGACAGGCGGAGGAACCATGTTTAAGGAGCGAGTCGAGGCGTTTCGGCACGGCGAGATTCCTTGTTTCGGATTCCTTATTATCATATCAATCAGATGATCAAAGGGCAGGGATCAACCGGCCGCGGCGGAAGGGGGGCATCATGGGCAAAGGGAGATGGGCGATGATCGTGGCGGCGGCCGGCCTGGCGGGCTCGGCACAGGCGGCGAGCGTCTCGCGGGCGCCGTTCGGAACCCTCCCCGACGGGCAGAAGGTGGAGGCGGTCATCCTCGCCAACGGCCACGGCATGAAAGTCCGGATCATCAGCTACGGCGCCTCGATCCAGTCGGCGATCGTGCCCGACCGGAACGGCCGGCCCGCCGACGTCGCGCTCGACTATCCGACGCTCGACAAATATCTTGAATGGCCCGCGTTCATCGGCGCGACCGTCGGCCGCGTCGCCAACCGCATCGCCGGGGGCCGCTTCACCCTCGACGGCCATGTCTATCAGGTGCCGGTCAACAATGGCCCCAATGCGCTGCACGGCGGCCCCAAGGGCTTCGACAAGCAGGTCTGGCGGATCGTGGAGACAAAGGACGGGCCGAGCGCCAGCGTCACCCTGCGGCTGGTCAGCCCCGCCGGCGACATGGGCTTTCCCGGGACCGTGACCGCCACCGCCACCTACAAGCTCGACGAGAAGAACCAATTGTCGGTCGACTATGAGGCGACGACCGACAAGCCAACGATCGTCAACCTTTCCAACCACGCTTATTGGAACCTCGCCGGCGAAGGCTCGGCGGACGGCGCGATGGGCCATCTGCTCACCATTCCCGCCGATTCCTATACCCCGACCGACGCGACCGCGATCCCGACCGGCGAGATCCGCCCGGTCGCGGGGACGGTGTTCGACTTTCGCCGGCCGACGCCGATCGGCGCGCGGGTACGCGATGCGTCGGACCAGCAGATCGTCTTCGGCCGCGGCTACGACCATAATTGGGTGATCGCGCGGACATTGGCGGCGGAGCCGCGGCTGCTCGCCCGGGTCGAAGAGCCGAAATCGGGGCGGGTGATGGAGATTTTCTCGAACCAGCCCGGCCTCCAATTCTATTCGGGCAACTTCCTCGACGGGACCACGTCGGGCAAGGCGGGCAAGCTCTATCGCGAGGGCGACGCGATCGTGCTCGAGCCGCAAATGTTCCCCGATACGCCGAACCGGCCGGAATTCGGATCGATCCGGCTCGATCCCGGCCAGACCTATCGCAACATCATCATCTGGCGCTTCTCGACGAGCCCGGCGCACCGATGAAGTTTTCTTTCCGGACCCTCGCGGCCGCCGCTCTGCTGGCGCCGCCGCTCCCGGCCCTGGCCGCGCCGCCGCCGGCCGCCGCGGCGCCTGCCGAGGCGCAGCGCTGGACCGCGGCCGAGGCCAATGCCTGGTATGAAAAGCAGCCCTGGCTGACCGGCGCCAATTTCATTCCCGCGGACGCGATCAACGAGCTCGAAATGTGGCAGGCGCCCACCTTCGATCCCGCGGAGATCGACCGCGAGCTCGGCTGGGCGCAGCACGAGTTCGGCATGAACGTGATGCGGGTCTTCCTCCACGATCTCGCCTGGCAGGAGGATCCGGAGGGGTTCAAGCGGCGTATCGATCGTTTCCTCGCCATCGCGGCCCGCCACAATATCCGGCCGGTCTTCGTCCTGTTCGACAGCTGCTGGGACCCGAACCCCAGGATCGGCCCGCAACATCCGCCCATCCCCGGAGTCCATAATTCGGGCTGGCTGCAGAGCCCCGGCCGCGTCGCCCTGATGGACCGGAGCCAGGAATCCCGGCTGCGCGCCTATGTCCAGGATGTGGTCGGAAGCTTCGCCAACGACCCGCGAATCCTCGCCTGGGACGTCTGGAACGAGCCCGACAATCCGGGCGGCGGCAATTACGAGACGTCGCGGCTGGCGCTCGAGCAGGCGCGGATCGCGGAATTGCTGCCGCGGGTGTTCGCCTGGGCACGCAGCCGCCATCCGGTCCAGCCGCTGACCAGCGGCGTCTGGACCGGCGGCGATTGGTCGCCGGGCGCGAAGCTCGGCGCCGTCGCGCGCATCCAGATCGAGCAATCCGATATCCTCAGCTTCCACGATTATGGCTGGCCGGAGGAATTCGAGCGGCGCGTCGCGCAATTGAAGGGGTGGGGCCGGCCGCTTCTCTGCACCGAATGGATGGCGCGGGGCGCCGGCTCGACCGTCGACACGGTGCTTCCGGCCGGCCGGCGCGACGATGTAGGCATGATCAACTGGGGCTTCGTCCAGGGCAAGATCCAGACCTGGCTGCCTTGGGACAGCTGGCAGCGGCCTTATGTTCTCCAGCCCCCGACCATCTGGTTCCACGATCTGGTGAAGCCCGACGGCACCCCCTATCGCGAACGCGAGGCGGAGATTTTCCGGAATTTGCGGGCGACGGGGACGGCGGCGCGATAGAGCGCGAACGGCGCCGGGCTGGAAAGCCACTGCGTCTTCCTGTCAGCTTGGGCGGAAGCCGAAAGGTCTGTCCTGAATGGCCCAATAGTTTTCGTCATGCCGGACTTGATCCGGCATCCACCTTCTTTTTCGCATCCGCCGCAAGAAAGGTGGATCCCGGGCCGAGCCCCATATGCGCTAAGTTAGGGATTCCCCTGCGGTTTGATTTATGATTCACGCTTTGGATGTTGTTGGGCATCCAGGAGCAGGACTGGCCTGCGGTTATGTCGCGGATCGGTCGTTCGATCGATCTTGAGGCATCGGCGCGTTCGTCGGGTGTTTTCGTTCGCAAGCGGCGGATTGGGAGCGCCTCGGATCTTTTGCGGCTGGCGCTGGCTTATGGGCCGGGGGGCCAGTCGCTTCGCCAGACGGCGGCCTGGGCGGAGCTGCAGCAGGTGGCGTCGCTGAGCGATGTCGCTTTGATGTATCGCTTGCAGGCCTCGGCAGATTGGTTGGCGCAAATTGCGGGAGCGTTGCTGGCGCCGCGGGCGGCGACGGCTTCGCCCGCTGCCTTGGGCCTGCGCTTGCGGGTGGTGGACGGATCGGTGATCGGCGCGCCGGGCCGAGGGCCGCGCTGGCGGCTCCACGGGGTCTACGATCTTGCCGAGGAGCGGTTCAGCGCCTTCGAGCTGACCAAGGCCCGCAGCGCGGAGGCGCTGGAGCGCGCGAGCGTCGGGCCTGGCGAACTGGTGATGGGTGATCGTGTCTATGCGCGGCCGGGCGGCCTTCGTCATGTCGCCAAGGCGGGAGCCGAGTATCTCGTCAGAGCCGGGTCTCGCTCGCTGCGGCTGGCCCACGCCGACGGACGGCCGTTCGATCTGTCGGCTGCGCTCGATGCAAGCGACAAAGAGGGGTTCAACGACCTCGACCTGCTCGTCATCGATGGCAGCGATCAAGACCAGGAACCGCTGCAGGCGCGGCTCGTCATCCTCAAAAAGCCGTCCGAGGCCGCGGCAAAGGCCCGCAAGCGCGCCTTGCACGAGAGCAGGCGCGGCCAACACCGGAACGATCCGTCGAGCCTGCGCGCCGCCGGGCACCTGATGCTGATCACCTCGCTCGACCGCGACAAAGCCAGCCCCGAGCAACTCGGCGCGCTCTATCGCCTGCGCTGGCGGATCGAGCTCGCCTTCAAACGGCTCAAAAGCCTGCTCAGCATCGACCGCCTGCCGGCCAAGGATGAACGCCTGGCAAGGACATGGATCCTGGCCCACCTCATCGCCGCCCTCCTGATCGAAGACCTCAACCCGGAACTCCGGGACTCTCCCCCCTGAGCAGCACGCCGCCAGAGGCCAGGCGCCTTCCCTCTGGCGAACCACCAAAATCATGATGATGGCGCTCGTCCACGCCGTCCTCGGCCCAATATCCCTCGGCCGGATCTTCGCCCGCGCCGATCAGATCCGAAAACGAATCACTGAACCGCCCCGCAAGCGACAAAGCCAAACCATCCCATGCTAAACTTAGCGCTTATGGGGCCGAGCCCGGGATGACGGCTCTTTGCTCGGGCCGAGCCCGGATGACGGCTACTTTGCGGCGTCGCGATTCCGTTCCCGCTCCACCCGTTCGATCACCACCATCACGTCGGCGACGAGGATGCGCATCGCGTCCTGCGCGGCCGGCGCGTCATGCGCGCGGATCGCGTCGAGCACGGCGCGGTGGGCGGGGAGGCTGGCGCGGTGGGCGTTGAAGCTTGCCGCGAGCCCGGCGAAGCGGTTGCTGAAGCGGATCGAGGTCCGAAGCGCGGTCGCGACCACGTCGTGGAACTGGCGGTAGAAGGGGTTGCCCGAGGCTTCGAGGATGGCGATGTGGAAGGCGATGTCGGCCTGGAGCGCGTCGTCCTCGTCGCGCTCGGCCGCCTCCATCCGTTCATAGCCGGCCTCGATCGCGTCGACCGCCGCTTCGTCCGCGGCACGGGCGGCGAGCGCGGCGGCGGCGGGCTCGATCGCGATCCTGAGCTCGCAGAACTGGCGCAGCAGCTCCAGCGAGAATTTGCGCTCAAGCAGCCAGCGCAGGACGTCCGGATCGAACAGGTTCCACGAGGAAGGCGGCTGGATGCTGGTGCCCTTGCGCGGCCGGGCGGTGAGCAGGCCCTTGGCGGTCAGCATCTTCACCGCCTCGCGCGTCACCGAGCGGCTGACCTCATGCTCGGCGGCGAGCTCGGCCTCGGTCGGAAAACGCGTCTTCTCGTAATGGCCGGTGACGATGGCGCGGCCGAGCGCGTCGAGCATTCCGAAGGTCAGGTTGCGGCCGAATCCGTCCGAGGCCCGGGGCCCGCCGAACGCCGGGGACGCGCCCCTTTCCCTCTCCCCGCTGGACATGTGGATTTAATCTTATAATTCCTGAGCCGAAACGGCAATATCGCCGCGAAGAGAAACCCCGGTATAAAAGGGGTGGGACCGGGGGAGAAAAAGGGTGCATCTCGCAACGATCGATATCGTCGTCGTCGTCGCCTACGCGATCGCGATCTTCCTTCTCGCCCAATATGTCAGCCGCGAGAAGGCAGGGCACCGGAAGGACACGTCCGATTATTTCCTGGCGTCGAAGAACCTGCCCTGGTGGGCGATCGGGGCCTCGCTCATCGCCGCCAACATCTCGGCCGAGCAGATCGTCGGCATGTCGGGCTCGGGCTATGCGATCGGCCTCGCCATCGCCTCCTACGAATGGATGGCGGCGGCGACCCTCCTGATCGTCGGCAAGTTCTTCCTGCCGATCTTCCTCAAGAACGAAATCTACACGATGCCGCAATTCCTGGCGCGGCGTTACGGGCGGGCGCTGCCGATCCTGATGGCGGTCTTCTGGCTCGGCCTCTACGTGTTCGTGAACCTGACTTCGATCATCTGGCTCGGCTCGATCGCGGTGACCAAGGTGGCGGGGATCAACCAGAATGCGGCCCTGGTCATCCTCGGCGCCTTCGCCTTGCTCTACCAGATCCGCGGCGGGTTGAAGGCGGTGGCCTTGACCGACATCGTTCAGGTGACCCTGCTCGTCCTCGGCGGCCTCGTCGTCGCCTTCCTGACGCTTGGCAAGATCGGCGGTGGTGCCGGCTTCGTCGCCGGCTTTACGAAGCTGATGCACCAGGCGCCCGACCATTTCCACATGATCCTGAAGAAGGGCGATCCCCATTATATGGACCTGCCCGGCCTCTCGGTGCTGATCGGCGGGATGTGGATCGCCAATCTGAGCTATTGGGGTTCAACCAATATATCATCCAGCGCGCGCTGGCGGCGAAGAGCCTCGACGAGGCGCAGCGCGGCGTCCTGTTCGCGGCCTTCCTGAAGCTGCTGATGCCGCTGATCATCGTCCTTCCCGGAATCGCCGCGGTGATGCTGGCGCCGGGCCTCCCCAAGCCCGACGAGGCTTATCCGACGATGATGCGGCTGCTGCCGACGGGCCTGCTCGGCCTGGTCTTCGCGGCCCTGATCGCGGCGATCGTCGCCTCGACGGCGTCCAAGATCAATTCGATCGCCACCATCTTCACGCTCGACCTCTATGCGAAGATCCGCGGCGACCGCACCCGCGCGGAAGATTCCGAAGGGACCACCGGCGAGGAACGTCATCTCGTGCTGGTCGGCCGGATCGCGGCGGTCACGGCAATCGTCATCGCCATCCTCGTGGCGCGGCCTCTGGTCGGCGCGTCGGAGCAGGCCTTCCAGTTCATCCAGGAATTCACCGGCTTCTTCACGCCCGGAATCACCGTCATCTTCCTGCTCGGCCTGTTCTGGAAGCGGGCGAACGAGGCGGGTGCCTTCGCCGCCGCCATCGCCTCGGTCGCGATCTCCGCGCTCGCCAAGCCCGACTGGGTTGCCCTGGCCGCTTCGGGCGCGGGCCATTGGTGGGGGAAATCGACCCAGGCGCTGCTGCCGATCCTCGGGCCGCTTCACGATCTGCCGTTCATGGACCGGATGGGCGTCGTTTTCCTGATCTCGCTTGCTTTGGCGGTCGTCATCTCGCTGGTGACGAAGCCGAGGCCGGGCGCGGACACGATCGATACGAGCAACGTCCGCTATGCGACCCGCACCGGCTTCAACATCGGCGCGCTCGGCGTGATCCTGATCCTGATCGCCCTCTACGCCACTTATTGGTGAGGCGGCCTCAGGCGCCGATCTCGCATTTCTCGACGCGCGGGTTCGCCGGCGGCCGCCGGCGCGCTTCGGCCGCTTCGCCGAGCAATTGCTTGCGCAGCCCGGTGCCGGCGAGATGCCGGTCGACGTCGTCGCAGCCTTCGCGGACGAGCTGCTTCCTGATCTCGCGCATGTGGCGGTAGCGGCCCGAGCGCGCCAGCTCGAAAGCCCGTTCCACCGTCGATCTTCTGGGCGCGTCCCTCACGATGGCGCAACGACAGGGCGCTCCGCGGGTTCTGAAGCTTGACGCCGGTCAAGACGCCGGTGGTTGACGACGGCAACCGGCCACGGAATCAATCCAGTTTATTGACGGCGGTTGCAATCTGCCTTCAGCCGCTCTCGTGCAAGGAGGTGCGACGTGAAGGACGGCGACAGGGAGGGAATAGGTGGGCTTCCCCTCTTCCTCGGCCTGCCCGAAGCCCAGGTCGCGCGATTGATGGAGGGCGCGTCGATCCGGCGCTGCGCCCCCGGCACCGTGCTCTTCCAGGAAGGCGAGGCGGCGAGCCACCTCCACGTCCTGGTCGGCGGCATTGCCGAGCTCACCAAGATGGAAGGCCGCAAGGAATGCGGTGTGCTGATGCTGTCGGCGGGCGACGTCTTCATGCCGGCCGCCGCCTTGTTCGACGAACCCTATCTGACCTCCGCGCGCATCCTCACCTCCGCGCGCATCCTGTCGCTCGAAATCCCGGCCGTGCGGCGCGAGCTGGCCGATTGCGCCGCTTTGACCGCGCGGCTCGCCCGGATCATGGGTGGCCAATGGCGGATGGCGGTCCGCCATATCCTCGATCTCAAATGCCGCAGCGCGGCGCAGCGCCTCGCGGCCTTCCTGCTGCGGCTGGTCGATGAAAGCCCGCTCCGGGACAATGTCGAGCTGCCCATCCCCAAGCGGCACCTCGCCTCGCGTATCGGCATGACCGCCGAGACCCTCTCGCGCGCTTTGCAGACCATCGCCGGCAACGGCCTCCACGTCCGCGGCACCCGCATCCTCGTCCGCGACCGGGCGAAGATCGAGGCTTTCTGCGGACCCGATCCCTATCCGGAATCCGCCGAAGAACTGCTTTACGTTCACGCGTTCTAAAGTGGCGGCATGCGAGCTTCCGCGCGGGATATGCAGGCGCTCAAAAATCAAGTGAGGAGAAGAACGATGCCCGGCAAGGTCTACTGCTTCAACTGCTATAACGAGACGATGAACCAGCTGAACGTGAACGGCCTGTCCGCCGGCTCGATCGGCGGTTGGTCGAGCTCGGGTTCCGCCATCTACACGGCCGTCGCGGTGGCGGTGAACCGCGCCCGGCACAGCGACGGGTCGCAGCCCGTCTTTTCGAACGACCAGCCGACAGCGCTGCGCCTCAACTGGGACAGCTTCGCGATCCAGACCCAGATCAGCCTCGTCGGCTTGCCGAACGTGTCGCTGGACGACGACCTCATCCTCTACATCGCGGTCAACCAGCTGACGTTGGTGAGCAGTCGCGGCTTCGTTTTGCTGTCCCAGCCTATCTCGCCGTTCGCAAACTCGGATGTGGCGCAGAAGACGCTCCAGAGCCTCGCCCGCCCACAGTTCCACAGAGACTGAGCGCAGACCGGCGGCTGGGCGGAGCCTGGCGGGCACGCCCGGCAGCAACATGCAACGCGGCCATAGGGCCGCGCTGCCGGCCTCCGGCCACTGAGAGGGAAGCCGGAGGCCGGGCGCCGGTCTCGGCCCCGAAGCCGGCGTGGGACGCCGCCGACGCCCGCAGGGCGGCGGCTGACGGAGAGGCAACCTCCCGATCCTCCTCCCGTTCCACGACTTGACGGGGATCAATAGGGGCGCGGCGCTTACAGCATCCGATCCGCGAGAAGCTGGGCGATATGCAGGGTCGGGCGCCCGCCGTGACGCTCGATCTGCTCGCGGCAGCTATAGCCGTCGGCGAGGATGAGCGCATCGGGCGGAAGCGCGCGGACACGCGGCAGCAGCACGCGCTCACCGATCCTGCGGCCGACCTCATAGGTCTCGCGCGCCATGCCATAGGCGCCGGCCATGCCGCAGCAGCCCTGGGGCGGCCGCTCGACCTCGAGGCCGAGCCGGTCGAGCAAGGTCTTTTCGGCATCGAAGCCGATCACCGCATGATGGTGGCAATGGACTTGGAGCAAAGCCTTGCCGCCGCGGCGGGGGGACGGGAAGCGGCCGGCATGCGCGGCGACGAAATCGGCGAAATAAACGATTTGCTTCGACAGTCGCTTGGCTTCCGGCCGGTCCGGAAAGAGGTTGGGAAGCTCGTCCCTGAAGGCGGCGGTGCAGGCGGGCTCGAGGCCGACGATCGGCGTCCCGGCTTCGATCTCCCCGGCAAGGCAGGCGAAGATCGCTTCGAACTGCCGCCTGGCGCGGTCGAGGAAACCCCAATCGTAGAGCGGCCGGCCGCAGCAGAGCGGCCGCGGCGGGATGGCGACGCTGAAGCCGGCGCTTTCGAGCAGGCGGACGGCGGCGATCGCGGTCTCCGGCCGGAAATGATTGTTGAACGTGTCGGGCCAGAGCAGCACCCGCTCGCCCGCCGCCGGCTTGTGCCTGCGGAACCAGCGCCGGAAGGAGCGGCGCGCGAACGGCGGCAGGGACGCGCGCCGGTCGATGCCGGCGGCGGCCTTGGCGAGCGGCGACAGCAATTTCGACTGGGTCAGTAGATTGGCCAGCGCAGGGACGGGTTCGGCCAGCCTCGCCCAGAGCTGGATCAGGCCCATCGAATAAGCGGCACGCGGGCGTAGCCGGCCCTGATAATGATGGGCGCGGAACTCGGCCTTGTAGGTGGCGACGTCGACTCCGACCGGGCAGTCGCTCTTGCAGCCCTTGCAGGCGAGGCAGAGCGACAAAGCCTCTTCCACCTCGTCGCTGCGCCAGCCGTCGGCGATCACCTCGCCGCGCGTCATTTCGTGGAGAAGATGGGTGCGGCCGCGCGTGCAATGTTTTTCCTCGCCGGTGGCGAGATAGGAGGGGCACATGATTTCTTCGCCGACCTGCCGGCGGCGGCATTTGCCGACGCCGACGCAGCGGATGGCGGCGTGGGCGAAGGAGCCGCCGTCGCCGGGAAAGCCGAAGTACGTATCGAGCTTGGGTGGCTGGTAGCCGGGGCCGAGCCGCAGGTTGGAATCGATCGGGTAAGGCGCGATCGCCTTGCCCGGGTTCATCCTATTGCCCGGGTCCCAGATCGCCTTGAATTCGCGGAAGGCCTGGACGAGCTCGGGCCCGTACATGGTCCCGAGCAATTCGGCCCGCGACTGGCCGTCGCCATGCTCGCCCGACAGCGATCCGCCATGGGAATGAACGAGCTGCGCCGCCTCGCGCATGAAGGCGCGGTAATGGGCGATGCCGGCTTCGTCGCGGAAATCGAAATCGACCCGGCAATGGATGACGCCGTCGCCGAAATGCCCGTAGAGCGCGGCGGTGTAGGAATGGCGGGCGAACAGGGCTTCGAGATCGCGCATATAGGCGCCGAGCCGGTCGGGCGGGACGGCGCTGTCCTCCCATCCCGGCCAATGCTCCGGCTGGCCGGCGACGAAGGCGGTGGCGCCGAGCGAGGCCTCGCGGCCCGCCCAGATCCGTTTCTGCGCGGAGGGATCGGAGATGATCCGGCAGCGGCCGGCATGGCCGGAGCGGTCGGCGATGGTGCGGACGTTGCGCTCGGCCTCGTCCTTGCTCTCGCCGCCGGCTTCGACGATCAGCCAGCCCTTGCCGTCGGGGAAGAGGTCCATCCCCGGCGCGCCGATCCGCTTCAGCGCCGCATAGCTCTTGTCGTCGAAGCCTTCGAGCGCGGCGGGACCCTGCGCCAGGATCGAAGGCACGGCATCGGCGGCGGCGAAGACGTCGTCGAAGGCGAGCAAGGCGAGCGCCTTGCAGCGCGGGCTCGGCACCAGCTTCAGCGTCGCGTCGAGGATGAGGACGCAGCTTCCCTCGGTCCCGGTCACCGCGCGGGCGGTGTTGAAATCGCGGCCGGGGAGCAGAGCGTCGAGATTCTCGAAACCCGAGACCAGGCGCGGGATCTTCGGGAAATTCCTTTCGATCGGCCCCGCGTAGCGGTCGCGCAGCGCCAGCAGGTCGCGATGGATGTCCGCCCCGCGCCCGCCGCCGGCGAGGATGCGGGCGAGCGCCGCTTCGTCGGTCGGCCCGAGATCGAGCAGGGCGCCGTCATAGGTGAGCACGGTCAGCCGCTCGACATTGTCCGCGGTCCGGCCGGCGGTCACCGAATGGACGCCGCAACTATCGTTGCCGATCATCCCGCCCAAGGTGTTGCGGTCGTGGGTGGCGGGATCGGGGCCGAAGGTCAGGCGGTGCTTCTCGGCCGCGTCGCGCAAGGTGTCGAGGATGCAGCCGGGCTCGACCCGCGCCTGCCGCGCCTCGGGATCGAGATCGAGGACGCGGTCGAGGTGGCGCGAGAAATCGATCGTCACCGCGACATTGCAGCTTTGGCCGGCGAGGCTGGTGCCGCCGCCGCGCGGCAGGATCGGGACGTCGTGCGCGCGGCAGAGGCGGACGGTCTCGATCGCCTCGTCGCGGTTGCGCGGCGTCACCACGCCGATCGGCACCTGGCGGTAATTGGACGCATCGGTCGCGAACAAAGCGCGGCCGCCGGCGCCGAAATCGGCCGCATCGCCGAGCGCCTCGCGCAAATCCGCTTCCAGCGCCCGCGCTGCGTCCGGCGGCACGCGCTCCCATTCGGCGGCGACCCGGCCGGATTCGGACCGCGTCGCCACGCGCCCTGGAAAGGGCATCAGACCAGCTCGCGCACCACGTCCGAGGCGATGGTGAGCGCGATCTTGGCGCCTCCCGGCGTGCCCTTGGCGAGCGATTGGGCGAGATGCAGCGCCTGCTTCATCGTGGCCTTGGGCGGCATCGGCGGTTCGTTCGGATCGACGACGCATTCGATGAGGCACGGCCCCGGCGTGGCCAAGGCATCGCGAAGCTGTGCGCCGCAGCGCTCCGGATCCTCGATGCCGACGGCACGGATGCCGCAGCCTTCCGCCACCCGCACGAAGTCGATCGGTTCCAGCTCGCAGCCATATTCGGGGTTGCCGAGGAACACCATCTGCTCCCATTTGATCTGGCCGAGCGTGTTGTTCTTGATGACGATCAGCTTCACGTCGAGATTGTATTTCCGAAGCGTCACGAGGTCGCCCATCAGCATCGCCATCGCGCCGTCGCCGATTACCGCGACGACCTGCCGGTTCGGATAGGCGGTGGCCGCGCCGATCGCATAAGGCAGGCCGCAGGCCATGCTGGCGAGCGTTCCCGAGCAGCTGAATTGCTGGCCCGGCCGCATGTCGATGTGCCGCGCGGTCCACGTGGTGATGGTGCCGCTGTCGGTGATGATGATCGCATCGTCCTTGAGCAATTTGTTGAGCTCGTGGGTGACGACCTGCGGCTTCATCGGCGTCTCGCGGCGCGTGCCGCGCTCGTGCATCAATTCGCGCCAGTCGCGCATCGTCTCCTGCGCGGCCTTGAGATGGGCGTCGCTGGGGTTCGGGCGGACGAGCGGAAGCAGGGCCTCCAGCACCCGCGCGCTGTCGCCGACCAGCCCCGCCTCGACCGGGGTGCGCAGGCCGATCCGCTTCGGATCGAGCTCGATCTGCACCGCCCGCGCGCTTCCCGGCTTGGGGTAGAATTCGACATAGGGGAAGCAGGAGCCGACGATCAGCAGAGTGTCGCAAGCCTCCATCGCCTCCTGCGAGGCGCGGGTGCCGAGCAGGCCGACGCCCCCGGTCGCATAAGGGCTCTCGTCGGGGATCGCGCCCTTCCCGAGCAGCGCCATGCCGACCGGCGCCTTCAGCCGCGCCGCCATCGCCTCCAGCTCCGCCCGCGCGCCCAATGCGCCGCGGCCGGCGAGGATGAACGGCTTCTTGGCGTTGCTGAGGATCTCCGCGGCGCGTTCGAGCTGCTTGGGATCGGGCAAATGGCCGCTCGGCGCCATGATGTTCGAGACGTGGTCCGGAAGGTTGCGCTCCGACCGCGCGTCTTTTGACACGGCCTGCGACTGGACGTCGACCGGAATGGTGATGTGGGTCGGCTGCCGGTAGCCGAGCGCGATGCGGCAGGCCATTTCCGCCACATTCTGCATATGCGCCGCGCCCATCACCCGCACGCTGTAGGCGCAGGCGTCCATGAACAATTTGTCGAGATCGACATCCTGCTGGGTGAAGGTGTTGAGCAAATCGTGATGCTGGAGCCCGGTGATGGCGAGCACCGGCTGGCCGTCCAGCTTGGCGTCATAAATGCCGTTGAGGAGATGGATGCCGCCGGGGCCGGAGGTGGAGAGGCATACGCCGAGCCGGCCGGTGAACTTGGCATAGGCGCAGGCGGCGAAAGCGGCCGCTTCCTCGTGCCGGACCTGGACGAACCTGATCTCGTCCTTGCGCTCCCGAAGGGATTCGATGACGCCGTTGATGCCGTCGCCGGGGATGCCGAAGATGGTGTCGACGCCCCAGTCGATCAGGGTCTGGACGAGTATGTCTCCCGCGGTCTTGGCCATGGCTCTGCTCCGTCATGAATCTCGATCAGTTAACCGGCCGCGTGTCAGGCGGGTTCCGGCCGGTCCGGTGAATTGTCGGCAACGATACGTGGCGCCGACAGAATGATGCTGCGCGGCACCTTCTCGACATCGGTGACGCCGGTCAGCGCCATGGCGACGCTCAATTCGTCGCACAGGATTTCGAGCGCCTTGGCGACTCCCGCCTGGCCGTAGGCGCCGAGGCCGTAAAGATAGGCGCGGCCGATGAAGCAGGCGCGCGCGCCGAGGCCGAGGAATTTGAGCACGTCGAGCCCCGAGCGGATGCCGCTGTCGACATAGATTTCGACCCGGTCGCCGACCGCCTCGACGATGTTCGGCAGGATCGAGACGGTCGACGGCGCATTGTCGAGCTGCCGCCCGCCATGGTTGGAGACGAGGATTGCGTCGGCGCCGGCATCGGCGGCCATGCGCGCATCCTCCGGATCGAGGATACCCTTGACGATCAGCTTGCCGGGCCAGAGCGAGCGCACCCATTCCAGAGTCTTGAGGTCGAACGAGGAATCGAGCTGGCTTTTGACCAGCTCCGCCATCTCGGCGACGTTGCCGGACTTCACCTTGTCCGCATAATTGCCGAAGCTCCAGCGCTTGGAATGGAGCATCGCGAACGCCCAGCGCGGATTGCTGACGATGCTCCAGATATTGGCCGGATTCAGCTTCGGCGGCACGCCGAGCCCGTTATGGACGTCGCAATAGCGCGTGCCTTCGACATGCAGGTCCATGGTCAGGATCAGGACCGGGCAGCCGGCCGCCTTGGCCCGTTCGAGCAGCTCCTTCGAGAAGCCGCGATCCTTTTCCAGATAGAGCTGGAACCAGAAGGGCCGGTCGACCGACTCCGCGACATCCTCGATCGAGAGCAGGGCATTGGTCGAGAGCGAGAAGGGGATGCCGAAATCGTGGGCGGCGCGGCAGGAGAGGATCTCGCCGTTCGACCAGACCGCGCCGCACATGCCGGTCGGGCCGATCGCGACCGGCATGGCGACCTTCTCGCCGAGCATCGTCGTTTCGAGCTTGCGGTTGGAGACGTCGAACATCACCCGCTCGCGGAAGCGCACGGCGTCGAGGTCGCTGCGATTGGCGTGGAGCGTCACCTCGGCGAAGGAGCCGCTTTCGACATAGTCCATGAACGGTCGCGGCACGTGCCTGTGGGCCTTGCGGCGCAGATCCTCGATGCTGGCGATGCTGCCGGGCACCTTCCTCATAGCTCGCCTCTTTTCGCCATGGCCGAGATACGGTCGCCGATCCGGCAGGCGAGCGCCTGGATGGTCAGCGACGGGTTGACGCCGCCGCTGGTCGGGAAGAGCGAGCCGTCGCAGATCCACAGGTTCGGGATCGCCCATGTCCGGCCGTCGGCATTGGTCACGCTGTCCTTGGGATCGTCGCCCATCCGGCAGCCGCCCATCAGATGCGACGTGTCGTCATCGTCCCACAGCTCGCGCGCGCCGGCGGCTTCGAGCACCGAGCGCATCGAGCCGATCGAATGGCGCGTCAGCCGCCGGTCGTTCTCGGAATAAGAGAAAGTGACGCGCGGGATTGAGAGGCCGAACTGGTCCTTCTCGTCCGGCACGATCTCGACCCTATTCTCGCGCCGGGGTTCGACCTCGCCGACGATGCGCAGGCCCGCGCTGTGATTGTAGCGGGTCATCTCCTGTCTGAGCTTCATGCCCCAGAGGCCGCGATTGGTCGCCACGTCCTGCGCCCAGCCGGCGGCGAGCGGCCCCTGGCTCATGAAGGCATAGCCGCCGTGGAAATCCTTGCCTTTGTCGTCGTAATTCCAATGCTCGGTGACGGCCATGCACGGCGGCGCCTTGTAGCTTCGTATCTCCTCGTCGAGATATCCCCAGACGCCCGGGCCGGAATGGCACATGAGATGGGTGCCGACCATGCCTTCGTCATTCGCCAGCCCGTCGGGAAAATCCGGGCAGGCGGAGTTGAGCAGCAGCCGCGGCGTCTCGATCGCATAGCCGGCAACGACGACGTGGCGCGCCTTCTGCCGGTGCCAGCGTCCTTCGCGATGATAGAGGAGGCCGGTCGCGCGGCCGTCCTTCATCTCGATCCGGCCGACCATGGCATGGTCGCGAATCTCCGCCCCGGCCGCGATCGCGCGCGGGATGAAGGTGACGAGCACGCTCTGCTTGGCGTTGGTCGAGCAGCCATAAGCGCAGAAGCCGCGATAGACGCAGGGATGGGCCATGCCGCGCGGGGCGGAAAGCGTCGCGAGCGGCAGCGGCGACCAGGTGATGCCGAGTCTCTCGCAGCCGCGGGCGAGGACGAGGCCGGAGGCGTTCACCTCATGCTCGCGATAGGGATAGCGCTTGCGCCGGCGGCTCCAGGGATAATCGACCGGTCCCGAAACCTTTAGCGCCTCCTCGGCCTCCTCGTAATAAGGCTCGAGCTCGTCGAAGCCGATCGGCCAGTCGCGCGCATAGCCGAGCTTAGAGCGCGCCTCGAACCATTCGGGCCGCCATCTCAGCGCGATCATGGTGTAGTGGACGGTGGTGCCGCCGACGCCGCGACCGCTATTGTTGCTGCCGAGCTCGATCGGATCGGCGCCGCCGGTGATGCGGTCGTCGGTCCAATAAAGGCCGCCCTGCGCCTTTTCGTCCGATGCGAAATCCTCGAGCGGCCGCCAGAAGGGCCCGGCCTCGAACGCCACCACCGAGAAGCCGGCCTCGGCGAGCTTGCAGGCGAGGGTGCCGCCGCCGGCGCCGGTGCCGACGATGGCGAAATCCACTTCCTCGCTGTCGGCATAGCCCCGCATCGGGATCCAGCCGCCGGAGCGGAAGACGTCCGGCGCGCGGCCGGCTTTGGCGCGGGGCGCGTCGACGTCAGACATCGCGCTCCTCCGCTTCCCACGGATCGCGCGCATCGAAGCCCAGGCGGACATAGCCGCGGGGCGAAGCCGGACCGCCATAGCCGATCTCGCTCCACGCCGCCGGGTGCGAATAATAGATGGCGACCGTCTCGTGCAGCAGCAGGTGCAGGAAGAAGCCACCCGCCGGCAAATCGCCCCACCATCGGCGGTCGGTACAATTGTGCTGGACGTCGGTCAGGATCTCGTCCTGCTGCGCGGGCGGGAGGCTTTCGAAATCCCCGCCATGCCGGTCGCGCGCCTCCCCGGCGATTCCGGCCAGGCCCTGCCGCCAGGCGTCGCGCAGCGGCGGCATGTCGGCATAGCGGAAACCCGGGCCGCGATTCTCGAACAGCATCTCGTCGATCCAGGGGACGATCGGCACCGGCGCCTCGCGTTCGGGCTGCGGGATCAGCCGCGCCGTCACCGCCTCGAGCAGCCGCCATTCCTCCTCGGTGAGGAAGCGGCGCCCGGGCACCTCCTCCAGCCGCCGCCGCACCACCTCGCGCGTGCGGTCGTTCCAGGACGGCGTGTCCCATTTGGCGAGCACGTCATAGTCGGCATAAGGCGTGCGGAACGCGTCGCTCACGCGCTTCCCTCCAGCAGAGGCAGCATGGCGAGGCCGACGATGGCGATGCCGAGGAAAGCGGGCGGCGCCGGGAGCGGCGGCCCCTGGAGGATCATCTGGCTCCAGTTGCGCCAGCCGCCCATGTTGCGGTGGATGCCGTAGGCGTGGAAGGCCGGCCCGGCGATCCCGAGCACCGCCGTCCCTTCGAGCAGCAGCCGCGCGGCCGGGACGAGGCGCGGCGCGATGGCGCTGGCTGCGAGCGCGGCGGCGGCAACCGGGGGGATCGTCACCGGCGCAACCATGGCCGGATTCTGGAAGGCGCCGCGGAAGTGGAGCAAACCCGCTTCGGCGACGGTGCCGAGCAGGGCCGCGGCCGTGAAGGGCGCGATCAGCCGCGCGCCGTCCGCGCCGAAGAGGCGCGTCTCGCCGCGCTCGAAGCGCTGGCTCAGCAGGCCGAAGATGCCGGCAAGGCTGATCGCCGCCGGTGCCCCAAGCGGCGCATGGTAGAAGAGGTTGAGCAGATCGAAGCCGCCTTCGCGCCTGGCGATGTCGTAGACGTGGAAGCCGACGCCCGCCGCGCCGGTCGCCGTCGCGGCGGCGAAGACCAGCCCTTTCGCGGTCCGCCCCGTGCCCGGCCGCAACAAGGTCAGTGCCGCCGCGGCGATCGTGATCGTGGACACGGCCGGCGCGATGAACATCGCCTTATTCTCGAACGAGCCGCGATAATGTTCGAGCGCGCTGTCGGTCGCGACGCTGAAGGCGAGGATCGCCGCCCCCGCGCCGAGCGCCCGCGCCGCCGCCACCTGCTTCGGCTCGTCCTTCGGCGCGGCGCGGCGCAGCAGCAGCCAGGTACCGACCGCGCCCGCGAAGACGAGGCCGCCGACGGCGAGCAAAGGCCGATGCGAAGGTTCGGGCTGGCGCATCCGGCTCAGGCCTCCGCCTCCGCCGTCCGCTTGCGCGTGGCGAAGAACAGGCCGGCGCCGGCCGCCGCGGCGGCCCCCAGAGCGGCGAGACCGATCTGCTTCTTGTGAATGCTGATCCAATATTCCGCGCTGTCGTCCACCGCCTCCTCGTCGAAGCGGCCGTGGGCGCCATGGTCGCCCGGCACCGGCTCGAACAGATTGTCCCTGCGGTCGGGGCTGACCGGCTTCTTGTCCTGCTGGCTCGTGAAGCCGGTGCGCGCGAGATAATCGTCGAGCAAAGGCGAGGCGATCTTGTTGCCCCAGATCGCCTGCACCGTCGGCGCGCCGACGAAGACTTCCTTTCGCTTGCCGTGCGCCGCGAACCAGATGCCGCGCGCCGCCACCTCGGGCTGGTAGACGGTGCCGACGGGGCGCGGCTCGCCCGGCAATTTCGCCCTTATCCAGTCGAATTGCGGCGTGTTGACGCCGGGGAGCTGGACCATCGTGATGCTGACGTCGGTTCCGGCGTGGAGAAGCTCGCAGCGGACCGAATCGAGGAAGCCCTGGATGGCGTGCTTGGCGCCGCAATAAGCGCTTTGGAGCGGGATGCCGCGATAGGCGAGCGCCGAGCCGACCAGGACGATCTTGCCATGCCCACGGGGCATCATCCGCTTCAGTGCCGCGCGGGTGCCGTTGACCTGGCCGAGATAGGTGACCGCGGTGACGCGCTCATATTCTTCCGGGGTCACGTCGAGGAAAGGCGAGAAGATGCCGGCAAAGGCATTGTTCACCCAGATGTCGATCGGGCCGAGCCGCTCCTCGATCTCGGCGGCGGCGCGCTCGACCGCGGCGGCGTCGGCGACGTCGGCCGGCACGACCACGGCCTTGCCGCCCATCTCCTCGACCTCGCGGCGCGCGGCTTCGAGCCCATCGTGCCCACGCGCGATCAGCCCGACATGGGCGCCGTGCCGGGCGAACTCCCGCACGGTCGCGCGGCCGATGCCGGCCGAGGCGCCGGTGACCACGACGATCTCGGGGACGATTTCCGGCTTCTTGCTGTCCATCACGCTTTCCTTTCGACGAAATTCCAGTCCGCCGCCGCCGCCCGCTCGCGCCCGCGCAGCAGCAAGGCCGTGCCGAACCCGCCCATCCCCGCCCATGCGCAGACCAGCAGCAGTGCGCCGGGCAAAGCGGGCAGATCGGCCGGCGGCAGCACCAGCCAGGCGGCCTCGATCAGCCGCATCGCCAGGGTGACGACGGCGATGATCGTCAGCGCGCGATTGCTCCCGCGCACGCGCCACGAGCACAAAGCGAGGAAGGGAAGGACGCCCTGGCCGAAGACGATGATCCAGGTGACGGCGCTCCAGATCCCGGCGTCGCGCTCCAGATACCAATGCGCCTCGACGGGAATGTCTCCCGTCCAGATCACGATATATTGCATGGCCTGGATGTAGCCCCAGAAGAGCAAGGCGGTGATGTAGGGACCGCTTGCCGCGAAGGGCGGCTTCTCGCTCCGCCCCGGCAGCGCCAGCATCATCGCCAAGGCGAGCCCGCCCAGCCATTGGCCGGAGAGGAAGATGAGGCCGTAGATCGAGGAATGGAATTGCGGCTCGATCGATTCCGACCAGTCGATGCCCAGGGCCGAGCCGAGCAAGGCGTAGAGGATGAGGCCGAGCGCGGCGATCGCCGCCCGCGATTGCGTGCGCGCGCCGGCGAGCGCGCGCTGGAGGCCGATCAAAACGGCGAAGATCAGGATGGCGCGGACGATCCAGAAGATCGGCGACAGCCAGAGCGCCTTGAAGGCCGGCAGATCGGCATGCGGCGCGGCCCAGGGATAGATGAGCCGGAAGCCGATCAGCACCGGCAGGAAGAACAAGGCGAGGAGAGGCAGCAGTGCGGCGCCGGCGGCGAGCGGCGGTGCGAGCAAAGGCCGCCACGCGCCCGGCACCGAGGCGACCATCATCAGCATCGCGAGGCAGCCGACGACGATCTCGCTCCATCCGAGGAAGGCGGCGAGCCACGCGATCAGCGCCACGCGCGGCGCGAGCAGCAGCCCGATCGCCGCGCCCGCGCAGCCGGCGAGGCCGACGGCGAGCGCGATCCGCTCCGTTTTCATCTTGTGCCTTCCGCCAGCAATTTCGCGCGTGCGGCCGGCGGCACGTCGGCGATTGTCGCGGTGCGGCTGCGCTGCAGCGCGCGGATATAGGCGGCGATCGCCCAGCGGTCGGCCGGCGGCACCCGGTCGGCATAGGAATACATGGCGCCATAGCCGTTGGCGATGACGTCGACGAAATGCGCGTCCGGCGCCGCCACCAGCCGCGGATCGTGATAGCTTGGCGGCCGCGGCATGCCGCGCTGGACGACCATGCCGTCGCCGTCGCCGCTCGGCCCGTGACAGGGCGCGCAGAAGATGTCGAACCGCTCGCGCCCGCGCTGGACGAGCGCGAGGCTCATCGGCGGCTTGCGGGCATAGACGTTGCCCGCCGGCGCATCGCGCGCGACCGTTCCCGCCGGTGCGGCCTGCAGCACCTGGCCGTTCCGGAACAGGGTGGCCGGTTCGTAGTCGCGATATTTCTTCTGGTCGCTCATCTCCAGATTCTGGCCGCAGCTCGCGGCCAGCAGCAAAGCGAGGAGGGGGAAAGCGCGCGTCACGGCCGCACCGTCTCGATCGACCAGGCGCCGAGGCTGCCGAGGAAGCTCTTTGTGTCCTCGCGGTCGAACTTGGGATCCTCCGCCTCGATGTAGAGGAAGAAGCGGTCGTCGGAGGCGAGGCTGAAGCGCGGCGTTCCGAACAAGGGATGGTGGAGCTTGGGCAGGCGGTTCAACGCGAACATGCCGACGATCGTGAACAGGACCGCGCACAGGATCATCAATTCGAAATCGACGACGAAGAAGGCGGGCAGCGCAATGACCGGCCGCCCGCCCACCTCGACCGGATAATCCCGGTTGACGTAGAATTGCGTGCCGAGCGCCAAAGCGATGCCGAAGACGCCGCCGCAAAAGCCCAGCCAGCCGATCTTGTGGTCCTTGATCGCCAGAATTTCGGCCATCCCCTCGACCGGATAAGGCGAGAAGGCGTCCATGCGCCGATAGCCCGCCGCCCGCGCCTGCCTGGCCGCGGCCAGCAGCGCGTCGGCGGTGCCGAACTCGCCGAGCAGGCCGAGGATCGGCTCAGCCACGGCCGGCCTCCTTCTGCTCGCGGGCGAGCACCTCCTTGTCCTCGAAGATCGAGATGGAGGGGATGAAGCGAAGGAAGAGCAGGAAGGGCGTCAGGAACAGGCCGAGCGTGCCGAGATACGCGCCCCAATCCCAGAAGGTCGGCGAATAACCGTGCCAGGAGGAGACCAGGAAGTCTTTGTAGAGGCTGGTGACGAGGATCATGTAGCGTTCGAGCCACATGCCGATCACCACCGACATGCCGATCAGGAAGAGCAGGATCGGATTGTCGCGCACCCGCTTGAACCAGAGGCCCTGGAGCGGCACGAAATTGAGCAGGACGGCGCCCCAATAGCTCCAGGCATAGATGCCGAGGAAGCGGTCGTGGAGCGTGCCAAGCTCGTGGACGTCGCCCGAATAAGCGGCGTCGAACACCTCGAAGACATAGCCGTAGGCGGTCATCAGCCCGCTCGCGAGCAGCACCTTGGCGAGCACGTCCAAATGCCGTTCGGTGACGATCTCCTTGAGCCCGAACAAATGGCGGACCGGGATGGCGATCATCGCCACCATCGCGAAGCCGGAGAAAGCCGCGCCGAGCACGAAATAGGGTGGGAAGATGGTCGAATGCCAGCCCGGAATCTGGCTCGAGGCGAAAAGCAGGGAGACTTCGCTGTGGACCGAGACGACGAGCGGCACCGCGATCGCGGCGGTGGTACGATAGGCCTTGTTCCACCGCTCCCAATGTTTGGCCGAGCCGCGCCAGCCCAAAGCGAAGATGCCGAAGAAGACCTGCCAGCCGCGCTTCTTCGCCCGGTCGCGCACCGTCGCCAGATCGGGGACCAGGCCGATATACCAGAAGAGCAGGGAGACGATGAGGTAGGTGAGGACCGCCCAGATGTCCCATTCGAGCGGGCTGCGGAATTGCGGCCACACGCCCATCGTCGCGGGATAGGGGAACATCCAGTAGAAGAACCACGGCCGGCCCAAATGGATGATCGGATAGATGCCGGCGCAGGTCACGGCGCAGAGCGTCATCGCCTCGGCGAAGCGATTGAGCGAGTTGCGCCAATCCTGCCCCATCAGCAGCAGCATCGCCGAGATCAGAGTGCCGGCATGGCCGAGGCCGAGCCACCACACATAAAGATGGATGGCAAAGGCCCAGTTGACCGGGATGTTGAGGCCCCACACGCCGACGCCCCAGGTGAACAGCCAGGAGACCGAGACGAAGAACAGAGCGAGCAGCGACAGAGCGATGACGAAGGCGATCGTCCACGGAAGCTTCGCCGGGAAACGGAGCGGAACGCTGCCGATCTCCCTTGTGACGTCGTGCAGCGACTGGTCGAGATCGAGCGCGGGCGGCTGCCGGGTCGCCATCAAATTTCGTCCACCCGGTCGGAGAGGCGGGCGAGGTAGGTGGTGCGCGGGCGGGTATCGAGCTCGCCGAGCAGGGCATAATTGCGCGGGGAGCGACGCAATTTCGCGACGGCGCTGTCCGGGTCCTTCATATTGCCGAAGACGATCGCGTTGCTCGGGCAGGCCTGCTGGCAGGCGGTGACGACCTCGCCCTCGCGGATCGGCCGGTCTTCCTTGTCCGCGTCGACCTCGGCGCCGCGGATGCGCTGCACGCAATAGGTGCATTTCTCCATGACGCCGCGGCCGCGCACGGTGACGTCCGGATTGCGCTGCGCCTGGATCGCGGCCGGCGCCTTGCTCGTATAGTCGAACCAGTTGAACCGCCGGACCTTGTAGGGGCAGTAGCTGGAGCAGGTCCGCGTACCGATGCAGCGATTATAGACCATCTCGTTGAGCCCGTCGGGGCTGTGGACGGTGGCGTGGACCGGGCAGCCCATCTCGCACGGCGCCTGCTCGCAATGCATGCAGGGCACCGGCTGGAACATCGTGTCGGGATGGTCGAGCCCGCCCGCATGATAAAGATCGACGCGCAGCCAGTGCATGTGGCGGCCGCGCCGCACCTGGTCCTTGCCGACGACGGGAACGTTGTTCTCGGCCTGGCAGGCGATGGCGCAGGCGTTGCAGCCGGTGCAGAGATCGAGGTCGATCGCCATCGCCCAGGCCGGCTCCTCCTGCTGCCAGGCGGGGTAGAAGGAGGCGCGGTCGGTCTCCTCCGGTTTCTCCGCCACGACACCCGCCGCGGCGACGGTGCGGACGAGATCCGCGCCCTCGGCATCGATGCTCTGATATTGCTGGGTGACGGCGATGTCAGTGCGGCCGGGGAGGCGCTCGACCGTGCCCGGCGCGCTCCACGGCGCTGCGGCGGTGCGGATCGAATAAGCGTCGTAGCCGATCCCGTTGCCGACCCGCCCGGCGTTGCGGCGGCCATAGCCGAGGAACAGGGTGACGGCTTTTTCCGGCTGGCCGGGAAGGATCCAGGCCGGGCCTTCGACCGAGCGGCCGGCGCTGGTGATGCGAAGCGTGTCGCCATTGCCGGCGCCGAGCCTCTCGGCGAAGGCCGGGCTGATGGCGATCACATTCTCCCAGGTCGTCTTGAACAAAGGCTTCCCAAGCTCCTGCAGCCAGGCATTGTTGGCGTAGCGGCCGTCCCAGATCGTCGGATCGGGCCGGAACAGGATCTCCACGCCGCCGTCGACGGGATTGTAGGCGAGGGGGGCAGAGGCGGCCGGAGCGGCGGTGACTGGAGCGGCGGCGCTGTTCGGGACGATCCCCGAACGCAACGTCTCGTGCCAGACGGCATCGTCGAGCGTCGTCCAGGTGGCGCGGACGATGTCGCGGGGGGGCTGGACCGTATCGCCGGTCAGGCCGGAGACGAGGCTGTGGACGGAGCGGCTGTCGTAGAGCGGTTCGACCAGAGGTTGGATGATGGTCGCATTGCCGTCGACCGCGCGCGCATCGCTCCAATCCTCCAGGCTGTGGGGCAGGGGGAGATGCCAATGGCTCGCCGCGGCCGTCTCATCGGCATGGGTGCCGGCATGGATGGTGAGCGGAACCCGGCCGTAAAGCGCCGCGAAATCGAGATCGGCCGGCGCGGCGTAGATTGGATTGGTGTCCAACGTGACGAGCGTGCCGACCTGCCGCGCGGCGATCGCGCGCGCCAGGTCGGCCAGCGAGCCGGCGGGCGCGGCGAACAGGATCGGCTCGGCATAATGGATCGTCTGTCCGACATTGCCGAGCGCCTCGTTCAATCGGAAGGCGAGCGCCTGCATCGTCTGGGGCGCATGGGCGCCGGCGCTGACCAGGGACGCGCCGCGCGCGCCGGCGAGGGCGCGCGCGGCCTCGGTCGCCCAAGCCGCCTCCTGCGGCGACAGGCCGCCTTCCGGAGCGGGACCGGCGCCCAGATGAAAGGCGACGGCCGCGGCGATCAGCGGCAGCCGCGACGGCACGATGGCGAGACGGCGCAACGCCGCGGCGCCGGTCTGGGTCGGCGTCGTCTCGGCCATGAGCAAGCGAACGCGCTCCGCCGCCGGTACCTTTTCGCCGCGCCGCGCGGCCCAGGCACGGACGTTCGCCACCTGCGCGGGTCCGGGTCCGAGCAGATCGTCGTCGAGGCTGACGACGACGCGCGCGCGCGACAGGTCCGGCACTATGTCGAGCGGCCGCCCGAACAGCGACGACGTCGCGTTCCGGCGGAAATCCTCCAGCGGATCGAAACCATGGATGCGCGCATTCGGCAGCGCCTTTGCCAATTCTCCGAGCTGGCGGATCAGCGTCGGCGAGCTGGTCGGACCGATCAGCAAGGCAAGGCCGGCCCCGCCATTCGTCGCCCATTGCCGTCGCAGCTTCGCCATCATCGTGTCGAAATCGCTCCAGCTTGCCGTCTCGCCCTTCAGCAAGGGCGCCTGGCTGCGGTCGGGATCGTAGAGATCGAGGATCGCCGCCTGGTTGTGGAGGCTGGTGGCGCCGCGGCTTGCGGGATGATCGGGATTGCCTTCGAGCTTGGTCGGCCGACCGGCATGGGTGGTGGCGACGACCGGCTGGGCATAGCCGGCGAACGTCACCGCCGTCGCATAGCTTCCGGAGCGGCCCTCGACCGCATCCTCGGGCCGGTTCACATAAGGGATCGCCTCGTCCGAGCGCCGCGACGAGCAGCCGGCGACGCCCGCCAGCGCGAGCGAGGCGCCCATCACCCGCAGCAATTCGCGCCGGTTGGTTTGCCAATATTCGAACTGGCTCGGGAATTCGGCCTTCAGCGCCTCCTCGAAATCGCCGTCCGCCGCCGCTTCCTCGAGGCTGCGCCAATAGGCGCGGCCCTGTTGCCCATCGAGCTTCGCGCGCAGCGCGCCGATGTCGAGCCGCCCGCTCACCGGTGGCACACCGTGCAATGGGTAAGATCGGCGGCATCGTGGATATGGTAGCGGCGCATCAATTGCGCGCCGAGCGCGCGGCGATCGGCGGGCGGAGTCCAGTTCGGGTCGAACACGCTCTCGCGCGGGCGCAGGCGCGGCGCCGGGTCGCGGTGGCAGTCGAGGCAGAAGCGCATCTCGAACCCCTTGGCCCGATACAGGAGCGGCATCCGGTCGACCCGCCCATGGCATTCGAAGCAGCTCACGCCCTTGGCGATATGGATGTCGTGGCGGAAATAGACGTAATCGGGGATGCGGGTGACGCGGCGCCAGACGAGCGGCTTGTTCTCGGCAAGGCTCGCCCGCACCGGCGCCAGCATCGCCGCCTGGGTCCAGATCTGCGAATGGCAGCTCATGCAGACATGGGTAGCCGGGAAGCCGGCATTGTCGCTGGTCTCGACCGAGCTGTGACAATAGCGGCAGTCGATGCCGAGCTCCCCGGCATGATGCTTGTGGCTGAACGGAACCGGCTGATGGGGGGTGCGGGCGACCTGGGTGACATATTGCGAGCGCGCGACCACCTCCGGACCGAGAATCAGCGCGAGCGCGCCGAGCAGGATCGAGACCAAAGCGGCACGAAACCACGTGTCGGCAGTGCGCGAGAAGATCTGCGCCACCCGGACCTCATATCTTTAGCTTCCCGTTCGGCAGCATCAGGCGAACGGCCATGCAAGGCCTCGGTTCCGCCGTTCGTTTCGGTTCCCGAAAGATTGCGGGAACGAATGCATCCAGTGGCCGTTCGCCTTGCAATTCCTTAATTCCCTTGCAGGACGTGCATGAGCGATTCCGCCAACCCGGCCGACTTCGAGCGATCGGACGTGCCGCCTCTCCTGCTGCTCGCTCTGGCCTTCGGCTTTGTCTTGACCGTCGCGGTGACGATGGCCGTCCTCGCCGGCGCCTTTCCGCGCGCGCTCCACGACGTGCATCGCGGGCCGGTCCAGGCCCTGCCGCCGGCGCCCCGGCTGCAGACGGCGCCGTGGCGCGACCTCGCCGCTTATGAAGCGGCCGAGCGCCGCCGGCTCGAAAGCTACGGCTGGAGCGACCGGGCGCGCGGGCAGGTGCGCATGCCGGTCGAGCAAGCGATGCGGCAGGTCGCGGCCCAGGGCTGGCGGAGCGAGACGAAGTGAGGGCGGTCGCGGCGGCGGCCGCAGCTCTGCTCTTCTGCCTTCCAGCCGCCGCTTCAGCCCAGGCGATCCAGCCGTCCGCCTTCGCCTCCTTCCAGTTTCGCCAGCATCCGGGCGCTCGCCTTCCGCTCGACGCGGCGCTTCGCGACGAGGCGGGGCGGCCGGTGCGGCTCGGCCTCTATTTCGGCCGCCGCCCGGCCATCCTCATCCTCGAATATCTCCACTGCCCCAATCTTTGCGGGCTGGTCCTGGGCGGGACCGTCGCGAGCCTGGCGCAGGCGCATCTCCAGCCCGGCCGCGACGTCGAGTTCGTCGCGATCAGCATCGACCCGCGCGAAACGCCGGCGGACGCGGCCGCGGCGCGCGATTCCTACCGGAAGCGGTTCGGCGGAACCGGCGGCGATGCGGACGGCTGGCATTTCCTCACCGGACCCGAACCGGAGGTCAGGCGCATCGCCGCATCGATCGGCTTTCCCTATCGCTGGGACGACCGGCTCCGCCAATATGCCCATCCCGCCGGCTTCGTCGTCGCCACGCCGGACGGGCGCATCTCGCATTATCTGCTCGGCCTGGGCCCGGCGCCCGAAATCCTGAAGGCGGCGGTCGCGACGGCCGCGCGCGACCAGGTCGCGCCGCCCGTCCACCCCTTGCTCCTGCTCTGCCTCGGCTACGATCCGCAGCCCGGCAGCGTCGCCGCCGCGGTGATGGGCGCGCTCAGAATCATGGCGGTCGTGGTGACCCTCGCCTGCCTGTTGCTGGTCGTGCGGCTGGCGCGGCGGCCGGTGCGGGGCTGAGGCGCGTGTACGGCCTTCCTTTCTGGCCGGCGCGGGCGGGGGCCTATGCCGGGCAATGGGACAAGCTGTTCATCGGCCTTTTGATCCTTGCCTTCCTGACCGCCGGGCTCGTCATCTTCCTGCTCATCCTCTACGCGGCGCGCTACCGCCACGGCAGCAAGGCCGACCGTTCCAACCGGACCAGGAAGAGCTGGCGGTTCGAAGTGAGCTGGACGATTGCTTCCCTGCTCATCTTCCTCATCCTCGGCGCCTGGGGCGCGCATCTCTTCGTCCGGCTCTACCAGCCGCCGGCAAACGCGCTCCAGATCTTCGTCGTCGGCAAGCAATGGATGTGGAAAGCGCAGCATCCCGGCGGCCAGCGCGAGATCAACGAACTGCATGTCCCGGCCGGGCGCGACGTCCGCCTGGTCATGGCCTCGCAGGACGTCATCCACAGCTTCTTCATCCCGGCCTTGCGGATCAAGCAGGACGTCGTGCCCGGGCGCTACGAATCGCTCTGGTTCCGTGCCGACAAGCCCGGCCGCTACCATCTTTTCTGCGCCGAATATTGCGGCACCGACCATGCCCGGATGGGCGGTTGGGTGACGGTGATGGCGTCGCGCGACTTCGCCCGGTGGCTGAGCGATCAGGGCGGCCAGCCGAGCCTCGCGGCCCAGGGCGCGGCGCTGTTCCGCCGCTATGGCTGCAGCGGCTGCCACGGCCAGAGCGGGGCGGTGCGGGCGCCGCGGCTCGAAGGCCTGTTCGGCGGGCCGGTGCCGCTCAGCGACGGCAGCGTCGTCATCGCCGACGACCGCTATGTCCGCGATTCGATCCTGCTGCCCAAGGCCCAAATCGCGGCCGGCTACCAGCCGATCATGCCGTCCTTCGCCGGCCAGATCGGCGAGGACGATCTCGCGAAGCTCGTCGCCTACATCGAATCGCTCGGGCCCGAAAAACCGAGGGGGCAATGATGCACGGAGCCGGCACCGAAAATTACCTGAACGCCGAAACGACGCTCCGGTCGTGGCTGCTCACCACCGACCACAAGCGCATCGCCTTGCTCTATTTCGCCTCGATCACCTTCTTCTTCTTCGTCGGCGGTGTCGCCGCGGCCCTGATCAGGCTTCAATTGATCACGCCTTATGGCGGCCTGGTCGGCGCCGACACCTACAACCGCCTCTTCACCATGCATGGGATCATCATGGTGTGGTTCTTCCTGATCCCGTCCATCCCGACCACGCTCGGCAATTTCATGCTGCCGATGATGATCGGCGCGCGCGACCTCGCCTTCCCGCGGCTGAACCTTTTGAGCTGGTATCTCTACATTGCGGGCGGGCTGATCACGCTCAGCGCATTGCTGCTCGGCGGCGTCGATACCGGCTGGACCTTCTACGAGCCGCTCTCGACCGCTTATGCCAACGGCTATGTCGTGCTTGCCGTGCTCGGCATCTTTATCGCCGGCTTCTCGTCGGTGCTGACCGGCCTCAACTTCATCGTCACCGTCCACAAATTGCGGGCGCCGGGGCTCATTTGGTACCGGCTGCCGGTCTTCATCTGGTCGACCTACGCGACCAGCCTGATCCTGGTACTGGCGACGCCGGTGCTCGCCATGACCCTGCTCATGCTCGCCGCCGAGCGGCTGCTCCATGTCGGCATCTTCGATCCCGCGCTCGGCGGCGATCCCCTGCTCTTCCAGCACATGTTCTGGTTCTACAGCCACCCGGCCGTATACATCATGATCCTGCCGTCGATGGGCGTGATCAGCGAGATCGTGCCCTGCTTCGCGCGCAAGAGCCTGTTCGGCTACAAATTCGTCATCTGGTGCTCGATCGCCATCGCCGTGATCGGCTTCCTCGTCTGGGGCCACCACATGTTCGTGTCGGGCCAGTCGCTCTACGCCAGCCTGGTCTTCTCCTTCCTCTCCTACGCCGTTGCCGTGCCCTCGGCGATCAAGGTGTTCAACTGGATCGCGACCATGCACAAAGGCTGGATCCGGTTCGACGCGCCGATGCTCTACGCCTTCGGCTTCATCGGCCTGTTCACGATCGGCGGCTTGACCGGCCTGTTCCTCGCCGCCTTGGCCGTCGACGTCCACGTCACCGACACTTATTTCGTGGTCGCGCATTTCCACTACATCATGGTCGGCGGCGCGGTGATGGGCTATTTCGGAGGCCTCCATTATTGGTGGCCGAAGATCACCGGCCGCCTCTATCCCGAATATTGGGCGCGCTTCACCGCGATCCTCACCTTCTTCGGCTTCAACCTCACCTTCTTCCCGCAGTTCATCCTCGGCACGCTCGGCATGCCGCGGCGCTACCAGGTCTATCCGCCCGAATTCCAAATCTGGCACGTCCTCTCGTCGGCGGGGGCGAGCATCCTCGCCATCGGCTATGCGCTGCCGATCTTCTATCTCGGCTGGTCGATCCTGAAGGGCGCGCGGGCACCCGCCAATCCGTGGCGGGCGACCGGCCTCGAATGGCTGACCCGCTCGCCGCCGCCGCCGCACAATTTCGCCTCGGCGCCCGAAGTCGTGCGCGGCCCCTATTGCTACGACGAGGAAGGCAATGCCCTGCCGCAGGCGGCCCATGGCTGAGCAGGCGCCCGCCTTCCAATATGCCAGCCTCGCCCAGCAGGACGAGGCGTCGACGCTCGGCATGTGGACCTTCCTCGCGACGGAAGTCCTGTTCTTCGGCGCCCTGCTCGCCGGCTATTCGGCCTATCGCATCACCCATCCCGCCTTATTCGCCGAAGCCGCGCGGCACACCAGGATCGTGCTCGGGACCGCCAACACGGCCATCCTCCTCACCAGCAGCGCCTTCATGGCGACGGCGGTCGAGATGACGAGCGCGGGCCGCCGCCGCGCCGCCGCGGTCTGCCTCGCTTTCACGGCCGCGCTCGGTATCGGCTTCATGCTCGTCAAGGGCTGGGAATATTCGCTCGAATATGGCGAGCATTTGGTGCCGGGCCTCAATTTCGACGTCGGCCTTCATGGCGGCATCGCCGAGCTCTTCTTCCTTTTCTATTTCTTCGCGACCGGGGTGCACGCCCTCCATCTGACCATCGGCATCGCGATGGTCGGCGGCCTCGCCCTCCGTTCGGCCTCCGCCGATCCGCCCAAGGCGATCAGCGTTCGGATGATCGGCCTCTATTGGCATTTCGTCGACGTCGTCTGGATCTTCCTCTTCCCGCTCATCTATCTCGTCGGGAGGAACCAGTGAGCGCGGCGCTGAAGCGGATCTGGCTGAGCTGGGCGGCTTTGCTCCTGCTGCTGGCGACGACGACCGGCGCGGCCTTCCTGCCGCTCGGCCGCCTCAACCCGTTCGTCGCGCTCGCCATCGCCGGTGCCAAGGCGCTGATCGTGCTGATCGTCTTCATGGAGCTGCGGCGCAGCGCGGGGCTGGTGCGCGCCTTCGCGGCGGCGGGCTTCTTCTGGCTCGCCATCCTGCTGACCCTGATTTCGGCCGACTATCTCACCCGCCGCGACACGACAACGTCCTGGCAGCCGGAGCGGAGCGCATATCCGGGCGAGGCGCAATGATCCGGGTCATTTCCTATTGGAAGGCGATCCTCGCGGGCGTGGCCGGCGCCTTCGCCTGGGAAATATTGGCGCGCCTGCTTCGCCTCGCCGGCCTGCCTTTCTTCGACATCGTCCGGATGTACGGCACCCTGATCGCGGACGGCTCGCACCCCCTGCTCTGGTGGCCCGTCGGCATGGCGGTGCATGCCGGCGCGGGCGCGCTCTGGGCGATCTTCTACGCTTATTTCTTCTGGTCGGTGATGGCGCGGCCGCCGGCGCAGCAGGGGCTCGTCTTCGCGATCGGTCCGGCGCTCATCACCGTCCTCATCCTCCGCCCGCAACTGGAGCTGATGCATGCGCACGGCCCCGCTCCGGGCGATTATGCCGGCCTGTTCGGCCTCTCCGGCGGCTGGCAGGTCCCGCTCAGCATCCTCGTCGCCTACGCGCTCTACGGTGTCGTCATGGGCTCGCTCTACACGCGCCCGGTCGGCGCGCCCGCGGGGAAGAAGCGGCTACCGGCATTGCGCGCGCCGCCGCCGTCCGCCGGCCGCGACGAGGACAGGGACAGGAATCTCGACGGCTTCATGTTCGCGACCGGGATCGAATGCTCCTATCCGACGCTCGACGGCGGCCGCTGGCGCATGGACGAGATGGCGATGTGCGGCCATTACCGCCACTGGAAACGCGACCTCGAGCTCGTCCGCGCGCTCGGCATAAATTATCTGCGCTACGGGCCGCCGCTTCACGAAATCTATCGCGGCCCCGGCCGCTACGACTGGACGTTCATGGACGCGGTCGCCGGCGAGATGCGGCGGCTCGGCATCCGGCCGATCATCGATTTCTGTCATTTCGGCGTGCCGGACTGGCTAGAGAATTTCCAGAATCGGCAGGTCCCGGAGATGCTCGCCGCTTATGCCGGCGCCTTCGTCGAGCGTTATCCCTGGATCACGCACTATACGCCGATCAACGAAATGTACGTCTGCGCGCGGCTGAGCGCGCTCGAAGGCCTGTGGAACGAGCAGTGCAGGGACGAGCGTTCCTTCGTCACCGCCGCCTGCAACCTCGCCCGGGCGGCGGTCCTCATCACCCAGCAGATTCGCCGTCATTGCCCCGAAGCCATCTTCATCGCCAACGAGAGCAGCGAATTCTACCAGGCCTGCTGCCCGGACGAGGAGATCCGGCACATGGCCGAGTTCGAGAACCAGCGCCGCTTCGTCCCGCTCGACCTCTATTTCGCCCGGACGCTGCGCGGCGACATTCGCGACTTCATGTTCGACAACGGCATGACCAAAGAGGATTATAACTGGTTCCTCCAGCAGCCCGTGCCCGAGCGCACCATCCTCGGCGTCGATTATTACGACTGGAACGAGAAGGTGATCGAGGCGGACCACCGCGCCCGCTCGATGGGCGAATTGTTCGGCTGGTACGTGATCGTCTCGCAATATTTCCGCCGCTACCGGCGGATGGTGATGCATACCGAGACCAATTACCGCAATCCGCGCGGCAGCGCGCTCTGGCTCTGGCGGCAATGGCACAATGTCGAGCGGATCCGCGAGGCGGGCGTGCCGGTGGTCGGCTTCACCTGGTACAGCCTCACCGACCAGATCGACTGGGGCATCGCGGTCAGCGCACCGATCGGCAACGTGACCCCGGTCGGCCTGTTCGACCTCAACCGCGACCTGCGCTCGGTCGGCCTCGCCTACAAGCAGCTGATCGAAATGTATCGCGGCAAGATGCCGGTCGAGCCGCAATGGGGCGAGCTCAAGGACCTGCCGGCCCTGGTGCCGGAGCCGGGGGCGGAGACGTCATGAGCTTCCTGCAATTGCTGCTCGGGCGCGATCCGGAGCCGCTGCAGCGGCCGCGCCTCGCCGGCGCCCTGGTCGGGGTCGGCGCCGCGACCGTCGCCGCCTTCCTGGTCTGGGCAACCGGATCGGCCGAAGCGCCGGCGCGGGCGATCGGGCTGGCGACGCTTTGGCTCGTCCTGCTCAGCATCGTCTCGCTCGGCATTGCCGGGGCCGCTTATGGCGCTGTCTTCCTGCGCGCGGCGAACGACCGGCGCGGCGGCTGGCTGTTCGGGCTCGGCTGGGGCTTCCTGACCTGGGCGCTCGGGCCGATCACCTTGTGCCAGTGGATCCTCGCCAGGCCGGTCTCGTCCGGCGGGCACGCGGCCATCCTGCTCGCCGCGCACCTCCTCTGGGGCCTGCTGCTCGGCACGCTTTTCCCCTTCGTCCAGAGCCGGGTCGAGCGGACTGTCGAGCAGGCGCCGTCGCCCCGGCGGCAGGGCCTCGACCGCCGCGCCGCGGCCGAGCAGGCGCCCCGCGACTATGAGCTGAAGCCGGAGACGGCCACCGGCAGCGACGGCGCCGACCTCCGCTGACATCGGGCGCCGACGTTCAGGCGGTGCCGCCGGCGCCTTTCCCGCCCTGGGTCTGCTCGTGGCTGCCCTTGCCGAGATCGCCGATCTTGTCCTCGACGTTCGGGCTCGGAGTCTTCTGCTCGACCGGCGAGGGACTCTTCTCCGGCACCGCTTTCTGCTTCGCCTGCGAGGGTCCCCCGGCGCTGCCGCTTGCCATTCCGCCTTCCATGCCGCCCGCTTCCTTCTCCGCCTGGGCGCCGCTTCCGCTTTGGCCGTCGACCATCTCATTTGCTCCTTTCGGAGCGATCAACGATTTGGTCCCTGATTTCGTTCGATCGCGAGCGGCGCCGTCAGCCGCAGCGCCTTGCGCAGATGCGCGGCGTCGGAGGCCGAAACCGGGGCGGCGCGGTTGCCCCAGGAATTGCGGAGATAGGTGGCGACGTCGGCGGCCTCCTGGTCGCTCAATTTCCAGGCGAAGCTCGGCATGGTGAGCGGCGCCGGCCGGGTCGGCGTCGGCGCGGTCCGGCCGCCGGCGAGGATCAGATGGAGCAGGCCGGTCGGGTCCCTCTGCTGGGCGACCGCGCTTCCGGGGAGCGGCGGGAAGAGGCGCGGCTGGCCGCTTCCGTCGGCGAGATGGCAGGAGGCGCAGGCGTCGGAGAAGATCCCGGCGCCCCGCCGCATGGCCGCCGGATCGGGCGCGGCGGCGGCGGTGTCGGGGCTCGGCTTCAGGCTCTTGAGGTAGATGGCGGCGGCGCGAAGATCGGCATCGGAGAGAAAAGAGGTCGAATAAGCGACCACCTCCGCCATCGGCCCCGACGCATTGGCATGGGCGTTGCGGCCGGTGCGCAGATATTCGACCAATTCGTCGACGCTCCAGCGGCCGAGGCCGGTCCGTTCGTTACCGGTGAGATCGGGCGCGACCCATTGGTTGAGGTTCGAGCCCTGGAGGAAGCGGTCGTTCCGCGCCGCTCCGGCAAGGTTGAGCGGCGTATGGCAGGCGCCGCAATGGCCGAGGCCGTTCACATAATAAGCGCCGCGATTCCAGTCCGGCGACTGCTTCGGATCGGCGACGAAGCGGCCGGGCCGGAAGAACATCCCGTCCCAGGCCGCGATGCTGAGACGGATGTCGGCGGGGAAGGGAAGGCGGTTGCCGGGCGCCATATAACGGACCGCCGGCACCGTCTTCAGCCAGGCGAGGATCGCGTCGGAATCGGCGCGGCTGATGCGGGTGAACCAGGGATAGGGGAAAGCCGGGTAAAGCCGGTGCCCTTCGTCGTCGACGCCGCGGGTCAAAGCGCGGTAGAATTGGTCCGGCGTCCAATTGCCGATCCCGGTTTCCGGGTCGCCGGTGATGTTCGGCGCGTAGATGAGGCCGAACGGGGTCCCCAGCCCGAGGCCGCCGGCGAACGGCGCGCCGCCCTTGCGCGTGTGGCAGGAGACGCAGTCTCCGGCGACCGCGAGATAGCGCCCGCGCCGCAGCAAGGCCGCCTGCGGGCCGTCGGCTATGGGCCCGGCGAGGATCGACAGGGTCGCGGGCGTCGGCTCGATCGTCGCCTCGCGCGGATAGTTCATCGCCCAAATCCAGGTTCCGACGACGATTGCGATCAAGAGGAGGATCAGGATGCCGATGACGGCGAGGCCGCGGCGGACGGCGCGGCCGACGCTCATGCCTGCACCAGCGGGCCCGGGGCCTTGATGTAGCGCGACTTGATCGCGTCGGCGGTCATGTAGGCGAGGGCGGCCACCGTCCCGGTCGGGTTGTAGCCGGCATTTTGCGGGAACAGGCCGGCGCCGGTGACGAACAGGTTGGGCACGTCCCAGCTCTGCGAATAACGGTTGACGACGCTGTCGGTCGGATTGTCGCCCATCATCGTGCCGCCGACCGTGTGCGTTGTCTGATAGGGCGTGATGTCGAACGGGCCCTTGCGCGGCTTGGGATGGACCGAGGAGGCGCCCATCCTGCGCGCGACCTCGGCGGCCTTGTCGGTGACATAGGCCGACATCTTGAGGTCGTTCGGGGTGAAGTCGAAGGTCATGCGCAGCATCGGCCGGCCGAAATGGTCGCGATAGATCGGATCGAGGTCGAGATAATTGCCGGCCTGGGCATAGTTGGAGCCGTGCACCGAGAGCGAGAAGTTGCGCAGGAAATAATGGGCGGCCGCCTGCTTCCACTCGAGGCCCCATTTGGGCACGCCGTCGGGCACCCGGGTCATCTCGATCGGCCGGGCGCCGGTGACCAAGGCGGCGATATAGGCGCCGCCGATGAAGCCGAGCCCGCCATGATCGAAATTGTCGCCGTTATAGTTGTCGATCACCGACGCGAGCGAGCCGGCGCCGATGAACGGATTGAGCAACTTGTCCTCGAAGAAGACGTCGACCGAGCCCATCGTCTGGTAGCAATAATTCTTGCCGACGACGCCCTCGCCGGTCCGCGGGTCGTAGGGCTTGCCGATGCCGGAGAGCAAAAGCAGGTGGACGTTGTGGAGCTGGAAGGCGGTGAGGATGACGATCCCGGCCGGCTGGAAATGCTCGGTGCCGTTGCTGTCGACATAGGTGACACCGGTCGCCTGCCTGCCGTCGGCCGTGCGCTCGACCTTGAGCACGTCGCAATCGGTGCGAAGCTCGAAATTGGCCTTCTGGAGGACGTAGGGGATGATCGTCGTCTGCGGCGACGCCTTGGAATAATTGCCGCAGCCGAACTTCTCGCAAAAGCCGCAGAAGGTGCACTTGCCGAGCTGCATGCCGAGCGGGTTGGTATAGGCCTGCGACAGGTTCCCGGCGGGATGCGGGAAGGGGTGATAGCCCATGCTCTCGGCCGCTTGGGCGAACAGGGTCGGCGCATAGGTCATCGGCAGCGGCGGCGTCGGATAATCCTCCGAGCGCGCGCCTTCGAACGGGTTGCCGCCCGGCTGGATCGCGCCTTTGAGGTTGCCGGCCTTGCCCGACACGCCGCAGAGCTTGTCGAACATCGTATAATAAGGCTCGAGATCCTCATAGGCGACCGGCCAGTCCTGGACGCTGAGGTCGGCGACCGCGGCGGCGCCGTAGCGCTGCCGGTTGTGGCTGCGCGTCTTGAAGTCGCTCGGCAGGAAGCGCCAGATCTGGGCGTTCCAGTGGATGCCGGCCCCGCCGACCCCGGTTCCCGGCAGGAAGGCGCCGAGCTTGCGCATCGGCAGCGCCTGCTGGTCCGCATTGTTGCGGAAGGTGAGGGTCGAATAAGCGACGTTCTGGAAGAGATGGTCGCGCCAGCGGTAGCGCAATTCGTCCTGGTCGAAGGTCGGCGCCCAATTGACCGGCGTGTCGCGCGCCGCGGCGCGTTCCAGCGCAAGCACGTTCATCCCGGCGTCGCACAATTGCTGCGCCATGATCGCCCCGGTCCAGCCGAAGCCGACCAGGACGACGTCCACCGGCTTCTCGCGCATCGCCATCAGGCCTGGTCCCAGCCCGGCCGGCCGCGCAGCCCGACCGGCGCGATCGGCACCTTCCGGTTATAGGCGGTGACCCATTCGGAATAATCGTAATGGGCGCCGGGAAAACCGATCATCTTCCAGGCGGCCATGTCGCGATTGCCGCCATAGATCGGGTCGCTGAAATAGCCCTCCATCACATTCTGCAGGAACATCGTGAAGAAGGCCTTGGCCTCGACCCGGCGAAGCTGGACCTTGCCGTCCTCATATTGCTTCAGCAGCGCGTCCTGCCGATCCGGCGGCAGGTCCTTGAACGCCTTGCCCGAATAAGACGAGCCGACATGCTCCTCGATGTCGGCGATCGCGGTCCGGTAATATTGGGCCGGCGCGAAGCGGCTTTGATAGCCCTGGGTCGGCGCGCCCTTCGGCCAGGGGCCGCCGAGAAAGAGATGGTCGCCCCGCCCATAGCCGCCGGCGAGCTGGCGGTCGATGAAGGTGGGGACGCCGGCCTCGGACGCGCTCGGGCCGGTCGGATCGGCGGGGATGAGCCGGTCGGCAGCGGCGGCGACGAAGGCCAGCTCGGCCGCGGAGAGGAAGGCGCCGTCCTCCGGCGCCGGCGGCGCGTCGGTCATGCCGTCCTGCCACGGCAATGTGCCCTTGATGCTTTCGGAAGGGCCGCCGAGCAATCCGTCGTGCCGCGTCGCCGCGTCCGCCGCGGCGACCGAGCCGGCCAGACCAAGCGCCAGCAGCTCCCGACGGCCGATCAGATCCGATCCGTGCTTCGCCATGGCGCGCCTCCACGCCAGAAAAGGCGGCGCGGCCAATTGGTTCCGGCTCCGAACCGGGCGGCTTGAGAAAAAGCGGCGGAGGGATTCCAGCGCCCCCAAAAGATCAACAGCCGCAATGGCTTGCCGCGCGTCCCGCGGGCGGATTGATCAAGGTCAAATTTCCGATCCGCTCGGGCGCGCCGCGGCCGTCCCGCTCGCCCCGTCGCGAATCCGGCTCCCAAGGTCGGAAACGGAGGCGAAATCATGGCAACCCCCTTCCTGGAAGAGAGTTGAGGTTGGTCCATATCAAGGTCCTTCGGCTCAATCGTGGTCCCACGGCAGAAAAACGTCCCTCTTTCCACCCCCCGCGCGATCTCGCCGCGGCGGGCGGGTCGCCCCGGCGAGGCGGCGCGGCGGGCGCTGGCGGAGGGGCTGGAACGCAGCCACCATCTGATCGAGCGCTATCGCGCGCTTCTTGCGGGTCTTCAGGGTTCCGCCCGCGTGTCGGACGAGACGCTTGCGAAAACGCGCGCGCTCAGGCCGGGCGCTGGTTCTTCCGGACGATCGCCACGAGGATGAGGCCGAAGGCGGCGAGGCGGAACAGGTAGAGCAGGCTCCGTTCCTCGTCCGGCACCGCCGCCAGCGACATCAGGGCCTGGCCGAGGCCGAGCAGGAAGAAGGCCCAGGCGAAGGCGAGGAACAATCCGTCCCGCGTCCGTTTCCAGAAGCGCAGGAAGAACAAGGCGGCGACGAGGAACAAGGCGCTCGCCGCGCCGGAAAGGAAGGTGATGAGGATCGTCATTCTTCCTCCAGGTCCCAGACGAAGCCGAACAGCAGGACGGTCAATGCCACCAGGGCCAGCATCAGCCTCTCGACCCGCAGATCCACATTCGGGAGGAAGAGCAGGTCGAGCACGACGAGCAGATTGTTCGCGGCAAGGAAGACGAAGCACAGAGCGCTCCACAGGAGCAGCCGCGCGCGCGTCCGGCGCCAGCCCGCGAGCAGCAGCCAGGCGCAGGCAGTGCTGGTCGCGAAGCAGAGGAGATAGACGATCGCGGCGAACGCGTCCTGCATCATCACTCCTTTCTCAGCCGGAAGGCGTCGGCGAACGCGGCCAGCGGGTTGGGAATGGCGCCCACGATCAGACGCCGCACGGCGTCGGGGCTCCGGCCATAGAGCGATTCCGTTCCATCGGCCAGCCGGGCGAGATCGTCGGACGCGGGCCGGTAGGAGGCATTCCCCGCCTCGTCGGTCACGACCAGGCCCGCGGCGGTCAGCGCCTCCAGCCCGTCCGCGACGATGAGGTTGCTCGCCCGCAGGGCCGCGACCAGCTCGGCCCGCGACCATGATGACGGCGCGTGCTTCAGCAGGAGGAGAAGCTCCAGCGACCAGACCGAACGAAAGCTCGACCGGATGAAATTCGAAACCGCTTCGTCAGACGCCACTTGCCGCTTTTGCTCCGGCTCGTCGCCCCGCCGCCCCGCGGGCGCGCTTAGCCGCGGGAATCGGGCGCTGGCAATCCCTGCTTAATCTTCATCGGGCAGAAGCATTTTTCGGATGCCGAGAGTCGTTCCTCGGGCTATGGGTGAGCGATAGCCGGCGCGGGGGCCGGCTTTGGTGCAATTTCAAGAGGGGGGAGGGACGCGAGCGAAGGAGCAACGAGTGAACGCCCAATCCCCGCGCGACTTTCTCGATCGCCGCCGACTTGCCGCCGCCTTGAGGGGCCTCAGGCGCGGCGATTTCACCATTCGCTTGCCCGAAGACGATGAGGGCATAGACGGCGAGATCGCGACCCTCTTCAACGAAGTCGTTTCCCTCAATCAGGAGATGACCCGCGAGTTCGAGCGGCTCTCCCAGGTCGTCGGCAAGGAAGGCAAGATCACCCAGCGCGGCCGCGTCAAGAACGCGACCGGGAGCTGGGAAACGGCGATCCGGTCGGTCAATGAGCTGATCGAGGACATGGTGCAGCCGACCGCGGAAGTCGCCCGCGTCATCGGCGCCGTCGCCAAGGGCGACCTCTCCCAGTCGATGACGGTCGAGATCGACGGCCGGCCGCTGCGCGGCGAGTTCCTGCGCATCGGCAAGATCGTGAACACGATGGTCGAGCAGCTCGCCTCCTTCGCCTCGGAGGTGACGCGCGTCGCCCGCGAGGTCGGCACCGAGGGCAAATTGGGCGGCCAGGCCAATGTGAAGGGCGTCGCCGGCACGTGGAAGGATCTGACCGACAACGTCAATCTGATGGCCGAGAACCTCACCGGCCAGGTCCGCAACATCGCCGAGGTGACGACCGCGGTGGCTTCGGGCGACCTTTCCAAGAAGATCACCGTCGACGTGAAGGGCGAGATCCTGGAATTGAAGAACACGATCAACGTGATGGTCGACCAGCTCAACGCCTTCGCCAGCGAGGTGACGCGCGTCGCCCGCGAGGTCGGCACCGAAGGCAAATTGGGCGGGCAGGCGCAGGTGCCCGGCGTCGGCGGCACCTGGAAGGATCTGACCGACAACGTCAATCTGATGGCCGACAATCTCACCGGCCAGGTCCGCAACATCGCCGAGGTGACGACCGCGGTGGCGCTCGGCGACCTTTCCAAGAAGATCACCGTCGACGTGAAGGGCGAGATCCTCGAGCTCAAGAGCACCATCAACACGATGGTCGACCAATTGAACGGCTTCGCCGGCGAGGTGACCCGCGTGGCGCGCGAGGTCGGCACCGAAGGCAAATTGGGCGGCCAGGCGCAGGTGCCCGGCGTCGCCGGGACCTGGGCCGACCTCACCGACAACGTGAACCTGATGGCCGAGAATCTGACGGGCCAGGTCCGCAACATCGCCGAGGTGACCACCGCGGTGGCGCGGGGCGACCTTTCCAAGAAGATCACCGTCGACGTGAAGGGCGAGATCCTCGAATTGAAGAACACGATCAACGTGATGGTCGACCAGTTGAACGGTTTCGCCTCGGAAGTGACCCGCGTCGCCCGCGAGGTGGGCTCGGAAGGAAAGCTCGGCGGCCAGGCGCAGGTCGAAGGCGTCGCCGGCACCTGGAAGGATCTGACCGACAACGTCAATTTGATGGCCGGCAACCTCACCGGCCAGGTCCGCAACATCGCCGAGGTGACGACCGCGGTGGCGAGGGGCGACCTTTCCAAGAAGATCACGGTCGATGTGAAGGGCGAGATCCTCGAATTGAAGAGCACGATCAACACGATGGTCGATCAATTGAACGCCTTCGCCGGCGAGGTGACGCGCGTCGCCCGCGAGGTGGGTTCGGAGGGCAAATTGGGCGGCCAGGCGCAGGTGCCCGGAGTCGGCGGCACCTGGAAGGATCTGACCGACAATGTGAACGCCATGGCCGCGAACCTGACCGGCCAGGTCCGCAACATCGCCGAGGTGACCACCGCCGTGGCGCTCGGCGATCTCTCGAAGAAGATCACCGTCGACGTGAAGGGCGAGATCCTGGAGCTCAAGAACACGATCAACACGATGGTCGATCAATTGAACTCCTTCGCCAGCGAGGTGACCCGCGTGGCGAGGGAGGTCGGCACCGAGGGCAAGCTCGGCGGCCAGGCCCATGTGCGCGGCATCGCCGGTACCTGGAAGGACCTGACCGACAACGTCAACCTGATGGCCGCGAACCTGACCGGCCAGGTCCGCAACATCGCCGACGTGACCACCGCCGTCGCCAAGGGCGACCTTTCGAAGAAGATCACCGTCGACGTGAAGGGCGAGATCCTGGAGCTCAAGGACACGATCAACACGATGGTCGACCAGCTCAACGGCTTCGCCAGCGAGGTGACGCGCGTCGCCCGCGAGGTCGGCACCGAAGGCAAATTGGGCGGCCAGGCGCAGGTGCCCGGTGTCGGCGGCACCTGGAAGGATCTGACCGACAACGTCAATCTGATGGCGACCAACCTCACCAACCAGGTGCGCGGCATCGCCGACGTCGTGACCGCGGTGGCGCAGGGCAATTTGAAGCGGAAGCTGACCGTCGATGCCAAGGGCGAGATCGCGGCGCTCGCCGAGACGATCAATTTCATGATCGAGACGCTCGCCACCTTCGCCGACCAGGTGACCAACATGGCCCGCGAGGTCGGCATCGAAGGCAAGTTGGGCGGCCAGGCGCGCGTGCCGGGCGCCGCCGGCCTGTGGCGCGATCTCACCGATAACGTCAATCAGCTCGCAGCAAATCTAACCAATCAGGTTCGCTCGATCGCCGACGTGGCGACCGCCGTGACCAAGGGCGACCTCACCCGCTCGATCGCCGTCGAGGCCTCGGGCGAGATGGCGGCGCTCAAGGACAATATCAACGAGATGATCCGCAACCTCAAGGAGCAGACGCTCAAGAATGCGGAGCAGGACTGGCTGAAGACCAACCTCGCCCGCTTCTCGCGCATGCTCCAGGGCGAGCGCGACCTCACCACCGTCTCGAACCTGATCATGTCCGAACTGGCGCCGTTGGTGAACGCGCAATATGGCGTCTTCTACATCACCAAGCGCGACGAGGAGGAGGCCAAGCTCGACCTCGTCGCCAGCTACGGCGCCGAGAGCGTCGGCGAATTGAAGCGCGAGTTCAAACTGCGCGAGGGCCTGGTCGGCCAGGCCGCCGCCGACAAGCGGCCGATCCTCCTGAAGGACGTGCCGGGCGACTTCGTCCGGATCGGCTCCGGCCTCGGCCATGCCAAGCCGGCCAATGTCACCATCCTTCCGGCCCTGTTCGAGGACGACGTCAAGGCGGTGATCGAATTGGCCTCGTTCAGCGAGTTCAACGAGACCCACCAGACCTTCCTCGACCAGCTCATGGAATCGATCGGCATCGTCTTGAACACGATCGCCGCGACGATGCGCACCGAGGGCCTTTTGAAGCAGTCGCAGCTGCTGACGCAGGAGCTGCAGGCGCGCCAGACCGAGCTCACCACCAAGCAGGAGGAGCTGCACGCCACCAACGAGGAGCTCCAGGAGAAAGCCCAGCTTCTCGAGAACGAGAAGAAGCAGGTGGAGGCCAAGAATATCGAGATCGAGATGGCCCGCCGCGCCGTCGAGGAGAAAGCCGAGCAGCTTGCTTTGACCTCGAAATACAAGTCAGAATTCCTCGCCAACATGTCCCACGAGCTGCGGACGCCGCTCAACTCGCTGCTCATCCTTTCCAAGCTGCTCTCGGACAATCCGCAGGGCAATCTGAACGAGAAGCAGACCGAGTTCGCCCGCACCATCCACTCGGCGGGATCGGACCTGCTCTCCCTCATCAACGACATTCTCGACCTCTCGAAGATCGAATCGGGCACGGTCTCGATCGAGGTCGGCGAGATGCCGATGAACACTCTGAAGCAGCATATGGAGCGGACCTTCCGCCAGCTCGCCACCGATAAGAATCTCGATTTCAACGTCGAGTTCGACCGGAGCCTGCCGGCGACGATCCGCACCGACGAGAAAAGGCTGCAGCAGATCATGCTCAACCTCCTCTCCAACGCCTTCAAGTTCACCTCGCACGGCAACGTCACCCTGGCGGTGCGCTCCGCCGAGAAAGGCTGGAGCCCGAACCATCCGGTGCTGCGCACGGCCGACAGGGCGATCGAGATCGCCGTCGCCGACACCGGCATCGGCATTCCCGAGGACAAGCAGAAGCTCATCTTCGAGGCCTTCCAGCAGGCCGACGGCACGACCAGCCGCAAATATGGCGGCACCGGGCTCGGCCTCTCGATCAGCCGCGAGATCGCGCGGCTGCTCGGCGGCGAGCTGCAGGTCCGCTCGCGGCCGGGCGAGGGCTCGACCTTCACCCTGTTCGTGCCGCTCCAGGCGGCCGCGCCGGCGACGACGGGCAGCACCACCGCCCGCTACGACAATAGCGGGGCGACGGTGCCGACGGCGTTGCCGACCGGCTTCGAGGTCAGCGACGACCGCGACAGCATCGGCGACGGCCCGTTCGTGCTCATCGTCGAGGACGATCCGACCTTCGCCACGATCCTGCTCGACCTCGCCCGCGCGGCCGGGCTGAAGGGCGTCGTCTCCACCGCTGGCGCCGGCACGCTCGCCATGGCGCGCAAGCTCCAGCCGGCCGCGATCACGCTCGACCTCGGCCTCTCCGACATCGACGGCTTCGTTCTGCTCGATCTGTTGAAGCACGATCCGCAGACCCGGCACGTGCCGATCCACATCATTTCCGGCGCCGAGAAATTGTCTTCGGTCATGGAAATGGGGGCGTTCGGGGTCACCGAGAAGCCGGCCGAGCAGGAGAAATTGGCGCGGGTCTTCCGCGATCTCGAAGCCCATATCCGCACGTCGCCGCCACTGATCGAGATCGTTCCGGACGAGGCGGACGGCCCGGCTTCGGTGCCGGCGGCGCGGTCCATCCCCGAGCTTGCCGGCGCCCGGATCCTGATCGTCGACGACGACATCCGCAACATCTACTCGCTGACCAGCGTGCTCGAGACGTTCGACGTCGAGGTGCTCCACGCCGAGCGCGGCAGGGACGGAATCCTCATCCTCGAGCAAAGGCCGGGGATCGACGTCGCGCTCATCGACATCATGATGCCGGAAATGGACGGCTATGAGACGATGCAGCAGATCCGCAGCAATCCGGAGCTCGCCGAGGTGCCCCTGATCGCGGTCACCGCCAAGGCGATGAAGGGCGACCGCCAGAAATGCCTCGATGCCGGCGCATCCGACTATATCGCCAAGCCGGTCGACATCGACCTGCTGCTGGCCCTGCTGCGCGTCTGGATCGGCCGGGCGCGGGACAGCGGGAAGCCGCCGGCGCGGGCGGCGCGGCGCGGCAAGCCGGCGCGGCTGGCGGAAACGAGCGAGGCGGCCGAATAAGGGTGGCGAGGCGCGCTCAGGCCGGGGCCCCGATGGAGACGCCCGCGCCCGGCTTGGCCGGCGCCGCTCCCGAAGAGGCGGCGGAACGGCCGCGCGTGCTCGTCGTCGACGACGACGAACGCAATCTCCTCGCCATCCGCACCGTGCTCGAGGACGTCGGCGACGTGGTCGCGGCGCGTTCGGGCGAGGAGGCTTTGCGCCATCTGCTGAAGGGCGAGTTCGCGGTCATCCTGCTCGACGTCTACATGCCGGGCATGGACGGCTATGAAACCGCCCAGATCATCCGCAGCCGCGAGCAGACCAAGCGCATCCCGATCGTCTTCCTCTCGGCCGTCAACAAGGAGACCGAGCATCTGATCCGCGGCTATGCGATGGGCGCGGTCGACTATGTGTTCAAGCCGGTCGATCCGGTCGTCCTGCGCTCCAAGGTCGCCGTCTTCGTCGACCTGTTCGCGATGACCAGGGAGATCCAGCGCAAGGCGAAGCAGGAGCAGGCCTTGCTCGACGCGAACCTGCGCGCCAATGCCGAGCGGCTCCGCGTCGAGCAGGAATTGCGCCTCGCCGAGCAGCGCCAGGCCGCGATCATCCACTCGCTTCCGATCGTCCTCTATCTGGAGGAGATCCATGCCTGCCCGCGCGCGCCCAAGTTCGTCAGCGGCAATTTCAGCGCGCTGACCGGCTATACGTTCGAGGAGGTCGAAGCCGCACCGGGCCTGTGGGCGGAGCGCGTCCATCCCGAGGATTGCGATCGGGTGACGGCGGCACTGGCGACGCGGCCGGAGGGCCGCTCGCTCGCCGTCGAATATCGCTGGCAATGCGCCGACGGCCAATATCGCCACTTCCTCGACCAGGCGGTCCTGCTCCGCGACGCGGAAGGCAATCCGATCGAATATGCCGGCACGTTGCTCGACGTCACCGACCGCAAGGAGCTGGAGAGCCAGCTCGTCCAGGCCCGCAAGATGGACGCGATCGGCAAATTGACCGGCGGCATCGCCCACGATTTCAACAACCTGCTCGCCGCCGTGCTCGGCGGCCTCGGCCTGATCGAGCGCCGCCTGCCGCTCGAGGAGGAGCAGCTCAGGATATTGAACATGACCCGGCGCGCGGCCGAGCAGGGATCGGAGCTGGTCGGGCGCCTGCTCGCCTTCGCCCGGCGGCAGCAGCTCCGGCCGGCCTGCATCGAGATGGACTCGGTGTCGGCCGGCGTGACCGACCTCCTCGCCCATACTTTGGGCGGGCTGGTCGAGCTCGACTGGACGATGGCGGACGATCTCTGGTGCGCCTTTGCCGACCAGGCGCAGCTCGAGCTCGCCCTGATGAACCTGATCATCAACGCCCGCGACGCGATGCCGGAGGGCGGCACGATCGCGATCGCCGCCGAGAATCGCGGCGTCGGTGCCGACGAGGTGCAGGGGCTCATTGCCGGCGACTATGTCGTCCTCATCGTCGCCGATTCCGGCTGCGGCATCTCGCCCGAGATGCTGGAGCAGGTGATGGAGCCCTTCTTCACCACCAAGGACGTCGGCAAGGGCACCGGCCTCGGCTTGTCGATGGTCTACGGCTTCGCCAAGCAATCGGGCGGCGCCTTCCACCTGCACAGCCGGGTGGACGAGGGGACTCGCGCCGAGCTCTGGCTGCCGCGGGCGCGGGAGGATGCGGCCGGCGGCCGCGGTGCGGGCGAAGCGGCCGCGGCGGCGGCGCCGGTGCGGCGGCTCAAGATCCTTCTCGTCGACGACCATGAGGGCGTGCGCGAGACCACGGCGGCTTTGCTCCGCGACCTCGGTCACGATGTCGTGCCGGCCGCCGACGGCGCCGAGCTGCTCGCGCTCCTGAACAAGGGCCGCGGCGCCCGCTGCGACCTCTTGATCAGCGATTATGCGATGCCGCACCTCTCCGGCGCCGAGGTGATCCGCCAGGCCCGCGACACCCGCCCCGGCCTGCCCGCGATCCTGATCACCGGCTATGCCGACGCCCAATCCATCTCCCGCCGGCCCGAAGGCGTCCAGATCCTCGCCAAGCCCTTCACCCCCGACCGCCTCGCCGCCGCCATCGCCGCGGCCGTGGCGGAACCGAAGGCGCCGGGAGCAAGCCGGGAAACGGACGCGGTCGCCGCGATCGTCCAGGCGGCGGAGTAAAAGGCCGAAGCGGGCAGCCGGCGCTCAGCTCATTCTCCGGCCTGCCGTTTGAGCTCCTCCCGTCCCGCAAATACGGCATCCAGCCGTTCGATCGCGCGCTGGAATTCGGTTTCGTAATTGCCGCGGTGGGAGTGGGAGAGGGCGACCTCGCGGGCCATGGCTTCCTTGATCCGGGCGATCGCGCCGTCGTCGAAGATGCCGGCGCGTTCGAGCTCGGTGCAGACCTGGATCAGGCCGGCGGCGGTCGCGAGAGCGCGCAGGCCGATGAAATCCATCGCGTCATGGAGCCGCCTGTCTTCCCTTTGGTCCATGTTCGGTTCCGCTCCTCTCTCTGCTCGTGACGATGAGATTACGCCGCGGCGGCGGCCGGCGCCAGCGGGACTCGTTGATTCCGGCGCGTGGCGGAGGTGCGCATGCCGCCGCTGAAGCGGTTGCGGAGACGCCGAGCCCCCTCACCCTGACCCTCTCCCCGCCGGGGAGAGGGGGTATGAGGCCCGGTCGAGGCGGTGCCCTATCCCGAATTGCGCAAGGCGGTGGCCACCGCGTTGATCGAGAGCTGGATGCCTTCGGTGATGCGCGGATCGCTCTCGCCGGCGCGGTGGCGCTTCAGCAGCTCGATCTGGAGCAGGTTGAGCGGCTCGATATAGGGCAGGCGCAGCCGGATCGAGGCGTCGAGCGACGGCTTCTTCTCCAACAGCCGGGTCTGGCCGGTGATTTCGAGCAGGGCGTCGTGGGTGCGCTGCCAGCCGGCCCTGATGCGGCCGAAGATCGGGTCGCGCAGTCCCTGGTCCGCCACCAGCCCCGCATAAAGCGCGGCGATCGCCATGTCGGACTTGGCGAGGACCATCTCCATATTGTCGAGGCTGGTCTGGAAGAAGGGCCAAGCCTCCAGCATCTCCTTCAGCATCGCCTGGTCGGCGAAGCCGCTGAGCGCCTCGCCGACGCCGTACCAGCCCGGCAGCATCACCCGCGCCTGGCTCCAGCTGAACACCCAGGGGATGGCGCGCAGGTCCTCGATCCGGCCCGATGACGTGCGGCTGGCCGGGCGCGAGCCGATCTTCAGATCGGCGATCTCGGCGATCGGGGTCATCTGCCGGAAGAAGTCTGCAAAGCCCTCGGTCTCGTAGACGAGGCCGCGATAGGCGCGGAAGGCGGCGCCGGAAATCTCCGCCATCGCGCCGTAGAAACGGTCGCGCCGCCGCCGCGAGCGCGTCTCGAGGCTGGCGAGCAGGGTCGCCGAGGCGATCGCCTCCAGGTTCAGGGCGGCGGCCTCGGCCGTGCCATATTTGGCGGCGATCACCTCGCCCTGCTCGGTGATTCGGATGCGGCCCTGGACCGTCCCGCTCGGCTGGGCGCGGATCGCGGAGAAGCTCGAGCCGCCGCCGCGCCCGACCGCGCCGCCGCGGCCGTGGAAGAGCTGCATGTGGGTGTCGTGCTTCTCGAACACCTCGGCCAGCGCGCGGCTCGCCTGGTGCAGGCTCCAGACCGAGGTCAGATAGCCGCCGTCCTTGTTGGAATCGGAATAGCCGATCATCACTTCCTGGTAGCCGCGGGCCTTGGTCGTCGCTTCGATCTCGGGGAGGCCGAGCCATTCCGACATCACCTCCGGCGCCCGTTCGAGGTCGCCGATCGTCTCGAACAGGGGCACCGCCATGATCGCGGCGCGCGGCGGATCGCCGGGTTGCCAAAGGCCGGCTTCCTTGAGCAGCAAATTCACCTCCAACAGGTCCGAGACGCTGCGCGCCATCGAGATCAGATAGGTGGTGATCGAGTCCGGCCCGTATTTCGCATGGGCCTCGGCGGCGGCGCGGACGACGGCCAGCTCCGAGCGGGTCTCGTCGCTATAATCGGCATAAGGCGTGGCGAGCAGGCGCGGGCTTTCGAGCTCGCGGCGGAGCAGGGCGACGCGGCCGGTCTCGCTCAGGGCCGCATAATCCTCCTCGACCCCGGCCTCTCTCAGCAATTCCGCGACGACGCGCTCGTGGACGGCCGAATTCTGGCGGAGATCGAGCGTGGCGAGATGGAAGCCGAATGTCTCGACCGCGCGGATCAGCCGCCCGAGCGCCCCGCCGCCCGCCAGCCCGCCGCCGCTCCGGGCGAGGGAGTCGGCGAGCGCGCCGAGATCCGCGCGCAAGGTCGCCGGATCGGGATAGGGCTCTCCGGCCACGCTCGGCCGGCGCGCCGGATCGCGGCCGGTCAGATGCTTGTGGGTGGCGGCGAGACGGGCATAGATGCCGGTCAGCGCCCGCCGGTACGGCTCGTCGCCGCGTGCCGGCGCGACATCGCCCGAACGCTCGGCGAGTGCGGCAACCTCGGGCGTCACCTGGGCCAGCTCGGTCGACAGGGAGAGGTCGGCGCCGAGCGCGTGGACGGCGTCGAGATAGAAGGAAAGCAATGTCTCGCAGGCGCGGCCGAGCGCGAGGCGCAGCGACTCCGCATTGACGAAGGGGTTGCCGTCGCGGTCGCCGCCGATCCAGCTTCCGAGCCGGAGGAAGCTTTGCGGCCGGTGCCCCAACGCCCGCTCCCAGCGCGCGTACAAAGCGGGGAGGGTGGGCAGGAAGACGTCGCGCATCGTCGCCAGCGCCGTCTCGACCTCGTCGGCGACGTAGAGCCGCTCGCGCCGCAGCGGCCGGGTCTGCCAGAGCAGGGCGATCTGGCGCAGGATCGCCGCCTCGACCGGATCGCCGCCCTCCGTCTCCGCACGTCCGGCCTCGCGCGCCCGCATCAGGGCCGCGATGCGGTTGCGATGGTCGATCATCGACTTGCGGCGGACCTCGGTCGGATGGGCGGTGAGGACGGGGACGATCAGGGCGCGGTCGAGCATCGAAGCGACGGCGTCACGATCGATGCCCTTCCCGCCCAGCTCGGCCAGCGCTTCTTCGAACGTGGCGCCGGGCTCGCGGGCGACGCCCTGCCGATCCTCGGCGAGGTTGGCGAGCATCGAGAACAGCATGAAGCCGCGCGTGAAGGCGAGCATGTCGTCGAGGCTGAGCGCGCCGAGGCCGAGATCGGCGACCTCGCGCCCGCGATAGCGGTCCACGGAGCTCCGGCGGATATGCTCGATCCGCTCGAACAGGCCCTCGCCGCCATAGGCGCGGATGACGTCGCCGAGCAGCCGGCCGAGCGTGCGTATGTCCGGATTCTGCTCGATCGTGCCGCCGGCGCGGGTGGGAGAGGATTCGTCGTTCACATCACGCCTTCCGCTGGGGCCGGCCGGGTTGGGCCTGCCCTCTAGCGCCGGCTTGATCGAGGCGTCCAGTCTCTCATCCTCCCCGGGACGGGGAGGGGGACCAGCCGGAGGCTGGTGGAGGGGGGTCAGCACCTGGCACGAACCCCCCTCCACCAGGCTGCGCCTAGTCCCCCTCCCCACAAGTGGGGAGGATTGAAGGGGCTATTGCGCTGTCGGGGTCGAATCGATCAGCAGGTCGAGCTGGGACTGGCAGCCGTGGTCGATCAAGGCCTTGGCGAGCGCGCCGAGATCGTCGGGCACGGCGGCAAGGCGGACGAATTTGAGCTGGGCCGTGTCGCCGCCCGTCCAGGCCAGATCGTAATCCTTGCCCTCGGCGATCGGCAGCGCCGCCGGCCAGTCGAAGGTTGCCTGGCCGGCTTTCCATTCGAGCCACTGGCTCGCCCCGCCTGCGGTCTTGAGGACGAGCGTGCCGGCGTTCGCCGCTTCCGGCCGCCATAAAGTGACCTTCGCCGCATCGGCGAGGCAGACGGTGCCGCTCTGCGACACGTCGACGTCCCACAGGCTCGGCACGGTCGCGACCTCGCCCGAGCGCAGGGCGCCGAAGCGGCCGCGCGGGTTGAAGGCCGAGGCGAGAGCGGCGCCGCCGCCCAGGCTGAAGGTGCCGGGGCCGCGCAGGATGCGCTTGCCGCTGGCGACGAGCACGGTGAGCACGTCCCCCGCCTTCAGCGAGAGCGAGCTGTTGTCGGGCAGCACCCGGCCCTGTTTGTAGGTCGTCGCGCTCGGGCCGATCGCGCGCAGCACGAGCGGCGCCGCGGCGGCGGGCGCCGGCAGAATGGCGAGCGCGGCCGCAATCGCGCCGGCGGCCGGAATCTTGCGCATCATCTTCTCACCCTTTCGAGCTTCGCGTCCGATTTAGCGGGCGTTGGCGACATTGTAGCGGATCGTCTCTTCCTGGGTCAGGCAGCGCCGCGTCGAGCGGTCGCCGCCCTGCTCGGCCACCGCCTTCTGCTTGTACATCACGTCGGTCAGCAGCTTGCGCGACACGCCCATGCGGATCAGGAAATCATTGTCCTCGCTGGCCAGCATGGCCGAATCCTGCTCGATCGAGCCGACCGTCGCCGCCGCCTTGTCGTCGCCGCCCGAAACCTCCGCGCGGAGCGCCTCGCGGTCGCTCGTGTGGGTGAACATGTGGACGATGAACAGGCCGCCATCGTCCACGAAGCGCGCGACGCCGCCCATGAACAGGAAGTTGCAGGCGGAAAAGCAGGCCCAGCTCCTGGGGATTCGGGTCGGTATCATCGCGTCGCGGACGATCTTGCCGGCGGCGTTGCCGGCGCGGGCATCGCCGCCTGGCGAGCGGATCCAGATCTCGTCGATCGGCTTGCTGGCGTCGAGCGCGGCCTTCAGACGGTCGGGCGCGCCCTCGTCGATCACGCCCTCGGCGCGGAGGATGCGGTGGCCGCTCGACGTGTCGAGGGCGAAATGCATTTGGCGATAGGTCGACCAGTTGAGATCCCTGGGGCAGCTTGGATTGTCCGGGTCCATCGCCTGCTCGGCTGCCGCCGCCTGGCCCCAGAGCAGGCCAATGAGGGCGAGCGCGGCAGAAAGGCGGGCGGCGGCGCCGCGGCGCATCGGATCAGGCCCGCGTATAGCCGCTCGCGCCCGGCGCGCGGCACATCCGCTTCGGCGCCGTCGTCTCCTCGCCGTTGACGATGACGACGTCGGTGACGGTGAGGCATTGGCTGCCGTCGGCGAGCTGCTGCTGGCTGTTGACGGTGGACGATCCGCTGACGTTCGGACGGCTGTCGCTCTTCCAGGTCGTCGTGGTGCCGACGCCGCCGCGCATCGCCTCGTTGGTCGCGGTGGCGGCCTGCTGCTGCTCGCGGCAGTCGAGCAAAGCGGTGATCGCGTCGGAGAGCAGGGAGGAGGTCGGCACCGAGACTCCGGCGACGCTCGACGGCACGCCCGCCTCGCCCGCCGCGCGCGAGGCAAGGCCGCCGAGGACGCCGCCGAGCATCGACCGCTTCTTCTTGGCGGGCGCGCTCGTGTCGCAGCGATGGACATTGCCGGTATCGCCCTGCGCCTTCGCCGCATGCGGGACCAGGACGAGCAGCAGCAGGGCCGAAAAAGCGCCGAAAACCATGCGCAACATCAACGGTTTCCCCTCCGCCACAGCGCCAGAGGCAAGCCTATGCCGCCGTCCCCGCCCCGTCAATGGAGAGGCGCCGGGCGAGCGCGTCGATCCGGTCCTGCTGACGGGCGAGCGCTTCGTCGACGCCCTGTTCGCGCCGCTCCCGCCGCAGCGAGACCCTGAGCGCGCCGGTCACCGGGCCGGCGACGTCCTTCAGCGCGTCGAGCTCGGCGGCGCTGATCGACGAGCTGTCGGGGCGCGGCCCGACCAGGATCCAGCCGAGGCAGGCGCCGTCCTCGAGCGTGAGCGGCAGGCGCAGCCGGAAGAAGGAATCGGCGGGATCGAAGGCGAGGGTGCAGGCGGGGTCGAGCGACGCCGAGTCGATCCAGGCGCGGACCTCGGCCGGCGTCGCGCCGCGGGCCTCGGCGATCCGGCCCTCGACGACCGCCGCCAGCCGCACCGGCCGCACGCCCGCCTGGATGCGGTCGAGCACCTCTTTCAGCACCTCGGCCGGCGGCGCGATGTGGCGCAGGTCGCGCAGGCAATCGGGCAGGCCCTCGCGCAGATCGACGAGCTTGCGGTGGAATTTGCGCTCCGACCAGGCCTGGACCTTGTCGTAGACCGGGCTGATCAGGATGGTCGAGACGGCTGCGGCGACGACCGGGCCGGTGCTCCCCGAATTCTGGCCGAACTCGTTCTGCACGTACTGCTTCACCGCTTCGATCACCACCTCGAACGTTGTCGCCACCGCCAGCATGATGATCGCGACCGAGGCCGAGCGGGTGATCGCTGCCTCGGCGTCGTAAAGGCGGTAGCGCATCAAGGCGACCAGCAGGCCGAGTTGGAGAAGGAGGAAAGCGAGGCCGAAGGTGAGGCCGGCGAGGATCTCCAGCGCGAGCTGGTGGCCGAGGCTGTCCGCGCCCAGCTTCATCATGTCGGCGACGAGCGACGTGCCGAGGAAGAGGGCGTAGCCGGAGAAACCGAGCAAAGCCCATTTGAGCTGCTGGCGCTCGTCGCCGGCCGGGGTTTCGCGAAGGCGCCAGACCAGGGTCAGCACGCTCGCGCCCATGAAGGCGATGAAGGCGGCCCGGTAGATGTCGCCGCCCAGCACGAACAGCAACGGCAGCAAAGCGAGGATGACGAGCGCGCCGCGCGGCCGCAGCCGGCCGTGGGGAAAGAGCAGGATGCCGCCGAGCAGGCAGGCATTGCCGAGATCGTAGAGCGCCCGGTGGAGCGCCGGCGGGACGTGGGCGACGAGCTCGAGGAAGCTCGCCGCCGGTTGCTCGGTCGCGAGGGTGAGGAGGATGGCGAGCGAGACGATCGAGCTGGTGAGGTCATGCTCCTTGCGGCGATGGAGCACCCAGGCCGAGACGAGGAGGAACGGATAGGTGAGGAGGTGCATGAGGTCGGCGAAGCTCAGCACCCAATGCGGAATGCCGAGCGCCCGCGCGCCCTCTTCGATCGGCTTTTCGCCGGTGGTGAGGGTGATTTCGCGCTGGCGCCCCTCCGGCGTCCGGATGGTGAAGGCGACCGGGCGGCTCTCCGTGCCGTCGAGGAGGTCGCCGAACAAGGCATAATCGGCGTCGGTCGCCTTTGCCTTCGCCGCAGCGGCGCTGCCCGGCAGAGGCACGACCGCCGAAACCGGCACGCCGTCGATCGCGACGATGCGGTCGCCCGGCTTGATTCCCGCCGCCATTGCCTGGGGCCCGACCGGAAAGCGGATGAAAGCAAGATTGTCGGGCGTCAGCGCGAGCCCGGCGCGGCTGCCGAGCACGAGCGGGCTGTTGCGGCTCGCGTCCGACAATCGATACCAGGTGCCCGCGACCGGCCCCGCCACCGCCAGCGCCAAAGCGATGAACCAGAGGATGCGGAAGGCGATCAGCGCCCGGTGCCCGAAATCGGGCAGCCGTTCGGGCAGCTTCAGCCGGAATGCGGGCAGCCTTGCCGCCGCTCCGGACGCACGCCCATCGGCCATAAACGCCCCTCGCCTGGGAAACCGCCCGCCGTGATAGCATGGCCGGACGGCGCGCACAGGCCCCGTCCGCGCCGCGCCCGCGCTTGCCTCGCCCGCGCCGCCGCCTTACCCTTGCGGACAAGGAGAAGGTGATGCGGATCGCATGCCTGGGCGGCGGACCCGCCGGGCTCTATTTAGCGATTTCGATGAAGCTGCGCGCGAGTGCGCACGAGATCGACCTCTTCGAGCGCAACCGGGCCGACGACACGTTCGGCTGGGGCGTCGTCTTCTCAGACCAGACGGTCGAGAATCTGATGGCCAACGATCCCGTCTCCGGCGCGATCGTCCGCGACGAATTCGCCCATTGGGACGCTATCGAGGTCCACGTCCACAATGAGACGATCCGCTCGTCGGGCCATGGCTTCATCGGCATCGGCCGCAAGCGCCTCCTGGCGATCCTCCAGGACCGCGCGCGGGAACTCGGCGTCCGCCTCCATTTCGAGCATGAGGGGAGCGCCGACCTCGCCGACTGGGCGGATTACGACCTCGTCATCGCCGCCGACGGCGCCAACAGCCGCATCCGCAACGCCTATGCGCAGCATTTCGGCGTCGACGTGGAGTCGCGCCGAAACCGTTTCTTCTGGTTCGGCACGACCAAGGCGTTCGAGGCCTTCACCTTCGCCTTCGAGCAGACCGAGGCAGGCTGGGTCTGGGCCCATGCCTATCGGTTCGATTCCGGCCTCTCGACCTTCATCGTCGAGATGGCGCCGGAGACCTGGGCGAAGCTCGGCCTCGATCGGATGGACCAGCCGGAAGCGATCGCGCTTTGCGAGCGGATCTTCGCGAAATATCTGGACGGCCAGCCGCTCATCTCCAACGCGACCCATTTGCCGGGGCCGCAGGCATGGCTGCAATTCCGTCGCATCCTCTGCGAGCGCTGGTCTTATCGAAACCTTATCCTGCTTGGCGACGCCGCCCATACCGCCCATTTCTCGATCGGCTCCGGGACCAAGCTCGCGCTCGAGGATGCGATCAAGCTCGCCGAGGTGCTGAACCGGCCCGGCCTGGAACGCGAGGCGGCTTTGTTCGAATATCAGGCCGAGCGGAACCTCGAAGTGCTGAAGCTCCAGAACAGCGCGCGCAACTCGACCTTATGGTTCGAGACCGTCGAGCGCTATCTGCCATTCGAGCCGATCCAGTTCGCTTATTCGCTGCTCACCCGCTCGCAGCGGGTCAGCCACGAGAATCTCCGCCTGCGCGACAAGCCCTGGCTGGAGGGGGTGGAACGCTGGTTCCAGTCCCGCGCCCTCGGCACGCCAGTCAACGATCCGGCGCCGCCCATGTTCGCGCCCTACCAGCTCCGCGAGATGCGGCTCGCCAACCGCGTCGTGGTCTCGCCCATGGCCATGTATTCGGCCGTCGACGGCACCCCGAACGACTTCCACCTCGTCCATTACGGCACCCGCGCCGAGGGCGGCGCCGGCCTCCTTTACACGGAGATGACCTGCGTCTCGCCGGAGGGGCGGATCAGCCCGGGCTGCGCGGGAATGTATGCGCCGGAGCATGTGGCGGCGTGGAAAAGGATCGTCGATTTCGTCCACGCCAACAGCCGGGCGAAATTCTGCCTCCAGCTCGGCCATTCCGGGTCCAAGGGCAGCACCAGGGTTGGCTGGGAAGGCTATGACGTGCCGCTGGAGAGCGGCAACTGGCCGGTCATGGCCGCCTCCGCAATGCCGTGGAGCGAGCGCAACCAAGTGCCGCGGCCGATGACCCGCGCCGACATGGATGCGGTGATCGTGCAATTCGTCGCCGCCGTTCGTATGGGCGGGGAAGCCGGCTTCGACATGATCGAGCTGCACGCGGCCCACGGCTATCTGCTCTCCAGCTTCATCACTCCGCTCACCAACAAAAGGACGGACGACTATGGCGGCAGCCTGGAGAATCGCCTCCGCTTCCCGCTCGAAATGTTCCGGGCGATGCGCGCGGCCTGGCCGGCCCAGAAGCCGATGTCGGTGCGCATCTCCGCCACCGACTGGATGGGCGAGCTTGGCGTCACTCCGGACGAGGCGGTGTCGATCGGCCGGGCCTTCGCCGAGGCGGGCGCCGACCTGATCGACGTCTCCGCCGGCCAGACCTGGGTCGAATGCCACCCGGTCTACGGCCGCATGTTCCAGACGCCCTTCGCCGACCGGATCCGCAACGAAGGCCACGTCGCGACCATCGCGGTCGGCAACATTTACGAGCCCGACCATGTGAACTCGATTCTCGCCGCCGGCCGCGCCGACCTCGTCGCGCTCGCCCGGCCGCATTTGATCGACCCGATGTGGACGCTTCGCGCCGCCGCCGGCCACGATTATCGCGGCGTCCACGTCCCGCCCCAATATCTCGGCGGCATGGCCCAGCTCGCGCGCAATTTGCAGCGCGAGGCCGAGGCGGCGCTCAAGGCATGAGGCTGGCCGGCCAGCATGCATTGGTGACGGGCGGCGGCACCGGCATCGGCGCGGCGATCGCGCGAGCGCTGGCGGGGGAGGGGGCGCGGGTCACGCTCGTCGGCAGGCGAAAGGAAAAGCTGGAGGAGACAGCAGCCTCTCTTTGCGTTCCTGCGAAAGCAGGAACCCAGGCTGGGCTCCTGCTTTCGCAGGAGCACATTTTCACCGCGCCCGCCGACGTGACCGATCGCGAGCAGGTATTTGCCGCCTTCGCCGCCGCCCGCGAAACGCTCGGCCCGATCACCATCCTCATCAACAATGCCGGAATGGCGGCCAGCGCCCCCTTCGCGAAAGTAACGCCCGAACTCTGGCGTTCGACGATGGCGGTCAATTGCGATGCCTTGCTCCATTGCTGCCAGGCGGCCTTGCCCGATCTGCTCCAGGCCGAAGCGGGGCGGATCGTCACCATCGCCTCGACCGCGGGCCTGCGCGGCTATGCCTATTCCGCGCCTTATGTCGCGGCGAAGCACGGCGCCGTCGGCCTGATGCGCGCGCTCGCCGAGGAGCTCAAGGGGACGAGGATCACCGCCAACGCAATCTGCCCGGGCTTCACCGACACCGGCCTCGTCGCCGAGGCTGTGGCGAAGATCCGGGCGAAGACCGGCCGCTCGGAGGACGAGGCGCGGGAATCGCTGGCGCGGATGAATTCGGGCGGCCGGCTACTTGCGCCGGAGGATGTCGCCGCTTCGGTATTGCGATTGTGCCTGCCGGAAAGCGGATCGATAAACGGGCAGGCGATCGAGATCGGGGGAGACGGGATTTGAATTTCGATCCGGCACGGCACGCGCCCGAACATTTTGCCTGGAATTATGCCGACGGAGTGGCGACCGTCACGCTCAGCCGGCCGGAGCGCAAGAACCCGCTGACCTTCGAAAGCTATGCCGAGCTTCGCGACACTTTTCGTGCTCTCGTCGCCGCGCGCGAGGTCAAGGCGGTGGCGATCGCCGGTGCCGGCGGCAATTTTTGCTCCGGCGGCGACGTTCACGAAATTATCGGTCCGCTGACCGAACGGGGGATTCCGGGCCTGCTCGATTTCACCCGGATGACCGGCGATCTCGTCAAGGCGATGCGCGCCTGCCCGCAGCCGATCGTCGCCGCGGTGGACGGCGTCTGCGCCGGCGCCGGCGCGATTCTCGCCATGGCCTCCGACATCCGCCTCGCCACGCCGCGGGCGCGGACCGCCTTCCTCTTCACCCGCGTCGGCCTTGCCGGCTGCGACATGGGCGCCTGCGCCATCCTCCCCCGGATCATCGGCCAGGGCCGCGCGTCGGAGCTGCTCTTCACCGGCCGGACGATGAACGCGGAGGAGGGCGAGCGCTGGGGATTCTACAACCGCCTCGTCGCGCCGGAGCGCCTGCTGGAGGAAGCCCGGGCGCTGGCGCGCGACCTCGCGAGCGGTCCCACCTTCGCCCACGGCATCACCAAGACGCAGCTCAACCAGGAATGGGCGGTGAGCCTCGAAACCGCGATCGAGATGGAGGCCCAGGCCCAGGCACTCTGCATGGCCACAGAGGATTTCCGCCGGGCCTTCGAAGCCTTCGCGGCGAAACGGACGCCGGAGTTCAAGGGTGATTGACGCCCCCTATTTCCCCCTCCCTGACAGGGAGGGGCCAGGGGTGGGTCAGCCGCTCGCCGGCTCGATGCCGGCGTGGGGCTCGGTGCGGCTCCGCCCCCATCGAGGGGGCTGCGCCGCCACCCACCCCTTGATCCCCTCCCTGCAAGGGAGGGGGAAGATGTGGATTTTCTCGCCCACACCCGGCGAGCGCCTGACATTCCCGCAAGGCGAGAGGAGATGAAAGACTTCCTCGACTGGCCATTTTTCGACGACAGCCATCGGCGGCTCGCCGAGAGGCTGGAGGAATGGTGCGCCCGCGAGCTGAACGACGAGGAGCCGGCGGACGTAGACGCCGCCTGCCGCGATCTGGTCCGCAGGCTCGGCGAGGCGGGCTGGCTGCGCTACTGTGTGCCCGCTTCCTGGGGCGGCGTGCATGAGGCGCTCGACGTCCGCTCGCTGGCGCTGATTCGCGAGACGCTGGCGCGCCATTCCGGCCTCGCCGATTTCGCCTTCGCCATGCAGGGGCTCGGCTCCGGCGCGATCACCCTGTTCGGAACCGATGCGCAGAAGGAAAAGTGGTTGCCCGCCGTCGCGCGCGGCGAGGCGATTGCCGCCTTCGCTTTGACGGAGCCCGGCTCCGGCTCCGATGCCGCAGCGATCGAGACGAAGGCGGTGGAGACGGCGGACTTCTACGTCCTCGACGGCGTGAAGACCTATATTTCCAACGGCGGAATCGCCGATTTCTACGTGGTCTTCGCCCGGACCGGGGAAGCGCCGGGCGCTCGCGGCCTTTCCGGCTTCCTGGTCGAGCGGGGGACGCCCGGCTTCGACGACAGCGAGCGGATCGAGGTGATCGCGCCGCACCCCCTCGCGACTTTGCGCTTCGACGGCGTGCGCCTGCTATCCTCCGCCCTCATCGGCGAGCGCGGGCGCGGCTTCCAGCAGGCAATGGCGACGCTCGACGTCTTCCGCACTACCGTCGGCGCCGCCGCGCTCGGCTTCGCCAAGCGCGCGCTCGCCGAGGCGACGCGGCGGGCGCTCGAAAGGCGGCTGGGGGAGGGGCTCCTCGCCGACAATGCGGTGACCCAGGCGATTCTCGCCGAGATGGTGCTCGACGTCGAGACTTCCGCCTTGCTGGTCTACCGCGCGGCCTGGCTGCGCGACGTGAAGGGGCGGCGCAACAGCCGCGAGGCCGCGCTCGCCAAGCTGCACGCCACCGACAGCGCGCAGAACGTGATCGACAAGGCCGTGCAGCTGTTCGGCGGCCTCGGCGTCACCCGCGGCGTGCCGGTCGAGCGCCTCTATCGCGAGATCCGCGCCCTGCGCATCTACGAAGGAGCGTCCGAGGTGCAGAAAATGGTGATCGCGCGCGCCCATCTGGCGGAGCATCGTGCATGAAGGCGCTGCTGCCTCCCGGCTGGCCGCGACCGAAAGGCTATGCGAACGGCATCTCCGCGCGCGGGCGGATGATCGTCACCTCCGGAATCATCGGCTGGGACGAGGCGGAACGGATCGTCGCGCCGGACCTGCCCGGCCAGCTCCGCCAGATCCTCCGCAACATCCTCGTCCTCCTCGCCGAGGACGGCGTGGGCCCCGAGCATATCGTCCGCATGACTTGCTATGTCGTCGACCTCGACGAATATCGCGCGAGCCTCGCCGAGATCGGCGCCGTGTGGCGGGAGGTTATGGGCAGCCATTTCCCCGCCATGGCGGTGGTCGGAGTGACCGGCCTCGTCGAGCCGGTGGCGCGGATCGAGATCGAGGCGACGGCAATGGTGCCCGACTGATGCAATCGGCGCAGATCGACGCCTTCGTCCGCGACCGGCTGCCGCCGCCCGAGCTCCAGCCCGAATTCCTCTTCGAGCTTCCCGAATTGCGTTATCCCGACGGGCTCAACGCCGCAGTCGAACTGATCGACAAGGGCCCGGCGGAGACGCCGGCGGTGATCAACGACGCCGGCACCTGGACCTATGGCGCGATAAGCGACCTCTCCGACCGCATCGCCCGGCTGTTGGTCGAGGAAGAGGGGCTGGTTCCGGGCAACCGCGTCCTCCTGCGCGGTCCGAACGGCGCGATTTTGTTCGCCGCATGGCTCGCCGTGCTCAAGGCGGGCGGGATCGTCGTCGCGACCATGCCGATCCTGCGGCCGCGCGAGATCGCGACGATCCTCGACCGGGCGCAGGTCCATCATGCGATCGTCGACGAACGCGGCCTCGACGATTTCATGGCGGCGGCCGACGAGACCGGGCTGATCCGGTCTTTGCTCGTCTATCGCGGCGATGCGGGCGGCGGCGCGCTGGAAGAAAGGCTCCGGGGCGTGGCGGGCGGCTTCCAGCCGGTCGCCACGCATCGCGACGATGTCGCCCTCGTCGCCTTCACCTCCGGCACCACCGGCCGCCCCAAGGCCTGCATCCATTATCATCGCGACCTGCTCGCCTCGGCCGACAGCTTTGCCCGTCATGTGCTGAAGCCCGAACCGGGCGGCCGCTGGGCCTGCTCGGCGCCGATCGCCTTCACCTTCGGCCTCGGCATGCAGCTCGTCTTCCCCTGGCGCTTCGGCGGCGCCGCGGTCACGCTCGAGCAGGGGGGGCCAAAGCCGCTGCTGGAGGCGGTGGCGAAGCATTGCGTGACCCATCTCGCCACCGCGCCGACCGCTTACAAGGCGATGCTCGGCATGCTGAGCGAAAAAGCCCTCCCCCTCGATGGGGGGTCGGGTGGGGGTGCGTTGCGAGACCCGCTTAGCCCTAGGTCGAACCGCACCCCTCCCCAACCCCTCCCCATCGAGGGGAGGGGCTTGCCGCCTGGACCGCTCTCCTCCCTCACCACCTGCGTCTCTGCCGGGGAGCATCTCCCATCCGCGACGTGGCATGCGTGGCGGGAGGCGACGGGGCTTCGCATCGTCGACGGGATCGGGGCGACCGAGATGATGCACGTCTTCATCTCCGCCTCGGGCGACGACATCCGCCCCGGGGCGACCGGCAAGGCGGTTCCCGGCTATCGCGCCTGCGTGCTGGACGAAGAGGGGAGGCCGCTCCCGCACGGAATCGGCCGCCTCGCCGTCAAGGGGCCGACCGGCTGCCGCTACATGGACGACGAACGGCAGCGCGATTACGTCCAACACGGCTGGAACGTCACCGGCGACACCTACCGCCAGGACGAGGAAGGTTACTTCTGGTACCTCGCCCGCTCGGACGACATGATCGTCTCCGCCGGCTACAATATCGCCGCTCCGGAGGTGGAGAACGCGCTCTATTTGCACGAGGCCGTCTCCGAATGCGCGGTGATCGGTGTTCCTTGCGCGGAGCGCGGGCAGAAGGTGAAGGCCTTCGTCGTCGTTGCCGCCGGGCATGAGGGCTCGCCGGCGCTGGCGCGGGCGCTCCAGGACCATGTCAAGGCGGCGATCGCCCCCTATAAATATCCGCGCGAGATCGAGTTCGTCGCCGCTCTGCCCCGCACCGCGACGGGCAAGCTCCAGCACTTTGCGTTGAGGACGAGGTGAGGCGCAATTTGCTGGGGCTGAGAAAGACCTTATCTGTTCCCCGGCGAAAGCCGGGGTCCAGAAGCGGCAACTGAGCCCCGGCTTTCGCCGGGGAACAAGATAATCACGGCCTCACCAGATCCGCACCCTGTCCTCGGGCTTGAGGTAGAGCGCCTCGCCCGGCTTGACGCCGAACGCCGAATACCAGCCGTCGATGTTGCGGACGACGCCGTTGACCCGGAACTTGCGGAAGCTGTGCGGGTCGCCGACCGTCATCTGGCGGATGGCGTCGGGCTGCATCTTGCCCGCCCAGGCCTGGGCCCAGCCGAGGAAGACGCGCTGGTCGCCGGTCAGCCCGCCGATCACCGGCGCCCGCCTGCCGTGCAGCGAGCGATGATAGGCTTCGAGGGCGATCGAGAGGCCGCCCAAGTCGGCGATATTCTCGCCCATGGTGAGGCCCGGATTGATGTGGAAGCCGGGCACCGGCTCGTAACTCGCATATTGGCGGCCGAGCGCGTCGGCGCGCTTCTTGAAGGCGGCGGCGTCGGCCGGCGTCCACCAGTCGCGAAGCGCCCCGGACGCGTCGATCGTGCGGCCCTGGTCGTCGAAGCCATGGGTCATCTCGTGGCCGATGACGCCGCCGATCGCGCCGTAATTGACCGCCGGATCGGCCGCCGCATCGAAGATCGGCGCCTGGAGGATTCCCGCGGGAAAGACGATGTCGCGCAGCGAGCCGTTATAGGCGTCGTTGGTCTGCGGGGTCATCGTCCACTCGCCGCGGTCGACGGGCCCATCGCTGCGGCGGACGATGAACGCCCAGTCCGCCGCCGCCGCCCGCCGGACGTCGCCGAGCAGATCGTCGCGGCCGATCGCGACCCCCGAATAATCGCGCTGCGGCCTGTCGGGATAGCCGACCTTGATCGTATAGGTGTCGAGCTTCTTCAGCGCCTCGGCCCTGGTCGCCGGTCCCATCCAGTCGAGCCGCTCGATGCGGACGCGGAAGGCGGCCTTCAGATTGGCGACGAGATCGCTGACCCTGGCCTTGGTCGCGGGCGGGAAGTAGCGCGCGGCATAGAGGTCGCCGACCGCCCAGGCGAGGGTTCCGAAGCAGCTCCCCGGGTCCGCGCCGCAATCGCCGCCGCCGACGGCGACGAGCGCCCGTTTCCAGCGCGGCCTTATCTGGCCCTGGCCGGTAAGGACATGCCCGTGAAACTCGAAATGGGCATCGACGAACGATTTGGAGAGATAGGGGGCGGCCGCGTCGGCGACGCGGAACGCCATCCATGCCTTGAGCGCATCGATCGGAGTTTCGCCATAGAGGGCGGCGAGCTTCGGGAAGGCGCTCTTCTGGGCGACGATGAGGGTCGGCTTGCGGCCGACGCCCGCGGCGCCGAGGAACGGGCCCCAGTCGAATCCGGGGGCGAAGCCGGCAAGCTGGGCCGGCGTCATCACATTATACTGCCGGGTGAGGTCGCGCTGCTCGACCTTGGTCCAGCTCGCCTCCGCCACCTTCGTCTCGAAGGCGAGCATTGCGTCCGCCGCGCGCTCGGGCTCGGGCCAGCCGATCAGGCCGAGCAGCCGCGCCGCATAAGCGCGCCAGGCATCGCGCTGGGCCTTGAGGTCCGGCCGCAGGTAATAATCCCGGTCGGGAAGGCCGAGCCCCGCCTGGCCGAGATAGATTGCGTAGCGGTCCGGATGCTTGAGATCGACGTCGATGCCGATGCCGAACAGGCCGGGATAGAGGCCGCCCGCGCCTTCGCCCATCAGCCGCGCGAGCGCGGCGCGGTCGGAGGCGCCGCGGATCGCATCCAGCTCCGGCTTCAGCGGCGTCGCGCCGAGCCGCTCCGCCTGCGCCTCGTCCAGGAAGGCGGCGTAGAAGCGGCCGACCTTCGCTTTCTCGCTCTGCGCATTGGGGCCGGAGGTGCGGGCGGCATCCTCCATCAGATTGTGGAGCTGGGCCTCCATCCGGTCGGTCATTTCGAGCCGGCGCGAGGCGGCGGGCCGATCGGCGGGAATGGTTGTCCGCGCGAGATAGGCGCCGTTCGCATATTGGAAGAAATCGTCGCCGGGCCGGACCTTCTTGTCCTGCGCGGTCAGGTCGAGACCGAAAGGCGGATAGACCGGCCCGTGCCGCACGGTGGCGGCCGCGACCGAAAGTGCCAGCGCCGATGCCGCGGCGGCGCCCCAGAGGCCGATCTTATTCATGTCCCTCTCCCCGTTTCCGGGAAGACTAGAGAGGGAAGAAGGCGGCTGTCCAGCAGCCGTCGATAAACGGCGTCAGCAGCTCTGCGGCTGGGTGGGGCCGACGACGCCGGGGAGGCGGCGGACGCCTTCCAGGCATTTGACCGGTGCGGGGGCGGCCGGATGCGCGGCCGCCGGCGCGGCGGCTGTCGCGGTCTCGCTCTTCGGCTTGCTGCCGAGCGGCGTCTGCGGCTTCTCCGATTGTCCCGAGAGGGCCCATTGGACGGTGTTGCGCGTCGGCTGCGGCGTGGTGGTGGCGATGCGGGCCATGGCGGCGGCGGTCGCCTGGTCGGCGGTCATCGGCTGGTAGCGGCGCACCACCGAGCGGCCGAAGCTGTCGATGCTGGCCTGGGCCTGCGCGCCGGGGATCGGCGCGTCGCCGGCGGCGATGGCGGCGGCGAGCTTGGGGTCGACGACCGTCGTCGTCGGCCCGGTCGCGTCGGCGAGGCTTGTCGGATCCGAGGTCAGGCGCCGCATCAGCGCGATCTGCGGCTCGGCGCCGGCGGCGGCGAAGCGGAAGGCGGGCGGATGGCCCCAGCCGCCCGCCCAGCGGTAGAAGATATGGCTGCCGACCAATGCGTCCTTGGTGAGCGAGCCGCTCCAATAAGGTACGACCCAATTGGTGTGATAATGGGTCGACCAGCCGACCGGCGCGTAGACCTTGCCCGCCAATGCCTCCTCGGCGACCTTGCGGGCGCGTTCCCAGAGCGCTGCCACGGGCGTGCGGTTGAGGGCGCCGTCGCAGGCGAAGGTGAACTGGCAGCCGGTCGAGCGATCGGAGCCCTGGAAGACGACTCCGCAGACGCTTTTCGGGAAGGCCGGATGGCGGACCCGGTTCAGCACGACCTGGGCGACCGCGCGCTGGCCGTCGATCGGCTCGATCGCCGCTTCATAATAGATTGCGGCGGTCAGGCATTCGGTCGCGCGGAGCTGATCGGCCGGGGTCGCGAATGCCTCACGGAAGGGCCGGGCGGCGGGATTGGGATCGGTCGAGATCGGGACGGCGGCGTTGATCGCCTGCGCGTCCTGCGGCGTCACGTCGCGGAATTGCAGTGGCTCGGGCACGGGCGGCGCGCCGAGGCCGGGGACGAACAGAAACTGGCTCGACGCGATCTTCGGCACATTGGCATGGGCCGGATCGGGGCGGGGCTGCAGCATCGCCGCGCTGAGGCCGGCGAGCAGATAGAGGCCGGCCGTGACCGCCAGCACGAGCGAGGCGAACCAATGCTTCGCACGCGGCAGCCGCTTCAGCCTTGGCAGGCGCAGGGCAGGCATGGTCAGCATATTGGCCGTCATTCGTGACTCCGGAAAGTCGGCGCCCTTAATGGAAGGCGCCGTCGTTGCGCAACCGCACCGGCCGGATTGCCGGACAAGGCGATCCCATGGCGCGACCGGATGCCGGTGCAGGAAAACCGCCTACCCCCTAGCAGAAGTGGCGATGATTCCAAAATTTTCAACGATTTGCGTTGCTTGGTGCCGTCAGGCGGTCGGCAGGCGCCAGGGAGGGTAGAGTCGATTCTCGCCCGCCCAATAGAGGCAGAGCCGGTTGCCGGCGGGATCGCTGAGACGCGCCTCGCGCCAGCCCCAATCCCGGTCGGCGGGCAGGGAATCGAAGGCGATCCCCGCCGCGCGCAGCCGCTCGACCCAGTTATCGAGCGCGGCGCATTCGAGATAGACGGTCGCATCGCCCGCCTTCGCATCCGGCTCGACATGGATGGAGAGCGTCGCCCCGCCGGGGCATTCGAACCGGGCATAAGGGGATGCGTCGACGATCTGGGTGAGGCCGAGAGCGCGGTAGAAGGCGACGGAGGCCCCATAATCGTCCGCGGGCAAGGTGATTTGGTTGAGGTCGATCTCGCCGGACGAGGCGGCCTGATGGCCCATCGGCCCCTGGCCTTCGCCGAAACCGGGCGCCGCGGCAAGGGCCGTGCGCAGGAAAGCCCGCGCCCGCGCCACCGCTTCCGCCGGCTTCCGTCCCCGGGCGAGATGGACGGCGACGGCGCTGGCGAGAGTGCAGCCGGTGCCGTGGCTGTGCGCCGTGTCGATCCGGGCGGCGGTGAAAAGAATCGCCTGTCCGTTCTCCACGAGCACGTCCGTCAGCCTCTCCCCATCGAGATGGCCGCCCTTGGCGAGGACGGCCGCGCCCGTGCGGATGGAAAGCTGGGTCGCGGCCGCTTCGAGCTGCTCGACATTGGCGATGGTTCGGCCGGTCAGCGCCGCAAGCTCCGGCCCATTGGGGGTGACGAAGGTCGCGCGCCGCATCAGCCGCTCGAAAGCGGCGACGGTGGCATCGTCGGCAAGCCGGCCGCCGCTGGTCGCGGCGATCACCGGATCGAAGACGATCGGAACGTTTTCCACCCGATCCAGCCGCTCGGCCAATGCGGCCGCCGTCTCCGCGCCGCCGATCATTCCGATCTTCACCGCATCGGCGCCGATATCGCCGAGCACTGCGTCGATCTGTTTCAGCACCATGTCCGCCGGCACCGGCATGACGGCCTCGACGCTTTGGCTGTTCTGCGCGGTGATGGCGGTGATTGCGGTCGAGGCGAACCCGCCGAGCATCGTCACCGTCTTGATGTCCGCCTGGATGCCGGCCCCGCCGCCGCTGTCCGAGCCGGCGACGATGAGGATGCGGGGAGGTTTCATTGGGCCAAAGCTTCGCTCGTCCCGAGCCCTTCGACGCCGCCTGCGGCGTCGCTCTGGATAAACTTCGTCGAGGGGCGCTGGCACGGAGTCATCACGAGCGCCCCTCGACTACGCTCGGGACGAACGAGGGGGAGTAGGGCTCGCGCGCTTCGGCGCCCTGTTCAAGCCGGGCCTTTGCGGATCGGGGAGGGCGGATATTTGTCCAGCCATTTCGCCTCGCGGGTCGGGCGCCGTTCGAGCCTGCCGCCGCAATTGGGGCAGACGAAATGGAAGCGCCCGTCCGCGCAATCGGTGCAGAAGGTGCATTCGAACGAGCAGATCCAGGCCTGGTCCGTCTCCGGCGGCAGGTCGCGGCCGCAATGATGGCAGTCCGGGCACATGTCGAGGATCATGCCGCCTTCACCGCCGCGCAGATCGAATCGACCACTTCCTCGACCAGGGCCTTGTCCTCGCCCTCGGCCATGACCCGGATCAGGGGCTCGGTCCCCGATTTGCGGATGACGAGGCGGCCGACGCCTTCCAGCCTCTTCTCCGCCGACGCGATCGCCGACTTGACGCTCTCCGCCTCGAGCGGCGCGCCGCCGCCGAAGCGGACGTTCTTCAAAAGCTGCGGCAGCGGGTCGAACTGGTGGAGCAACTCGCTCGCCGGCCGCCCATCCTCGATCAGGCAGGCGAGGATCTGGAGCGCGGCGACCAGGCCGTCGCCCGTCGTCGCATAATCGGAAAGGATGATGTGGCCGGACTGCTCGCCGCCGACGTTGAAGCCCCTTTCGCGCATCGCCTCCAGCACATAACGATCGCCGACTCCGGTGCGGACGAGCGCGAGGCCGTTGGTTTCCAGGAAGCGTTCGAGGCCGAGATTCGACATCGAGGTCGCGACGATGCCGTCGCCTTCGAGCAGGCCGCGCCGCGCCCAGAAGATCGCGATCAAGGCCATCAATTGGTCGCCGTCGACGATCCGGCCTTTCTCGTCGACGATGATCACCCGGTCGGCGTCGCCGTCGAGCGCGATTCCGATATGGGCCTTCTCTTCCACCACCCGCGCCTGGAGCGCGGCCGGCGCGGTCGAGCCAACATTGTCGTTGATGTTGAGGCCGTTGGGCGAGACCCCGATCGCGACGACGTCGGCGCCAAGCTCCCACAAAGCCTCGGGCGCGACCTGGTAGGCGGCGCCGTTCGCGCAATCGACGACGATCCTCAGCCCGTCGAGCCGCAATTCCTCGGGAAAGGTCGACTTGGCCGAATGGATGTAACGGCCGCGCGCATCCTCGATCTTGCGCGCGCGGCCGATCAAGGGCGCGTCGACCAGCAGCGGCGGCTGCTCGATCAGCTTCTCGATCGCGGTCTCGTCCCGGTCCGACAATTTGTAGCCGTCCGGTCCGAACAATTTGATGCCATTGTCCTCAAAGGGATTGTGGCTGGCCGAGATCATCACGCCGAGATCGGCGCGCATCGATCGGGTGAGCATGGCGACGGCCGGCGTCGGGAGGGGCCCCACCATCACCACGTCCATGCCGACGCTGGTGAAGCCGGAGATGAGCGCCGTCTCCATCATGTAACCGGACAGCCGCGTGTCCTTGCCGATGACGACGCGGTGGCGATGGTCGCCGCGCAGGAAATGCGCGCCGGCCGCCTGGCCGACCTTCTGCGCCATCTCCGCCGTCATCGGCGCCTGGTTGGTGCGCCCGCGAATGCCGTCCGTGCCGAAGAATTTGCGAGTCATGCTTTCATGTTCCCCTCGCCGGCCCTTTAGCGCCAAGCGGCGCGGAGTGCGAGGGCGGCCAACATTTAGCCCCTCCCTTGAAAGGGAGGGGCGAGAGGTTACAAACGCCCGAATGTCGCAGGCCACGCGCATCTTCCTTGGTCTCGTCGCGGGCCTGCTTCTCGGCATTGCCAGCACCGCCTGGGCGTCGGGTTTCGCGGGCGGCGCGATTCCGGTCTTCGAGACGATCGGGGGCCTCTGGCTCGATTCCCTTCGGATGACGATCATTCCCCTGGTCGTGGCCTTGCTGGTGACCGGCATCGCCGCCTCGGCCGAGGCCGCGCGGGCGAGCCGTCTCGCCGGGCGGGCGATCCTCTTCTACGTCCTGTTCCTCTGGGTCTCGGCGATCCTCGGCGCCTTGATGACCCCGTTCCTGCTCCGCCTCTTCCCGCTTCCGGCGGGCTCGGCGGCGGCGCTCAAGGCGGCGCTCTCCGGCGCCGGCGGCAAGGTCGGGGAGATCCCGACCTTCGGCCAGTTCGTCCGCTCGATCGTGCCCGCCAACCCGATCTCCGCAGCGGCCGGCGACCAGATCTTGCCGCTCATCTTCTTCACGACAATCTTCGCCTTCGCGCTGACCCGGCTGGCGGCCGAGACCCGCGCGCTGCTCGTCACCTTCTTCCGCGGCATCGCCGATGCGATGCTGGTCATCATCAACTGGGTGCTGCTGCTCGGGCCGATCGGCGTCTTCGCCCTTGCTTATGTCGTCGGCGCCAAGGCGGGCGGCGGCGCCTTCGGGGCGCTCATTCATTACATTTTGATCGTCTCGGCTTGCGGCGTCTTGGTCTGGTTCTCGGCCTGGCCGATCGCGATGATCGGCGGGCGCGTCGGCTTCCTCGACTTCACCCGCGCGGTCGGGCCGGCCCATGCGGTGGCGATCAGCACCCAATCCTCGCTCGCCTCGCTGCCGGCGATGCTGAAGGGGGCCGAAAGGCTCGGCGTGCCGGTCGCCGCCTCGGGCGTCACCCTGCCGCTCGCCGTCGCCATCTTCCGCGCGACCGGGCCGGCGATGAACCTCGCGGTCGTTCTCTACATCGCCCATTGGTTCGGAATGCAGCTGACGGCGACGCAGATCGCCGCCGGCATCGCCGTCGCCGCGATGACCGAGATCGGATCGGTCAGCCTGCCCGGCGCCATCTCCTATATCAGCTCGATCGCTCCGATCTGCATCGCCATGGGCGTTCCGATCGAGCCGCTCGTCCTGTTCGTCGCGGTCGAGATGCTGCCCGATCTCGTCCGCACCGTCGGCAATGTCGCGACGGACACCGCCGCGGCGACCTTCCTCGCCCACCATAGCGGCTACCGCCCCGAAGAGGCGTCGAGCGGGCCCGACCAGCGTCTGAAGGAAGGTCCCGCGGGTCAGACGATCGGCGAATAAGCCCGCACGTGCCAGAAGAGGAGCAGCAGCCAGAAGAGGAGGCCGCCGAGCATCGCGCCCCAATCCTTGCCGGCGTCGCGCCAGCGGGCGCGGCCGGCGAGGAGGGCGGCGAAGGGCAGGAAGGACGTCTTCGCCTCCCATTGCAGCCAGGGCTGGCCCATCGCCCGCTCCTTCTTGCGGTCCTGTCCGATCGAGCCGCCGACGGCGAGGATCAGGATTCCGCCGTCGAGGACGATGTTCCTCAGCGACCCCCACAGGACCAGATGGACGATCGCCCAGAGCGCGAAGGCCCAGTTCATCGGATGGCGGGTGATCGCGAAGACACCGGTCGCCGCCCGCGCCTTGCGCGCCGCGCCGGGGTGCGGGAAGGCCGGGTTGCGGACGAACGAGCCGATCAGCAGGATCGAGGCGGCGAGCATGACCGCCGAGGCGACCGGCCAGCACCAGTCCGGCGCGATCCAGAGCGGCACCTCGTCGCTCAGCGCGAGCCAGGCGAAGGCGACCCAGAGCAAGGTGGCGGCCGCGACCAGCGAATAGGCCAGGGTGAAGCGCAGCTCCCCGACCGCGCCGATCAGCCTGAGCCGCATCGGGTGCGACAGCAGGAAATGGGTGCCGACGAAAGCGATCGTTGCCAGGATCAGGCTGGCGAGGCCCATCAGCGTCGGTAGGCCTGCGGCAAATCGGTGGGGGCGAGGCTGCGATAGCGGTCGCGAAGCTCGGTCTGGTGATTGGTGAGCGGCTGCTGGATGCCGTCGATCAGGACGAGGACGGGCGCGGTGCCGTTCTCGAGCGGATCGCCGTCCCACACCACCACGTCGGCGCGGCGGCCGGGGCGCAGCGAGCCGATCTCGTCGCCCATCCCGAGCGCCTCGGCCGGCGCGGAGGTGATCGCCTCCAGCGCCTGCCCCCAGCTGAGGCCGGTCGCGCCCGGCAGCCGGGTCAGCGCGACCAGATTGCCGGCATATTGCTTCTCGTTGCGGACCTGGAGCGATTCCATGTCGTCGATCATGCCGATCGAAACGTGGACGCCCGCCGCCCGCATCCGCCCGACATTCGATTCGGTCGAGGCGAGCTGCTCGAAATCGTTGGGGAGGTCGGTCAGCGCCGAGGCGATCACCGGCACGCCGGCGGCTTCGATGTCGCGGGCGACCGTCCAGCCCTCGGCGCAGCCGACGAGGACGAGGCGCAGGTTCGGGAATTCCTTCCTGAGCGCCAGCACCTGGAGGATGTCGCTCGCCCGCTCGACATGGACGAGCAGATATTGCCGTCCCTGCAGCACCGGGACGAGCGCCGCGGCGTCGAACCGGGTGAGCAGGACGTCCTGCGGCCGGCTGACATTGGCTCCGAGCAGGGGATTGTTCCGGGTCGGCTCGTCCTCGAGCCCGTAGGCGCGCTGATCGTCGGCGCGGGCCCGGCGCTGGGATGCGGGCCCGGCGATCGGCGCGCGCAAGGTGAGGTCGCGCGCCTCGCGCAAGGCGTCGTGGAACAGGACATAAGCCGCGGCGCGGCTGCCGCCGGCATTGTCGGCGCCGGTCTCGCCAAGCTCGACGAACTGAAAGGCGCGGGCGCGCGTGATGGGGTTCATGTCGGCGCCGAGGTCGATGACCGCGCCCTGGCCGGCGAAGATGCTGCGGCTCGTCCCGGGCGCGACGATCGCGCGGGTGACGCCGCCGGCGCGGTTGACCGCGATCGGCTGCGCGCGCGGGTTGATCGCCGGCGCGATGTCGATCGCCGCGCTGAACGGCGAGCTGCGCGCGGTGATGTCGTTCGAGCCGTCGACCGCATTCACCTCGGCGAGACCGACCCGCGAAAAGCCGGCGACGATGCCGGGCGTCACCCATTTGCCGGTCGCATCCACTTTTTGCGCGTCCGCGGGCACGGCGACGTCGCGCCCAGCGGCCACGATTCGTCCGTCGCGGACGACCACCGTGCCGCCCGGGATCGGGTCGGAACCGTCGCCCAAGGCCACGGTGCCGCCGGTGATTGCGATGGTCTGAGCCATGGCGGGCGCGCTCAAAAGAGCCAGTGCAATCCCCAAGCTCGCTCGGGACGAACGGAGGCTTTTGGGCGCGCGGATCATTTCACATCCCCTTCGCCGGGCTGGCCGAGCTCGAAATCGCTGACCGGCCGCAGCTTCGGGTTCGTCGCGTCGTAGAGCAAAGCCCCGTCGATCCAGACCTTCTCCGGCCGCGTGTAGACGCTGAGCGGATTGCCGTTCCACAGCACCACGTCGGCCATCTTGCCGGGCTTCAAGCTGCCGGTCCTGTCGGAGATTCCGAGCGCCTTGGCGGGGTTGAAGCTCAGCCATTCCCAAACGATCGGATCGGGGATGTCGATGCCGATCCGCCGCCCCGCCGCCTGCGCCTTGGCCGCGTCCTGGTAAAGGCGCTGGATGCCGTTGGGATCGTCCGAATGGATCATCGCGCAGGCGCCTGCATTCTGGACCAGGGCGATATTCTCGGGGATGCCGTCATAGGCTTCCATCTTGAAGCCGTACCAGTCCGACCACATCGCCGCGCAGATATGATTCTCGCGCAGCAGGTCGGCGATCTTGTAGGCCTCGACCGCGTGATGGAAGGCGGCGATATGATAGCCGAACTCCTTCGACATATCGATCATGTTCGCCATCTCGTCGGCGCGGTAGCAATGGTTCTGGATGCGGATCTGGCCCTCCAGCACGCCGCGTAACGTATCCATGCCGATGTCGCGGGTCGGCGGCTCGCCGCCATATTTTTCATAATGATCCCAGCGGCGCTTATATTCGACGGCGCGCGCCCAGGTTTCGCGGTCGAGCGCGATATTGCCCATGCGGCTGCCCGGCATCTGGTTGCGGCTGCCGTAGACGCGCTTGGGATTTTCGCCGCAGGCCATCTTGAGGCCGTAGGGCGCGCCGGGAAATTTCATCGCCTGGACGGTGCGCGCCGGCACGTTCTTGATCGTGACCGAGCGGCCGCCGAACAGATCGCCCGAGCCGGGCAGGATCTCCAGCGTGGTGACGCCGCCATTGGCGAGCGCGCGGCTGAAGCCGGGGTCCTGCGGCCAGACGCTATGCTCGGCCCAGACGTCGGGATGGACGGGGCCGGTCAGCTCATTGCCGTCCTGGAGCGATTCCACAGCGGGCGAAGGATAGTCGCCGAGATGGGAATGGACGTCGATGATGCCGGGCGTCACCCATTTGCCGTGCGCGTCGATCCGGGCCGCGCCGGCGGGGATCGGCGTATCGGGACCGCCGATCGCCTGGACGACGCCGTCGGCCAGGATGATTGTCCCGTTCTCGATCCTCCCGCCCTCGCCGTCATAGACGGTGCCGCCGGTGATCGCGGTCAGCACGCCGGGGTAGCGATGGTAGGTCGAGGGATAGGGATCGCGCGAATAGGTCGGCGGCGGAGTCGCGGGGGCCTCCGCGGAGGCGGTGGCCGGATGTTCCGGCGGCGCCGAAGCGGCACAGCCGACCAGGGCGCCGACGGAGATGAGCAGCCAGGCCTTATTGGACACCGTGCATCCACTTCTTGATCAGCGGCGACAGGACGAGGAGGAACAGGCCGATGCCGGCTGCGATGAAACCGATCTTCCAGAAGACGCCGACATAGGTGTTGAGGCTGACCTGTAGGTTGGTCACCTGCCCGCCGACCGTCTCAACGCTCGCAATCTGGGCGACGACGCCGGCGACATATTGCGCGCAGGAGATGGAAAGAAACCAGACGCCCATCATCAGACCCACGATCCGTGCGATCGACAGCTTCGTGATCATCGACAGACCAACCGGCGAGATGCAAAGCTCGGCCAATGAATGGATGAGGTATAGGCCCGCGAGCCACCACAGGCCGACCTTGAAGTCGGCTCCCGCGAAGTTCGTGCCCCAGACGAGGAAGAGGAAGCCGGCGCCGACACCGATCAGGGCGATGCCGAACTTGACCGGAATCGAGGGCTCGAGCGAGGTTGCTTCCGTCCAGCTGCCCACCTGCCGAAACCAGGCCCAGATCGAGGCAGCGATCACTGCGAGGAGGAGAGCGCCGATGACGATTGCCACGGCCGCGTGGCCTGCGCCATTCAAGGTGCGGAAGATCAACCAGTCGAGCAGAAGCGCCACCAGCGCAAGCAGGGCTGTCCAGACGAAACCGACGATGCGCAGCCCTGGCTTGGCGGTCACCTCCCGCTTCGCCAGCCAGGTCCACAGCACCGACATGACCGGCGCGAACAGGACGATGCAGATCGGGTTGAAATTCTGGGTCTGGGGCGCCGACAGGTCGAACCAGCCGAACACGCTTCGATCGGTATTGCGGTCGGCGAACAGGGTCAGCGATGAGCCCGCCTGCTCGAACAAAGTCCAGAAGACGACGTTGAACGTGATCAGCACCATCGCCGCCACCATCATCTGGAATTCCGTGCGGCTGCCGCTGGTATAGGACCAGATGAGGATGCCCGGGACCGACAGGAGGAAGGTTCCGAACAGAAGCTTGGCCATCAGCGACAGCGACAGGAGGTAGCCAACGAAGCCCGCACCCGGCACCGGCGCCGGCGTGCTCATCAGGTTCGTGAAGAGGAAGTAGACGACCGGCACCGCGACGATGGCGAGGGCATAGATGAGCAGCGCGCGGTCCGACCCGGCACGCTCGGGCGGCTCGCCATAGCCCGAGAGCCGTCCGCCATCGAACTGGATCAGGAGGTAGGAAATCAGCATGCCGACGCCCGCGCAGCCGAGCCCCGCCCACCACCCGAGCCAGTCCGCCAGGATCGGGCAGATCGCCTGGCCGAGGATCGAGCCGAGATTGATGCCCATGTAGAAGATGGTGAAGCCGGTATCCCGCCGCCGGTCGCCTTGTTCGTAGAGCGCGCCGACCATGGTGGAGATGTTCGGCTTGAAGAAGCCGTTGCCCACCGAGATCAGCGACAAGGCGATCAGCAGGACAGTCACCATCAGCGGATTCTGGTCGCTCTTGGATTCCAGGCCGCCCTTCGCGACGGTGCGGGCGACATGGCCGTCGGGGGCGAGCAGCGACACGCTGCCATCCTCATTGCCCTTGATTTGCAGCTTCTGCCCGTGATCGATCAGGAAGCGTTTCTCATTGGGATCGCTGGTCGGCCGGTCCTTGAAATTGTCGACCTGCACTTCGTAGCGCTGGCCGTCGATCACGGCATAGGGATGCGACGGCGTGCCGCCGAAAGCGAGGGTGAAATAGCCGATCGCCATCAGGATCGCGCCGAACTTCACCGAGCGCTTCGATCCGAGATATTGGTCGGCGAGGAAGCCGCCGATCAGGGGCGTCAGGTAAACCAAAGCGGTATAGCCGCCGTAGAGGCCCGTAGAGGCGCGGTCGCCGAAGATGAAATGCTTGGTGAGATAGAGCGTCAGCAACGCCCGCATGCCGTAATAGCCGAAGCGCTCCCACATTTCGGTGGTGAACAGGCGGGCGAGCTGGCGCGGATGGCCGAACCAGGTCTTCTGGGCGGCGGGGTTCAAATGGCTGATGTCCGGTTCGGCCGGACTGTCGGCGGTCGGCGTCTCGACCATGATCCCACTCCCTGATTGTCCCGCCGCGTGACCCGGCTTTGGTGGCGGCAAACTAGCGGGGATTCCCGGCTTGTGAAGCCGGATTGTTGCGGGCGTGCAAGGCTGTTAGCCGCACGATCATGCTCAACGACCTCAGCGCCACGCTCGCGCTCCTCGCCACCCGCCGCTCCGCCCGCCCGCGCTACCTTGTCGACCCGGGGCCGGATGCCGACCAGCTTCGCCGCATCCTCGAGATCGGTATGCGGTCGCCCGATCACGGCAAGCTGGCGCCGTGGCGGTTCGTTCATGTCGCCAAGGCGCGGCGCGACGATTTCCATGCCATGCTGGAGCGCGCCTATCGCGCCGGCAAGGAGGAGGAGCCGTCGCGGCTGGAGCTGGAGGCGGTCGAGCGCTTCGCGCATCAGGCGCCGGAGCTGGTCGTCCTCGTCTCCAGCCCGGTCGAAAGTGCCAAGATCCCGCTCTGGGAGCAGCAATTGTCCTGCGGGGCGGCCGGAATGAACCTCCTGCTCGCCACCCACGCCATGGGCTTCGCCGGCGGCTGGGTGACCGGCTGGGCGGCCTATTCGGAGGAAGTGCGCCGAGGCCTCGGTCTCCAAGGGCAGGAGCGGGTCGCCGGCTTCCTGTTCCTCGGCACGCCCGGTAAGCCGCTCGAGGAACGGGTGCGGCCGGCTTTCGACGATGTGGTGCAGGAATGGGCGAAGTGACGAAAGCGAGTATTAAGATACGGCTATCAGGAGGCCTGCTACTTTGTCGCGATCGTGGCAACCCAGGCTAGTCCGCTCACCAACGCTGTCACGATTAGGGCAAAAATAACGAAGCTTGCCCCCATCCACTGCCAACGCCAAGTGCCTAAATCGCTTTTCGTTGGAAGTGTACCTAGCTTACCTATTATAGCCTTCAAGTCTCCACGAATCTCACGAAGATCATCACGGGTTACTTCCGAGAACGCCTCAAGTTTCGTCACTCGCCCTTCCATCGGGTTGTATGGTCCTTCGCCATCACCCCCTTTCGAAGGAGGCTCATCACTTCCCAGAGCCCTAGCATTGCGCTCCTGCATGGCGGCCCAAGCGGTTGCGCGAGATTCGTCAACGTTCATTTCTTTGTATATCCGGTGAGATCATCAAATCGTTGATCAAGTTCTTCCGACATTTCCTTTGCTTTTGCTAGGTGCGCGGCCGGATCCTTTCCTTCGCTGATGGCTTTGATAGCTGCCATCAGAGCGTCGATGGCCATTGATGCAACAAGGGCTACTCCGCCGACATCGCCGTTCGCAGCGTGTGCATCAAATTTCTTGTCATCGAAGGGCATGGCTCTCATGTAGCCACTGATGGCCATCTTGCCAACTTCCGGTCCTGCACGCGTGGTTCCTGGGGTAGCCGATGACAACCGGGTCGCTGGCCCTCAGACCTGTTATTCTGACAGGGCAACCGAGCGCCCTTGACCGCTGCGCTGTATTAGCTCACTATGTCAGCCGTGCCGACCGAAGAACGTCCCGTCTATCTGCGCCTGCGCGATACGATCGCGGCCCTGATCCTCGAAGGAAAGGTGAAGGACGGCGATCCTTTGCCGTCGGTGCGCAGCCTCGCCGCCGAGCATGGCGCCAATCCGCTGACCGTCGCCAAGGCCTATCAGACCTTTCAGGACGAGGGGCTGGTGGTGGTGAAGCGCGGTGTCGGGATGTTCGTCGCCGAGGGCGCGGCCGAGCGGCTGCGCACGACCGAGCGGGCGGATTTCCTCAAGCACCGCTGGCCCGCCATCACCGCGCAGATGCGGCGGTTGGGGCTCAAGGTCGAGGAATTGGTGGAGCGGGCGCTGGCCTGAACTCTCCGGCCGTCGCAACCGGCGGGAAACCCGGCGCGGCGCGGCTGGACGGCACAAAAGCCCGGCGATAAGGAACCGGCAGGGGTGTGAGAGGGAAATCCTCGCCGAGATGATGAACTTGGGCCGGCGTGCCGCCGCATTGGGATCGCTCCTGGCCTTTCTGTGGCCGGGTGCTCTCGCCGCGCAGGACAATACGACCGTCGGCAATCCGCAACTTCGGAACTTCCAGCTTCCGGGCCAGCGGACGACTCCGCCGGCCCAGCCGCAGCCGGTCGCGCCGGCGCCGGTTCCGACGCTCGCGGCACCGCCCGCGTCTTCGGCCGCGCCCGCGCGTCAGGCGGCGCCCCGTTCCACGGTTCCAGCCGATCGAACGACAACGCGCGCGGCCGTCCGGCCGCCCGCACTGCCGCCGAAACCGGCCGCGCCCGAATCCCGAAGCACGGCAAGCCGGAGGCCGCCGGCCCCGCCGGCCGTTGCGCCTCCGACGGCTACCGCTCCGGTTGCGCAGACCGAGCCTGCGCCGCCGCCGGCCGCACCGCCAGGCGCTTCGCGGCAAAGCCCCGCGCCGGCGCCGTTCAACCTCGCCTGGCTGCTCGCTTTGCCGGTTTTGCTCGGCCTTGCCGCCGCGGGCTGGTTCCTGCGCCGCCGCATCGGCGCGCGAGAGGAAGCCGAAACCCTCGCCGACGCCGTTGCGCCCGGCGAACGAAAACGGCCGGGGGCGCCGGCGGCGCCCGAATTGCTGCTCGACCATGTCGCTTCGCCCGAACCCGCCGCCGAGCTCCTGCTGGACGAAGTCGCGCCGCGGGCCGGGCCCGCGGAAACGTCGCGGCCATGGCTCCAGCTCGACATCGAGCCCGACCGCGCCGCCGCGACCGAGAGCGAGGCAAGCCTCCATTACAATCTCGTCGTCACCAATGTCGGCGGCGAGACGGCGCGCAACATCCGCATCGACACGCGCATGTTCAACGCCGCCGACGAGCCGCAGATCGCCGCCTTCCTCGGCGGGGCGATCCACCGCCACAGCGGTTCGCCCTACATCAATATTCCGCCCGGCGAGAGCCTGCGCCTCACCGCCGAAATCGCGATGAAGGCGGAGGAGGTGCGGGCGATCGAGCTCCAGGGCCGCAGCATCTTCGTGCCGACGGTCGCGATCAACGTCGCCTACGACTGGGCCAAAGAAGGCGAGGGACGGACCTCCAAATCCTGGCTGGTCGGCCGCAAAAGCGAGGATCCCAATGCCCGCATGGGCGCCTTCCGCCTCGACCTCGGTCCGCGGATTTATCGGTCGGTTGGCCGGAAGGACACGAAGCTGGTGATGGTGTAGGGGAATAGCCCCTCTCTTCAGAGAAGGGGTTGGGATGGAGGAATCGCGAGAGCAGAAACGCACGCGCTTCGCATCGGACAAGCCCCGCCCCAACCCCTCCCCTGAAGGGGAGGGGCTGAGCCACTCAGACGCCCGCCAGCGCCTCGTCGGAGAGCGAATAGAGCAGCTTCGCCCCCGCAATCGCCTGCGCGGCGAGGCCTTGGGCTTCCGGCACGATCTGGTCGAGATAATAGGCCACCGCCGCCCGTTTCATCGCGGCGAAATCCGGAGAAACCGCGCCGCCGAGGGCGTCGGCCTGGCGCTTCATCAGCCAGCCGCAGACGGCGGTGGCGAGCATATTCAGGAACGGATAGGAGCCGGCGAGGCGATCGTCGGCGGACGCGGCGGCGAGATGGTCCGCGACGCGGCGGCATTCGACCACCAGCGCCGCCAGCGGACCCTCGCTCACGACCCCGATCTCGCGGAGCAGCCGGTCGAGCGCCGCGCCGCCGTCCAGCCCCAGCTTGCGGCCGACCAGGTCGGCGGCCTGGATGCCGTTCGTGCCCTCGTAGATCGGCGCGATGCGGATATCGCGCAGATGCTGGGCGGCGCCGGTCTCCTCCACATAGCCCATGCCGCCATGGACCTGGACGCCGAGGCTCGCCACCTCGCAGCCGATATCGGTGCAGTACGCCTTGACCAGAGGCGTCAGCAGGTCGGCGCGGAGCCTGGCGTCGCGGTCGCCGAGGCTCGCTTGGTCGGTCTGGCCGGCGGTATAATAAGCGAGCGCCCGCGCCGCCTGGGTCAGGCTCTTCATCCTCAGCAGCATGCGGCGGACGTCGGGATGGTGGGCGATGACCGCCGGCTTGCCGTCGCGCGTGCCCTGCACACGCTGCAGCCCATAAGCGACCGCCGCCTGGGTCGCCCGCTCGGCGATCGAGACGCCCTGCAGGCCGACATTCAGCCGGGCATTGTTCATCATCGTGAACATCGCCCGCATGCCTTCCCGCTCGCCGCCGATCGGCCAGCCGATGCATTGGCCCTCCTCGCCATAAGCCATGACGCAGGTCGGCGAGGCGTGGATGCCGAGCTTGTGCTCGATCGAGACGCAGCGGACGTCGTTGCGGGTTCCATCGGGCAGGATCTTCGGGACGAGGAAGAGGGTGATCCCCTTCGTCCCCGGGGGCGCGCCCGGCGTGCGGGCGAGGACGAGATGGATTATATTGTCGGCAAGATCTTGCTCGCCATAAGTGATGAAGATCTTCTGGCCGCCGATCCGCCAGCTGCCGTCGCCGGCCGGCTCGGCCCGGGTGCGGAGCGCGCCGACGTCCGATCCCGCCTGCGGCTCGGTCAAATTCATCGTTCCGGTCCATTCGCCGGTGACCAGCCTGGGCAGCCACAGCCCTTTCTGCTCCTCGGTGCCGTGATGCCTCAGTGCCTCGACCGCGGCGGGCGTCAGCATCATCACCAGAGAGAAGGCCATGTTGGCGGCCCCCAGATCCTCCATCACGATCGTGGCGAGGCTGAGCGGAAGGCCCTGGCCGCCAAAGTCCTTCGGCCCGGCAAGCGTGCCCCAGCCGCCCTCGACATAGGCGCGATAGGCTTCCCGGAAGCCCGGTGGCATGGTGACGCCGTCCGGCGCCCATTTGGCGCCGGTCTCGTCGCCGACGCGGTTCAACGGCGCGAACTCGCCCGCCGCGAATGCGCCGGCGCCTTCGACGATCGCCTCGACCACGTCGGGCGTCGCGTCGGCGAATTGATCATGCCCCGCCAGCGCCGCCATGCCGACGACATGGTTCAGCACGAACAGCTGCTCGGCGACGGGCGGAATGTAGGTCATCGGCGTTCCGGTTGCTTGGGCGGCCGCGCCGCTATAGCGCCGCGCCATGACGCCGCCAAACCCGCCGCTCGCCACCCGCATCGCCCCTTATTGCAAGGCGGCGGTCGCCGAGGCCTGCCGGCTGATCCTCGCCGGGGAGCCGGTCGCGGTGCCGACTGAGACGGTCTACGGTCTCGCCGCCGACGCGACCGACGAGGCCGCCGTCGAGCGTGTCTACGAGGCCAAGGGCCGGCCGGGCTTCAATCCCCTGATCGTCCATGTCCGAGACCTCGCTTTGGCGGAGGAGATCGCCGCTTTCTCCGACGCGGCGCGGGCGCTGGCGCTGGCCTGGTGGCCGGGTCCGCTCACCCTCGTCCTGCCGCTGAAGCCCGACAGCCCGATCGCGCCGCGGGTCACCGCCGGTCTTGCGACCGTCGCGCTTCGCTCCCCAGCGCACCCGGCGATGCGGGCCCTGCTCGATTCCTGCGGCCGCCCGCTCGCCGCGCCGTCGGCCAATGCGAGCGGGACGATCAGCCCGACGACGGCCGATCATGTCGTCAAGTCGCTGGAGGGCCGGATCGCGCTCGTCATCGACGGCGGACCGACCGAGCATGGGCTCGAATCGACCATCGTCGCTCTCGACGAAAACGGCATCCGCCTGCTGCGCCCAGGCCCGATCGACTTCGCCGAGCTGAAGGCGCTCGCCAGCCTTGCCGAGGGCGAGACGAAAGGCGGGATCGAGGCGCCGGGCCAGATGCGCAGCCATTATGCGCCGGCCAAAAAGCTGCGGCTGAACGCCAAGGCCGCGGAGCCGGACGAATGGCTGATCGGCTTCGGCGCGGTGAAGGGCGACGACAATCTGAGCCCGCGCGGCGACCTGCGCGAGGCGGCGGCGCGGCTGTTCCACGCGCTCCACAGGGCCGAAGCGCAGGCCCGGCCCCGCATCGCCGTCGCGCCGGTTCCGGAGGAAGGGATCGGCCGCGCGATCAACGACCGGTTGAGAAGGGCGGCGGCGCCACGGGATTGACCGTCGCCCCAGCGAAAGCTGGGGCCCTGGCGGGTGAAGAACTCGGTGCCTTTCACCCGCTGGGACCCCGGCTTTCTCCGGGGTGACGGATTACGGCAGCCACAATTTGCGACAAATTCGCCCTTCCGCGAAGAAAGCTCTGCGACGCCGCGGTCGCATCTCCTGTCCAGCGCCGATCCCCCGGCGCCGAGACAAGGAGACAGGCAATGAAGAAGACCATGATGGCGCTGGCCGCCGCCGCCGTGACCCTCACCGGCGTCGCGACCGCGGCCGACGCGTCCCCGTTCAGCCAGCGCGAGACGCGGATCGAGAAACGCATCGACCAGGGCGCCCGTACCGGCAAGCTCAGGCGGGATGAAGCGGCGAAGCTGCGCATGCGCCTTGCCGGCATCCGCCGGATCCAGCAGGTCCGGCATCATCGGATGCAGCTGGCGAAGCGACAGATGCTCAACCACCGGCTCGGCAAGCTGAGCGCGCAGGTGCGCTACGAGAAGCACCGTCGCGGCTGAACGAGGAGGGCCGGGGGCCAAGGCCTCGGCCCTTTCGGCCGCCGCACACTATTCGTCACCCCGGCCTTGAGCCGGGGTCCACCTTCTTCAGCAGCGGCTCAAATCCGAAATCCTCTGCGAGGTCCCGCCAAAGCGGGTTCGCCTCCTCGATCAGGACGAGCTTCCACTCGCGTTTCCAGTTCTTCAGCTGCTTCTCGCGCGCGATCGCATGCTCCATGTCGTCGTGCATCTCGAACCAGACGAGGCGCTTGGTTCCGTATCGCGAGGTGAATCCGCCGAGCGCGCCGGTACGATGCTGCCAGATGCGTGCTATCAAATCGGACGTGACACCGACATAAAGGGTGCCGTGAAAACCGCTCGCCATGATGTAAACAGCGGGATTACGTTCCATGCCGCCAGCTTAGCCGAAGCTTCGAAAGAAGAAAGGTGGACCCCGGCTCAAGGCCGGCGTGACGAGTAGAAACACGTCACGCCGGGCCTGGTCCGGCTTCCACCTGCTTTTTGCCTGCGTCCTAAACCGCCGCCGCGTCACCCTTCACCCGCTGGGCGAAGCTCTTGCGGAGCTTCTTCAGCTTGGGCGGGATGACCGCGAGGCAATAGGGATTGCGCTGGCCTTCGCCGGACCAATAATCCTGGTGATAATCCTCGGCCGGCCACCAATTGCCGCGCGGCTCGATCGTGGTGACGATCGGCGCCGGCCAGTCCGCCTGGGCGCGCCCGATCGCTCGGCGCGCCTCCGCTTCCTGTTCGGCATCGTGCGGGAAGATGGCGGAGCGATATTGCGTGCCGACGTCGTTGCCCTGGCGGTTGAGCTGGGTCGGATCGTGGGTGCCGAGAAAGAGGTCGAGCAATTCGCCGTAGGAGATCGCGTCCGGATCGAAGGTGATCCGGATCGCCTCGGCATGGCCGGTGTCGCCGCCGCAGACCTGCTTGTAGGTCGGGTTGGGAACATGCCCGCCCGTATAGCCGCTCTCGACCTTCGAGACGCCGATCACGTCGTTGAACACCGCCTCCGTGCACCAGAAGCAGCCGCCCGCCAGCGTTGCCTGTTCCTCGGCCATCGCGAATCTCCTTTTGCTGCGCCCGAGATAGGCCGGATCAGCCGCGCGGCAAGTCCGGCAGGCGCTGGCGCAGCGCCGGCATCTCGGCCCAGGGATCGGCGCGCTGCCGGCGCAGGCGGGCGGGGACGGTGCGGATGGTGAAGGTCTTGGGATCGAGCTTTGGCCCGAGCTCATCCCAGCGCAAAGGCGTCGCCACCGGCGCGCCGGGGCGGGCGCGGGTGGAATAAGGCGCGACGGCGGTCGAGGTCGGATCGTTCCTGAGATAGTCGATGAAGATCCGGCCGGTCCGCTCGGCCTTGGAAACCTTGGTCAGATATTTGGCGGGGGCATCGGCGGCCATCTCCGCCGAGACGCCGCGGGCGAAGCTCTTCACCGCCCGCCAGTCGGCGGTCGGCTCGACCGGGACGACGACATGGAGGCCCTTGCCGCCGGTCGTCTTGACGAAGCTTTCGAGGCCGAGGCGCCGGAGCCGCGCCCGCACCTCGCGCGCGGCGGCGATGACGTCGGCGAAGCCGAGGCCTTCGTCGGGATCGAGATCGAAGACGATCCGGTCGGCCTTGTCCGGGCGATCCCTGGTGACGCCCCAGGGATGGATTTCCAGAACCCCCATTTGCACGAGCGCGACCAGGCCGGCGACGTCGGCAATGTACAGATAGGGTTCCTCGAAGCCGGGGATCGTCACCGCGTGGAGCTGCGCCGGCACGCCCGAGCCGGCATGGCGCTGGTAGAAGCATTTGGTCTCGCTCCCGGCCGGGCAGCGCACCATGGTGATCGGCCGGAAGGCGACATGAGGCAGCATCCGCTCCGCCACCGCGACGTAATAATCCGCCAGCTCCCCTTTGGTGATGCCCTGTTCGGGATAGAGGATTTTCTCCGGATGGCTGAGCCGAACGCCGGCGACGAAATGCTCGCTCATCGCGCGGCCTCCAGATCTTCGGCAAGCGCCACCGGCCTTGCCTCGGGCTTGAGCTGGTCCATCCGGCATTGCTCGGGCGCCTTCTCCGGCCGCCAGCGCAGGAACTTGGTGCCGTGGCGGAAGCGCTTGCCGGTGACATGGTCGTAGCGGACCTCGGCGACCAGCTCGGGCCTGAGCGGCTCCCACGCGCCCGTCCGTTCGGTCGACCAGCGGCTGGGGCCGCCGGGCGCGTTGCCGGTGAAGCCGGGCGGCGCGATCAGCTTCTCGAGCTTTCGGGTCAGGGCCGGCCGCGCGTCGGCGGGAATGGCGGAGGTGAAGCCGACATGGTCGAGCTTCCCCGCATCGTCGTAGAGGCCGAGCAGAAGCGAGCCGACCCGCCGGCTGTTGGTGCCGTAGCGGAAGCCGCCGACGACGCAGTCCGCCGTCTTCAATTGCTTGACCTTGAGCATCGCGCGTTCGCCCGAAACATAAGGCTCTTCGCGCCGTTTCGCGACGACCCCGTCCAGCGCTTCGCCAGCCAATTCGAGCCAGGATTTGGCGACGTCGCAATCGAGGGTGAAGGGGGAGAGGAGGATGTCCGGCCGCGGCGGCGGGGTGAGGAGGTCCTCCAGCGCCCGGCGCCGTACCGAAAGCGGCTCCTCGACATAGCTCTTCCCGCCCAGCGCCAGCAGGTCGAACAGCATGATCTGCGCCGGAGTCTCGCGCGACAATTTGCGGATCCGGCTCTCGGCGGGATGGAGACGGAGCTGGAGCGCGTCGAAGGACAGGACGCCGCCGACCGGGATGATCAGCTCGCCGTCGGCGACGAAGGCGTCGGCGGGAATCGCCTTCACCGCCTCGACCATTTCCGGGAAATAGCGGCCGAGCGGCCGTCCCGCTTTCGACATCAGGGCGACGTCGCCGCCGTCGCGAAAGACGAGGCAGCGAAAGCCGTCCCATTTGGGCTCGAACTGCCAGCCCGCATCGCCGGGCAGGGCATCGACCAGCTTCGCCTCCATCGGCGGCAGGCCCGGTTGGACGGGAAGGCGTTCGAATCCGGCCATCGCCTCCAAGACGACTCCGATCGGGGGTGGGTTCCACCGGACCCGAAACGGACACGGTTCGCCGCCGCACCATCTTGCGGCGAAACCGGACAGTAAGCTTTGTTCCCAATAATTGCGGCGAGTCGCTGGCCTGGTGCGGCAAGATGCTGAAGCGGGAGCCGCAGGTCATTGAATCGAAAGGAATTCGCGCTAAATTCGAAATCCAGAGCGGAGGGGTCGATCTTGGAATTTTCGCGCAGGCAAATGCTGGGCGCCGGCACTGCGGCCGGTCTGCTGGCCGCGGCGACCGCTGCCCAGGCGCAGTCGCTGGCCGAAATCGTCGCCAGGTTGAAGGATCCGGTTCCCGCGCCGAAGCCGCTCTTTCCGGTTTCGCCGCTGCCGGCCCAGCCGGCGGCGCCGGCGGTCACCGGCCCGATCAATCCCACGCTTCTCGCCCGCGCCCGCGCCGCCTTCGACCGGCACCGTTCGGTCGTCACCCGCGGCGACGTCGTCGCCATCGCCGATTTCAGCCGGCCGTCGGGCGAGCCGCGTTTCTACCTGCTCGAGACCGCGAGCGGCCGCGTCAGCAGCCATTATGTCGCCCATGGCCGCGGCTCCGATCCCGATCATAGCGGCTGGCTCGAGCGCTTCTCGAACGAGATCAACTCGGAAGCCTCGTCGAGCGGCGGCTATCTCCTTGGCGATTATTATCCCGGCAAATATGGCCGTTCGCTGCGCCTCATGGGTCTCGATCCGTCCAACTCCAATGCCGAAGCGCGCGCCATCGTCGTCCACACCGCCTGGTATGCGGAGCCCGAGGTCGCCGCCGAGCACGGCAAGCTCGGCCGCTCCGACGGCTGCTTCGCGCTCAGCGCCAACAGCCTCCAGGAAGTGCTGCAGCGCCTCGGCCCCGGCCATTTCCTCTACGCCGACAAGATCGCTTAAGCGGCGGCTTCGCCCCGCAATTCCCGTTTCAGCCGGACGGAATCCGCTTCCGCGTCGAAGCCGAGGATCAGCCGCGCCAGCTCCGGCGACGCAACCTTCTTCGCCGCTTCCTCCCGGCTGAACCAGCGGCGGTTGCGCTGGCCCTTTTCGGGCCATGCGTCGAGATCGCGCGCCACGGCGAGGGGGAAGAGCAATATCGTCGCGTGCATACGGCCGAGCGCGGGATGGTTCCTGACGTGATCGAAGCGGCCGATCTCGCGAACGTCGATCGCGCCTTCCACGCCCGCTTCCTCATAGGCCTCGAGCGCCGCGGCCTCGGCGAGGGCGCGGCCCCGCATCGGCCAGCCCTTGGGCACGATCCAGCGGCTCGACCGGCGGCCGGTGACCAGCAATATGTCCAGCCCGCCGTCCGGCCCACGCCGCCATGGCAGGGCGCCCACCTGCAGCGGCCGCCCCGTTGCCGGGTGGCGACGCGTGAGGCGGCTGAGCAGGCGACGGGCACCGCCGCGCACGGGGTCGGGCAACTTGGGCCTGGGCAGCTTGGGCCGGGGCAGCTTCACGCCCCTGCAACGCACATCGTTCGCCTTGGTCGCGCGTTCGGGGTAGAGTCCCGCGCGAATCGGCAGCGCAACCGGGAGCGCCTGTGGCAGACGGCCACGAAGTCGAATTGAAGCTCGAGCTTGACCCGAAGGATGCCGGCGATCTTCGCTGCCATCCCTTGCTGGCCGGCGCGGCCGCATCGACGCGCGCGCAATCCTCCGTCTATTTCGACACGAAGAAGAGGGCGTTGCGCAAGGCGGGCTATTCGCTGCGCGTGCGCCGCCTCGACGATTGCTTCATCCAGACGGTGAAGCAGGCGGGGAGCGGCGGCGCCGGCCTGTTCAACCGTCCCGAATGGGAAAGATCGATCCCGAGCGAATGCCCCGATCCCCAAGCGCTTGCCGCGACTCCGGCGGCGGCGATCGTCGGGCCGGACCGGATCGGCAAATTGGTCCCGGTCGTCGAATCGCGGGTCGACCGCACGATCTGGCGCATCGACCATCAGGACAGCGAGGTCGAGCTCGTCCTCGACCAGGGGATCATCCGCGGCGGCGGCGAGGAGAGGGCGCTCAACGAAGTCGAGATCGAGCTGAAGCGCGGCGTGCCGGGGGCGCTGCTCGACGTCGCGCGGAGGCTGGCGGAAAGCGTTCCGCTCCGGCTTGGCGTGCTCAGCAAGGCGGAGCGCGGCTTCGCGCTTGCCGACGGCAGCTTCGACAAGGTCAGCAAGGCGGCGCCGGTCGCCATTGGCGCCGAGATGGACGTCGCAGAGGGCTTCGCGGCGATCGTCCATGCCTGCCTGCGCCATTTCCGGCTCAACGAACGGCTGGTGGCGGAACGGCGCCAGCCCGAAGCCCTGCACCAGGCGCGGGTGGCGATGCGGCGGCTGCGCTCTTCTTTCTCCCTGTTCCGTCCGGCGATCCGCCACAGCGCGGATTTCGAGCGGCTGCGCGGGGAATTGCGCTGGTTCACCGCCACGCTCGGCGATGCCCGCAACCTCGACGTCTTCCTCGCCGGCAACCGGGACGAAGCCTCCGATGCCGACCGCGAGGCGCTCCGCGCCGCCCGCGAGCGCGCCTATGACCGGGCGATCGAGGCGCTCGAATCGCAGCGCTTCCGCGACCTGATGCTGGAGCTGGTCGTCTGGACGGAGGGCGGCGACTGGCGCCGCCATCGCAAGGCCCGCGCGCCGCTCGCCAAATTCGCCGAGAAGAGGCTCGACCGGCTGTGGCGCAAGGTGCGCGACGGCGGCCGCGACCTCCGCGGGCTCGGCGAGGAGCAGCGCCATCGTCTGCGCATCCACATCAAGAAATTGCGCTACGCCGTCGAATTCCTCGCCGAGCTCTACCGGCCGGCGGCCTTGGCCCAGAAGAGGTTCGCGGGCGCGCTCGAGGGAATGCAGGAGAGCCTCGGCCATCTCAACGACATCGCCACGGCGCGCACGCTGGTCGAGCGGCTCGGCCTCTCCTCCGCCCTTGCCGAGCGTCCCGCGGCGGGCCCGGACGAGGAAGGCCATCATCTCGCCGACGCGGAAAGCCGGTTCGCCGGGCTCACCCGGATCGGGCCTTTCTGGCGCTGATTGTCACATCCCCGCAATCCAAGGCCCCTAATTTCACGCCCGTAAACGAAGCGGGAACGATATGGGCATGTGGAAAAGGGCAGCGGCGGCGGCATTGACGGCGATGGCAACGGTCCGGCCGGCGGCCGCCGCGCCGCCGGTGCCGCCGAAGCTGATCGTCGTCATCGCGGTCGATCAATTCTCGGCCGAGCTCGAAGGCCGCTATCGCGACCGTTTCACCGGCGGCCTGAAGCGGCTCGGCGACGGCATCGCCTTTCCGGCCGGCTGGCAAAGCCATGCCGCGACCGAGACCTGCCCCGGCCATTCGACCATCCTCACCGGCGACCATCCCGCCCGCACCGGCATCGTCGCCAACAGCTGGTTCGACGTGAAGACCGGCTCCAGCATTTATTGCGTCGCGGTGCGCGGCACCGGCGATCCCGATGCGCGCGGGCCGCAGAATCTGCGGGTCGACACGTTCGGCGACTGGCTGAAGGCGGCGCGGCCGGGGGCGCGTGTCGTCTCGATCTCGGGCAAGGATCGGGCCGCGATCATGCTCGGCGGTCATCATGCCGACGCGGTTTACTGGTGGGTCGACGGCAAAGGCTTCGCCACCTCGTCCTTTGCCGGGCCGGCGGGGCCCGCCGTCACCGGGCCGGCGGAGCGCTGGGATCGCGCCTTGATGGCGCGCTGGCACGCCGCCCCGCCGGCGCTCTGGCCGGCCGAAATCCCCGCTTATTGCCGCGCGCTCGTCGCGCCGCATGTTTTCGGCAAGGAGGCGGTCAGCGGCACCGTCCCGCCCGACAGCGCGCGCGGCGTCGAGGACGGGCCAGATTTCCTTGCCCGCACCGATTTCCAGGACCAGCTCCACAGCGCGCCCCTGTTCGATGCGGTGACGCTCGATTTCGCCGCCGAGACCGCCGCGGCGCGCGGCCTCGGCAAGGGGCCGCAGCCGGACCTGCTCGCAATCAGCCTCTCGGCCACCGATTATATCGGCCACCGCTTCGGCAATGGCGGCGCCGAAATGTGCGTCCAGATGCACGCGCTCGACGCTGCGCTCGGCCGCTTCCTCGACCGGCTCGACGCGCTCGGAACGCCCTATATGGTCGTGCTGACCGCCGATCATGGCGCGATCGACGCGGCCGAGCGCGCCTCGGAACATGGCATCGCAGCCCGCCGGATCGACGGCGCCGCCCTAGTCGCCGCGCTCAACCGGCATCTCAGGCAGGCGCTCGGCATCGACTATGACCCGATCGAAGGCGGCGATCCGCAGCAGCTCGCGATCAACGCGCCCGGCGACGCCGCCTTTCACGCCCGCATCCAAAGCGAAGCCGTCGCCTGGCTGAAGCAGCAGGATGGGGTCGCCGAGGCGCTCACCGCCGATGCGATCGCCGACGCCGCGCCGGCGCCCGGCAAGGATCCGGCCGCGCTCACCCTCGCCGAACGCTATCATGAAAGCTATGCGGCCGGCCGCAGCGGCGACATCGCCGTCGAATATGCGCGCCATGCCACGCTCGGAATGCCGCGCGGCCCGGGCGATTATGTCGCCGGCCACGGCTCGCCTTGGGATTATGACCGCCAGGTGCCGATCCTGTTCTGGTGGCCGGGCATAGAATCCGCCCGGCCGGCCGGGCCGGCCGAGACCGTCGATATCGCGCCGACGCTTGCCGCCATCGTCGGCATCGCGCCGCCGCCCGTCGACGGGCATTGCCTGCCCGCAATCGCATCCTGCCCCGCAACCGGAGACGAGAAATGAGCCACGAGAGCGAGCGCAATTATCTCTATCATGTCGAGCGCGCGCGGGTCGAGCTGGACGCCGCCTATCGCGCCGGGCAGGCGGAGGTGGCGGCGGCGCATCTGCGCCTCTGCGCGCTGCACATGAACCGAGCGCGCGAAACGAGCCCACGGCCGGTCAAGGAGCTCGAATGGCTGGAAGGCCTGGCGCCCTTGCACGAACGGGCGCTGCGCTGCGCCTGAAGCGCGACATTTTCGTGGTTAACGCACGTTAACACATCGCCCTGCCTTTGTTAGGCAGGGGCGGATGGGATTTGCGATTCACCTGAAAAAGACGCGGCTTGGGGCGGTTTCCGCCGGCTGCCTGGTGCTGCTGGCGGCGAGCGTGTCGCCGCCTTTGCGCCTGGCGATCGATCCGTCGGTGTTCGTCGACGCCGCCTGCGCGCTCGGCGTGGCCGGGTGCCTCAGCGTTCCGCCCGCCGCGCCCGCGCCCGCGCCGCCGGCGGCCAAGAAGCCCGCTCCGCCGGCCTGGTTCACGGCCGGGCCGGGCGCCGGTATCCGCATCCTCGTCAGCCTTCCGCAACAGCGAGCCTGGGTGTTCGAGCATGGCGACCTGCTCGCCACCTCGCCGGTCTCGACCGGGCGACGCGGGCACGAGACTCCGGTCGGCCGCTTCCACATCCTCCAGAAGGCGGTCCACCACCGTTCCAACGTCTACAGCAATGCGCCGATGCCGTTCATGCAGCGCCTGACCCAGTCCGGAATCGCCATGCATGCCGGCCATCTGCCCGGCTATCCGGCCTCGCACGGCTGCATCCGCTTCCCCTGGGGCTTCGCGCGGCGGCTTTATGGCCTGACCAACGGCGCGACCCGGGTCACCGTCACCCGCATGCGGCCGCGTTCGGCGGAGGATGCGGCGGGCATGGCCTGATCGCCGGTCAGCCGGTCATCGGCTGCTCTTCCAGGGGCCGCCCGAAGCGCAGGGTTCAGTCTTCCGGTTTCTGCGCTTATGGACCGCCCCCATGAAGCTTTCCCATCTTTGGTCCCCCGTCGCCCTCGCTCTGTTGCTCGCCGGCTGCGGCCGCAAGCCGGAGGAGGGCGGCGGCAACCTCGTCGACAGCGAGGCGGCGGCGATCGGAGCCCGGGCCAATGCGATGGCGGAGAACGGCCTCGCGCCGGAGGATGCCAACGATCCGGCGCGGCTCCAGGCGGCGATCGACCGGGCCATGCCCGCCGCGCTTCCGGGCGCCGAGGACGCGCAATATCGCAACCTTCGCGGCGGCGCCGGCGGCGCCGTCTGCGGCGAGGTGGCGACCAAGCCGGCCGGTCGCGCGGCGCCCGTCTTCCGCCCGTTCGTCATCAATCCGGACGGCTTTGCCGTCGTCGCGGCGACTCCGAAGCTCGCTTTCGACGATCCCGCGGATTTCGTCGCCGGCGCCTGGGTCCGCTGGTGCGCCTCGCCCGAGGAACTGCAGAAGCTGGCGCCGCAGCTCCGCCGCGCCGCGACCGCGCCGCCGCCGGTCCTGGGCAATGTCGCCGCGGGCGCGGAGCCGGACCTGCCCGACGTGCCGCCGCCCCCGCCGCCCGCCAGGGCCGTGCCCGCGGCCAAGCCGCCGCCGGCGAACGTCGACAGCTTCTTCAACTCGGTCCAGCATAAAGGCCATTGAAGGCCGATTCAGGTCTTGGTTACGCCGTTCTTTTCGGCCGTCGGGCGATCCACCCGACTGAAAACCACTCTATTCGTCTTCGGCCTCGGTCCGGGCCGTCTCCTTCTCGGCCTGCAGCTTCGCCCGCATCGTCTCGCTGCGGCGGGCGCGCGCCGCCATCGCCTCCCAGGCCGTGGCGGAACGCAGGCAGCGATCCCGCACATTGGCGAGCGTCGCATTGTCCGCTTCGGCGCGGGCTTCGTCCGCGCGGGCGGCATATTGGTCGTGGAGATTGGTCATCGCGCGTTTCCTGTCTGCGGCGAACCGGCCGGCGGTCCGGCGATGTCAGGCCGCCTGGAGGTTGACGGCGCTGGTCCGGCCCCGGCTGTCGGTCTCGAGCTCGTAGCTGACGCGCTGGTCCCGGTTGAGGGTGCCGAGGCCGGCGCGCTCGACCGCGCTAATATGGACGAAAGCGTCGGTGCCGCCATCCTCGGGCTGGATGAAACCATAGCCCTTGTCGATGTTGAAGAATTTGACGGTGCCGGTGATCATGCCTTCTTTCCTTTCTTGGACCGGGCCGCGACTCGGCCCTGCGCGCCAGGGGCAGGCGAAAGAAGGAAGAAGGGGCCGCAAAGCGCCAAAAACCGTTCGTTTGCGACTGGTAGCGCAGCTTTCCTAGGCACTCGCCGGGGCAAATGCAAACCGCCCGGGCGCCGCAGCATAAGCGCCGTCCGGTGCCGGAACCGGGCGGAGGCACGGCGCGTCTCCTGCACATAGCAGCGAAAGTCCGGTCATGCCCCTCAGCGCCATCGCCCTCAATTGCAGCCTCAAATCGTCGTCCGGCGAGCCAAGCTCGACCGACGCGATGATCGCCCTCATCGTCTCCGAGCTGAAGAAGAAAGGGGTCGAAGATCGCGGCACGATCCGCGTCGCCGACCATCGGGTGAAGCCCGGCGTCACTTCCGACGAAGGAGAGGGCGACGAATGGCCGGACATCCGCCGGCGCATCCTCGAATGCGACATATTGATCTTCGGGACGCCGATCTGGCTCGGCCAGCCGTCGAGCCTCGCCAAGCGAATCGTCGAACGGATGGACGCCTTCCTCTCCGAGACGGACGAGAAGGGGCGGATGCCGAGCTTTTCGAAGGTCGCGCTCGTCGCCGTGGTCGGCAACGAGGACGGCGCCCACCATGTCTCGGCGGCGCTCTACCAGGCGCTGTCCGATACCGGCTGGACGATCCCCGCGGGGGCGGTCGGCTATTGGGTGGGCGAGGCGATGGGAAAGACCGATTTCAGGGACCTGCGGCAAGTGCCCGACAAGGTGCGGCAGACCGCCGCAATGGCCGCCGGCAACGCCGCCCATCTCGCGGCCCTGCTCCGCGAGCGGCCCTATCCCGGAAGCGGCTGACCGGCGCCGCGGCGGCTCAGGCCGAGAGGGTCGGCCGCTCGCCGCTGACGGCGAAGGCGTCGCGATAGGTGAGAATCAGCACCGGCTTGTGATCCTCGTCCTCCACCTCGATCCGATGATCGAGATTGAGCTGACCCTTGTGAATCCCCTCGCAGACCAGCTCGCGGGCGCTTTCCAGCGCCTGCGCGCGCGCCGCCTCCAGGTCGGGAAGCTCCAATCCCTCCTCGTCGATCGCGACGATGTCGTTGTAAACATGAAAATAGAAGCGCGGCATGGGCGCAAAGCGAACTAACATAAGTGAAGTTCCCGCTTTTGCCGCAAGAAAAGCGCCCGGCGGATATGCGTCCGATCCGGCACTCGATCCGGCGCCCCGATCCGGAACAGGCGCGGACACGGTTCGCCGCGCTGGCGGCACGGTTGGCCCGGCGCGGCGCGTCCGAAACGGCCCCGCAATCATTGACGTTCCCGCTATGAAACAGAAACCCAGCCCCACCAACCGCGCGGCCCTGCTGCTGATCGCCGCCGCCGCGCTCCCCCTCACCCCCTCGCTCGCGCAGGACGTCCAGGCGCCCACAGCGCCGCCGCCGACGCCCCAGAGCGCGACACCGCCTCCGGCCGCCCAGGCGCCGGTCACCCTCCAGGGCCCGCCGGCTCCGGTGGTGACGCCGGCCCCGGCGCCGGTGCAGCCGACAGCGGTCGCGCCGCCCGCGGCGACCAGCAATGCGACGAGACCGGCGCGTTCCGCGGCCCCGGCCCGCGCCACGCGCACCACCGCGCGGACAAGCACGGCCACGCGGACGGTGACGCGCGCTCCGGCGCATGCCGCCGCGACGCGCGCGGCGCGCCGGCCGGAGCCGGCGACCGCCACCGCGGCCGCGACGCGTCCGGCGCCCGCCGCCGCGCCCGCGCCCGCCGCGACCCCGGCTCCGGCGCCGATCGCAGCCGCTCCCGCGCCCGCGCCCGCCGCGCCGGCCACGGCTCCCGCCGTCCGGTCGGCGAGGGCGTGGCTGCCCTGGCTGGCGATCGCCCTGGCGGTGCTCGCCATCGCCGCTTTCGCCCTGTTCCGCAGCCGCCGGCGCCGGGACGTTTATGACCTGGAGGATGCCGCCGCCGAGCCGGTCGCGCCGGCGATGGCCGCCGAACCCGTCGCGCCCGCAATGGCGGTGCCCGTCGCGGCCGCCGCGGAAAGCCGCCCATGGATCGATCTCGCGCTCCAACCGGTCCGGGCCGGAGTCGAGGGCGACAAGGCGGTCGTCCAGTTCGCGCTCAAGGTCGACAATCGCGGCGCTTCGCCGGCCCGCGACGTGCGCGTCTCCGCCTTCATGCTGCAGGCGGGCGCGTCGGAGGCCGAGCGCCACCTGATCCAGCCGAAGCGGATGCCGCCGGTCGAGATCGGACCGGGCGAGACCAAGAGGGTCGAGACGGCGGTCGCGCTGCCGACCGCGAAGGTCGAAGGCGACGCGGTGCTGCCGGTGGTCGTCGCCGACGCCCGCTACACGCTCCCCGACGGAAGCGAGGGCCACACCTCCGCCACCTTCGCGGTCGGTGTACCGGACGGCGAGGAACTGGCCCATTTCGCCGTCGACAATCCCTCCGGCCTCCACGACGACGTCGTCGCCAGGCCGGTCGGGGAGATGGAAAAAGCCTGAGCCTTTTGGCGAGAGCGCAAAAGGAAAGGGGCGGCTCCCGCAAGGAGCCGCCCCTTCTTTTATTCGCCGGCATAGCCCGTCATGCCAGCGAAGGCTGGCATCCCAGCGAGGTCCGGACGCCGCGTCCTTCACCCGCTGGGACCCCGGCTTTCGCCGGGGTGACGAGATGGATTGGGCGCCGGAGCTTACTTCACCTCGACGGTCGCGCCGGCTTCTTCGAGGCGCTTCTTGAGCTCCTCGGCTTCGGCCTTGTTGACGCCTTCCTTGACCGGCTTCGGAGCGCCTTCGACCAGCGCCTTGGCTTCGCCGAGGCCGAGCTGGGTGATCGCGCGGACTTCCTTGATCACGTTGATCTTCTTGCCGCCGTCGTTGACGAGGATGACGTCGAACTCGGTCTTCTCTTCCTCGGCCGGCGCGGCCGGGCCGCCGCCCCCGGCCGGAGCCGCGGCTACCGCTGCCGCCGCCGACACGCCCCAACGCTCTTCGAGCGCCTTGGCGAGGTCCGCCGCTTCGAGAACCGTCAGCTCGCTGAGCTTGTCGACGAGGGAATTGATGTCTGCCATTTTAAGTCTCCGTTTCTAATCGCGTCATGCCAGCGCAGGCTGGCATCCCAGTGAGGTTAGAACACCGCGTTCTTCACCCGCCGGGGCCCCAGCCTTCGCTGGGGCGACGGTGTTGGTTTCACTTCGTTCAGGCGTTCTCGCGGGCCGCATAGGCTCCGAGGACGCGGGCCAGCATTGCGCCCGGCTCGCTGATGGTCCGCGCGATCTTGGTCGCGGGCGCCTGGATGAGGCCCACGATGCGAGCGCGCAGCTCGTCGAGCGACGGGAGCTCGGCCAGGGCCTTCACTCCGTTGACGTCGAGGATGGTGTCGCCCATCGCGCCGCCGACGATCTCCAGACGATCGTTGGTCCTGGCGAAATCGACGGCCACCTTCGCCGCGGCGACGGGGTCCGCCGACGTTGCGAGCGCCGTCGGCCCGGTCAGCAGATTGCCGATCGCGGCGTAGGGCGTGCCCTCGAGAGCAATGAGAGCGAGCCGGTTCTTCGACATTTTGTAGCTGGCGCCCGCGTCGCGCATCTTGATGCGCAGCGCGGTGGACTGGGCGACCGTCATGCCGAGATTGCGGGTGACGACCACCACGTTCGTCTCGTTGAAGACGCGCTTCAGATCCGCGACCAGCTCGGTTTTCTGAGCTCGATCCATGCCGTTTCCTTCACTATGCCCGCGCGGAAAGAAGCCGCCCGGGCAGGGTTGATGTCCGTGAGGGGAGGGGCTCGGGCCGGAGACCGGCGCGGACCGCGTCCCGGCATCTTTGGTGCGGCCGGCGCGGCGGAAACTCTTCCCCGTCTAGGCTGGAGATTAAGCCCCTCGACGATGCTCGGGACGCCAGCTGTCTCGGACGGACGCAAAAAGGGCGCGGCCCCTTCTGCGGAGCCGCGCCTATACAGGATTTCAAAAGAGGATCAAGCGCCTGGGGCGCCGCCCCTTCAGGGGGCCCTGCGGCCGGTGATGAAGTGGAAGATGAAGACGATGATCGCAATGACCAGGAGGATGTGGATCAGGCCGCCCGCGACGTGGAAGGCGAGGAAGCCGAGCAGCCACAGGATCAGCAGGATGACGGCAATGGCGAGAAGCATGACAGACCCCTTTCAGACCGTGATGGGACCGGCACCAGCGCCGTGTCAGGGGCGTAACGGTCTGTCCCTTTCCGGGTTCCGCGCTACCGGCTCGCCGGCCTTGACTTGGGCGCGGCGTCGGACTGGCGGCGGATCAGCTCGAAATCGAGCAGGCGGTGCGGCGTCGGATCGGGCGCGCCGCCGCGGACGATCTCGGCGAGCATGCTGACCGCTTCCTCCGAGATGACCGAGACGGGCTGGCGCACCGTCGTCAGCTCGGGCCAGATCGTCGTCGCCAGCGGCGTGTCGTCGAAGCCGCAGACGCTGAGGTCGGCCGGCACGTCGAGCCCCCGGCGATGGGCGACGGCGACGGCGGCCGCGGCCATGTCGTCATTGCTTGCGAAGATCGCCGTCGGCGGCGGATCGAGCGACAGCAGGGCCTCGGCCGCGTCGAGCCCGGAATGGTAGGTGAAGGTGCCGGGCGCGATCAAAGCCTCCTCGACCGCAAGCCCCGCATCGGCGAGCGCCGCGCGATAACCGTCGCGCCTGAGGCCGGTCGCGGCATGGTTGGCGCGGCCGGTGACGAAGCCGATGCGGCGATGGCCGAGCGAAACCAGGTGGCGCGTCATCGCCCGCGCGGCGGCGAAATCGTCGATCCCGATCGAGGGGAGGTCGGTGCCCTGGCGGATCGAGCCGGTGGCGATGACGGCGATCCCCGCGCCGCGCAGCGCCTGGACGAGGCCGGGCTCGTCGCAGACCGGCGGCGGCAGGATCACGCCGTCCAGCCGTGCGTCGACCAGCATCGCCGCCGCCTTGCCGAGGTCGTCGCCGGGGCTGTGGCGCTTGACGATGAGCTGGGCATTGACCTGGCTGCACCGTTCCAGCGCGCCGATCAGGAATTCGCTGACATAGGTGGCGTTGGGGATCGAGCAGAGCAGGCCGATCCGCAATATCTCGCCGCCGGCAAGCGTCTTGGCCGCGGCATTGGGCACGAAATGGAGCGCGCGGATCGAATCCTTGACGATCTGCTGCGTCGCCGGCCGGACATTGCCCTCGCCGTTGATGACGCGCGACACCGTCATCGACGACACGCCGGCATGGCGGGCGACGTCGTGGATGGTGGCGGATCGCCGGCGGCGGCGGCGGGGCAGTCGTGGTTCCACTGGCTCGGTTCTATCCCTTCACGATCGATGTGGCGCAAGCGGGGCTGGGGCCGTGTCCGATCAAATTCGCTCAGACACGGCTCCAAGCCTTTGTTTTACCGTTCTTTCAGCCGTCAGGTGATTCCACCCGACTGAAAACCACTCCAAGGCGCGAGCGTATCCCGCGCGGGAACAGGCAAAGGGCGGCGGCGCCTGAGCGCCGCCGCAGGGGGAGGACCCGTGTGCTTTGCCGGCCGTTCCAAGGCGGCGCGGTACCCTCTCCCCGCCGGGGAGAGGGCGTTGGCGTGCGAAATCCGAATGCCGATCCGTCCTAGAAGGTGCCCCTGAAGCCCGCCATGATCGTGCGTCCGCCATTATAATAAGTGAAGGCCGCGCCCGGGAACTGGAAATATTGACGCTGCTTGGCCATGGTCAAATTGACGACGTCGAAGGTGAGCTCGAGCGGCACGTGCCACCCGAACATCTTGTGCAGGTTGAACACCGACGAGAAGTCCCACTGCTGGTAATTGTTGTTGAACAGGCCGGCGAGCGTGATGCCGTTCTGCGGCGCCGTCGCGGCCGGATTGGCCTTGTAGAAGGTGGTCGAGAGCCTGAGGCTCATGCCGTGATTCTCGTAATAAGCGGTGATGTTGTAGGTGTAGGGCGGAACGCCGGTGGCGACCGCCGGGGCGGCGCCGCGTCCATTCTGGTCGATGATCGTCAAATTGGAGTTGAAGCCCAATCCCTTGATCCAGCGGCCGAAGATGAAGTCGAGCGGCTGGATCCAGGTCACTTCGAGGCCGTCGACGGTGAGCTTGCCGCTGGCATTGACCTGCTCCTGGAGCACGACGCTGGCATTGTTGGGCCCGCCGCGCGAGTTGATCGCGACCTGCTGGGTCGGAGTCAGCGTATCGAACGTGACTCCGAACGCCGAAAGGGCGGAGAAGGGCACGGTCGTCGATCCGGTCACGGTGAAGCCGGTCAGCAATTTGCGGAAGGCGGCGACTCCGATCAGGCCCTCGTGCCCCGGATAGAATTCGAAGCCGAGATCGTAATTTTCGGAGATGAACGGCTGCAGGGCCGGATTGCCGACCGAGCCGACATCGGCCGAAGGCGAGCTGAAATTGAGGCCCGGCAGCATCGCATTGGGATTCGGCCGCGTCATCGTCCGCGACACGGCTGCGCGGACGATGATGTCGTGCCCGATATTGTAGGCGGCGGTCGCCGACGGCAGCCAATTGTCGTAATCGTTCTTCGTCTGGACGAAGTTCAGCACGTTGGGGAAGCAGGAGCCGTCGCGGGTTCCGCTCGGCGCCGGGCAGACGGGCGGCAGCAGCGGCCCCGGCCCGTCCGGATCGGTCCCGATATTGCGCGGGTCCGCGACCGAGACGTAGCCGCCGATCGTCTGCAACGTCCTCACCCAGCGGACCCCGACGTCCCAGCGCAGCCGGTTGGGGCCGATCGGGGTGTCGCCGTTGAGCTCGGCATAGGCGCCGAGCGTCTTCTCGCGGACCAGGCCGCCGCTCGCGCCGGTGTTGGAGGAACCGGCGAGGGGCTCCGCATTGTGGAACGCGTCGTAATCGGAGGCCGACTTGAACTTGTTCCAGTCGACCGTGATGAAGCCGTCCGGCCCCGGCATCAGGAAATTGGCGAGCTGGGATTGCGGGATGAGCGAGCCGGCATAGGTGACCGGCCCGGTCTGGCCGGCTGTGAAGCCGGTGCCCAGGGCGGGATAGGTCGGATAGCCCGGAGGCGCCGCGCCGGCCACGTCGAGGCCCTGGCAGGGCGGCTGGGTGTTCGGCCCGGGCAGGAACACGCTGGGATTGTCGCCGCAGACGGCATTCTGCCACGCCTGGCTGTTGTCGTAGGCGAAGATGCGCCGCATCACGTCGTCATAAGCGGCGCCGACCTTGACGTTGAACCGGTCGTCGCCCCAGGTCAGGTCGCCGCGAAGGCCCCTGGTCTCGGTCCGCCGCTTCTCGTCCTGGATGTTCACGCGGCCGCCGTTCCAGCCGAAATTGGCCGGATTGTTGAGGTCGACATTGGAGGTCACCTGCGGGAAGAGCGACGAGCCGTCGTTGAGGTAATTGACGGTGACGCCCGAGCTCGGCGGGGTGATGACGAGCACGCTCGGCGACTCGCGGTGGAAGCGGCTCTCGGTCCAATTGCCCTGGATGTCGAACTTCCATTTTTCGCCGAACTGCGCATCGAGGCCCGGATTGACGCCCCAGAAGGTCGTCGTCTCGATGAACGGCCGATATTCCAGGAAGAATTGCGAATTGGCGTAGGTGGCCGAGGTCACGAGGCAGCCGGTGGTGCAGCTCGGATCGCTGACCTTCATGTCGAGCGGGATGGCGGCGCCGTTGCGGCCGACCCAGTCCATGTCGATGCGCTGGAGGTTGTTCTTCAGCCGCCCGGCCATCGAATCGAGATAGAAATGGAGCGAGTCGCTCGGCCGCCATTCGAGGCTGAAGATGCCGGTATAGCGGTCGCGCGTTCCGAATTCGTCCGACGGCCGGCTGAGCCGCGGAATGATCGCATTGTCGATCTGCTGGATGGTCAGGCCCGGATTATGGGCGAGCAGGAAGGCCTGGTCGATCGTCGTTCCGGCGACGAGGCCGTTGCCGGCATTGGCCGGCACGGTCGACGGAATGGTCCAGTTGCCGCCGCCGGTCGCATTGCAGGGCGTGCCGCATTGGGCGCCCGTGAGGTTGGGGTTGGTCCAGCCGATCGTCTCATAGCCGGTGGTGCGGGTCTGGTTGCGGGCGCCGGCGGCGCCGATCAGCACGCCGAACGTGCCGCTGTCGTTGGTGTAGCTGGCCAGCGCCGAGCCGCGATAACCCCATTTGCTGGCGAGGCTGTTCTTGGTCCCGGACAGCGAATAGGTGAAATGCATCCCCGGATTGTCGAACGGCCGGGCGCTGCGCATGTTGACGATGCCGGCGGCGCCGCCTTCCAGCATCTCGGGCAGCGGGCTCTTGTTCACGGTCAGGCGGGTGAAGAGCTCGGTCGGGAACAGGTTGAGGTCGACCTCGCGGTTGGTGTTCTGCGAATCGGTGCGCCCGGTGGAAGCGATGTCGACCGGCGCATTGTTGAGCAGGACGCGGGTGAAGCTGGTGCCAAGGCCGCGGATCGAGACTTCCAGGCCCTCGCCGGTCGTCTCGCGGGTGATGATCACGCCGGGGACGCGGTTGAAGGTCTCGGCGATGTTGGTGTCGGGGAACTTGCCGATCTCCTCGGCGAAGATCGAATCGGTGAAGCCGACCGAATCCCGCTTGGCGTTGATCGAGCGGGTGAGGCTGCCGCGATAGCCGGTGACGACGATCTCATTGTCGCTCGACGCGGTGCTCTGCTCCGTGCCCGACGGCTGCGGGGCGGCGTTGGGATCGGGATTTTGCGGCTGGCCGGCCGAAGGCGGCGGGGCGGGCGGCCCGGCGGGCTGATCCTGGGCGGCGGCGGCGCCGGCCCAGAAGAAAGCGAGCGCGGCGGCGGTCCCGAGCAACAGGCCCGGACGAACGGCGGAATCACGGCGTGATCTGATCATGGTGGCGGCCCCTCAGCGTTTCCTCTCTCAAGGGCGGCGCTCTGTGCACCTGCCCTGAAGCTTCACATGCGGACGGCCGTCGTGAATTGCGGCCGAATGTTACCGCTATCATCGGATATCCGAGTCGCGGCTTTCCGTCAATCCGGTTACGAAACGACAGGGCCGGAATTCAGGGCAAGTTACCGATATCATTTGGGCTTGCATTGTGCGCCGACTGCACTGTTCCCCGGCGAAAGCCGGGGTCCAGTACGGACTCGGACTCTGGACCCCGGCTTGCAGCGAAGCTGCGGTTCATCCTGAGCACCGCCAGAAGCGGTGACGAAGGGCCGGGGAACAAGGAAGACGGGGAGTTGCCGTTGGTCTGAGCCTGATGAAGGCTCGGACGAAAGCGGCGTCAGGCCGCCGCCGCTTCGGGCAGGACCGGTTCGCTCTTGCCGACCAAAGACGGCACCAGGCGGGCCGGGACGGCGCGGCTGTAGAGGAAGCCCTGGCCGTATTCGCAGCCGAGGTGGAGCAGGGCCTGCTCCTGCTGGACGGTCTCGATCCCCTCGGCGACCACCGCCATGCCGAGGCTGCGGCCGAGACTCAATACCGCATCGATGATCGCATGGTTGCCGCCGCGGGCGCCGAGGCCCTTCACGAAGCGGCGGTCGATCTTGATCGTGTCGACCGGGAATTGCTGGAGGTGCGACAAGGAGGCGAAACCGGTGCCGAAATCGTCGAGCGCGATCTTCATCCCCGCCTCGCTCAGCTTTTTCAGCGCCCGTTCGACATATTCGGCGCCGCGGCCGAGGAACACGGTCTCGGTGACCTCGACCTGGAAGAGGTGCGGCGGCACGCCGGCCTTGTGCAGCCTTTCGAGCAGCGAATCGGCGAAATCCTCGCGGCGGAACTCGGCGGCGGCGGCGTTGATCGCGACCTGGCCGAACGGTACGCCGCGGTCGAGCCAGCGGGCGACGTCGGCGATCGCCCGGTCGATGATCGCGTCGCTGATGTCGGCGGCGAGGTTCGAATCCTCGAACGCGGCGGCGATGGTCGAGGGAAGCTGGAGGCCGCGCTGCGGGTGGCGCCAGCGCAACAGCGCCTCGAACCCGACGATCCCGCCGGTCTCCAGCCGGACCTGCGGCTGGTAATAAGGCACGACCCGCCCCGCCTCGAGCGCGGTGCGGGCGAGGGCGAGCATCGAGCCCCTGTTCTGGACCTCATCGCGCATCGCCGGGGCGAACAATTTGAGCTTGCGCCGTCCCGCCGCCTTGGCCGCGTAGAGCGCGATGTCGGCATTCTTCATCAGCTCCGAGCGATTGCCGCCGTGGAGCGGGAACAGGGCCGCGCCCATGCTGGCGTTGAGGTCGAGCATGCGGCCGCCATGGACGCAGGGCTCGCGCAGCCTTTCGTAGAGCGCGTCGGCGAAGAGATAGATGTCGGAAGGCGCGGTGGCGCCGATCAGCAGCAAGGCGAACTCGTCGCCGCCGAGGCGGAAGACGGCGTCGTCCGCCCGGATCGCGCCCTTCAGCCGCGCCGCGAAGGCGCAGAGCAGGGCATCGCCGCCGTCATGGCCGACCGTGTCGTTGACCCGCTTGAACTCGTCGACGTCGACGAGGAGCAAAGCGAATTTGGTGCCCGTCTCCATCGCGTCGGCCACCGCCCGGTCGAGCTTCTGCTGCATCAGATTGCGGTTGGGGAGGCCGGTCAGGCCGTCATGATTGGCGATCCAATAGGCATGTTCCTCGGCATGCTTCTGCTCGGTGACGTCGCGGGCGATCGACATCAATTTGACCGGCCGGCCGGCGGCATCGCGCAGGGGCGCGAGCAGCACGTCCCACCAGCGGCCGCTCCCTCTGGGATCGCGGACGGTGAAGCGCCCGACCTTGCCGCCGCAGGCAGAGGCGAGCGCGGTCCGCACGGCTCCATGGTCCGCGGCCGAGAAACGGTCGGCCCAGCTTCCCCCGGCCGCCAGGCCCGAATCGGCGGCGTTCGATTGCTCGGCGGCCGGATTGGCGTGGAGGATCCGGCCCTGGAGATCGAGCAGGACGATCGAATCCGGGCTCGCCTCCAGGATCGACCGGTTGAGCGACTCGCTCTCGCCCAATGCTTCCTGCGTTATCACCCGGTCGTGGACGTCGGTGCAGGTCGCGAACCATTTGGCGATCGCGCCATCGGGGCGGCGATAGGGAATGGCGCGCACCAGGCACCAGCGATAGGCACCGCTGCGGTGGAGCAGGCGGATCTCCGCCTCATAGGTCTCGCCGGTGCGCAGGCAATGGCGCCAGCGCGATTCGGTCCGCTCGACGTCGATCGGGCAGATCAGCTCGCGCCAGCGATAGCCTAGGCATTCGCCGTCCGGCTGGCCGGTGAATTCGTACCATTGCGGGCTGAGATAGGTGCAGCACCCCCTGATATCCGCTTCCCAGATGATCTGGGGGATCGAATCGAGCATGTCGTAGGCGCGGTCGTTGCTCTCGCGCAAAGCCGCCTCGGCCCGCCGCCGTTCGTCCAGCCGCAGCTCCCAGTCGCGCCGCTGGCCGCGGACGCGCGCGAACAGGAAGAGCAGGAAGACGCCGACCCAGAAAGCGAGCAGGCCGAGATAGAATTGGTCCTGCGTGATCAGCGTCCGGCGCAGGTAAATGCCCTCCAGCCGGAAGCGGTAGAGGCCGGGCCGGGCATGGTCGCCGGTCTGGATGGCGAAGGAGACGATATTGTCGAACTGCGGCTTGGCAAGGGCCGGCGGCAGCGGATGGGCGGCGAGCCACCAGTCGGCGACTCGCGCGTCGCGCAAATGGAGGATGATCTCCGATTCGCCGCGCGCGGCGCGGAAATCGATCCGGTTGAACTTGGCGGTCGTGCTGATTCCGGGCTTCGAATAGCGGGGGTCGTAATTCTTGAGGAACAGGCTCATCTGGTCCGACGGGCCCTCGAAGCCGAGCCGGATCGTCACCCTTTGATATTGGGAGATGTCGATGCCCTTCATCCAGCGCCGGGCGTCGGTCAGCAATTCGTAGCCGCAATAACGGTAGGCGAATTTCCGCCTGAGCTGGCATTGCCATTCGAACGGCCGGGCCTTGTCGAAGCCGACCGCGGTGGCGCCGCCCATGTCGCTGTCGGCATAGACGGCCGGCGCCGGATGCGAATCGGGCGTGAAGGCGATGGTCCGGCTCACCAGCCGGTCCTCGAAGGTGATGGCGGCCACGGTCAGCGCCAGCAGGACGAGGATCAGAGCCTCGACCCGGTAGCGGCCAGCCATATCGCGAACCCACGCGGACGCCTTGCGCAATAGAGGACCCCTTCCCGTGCGCCGCTGGATGTGCGGGGGCCTGGCCGAAAGCGGGGTCCCCACACCACCCTTCGAACCCGCCGCACCGGCGTACCGCCATCATGGCCTCACGCGCTGAAGAAAAGGTTACCACACCAGCCCCTCTCCCCTTCGCGGGCTACGGCATTCACACATTTCCTTTTTGTTCGTCATTCCCGCGAAAGCGGGAATCCAGAACGAAGCTGATATCAGTTACTCAGGCCGCCTGGATTCCCGCTTTCGCGGGAATGACGGATAAGCCTAAGTGATTGACCTGGAAGCGCGACCACGGATGTGTGAATCCGATAGCCCGCAAGGGGAGAGGGGTAGATTCGGCCCGGCCTTACGCCGAAGCCAGCTCGGCGGTGTCGACCTTGAGGCCTGGCCCCATGGTCGAGCTCAAAGAGACCTTCTTCACATATTTTCCCTTCGCCCCGGTCGGCTTCGCCTTGACGATCGCGTCGACGAACGCATCGAAATTGCGCCGGAGATCCTCGGCGGCGAAGCTCGCTTTGCCGATGCCGGAGTGGATGATCCCGGCTTTCTCGACGCGGAACTCGACCTGGCCGCCCTTGGCGTCCTTCACCGCCTTGGCGACGTCCATCGTCACCGTGCCGAGCTTCGGGTTCGGCATCAGCCCCTTGGGGCCGAGCACCTTGCCGAGCCGGCCGACGATGCCCATCATGTCGGGCGTGGCGATGACGCGGTCGAAATCGATCGTTCCGCCCTGGATCGTCTCCATGAGGTCCTCCGCACCGATCACGTCGGCCCCGGCCTCGCGCGCCTCGTCGGCCTTGCCGCCCTTGGCAAACACGGCGACGCGCACATTCTTGCCGGTGCCCGCGGGGAGGGTGACGACGCCGCGCACCATCTGGTCGGCGTGGCGCGGATCGACGCCGAGGTTCATCGCGATCTCGATCGTCTCGTCGAACTTGGTCTTGGAGTTGGTCTTCAGCGCCTCGATCGCCTCGTCCACCTTGTAGAGGCGGAGCGTGTCGACGGCCTCGGCGAGCGCCTTCTGCTTCTTGGTCAGCTTCGCCATCGGATCAGCCTTTCACCACTTCGAGGCCCATCGCGCGGGCGGAGCCTTCGATGATCTTGGTCGCCGCTTCGAGATCGTTGGCGTTCAGATCCTTCATCTTGACCTGGGCGATCTCCGCGAGCTGCGAGCGCTTGATGCGGCCCGCCGAAGCCTTGCCCGGCTCCTTCGAGCCCGACTGGATCTTCGCCGCCTTCTTCAGAAGGAAGCTCGCCGGCGGCGTCTTCGTCTCGAACGAGAAGCTGCGGTCGGCATAGACGGTGATGACCGTCGGGATCGGCATGCCCTTCTCCAGCTCCGTCGTCGCGGCGTTGAAGGCCTTGCAGAATTCCATGATGTTGACGCCGCGCTGGCCCAAAGCAGGGCCGATCGGCGGCGACGGATTGGCGGCGCCCGCGGGCACCTGGAGCTTGATATAGCCCGTAATCTTCTTTGCCATCGTCTCTCACTCTATAGGGGAGCGAAGGCAGCGCCCCCGCTCCGGTTCAAGCTTAGCGGTCCAGACGACCGGCCGAAGCCGATCTCCCGCACGAAAATCCCATCGAAGCAACACTTCGATGGGACCCTCCCTCCCCCCTTGCGGGAGAGGGAATGAGCCGACTGGTTCGTCCGCAGGACGGACCTTGGTGTCGGCTCATGGGTGAGGGCACGAACGCCCCCTCGCCCATTCCAACCATGTCGGAAGCCGCCGCCCCTAGCGCAAGTACGTCGGAAGGGGAACCCCCGCTGCCACCTCAGAGGCCGCGCCCCAACCGTCATCCCGGACCTCGATCCGGGATCCACCTTCTTCCTTCCGCTCCCGCCCCCTAACGCGACCCCAAAACAAACCCATTCCCATCCGGATCGTAAAAGATCGCGAACGTCCCCCACGGCTGCTTCTCCGGCGGCCCTTTGAATCTCACCCCCTTGGCGCTGAGCTGCTCGTACGTCCTCTCGACATCGTCGCATTCGAACGATCCGTTGAAGAAGGTGCCGATCCTCTCCTCATGCCCTTCCGGCGTGAACAAAACGATCCGCGTGTCGCGCTTGCCGATCGAAAGCTCGATCCAGCGCTGTTCGCCCATCGGCTGGTCGGTCACCACCTTGAACCCGATCGTCCCGGTCCAGAACGCAACCGCGCGCTCCTGGTCGCTTGTCGGAATGCCGGCGAATTTGAGCCCGGTGATCATGCCCCTGTCCTCCCTCTCTCTGCCCGCGACCTCCCTAGAACCCCTCCCTTCCAGGGAGGGGCAGGGGTGGGTGCCGGCCAAAGGCCGGCGCGCGGCTCTGCCGCGCCCCCTCATGCCGGATGGTTCGTGCCGCCCCCACACCCCGCGAGGCAAGCCGCCCAAAGCCTGCTATAGCAACGGTCACCATGCAGCTGGACCCCTATATCGTCCGCACCCTGATGCGCGACCTGGTCGGCCACGACCGCGCGCCCTCGGCCTATCTCCTCTACCTCTGGCTATGGGGAAACACACGTGGCGCCGGCCGCCGCGAGCACGGCTGCAGCCTCCAGGACATGGCGAGCGACACCGGCCTCTCCAAATCCTCAATCCAGAACGCCATCCGCCGCCTGACCCGCCGCCAACTCCTCGCCGTGCGTCGCGACGGGCCGACCAGTCCGTGCTTCTACCGCGTACTGGCGCCTTGGCTTGGGGAGAGGAAACCTTAGAATAGTCATTGGTCCGCGTGTACCTCGGCACACGTTGAATCGGTATGGCATCCCTGTCTCGACCGTAGTAGCCAGCAGAATCAGGGGGATAAAATGGCCGACACCGAGGGAATGGTCTCGATACGGGACCGACTGCTAAAGGAGCGCCACGCGCTCTTAGACCTTTCGAACCGTAATCGTCTGCTCAACACGCCGCTTCGGACCCGTAACAATCGCGCCATTGAAATCGTGGACGAAAAGGCGAGCGAGATATTTCGGCTTCTGACTGGCCACAAAGCACTCAGTTTCTTGCCGGGCGTACCCCTAAGTGAGGAGGAAAGAGCAACGCTCGATCCAGACGATGATGTCACCGGGGGTATCCCGCAGCCGGAGGACGACACGGTAGACGAGCGAGGGATTGCCAGCCGCCATTCAGACCTTCGACTTCAGACTCGTCTCACCTCCCAAGGTCTGCAGAAGCGACTCTTCGATATCTGGTATGACGCGCAGACCCTGGAGCAAGAGCAGGGTGTAAATATCCTCTATCTCGCGATCGGCCTCTTGCGCTGGTTCGACAGCGACAGTTCCGACATAGCGCGTCATGCGCCGCTGGTTTTGCTTCCGGTATTGCTTGAGCGCAGCAGCGCTTCCGAGCGATTCAAGCTGAAGTGGCGGGAGGAGCCGCCCGCTCCTAACCTGACGCTGCAGGCGAAGATGAAAGCTGAATTCGGCCTGGTGATCGAGGATTTCAAAGACGAGGATTCGGTTGATCTTGGCGTCTATTGCGCCAGGATTGCAGACACCGTGAGCAATCAGGGGCGTTGGGAAGTGCTTCCCGATGCGATGGTGCTCGGCTTTTTCTCTTTCTCGAAATTTCTGATGTACCGCGACCTCGACCCGGACAACTGGCCCGCGCCATCCGCCATTGATACGAAAGAAATGATCACGGCGCTCCTTCGGGATGGCTTTCCCGAAAGCTCGCCTCTGATTGCCGATAAGGCTTCAATTGACGATGTCCTTTCGCCGATCGAGCTCAATCACGTAGTCGACGCTGACAGCTCGCAAACGGTTGCCATAGCTGAAGCGGCCGGCGGACGCTCGCTTGTGGTCAAGGGGCCACCCGGCACCGGAAAGTCGCAGACAATCACGAACATTATCGCCGCACTTGTGGCTCACGGAAAGAGAGTGCTCTTCGTCGCAGAAAAAATGGCGGCATTGGAAGTCGTTCACCGTCGGCTGAAGCAGGTCGGGTTAGGACCGCTTACGCTGGAACTTCACTCGAACAAGATCAACAAGCGAATTGTTCTTGAGGAGTTGAAGCGTACTCGCGATGCCCAGCATAAAGCGCCGCGGGAGGATGTTAGCGTAATTCAGCAGCTTGGAGATGCACGTGGCGCGCTGAACGACTTTGCACGTCGTCTACACAGCCCGCTGATGCCGTCAGAGCTTACTCCCCATGCGATTCTAGCACGTTTGGCGGGGGCGCAGCAATCGAACGCGCCAACCGGACTTGAACTCAGCGGAGCGGAACTGTGGGATAGGGCAACGTTCGCAAAACGAAGAATGCTCGTCGATGAAGTTGCCGAGCGCGTGAACGCATTGGGAGACATCCAAGCTAATGTCTGGCGCGGTGTCGAGAGCCCAGCGCTTGACCCGGTTGAACGAGCGGCATTGTTGGCGCGCATCCAAGTGACAGCGGAACTTCTTAGAGACGGGCGGGACGCTTGCAACGCTGCGGCAACTCAGATGGGCTTGGACTTGCCCGAGACAATTTCGCAATTGGAGGCGGTTCACACCGCTTCTCTTGTCGTTCCGATACCGTCTGGCGCGGATCTTGACGCCACCGTCTCGCCGCTGTGGGATCAATGCCCTGAAACTCTTGTGGAGTTGATTGCCGCTGGGCGCGCGCGGGCAGATACGCGCTCCGCGGCAGAGGCCATTTTCAACGAAGCAGGTCTTTCTGCCGATTACTCCCAGATCCGGGCTGCGATTGTGGTTCAGGGGAAAAGTCTGCTTCGGTTTTTGAGCGGCAACTATCGGGCACAGATCGCCCTCCTGAAATCCTATCTCACCGTTTTCTTGCCGAGCAGTCAGCAGGAACGGATCGCACTTGTTGATCAGGCTATCACGACGCAGCGCGCTTCGAGGCGCTTTGAAGAGTTGAAGGCGGTAGGATCTGCATTCGGGTCTGCCTGGCGAGAAGAGCAGTCCAACTGGGACCAGCTAGAGAGGGTTGTTTCTTGGCGGCGCGGGCACGCCGCTCTTCCTTGTGTGATATGGGACCATCTCCGTACGGCAGACGTACGTCTTTTAGAGGCAGTGATGCGACGCCTCGGTCAGAAATTGCCGAAGCTCTGCGCGTCTTTGGAAACCGTTTTTGGTGAACTGCGGCTAAACCTGCTGCGGGCGTTCGGTTGTGAAAGGATAGCCGACCTGCCTCTCGCCAGCCTTGCGGAGCGGCTAGAGCAGTGGAGGTCCGATTCCGAAGGCCTCAGCACCTACATCACTTTCGCATCTCGTGCTCAGACTCTTGCAGACTCAGGGGCGTCCTCGGTTGTCGATGCCCTGTTCGACGGACAGGTCGACGGGAAGAGTGTCGGGGAAGCTCTTGAGCGAGCATATGCGGAGGTTCTTCGCATTGCGCTCTTCAAGAATTGGCCGGAGCTGCGGGCGTTTGATGGCGAGGCTCACAACATCCTGGTCTCGCAATTTCGCCAACTTGATCGTGGCAGGATAGAGCTGGCGCAGGAGCAGATCGTGGCTGCTCACGCGCGAGGTCGCCCCTGTGGTGCTGCGGGGATTGGACCGCTCGGAACACTCAACGCGGAGATTGCCAAGAAACGCGGTCACCTGCCGATACGACTGCTTCTTGAAAGGGCTGGCCCAGCAATCCAGCAGCTCAAACCGGTATTCATGATGAGCCCACTTTCGGTGGCGCAATTCCTCAAACCAGGCGGATTAGATTTTGATGTGCTCGTTATGGATGAAGCTAGTCAGATCGAACCTGTCGATGCACTGGGCTCCATCGCGCGCGCCGGTCAAATCATAGTGGTTGGAGACGAGAAGCAGCTGCCGCCCACGGCATTCTTCAAGAAGCTCACGGGCGAAGACGACGCGGAGGAGGATGCCGACGGGATTACGATTCAAGCGAAAGACGCTGAAAGTATCCTTGAGCTATGCCTCGCGAAGGGTGTGCCGTCGCGGATGCTCAGCTGGCATTATCGTTCTAAGCACCAGTCGTTGATCGCGGTCTCCAATCGTGAATTTTATGAAAACAAGCTGTTCATCGTGCCGAGCCCCTTCGATGCCGTGGCGGGCATGGGTCTTAGATTTAATCTCCTAAAAGACGCGTCGTACGACCGCGGTGGTACGCGAACAAATCCTACGGAGGCGCGGGTCGTGGCGGAAGCGGTTATGCGGCATGCGCGCGAACACCCCGATCAATCGCTAGGCGTCGCAACCTTCTCAGTCGCGCAGCGCCAAGTGATTTTGAAAGAACTCGAACTGCTTCGTCGAGCCAACCCCGATTTGGAGGAATTCTTCGGCAGTGAGTCTACCGAGCCTTTCTTCGTCAAGAACCTGGAAAATATCCAGGGCGATGAACGCGATGTAATTTTCATCTCTGTCGGCTACGGCAAGACGGAGCAGGGCTACCTTGCTCACGCGTTCGGCCCATTGAGCGGGGAGGGCGGTGAGCGACGCCTGAACGTGCTTATCTCTCGCGCCAAGCTTCAATGCGAGGTGTTTTGCAACTTTACCGGAGCCGACATCGATCTGGAACGTACCAGGGCACGGGGTGTGGCTGCGCTGAAGCTCTTCCTCACCTTCGCCGAGACGGGCCATTTTGGCATCGGGGAGGTCAGCGGAGAGGATTTTGATAGCGAGCTTGAAATCCACATTTGTGGCCGCCTCCAGGCCCTCGGTTACGACGTGAAGCGACAGATCGGGGCGTCGGGTTTTCGAGTCGACTTGGCCGTGTCGGATCCCAACAAACCCGGCCGCTTCGTTCTCGGCATCGAATGTGATGGAGCGCAGTTCCACTCCTCGCGATCCGCGCGCGACAGAGACCGTCTCCGACAGCAAGTGCTGGAAGCACACGGCTGGATCATCCACCGGGTTTGGAGTGCTGATTGGTATCTTCGGCCCGAGGCAGAGCTAAAGAAGATCCAAAATGCAATCGACGCTGCGCGGGCAGAGTGGAGTGCTCGTGACGAAGATGGTTATCGACCGGAGCGGGCGGTTCCGCTGTCGTTCGAAGGCGAGTGCATCGACGATATGGATGTTATCACTGCGGTTGTTAGCTCCTCAACAGCGACCGTCGTTACCACGCCGAGCTACTTGGAGGCAGACTTTCCGGTCCTCAGAAGCATCGAACCTCACGAGGCGCCAGTGGCTCAGATGGTCGAGCATGTGGTCCGCATCGTGGATATAGAAGGCCCTATTCATGGGGATGAGATAATCACGCGTATAAGGATTTTATGGGGACTCGCTCGTGCCGGTTCGAGAATTCGCAGTGCAGTTGAACATGCGACTAGGATCGCGCTGCAACGAGGGCTCATCGACGGAGGGCCGTTCTATACCATGCCGGGCCGGCAGATAATCGTGCGCGATCGCTCTCAAGTCGGCTCCCCGAGTCTCCGAAAACCCGAGATGCTGCCCCCATCGGAGATCAAACAGGCCGCTGCCGAAATAGTTACCGCAAATTATGGTGCTGGAAACGACGATCTTATCCAAGCTGTCTCCCGCGTATTTGGTTTTGCTGCCACGAGTGCCCAGCTCCGCGCCGTCATATCCGGTGCGATATCCGAAATGAAAGCAGATGGATCTCTCCTTCCGCAGGGAGATATATTGATTATGAATAGAACATAATTGGTCGGCCGTGAAGAACGCATATCGCATTGACGGTGTTGGGTTTTCCGGGTTGGCGAAGTAATTGGATTTGCAGGAGAGGCGCTTTGCGGGCCCGCAAAGCTTGCGATTTGCGTGTGTATTTTGGGGAGTCCCAAGCGCTTCGTTTTGTGATTCACTGGCCGTATCGAGGAGGTGCCGATGCGACCGAAGAAGACCCGGCAGGATGGTTCTCACGACCTGTTCCGCTCGAGGCTCGACCAGATCATCAACATGGATCACGAGCTGGTCCGGCTCGCGCAGAAGGTCGACTGGCAATGGATCGATACGGAGCTTGCCGGCCGGTTCAGCGCCAAAGGGCGCCCAGCGACCGAGACCCGCTTCATGGTCGGGCTGCTGATCCTCAAGCACATGTCGCTCTGTCCGACGAGGGCGTGTGCGAGCGCTGGGTCTACGACCCCTATTTTCAGTATTTTACCGGTGAGGAGTTCTTCAAGCACGTCTTCCCGCACGAGCGTTCGGGCCTGACCCACTGGCGCGGCCGGATCGGCGACAAGCTTAAGCTGCTTTTGCAGGAGAGCCTGCGGCTGGCGCACGACACCGGCGCGCTGAAGATGACCGACCTTTCCCGGATCACGGTCGACACCACCGTGCAGCCAAAGAATGTGACCCACCTGACCGACGCAAAGCTGATGCTGAAGGCGACCCTGCAGCTCGCAGCCCTGGCGAAGCGTCACGGCGTCGCCCTACGCCAGTCCTATGTGCGCGTCACCAAGCGGGCGGCGCTGATGGCAGGGCGCTACATCCACGCCAAGCAGTTCAAGCGCGCCAACCGCGAGCTGAGGTTCCTGCGCACCCGCCTCGGCCGGCTGAGCCGCGACGTCGCCCGCAAGACAAGAGGAAACGACCGGCTGCGCGAGATCTTCGACGAGCCGCTGCGCAAGGCCCACCGGATCCGCTGGCAGCGCCAGCAGGAGCGCGGGCCCAAGCTCTACTCCTGGCACGCGCCCGAGACCGAGTGCATCGGCAAGGGCAAGGCCCACAAGCCCTATGAGTTCGGCTCAAAGGTATCGGTCGCCACCACCAACCGACGCTCGCCGGGCGGCCAGTTCGTGCTCCACGCCAAGGCGCTGCCCGGCAACCCCTATGACGGCCATACGCTCGCCGAGGTCATCCAGGAGACCGAGGCGCTGACCGGCCGCGTGGTCGAGCGCGCCTATGTCGACAAGGGCTATCGCGGCCACGACGTGCCGCAGCCGCGGCGCGTCTTCATCTCCGGCCAGAAGCGAGGCGTCCACGGCGCCATCAAGCGCGAGCTCAGGCGCCGATCGGCGATCGAAGCCGTGATCGGCCACATGAAGAATGACGGCCACCTCGGCCGAAACTTCCTCAAGGGACATGAGGGCGACCAGGCCAACGCCGTCCTCACCGCCGTCGGCTACAACTTCCGCCTCATCCTCGCTTGGCTCAGGCTTCTTTTGTGCCTGATCCTGGCAATCATCTTGGAAGGCATCAGACCCTCAATGCGGACCCAGACGGCTTCTTAACGTTCGACTAATTGTTAAGCTGCAGGATCTTGAAAGCGAGATCCTATAGTCTGTATGTGTTATTTGGGAAGAAAGATATGAATTGTGCTAGTATTTTCCGCAAATGTTGACATCTCTTCTTGAGCTTGCGCTTCGAAGAATGCATCGATTTCCGTACCCCATGCGATTTCGGCTGAGCAGATAATTCCATCAGCCGCTATGAGATCCCCGATAGCACGACGTAGAAGCTGGGTCGAAGTCGAGCTCGAAGCATAGTGCTTGAGCCCCTTAAAGAAAGTCTCCGAATCAGGAGACAGTCGCTGCGCGTGAGCAATAATTTCATCGATCGGCGGCTCTCCCGACCATTCCTTCCGGAGCCACATTGAGCAGACGAAGCTCTCGATTGATCCAGTTTCGAGTGGGTGCCATTCGCCATCACAACGCGCCATGAACGCCAGCACATTCAGGCCAGCTACGAGAGTTGCCCTTTGGCTGGAGCTTAGTCCCCATGTTGGCGCGCGCTCCCGACGCGACCGCACCTCGAAGCGGTTGAAAAAGGAGCCGTCGCCCAGAAGTTCACCGGTTGATGCGTCAAAAACCGCTCGAATCCGATCACATCGAAACTGCCGATAGCCTCCCGCAGCATGACAAATGGCGCCGACGTAGCCAAGATCGCCAATGAGATCATAACGCCGGCATGTGATCAGCCGATGATCACCTTCATAGTCGATGATGCAGACGAAGGCGGAAATTTCCTGGAGATCCGCGTCGGTTGTAGCGGGCGCAAGACCTATTTCAGGGTCTTCGATCCGATTGAGCGAAAAGGAATCTGCGACGGGAGGTAGCGCGCTGTGGCGGCCGAACCAGTTTTCCAACCTTGACCGATCCCCCATCTTCGCTTCCTCGATTCGTAAACTGAAACTGCGCGCTACTCTTCGGGATGTAAATCTCAGAATCGATTTAATTCTTACCGGCTACGCCTCCCCGCTTCGCGGCTACGGCCTTTTCCTTGATCGCGTAACAAGCGGGAGGGGGAAGGCGGATCTTGCCCTCACCTTTCCAAGCCTAGCGGCTTGGGTCCCTCCCTCTCCCGCAAGGGAAGAGGGGTTACATTTTCGGATAAACTCTAAGGCAAGATGGCTTTCGTTTCGGAGAGGTTGGCGGCTTGCTTTTCGAGCCGGCGATCGAAGCTCATACAGGCCTGCAGCCTTGGGCGCGACTGAGATGGAGGGCGCCGGCGATGGCGGGGCCGCGCCGTTGCGCGCGGCCGTAGCCTGAAATCAGCATGGGCCTCCGAGCCCCTCCACCATTGCTTTGCATGTGGTGGAACGAGATCGTGCCCCCCGACACGATCTTGGACTGCCGGGGACAGTCCGAAACTTCAACACCTCCCCGTTCCGGAGGAGGAGCTTTTCGCCCCGCCTTTTCGGTTTATACTGCGCGCATGATCGGCGGGTTCGACATGGGTCTCGGCAGAGCGGTGGCGGTCTTTTTGATCGGGCTGCTGCTTGCCGTGTCCGGGGCGCCCTGCACGGCGGCGGTGCCGGCCGCTGCGCCGTGCGCGACCTCCTTCGATCCATGCCGGCAGACGCAGGCGCCTGCGCCGCAATGCGCGCAGATCGCCTGCAAGATTTTCGCTGTTCCGGCCGAACCCGCCGCCGCGCCGCCGCCGCCGGACGGCTTCGTGGCCTTCCATAGTCTCGTCAGGAAATCGGCGGGGCGGCTCGTGCGGCCGCCGCTGCCGCCGCCGCGCGCTTCGATGCTCTGATCGACAACCACTTTCAGACATCGGAGATTTGACATGAAGAAACTGACGATGGCCGGCGCCGCCGGCCTGCTGGCGCTTGCATGCGCCGTTTCCACCGCTGCCGCCGCCCCGTCGGGCGACCGCATCGCCGCCGCGCTCGCCGACAAGAGGCGGCCGGCCGCCGAGGCCGCGCGCGATCCGGTCCGCCATCCGGCCGAGCTGATCCGCTTCGCCGGGATCAAGGCCGGCGACCGTGTCGCCGATTATTTCCCCGGCGGCGGCTATTACGACCGGATCCTCAGCGACGTGGTCGGGCCGAAGGGCCGGGTCTACGGCTTCATCCCGGCCGAGATGGCGCGCAATTGCGATCCGTCCGAATTCGCCGGAGGCAGGGCCGCCGCGAAAGAAGGCTGGGGCAATATCGCGATCGTCCAGCAGCCTCTGACGGCCTTTCAGATGCCGGAACAGCTCGACGTCGTCTGGTCGTCGCAGAATTTCCACGACCTCTACGACGGGTTCATGGAGCATGCCGACGTCGGCCGGGCTTTGCGGGCGGTCTGGCGGGCGCTGAAGCCCGGCGGAACGTTCGTGGTGATCGATCATGTCGCCGAGGCCGGATCGGGGCTTCGCGACACGGAAAGGCTGCACCGGATCGATCCCGCGGCGATCCGGCGGCAGATGGCGGCGGCCGGCTTCCGCTACGAAGGGCGATCGGACGTGCTTCGCAATCCGGCGGACGACCATAAGCTGCGGATCTTCGACCCCCGCATCCGGGGACGCACCGACCAGGTGGCGTTCAGGTTCCGGAAGCCGGTGTAAGGGCGGGTCCCTCTCCCCTTGCGGGAGAGGGATAGGCGCGGAACGCGCCGCGGGTGAGGGAGTGGGGTTGAACCTCAGGCCCTCACCCGCGCCTTGCCCTCACCCTCCCAAGCCTTCGGCTTGGGTTTCCTTCTCCCGCGAGGGGAGAGGGGCAGGGGGGAAAGAGAGGGGAGGTGCCTAAGGTAGGACGACTTTGGTTTCGGAGAGGCCGGCGGCCAGCTTTTCGAGCCGGCGATCGAAGCTCATGAAAGCCGTGCAGCCTTGGGCGCGACCGAGGTGGAGGGCGTCGGCGAAGTCCATGCCGCGCTCCGCCCAATCGAGCGCGCGCGAGGCGAGGGCCGCATCCTCGAGCGTGACGCCGGGAAGCCCGGCAAAGTCCCGCAGCGCCCTGACGACCCGCTCCGTCGCGAAGCCATAGGCGCCGCGCAGCACCCACTCGCTTTCGAGCAGCACCGAGGTGGCGACGAAAATGTCGCCCTCCGCGATCAGGGCGCGCGCCGTCCCGGCCTGTTTCCGATCGTCGCCGGTCAGGAAACGGACGACGACGTTCGTATCAATCGCGCGCACGGCGGCGGGCTTCGGCGGCGACGGCGGCGTTCATGTCATCGATGCTCTTCGCTTTGCCGACAGGGCCGAGCGAGCCGAACACCGCATCGATCCCGGTCGCGGCGAACAGCGGCGCGGCTTTCAGCAGGACACCGTCCTCCCGGTCCTCGACGACCAGCCTGGTGCCGGCCTCCCAGCGGCGATGATTCCGGATCGCCTTGGGAAGGATCACCTGTCCCTTCGTGGAAACCGTCGTCGTCAGCGGGTCGGGCGCATCCATCCTTGCGTCTCCTCGGTAAGACGGAGGTAAGATAGGCGTGAGGGCGGGCGCTGGCAAGGGGAGAGGTACGGTGGGGAGCTGGATGCCGGACCTATTCGGAGAGACTTGCCCTCACCCTCCCAAGCCTTCGGCTTGGGCCCCTCCCTCTCCCGTAACGGGAGAGGGGTTTTATTTAACCCGTTCCACCTGCTCGAACTCCAGCTCGACCGGGGTGGCGCGGCCGAAGATGGAGACGCCGACCTTGACTCGGCCGCGGTCGAAATCGAGCTCCTCGACGACGCCGTTGAAGCTCGCGAACGGGCCGTCGAGCACCTTGACGCTGTCGCCGATCTCATAATCGACGCTGATCTTCTGCTTGGGCGCGGCGGCGGCGGCTTCGTCCTTGGTGTTGAGGATGCGCGCGGCCTCGGCGTCCGAAATGGGCTGCGGCTTGCCGCTCGAGCCCAGGAAGCCGGTCACCTTCGGCGTGTTCTTGACGAGGTGATAGACGTCGTCGTTCATCGCCAGCTTGGCGAGCACATAGCCGGGGAAGAACTTCCGGTCGGACGTGATCTTCTTGCCGCGGCGGACCTCGGTGATCTTCTCGGTCGGCACCTCGACCTGCTCGACGAGCTGGGCGAGGCCGAGGCGGGTCGCCTCCGACGTGATCGCGTCGCGAACCTTGTTCTCGAAACCGGAATAAGCGTGGATGATGTACCAGCGCGACATTGAATTTCCCTAGCTCAGCAGACCCAGCAGGCCCTTGACGATGGCTTTGAACGCCGAATCGGTGCCCAGGAAGAAGACGGCGAGCAAGGTGGTCATGATCACGACCATGATCGCGCTCTGGATCGTCGCCTTCTGCGTCGGCCACACGATCTTCCCGGCTTCCGTGCGGACTTCGCTGAAGAACTTGCCCGGATTGAGCTTCGCCACTTTCCTCACCTTCGACCAATGCGAAACAGGCCGGACGATCCGGCTTTTCCCCGGAACCGCCTCAGCCTGGCGTTAAAACCCCTGGTCCCTCTATTCCTCCGGCCCGGCGGCCGCGAGCCTGGCAGGAGTGGAGGGGCTCGAACCCCCGGCCCTCGGTTTTGGAGACCGATGCTCTACCAGCTGAGCTACACTCCTAAGAGCCAGAGAGGACCGGCCCTTAGCCGTGGCCGCGGGCAGGCGCAAGACCGATGTAGGTGGGGAAGAGGGGCGTGTGAAGGCCCGTTCTTATCCTCCCCGGGACGGGGAGGGGGACCGGCCGCAGGCTGGTGGAGGGGGGTCTGACGCGGTGCGGGGCCCGCAATCCGACTTCGTGCCGGATGGAGAACCCCCTCCACCGCCGTTCCGGCGGTCCCCCTCCCCGTCCGGGGAGGAGCTGGTTACGCCGCGATGTCGTAGGGTTGGATCTCGCCGGTCAGATAGAGGCTGCGTGCCTTGGCACGGCTCAATTTGCCCGAGCTGGTGCGCGGCAGGGTGCGGGGCGGGACCAGTTCGACGACGCAGTTCATGCCGGTGATGGCGCGGACGCGGTCGCGGATGGCGTCGCGGAGGCGGCTGCGTTCCTCCATGTCGGAGGTGCGGCACTGGACGAGCACCGCGGGCGTTTCCTCGCCGCCCGGCGTGGTGATCGAGAAAGCGGCGATGTCACCCGCCTTGAAGCCCGGCAATTGCTCGACCGCCCATTCGATGTCCTGCGGCCAGTGATTCTTGCCGTTGATGATGATCATGTCCTTGGCGCGGCCGACGATGTAGAGATAGCCGCCGGACATGTAGCCCATGTCGCCCGTGTCCAGCCAGCCGTCGGCGCCGAGGCAGGCCTTCGTCGCTTCCTCGTCGCGGAAATAGCCTTTCATCACCGACGGGCCGCGGCAGAAGACCTTGCCGATCTCGCGCTCGCCGAGCGGGACGCCGTCCTCGTCCCGGATCGCGAGCTCCATGCCCCTGGCCGCCTTGCCGCAATTGACGACCGCCCGGTAGCGCTGCGGCCGGTCGCGCTGGACCTTGCCGTCGCCCGCGAGCGTCGTCTCCTCGACCAATTCGACGACGATCCCCTCGCCCGGCGGCATGATCGAGACCGCGAGCGTCGCCTCGGCGAGGCCGTAGGAGGGAAGGAAGCTCTTGGCGCTGAACCCAGCCTGGTGGAAGGCGTCGACGAAGGCCTGCATCACGTCGGGCCGGATCATGTCGGCGCCGTTGCCGGCGATCCGCCAGCGCGACAGGTCGAAGCGTTCGGCGACATTGGTCTGGCTGGAGACGCGGCGGGCGCAGATGTCGTAGCCGAAGGTCGGGGAATAGCTCATCGTCGTCCCCTCGTTGCGGCTGATCAGGTCGAGCCAGGCGAGCGGACGGCGGGCGAAATCCTCGGTCTTCAGATAATCGGCCGAGGCCTGGTTGGCGATCGGCGAGAGCAGGCAGCCGACCAGGCCCATGTCGTGATACCAGGGCAGCCAGGACACGCAGCGGTCGGTCGGCCCGAGATGCATGCCGTGGCTGTGCGCGGCGAGATTGTCGAGGAGGCCGCGATGGGTGACGGCGACGCCGTGCGGGAAGCGGGTCGAGCCGCTCGAATATTGGAGATAGGCGATCTCGTCCGCATCGGCGCGCGGCAGCGCGGCCTCGGGCGCCTCGCGCTCGGCGAAGCGTTCCCACTCGATCCCCTCGACCCCGGCGGCCGAAGCGGCGGCGCCGGCCATGGCGGAGAGCTCGGCCGGATAGAAAAGCAAGGAGGGGTCGGAGCTTTCGAGCTGGACCTGGAGCTGGTCGATATAGGAATCGCGGCCGCCGAACGAGGTGGGCAGCGGCAGCGGCACCGGCCAGGCCCCGGCATAGACGGCGCCGAAGAACAAGGCGGCGAATTCCGGCACGGTCTCGGCGACGAGGGCGATCCGGTCCTTCGGCTTCACCCCCATGGCGATCAGCCGCCGGGCGGCGGCGACCGCGTCGCGGCGCAGCTCGGCGAACGTGTAGGCACGGATGAGGATTCCGCGCGGATCGTGGAAATTGAGCCCGCGAACCCCCAAGGCCGCATAATCGAGCGCCTCGCCCAGGGTCGCGAAATCCGCCAGCCGGCGCGGGAGCGTGTCGGCCGTCGGGGTCGGAACGAGGGTCTCGGGCACTGCTCTTTCGATCCTCATTGAATGCGAAGCGTCGTTCGGGCGGCCAAAATTCCCCTCGATCGGGGGAGGCCGCGTTTATCATCGGGGCCGACTGTGGCACAATGATGGCGCGTGGAACCTGAACTGAGGGTCTGAACCCATTATCGGCAATGGCCAGGATCGCCCGGAGAAGGGCACCGGCAAGGAGCGGTGCGCAGGGCGGGCTTATTGCCCGCACAAGCGCCGCGACGGTGCCGGTGCCCTTCTCCGGGCGACCGCCCTTCGGCTGTCTGCTTGCAGCAGCCGCTCAGTATAAACTGCGCCTGCGGCGCAGCGGCGAGGCGGAGAGACGGCCATGAGCCGGCCGCCATGCCCCCGGCATGGCTGCGAACATCCGGGGGATGTTCGCACCGGCTCATCGTCGTTGCTCGTCGGTCACGATGG
>DASXCT010000016.1:0-65589 GCA_036491055.1 Allosphingosinicella sp.
CACCGGTACAGGATCTCTCGCTTGATCCCGAACTCGCGCGCCAAAGCCGTCCCGCTCTCCCCCGTCTCCATCCGACGAACAATCGCAAGCTTGAACACTCGTCCAAAACGGCGTCGCCTCACCTTCGACATCAGCTCTCTCCCAAACGAGAGCTGTCCCTTATTTTACCGTCTCATTCCAGGGGTGCAGTCCATAAGTATTGTGTCCCCGAGATTTCCGCGCGCCCACTTGCTGACAGCATCCTTACGGACGTTGAGATAGTGGGCGAAGATCGGCTGCGACACCTTCTCGCGCTCGCGTAGCGCGCGGATTTCGTCGGGGGCCAGCGGCTCGACCGGCGTCAGGCATAAAGCGTCGAACTCGCGCATCGTCGACTCGTCGGTCCCGAAAAGGTTTGCGCCGCGGTGATCGGACGCCGGAGCGGGATTTACCTCTTGAAAAACCCTCCGTCACATGTCATCTGACAAACGACACATGACGGAGATTGCTTATGTCCGAAGTTCGAGAAATTGCCGTGGAAGGCAAAGGCGAGATGGAGTTCATTCTCAACCTCTTTGGAGGTGACAATGTGTTTGCCGAGCCTGTCCGAACGCTCCTGGACGCTCATCATGTGATCCGGAAGGGCTTCCCGAGCAAAGCCCTGACGAATCTTGTGGGCCAGGTCCCCGTCATGCAGCAGGCCGGCATGTTGGAGAAAGCGGTTGGCATCAGTCTCCGCACCTTCCAGCGCAGAAAAAAAGAAGCCGTTGCGAAGCGGCTGAGCCAGGAACAGAGCGGGCGCACATGGAAGTTCGCGGAGGTGCTTGCCAAAGCAATCCGTGTCCTCGGGACTCAGGAGGATGCGGAGGACTGGCTGAACCGTCCCGCCATCGGCCTGGACCAGCAACGCCCGATCGATCTTCTGGCAACCACGGCCGGAGTCGAAATCGTCGAGGAGCATCTCGAGCGCCTCGAATATGGCGTGTACGCATGACTCCCTTGCCGCCCCCACATGGCAGCGGTGCACTCATGGGGTGGCGGCTCGACCTCGAAATCCATGGAAAGACATGGGACAGCGGAGAGGGAGCCTATCGCGTCGGCGGGCGCTGGAATGCGAAGGGGAAGCGCGCCGTCTATTGCAGCGTCGACCCGTCAACCGCGATTCTGGAGGTTGCGGTTCACAAGACCTTCAAGACCCTCGACACCGTGCCCCATGTGCTCACGTGCCTGAGAATCCTCGATCCCTCAGGCGTCCATGTCGTGCAGCCGGCCGACGTGCCGAACCCCAATTGGCTCGTGCCGGGCATTCCGGGCGATGGACAACAGAAATTCGGCAATCAACTGCTGGCCGATCATCCGTTCGTCCTGATCCCGAGCGCCGTTTCGTCGCGCAGCTGGAATCTCATTTTCGACAGCGTGAAAGCCTCCGGAGCATATGAGTTGGTAAGCCAGGAGCGGTTCGCTCTCGATACGAGGCTCCATCCCCCTTCATGAGTGTCCAAAATGCCGGATCGATCGACAGCGGGTCGAGCGAACCATGACCCAACATCCGGCGCGCGGGTGCCAGCATCCTGCTATGGTCCCATCGCGGTCTCCCGCCCCAGCACCCGCGTCGGGACGCCCTGGTAGCGCAGGCCCGGCAGCAGATGCTCGTGCTTCATCACGACGCTGTGGGGGCCGACATGGGCGGCTTCGCCGATCGCGGCGCCGTAGAGGGGGATTGTGGCGGACGCGACGGTGGCGCGGGGGCCGATGGTGACCTTGCCGATCTTGAGGACGCGGTCTTCGAACGTGTGGGCCTGGAACATCGCGCTCACCGTCGCGCCGGCGCCGATCTCGATCATGTCCGGGTCCACCACCTGCGCGAATTCGGGGCCGAGGATCGCGCCGCGGCCGATTTTCACGCCCATCAGGCGCAGATAGGCCGTGAGCAGGAACGTGCCTTCGAGTTGCTGGAGCGTCAGCGCGGCGAAGCGGGCCCAGGCGACGAACAGGAAATCCCAGCGGCTGCACCAGCAGGACCAGAGCGGGTGCTGGCCCGGCCTGACGCGGCCGATCAGCCCCCATTTGAGCAGGAGGACGAGGAGGCAGAGCGCCGCGATCGGCGCCAGGGTCGCGGCCGGAAGGACGAGGAAGGCGAAGGCGGCGGGACTTGCGGCGCGGTTCCCGGCCGCGACGATCCCGTACCAGCAGGCGGTCAGCAGCAAGGGCGGCACCGGCAGGACGAACCTTAGCGACTCCCAGAAGACGCGGTTGGCGAAGCGGATCGGCGAGGGATCGTGGGTGAGCCTGCGGTCCGCCTCCACCAGCTCGCGGCGGGGCAGGTCGAAGCTTGGATGGCCGAAGCGGCTGTGGCCGGCGGCGATCTGGCGGGAATCGGCGACGGTCGCGACCCCGATCAAGATGTCGTCGGGAAGCCGCTCGCCGGGCGGGATCACGACATGGTTGCCGAGGAACGTATTGCGGCCGAGCGATACCGGCGCCAGTGCCGCCACGCCGTTCGTCACCACCGGCCCGCCGAGGTAGATGCCGTCGGCGAAGAAGGTCTCGCCGCCGATCGCCACCAGCTCCGGAACGACGTCGACGATCGTGCTGATCTCGCTCCTGGCGCCGATCCGCATGCCGGCGAGCCGCAGCCAGAGCGGCCAGAACAGGGTGCCGCTCAGCCAGCGTCCGGCGGAGGCGAGGATGCCGGTCTTCAGCCAGATGCGGATGTAGGCGAGGCTCCAGCGGCCGACCGCCCCTTCGCGCACCGGGCCCAGGGCGCGCAGGATCAGGGCCTCGGCGGCGAGGGTGAGCGGCACGCCGGCGATCGTGAGGCCGGTCAGGATCGCGATCGTGCCGAGGTCGAAGCTCGGGGCATAGAGCCAGCGCCAGAGCGCGGCCATGTCGATCCCGTAGAGGCGGCACAAAGCGAGGGTGAGGAGCTGGGCGGGGACGAGGACCAACCAGGCCGCGGCGCCCTCGGCGATCATGGTCAAGAGGCCGTGCAGCCACGGCGCGAGCGCGCGGGCGGTGGGGCGCGGCGGCGGCGCGGCGGCGAGGCCGGCGGGCGCGGCGGGGACGCCGTCCCAGCGCTCGCCGTCGGGGATCTCGGCGCCGGAATCGAGGACGGACAAAGCGGCGAGTACGCTGCCCGCGCCGAGCCGGCAATGGCCCTGCACCGCGGCGCGGACGCGCAGGGCCGCGCCGGCGCCGATCGTCACCGGGCCGACCACGATGTCGCCGCGATCGAGCTCGACCAGGCCGATTTGGGCGTCCTGGCCGATCGAGGCATCGTCGCCGATGTCGAGCAGGTCCCAGCCGCCGCGGCCGAGCGCGACGCCGCGATGGATGTGGACTCGATGGCCCACTTTGGCGCCGAGCATCCGCAGCACCGCCGCCTGGGCGCCGGTGCCGGCGATCAGTGCCCAGGGGATGAGCCGCGCCACCTGCACGACCACCCAATGGCGGATGTAGAAGAGGCTGCCGACCGGCGCGCGCATGGGGCGGTAGCGGCCGACGACCAGCCGCTTCACCAGCCAGGCGAAGGCGACCGACGCGGGCAGATAGAGCGCGGCCCCGGCCATGGCGAGCAAGGGGAGAGCGAAGATCGCGCCGGCGACGCCGAGCGCGTCGAACAGAGGGGGGAGCAATTTGAACGCGGCGAGCCAGGCGATCCAGGCGGCGATCAGCAATTGCGCGGCGAGGCAGGCGAGCTGGACGATCGCGGTGAGGATTGGTCGGGGGCGGCCTTCGCGGTGCAGGATTGGCGCGGGGATGCCGGCGGCGTCGGAGCGGGCCATGCCGAGCTCGGCCAGCCGGCGGACGTTGCGCGCGTCGTAAATGTCGCTGACGGTGATCCAGTCGGTCGCGGATTGCTCGCGGAGCAGGGTGACGAGCATCGCCGCACTGAGGGAATCGCCGCCCAGATCCTCGAAGAAATCGTCCTCGACCGAGATTCCGTCGGGGCGCTTCAATATGTCGGCCATCGCCTCGCCGAGCCGGCGCTCGAGCGGGGTGGCGGGGGCGGCGGATCGGCGGGCGGGCTCGGGGGCGGGGGCGTCGAGCCGGGGCAGAGCGGCGCGGTCGAGCTTGCCGCCGACGCTGGTCGGGAGGGCGCCCAGCGTGCCGATCCGGCGCGGCACCATGTGGCGGGGGAGGGTGGCGGCGAGGGCGGCCTTCAGCGCCTCGGCCTCGGGCGGCGCATCGGGGTCGTCGGGGACGATCCAGGCGACCAGCTCGGGCGCGCCGTCTTCCTGCAGCCGGGCGGCGGCGGCGCGGATTCCGGGGAGGGCGGCGAGCCGCGCCTCGATCTCGGCAAGCTCGACGCGGTGGCCGCGGATCTTCACCTGGGCGTCGATGCGGCCGTGATAATGATAGTCGCCCGCGGCGTCGCGGCGGACGAGGTCGCCGGTCCGGTAGAGGCGGCCGAGCGTGGGATGGTCGACGAATTTCTCGGCGGTGATTTCGGGGCGGTGGCGATAGAAGCGGGCGAGGCCCGCGCCGCCGATGCAGAGCTCGCCGCGGCCGCCGTCGGGCACCAAGGCGAGGTTGGCGTCGAGCACCCAGGCATTCATGCCCGGCACCGGCTTGCCGATCGTGATCGGTTCGCCGGCGCGGATTTCGGCGCGGAGGCACGTGACCGAGCATTCGGTTGGGCCGTAGCCGTTGACCAGCCGCCGCCCCACCGACCAGGCGTCGGCGATGTCGGACGGCAGCGCCTCGCCGCCGACATAGAGCAAGCGGAGGTCGGGGAGCGCCTCGGCCGGATTGCTGCAGCCCGTGCTGCGCAGCAAAGTCGGCGGCGGGCAGAAGATGGTGGCGCGCTCGCGCTGGAGCCAGGGGATCAGGTCCGGGCCGAGGCGCGCTGTCGCATCGTCCATGACGAGCAGGATCGCGCCGGCCGAGAAAGCGAGCCAGGTCTCTTCGAGGAAGCTGTCATAGGCGGCGGACGAACCCTGGACGGTGCGGTCGGCTTGGGTGATTCGGAATTCGTCGAGATCGGAGCGGATGAGGTTGGCGATGCCGCCATGCTCGATCATCACACCCTTGGGCCGGCCGGTCGTGCCCGACGTGTAGATGACGTAGGCGAGGCGGTTGGGGCCGATGTCGCGGGGGAGCGGGCGTTCGGGTGGGGTGCGTTCGAGCAGGATCGCGGGGTCGAGCAGGGGGCAGGATTCTTCGGCGAGCGGGCGCAGGCGGGCGCGGCCGGGATCGTCGGCGAGGACGATCGGCGGCTCGGCATCGGCGATGATCTCGCGGATGCGTTCGTCGGGGAAAGCGGGGTCGAGGCTGGTGAAGGCGCCGCCCGCCTTCAGTACCGCGATCTGGGCGACGTGCAGCAGAGGCGAGGTGCGTGGGAGGAGCAGGGGGACGATCGCTTCGGGCGCGAGGAAGGGCAGGAGGTGGCGGGCGAGGCAATCGGAGAGGGTGCCGAGTTGGGCGTAGCTCAGGGTTTGGCGTTCGGGGCGGTTTCGGCCTGGGGGGATTTCGATGGCGGTTGAATCGGGGGCGCGGCGGGCGGGGCCGGTCAGGAAATCGTGCAGCAGGACGGGGGCGCTCAGGCGCGCGTGCCCGGCATGCTGGTCCTGCGGATCGTCCCTCCCCATGGGACTCTCCTAGCGCTGGCGTGGGGGGCGTCAACGCGGGGCGCGGGGGTGGGGCGGGCGTGGTTTCTGGTTCGCGAAGGCGCGAAGGGGCCGCGGGGGTGGCATGGCGGCAGTGCATCTTTATCCGCCCCGGGACGGGGAGGGGGACCACCCGCAGGGTGGTGGAGGGGGGTCGTGCAGAGGCGCAGGTCCCTTCATCGCACTGGGAGCGGGCGCGGGAAGTGCGGTGGAGGGAGGCTCGGTGCGGGTCTCCGGACCCCCTCCACCGCCGTTCCGGCGGTCCCCCTCCCCGCGAGCGGGGAGGAATGTTTGGGCCGGTTCTTTCTTTGAAAGGCGCGCGATGTCCGAGCGGGGTCAGTCGGGCTTGGGTGGATCGGGCCGGGGCGATATCCAGGTGATCAGGTCCCATTCGTTGCGGATCGCCAAAAGCAGGCTGGCGGTGATCACGGCCGCCAGGCCGAAATCGGCCAATCGCCAATCCCGCCATATCGCCACGCCGGCCAGGCCGAGCGCCAGATACAGCGCGCTTGGGATCAGGCCGTAATACCAGATGTCGGTCCAGTGAATCTCATCGCCCAGCCGCCTGATCCCCGCGACCGAGATGAGGCCGCGCACCAGGCCCCACAGCGCCACCCCGACCGCGATCGCCGCGAAGGATATGCGGCCGATGCCCGGCGCCAGGGCGGCGGCGCTCAGCGCCAGGATGAAGCTGACGTTCAGGACGATCGGGCCCATGTACAGTCTCGATCCGGCGAGCACGCTCTCCCGCGAACGGCCGTGCATCAGGGTGATCACGACGAAGATCAGCCCGATGAGCACCGCGGCCGCCGAGCCTGCCATCAGGAAGAAGTCGTTCCATCCCTCGAACATGGCCGGGCTTATACCGATGGCGTTTCCGCGTGAAAACGGGGGGCGACGATTGTCGAGGGGCCGGCATGGTCCCGGCGGGGTTCGTGTGGGTCTCCGGACCCCCTCCACCGCCGTTCCGGCGGTCCCCCTCCCCGCGAGCGGGGAGGATGATGGCGCGTCGAATTCCAGCCGGTCCCGGGGGCCGGTCGCGCCGTAGCCCGTGTCCCTGTAACCGCGAGGATCAAGATCCGGGGGGCGGGAGTCTCGCGGGCGGTTTCCGTGGATTCCGGGTTGCGTCCGGAATGAGGGAAGGGCGCCCCGCTCGGCGCGCGGGCGATCGAGCTTCGTGAGGGGCCTTCCAGGCGGTCGCGGAGGCGCAGGAAGGGGCGCTCGACCGTCCAGTAGAGCAAAGCGCCGAGCGCCAGCGCTGCCGCGACGGCGAGGGCGAGGCGCGGGTAGCCGGCGAGGCCGGCGCGCGGGGTGAGGGTGGCGACGACGGCGTGATAGGCGATCTTTTGGCTGAGATAGAGGCTGTAGGCCGCGGTCGCGAGCGCCGCGGCGCCGGGGATTGGGAAGCGGCCGAGCAGCGCCCGGTCGGTGCTGGCGGCGGCGACGACGAGGGCGATCGCGCCGGAGAGCAGGGGAAAGCCGAGAGTGGCTGCCGGGAGATGCGCGATCTGGCCGTGGAAGAGGAGGATGGCGGCGCCGATGCCGGCAAGGCCGCAGGCGAGCAGCAGGTTCGGCCGCGCCACCAGCCGCGCCCAGGCGGCCGGCCGGTAGATTTTCAGCGCGGCCGCGGCGATGCCGGCGAGGAGGCCGTCGAGCCGGCTCCAGGTCGGGTAATAGATGAAGGCCATATAGGCGCCTCCATCGGGGTCGGCCGAGGGATCGAAGGCGGGTTGGGCGACGTAGCGCAGCCAGAGCCAGCTCCGGATCGCGACCCCGAACAGCAGGACGAAGGCCAGGATTGCGCCGGTCCGCCGCGCCGACGGGCGCCAGGCGAGCAAGGCGACGACGGCGGGGAAGACCAGGTAGAATTGCTCCTCCACGCAGAGCGACCAGATATGGGAGAAGGCCTTGGGCGCGGTCGGTTCGAACAGCAAATTCTCGGTGAAGGTCGCGAACTGCCAGGCGGGCTGCATGTCCGGCCATTCGCGCGCGGCCGGGACGAGCAGATAGACGGCGAGGATCGCGGCATAAGCGGGCAAAGTGCGCAGCAGCCGGCGTGCGAAGAAGCGCTTGTAATCGGGCCGCGCGCCTTCGGCCCAGGGCCTGAGGAGCTGGCTCGCGATCAGGAAGCCGCTGAGGACGAAGAAGAGGTCGACGCCCATCCAGCCGAACATGATGAACCAATGATCCGGGTCCGGCACCAGATCGAGCGTCATCGCATGGTAGAGCATCACCCAGGCGATCGCCGCCGCGCGCACGATGTCGAGCCCGTGCCGCCGCGGGGCGCGTGGGCGCGGGGCGGGTGCGTCGGTGGGCGTGGCGGTGCGGAGCGGAGACAGGAGGTTCACCGGCTGAAGCTAGAAAAAGCGGGGCCGGCGGGGAAGGGCAGGATTTTGGGTTCGCGCAGAGACGCAGAGACGCAGAGAGGCCGAGGCAATGGCGACGACATGGCGAGCCCGGCCAAGCCGGCATCTGAATCGGCTTCGCCGGACGGGCTGATGCCGATGTCATGAAACCGCGGCCTCTCTGCGTCTCTGCGCGAACCATTTCCTTTCTTAACGCCGAATCCGGCGCCTTGGGGCTCAGCGTGTCGTCGTAGCGATCGCCTCGACCAGGCCCGGCACCCAATGGTCGCCGTCGCGCAGCTTGAAGCCGGCGCGATAGCCCCAGGCGCAGCTCTGGATGCCGATCGAGGCGAAGGCGCTGCTGATCGCGTGATAATAGCGGATGCGCTGCTCCACGGGCACGCGCGGATCGTCCTGCGCGCCATATTCGCCAAGGATGGGGACGCGGCCGGTGCGTGCCATGTAATCTCGCACGGTTTGAAGGCCCCGGTCGAGCTCGGCCTTGTCGGCCGCCGAGCCGTAGGCGCGGCCGATCGGCGGCGGATGGGATCCGGTCCAGGTCGCCCCCTGGTGGGTGAAGGCCATCGGATCGTAATAATGGAAGGTCGGGACGACATAGGGATCGTCGGGCATCGGCAGGGTAGCGAGGGAGCCGATTCCGCTCCAATTCTCGCCGCCGACCAGCACCGGCCGCGTCCGGTTGGTGGCGCGGATGGCGGCGAGCGCGGGGGTGAAGACGGCCATCAGATTGGCGTTGGTGAATTTGTCGTGCGGTTCGTTGTCGAGCTCGAACCAGAGGCTGGCGGGGGCGTGGGCGAAGCTGGACGCGATCTGGCGCCAGAGGCCCGCGAAGCGCGCCGCATTGGCTTCCGGCGCGGCATCCAGCCCGTCATAATGGTGGATGTTGAGGATGACGTTGAGCCCAGACGCGGTTGCGAGGCCGACGACATGGTGGACGCGGGCGAGGAAGGCGGGGGCGATCGCATAAGGCGCCGTCTCGCCGGCATGGGCGGACCAGCGCACCGGGATCCGCACCGTCCGGAAGCCCGCCGCGCGGATGATGCGGAAATCGTCGTCGGTTATGCGCGGAGCCCAATCGCCTTCCGTAGGCGCCTCGAGCGCGTCGGAGACGTTGATGCATTTGCCGACAGCCAGGGCCGGGCCGATCCGCGCCCGCGCCGCCGGCCCCGGCGTGTAGGCGAAGCCCGGGGCCATCGGCATCGACCAGTCGACCGGGGGAGGCGGCGGCAGCACGCCGCGAACGAAGCGCATCGGCACCGCGCCCTGGGGCGCGGCAAAGGCGCCGACATAGGCGTGTTGGGCCGGGTCCCACGTTCCGGCATAATGGGCCTTGGCCTGCGGCACGTCGAAGGCGAGCCGGCCGGCGTCGGCCGTCACGTTGGCGAGCGGAACGCCGATGCCGCCCTGGTCGGGAGAATCGACCGTCCCGGCAAGGGCACCGCCTTCGCGGCGGAAATGAAGCGCGATGCGCATGCCGCCGGTTGCGATGTCCGGGCCGTCATACCAGTCGCCCTGCGGATCGGGCGCGGCGGTGGGCGTGTCTTGGGCCGGGGCGGCGGCGGGCGATGCGGCGAGGCCGGCGAGGGTTGCAATCAATCCGAAAGCCACGGCGCCGTTGCGCATTCGCCTCATCCTCCCTCATCGCCGGCACGCGGCGGTCCTCACACATTCTGTGTTGTCGATATAATACACCGGTGCCGGATCGAATCAATGCGCTGTTCTCGCGCGCCGCGGACGGTCACTGACACGTTTTGGTTCGCGCAGAGACGCAGAGACGCAGAGAGGCCTGGGCAGTAATGACGGCATCACGAGCCCGGCGAAGCCGGCATTTGAATGGCTTCGCCGGATGCGCGCTTCGTCATCACATGAGACACGGATCCTCTGCGCCTCTGCGTCTCTGCGCGAAATATCCTTCTTGTACTTCTTTGGTGGCTCTCCGCGATCGTCTATAAATCCGTGTAATTGAATTAGGTATTGTGTCCCCACGACTACCATAATCCATGTAATCGGTATTGCGTCCCCACGACTAATTGCGTCCCCATGACTAAGCTTTCGCGGCTCTCACCCCCCTCCACCATGCTTCGCATGGTCCCCCTCCCCGTCCCGGGGAGGAGACGAGCCGCGGGGAGCGGGCTGGTGTCCCCATGATTAGAGTCGCGTCCCCTAGACCACCGCCGGCTCCAGGATGCGGATCGTGCCCGCGGCGGCGTCGATCTCGGCGCGGACGCCTTCAGGGATGGCGAACTGGTTGGCGACATGGCCGATATTGGCGCCCGAAAAGGCCGGCACGCCGAGCGGCGCCAGGTGCTGGGCGAGGAGCTGGGGGATGGTGAAGCCGCTATAATCGGGCACGTTGCCGGTGCAGCGCGCGCATTGGCCGAAGACGATGCCGGCGAGCCTGGCGAGGATGCCGGCCTGGCCGAGCTGGGTCAGCATCCGGTCGACCCGATATTCGGCCTCGCCGGTTTCTTCGAGGAACAGGATCCGGCCTTCGAAGGGCGGCAGCCACGGCGTGCCGACCAAAGCGCAGAGGACGGAAAGGTTGCCGCCGACCAGGATGCCGCTGGCGATGCCGGGGCGGATCGCGGTCGTGCGCCAGCGTTCCTGTGCGGCGGGGCCGGGGGATGGCGGGTTTGGGGATGACGGATCGGGGGCGCCCGGATTCAGGATAGCTGGATTCAGCGTGGCCGGATCGGGGCTGCGGAAGAGCGGCGTCGCGGCGTCGAAGGCGAGGCTGTGGAAGCTGCTCCGGCTCATCTCCTGCCAGCCATTGTCGGCATTGGGCGCGTGGACGGTCGGAAAGCCCGCGTTCGCGGCGAAGGCGAGGTGGAGCGCGGTGATGTCGCTGAAGCCGACGAGCAGCTTGGGATGGGCGCGGATCAGATCCCAGTCGAGATAGGGGAGGAGCCGCGCCGAGCCCCAGCCGCCCTGGACCGCGAAGACGGCGCGCACCGCCGGATCGGCATACATGGCGTTGATGTCGTCGGCCCGCATTCGGTCGTTGCCGGCGAGATAGCCGTAGCGCGCCGTTACATGCGGGGCGATTTTCGCATTGAGGCCCATGGCGGCGAGGGTCGCCTTGACCGGCTCGATCTGGGCGGGGTCGTCGCTGAAGCGGGCCGGCGCGACGAGGCCGATCGTGTCGCCGGGGCGAAGCCGCGGCGGCTTGCGGGGCGCTTCCGCCTCCGCCGCCGCGGCGGGCCACGCCCCAGCGCCGGCGAGGAGCGCGCTCATTCCCGCGAGGACGGATCGCCGGCTGGGCATGGGGCTTCATAGCAAAGTGGGGCGGGAGAGGGAGGGCTGGTTTGTGCGGGGTGGGACCATGCGTTCGCGAAAGGCCGTGGCGATGAGGCGGAAAGCCCAGCGTCAGCCGGCGATCGTCCTTGCCCAGCCGTGCTCGGTGAGGTCCGGCTGGTCGGCCCGGAATGTTTCGTCGAAGCCGCCTCCCATGGAAACAGGCCGACGCGGTCGGGCCAAACGAGGCGCAGGTAGGGGAAGACATCGCCGCCGTAGAACCAGCGGCTCCAGCCGAGCAACTCCGGACAATGGCGCGCGGGGTGAACGGGATCGGCTTCCGGGGTCGGGTCGCGCCGGCGAGGCCGGGGAATGGTCGGAGCGGGTGCCGTGCCGGCTTGCGCGGCGGGCTGCGCCTCCGGGCCGGCCGCGCTTCTTTCCCTTCAGCGATGTTTCACGAGGACAACGCCCACCAGCAGCAAAAGCGACACGAGCATATAAACCACGAGCACGGCCCGCTGTTGCCGAGTCAACCGGGGATAGTCCTCTCTGGCCGCCGCCATCGCCCTCTGGAATTCCGCTTCGTCGGCCTTCGTCGCGGCGGCGTTCTGGGCGGCCTTGATCATGTTGCTGATCTGGATGGCCAGGAGCGGCACGTCGAAGTTCAGCGACTGCCAGCGCGCCTTTTCCGATGCGCTGTCGGGGAGCGGGTGCCAGCGAAGCTTCACATAGCGCGCCCTTGCGTCCATGATCCGGATCTGATCGATCTGGGACCATTGCCAGAAGCGCTCGCGCCCCGGCGTCAGCAGCCGAAGGCCGTCCATCGACATCCTGATCTCGGGCGGGTTCATGTAATAATCGACCGCGACCGCGGTGCCCGCGAGGAGCATGGCGATCAGGCCGGCGACGATCCAGGCGAACACATTGTCAAGCACCATGAAGCCGCCGGAATTGGTCACGGCCACCTTCAGCAGCCACCCGCCACAGGCGGCCGAGAGCACGCCATAAAGGACATAGCCCCAGCGGCGGGAGTGAATGACGATCGGTTCCGAATTCATGGGATTTCCCTAAGGGATGAAAATTAACATCGTGTCGTCGTAAGCCGGCACGTTCGGCGGGCGATCGTTGGTTCCCTCTGCACGGCATCAGGCCGCGCCTCCTTCACGGTCCGATGGCGCCCGGCGTGGAAGATGTTGGCCCGGCAGCCGGCCGTCCGACAAAGCGGAGACGAGGTTGCGCCCGGCCGTGATTGTGATGTCGCAGCCGAGGAAGTCCGTTCCCTGCTTCATCGATCGGCGCGGAGATTCGTGTCGGACGTTTGTGCCCTCGCCTTCGATCGACGAGGGTGAGGTCGACGGAGGCTGGGCGGGTCTCGCAACTCACCCCTCCCCAACCCCTCCCCATCGAGGGGAGGGGCTTTGTCGTTCGCCCCGCCGCTTATTCGCCATCCTCCGCGTCCAGCCCATTGGTCGTGCGGTTTTCGGGATCGTAGCCGGTGAGAAGGGCGCCGCGCCTCGTTCGAACGAATGCCGATGATCGCGCGGGTTTTTGGGTGCATGATCGGGCGGAAAGGGGAGAGAAGATGGCGTACACCGTCAGCATCAGCATCCGGAACGATTGCGGCGCCGAGGCGGACATCGCCTTGTTCCACAGCGGATCCCTGCCGCCGGGCAGCGGCGTCCAGTCGGGCGCGTGGACGATCGCCGCGGGGCAGGTTGCGGGGCCGCTAGCCGTCTCCTTCGACCCGGACGATTTCAACACCGATTTCTGGGCCGTGACCGCTTTCGTGAAAAGCGGGCCGAATGCCGGGCTTTACGTCAATGAAGGGGACACGTTCGCCAACTGGATCGAATGCCAGCTCGAGGAAAAGGATGGCGGCACGTCGCCGACCTTTTCGGTCGGCACGGCGACGTTCGACGTCGCTTTGGTTTCGGGCGGCTGTGCGAACGGGATGAGCCTGCTCGCGCCTTTGTCATCGAGCGCCACCGCGGCGATCGGGCGGGTGTTCGTGGTCATGCTGGAGAACCGGTCGTTCGACCATATCTTCGCCTGGTCGGGGCTGCCCGGGATCGACGTGGCGGATACGGGCAATTCGAATACCTATGAATATCAAGGGAGTTTCATCACCGCCAATTGCACGCCCGGCGCCCCCAAGAGCCTGCGGACCGATCCCGGCCACGAATTCAACGACGTGCTGGTGCAGCTTTGCGGGCCGATGGTGCTCTACAGGCCGGGCAAGCCTTATCCCGAGACCGACAATAGCGGCTTCCTCGCCAGCTATGCGACCTCGACCTCCGAGCCGCCCTACGCGCCGCCTCCGATCACGGCGATCGGCGACATCATGCGCGGCTTCACGACGCAAAAGGCGATGCCGAACCTCTATGCGCTCGCGCGCGACAATGCGATCTGCGACCATTGGCATGCATCCATGCCCGGGCCGACCTGGCCGAACCGCTTCTTCGTCCACGGCGCGTCGTCGTCCGGCCTCGACGACAGCCCGACCTCCACGCAGATCGGCGAGTGGGAGGCGAAGATACCGGCCGGGTTCGAATATGCGAACGGGTCGATCTTCGATCGGCTCAATGCGCAGGGCATTCCCTTTGCCCTCTACAGCGACTTCACCTCGGACTGGCTGAGCGCCTATAGCGACGATCACCTATGCCGGGGGATCGTCGCAGCATCCGATGGACGACGTCGTCGGCGGCGACCGGCTGCTCGGGGCGGTCTACAATGCGATCGCCGGCTCGCCCCATTGGGGGTCGAGCCTCCTGGTCGTCATCTATGACGAGCATGGCGGGCTCTACGACAAGGTCGCGCCGCCGACGGGGGTCGCGGCGCCGGGCGACGATCCCGACTTCGGGTACAGCACGCACGATTTCGACTTCACCACGCTTGGCGTGCGGGTGCCGGCGGTTTTGGTGTCGCCGCTGATCGCCGCCGGGACGGTCAGCAATGCCGTCTACGATCATTCTTCCGTGCCGAAATTGCTCGAGCAATTGTGGGGATTGGCGAGCCTGACCGATCGCGACCAGGCGGCCGAATCCCCGCTGCAATGCGTGACCTTGGCCGCGCCGCGAACGGGCGTGGCGATGCTTCCCGAGGCGGCGAGGCCGGCGCGGCACGGCGGACCGCGCGCGGCGCCGGCGGAGAGGGAGGCGCTGTTGAGCCGGCCGGTCCCGGCCTCGGGGAATCTGGTCGGCACGCTTGCGGTGCTCCGGAAGACCGATCTCGAGCTCTCCGGCTATTCGGCGGCCGCGCGGGCCGCGCTGGGGGTGCGCTGGGCGGCGATCCGGACGCGCGGGGACGTCGAGGCCTATGCGAAGGAAGTGCTGGCGAAGGTGGCGGCCGAGCGGGAGCGCCGGCGGGCATCAGCGCGAGGGCCGCGGTCGGGGTAGCACCTCCGCGGCCTCATTCGCCGACGTAATGGAAGGCGATGAAATAGACGTTGGTGCCGCTGCCGTGCTTCGCGGTCTTGAGCAGGTCGACGAGGCCGTCGAAGCCGGAGTCGCGCGCCATCTCGCCGGTGACGTCGGCGAGGGCGATCTCCATGATCGAGTCGATCACGACGTGGCCGGGCGGCAGGGGATAGCGGCCGCCGGCGCGGACGCGCGGCGATTGCCAGATGCGGATCGTTGTCGTGATCTCGCCGCGCCGGATGCGGTCGCGCAGTTTCTTGGTGAAGACCATCAGGCCGACATGGCACGATCGCGGCGGGGATGCACGGCGGCAATGCTCGGCCTGCGACGCGATCAGGGGAGAGAGGGCGTCGGTTCCTCCGGATCGTCGAACCGGGGATCGGGGCCGTAGAGGTTCGGCCCATCGGTTCCGGGCCACAGGAAGAGGACGAGAATAAGGAGGGCGAGCAGGTCCGCGGCCCAGCTCGCCGGCGTCATTCGCGCGGCGAGGATCGCCATGACGTCGCCCTTCGCTTCGGCGATCCGCTGCGGAATCGAGAGGAGGAGGCTGAGAGGGAGGACCAGCCCCCACCAGCCCGGGCGGCCCTGGTCGTGGAGGCGCCGCACGAATAAAGCGAAGAGCGGGACGAGGACCAGCAGGCCGAGCGCGGTCTGGAACCAGAGGAAGCTGCGATAGGATGCGACCGCCCCGATCGCGAAACCGGTGACGACGCCGAGCAGGGCGACGGCGATCCAATAATAAAGCACTTTGGTCCGGCGCGAGCGGCCGGTGAAATCGAACGTGCCGCGCAGCGTTTGGAGGAGCAGCCGCGCATTGTTTCCGGTGGCGTCGCTATAGGCCAGATGCCGTCCCTCCGCTTGTTCAGCGCCTGATTCTGTGTGGCGCGCGCGAGCGTGGGGTGCAATGGCCTTGCTTTCCGCCAGGTCCGCTCCCGAAAATGGTGCTCAGACTCCGGGGACGTAAATTATCTCGGTCAAGATGTCGGCATGCACCGTGCCCGGCCCCTCCACCAGCCTGCGGCTGGTCCCCCTCCCCGTTCCGGGGAGGAGTTTGGAGCAACCTGCGGCGGGGAATTCGGGGGGCACATGTCTCGAATTCGGGTTTCATTCTCCGCCGGTGTGGGCGTCGAGGACAGCGGATGAGGGATGGTGCAACCGGCTGCGGATACTGGATTATTCCGGCAGCGTCGCCTGTCCCGTCACCGAGAAGGCGCCGGTGGCGGTCGGCAGGCCGGAGCCGGGCTGGCCGCCGCCGATCGACACGGAATAGCGGCCGGCGGGGACGATGATGTCGCCGGCCGGGGTGACCATCGAGAGGTCGCGGGGCTGGAGGTCGAAGGCCACTGTCTCGCTCGCGCCGGGGGCGAGGTGGATGCGGCGGAAGCCCCTGAGGGCGCGGATCGGGGCGCCGGGGATTTCGGGGAATATGAGGTAGAGCTGGACCACTTCGTCGCCGGCCACCTGGCCGCTGTTGGTGACCCGGACCGAGGCGTGGAGCGGCGTGCCGGCGCGGATCGGCGCCTTGGGCAAAGCGAGCGCGTCATAAGTGAAATTGGTGTAGCTGAGGCCGTAGCCGAACGGCCAGAGCGGCGTGCCCGCGAAATAGCGGTAGGTCCGCCCCCGCATCGAATAATCCTCGAAATTGGGGAGCTGGCTCGCGTCCTCGTAAAAGGTGATCGGCAAACGGCCCGACGGGTTGGCGGCGCCGCTCAATATGTTGGCGATCGCCGTGCCGCCTTCCTCGCCCGGATACCAGGCTTCGAGGATCGCGTTCGCATGCGCCTTCTCCCAGCGGGAGGCGAGCGCGCTGCCATTGGTCAGCACGACGACGAGCGGCTTGCCCGCGGCGGCGACGGCGCGGACGAGGGCTTCTTCCGGCGCGGGCATTTCGAGGCTGGTGCGGTCGCCGCCCTGGAAGCCGGGCTCGCTCACCGGCATTTCCTCGCCTTCGAGCGCGCTGGTGATGCCGACGATCGCGACGACGACGTCGGCCTCCCTGGCCGCGGCAATGGCAGCGGGATCGGGCGCGTCGTCGACCGGCGCCCAGATGAGCCGCGCCGCGGGCGCGCCGCCCGGCCGGGTGCGATAGGAGATTTCGAGGCGGACGGGCTGGCCCTTGTCGAGATGGATGCGGCCGAGGCGGGTGGCGCCATAGGTCTGGGCGATCGTCCTTCCGGCGACGCTGACATGCGCGAAGCCCGCCGCCTCGATTCCGAGCCGGTAGTCGCCGCTCGCGGGCGCGACGAGCATCCCCGTCCAGCGCACATTGAACGGCTTGCCGCGCAGGGCCGGCGGAACGCGGTCCGGGTCGAGATCGACGGCGGGCTCGATCCGCGATGCGATTGGGGCCGCGGCCGGATCCTCATGCTCGCCCGCGCGATAATCGGCGCGAAGGCCGGTCTTGCCGTCCGACGTGGCGAGCGAGGCGGTGGGCACTGGCGCCCCGGCGTTCGCGAGGAATTGGGTGCCGGGGACGTAGGCGATCGTCGCGCCGGGGAACGTCGCCTTCATCCCTTCCAGCATGGTGACGACGCGCGTCGGCTGGCCGTTATAATTGCCGAGCAGCACGTCTTTCTGGTCGGCGAGAGGACCGACGACGAGGATATGCTTCGCCCCTTTCAGCGGCAGCACGCCGTCATTCTTGAGCAGCACCATCGATTCCTCGGCGAGGCGCAACGCCGATTGCCGGTGGGCGGGGCTGTCGAGCGCGCTGGCGTCGGGATGCGCATAGGGGCCGACCGAGGGCGGATCGAACATGCCGAGCCGCATGCGCGCGGTGAACAGGCGGACGAGCGCGGTGTCGATCGCGCCCTCGGCGAGCGCGCCCTCGCGGACGGCTTCGGCATAGGGCTTGTAGTCCGCGTCGCCGGTGACGTCGCCGAAGGTGATGCATTCATTGTCCATGCCGCGCGCGAGCGAGATGGCGGAGGCCTGGGGCTGGGACGGGCGGTAATGATGGCCTTCGAAAATGTCGTGCACCGCGCCGCAATCGGAGACGACATAGCCCTGGAAGCGCCACGCGCCGCGCAGGATGTGCTGGAGCAGGAACTGGTTCGCGCAGGCGGGCTCGCCGTCGATGCCGTTATAGGCGCACATGATCGAGCCGGCATGGCCTTCGGTGATCGCGGCGCGGAAGGCGGGGAGGTAGGTGTCCTCGAGATCGTGCCTGCTGACGTCGATGTCGGCGAAATGGCGCGTCGGCTCGGGCCCGCTGTGGACGGCAAAGTGCTTGGGGGTGGCGATGGCGCGATAATGTTGCGGATCGTCGCCCTGCATTCCGGTGATGTAGGCGACGGCCATGCGGCCGGTCAGATACGGGTCCTCGCCATAGGTTTCCTGGCCGCGGCCCCAGCGCGGATCGCGGAAGATGTTGACGTTGGGCGCCCAGAAATCGAGCCCCTCCATGGTCGACGAATGGCCGGCGCGGACGTCGGCCTCGTGCTTGATGCGGCCTTCGACGCCGATCTGCTCGGCCATAAAGTGGATGCCGGGCGCGTCGAAGGTGGCGGCGAGGCCGATCGGCTCGGGATATTCGGTGGTGCCGTCGACCGCGACGCCGTGGAGCGCCTCGCTCCACCAGTCGTAAGCGGGAACGCCGAGCCGCGGAATCGCGCGGGCATGGTTGACGAGCTGCGACGCCTTTTCCGCGAGCGTCATGCGGTGGACGAGATCGGCGGCGCGGGTTTCGGCGGGGAGGGTGGGGTTCAGGTAAAGCGGCTTGGGCGTGTCCCGGGCACCGGAAGCGCCGGCCGCGAGCATTGCGCCCGCCGCCATCATCCCCGCCGCCATCCTCAACGTCGCGATGCGCTTGCCCATGCCCCTGCTGCTCCCCCTTCCTCGGCGAGGCACCATCGCGGCTTTGCCGGACGTCCGCAATGGGTGGAAAGCGGGCATGGCCGCCGCTACGCTCGCCGGACGGGAGAATGACAGGATGATCGGGCTGTTGATCGCTTCGGCGCTGCTCGCGGCGCCCGGGCCGGGCGTAGGGGTGGCGTGCGGCCTTCGCCGGCTGGAGGCGTGCGAAAGCACGAACCAGCTGGTGTGGGGCCCGGGATTCGAGCGCGCCTTGCGCCGGTTCCTGGGCCGCGATGCCGACGATCGGGTCAGCTATCTCTATTCCCGCGGGCGCCTGATCGGCCAGGTGCGCGAGGTGCTGGGCGGGCCGCCCGATGCGCCGCGCAGCCTGCCCGGCGGCAGCCGGCTGTTCACCGCCTGCCGCGCGCATTCCTGCGAGGAGAAGGGCGCGGTCGCGTTCGCGGCCGACGGCCATATCGTCGCGATCGGCGTCCTCAACTATCATTGCGGGAAATGCGCGCGGGCCTGGCTCGACCTGTTCGTGCGCGGGCGGGGCACGGCGACCGAGACGGCGCGGACGGCGATCGTCCGATGGGCCGCCGCCGCGGCGGGCGATCGTGCCGACATTCTGCGGAGGTCGCCGGAAAAGGCCGTGATCCTGCACAGGCTGGATTGAGGCGGGGCGGCGCGATGGTCGGAAAATATCGGGAAAGCCGTTGCGGCTGTCACAGGCTCGGCTGATGGGTCCGCGCACCCGCCTGGGCGTCATCCTTGCGACGTTCGTGGCGCTGATCTTGTCGACGGCCGCCGACGCGAGGTTCGTCAGATATACGACCGTTCGGGACGAAAAGGACGGGTGCGGCATGTATCCGTCGGACGTGTTCGACGAGGCGCGTGCCGGCTGGGGGGATTGCCGATTGCGCAGCGCCGGCGAGAGCCCGCTCTGGAAGGGTCTCACAATGGCCGGTGCGCGCCGGCAGGTGCGGTTCACGTTCAACGAAGGCCACGGCCGGTACACAAGGGTGATCGACTTCGTCGAGCTTGCCGACGGGAGCGGCGAAGTGCGGCGCGAGACGATTACGCCCCTTCCCGGCCATTGGCTGCGGGTCGACGAAAGGCACCATGATCGCGTTTCGGCCGAGGACGTGCGGAGACTCAATGCGCTCGCCGATGCTTCCGGCCTGTGGAAGTTCGACGTCGGGACGTGGAACCATCAGGATCCCGACTGGCTCTATTTCGATTGCGAGAGCCTGGACATGGAGCGGATCGACGCCGGCGGCTATCGTTTCTCGACCGTCTTCATCAGCTGTAGCCGGCCCAAAAAGCTGGTTCCGCTGGTCGATTTTCTTACCGGGCTGGCCGGACTAAAGGCGGACGACTTCCTGTACTGATCAGGTTTGCCGGCGGTCGGGGGCGTGGCTGTCAGGTGCGACAGGGAAGGGCACCACCGATTCGCGCTCCAGTTTGCTGCCACGGCTTACCGCCTCCAGATCCGCAGCGAACGCTTCGAGCGCTGGCGCCAGATCCCGCCACCGTGTGGGAATAACCTGAAGGGGATGGGGTCCATCGGTGCCTTCACTTCAGCTGATCCGACGACCCGCGAAAGCCGTTAGGAAGGAGGAGATTGGGTTGCCGCTTGGCGCCAGGTTCACTTGCATTCGTCAATATAGGACGCAGGCGGCGCGGGCCAAGCACGTCTTTTGAGCAGGGTTTTCCGGGCTCGTTCCCGGGCGTTGCTGCCGAATTTCCAGTGCCGTGTTCATGGATGCTGAATCGAGTTCAGCATGACGGCTTTGGGGCGGACTTCGCGGCGTGGGCTTCGCGGCGCGATGCCGGATGTGGCGCGCCGCGCGATTTTTCTTTTTCGTGGACTTTCGCTTTCCGATTTTTTGTGATTCATCCTGGCGGCCGGGGGCTTCGGCGTGGGGAGGGTGGTCGATGTTCGCGTTGCAGCCGCCGGCGGCGGTCCAGCCGGCTCCGGCGGACGACAGGTCCGACGTCATCGAGGTGGTCGGGACCCGCCTCGACCAGGTCCAGAAGATCGACCGGCGCAGCTATCAGGTGAAGGAGACGCCACACGCGGCGCAGCAGGACATGCTGCAGCTGCTGCGCGGGCTGCCGGCGGTCACCATCTCGCCCGAGGACGAGATCATGCTGCTCGGATCGGGCAATGTGACGATCACGGTCGACGGGCGGCCGCTTCATGTGCTCGACGTCGGCCAATATCTGCGCACGCTCCACGGCAGCGACATCGAGCGGATCGAGATCATCACCAACCCGTCCGCCCAATATTCGGCCGCGGGCACGGGCGGGGTCATCAACATCGTGCTGAGGAAGAAGCGCAACGACGGCGTCACCGGCTCGGCCAGCGTCGAAGCCTCCAGCTACGGGCGCGGCGAGGCGAGCGGGTCGGTCAAGTCGAAAAAGGGACGGTGGACGTTCGAGCTCCAGGCGCAGGGCGACGACGGCCGCACCAGCCGCAGCACCTATCATTCGCTGCGCACGATCGCGCCGGCCGGCGGCGGCGCGCCGACGGTCAACACCCAGGACGGGGACAATCGCTCGCGGGCAGCCTGGACGTCGATCGACGCCAAGATCAGCTACGATCTCGACCCCGGGACCAGCCTTTCGCTCGACTCGTTCGGCGGCTTCTGGCGCAACCGGACGACGGGCGAGGACGATTATCGCGGGCTGACGCCGGACTTCCAATCCTTCTCCGAGCGCCGGACGCAGCGCAATGAGGGGACCTTCCTCGGCAGCCAGCTCGCGCTCGACCACAAAGGCGCGCGGGAAGGCGAGATGCTGAAGGCGAGCGCGCAGGTCTACGGCAATCCGCGAAGCGACCAGGACGCTCGGATGGACCTCAGCGACGGCGGCGCGCTGGCGAGCGACCGGCATGACGGCCTGCTGTTCACCGACGCCCAGGCCGATTGGGAGCATCCGATCGGCAAGAAGGAGATATTGTCGCTCGGTGCGCACTGGTTCCTGCAGGATTTCCACCACCATTATGCGTTCATGGGCTCGGGCGATCCGTCGCTCGATTTCAGCGCCGCGGACGCCTATGTCGCGGTCGACCGGACCGCCTCCGCTTACGCGACCTTCCAGCAGGCGATCGGGAGCTGGACCTTCATGCCGGGCCTGAGGGTGGAGCAGGACAGCCGCAGCATCTCCAGCCCCGGCCGGCCCTATGTCCGGATCGAGCGCACCGATCTGTTCCCGACCTTCCATGCCGAGCACCGGTTCGGCAAGGCGATCGACCTGACGCTCAGCTACAGCCGGCGCATCGACCGGCCGGGGATGGACCAGCTCCATCCTTACCCGATCGTCACCGGGCCGCTCTCGATCACGCAGGGCAATCCGGACCTTCGCGACCAGTCGACCGACGCCTGGGAAGCGAATTTGCATTATCACCGCCGCAAGCTCGACATCGGCCTGATCCTCTACGACCGCGAGACGCGCGGGCTGTGGGGCCAGGCCTTTTCGGTCGATGCCGACGGGATCAATGTCGACATGCCGATCAATGCCGGCCGCAAATCGGACCGGGGCGCGGAATTCGACGTCGGAACGCCTCTGCTGCGCCGCGTCAAGCTGACGACCAGCCTCAATTTGTTCGACAGCCGCGTGCCGATCGGCGGCCCGAACGATGGGGCAGCGGGCAGCGCAAGCGACGAGACGCTGCGCTTCACCGCCAATATGACGCTCGAATGGGACGGGTCCGAGCATCACGGCCGCGCGGGTGACGTCGCCCAGCTCCAATTCTATTATAACAGCCCACAGCGGACGTTCGAGAATCGCATAGGCAGCTTTTTCCTGCCGATCCTCAGCGTCACGCACAGCCTGACGCGCAAGCTGGCGGTCACCGCGACCCTGTCGGGTTATGGGCTGATCGACCGCCGCTACGACGTGTCGTCGCCTTTGCTGCAGGAACGGACGATTTCGGGCGGGCGCCGGCCCGAGTTCAGGCTGAAGCTGGTGAAAACGTTCGGTGGATCGTGATGATGTCCGGTACGGGAGGTTTTGAAATGCGTGGATTCTCGCCCCTCTGGATCGGACTGTTCCTGCTCGCCGCTGCTGCGCCGGCCGCCGCGAAGACGGTGACGATCGCGGACGGCACGGCCGAGGTGCAGGTCACCGACCGGCCGGTGCAAAGCCGGTGCGTGGTGGTCGTATCGAGCGGCTCCAATGCGCGCGATGCCGATGCCTGCGCGCGGGCGCTGGCGGCGGTGCCGGTCGAAGCGGGCGGGCTGCCGCCGGGCGCATTCCTCTTTCCCGGGCGGGATCGGCTTTACGCGGACGGCGCGTGCGTCGAGGCCGGCGGGGCGCCGGTTGCGGATCGCTTCGCCGCGGCCTGCGCGGCGATGCTCAAGACCATGGGTGAGGCGCGGGTCGCCATGGCGATCGATCCGGAAACCTGGGTTCGGCCGGGCGACCTCCGCAGCCGCGATGTGCATGGGGGCTCGATCAACCTTTCGATCGGCGTCGGCCCGGACGGAAAGGCAAGCTACTGCGTGCCGATCCGTTCGAGCGGCAGCGACAGGCTCGACAAAACATTGTGCGCGGCGATCCTCGAGCGCGCGCGATTCGAGCCGGCGCTGGACGAGAAGGGGCGGCCGATGCCGTCCGCTTATGCGCGGCAGTTCCGCTTTCCAGCCGCCGATTGAGGAGGCTCGGGCCCCGGTTGGCGGAGCCGCCGAACATCGTCAGGGCCTTTTGGGAGAGGAACAATCGCCCGGTTTTACGCCACCGGGCGAGACCAAGCGTTCCTGAGCAGGTTCGCCAAAGCGAGCATTTGCCATGCCACCCAGAGGCCGAACCACAGGGCCACGCCGGCGGTTTCGAAGGCCCACATCTTCAGGAAATATTCGCGCTCGGCGCCGAATATGTTGCGCAGCAAAAGCAGGTCCAGCATCGCGGCAATGATCAGGATGGCGGCGTCGATCCCGATCGCGCGTGACGACGCGGCGAAGGCGCGGATGAAGGTTGCAGGATAGAGGGGCAGCAAAGCGAGCGTGAACCAGAAGGGCGCAACCCAGCCATGCCCTGCGCCGGCGACGCCCAGGCCGAGCAATAAAGTGGCGAACCAGGCCAGTAGGCCGAGCCCGCCCCAGACGACCAACCGTTTGCGCCGCCCCTTCGCCATCGGCCGAAATTGGCAGAGGCCGAGGCCGTCCGCAACGGCGAGCGGAATAAGCCTGCCCGATTCCGGAATGCGTCACGACCGCGCGAAAACGAGCAAAGGTTCGATATCGTGCGCATCGGCGGCGCGCTGTGCAGCGATATAGCGATTGCGGGCCTCGCCCGGATCGATGGGGCTGGCGCTCCAGGTGAAGCGCGGCGCGCCGAGCCGGGTTATGAGGAGGTCGGCGGCGAGCCGGCCATGGCGGCCATTGCCGTTGGGAAAGGGATGGATGAGCACCAGCCGGTGATGGAACCGAACGGCGATCTCGTCGGGGGAATAGGTCCCTTTTTCCACCCAGTAATGGGTGTCGCCGAGCAACTGGCGCAGATCGAGCGGGATCATGACGCTGTCGGAGCCGATCCGGCGATTCTTCTCGCGCGAATATTCGCCTGCCCAGGACCAGACCCGGCCGAACATCCGCTTGTGAAGCGCGCGCAGGACGCTTTCGTCGAGGACGTCGCGACCGCGGCTGAACGCCCAGCGCTCGCCTTCGAGGATGTTGGCCTGCTCAACCTCGTTCAACTCGTGCCGAAGGGCGATCCAGCTCGGGATGAGCCCCGTTTTCTCTTCATGCGAGAGCGGGGTGTTGCCGTCCTCGTCCGAGAACAGGTCGACCGTCACGATTCGTCCCACAGGCGTCTGGGATCGCCCGCGAGCAGCTCGTCGACCAGGCGTTCCCGTTCGGCCGCAAGCGCGGCGCGGTCGAGCCCCTGATTCTCCAGGGCCATGCTGTGGCTGATGGGCGCAAGCAGCCGCTCGGCGACGCGCGCGGCGCGCTCACGCAGGATTTCGTCCAGGGGACGGTTGGGCACGAGTGCGTAGACGAGGGTGCAATCCATCGCCGCTGCCGCCTCCCGGAGCAGCTTGAGCGTAATGGCGTCGTTCGCCTCGTTCTTTTCGAGGACGGTGACGTTCGAGTGGGCCCGGCCGAGCCTGGCGCCGAGCTGGCGCGTGGTGAGGCCGAGCGCATCCCGAACGGCCCGGACCCATCCTCTTGGCGGGCGCTCGAAATCGGCGATGGCGCGGATCGGAGTGAAGCGCCGTTCGAGGTGCTTGCGGGCGAGGGCTTTCGTATTCATGGTCCATTCCATTGGAGCGGTATCGCCTTATTAGGTATCATGTAATAGACCATAAAGCAACAATTTGGTTCGTTATAATGGAACGGAGCTAGGCGATTGACGGAAGGTCGATTGCGCGCTCAACTCGCGCATGCCGTTCGAAGGGGAGCAGGAACATGTCGCGTCGCTTCAGGATTGCCGGCCTTGCGCTGGTGCTCGCTCTCTCTGCGCGGGCCGATGCGGCGGGCTGGGCGCTCGCGCCGGCGGCCGGAGGGCACGGGGCGGTGCTGACCTTCGGGGCGGGGGCGCCGCTCTCCTACCGGTTCGAATGCGCGGCCGACGCCGTGATCGTCACCGAGACCGGGGTCACCAAGCTCCTCGACGTCAAGACGGGCAACAGGATCGGCGACGATGCGCAGGCGGCGATGCCGCCCGGCGCGGCGATGATGGCGCTGTTCGCGGGCAAGGGCGAACCCGACTTCCGGCCGGCCGAGGCGGCGAAGAATCCGGCGGGCGGCTGGGACCTCACCATCCGGCTACCGAAGGGCGACAAGCAATTGAAGGCGGCCGCGCGGAGCGAGACGATCTCGCTGTTCACCACCGGCGAGACCGCGGCCGTCCCGATGGATGCCGACGCGCGGGCGAAGTGGAACGATTTCCTGCGAAGCTGCAATGCGGGCTGAGCGGGTGGCGTCAATCCGCGACGGACATCTAGGTTGTAGCAGTCAAATAATCATGTCAGCGGTTTGCGCCTGCAACCGAGGTTATCACCGCGGGCGGCGCGTTTGGCTTCGTGGAAGTTTGCGACGGCGCGCTGGCCGTGCGCGGCAGTCCAGGATTCTGTAGGCGAACCGCTGGGAAACTGATTCGTTTCTCAGTAGCTCTTTTCGCCTTTTCTGCCGCTTTTTCCGCTCGCTTGCTCTGCCAGTTGGCCCACCAGCTCTTGAACGCACCAAATGCTTTTCGGCGATACGCGGCGCCGGCATCCTCGGCTGCCATTGCGACTGGTGCCACGATCTTCATGGTGGCTTGGGCGATGGCATCGTCGGACACGCCATCGACCAGCTGGATATAGCGGCATTGCCGGCGGCAGGATTCAATGGCCTCTGCATAAGCCGTTCCACCCTTTCGGAAGGCTCGAATGAGGTGCTGAACTGATTTGGATATACCCTCGCCGATGCCGATGACGATTTCCGCGTGCTCGCTGCGCAAAATTTCGGCGATTCGTTTGCGATCGGCCATTGGCCCTTTTGGGCCGTAAAGCGTCAGGATCGCGACGAGCTTCCTGAGCGACATGCGCTCAGCCTCGCTCAATTCCGCGAGCCCTTTCACCTCGGTTCCAAAGAATTTGAGCTTGGCGAGTGCCGCAACAATTCTAGGCGTCGCGAGTAGGATTATGGTGCCAAGTCCGAGACCTAACCCAACTCCAAAACCGATGCCAAAAGTAAAGAATGGAATGGTCGGTGAGATGAATTCCCAAAGGGCGTGCATGTCCTGTCCCCCGTGCACCGATTCAAGAATTATCATCTATTGCTGCTCTGAGGAATAGGTGACGCTGCCATTTTATTATCTAACGCAGGAGAGGAGGCAGGGCTAATCTCGACACGTCTGCGTTGGTGCAAGCCCCCTTCCAAGCTTAGACGGGCGTGTCGCGGGTCCGCGGGCTCAGCGTGCCCGCCGCCAGCGGCGCCACGCTACCCACGCCGGCACGAACAAGGCGCTCTTGAGTGCGCGGCCAGCTATCGGCAGATTGCGCACATCGGGAGCGCGCCGGTCCGCACTGGGGGTGATTATGTTCGTGGGATTGTCGGCAAGTGGGGTCGTCCTCCGCCGCGTCCGCCTCGTCGCCGGGGTGGCGGCGTTGGCGGCGGGCGTGGCCGGGTGCGGGAGCGGGGGTTCGAAGCAGGCGGGGCGGCCGGAGCGGGGCGCCTTTCCATGCACGCCTTCTTATGTCCATGACGGGGATACGTTCCGCTGCACCGACGGGACGCGGATCCGGGTGGCCGGCATCAATGCGCGCGAGATCGCGCATGAGGGGGCCGAGACCCATGACAATGGCTGCAATCCGGGCGCGCCTTGTCCCCAGGTCGATGCGGTGGCGGCGCGGGAGAAGCTTGTCCGTCTGCTCGGGACGCCCGGCGCGATCGACGATTATGGCAACGAGCATGTCAGCGGTCCGCCCTTGAGCTGCGATCCGAACGGCATGTCCTATGACCGGATCGCGGCCTTCTGCTTCACTGGGAGCGGGACCGACATTTCCTGCGCGATGGTGGCGGGCGGGGCGGCGGCGACCTGGCCGCGTTACTGGAAAGACCATCGCTGCTGATCCCGTGGCTTGCCTGGCGATGCCGTGTTGTTGGAGGCGCCGTAATTTTGTCACGCGAAGGCGCGAAGGCGCGAAGAAAAAGGCAAGGAAGCGGCTTCGCCGAAAGGGTATTGGAGCCGCGGACTCTCTGCGTCTCTGCGTCTCTGCGCGAACCAGATAGGGACTCTGGGACCGCTACGCCGTCGTCGGTTCGTGGCATCGATGCTGCTGATTGTTCGCGCAGAGACGCAGAGACGCAGAGAAGGAAAAGAAAATTGATTGCGGCTTCGCCGCGAACGCGCGGGAGCAGCGGACCCTTCGCGCCTTTGTGTGAACCGGAAGCAGCGTTGCCGCCCGCGCCGAGGCCGGCGATCAGGGCGGCGGGGCGGCTGTCAGGGGAAGAGCTTCGGCAGAGCGTCGAGGAGGCGGTCCATGCTCAGGCCGCCGAGGCGGCGGTAGGATTCCCATTGGGCTTCGTCGAAAGACTGGTCGATCGTGGGTTGCTGGGGGAAATCCTTGTTGGCCGTCGCATAGCCGAGGATGTCGGGCGGGACGTCGGCGAGCAGGCGCGGCTTGATCCAGAGGAGGTGGATCGTCGCGTCGTCGAACGCGGCTTCCAGGACCAGATAGGAAGCGGGCTCGGACGGCCTGGCGAAGGCCTTGCGCCAATCCCTGTCCGCGTCGGGATCGACGAAGAGTATATGGTCTTTCGGGTGGCAGCCCCAAGCCCTGAGTTGCGCCTTGCGGGCCGTGCCGCCCAGGATCCGGATCTCGCCGCCGAGATCGATGCGGGTCGTGCGGACGAGCGTCTCCAGATTGGCGAAGACATGGTCCGGATCGGCGGCATTGTCGCTGACCAGGATGAGCGGGACGCGCCGCTTCAGCAGCCTATAGGCGCCGGTATTTTCGAAATGGCCGCCGTCGGTCAGATATTTGCGGCTGCGGCGCCGCGAATAATGGGCGATCATCTCGTCGCGGAGGTAAAGGAAGGTTTCGAACGGCCTTTGCCATTGGCGCCGCCTGAAATCGGGATCGACGCCGGGCGACCACCACCAATAGCCGAGCCGGACATTGGCGAAGCTGAGCGCGAGCGCATAGCCGAGATGGGTGAGGCGGCCCATGCCGCTCGAGACGGCCGCGCCCGAGATCGCGCACCATTGGCCGAGGCTAAGATGCTCGGCGCAATCGCGCTTACCGAGCGCGGTCCAGCCGACGGCGCGATCGATGCCGATCTCGACGCCTTTGGGCGTCAGCGTCAGCATCTCGCCCTTGCGGTCGCGCTCGACCAGTTGGGAGCGGGGGTCGACCGTCTCGTTGAGCGTGGTGTTGATGAGGTGAAGCGGCGCCGGCAGGTCGAGCCGGCTGTAGAGCTCCGGTCTGATATAGTCGCCCGGATCGTTCTCGGTGATGCCGGAGCCGCGATGGGCGGCCGCCACCTTTTCGAGCCGGCCCATGTTGCTCGCGCCGAGATAGGCGCGGGTCAGGCGGGCGGCGTAGAGGCCGTGCAACGACGACAGGTTGATGAAGCCGGTCGAGCCGCCGGCGATCAGCGCCAGCACGGCGATCGCGGCGGCGAGCAGCAGGAACAGGCGCCACTGGATCTGGCTCTGCCAGCCCGGTCCGCTCCAGGCGACATGGTGAAGCACCGCGCCGACCATGATCGCGACCGCGCCGTAGAGGATGAAGCCGGCAGCGAAGGCGAGCGGCTGCAGCAGCGTGCGGAGCAGGGCGCCGGCCTTACCCTTGCCCTTGCCCTCGAACCAGCCGGGCAGCTTGTTGATCAGGAAGGCGAGCAGCGGCACGAGGGCGGCGGCGAGCGCGGAGAAACGGCTCGTCGTGGCGAACCAGGAATCGAGGGCGACGGCGCTGCTGTCGATCAGGGCGACGACCAGGATACGCAGCAGCCAGAGATTGCTGACGGCGAGCGCGGTGAGGCGGCGGCGCGTTTCGGCGGTGAGGAGGGCGGATCTGCCTTCGCCGATCTGCGTCCAGCCGGCCACGAGCAGGGCAAGGAAGCAGGCAGCCGCCGCGGCGGCAAGGCCGGCCGCGACGAGCGACGGGAAGCCGAAATGCCAATGGCCGGCGCGATCGAGCAGCGGCCAGGCGAGCATCGGCGGCCAGGAAGGACGGTGCGGGAACCGGCCGATCCATTCGTCGGCGAGCAGGATCAGCACGAGCCCGGCCAGCATCGCCGCCACCGCGGCGCCGAGATTGAGCCAGAGCCGCGGCCACGCTTTCTCGTTGGGGGACATCGCCTCGGTCATCCAATAAGCGATGCCGAAGACGATCGAGGCGAGCAAAGGGAGGATGGCAAGCGCCGCGATCGGGCTGACCGGGACGAAATGGAGAGGCGGCGGGAGCGGATGGGCGGCGGCGCAGAGGGTGCAGGGCGGCGGCGGGGCGGATGGGAGCGGGACCCAGGTCCAGCCGAACGGAACATGCCATAGGCGCGCGAGCCAGCCTTCGGCGAGGATCGGCACGGCGAGGATGAGGGCGGCCGCGAGCGCGAAGACATAGAGCATCGCGATCCAGTTGCGCGCCAGATAGGCGACGGCGTAGCCGTAATCGCCGAGCCCGTTGGGGGCGAGATAGCGGCTATGCTCGCGCAGCCACCAGATCGGGTTGCGGACGCCCCTTCCCCCGTCGGAGCGCGGCCAGTCGAGCCGCCTTTCGCAGGCCCGGCTGGCCAGCGCCTCGTGCGCGAATTCATATTGGGTCTCGATCGATTGCGGCCAGTCTGGCGGCAGGACGATCGTGTCCGCGCCGCCTTCATCCTCGATCCGGACCTGTGGCGCGATCCCGCGCGCCGCGCCCGGCACGAACAGGCTGCGCAGGAAGCAGCCGATATAGCCGCCGCCCGAGACGGTGGAGAGGATGTCGATCCTGCCGAGCGCGTTCCGAGCCCAGCCGCGGGCGGGCCTTCGCGCGAGCGCCTGGATCAGGCCGAGCGAGAAGGTGGCGCTGCGGATGCCGCCGCCCGACAAAGCGAGGCCGACCAGGCTTTGGCGCAGCGCCCGGTCCTCCGGCGTCTTCTCTTCGGGGTGCGGCGCTGCGTTGTCGCTTGCCCGCCTGGTCGCGTCCCGCGTGGGCCTGCTTTCCCACCATTCGCGCACCCGGGCCCGATGCGCGACGAGCGCCGCCACCGCATCGCGGTCGATGCCGGTCCGCTCGGTCATGCGGCGGCGCCGAGCCGGCGCTGCGAAAGCGCATCGTCCATATCGAGCCGTCCCCCATTCCTGCGGCTGGAAAGGAACGCGAAAAGCTACGGGGTCTGGAAATCGAAGTATAGCGGGAAAATACGATTGGAATGGAAGAATCCGGCCGCTTGTCCGGCGTCAGGGACGTCGGGCTGCGACGCTTAAACCCGCGCCGCAGCCCCGCGGCCGATTGTTAACATCGCTTAGAAGCCTGGAATCGCAAGCAAGTTTTCTTAAATCTTCTTTAGAATCCTGCTCTTGTTCCTTTCGCTGCTGGTCCCTGCCCACGAATCGTGTCATGGTTGCATTCCGGTCTCTGCTCGTGGGGGATTTCGGCAGGAGGGGAGGGGGAGATGGCGACTTTGGACCTTCGCGTCTATTGCGGCGCGGACAGCAATTTCCTGGCCTGGTGGTCGGCCGCGAAGATCCCCGGCTGCCTCGGCTATGGGGTGAACAGGCGGATCGACGGCGGCGCGCCGGAGCCGCTGACCGCTTATGTCGGCTTCGGGGGCGGCACCGGGCCCGTCCAGGCCAATGCCGACGGCCAGCCGAGCACGAAATGGCCGTTCCAGCGCTTCACCTGGTCCGATTTCGAGCCGCATCCCGGCACGGTCGAATATCAGGTGGTCGCGATCGTCGGGACGTCGGACGCGCCGGCCGAGGGCGCCGTGTCGGACTGGGTCGCGCCGGCGCCGCCGCAATTCGGCGACATCATCCCCTATTTCAACTTCGGGACGATCAGCTCGCGCTGGTTCTCGACCATGGCGGCGATCTATCCGGAGGAATTCGATACGCTTCGCAAGAAGGTGTCCGGGGCGGGATCCGAGCAGGCACTGGCGGATGTGCTGAACCTGCCGCAGGTCAAGGGCGCCCCTGAGGGCAGCCCGACGATCGGCGACAAGATGGGCGGCGCGCTCAGGCAGCGGGTCCACAAATTGCTGGCCGACGTCAAGGCCGACCCCACGGCCGAAATCTATGCCGCTTTGTTCGAGCTTGCCGGCGACGATCTGGTCGAGGGCCTGGCGGCGCTCGGCGCGCGCTGTCACCTCCTCCTCGCCAACGGCACGCATACCCAGGACAAGGCCACCAAGACCGACAAGGACGAGAATGCGGCGGCGGCGGCCGCGCTTGAGGATAGCAAGGTCGACCTCAAGCGGCGGATGTTGAAGCCGGACGGCGTCTTCGCCCACAACAAGTTCGTCGTGGTCTGCCAGGGGGGAAAGCCGACATGGGCCTGGTCGGGCAGCACCAACTGGACGCCGCACGGCCTCTGCAGCCAGGCCAATAACGGCATCGAGATTCGCGATGCGGACGTCGCCCAGGCGTATTTCGACGCCTGGCACCGGCTCGCCGCGGCCGCGGACGCGACACCGCCGCCGCAGCTTCCGCCGGCGCAGGAGCAATATCATTTCGCCAAAGGCGGGCTTACGACTTCGGTCTTCTTCAGCCCGCACAAGCTGCCGGCGGCGGACGGCGCCAAGTCGCCCGACCTCGTTTACGCGAACGCGCTGATCCGCGGCGCCAAGCAGGGCATCCTCTCGCTGATGCTGGACCCGGGTTGGGCGGGGAGCATGTTGCAGGCGATCCGCGAGGCGGCGGCCGCGAACCAGGATCTCTACGTGCGCGGCGTCGTCAATTCCGACCCGACCGTGATGGCCAAGAAGGATCCGACCGCGATCGGCTTCCTCCACGGGCATGAGGCGGTGCCGTCCAATTACGACATCGTGCTTCCGGCCCAGCAGCAGCAGGATAATGAGCCGATCGACGATTATCTCGGCCGGCTCGGCATCGTCGTCGTCCATTCCAAGGTAATCATCATCGATCCGCTGGGCGATCACCCGGTGGTGATGACCGGATCGCACAATATGGGCGTCAAGGCGGCGACGAAGAATGACGACAATCTCGTCATCGTCGAAGGGGACAGGGATCTGGCGGTGGCCTACGCGCTCAATGTGATGAGCGTGTTCAACCATTTCTGGTGGCGCCACAACATGGCCCCGCCGTCGAAGAAGGCGGCGGCGGCGGCTTCCACCGCCCAGGCAGCGGGGCCATCCACCGCCGCGGCGAGCGCCGCCTCGGGCGCGGGCTGGACCGGGCTCAGGACGGACGATGGGTGGCAGGACAAATTCTACGACGGCGGCAGCGAGGTCAGCGAGGCGCGGTTCTGGGGAGTGGCGCCTTAGGGGGGTTGCGAAGACGATTCATTCGATGTGGCGCCGGCATGTCCGGAGCGCCGGCGCGTTTTTGTCGGCGCGGTCACGGGACGCGCCCGCATCGGATTCCTGGCTTTGCCGGCTCCGAGTGAAGGGCGGATTTGCCGGCGCATCCGGTCGCGCTCCAACCGAAAGCTGGATCGGTGTTCGAACCTCATGTTCCAGTATCGCATAATAGTTGATCCACATCTCTCCGGGGCGGGGAGCTCGTAGAGCCCGCCGACCCTCCTTCTCGATTCCAGGCGCTTTTTCCCCTCCACCGCGCTGCGCGCGGTCCCCCTCCCCACGGCGTTCGCCGTGGGGAGAACAAACGTTAGTCTTCCATGGTCGCAGATTCAGGCTTGCGCGATTTGTGCGTATATCGCATATACCGACTCATGCACATGGAAGTGGATCATTTGGCGGGCGTTCGCGCCGGGATGGCGTTCCGCGTCTGTTTCGGCGGGTACAGCTTGCACAGGCTGAGGCGGCTGCCGCTGCCGCGCGGCTTGCTGCTGGTGGCGGAGATCCAACGGGCGGTTTGCGATCATTATGGGTTGCCGCTGAGGGCGATGACGGTGGCGGGGCGGGCGCGGGAGATGGCGTGGCCGCGGCAGGTGGCGATGTTCCTCTGCCGGGAGCTGACCGGGCGATCCTTGCCCGACATCGGGCGGCGCTTCGGTGGGCGGGACCATACGACCGTGCTCCATGCTTTGCGCGCCGTCGAGAAAAGGCGGCGGGGCGATGCGGAGCTCGACCGGGATTTGCGGCTGCTCGCGGCGCGGCTGGAGGGGCGGCGGTGACGGCGACGGGGCTCGACACGCTGCGCAGCGGGCTGAGGAAGGTTCATGCGGCGGGGGCGCTCGGCTGCGTCCGCGTCGAGCATTGGGCGCGGACGCATGGGCGGTCGCACGAGGAGATCGAGGGGCTGATCGCCGAGATCCGGCTCGAGGACGCGCTGCGGGTGCGGCCGGAGGCGGAGGTTGAGGAATGAGGGGGGATTCGGGGGGTGCATGTCGGATCGATCCGGCGGGAAAAGTGGGCTCGGCGGTGCCGCGCGCCGGCCTCTGGCCGGCACCCCCACCCCTTCCCCTCCCCACAAGGGGGAGGGGTTTGGAAAGTTGGAATCACGCGTCTGCCAATTCCGCGATCTATGTCCACGGCGGCGGCGCTTGTCCGGTCGATCCCGACTCCGCTGTCCGCGTCACCTTTCGAAATGGGGTGAGCGCGCGTCATGCCTCCCCGGCGCGGCAGCTTCATTGGGGGCATCGGGGGCGGGACGATGTGTGGGACATCGTGGCTTATGAGAGTCTCGCCGGCGCGGGGCGGGGGCGGCGATGAGCTTGGCGGGGGGGTATGTCCGCGTCCATCGCAGCCTGATCGGGCATCCGGCGTTTCGCAACGACGCGGAAGCGATGGCGTTCGCCTGGCTGGTCTGCCGCGCGGCCTGGCAGCCGGTGGAGCTTCGCTACAAGGGGCGGCTGGTGCGGCTGGGGCGGGGGCAGCTTGCGCTGTCGGTGCGCGATTTCGCCGCCGCCATGGACCGCGACAAGGGCTGGGCCGAGAGGCTGCTTCGGCGACTCCGCGCGCGGGCCATGGTCGAGACGGAGAAGGGGGCCGGCTCGCTCATCATAAGCATCTGCAATTACGGGCGATTCCAGGCGGATGAGGCGGCGGCCAAGGCGCCGCGCAAGACGGCGGCCAAGACGGCGGCGGGACGCGGGCGCGACACGGAACAAGGAATCGAAGAAGGGGAAGAGATTCCCCCTCCGCCCCCGGCGAAGGGGCCGGCGCGGGCTTCGGGCAAGCGGGCCCTTCCGGCCGACTGGCAATTGCCGGCGGTCGAGAGCCTGACCGACAAGGCGCGCGCCTGCGCCGCCTTGTGGTCGCGGGCGAGCTATGAGGCGGTGGGGGAGGCCTTCGTCTGCTATTGGCGGCGGACCGGGCGGCGCAATGTCGACTGGCGGCTGACCTTCTGCGGCTGGGTGCTGCGCGAGCATGAAAAGGTGATGCGGAGCGAGCGCTTCGGTGCCGCGCCGCCCGCCGCCGCCGCCGCGCCGCGGGCGATGGACGCGGAAGAGCGCGCGTCGCTCGCCGCCCTCCACCAGGCGCGCGAGACCATGGCATTCGACGATTGGCACAGGCTGCGCCAGGCGCATTTTCGGCGCTGGCCGGGCGACGCGGTGCGGCGCGACGCGGGCGGGCGCGCGCGGGCGCTTGCCGACGCGCTGCCGCCGGCGCTGCGGCGCAAGCGGGCCGGCGGGGCATCCAAAGACGGGCAATCGACGGGGCAGGAGGACTGAAGACGTGGCGAAACGGACCAAGCGCAAGGTCAAGACGGCGACGCAGCTCCAGGCGGAGGCCGAGCAGAGGCTGCGCATCCGCGCAGTCGATTCCGGCATTCCCGAGCATCGCGTCGCCGGCGAGCGCATCCGCGATTATGCGCCCGACCAGGTGATCGATTTGAGCGGCGAGCTCGGCGGCGGGCGCAACCGGCAATATCAGGTGCTGCGATTGCTCTATCCGACGGTGGTCGACCGCTGGCTGGCCGAGGGCGGGCCGGGCTTCGAGGAGCCGCAGCGGCGCGCGATCGAGCATTGCCGGGCGCTGTGGACCCGGCTCGGCACGCAGGGGCGGCTGACCGCGCGCTGGGACGGCGTCGGCGGCGGCCGCGGCGACCGCAACCGCGTGCTCGAGCAGGCCGAGGCCCATGCCGAGATCAGGGGCTATGAGGCGCGGCTGGGCATGCCCTGGGTGTGGGAGGTGTTCGAGCTGGTCGTCCGCCACGACGAGCCCGCCGGCGCCGCCGCGAGCAAGCTCGCCAGCAACAGCGCCCAGCGGCAGGCGCACGCCAAGGCCTGCGTGGGGTTCGTGGCGAGCGCGATCGCGATGTGGCGGGGCTATTAGGGCAGATTGGCAAGTACTTGCCAATCGTCATTGGAATTGGTTCTCCCGATGCTGGGAGCGGCTAGGCCGGCTCGGCGGAGATTCCCGCTTCCGGAACAGGCTCGGCCGGCGTTGGCGCAGGCACATTTTCGATAAAGAGGGCTGCGAGCGGATCATTGATGTAATAATTGCTTCGGCCCGCCCGGTGCTTGGACAACAGCCCCCCGGCGGTGAGCTGGTCAAGGTAGCGGGCGGCCGTCTGCCGGCTGATGTCCAGTTCCCGCTGCAGGAATTCGATGCGGGTGTAAGGGAATCGGAAGAGGGTGTTGAGCAGATCCTGGGAATAGATCTTCTTGTGGTTCGTGCGCAGATTGTTCTTATAGTCCCGCATCAGCTCCTTGATGTCGCCGATGAGGCGCAGCGTGTCGATGGAGGTGCTGGTGACGGCCTGGAGCATGTACAGGATCCAGCTCTCCCAGTCTCCGGTCTCCCGCACCGCCTGAAGCAGCCGGTAATATTCGCCCTTGTTCGCGGTGATGTAGCGGCTGAGATAGAGGATCGGAATCTCTAGCAGCTTCTCGCGCACGAGATAGAGGACGTTGATGATGCGTCCGATCCGACCGTTGCCGTCGGGGAACGGGTGAATGCTCTCGAACTGGTGGTGAATGACGGCCATCTTGACGAGGGGATCGAGGTCGCAAAGCGCATCGTCGTTGATGAACCGCTCCAATTTCCCCATCAGGTCCTGGATCGCGTTGGCGTCCTGCGGCGGGATATAGACGAGCTTGCCGCTGGCTTCGTTCTTCAAGGCGGTTCCCGGCGTCGCGCGATATCCGCCCGTCGTCCGCTTCAGCACCTGGAACATCCGGGTGATGGTGTTGTTGGTGAGCAGTCCCTCCTGAGCGCACAAGGCGTCGTGGCCGACCTGGAGCGCGTCCCGGTAAAGCGCCACTTCCTTGGCGGCCGGCGAGGCGGGGTTTTCGGGGAACAGGCTGACCTGGAACACCTCATCCTGCGTCGTGACGATATTCTCGATCTCCGAGCTCGCCTTCGCTTCCTGGAGGGCGAGCGTGTCGATGAGGATGCCTTGGTTGGGGATGCCGCCGGCACGGCCCTTCAACTCGGCGAGGTGACGGTGCGCGCGCGCGGCGGCGCGCAGCACGGAAGGGTTTTCGAGCGCCGCGTTCGGCGGGAGCTCAGGGATCGTATAAGTCGGCTTGAGAGTCATTGCGGCTCATGTTCGCGGAACTGGTTTTTGCGAACATATCATGCATGACGTGTTACAAAAAGTGAAAAATGTTAACACGTCTGGCCGCATATGCTATGCAGGGTGACGCATCTCGAGACCGACTCTCGCAAGCCGTCATGCTCGCCCTCGTCGAAAGCTTGCGCTACGCTCCGCTAGCACACAGGGGGAATAGACGCATGAAATCATGGATTTTCGCGCTCGCGGCGGTCGCCGCGTGGGGATCGGCCGCTTCGGCGCGGACTGGGGCGGCGCCGGCGGTCGCCTATCGGCCGCTGGGGGTGGACGATCTCGGCATCCAGTTCGTCGACGACGGCTCGGTCCGGAAGGACGGGACGAGCCGGGATTTTTCGATGCTGGTGGTGTTCGCGCACCCGATAGCCGACGATAACGGGGCCGAATTTCTCTATGCGACGCTCCGGTCGCGGGTCGATTGCGCCGCCGGGACCGAGCAGGACCTCTTCGCAATCTTCCACGCGAAGGACGGCACCGACCAAAGGCCGACCGTCCACCATCCGGCCGCTTCCCTCCAGCCCGGATCGGTGATGGCGGACGCCGCGGATTATGTGTGCACGGGGAGGCGCAAGGCCGCCGCCGCGGAGGGGCGGGCGATGAGCGAGGCGGAGGCGGTGCGCGTCGCGACGGGCGCCTTCGCGGTTTCGGCCCCGGCGGCCGGCGCGTCCCAACCCGTCTATCGGTTGCTGGGCGTGACCGATGAGGATGCCGAGTTTCTCGACCAGGGCTCGATCGCGAAGGACGGAGCGCTCCGGGACTACCGGCTGCTGGTGGTGTGGGCGACGCCCAAGCTCGGGAGCGACGGCAGGACCGAGCATCCCTTTGCCAAATACCAGGCCCGGATCGACTGCGCCGCGTGGATGTCGAGCCTGCTTTCCATCACCATCTACAGCAGGAGCGGCCCGGAAAAGCCGATCATCCTTGGCCGGGGCCCGGATCGTCTTGAGCCGGGCTCGGTCGCAGAGACCGGCGCCGACTATCTCTGCAAGGGTAAATTGGCTGCGCAGATCGCGGGCGCGCCCCTGATCACGGTGGAGGAAGCGGTCCGCTCCGCGACCATGCTTTTCGCGGGACGCAAGGACCGGCGCGGCGCGGGAGGACAGTGAGCGGCGCGGGGGCTGCGCCGGCTCCGGCGTTTCGCCGTCGACGCGATGCTCGCGCTCTTCGCCGACTTGCGCTAGGCTTCATCGCAAAACGGGGGGCAGGCGCATGAAAGCGTGGTTTTTGGCGTTCATGGTGTTGGGGGCTTCGGCGGCTGCTGCTGCGGCGCAGTCGAGCGCCTTGCCGGAGGCGCGCTATCGGTTGATGGGCTACAGGGGCGATGAGGTTCAGTTCCTCGACGAGGGATCCGTCGACACGGACGGGACCAGGCGGGACTTTTCCTCCCTGACGGTGGACTCGGCGCCCCGGGCCGGCCCGCACGGCCGGCCGGAAGACAGCTATGGCGTGATTCGAAGCCGGATCGATTGCGCCGCGTGGACGGTGCAGCCGCTCTCCGCGCGGGTCCATTGGCAGAGCGGCCTGGGCGAACGCGTGGCCGCCAATCGAGCGCCCGTGGCCATCCCGGTGAATTCGTTCGCGGAGCTTTTCGCCGATTTTCTCTGCAAGGGCCGGACGGATTGGCTGATCAGGCGGTCGCATCTGGTCCGCGAAGCGGATGCGGTTCGCTCCGCGCGGCGCTTTTTCTCCGTCCCGACGGCGACGGACGCGTCGGGAGATTCGCGCTACCGCCTGCTGGATCTCGAGGACGCCGACGCCCAGCTCATCGACGAAAAGTCCATCAAGGAAGACGGCCCGCGCCGGAAATTCTCGCTGCTGATCATTTGGCCTCAACCCCGGTCCGGGGGAGGGGAAAGCGAGCCCGCCTCTCTCCACGACGAAATCCCGATGCGGGTCGATTGCGCCGCATGGACGATGCAGACCCTCTCGGGGAGGCCGAATGCGGGAAGCGGCACCGGAACGCCGCTTGTTCATGCCATCCTGCCGGGCTCGGTCGCGGAGACGGCGGCCGATTATGTCTGCAAGGGCAAGCTGGACCCCGACATCTCGCCGGCGAACGCCGCGAACGAAGCGCAGGCGGTGCGCGGCGCGATGCGTTTCCTCGCCGTGACGGGTTGGGGAAGCGCGCCGCCGGATCCCGCCTACCGTCTCATCGCCGCGGACGGCGATGCGGCCAATTATCTCGACGAAAGCGCGATCGCGCGGGCCGGCGCGACCCGGGAATATTGGATTCTGGGGCTGCGGGCAAAGCCCGAACGCGACAGGTACGGCGCCGAACATCCCTATGCGAGGTACCAGCTCCGCATCGATTGCGCCGCGTGGACTACGCAGGCGCTCAAGGTGATTCCCTATACGAAGCGCGGGCCGGACCAGCTTGTTTCGCTTGCCGCCGAGCCGCAGCGCATCGACCCGGATTCGGCGACGGAGGCCACCGCCAATTTCCTGTGCAAGGGCGAACTCGATCCGGCGATCGCGGCGAGGCACCTGGTCTCGCAGGACGAAGCGGTGCGCGAGGCGCTGAGCAATTTCGTGGCGGCCGGCCGGCCGCGCGATGCGCGCGGGAGGTGAACGGGGCGGCCACCGGAACAACCCAGGTTGCCGCCGCGACCCTTCGCGAAAAGGCGGTTGACAACGTAATGCCGACCTGCTAGGAAGGTCATACTCGCTAGAGTTGCGCCTGACGGGCAGAGGGGAAATCCCCCGGGCAGCCGCGGCGCCGGCTCCGGCCTCTTTCATCCCTACGATGATCTTCCTATGCCGTGCCGCGCGTTCCTTCCCTGCGCGCGTGCGCGGTGCCGCCCGCACCCCCGACGCACCTTCCGAACGCCAAGAGCGCTTGTCACCGCTGAGGCGAGGTTTGCGGGCGGCATAAAATCCCGGCCCCTGTCACGTCCGGCCGAAATCCAGCCAGCCCAGGAGAGTCCCGATGAGCGACGACGGCCTCTGCGGCTTCGGCGAGCCGGCGTTGGCGCCCGCGCTCGCCGCGCCCGAGCCGGTCGGCATGGTCGACGGGCGTTCGATCGCCGGCTTCTGGATGCCTTATTGGGCATCGCGTTCCTATCCCATGGCTGCCCATCCCGTGCCGGGCCGCTGCATTCTCGGGCGGGGCTGTCGTGGATGATCCGATCGCGCCCGATATCGAGGCCATCTACCGCATGGTCGCGCTCGCCTGCGCCGCCTTCGTCACCGACGAGGCGAAGGATCATACCGCTGTGCTCGCCGTGGCGGACAGCTTCCTCGAATATATCGATCCTTTGATCGCGGCCGACCAGGGCGTGCGGTTTACGTGCGACAAGGCGGTGCAGCCGAAGAGGTGAGAGCGGAGAGGGGGCTTCGTGCGGGCCTCAGGCCCCCCTCCACCGCCGTTCCGGCGGTCCCCCTCCCCGTCCCGGGGAGGATTTGAGCAGCCGTCTTGTCAGGTCGCGCGGGGCCTTTCGCTGAACCGCGCATTCGCCGCCGCCATTCCCGGCCCATGGCCAAACTTAGGAGAAGCACATGACCCTCAATCCCACCAATGCCGGCCTGTTCGTCGACCTCGCCAGCGTCTCGATCGACGCCGGGATCGATATGATCGAGCTCGAGGGCTATCGCGAGGCAGGCAAGGGGGCGGGGCGTTATTTCCGGTGGACCGACGATCTGCCGGCGCTGCCGGCGGTCGGCACCGGCGAGAATGCCTGGTGGGCGACCGATGCCGACGGCGGCACTTGGTATCCCGACGAGACCCAGCTCAACCTCTATCATTTCGGCGCCTATTGGGACGTTGAGACCGCCACCAATCCCTGGACCGGGACCGACGATTATCCCGCCTTCCTCGCCTTCAAATCTTATTGCATCTGGGTGCGCAAGAGCGACGGCTTCGCCGCCGACTATCTGTGCCTGCCCAAGCTGAGCCTGCCGTTCGGCGCCGGCTATACGTCGGCGACCTGGGAGTTCAATTTCGGCACGCCCCATCTCGTCGGCGTCGGATCGGGCGGACGCAACGGCGGCTATCCGACCATCCTCGTCGCGGCGCCGGGCGTCGACGGCATCGCCACCGAAACCACCAATACGACCGGCAACACGACCCGCACCCCCGGCGTCGGCGCGACCGACGCCTTGTTCGAGCATATCCAGCTCCGCACCTTCGGCGACGGCGGCGGCACGACCGCGGACGGCTGGCGGATCCGCTGCCAGACGCGGCTGATCGAATGCTCCGCGCGCGATTTCATCCGTTACGGCGTCAACATCACCGGAACGATCGGCGGCGGCGGATCGGCGGAAGGCAATGACAATCTCTGCGAGATTATCGGCGGCACCTATAGCTATAACGGCGCCGCCGGCATTTTCCTGGATGGCGGCGATTCCAACCAGAGCACGATCACCGGCCCCGTCGACGTCTCGTCGAACGGCGGGTGGGGCGTGTGGGACAGCTCGTTCCTCGGCAATCTGTGGTCGGGAACGCACACCAACGGCAATGGCGTCGCGACCTCCGGGCCGCTTTATGCCACCAACGTCAATGGCAATTGCTGCAATTATAGCGGCAACCGCTATTCGGTGCAGCCGGGCCAGGCGGCCGGCGCCTCGACCAATGCGCCGAGCGGCACGACCGCGGCCAACACATGGTGGCATTGGATCCAGGCCGGCGGCGTGCACGTCGAATATCCCACCTGGGTTTCGGGCATGACCTGGACCGAGGGGGGGCCGTTCTTCACAGATAATCTCAATTCGACCTCCGTCTTCCTCCATTGCTATTCGGAGGAGCTTGGCGGCCCGTCGCGCTTCTCCAACCAGACGCTCATCATCGGCGGCCTCCATGCCGCGGGCGTCATCGGCGGGACCTTCATCCGCGCCGATCTCGGCAGTCTCAAGAATACGGGCGGCGGATTCTGGTCGATCCAGGACGATGGCACCGGCAACAATGTGTCATCGATGATCGGTGGCGCCGCATTGAGCCGTGATTTCCGGACCTTCTCTTATGGGACGCTGCAGCCCTGGACCGAGCATTACAATACGAGCACCGGCAACATCCACTTTCTTTACTCGCATTTCGACGGTTGGTGCGCCTACACGATCACCGGGCCGAGCACGACCTACCAGTTCGGCCGCGGAGCGGGCGTGCCGCATCGGCTGCAGGTTCCCGAGATCTTCGTCGGCAGTACGTCCAACGCGCGGAGCATCAGCTCGGCCTCGGCGATGCCGTCGAGCGGGACCTATGGCGAGGGCGATTTCGTGCACAATACGCTGCCGAGCGTCTCGTCCGGCAAGGTGCTGACCGGCTGGATCCGGCTGACCAGCGGGAGTGGCAACGTGCTCAATACCGATTGGGCGGCCTGCTACGCGACGACGAGCTGAGGAGTCGCCGCGGGCGGGGCTCAGGCCCCCCTCCACCATGCTCCGCATGGTCCCCCTCCCCGTTCCGGGGAGGATGAAGGCCGACCAGCCCGAAAGGGAGCCGGATGACGAAGACCATGGAGGACGCGCCGGCAGCCGTGGGGCGGGCGCGTCCTGGGCGCAGGGCGGCGCGGGCGAAAGCCGCAGCGCCGGGGCTGCGGGCGGCGAAGGAGGCGATCGCGCTGGCGGCCGACGCGCTCGGGGGGCATGAACGGCTCGTCGAATGGGCGCGGGAGGACGCGAAGAACGAAAGCGTCTTCTGGTCGAGCATCTATCCCAAATTGATTCCGATCCAGCTTTCCGGCGACGGCGGGGGGGCGGTGGAACATGGGGTGACGGTGAAGTTCGTTTGAATTCGGTTTTGGTGGGGGTCGGGGGTTGGGGATAGTTCTCAGACGCCGAACCCCCTCACCATGTGCCGCCGCTAAGGTTCGTCTGGGGGACGAACCAGGCGGCACATCCTCTCCCCACTTGGGAGAGGGAGTCTGGAGGCTCCCTTGCATGAGGTCGAGATTCCGGGCGCCTTTCGGGGGTTGTTCGAGGCGCATCGCTACAAGGCCTTTTACGGCGGGCGGGGATCGGCCAAGTCGCATAGCTTTGCGACGGCTTTGGTCATCCTGGCGGCCGCGCGGCCTTTGCGGATCGTTTGCGCGCGGGAGATCCAGAACAGCTTGCGCGATTCGGTCAAGCAGCTGATCGAGGACAAGATCGCGGCGCTCGGGCTCGACGCGCATTTCGATTGCCAGAGCAAGGTGACCAGGGGCCGCAACGGCTCGCATTTTTCCTATATCGGCCTGTGGCGGAACCCGGACGCGATCAAGTCGATGGAGGGGGCCGATATCTTCTGGGGGGAGGAGGCTTCGGCTTTCTCCGAACGCTCGCTTCGGATCGTGCGGCCGACCATGCGCAAGCCGGGATCGGAATTGTGGTTCTCGTGGAACCCGGAGTTCGAGCACGATCCGGTCGACCGCTTCTTCCGCGGCGGGGCGCCGCCGCCCGACGCTTTGGTGCGCGAGGTGAGCTGGCGCGACAATCCCTGGTTCGCCGGCACGCCGCTCCAGGCCGAGATGGACTATGATTATTCCGCCGATCCGGCGCGCGCCGCCCATGTCTGGGGCGGGTCCTATGTCAGCGCGGTCGACGGGGCTTATTATGCCGCGGCGCTCGGCGAGGCACGGGCGGCGGGGCGGATCGGCCAGGTCGCGCCCGATCCCCTGATGGCCAAGCGCGCCTTCTGGGACTTGGGGGTGAGCGATTCGACCTCGGTCTGGGTGGCGCAGTTCGTCGGGCGCGAGATCCGGGTCCTGGATTATTGCGAGGGGCAGGGGCAGCCGCTTTCTTATTATTGCGACTGGCTGCGGGCGCGCGGCCATGGGTCGGCGCTCTGCGTGCTTCCGCATGACGGGGCGCGGCGGGACAATGTGACCGCTCTGCGCTTCGAGGACCATCTGCGCGAGGCCGGCTTCGCGGTCGAGACCGTGCCCAACCAGGGCAAGGGCGCTGCGATGCGGCGGATCGAGGCGGCGCGGCGGCTGTTCCCGGCGATCTGGTTCCACGAGGAGACGTGTCGCGAAGGGCTGAAGGCTTTGGCGGCTTATGCCGAGAAGCGGGACGACAAGAGGAATGTGGGGCTGGGGCCGGACCATAATTGGGCCTCGCATGCGGCCGATGCCTTCGGGCTGATGTGCATCGCTTATGAGGCGCCGCGGGAGCGGCGGAAGGCGGTGGAGCGGGCGGATTTCGGGGCTGGGGGGTGGATGGGGTGACCTTCTTCATTCTCCCTGCGATTTCGCGGGGAGGGGGACCATGCGAAGCATGGTGGAGGGGCCTTGGCACGGCGCATGAAGGGGGCCCCTCCACCACCCTGCGGGTGGTCCCCCTCCCCTCAGAATCGAGGGGAGGATTTAAGGGCGCCCGCCTCCGCCACCCTGCGGGTGGTCCCCCTCCCCTCGGAATCGAGGGGAGGATTTAAGGGCGCCCCGCCTTTGAAATGATGGGAGATTGGGATGGGTGAGATTGCTCCTGGCGACGGTTACGACGCCGATGCCGACGACGCGGCCGAAACGCCCGACAAGATCCTTGCCGCGGCGCGGGAGGATTATCGGCGGGCGCGGGAATATTGGCAGGACAATCAGCGCGAGGCGCAGGCGGACCTGGAATTCGCGCGGCTGGGACGGCAATGGCCGGCAGCGGTCGAGGAGCAGCGGCGGCGCGAGCATCGGCCGTGCCTCACCTTCAACAAGATGCCCTCCTTCATCCGCCAGGTCGTCAACGATAGCCGGCAGAACAAGCCTTCGATCAAGGTCCACCCGCAGGATTCGGGCGCCGATCCGCAGGTCGCGACCATCTATGACGGGCTGATCCGCAACATCGAGGCGACCTCCGACGCCGACGTCGCCTACGACACCGCGATCGAGCATGCGGTGGGGCAGGGCTTCGGCTTCTGGCGGGTCAACACCGCTTATGCCTGCGACGACGCTTTCGACCAGGATATCGTGATCGAGCGGATCGCCAATCCGTTCACGGTGTACGGCGATCCGCGATCGACGGCGGCGGATTCGTCGGACTGGAACATCGCCTTCGTCATCACGACGATGCCGAAGGACGAGTTCGAGCGGCAGTACCCGGACGCCGAATGCACGAGCTGGGAGTTCGATTTCGCCGACTGCCCGGACTGGCTCGACGGCGACGACGTCGTCCTCGCCGAATATTGGACGCGGGAGAAGGCGGCGCACGACATCGTCGCGCTTTCGGACGGATCGATCATCGCGCTCGAGGAATTGGAGGCCGATCCGCGCCAGTTCGAGGGCGTCGAGGTCGTCGGGCGGCCGCGTACGGTCGAGACGTACAAGGTGACGCAGCGGCTGATGACCGGCGCCGAGATACTGAAGACGGTCGACTGGGCGGGCAAATATATCCCGATCGTCCCCGTTTATGGCGACGAGGTGATCGACGAGCATGGCAAGCGCCATTTCCGGTCTTTGATCCGCGACGCCAAGTCGGCGCAGGAGATGCTCAATTACTGGCGGACGACGACGACCGAGCTTGCCGCGCTCGCGCCCAAGGCGCCCTGGGTGGGCGAGCAGGGGGCGTTCGACGTCGATCCCAATTGGGACGTCGCGAACAGCGCGAGCCTTTCGAAGCTCGAATATCGCAAGGGCTCGCCGATGCCGCAGCGCCAGCCTTTCGCCGGCGTGCCGGCGGGGGCGCTGCAGGAGGCGCTGAACGCCAATGACGACATGAAGGCGATCATCGGCATTTACGATGCGTCCTTGGGCGCGCGCAGCAACGAGACGTCGGGCAAGGCGATCATGGCGCGGCAGCGGGAAGGGGACGTTTCGACCTTCCACTTCATCGACAATCTGTCGCGGGCGATCCGCCATTCGGGGCGGATCCTCCTCGACCTCATTCCCAAGGTCTATTCGACCCAGCGGATGATCCGCGTGCTCGGCGACGATCTGGCGCCGGCCAATGCCCAGGTCGCGCCGACCGGGCAGGCGGTGACTCCGGTGGTCGGGCCGCCGCGGGCCGATCCCGCCAATCCGATGCAGCTGATGCCGCCGGCGGTGGTCGGGCATGTCTACGATCTCGCCGCGGGCAAATACGACCTCACCGTGTCGGCGGGGCCGAGCTACACGTCGCGGCGCGAGGAGGCGAACGACCTCATGATGCAGATGATGCAGGCGGCGCCGCAGGTCATTCCTTTGATCGCCGACATCTGGGTCGAGCAGCAGGACATGCCGCTTGCCGACCAGCTCGCCGATCGGCTGCGGCTGATGTTGCCGCCCCAGGCGCAGCAGGGGCCGGGCGGGGCGGGGGGCGGTGTGCCGCCGCAGGTGGCGGCGCAGATGAGCCAGCAGCAGCAGGTCATCCAGCAGGGCGCCGCGAAGCTCCAGCAGCAGGCGCAGGAGAACCAGGCGATGCAATTGCGGATCGCCCTGCTCGAGACCGAGCTCGCCAACCGCCAGAACGAGCAGGGCCTCAAGAGCCAGGAGCTGCAGGTCAAGAGCTACGACGCCGAGACGCGGCGGATCGAGGCGATGCGGCCGCAGGTGGTCGGGATGGGGGCGCAGGCGGGGTAGGGGTGGCGACCGGTGTCGCCGCATGTTGTAGCGTCTAAGAAGCGCTAGCGGTGGCCCCGCCCGAAGCTGGGCTGTGAATGCCTCACGCCGCTAGTGACAACGTCATAGCCGCATGGGTGGCAAACCAGGGTATTGGCCCGTCCCACCGGGAGGCTTTCATGCTTCATGATCGATTTCTTGCCGTGCTGATAGCAATGGGGACATATCCAATGGGGTGGCTCCGACGGCTCCACGCCTTCCTTCAAACGGTAGGCGACAGAGCCTTGCCTGGGATGCGCTAAACTCCGATCAGGATGCCGGGTCCATGGCCAGGACGTTCGCCCTGAATTATGAGGGGATGGCCAACAAAACAGACGATCCAAAGCAGCGGGCAGCGCTCGCGGACGTGCTCAGCACAATTCCCCTCGATCCTACCAAGTCCCCGCGGCGGCCCACTAGCCCGCCACCTGAAATCCAGGCCTATCTCCGGCGACGAGCGGGCCGCTAAACCGACAGTCGGAGAGGGCCCAAAGACTCAGTTGCGGTTCTTCCGGCATGGCAGCCAATAGAACATCGACCTGGGTGCTTCGAATTCATGCGAGCCCCAGCACCAGCCCATCCGCTCCACGCGTTCGATTAGTCGGTCACGGCGCGCGCAGGTGCGTTTCTTGACCGCAATGTCGTAGGTTCCGCTGCAGATCGGGTCCAGGACGGTAATCCGGCGGATGAGGCTTTCAAGCGGCTGCGTGCGCGGCGCTTTGTATTCCGAGATGCAGCATGCGCTCGCCGACGTCGTGATCAGTGTTGCCGCCAGGAACGCTGCCGCGATCGTTGTCGAAGGGCGCATGGACCGTCTCCCAGCCCATTCATACCGGAACGCGATTTTCGGAACAAGTGAAGAACAGAGTGCTTACGCCAAATCGCTCATCCTAACCCAGGGTCGGATCCGGGCGAAGGGTCGTTCACCGCTTTCATCCATCCTTCGATACGCCGTTTCGACAAGCTCAACAGCTACTCAGGATGAGCGGGCAGGGGGGCACGGCGAGATCATGAGTTTGCCGCCAACCCCTGCGGGGGAGCGGCTTTACCTGGCCCGTCGTGAGACGCGCCTTTTCCTGAAAGAGGAGCCCCATGGAGAACGAGACCGCGACCAACCCAAGCGGCGGCGAGGATACGGATTTTTCCACCCTCGCCGGCGATGCGGGAGTCGAGACCGAGACGCTCGAACCGACCCTCGATGATTACGGCAATCCGGTCGAACCGGACGACAGCGAGGAAGTCGAGCAGGATGGGCAGAAATTCCGCGTGCCCAAGGCGCTCAAGGATTCGTTCCTGAGGCAGGCGGACTATACCCGCAAGACGCAGGAAGTGGCGGACATGCGCCGGGCCGTCGAGGCCGAGCGGCAGGTCCTCCACCAGGCCAGCGACGCGGAGATCGGGACGCTCGCCCAGGTGCGGGCGCTCGACCAGCAGCTTGGCTATTATAACCGCATCGACTGGGACCGCTGGGAGCAGCAGGATCCGTTCGAGGCCCAGAAGGGCTGGCGGCAGTTCCAGCAGCTCCAGCAGGCGCGGCAGCAGACCGCGGGACATTTTTCGCAGCTCGTACAGCACCGGAATTTCGTTGCGCAGCAGGACACTGCCAGGCGCATCGAGGAAGGCCGGGCAGTGCTCGCCCGCGACATCAAGGGATGGGGCCCCGAGCTGGCATCGGGCCTGCTCGAGACGGGCGCGAGGCAATACGGCCTGCACAGAGCGGAGATCGAGGAGGCTTTCACCGATCCCCGCCTGGTCAAGGTCCTGCACGACGCGCACCAATATCGCCTCATCCATGGCAAGCAGCAGCAGGCGCAGCGTCATCTCGCCGCGCAGCAGGCCGAACCAGCAGCCCGCCCCGCCGCCTCGCGCGCGCCCGGCCAGGGACTGGACGATCGGCTGAGCGCGGAGGAATGGGCGCGGCGCCGCGACGAGCAGGTGCGCAAGCGCCGGGCTCGATAACAGGCAGGACATCCGACCGTCGCGCCTCGACTCCTGCCCCTGGTGGGCAGGGGCTGAGGTGGGATGCCGGACCTGGTCCGGCGCGCGGCTTTGCCGCGCTACCCCTCATCCGGCTCTTCGAGCCACCTTCTCCCACAAGGGGAGAAGGGAGATTGAAGCCGAACGGGCCACGGAACGTCCTTCCTTCCTTTCTTCAACCCACACCCGCGCCGTGAGGCGCCGGCCTTCCCACAGATGGATTTTTCACCATGGCAAACAGCATTCTCACGCCCACCGCAGTGACCCGCGAGGCGCTGCGCATCCTCCACCAGAAGCTCAATTTCGTGGGCAATATCGTCCGCGAATATGATGACAGCTTCGCCAAGAAGGGCGCCCGGATCGGCGACACGCTCAAGATCCGGCTGCCCAACCAATATGTCGTGCGCACCGGCGCGGTGCTGGCGACGCAGGATACGAACGAGACCAGCGTGTCGCTGACCGTCGGCACCCAGAAGGGCGTCGACCTCAACTTCACCTCGGTCGACCTCACCTTGTCGCTGGACGATTTCTCCGACCGCATCCTGCAGCCGGCGATGACCGTCCTCGCCGCGAACATCGAGGCCGACGCGCTTTCGATGTACAAGGACGTCGCCAACAGCGTGTGGAACGGCGGATCGGCGGCGACGCTCGCCAAGGTGCTGCAGGGGCGCAAGCTCCTCCAGGATCATTTGACGCCGCTCAACGAGCGCACGGCCTTGCTCAACACGCAGGACAATGTCGACATCGTCACCGACGTCAAAGGGCTGTTCAACGCGCAGGACACGATCTCGAAGCAATATAAGGAAGGCTATGTCGGCCGGACCGCGGGCTTCGATTTCGCGGAGAATACGTTGATCCCGGCCCATGCCCGCGGCGCCGGCAACACCGCCTATACGACCAACACCACCGGCCTTGCGACCGACGGCACCGAATATGCCGCCATCACCGTCGCGACCGGCACCGGCACGCTGAAGAAGGGCGACGTCATCACCATCGCCGGCATCGACCGCGCGCATCCGGAATCGAAGGCGGACCAGGGCGCTTTGCGCCAGTTCGTCGTCGCCGCCGATTATGCGGGCGGGGCCGGTTCGGTTTCGATCTCGCCGAGCATCTTCCTCGGCGGGCCGAAGCAGAATTGCGTCGCCGCGACGACCTCGGCGACGGCGGCGGTGGCAATCGCCGGCACCGCCTCGACCGCGGTCGGCACCTCGCTCATGTTCCAGAAGGAAGCGTTCGCCTTCGCGACCGCCGACCTGGTCATGCCGCAGGGCGTGGACTTCGCGTCGCGCCAGGTGCTCGACGGGGTGTCGATGCGGATCGTCCGCGCATACGACATCAACAACGACAAGTTCCCGTGCCGGATCGACGTCCTCTACGGGTACAAGACGCTGCGGGCCTCTCTGGCCTGCCGGCTGCACAACAACTGACCCTGAAGGGGAGGGGGCGTTCGCGCTTCCTCCCCTTTCTTCCTGCGAATTGGAGGGCGGACATGGCGACCCTGACCCAGCTTTATGCCCGCATCATCCTCGACACGAACCGCGACGACCTGAATGCGGGCGGCGAGCTCGAGCAGGCCAAGATCGATGCGGTGGCCGACGCGATCGAGACCTGGGCCGACGAGCTTTTCTGGTTCAACCGCACCACCGGTGTCGTCACCACCGTGCCGAACATCGCCACCGCGGCGATACCGGCGGGGATGCGATCGGCGACGATAATCTCCTACCACGCCGCCGCCCTGCGCAAGGTGCCGGTCGAGAATCTGGAGCGAAGCTTCGATCCGGCCAATATCGTCAAGGGCCAGCCGACCGAGTGGGCGGCCTATCTTGACGAGCTTTCCTTCTATCCGACGCCGGACGCGGCCTATGCGCTCGTCGTCTACGGCACCGCCGATCTTGGCGTTCCCGCGACGTCCAACGCCTGGACCGTCGAGGGCTATCGCCTGATCCTCGCCACCGCCAAGAAGATCCTGTGCCGCGGCTCGCTGCGCGATCCCGACGGCCTCGCCCTCGCCCGCGACGAGGAGCAGGAGGCGCTCGACAAATTGCGGCGCGAGACCCGCCGACGCGCCGGCGCGCCGCGGTCGATCGAGCTGCCGGTGAATCCGCCGGCGTTCAACATCGTGACCGGGTGAGGCGCGGGCGATGAAGCTGTTTCGCCCGTCCGAGGGCCCGGTCTGGCTGCCGCGCTTCGGGGATTCGATCCTTTCCGGCTTCAAGTCGGTGATGAGCGCGCCCTTCCGTCCGTGGCGGGCGGCGACGGCCGACCTTCCCGCCGCTTCGGATTATGAAGGCGGGATCGTCTGGAATACCGACGATAAGCAGATCGGCTATTCGGACGGCACGGCCTGGCGGGAGCTGGTGCGGGCGGGGGCGGACACTGCTTACGCCTTGCGGGCGGACAATCTGTCGGACCTGGCCTCTGCTTCGACGGCGCGGACCAATCTCGGCCTCGGTACCGCCGCGACGCAGAATACAGGCACGTCGGGGGCGACATTGCCCTTGCTCAGCACCGCCAATGCCTGGACGACCGACCAGAATTTCGCCGGCCTGGTCAAGGCCAATGGCGGCGGGATCGCCTTTCCCGCGACGCAGGTCGCCTCTTCGGATCCGAACACGCTCGACGATTATGAAGAAGGCGTCTGGACGCCGGGCGTGGCGTTTGGAGGGGTTTCGACTGGAATCACCTATAGCGTTCAAGCCGGCAAATATACGAAGATCGGCAGGCTGGTCTTCATCGATATCAGCGTCATTCTGACCTCGAAGGGAAGCGCGACTGGATCGGCTCAAATCACGGGCCTTCCTTTCCCGATCGGATCGAGCACGGCGTTCAGCAATATGCCGGCCTATGGCACCAGCCTCGCCTCCACGGTGACGAATCTGTTCTTTTTCGCCTCTCCCGGAGCCTCCGCTTTGACCGCGCTCAATTTCTCGTCGGGTGCATTGGCCGCGCTGACCGACGCCAGCTTTACCAACACCACCGTCGTACGCGTCAACGGCGCCTATTCCGCCTGACGATGCCGTGAAGAGAGAGGAACCAGCATGCAGCGTTACGATCCCAATGCCGCCCATGGCGCGGTGTTCAGCCTGTGCCCGGGCACCGAATATGCGACGATCGCGGCCGCGCAGACCGACCAGGTGCTTGCGGGCTCGGAGAGCGGCGACGGCGTCGGCGCGGTCGGCGACTATCTTTCGCACCTCGTCATCGTGCCGGCGGCCGCGGCGTGCGGCGCGGTTTCGGTCAAGGACGGGAGCAATGCGATCACAATCTTCGCCGGCGGCGGCACCGTCGCCTTGCCGACGCTCGCGCCGATCACGATCTTCCTCGGCCTTCGCAGCAAGTCCGGCTCCTGGAAGGTGACGACCGGCGCCAGCGTCTCCGTGATCGCCGCCGGGGCGTTCAGCTGATGTACCCCGCCGTCGCCGCCGCGATGAGCGGTGCCCAGGCCCCCGTCATTGCGGCGGCGGCGGCGAGCGGCTTCACCTTCGCGAACGCCGAGGCGGCGGCGGTCGTGGTCGCGATGACCAGCCCGCCGGACGATGCCCGCAAGCAGCTGATCGACGATCTGGTCGGCGCGCTGAAGAACGGCGCGACCAGCGGCTCCGACATCTGGGCGAAGCTCGACTTGCTCTACATCCTCGCCGCCGCCGACCGGCAGGCCGCCTTGCTGAACTGGAAGGGTGGGGGCTTCGACGGCACGATCGCCGGTACCGGGACCTTCACGTCCGATCGCGGCTGGCAGGGCGACGGATCGACCGGCTATATCGATACCGGCTTCGACCCGACGATGGCGACGGCGCCGAATTACGCGCTGAACAGCGGGCATCTCGGCTTCTGGTCGCGGACGCCGGATGCGGCGGCCAGCACGGTGTCGCGGGACATCGGCTCGAACGGCAGCGGCAACGGAGCCGTCGCGCGGGACTCGAACGACAATGCATCCTGCGCGATCAATACGATTATCAACCTCCAAAACGGCCCGACCTTCGGTCCGAACAGCGACGGCAGCGGTCATTTTTCCTTCAATCGCTCGGCGAGCGACGCGGAGCAGGTCTACCGGAACGGTGTCGACATCGCCACGGTGAACAGGAACAAGGCGTCGCGAATACTTGTCGACGCGAACATCTTCGTCGGTGCGACGGGTAGCCCGCTCGCCCTTTCCTCGCGCGAGTTCGCAGCCGCGCACATTGGCGCAAGCCTGAATGCCCCGGAAACCGCAGATCTCTCCAATGCGCTCCAGACTTATCTTCACCAGGTAGGGGCCGCCTGACGTCGACCGCCACTCGACTACCCGGCAAATTCGGGAACCGTTTTCCCGTTGAGCGAGATCAGGTGGTCCCTTTCGTTCCTGCGTTGGTGAGGATGGTTTGCGAAATATGGCCGACCGACCATGAAAGCTGGTGATCTACGAAGATTTTGACCCCGGCCGCGCCGAGCTTGCGGAAAAGGTAATAATCCTCGCCAACGAAGTTCTCGCCATCCTCGCTCGGTTCGTTCAGGAAATAAGGCTTCTCGATTTTGCTGAAAACCGAGGTCTTCATCAGGCATAAGCCGAGTCCCATGGCGTCGACCTCCGTCAGCGCCCCTTTTTCGGCCAATTCCCTTGTTGTGGCAAACCATAAGCCGGGCCCGAGCGATGCCGTCGGCTGCTCCGGCATAAGCCGTTTGGCATAGTTCGCCCCCACAACGTCGAGATCGTGAGAGAGGAGCCTGGCAAGCGCGTCCGGTGGGAATGTGTGATCGGCGTCGAGCCACAGAATATAGTCTGCCCCACCCGTGATCGCCGCCTTGACCAATGACTGCCGAATGCCGGGAAGAGTGGCGGAGCTGCCTGCGATAAGCCCAATCTGCGCCTTGACCGTATGCAGAAGAAGCTGACCCAGGCTGACCATGAACGCCAGCTTCGGATCGCCATGGCAGGGGATGCAGACCGCGACTTTCATTCGGGCGGCGGCATAGCAGAAGGCATGGTTTGCCACATCGGATAAAATTGCGGGACTTCATCCTGATTCCCGCTCGCAACCGAAGCGTATCAGCGTCGCCGCCAAGCCATGTCCGCAAGGCCATCTGGAATGGACTTTTGTTTTACCGTTCTTTTCGGCCTGCTCATTCCACCTGACTGAAAACCACTCTAGCGAACGCCACGCACAATCCGGCAGGACCGCCGTCATCGTCGCTCCTTGGCGCGAAAGGGAGGAATTGTGATCGACCTCATCGCCTGCCTGCCTCCGCTTGGCTTCGGCTCGGATCGTATCGCTGTCGGGACTTTCGGCAGATGAACCCTGCCGTCCTCGCCGCTTTGTGCGGCGCCCATGTCTCCGTCATGGCCGCGGCGGCCGAAGGCTTCGTCTTCGCGAACGTCGAGGCGGCGGTTGTCGTTGCCGCCATGACGAGCCCGCCCGACGATGCCCGCAAGCAGCTGATCGACGATCTCGTCGGATCGCTGAAGAACGGCGTGACCAGCGGCTCCGACATCTGGGCGAAGCTCGATTTCCTGTGGGTGCTGGCGGCGGCGGACAGCCAGGCTTCACTGATCGACTGGAAGGGAAGCTACGACCTCACCGCCAATGACGCGCCGACCTTCACCGCAGACCGGGGCTGGAACGGCGACGGGGCTACGGCGGGGATGAACCTGTCGAGCGCGTTCACGCCGTCGACGGCGGGAGGCCAGTGGGGAACGAACAGCGCGCATATCGGCGCGTTTAATCTTACCGCAGCCAGCTCAAGCGCCATTTCGGCTGGCGCGAGCACTGCCGTCGTTAGCGGCGGCACCGGTTCACCGGGCGGCTGGATTGGAACCAACTTCTTTGGCGAAACCCCCGCGCCGGCGGGCTCGGCGCCTCACCACATCTGCATCAGCCGAACCGGCAACACGACCCAAGTCGCGTACCGAAACGGCGTCGGCGGATCGACGCAAACTTCGTCCGCAAGCGCCGTCGTCACTCCGATCTTCGTGCTTTCCGACAGCGCGGGAGGCCCAGCAACAGACGCAAACATCTCTCTCGTTCATGGCGGCGCCGGGCTGAGCGCGGCCGAAGTGCTCGACCTCTACAACGCCGTCGCGACCTATTTGGCCGGGGTTGGCGCCTGATGCTTCAGCACGGTCTCCGCGATATGCCCGATCTCCCAGGAAACGGCATGATCGACGTAGACCGGTATCTTGGCGGCAAGTAGATTGCCGAAAAGGAAACTGTCCTCCCCTATCGCAATCTTGCGGTCGCGGTCATAGCCGAAGAGAAACCACGGTTCGGGAAGCCGCTCGAAAATCGAGGTGTTGGTGAGGCACAGGCCCAGACCCAGAGCGGACACCTGCTCCACGCTTCCGGACCTGACCTTCTCTTCCGTCGTGGCGACAGGCGTTTGACCGATATAGGCGGTTGAGGGTTGTCCGGTTTGGCGCCTCACGCAATTGGCGCCGACCACGGGTACGTTGCGGGCGAGAAGTCGGCTCAGCGTGTCCGGTGGAAAGGTCATGTCCGCGTCGATCCAGAGGATCCAGTCGGCGCCCCATTCCCGGGCCTGGGCGACGAGCACGTTCCTGGCCTGTGGAAGGATCGCGGAGCTCACGACGAACAGGCGCACGTCGACATTTTCAATTCGATGGTTCGTCAGCCCCACCATGCTCAATAGGAAGCCGAGCTTCGGATCGCCGTGACAGGGTGTGCAGATCGCGACCTTCATTTGACGGACCATAACATGCCGATGCTCTTCGCACAGCATCGCAACCACACGGAGGAATCGTGGCCGATCTCATCACCTTTCTTCCACCGCCGGGGCTCAGCTCGGACGACACGACCTTCGAGGATGAGGGGAAGTGGGCGGACGGCTCGAACGTGCGCTTCCGGCAGGGCAAGCCGGAATGCATCGGCGGCTGGTCTTTGCTGATCTCCGGCCTCGCCGCGTCGATCACCGACATGCTCGGCTATATTTACGATTCCATCCCGCACGCCGTTTATGCGGGCGGGTGGAAGCTCTATGTCGCCAACGAGCTCGACACGACGCCGACGGACGTCACCCCGACCGGCCTCACCAGCGACGACACCTCCGCCAATTGGGCGCTCGCCGCCTTCGGATCGACGCTGCTTGCCTCGCAACGCCTCGGCAAGCTCTACGCCATGCCGGTGCCGGGAACGCCCGCGGCGCCGGTGGCCACCGCGCCGGCGCAGATCATGTCGATGCTGGTGACGCAGGAACGCCAGGTGCTCGCCTTCGGCTGCAACGAGGAGGTGTCGGGCATCTTCAACCCGGCCTGCATCCGCGGCAGCGACCTCGAAGACTATACGGTCTGGACGACGCTCCCGACCAACAATTGCTTCGAGCATGTCCTCGACGACGGCGGCATGATCTTCGCCGCGGCTTTGGTCGGCGCCTATGTCGGGGTGTGGACGACGAGCGGCCTGTGGATGGGCCAGTTCATCGGCGATCCGAGCCAGACCTACCGCTTCGACCGGGTCGATACCGGCGTCGGCATCGTCGCCACCGGCGCGGTCGCGATCGACAAGGGCATCGCTTACTGGGTCGGCATCGACCTCAATTTCTACCGCTGGGAGCCGGGCGCGGCGCCCGAGATGCTCGCCTGCCCGATTTCCAAGGATTTCAAGGAGAACGTCGTCTCGGGGGCCTCGATCCGGGTCGAGGTCAATCCCTCGTTCAACGAGATCTGGATCCTCTATCCCGACAATCGCGACACGCCGGGCGTCAATTGCAGCCGCTACGTCGCTTATTGCGTCGACGAATCGGCGGCGGCCGCGGCGGCGGGCGGCATGGCGGTCTGGTATCGGGGCCAGCTCGCGCGGGATTCGATGCTGCCGCCGGGGCCGCTCTCGCAGGTGCTCGGCGCCCAGACCTTGATGGGCGACGTCGCCGGCAACATCTACACGCACGAAATCCCGACCGTCGCCCCGGATGCCTGGTTCATCCAGTCGGCGGACCAGTATCTCGGCAACAGCCGGACGCGGATGATGGTGCGCGGGTTCGTTCCGGATTTCGATTATCAGTCGGGCGACGTCACGCTCACCCTGCTGATGCGCGACCGGCCGCGGTCGACGCCGGTGACCAAGGGCCCCTACACGATTCCCAACACCGCGGCGAAGCTGGATTTCCGCGCCTCGGGCCAGATCGCCGCGGTCCGGCTCGACGGCACCGCCACCTATATGCGGCTCGGCAAGCCCCTGTTCGACACGGCTCCGCTCGGCGAGCGGTGAGCCCGCGCCTGCTTGCGGCGGAAGGATCGGGCTCATGGGACCGGTGACGATCGCGGCGATGGCCGGATGCCAGCATGCGGTCCACGCCGCCGGCCCGGCGGTCCCGGGGCCCTATGCGCCGTGGCGGCCTGATCCGCTTCGGGGAGATGCACGATGATCCCCGTCATGTGGTGCGACTATCTGCCGTGGCGGGCGTCGTTCGAGCGGGCGCTCGATCCGCGTTTCTTCACGATCGACTATCTCGATCGCCGCATCAATGACGGGAGCGTCAAGCTGTTCGTCTGCCGCGCGGCGGCTCTGGTCGTCGAGCTCAAAGCCTATCCGACCGGAAATTTCGACGGCCATGTGCTGATCGCGGCGGGCGATCCGGCGGCGATCGTCGGCACCTTGCGGCCCGAGGCGGAGGCCTGGCTGAAGGGCATCGGCGCGCTCGGCGCCCTGGTCGAGAGCCGGCCGGGCTGGGCGCGGCTGCTTCGCGAACATGGCTATCGCACCCACCAGCAGGTGGTGAGGAAGGATCTGTAGATGGACCAATGGACCCAGCGTTTCGCCGACATCAAGGACCAACTCTCCCAGTCCGGCCTCAACGCCGCCCAGCAAGGCCAGGCGCTGAGCGGCTGGGTGGCGGCCAATCCGCGGCCGGCCAATGCGGCGCCGCCGCCGATGCTTTCGGGCGATGCCCTTGCCGGCGCGCCGGCCGGCCCGATGAGCGCGGCGACCGCTTCCGCACCGCCGCCCTTGTTGCCCCAAATGGCGGCGAGTCCCGCGGCGAAGCCCGCGCCGGCGCTTGCGCCCAATGTCGCGCCGGTGCCTTTGCCCAGGCCGCCGGCCAACGCGCCGGTTCTGCCGCCGGCCCTTGCCCCGGCCGCGCCGGGCCTTGGCGCGTCACTGGCCATGCCGCCGCTCGGCGGGCCGAACCTGGCGCGGGCGCCGATCGTCTCGGCCGACGCGCCGATCGCCGCGTCGCCCTTGCTGTCGCCGACGCCGATCCTGCCGCGGGCACCGCTTATTCCGCAGGTGCCGCCCCCGACCGCGCCGGCCGTGCCGGCGGCGCCTTCCGTGGCGAACATGCGCGTCGGCGCGCCGGTCCAGGCTTCGTCGCCCGCGCCGGTCGTGCCCGCGCCGAAGCCCGCCGCCATCCCCGCCGCGCCGCTCCCGTCGCCCGCGCTTATTCGTCCGGCCGCCTCGCCGGCGCCGGCGCCGCTGCCGGTGCAGCCGAGCCCGGCGCCGGCGCCGCCCATGCCCAGGCCAATTTTGTCGCCGACGCCGGCGCCGCTGCCGGCCCCGCTGCCGGCGGGCGGGCCGAACGCGGCGAACCAGAACGAGAGCTCGAACATCGACGCGCGCGTCAACGCGATCCTGGCCCGCAACAACGCGCCTTCTCCGCCATCGCCAACGCTCCCTCCGCCTCCGCCGCCGCGGCCGGCCCCGGCGCCCCCGCCGGTCCCGGTCGTGCCGCCGCTTCCGAAGCCGGTTCCTGCTCCGGTGGCTCCGGTGGCGCCCGCGCCGCCGCCGGCCGCAATGCCCATGCCGCCGGCGCCGCCTCTTGTGGCCCCGCCGGCTCCGGTCGTCGCGCATCCGGTTCCGGCGCCGCCCGTGCCTGTGCCCGCGCCCGCTCCGGTGCCGAAGCCGGTGCTTCCGCCGGCGCCGCCGCCGATGCTGCCTTCGGCGCCGATCGTGAGCGTGCCGCCGCCGCCTCTGCCCAGGCCGCCGGTGAGCGCGCCGGTGCTTCCGCCCGCGCCGCCGCCGCCTCCGCCGCCCCGGCCGGCGCCGATGCCCCCGCCGATGCCGGCCGTGCCGCCACCGCCCGGAACGCCGTCGACGCCGGCGACGATCGCGCCGTTGCCGACCCAGATGCCGACCGTGTCGACGATGTCGCCGGCGCCCAAGGCTCCCGCCACCGCGAACATCGACACCCATGTCAATGCGCCGACCCAGGTTTCGCTGCCCGTCTATCAGCCGCCGGCTCTGCCCTCCTTCCTCGACGGCGGGCTGATCCCGAGCTTCACCGGCTACACGCCGGCGCCGTCGATGCCGGGCTATGCGATGCCGCGCACCGGCCACCCGTTCGCGCCGACGCCCGCCGCCCAGAATGCGCCGCTGCTGCCGGGCTTCAACAACCCGTTCGTCGGGGCGGCCGGGGGCGGCGGCGGGATCGCTTATGGGGTTGGGGGCGCGATCGCCGGCACCGGCTACGATCCGAGCGATCCGACGGGGCTGGGGGCGCTTTACGGCCAGCTGCTGGTGCCGAAGATCACGCCGCAGGTTTAGGGGGCGGCGCCGTCAGCGGGTTTGCTTCCACCTCCCGTCACCCTCACCCAACTTCGCCTAGGCTCCTTCGTCGCCAAGGCTTCGTATCCCTCTCCCCTCAAGGGAGAGGGGGGTTTCACCCGCCTTCACGCAATCCTTTGACCGGAGGACCCGATGGGCCTTTCTTCTTCTTCGTCCAACTCGACGAGCAACCAGCAGACCAATCAGACCGCCACGACCACCCCGGTCGCGCCGTCCTGGCTGACCCAGGGGCTGCAAAATTATGTCGGGTCGATCGGCAGCTTCGCCGATTCCGATCCGAACAGCTTCGTCGCCGGCGCCTCGCCGCTCGAGCAGCAGGCGTATAACAATGCCGACGAGCTTGGCGGGCTCAACAACAATTTCAGCACCGCGTCCAAGATCGCGCTCGGCGTCGCCAACGCGCCGGCGAGCACGGTCCCGTCCGCCTCCGGCTACGGCGCCGCGCAGGGGGGGGTGTCGACCTATAATCCGGCGACCTTGTCCAACCCGTTCGCGGCGGGCGCCAGCGGCTATAATGCCGCCCAGACGACCGGCACCTCTTATTCGGCGCCGACCTTCACGCCGGTCAATGTCGGGGCGGGGCTGGATCTCAATGGATTTTCGCCATCCTCATCGTCCTCGTCCGGATCCTCGCCGTTCACGATCACGCCTTTCTCCTCGACCTCGCCGCAATCGATCACCGCCGGCGGTTCCATTCCGCAGCCGCTGACCGCCAATCCGAACGCCGCGCAGGGCGGCTCCTTCACCCTCTCGCCCTTCTCGGCGACGTCGCCACAGGCGGATTTCAACGCGGCTTCGTCCTCGGCCATTCCCTATGCTTTGACCTCGGCCTCGGGCTACAATTCAGCCAATGCCGCGGCGACCGGCTATGCCGCGCCCAATCTCGGCGCGGCGAGCCAGGCGGCCGGCGCCGGCTACAATGCCGCCACCGCCAATTCCTCGGGCTATGCGGTGCCGTCGCTCGCCAATGCGGCGCTTGCCACCGGCACCGGCTTCAACGCCGCGCTCGCCAATGCATCGGGCTATGCCGCGCCCAATCTCGGCGCGGCGAGCCAGGCGACCGGCGCCGGCTACAATGCCGCCAATGCCGCCGCCGCCGGCTATGCGGTGCCGTCGCTCGGCGCCGCGAGCCAGGCGACCGGCGCCGGCTACAATGCCGCCAACGCGGCCGCGAACGGCTATTCGGTGGCGTCGCTCGGCAATGCCGCGCTCGCTTCGGGCCAGGGCTATAATGCCGCGCAGGCGGGGCCGGTGACGATCGCGCCGGCCGCCAATGCGGCCGCGTCCAACGCCCAGGCGGCGAGCCTGCTCACCAACCTCAATGGCTACATGAACCCCTATCTCGGCCAGGTCGTCAACGCGAGCATGGCCGATTTCGACCAGAATGCCGCCGTGCAGCAGGCCCAGCTCAAGGCGCAGGGCGCGGCCGCCGGCGCCTTCGGAGGATCGCGCTTCGGAGTCGCCCAGGCGAGCCTGGACGACGATCTCGCCCGCGCCCGCGCCACCACCGAATCCGGCCTCCTCTCCAACGCCTTCAACACTGCGGCCGGCCTTTCCCAGTCGGACGCCGCCAACCGCCAGCAGGCGAGCCTGTTCAACGCCCAGAACCAGACCGGCGTATCGCAGGCCAATGCCGCCGCCGCCAACCAGCGCGCGCTCAGCCAGGCGCAGCTCAGCGCCCAGCTCGGCCTCGCCAACCAGTCCGCGACCAACCAGGCGTCGGAGTTCGGTGCCAATGCGCAGAACGCGGCGAGCCTCGCCAACCAGTCGGCGAACAACCAGTTCGCGCTCACCCGCGCCGGCATGCAGAATGACGAATCCCAGTTCGCCGCCTCCGCGCAGAACCAGGCCTCGCTCGCCAATGCCGCCGCCGCCAACCAGGCCGGCCAGTTCGGCGCCAATGCGCAGAATGCGGCGAGCCTCGCCAACCAGTCGGCGAACAACCAGTTCGCCTTGACCCGTGCGGGCATGCAGAATGACGAGGCGCAATTCGCCGCCGGCGCGCAGAACCAGGCCTCGCTCGCCAATGCCGCCGCCGCCAACCAGGCCGGCCAGTTCGGCGCCTTGGCGAGGAACAATGCCAGCCTCGCCAACCAATCGGCCAACAACCAGTTCGCCCTGACCCGCGCCCAGCAGCAGGCCGACGCCTCGCAATTCGGGGCGGCGGCGCAGAACCAGGCGGCGCTCGCCAACGCCTCGGCGCGCAACCAGGCGAGCCTGTTCAACGCCCAGGCGACCAATGCCGCCGGCCTTTCCAACCAGAGCGCGCTCAACCAGTTCGCCCTGACCCGCACCGGCATGCAGAACGACCAGGCGCAATTCGCGGCTTCGGCGGCGAACCAGGCCGCGCTCGCCAATGCGGCGTCGCGTAACCAGGCAGCGCAGTTCGGCGCGACGGCCCAGAATAATGCCAGCCTCGCCAACCAGTCCGCCAACAACCAGTTCGCGCTGACCCGGGCCCAGCAGCAGGCCGACGCCTCGCAATTCGGGGCGTCGGCGGCGAACCAGGCGGCGCTCGCCAATGCGGCGGCGGCCAACCAGGCGGGCCAGTTCGGCGCGGCGGCGCGCAACACCGCCAGCCTCGCCAACCAGGGCGCCGTCAACCAGATCGGGCTCGCCCAGGCGCAGATGCAGAACGACGCCGCCAAATATGGGGCGGATACGGCGAACCAGATGGCGCTCGCCAATGCCGCCGCGCAGAACCAGGCGGCGCAGTTCGGCGCGACGGCGCTGAACAATGCCGGCCTCGCCAACCAGAGCGCCGGCAACCAGTTCGCGCTCGCCCAGGCGCAGATGCAGAACGACGCCTCGCAGTACAATGCGACCGCCAACAATGCGTCGATGCAGGCCTATCTCGCCGCGCTCAACCAGTCGGCGCAGTTCAACGCGGGCGCGCAGAACCAGGCGAGCCTGTTCAACGCCCAGCAGAATGAGGCCGGGCTCGCCCGCCAGCTCCAGGCGGCCAATGCGCTCAGCCAATATGGCAGCGATTACGGCACCAACACCCGCGCGGATCTGGGCGCGATGTCGCAGCTCGGCGCCCAGCAGCAGCAGATCGAGCAGGCTTATGCCCTGGCGCCGCTCGCCCAGCTCCAGGCGGTCGGCCAATTGTTCGGCGCGACGCCCTACCAGGCGCTGATCGGGCAGACGATCAACACCAACGGCACCAGCAGCGGGACGAGCTCGACTACCACGACACCGAGCCTGTTCTCGATGCTCATGCAGGCGGGCCAGAACGCGGCTAATGCCTATGCGGCGGGGGCTTGAAATGGCAGGATTGTTCGACACATCATCGCCGCAACAGCAGCACGGCTTCGACTGGGGCTCGGCCGCGCTCGGCTTCTTCGGCGTGCCGGCGAGCCTCATCCAGGCGCACAAGAAGCGCAAGGCGGAGCAGCAGCAACAGCAATTGATCTTCAACGCGATCGACAATGATCCGAACCTCAGCGACGGCCAGCGCGCCATCGCCAAGCTCTATCCGGGCGCCTACGCCCAGAGCCAGCTGCAGAATCTCGGCCCCGCAATGCCGGCGGCGAGCGGCGGCTACGCCGTCGCCAATGCGAATCCTTCGACCGCCAATTACCTGCCCGCGGGCCCGCCGGCGATGGCGATGGGCGCCATCGATCCGACGATGGGCCAGCCGCTCGGCGCGGCCACCGATTCGTCCTCGATCCCGTTCGGCTGGGGCGATGGGACGGCGATCGGCGGCGCGACCGCTTCGGTCGTGCCGCTGACCGACCAGGATGTTTCGGGCATGGATCAGACCGGCGGCTACGATCCCTATGGCGGCTATGGCAGCAGCTACGGTTTCGACAGCGATTACGGCAACGGCAGCAGCGACGGCGGCTTTGCCGATTTCTAGTCGGTAAGTCGCACCCGCCCAAGGCAGGCCTGCGGCCCTTTTCACGACCATCATCAAGCTTCGCAGCCGGGCCGTCCCGCCCGCCATGCGGATCAATCCCCAGGAGGACGATCAATGGCCTATCAGGACGGCGATTCCAGGACCTATGGCGGCGTCACCTATCTGCGCCAGGACGGCCTCTGGTATCCGCAGCCCGATCCCGTGCTCGCGGCCGCCCAAGGCGGCGATGGCGGCGCGCCCGGCGATGGCAGCCAGGGCAACGCGCCCGATGCGTCGGCGCAGGCCGATCCCGACCAGCTCACCGGTCAGATCGCCCAGGTCAAGGACCAGTTCGTCAACGCGACCGATCCCGGCCAGAAGGTCAACGCGCTGTGGCAACTCGGCTCACTGATCATGGCGGCGAGCCAGCAGCCGCAGCAGGGCGGGGGAAGCGACGGCAGCGGCGGTTCAACCGGCAATCCGCCACAGCCGGCCGCGCTTTTCCAGCCGGGGCAGAACCAGCAGAATCCGCCGCCCTTCATTGCCGGGCTGTCCGGCGCGCCCGACGACCCGGCCGGCGCGCTCCAGCAGCTCGGCGCGCCGCAGGGATCGGATGACGGCGGCAACGGCACTGCGCAGCCGCCGCTGCCCCCGCCGCTCCTCGGCCAAGGTTCCGACAATGACGGCAACGACGGATCGGGCATTCCCCTCCTACCGTCCGATCAGCAGGGTCCGCCGCCGTTCATAGCGGGGCTTCCGGGCGCGCCCGGCGATGTGGCCAGCGCCCTGCAGCAGCTCACCACCCAGCAGGGCGCGACGGCTCCGGGTCTCGGCGGCGGCAACGGTCCGCAGCCACCCGCCTCCTTGTTCGCTGCCGGCGGGCCAGGCGGCACGAGCGGCGGAGCGCAGTCCGGCGGTCTGTTCGGCGCGCCAAGCCAGTCCGCCGGGCCGCCGCTGCCGCCGGACCAGCAGAACCCGCCGCCCTTCGTCGCGGGACTTCCCGGCGCACCCGGCGACGTAGCCAGCATCCTCCAGCAGCTCGGTACGCCGCAAGGGGCAGGGGCTTCCGGCGACGGGCCGGACGCGCCGCAGCCGCCGGGCTCGTTGCCCGTCACCAATGCACCCGGCACCGGGAGCGACGATCAGCAGCAGCCCGGCGGCTTGCTTGGCATGCCGGGCCAGCCCGTCGTACCGCAGGCGCCCGCGCCGGGAGGGCCGGGCCCCCAGGGAAGGCCGCCTTTCATCCTGGCCTCCGCGCAGCAGCCCTTCCAGCCGAATGGCTTGCCGCCCGGTGGCGCTTTTCCAGGGCAGGGTGCCCGCGGTTCCCAACCCCCTTTTGGCGGCGCACCTGCCGGATTCCGTCTGGCTTCGCTGGATTCGCCGTCGGACGGACAGGCGGTCCTGCGGACCTACGGCTCTCCATTGGATCCGGTTCTTGGGCCGCCGGCCAGCATCGCCCGCGCGCCGATCAAGGGTGCGCCGGCAGCAACTGCGACGCGGCAACCGACAGCCGCGCCAGGAGCGGCCACCCCCCAGCCGGCACAGGACCCGTTGCATGCCGAGTATAATTTTCAAGCCAACACCAACCTGGCGGTGGGGAGCAGTAAACTCACTCCAGATCAGAAAGCCGACCGCATCTATCAGATTGCGAAGCAACGCGGCCGCCCACTCGATCCGCACATGCGGCCGTGGCTCAAGGGCCACGCAAACGCGCCGATGATCGGGAACATGCACATCGGGGAAGTCATCTCGCTCGCCCAGCGGGGCACCAGATTACGCAACCGGCTGATGCAGTTCGGATTCACTCCCGCCGCCGCGGCAGCGATGGCGGCCAACGCGATGGTGGAAAGCTATGGCTATTATCGGTCTCCACAGCTGAGTGGCGGACCCGGCTATGGCCTCTGGCAATGGTCGCCTTATCGGCGGGGCTTATACGAAACGCTGAAGAAAAAGCAGAACAAAACGCTAAAGCAAAATCAGGACGTAAGCTTCTCAGCTGCTAATGAGGATGACCAGATCCGGTTCATGATCTGGGAAATGCAGAATCAGCACCCCTACCATGATGCGTGGGCGGCGCTGCACTCCAATCAGAGTGCGGGGCAGATGGCGGCCAAGGTCGCAATGGATTACGAAGGAATGGCGAACAAGACGGGAGATCCCGAAAAACGGGCCGCAATCGCGGATCTGCTGAGCAGCATTCCCGTCGATCCTCGGATGAATCTGGCCGCGCCGTCGAGTCCGCCACCGGAGGTCGACGCCTTTCTGCGGCGCAAGGCTGCCAGTGCGCGGTCAGTCGGGCGCTGAATACCATGCCCAATTGTGGTTCCTCCGGCACGGAAGCCAATAGAGTTCGAGCTCCAGTGCGCGGTCGTCACGCGAGCCCCAGCACCAGCCTAATCGGTGCGCCTCGTGCAGCAGGCGATCTCGGCGTGCGCAGGTGCGTTTGATGACAGCCTCGTCGTAGGTTGAACCACATTGCAGGGCTGCGACTGCAACCCGATGGATGATGACATGCGCCCGCCCGGAGCGTGGCGCTCCAGTTTCCGAAATGCAGCACGCCGCCGCCGGCGCGGCAAGCAAAGTTGTGGCTGCGAGGAACAGGAAAAACCGCGTCGCCCTTTGTGACAATGCAATCCTCATAACCACTATCCCTTCTTGCCGGCCCGTCATCTGTCGCCGAACCGACGTACTTTATTATCAGGGACCTGCTTCTGGAACAATAGAAGAACAACACCATATTCCAGGGACACAATACCTAATTGACAGAGGCGGGACGGGCTGGACCGCACCCTATCGATGAGACACGTTAATTAGGGACAGCTCGGTGTCTCCATTGCCATGGGCTGCTGCGCAGCAGCCCATGGCTTGGTTCCTTCATACTCCTCCGGCGACAGGTAGGCCAAGGCGGAGTGCAGCCGTTGCCGGTTGTAGACCTGCTCGATGAACGTGCCGATCTCGGCACGGGCATGCGCCAGGTCGCGATAGGCGGTGCCGTTCACCTCTTCCTGCTTCAAGGTCTTCATGAAGCTCTCGGCCATGGCATTGTCATAAGGACAGGCGACCCGGCTCATGCTCGGCAGGATGCCGGCCGCCTCGAGCCGGGCGATATAATCGCCGCAGGCATATTGAACGCCGCGGTCGGAGTGGTGGACAAGGCCGCCCGGCACGATCGTGCGCGTTTCCAGCGCCATGGCGAGCGCCTCCAGCGCCAGCTCGGCGCGCAGGTGGTCCTCCATCGCCCAGCCGACCACCTTGCGGCTGAACGCATCCAGCACCACCGCCAGATAGACGAAGGCCTCGGCCAGGCGGACATAGGTGATGTCCGCCACCCACA
>DASXCT010000017.1:0-67856 GCA_036491055.1 Allosphingosinicella sp.
CAACGACCTTGAACGCCCCGCCGCCGACATTGCGGCCCTCTACAAGGAGCGATGGCAGATCGAGCTGCTGTTCAAGTGGATCAAGCAAAACCTCAAGATCAAACGCTTCCTGGGGCGCAGCGAAAATGCCGTCAAAAGCCAGATCTATATCGCCCTCATCGCCTTCCTGCTGCTCCGCCTGTTCCGCCAGACACACGCCAAAAGCCATAAGCACGGCACCAAGGCTCTCATCGCCCGGCTCAGGGTCGCCCTCTTCGCAGCCTTCACCCTCAAAAACAGCACAGCGCCTCCCCCACGACATCCACGGCAGCTCCCCCCAAACCCCCAACTCGCGTTCAATCTACCGTGTTAACAAAATCCCGGACAGCAGTGAGCCTTCGCTGGGATGACGGGGGGAAGGCATGGGGGCGACGGGGAGTGGCGGGGCCGTCGCCGCGGAGCGGTCAGTAGCGGCGCAGCAATCCCGCCAGCTTGCCCTGGATGCGGACCTGTTCGGGGCGGTAGCGCTGGGGGTCGTAGCGGCGGTTGGCGGGGTCGAGGCGGATCATCTGGCCTTCGCGGCGGAAGGTCTTGAGCGTCGCTTCCTCGTCGTTGATGAGCGCCACCACGATCTCGCCGTCGCGGGCGACTTCGGTCTTGCGGATCAGGGCATAATCGCCGTCGAGGATGCCGACCTCGACCATCGAATCGCCGGCCACCTCCAGCGCATAATGTTCGCCCGGGCCGAGCAGGGCGGCGGGGACGGGGAGGCTGCTCTGCCCCTCCAGCGCCTCGATCGGCATGCCGGCGGCGATGCGGCCGTGAAGCGGCAGCTCGATGACGTCGTTGGCGGCCTGCGGCACCGTCACCGACGCGCTCGGCCGGGCCGTGGCGGCGCCGGCCTGGGCCTCCGGCATGCGCAATATTTCGAGGGCGCGGGCGCGGTTGGGGAGGCGGCGGATGAAGCCGCGCTCCTCCAGCGCCGAGATCAAACGGTGGACGCCCGATTTGGACTTCAGCGCCAGCGCGTCCTTCATCTCCTCGAACGAGGGGGAGACGCCGCTCTCCTTCAGCCGCTGCTGGATGTAGGTGAGAAGCTCGCTCTGCTTGCGCGTCAGCATTGGCCGATCCCCCTCGCCATTGTTCCCCTCAGGGAACGGATGAGGAACGTGTAGGCAACATCCGGGAGCCTGTCAAGCGCCGCCGATCGCGCCCGCCCGGACGAGGGCGAGGTAATTGGCGAGCATGGCGTGGCCGTGCTCGCTGGCGACGCTCTCGGGGTGGAATTGGAGGCCGTGGATCGGCAGCTCGCGGTGCCTTATCCCCTGCACCGTCGCGTCGTCCGCGGTCGCGTTGACGAGGAGCGACGAGGGGAGCGTCTCCGGCGCCACGACCAGCGAATGGTAGCGGGCGCCGGTGAGCGGCGAGGGCAGGCCGGCGAAGAGTCCGCTGCCGTCATGGACGACCGGGCAGGTCTTGCCGTGCACCGCCCGTTTCGCGCGCACGACCTTCGCCCCGAACCAGGCGGCGATCGTCTGGTGGCCGAGGCACACGCCGAGCAGGGGCCGGCGGGCTTCCGCGCAGGCGGCGACGAGCCCCGGCGACATGCCGGATTCGTCCGGAGTCCCCGGTCCCGGCGAGATCAGGAAGCCGTCCGCCCCGGTCGCCAGCGCCTCGGCGGGGGTGAGGGCGTCGTTGCGCTCGACCCGCACCTCGGCGCCGAGCGCGCGCAGATAGTCGACCAGATTCCAGGTGAAGCTGTCGTAATTGTCGACGATGAGGATGCGAAGGGGGGGATTCGAGCGTGTCGACATTCAAATCCTGCCCATGAAGCCCTCGCCCCGGCGGGGAGAGAATTGGGTGAGGGGGCTCTGCGTCCGAGAATTATCCCTGATGCCCGACACCCTCACCTACCCTTTCCCTCCAGGGAGAGGGATTTTTCAGTCGAACGCCTCGCCTGGCCTCACTGCGGCGTGTTGCCGCTCAGGAGGTCAGCGCGGAGCTTGGCGAGCGCCTTGTCGTTGCGTTTCACCTTCATTCCGGCGCGGATCGCGTTGGTGAATTGCTGCTGATATTCGTCGCCGACGAGCTGCCCGAACTGGCTGCGCACGTCCTGGACCAGAGCCGGCTCCTTCTTGAGGTCGCCCGGCGTCACATTGTCGAGCGCGACGATGAACCAGCCGCGCGCCTCGCCGGCGTCGATCAGCCGCGCCTTGCCGCGCGACAAGGCGAACAGGGCGGTGAGCTCCGGCTGCACGTCCGCGGCCGCCTTGCTGAGGTCGCGCCGGGTCGCGCTGAGCGGCTTGAGCGGCGGCAGCGCCACCCCGGCCTGGGCGAAGGCCTGGGCTGCCGGCATCCCGCCGTTGATCCTGGCGACGATCGCCTGGGCGATCGCCCTCGCCCGCAGCGACGCGCGCCAGGCCATGAGATCGGTCTTCACCCGGTCGTGGACCTGGGCGAGCGGCGGCGCGGCGGCGGCGGCGACCTGGGCGACGCCGACCAGGGCATAACGCTGGTTGGGGACGATCGGCGCGACCGCGGGCTGGTCGTTCGGATCCATCTGGAAGGCACCGCGCAGCAAGGGCGCGAGGTCGCTCGGCGCGGTCCAGCCGGTGGGCCCGCCGGGCGCCTGGCCGTTCGCGGTGACCGGCGGGGTCTCGACGGCCTTCAGATTCTCCTTCTTGACGATGTCGGCGAAGCGCGCGCCGCTGCTCGCTTCGTTGTCGACGCGGCCGGCCAGCGCGTTCAGCGCCGCCGCGCTCTTCTGCTTTTCGAGGGCCGATTCGATCTCGCCCCGCACCGCGGCGAGCGGCCGGGCGGCGACAGTCTTCACGTTCCCGACCTGGACGACGTGCCAGCCGAGGCCGGATCGGATCGGGCCGACAGTCGCGCCCTTGGCCGCCTTGAACACGGCGGCCGCCACCTGGGGCGAGCTGAGCCTTGCATAATCGGCCTGGTTCTTGTCGCCGATCGCGATGTCGGAGGCCGCATAGCCGGCCTGCTGCGCCGCCTGGGCAAAGGGCGTGCCGGAAGCGACCTTCTGCGCGAAGGCGCGCGCCGCCGTCTCGCTCGGCAGCACGACCTGGGACAAAGTGCGGGTCTCGCTCGCGGCATAAGCCGGGTTGCCGGCATAAGCGGCCTGGATCTCGGCGTCGCTCGGCTTGGTCGAAGGGGCGACGGTTTCGGCGCCGATCACCGCATAGCGGATCACCCGCCGCTCAGGCATTGTATAGCGGGCGATGTTCTGGCGGTACCAGCCGGCAATGTCGCCCTCGCTCGGCGCGGGGCCGGGGCCCATCGCCTTGGTCGGCACCGCGCCGAGCGTGCCGGCGCGGGTTTCGAGCAGCAAAGCGGCATATTGGTTGGCGAAGGCCTGCGGCACGAAGGGCGAGCCGACCGCCGGAAGCATGAGCTGGCGCTGGAGCAGGCCGGTGCGGAACTGATCGCGAAGCTCCGCCTCGGTCATGTGCTGCTGCATCAGGGCGGCGCGGAAGACATTCTGGTCGAACTGGCCGGAGACGCCCTGGAATTGCGGGATCTTGACGATCTCGGCGTCGATCATCCGCTTGGTGGCGACGATCCCCAGTCTCTCGGCGAAGGAATTGCCGGCGGTGATTCCGATGAGCTGATCGGCGACGTCCTCGAGCTCGCCGCGCCGGATCAGGCCGGGCATGTCGATGTCGGGCCGCTGCTGCTGGATGCGCTCGAGCTGGCGCTTCATCACGTCGGTCACGCGGTCGGTGGTGATCGGCTCGCCATTGACCGAGGCGATCGTGTCGGCGCCGAGCCGGCCGCCGGCAAGGCCGCCAAGCCCGCCCATGCCGCCGGTCCCGAAGCCGGTGATGACGATGGCGACAAGCGCCAGGAAAAGGACGCCGAGCATGATCTTGGCCATGAAGCCGCGGCGGAAGAAGGAGAGCATAGGGTCGTCCCGATGAAGGAAGGTCGGCCGGGTCATAAAAGCCGGAGGGCAGGGGGGCAAGCGGCCTGCTCCCTTCGCTCGATTCCCCTCCCTGCAAGGGAGGGGCTAGGGGTGGGTCCGCGCGAAGCGCGGCCAGCGCCTCCGCCAATCGCGAAACGGCGACATCGAGGCGCACGCCGTTAGCGCTCCGCGACCCACCCCCTGCCCCTCCCTTCCAGGGAGGGGCGTTTGGAGTTTGGAGTTTGTTGCGGAAGGGGAATGCGCTTGCTAGGCGCCACCCCCGCACCACAGGGGACCGGGACATGCACCTCCGCCGCAAGCTCGTCGCGGGCAACTGGAAGATGAACGGCAGCCGCGCCGCGCTCGCCGAGCTTGGGCCGATCGCCGAGGCGGCGCGGGCGGCGCCGGGCGTCGACGTCGCCATCTGCCCGCCGGCGACGCTCATCACCTTGGCGGCGGCGCGGGGCGGCGGCCTGATCGTCGGCGCGCAGGATGTGCACGAGAAGGAGAGCGGCGCTCATACCGGCGCGATCTCGGCGGAGATGCTGAAGGAGGCGGGGGCGAAGCTGGTGATCGTCGGCCACAGCGAATGCCGCGCCCGCTGCGGCGAGAGCGACGCGCTGGTCCGCGCCAAGGCCGAAACGGCGCTCGCGGGCGGCCTCGGCGCGATCGTCTGCGTCGGCGAGAGCGAGGCGGAGCGAGCGGCCGGCGGCCATGTCGCGCGCGTCGTCGGCCAGACGCTCGGCTCGCTCCCCGAATTGCCGCGGGAGGCGGAATTGATCCTCGCCTACGAGCCGATCTGGGCGATCGGCACCGGCCGCACCGCGACTCCCGAGGATGCCGGCGAGATGCATGCGGCGATCCGCAAGGCGCTGAGCGAGCGCTTCGGCGACGCCGGCGCGCGCCTGCGCATCCTCTATGGCGGGTCGGTCAATGCCGGCAATGCGGCGTCCTTGTTCGCGGTGCCGGACGTCGACGGCGCCCTCGTCGGCGGCGCCAGCCTGACCGCGGCGCAATTCGTTCCGATCATCGAAGCGGCCGCCGCCAGCTAAATCCTCCCCGGGACGGGGAGGGGGACCAGCCAAAGGCTGGTGGAGGGGGTTCCGAGGCCGGCAAAAGGGTCGGAAGCTCATTGCGGGTCTCAAAACCCCCTCCACCGCCGTTCCGGGCGTGCCGGAGCTTTGGACTGCCCCCGGCAGTCAAAGCTCCAGCACCCTCCCCGCGAGCGGGGAGGATTGAATCGGCCCCCCTCTTCCCCTAAATCCCCCGCAATATCGTTGCGCCGCGGCGCGATGCCATCCGAAATCCGAGGCCCGAATGTTCACCTTCCTCCTGATTCTTCAGACGTTCGTCGCGCTCGCGATGGTCGCCTTCATCCTGATGCAGCGTTCGGAAGGCGGCGGGCTCGGCGTCGGGGGGAGCCCGTCGGGGCTGATGTCGGCGCGCGGCGCGGCGGATTTCCTGACCCGCGCGACGGCGGTCCTTGCCACCATCTTCGTGGTCCTCTCGATCGTCCTCGCCGGCCTCGCCACGGTCGAGCGGCCGTCGGTCTCGGTCGATTCCTCGGTGCTGAAGCAGCAAGGACAGGCGCCCGCCGGCACCGCGCCGCCTCTCGCCCCGGGCGGCCCCATCGGCCACGCACCCGCCGCCAACCCGCTCGCCGCCCCGGGTTCGCCGCCCGCCGTCCCGGCGCCCTCCAACGGCTCGGTCCCGCTGGCGCAATAAGCAAGAATCCTCCCCGGAACGGGGAGGGGGACCAGCCGGAGGCTGGTGGAGGGGGTTCTCCACCTGGCACGATATCGGTTTGGAAGTTCTGAGTGGGTCTCCCACCCCCCTCCACCGCGTTTCACGCGGTCCCCCTCCCCGTCCCGGGGAGGATAATCTTAGAAGGTGGAGATCATCCGGGCGACGTCGCGCACCTGCCTTCTGATGTCCGGCACCGCGACGATCTCCCAGAAGGCGCCCTTGGTGAGCGGGCCGATCGCGTAGAGGCCCTCGGCGGGCCCAACCACCCGCGACTGCGCATCCACGTCCAGGCCGAGACCGAGCGCATCCGGGCGGGCGAGGCCGCTTGCCAGGAGCTGACGGACCAGGGGATCCTCGACCCGGCCGATGCCGGCCGGGCCGGTGCAGTTGATCGCCGCTTCCACCCGCCGCTCGGCGAGGCCGCCGCCGCGGCGGGCGATCTCAAGCCGCCCCTCCTCGGCCGAGACGACGCGGCCGGCCATCACCTCCAGCTTGCCGTCCTCCTCCAGCTTCTCGATGCGCGCCGCCGCTTCGGGGGCGATGCGGTGGCGGTGGACGTCCCACCAGGGGCGGGCGTGGCGGAGGAAGCGGCGTTTCTCCGCCTCGGTGAAGCCGCGCCACAGGGCGATGCTGTGCGGCCGGAGGCCGTCGACCGCCGAACGCCAGCCCGATTCGGCCGAACGCGATCGGATTTCGCGGAACAGGTCGCGGAGCCGCGCCGGCGGCTGCCATGCGAGCGGCACCGCCCCGATCTGCTGCGAGGCCCGCGGCACCAGCCCCCGCCGCGACAGCGCCAGGATGCGGCCGCCGAAGCCCGCATCCTCCAGCGTCAGGCTCATGTCGACCATGGTGAGGCCGGTGCCGAGCAGCAGCGTTTCGCCCGTCACCTCGGATGCGATCCGCTTGACCGCCTTTATGCCTTCCGGGCTCCAGGGATCGTGGACCAGCCGCTCCTCGGGTAGGCCGAGCGCGGCGGGAAGGCGGCCGGGATAATTGCCGCCGGCGAGCACCGCCTGGTCGGCGCCGATCCGCGCGCCCGAGGCCAAGGCGATGACGATCCCGTCCGCATCGGCGGCGAGGCCGGTGGCGCTGTCACGCACGACCTTCAGCCGCCCGCTCCGCTCCGCCTGGGCGAGCAATTCTTCCAGATAGCGGCGATAGTCGCGGCGGCGGATAAAGCCGTCCGGCCGGCCGCCGCGCGCAATGGCCCAGCGGGCGAAATGGTCGGGCGCGTCGGCGAACGCGCTCATATTGTCGGCGCGGACGTTGAGGAAATGCGATCCTTCCTCGGTCGAATAGGCCATGCCCGCAGCCGGCCGGATGCGCCGCTCGACGAGGACGACGTCGGTCCGCCCGAGCCGCACCAGCTCGACCGCCATCATCGTCCCCGAAAACCCGCCGCCGACGATCGCGACCCGCACGCCTGATCCTCCGTCCCGAGCGGGCGCCTAGCAGGCGGGGCGCGGCGCGTCACCCCGGGGGCGATCCAGATCCTCCCCGGAACGGGGAGGGGGACCGCGCGTAGCGCGGTGGAGGGGGTTCGGCGTCTGGCACGAAGGAGGGGTTCGGCGTCTGGCACGAAGGAGGGGGTTTCATCGCCTGGCACGACGGCCGTCGGCCCCGCACCCGAAAGCTCAGCACCCGGCACGACCCCCCCTCCACCGCGTTTACGCGGTCCCCCTCCCCGTCCCGGGGAGGATATCGGGTGGCCGCGAAATAAAAATCGCCCGCCCGCGATTCTCGCCCTTGCCCCTTGGCCCCCGCACCTTCTATCCCTAACCTCCCATGGCGCGGTTCATTTTCATCACCGGCGGCGTGGTCTCTTCGCTTGGCAAGGGCCTGATGGCGGCTTCGCTCGCGGCGCTGCTGCAGGCGCGCGGCTATCGGGTCCGCATCCGCAAGCTCGACCCCTATCTGAACGTCGATCCGGGGACGATGTCGCCCTATCAGCATGGCGAGGTCTACGTCACCGACGACGGCGCCGAGACCGACCTCGACCTCGGCCATTATGAGCGCTTCACCGGCGTCCCCGCCCGCCAATCGGACAACGTCACCTCCGGCCGCATCTACCAGGGGATCATCGCCAAGGAGCGGCGCGGCGACTATCTCGGCGCCACCGTCCAGGTCGTCCCCCACGTCACCAACGCGATCCGGGAATTCATCGCCGCCGACCTCGATCCTGGGCTCGACTTCGTCATCTGCGAGATCGGCGGCACCGTCGGCGACATCGAATCGCTGCCCTTCATCGAGGCGATCCGCCAGTTCAGGAACGAGATCGGCCGCGATCGGACGGTCAGCGTCCACACCACCCTCGTCCCCTATATCGCCGCCGCCGGCGAGCTGAAGACCAAGCCCACCCAGCACAGCGTGCGCGAGCTGACCAGCCTCGGCATCCAGCCCGAGATCATCGTCTGCCGCTGCGAGCATCCGCTGCCGGAGCAGGAGCGCGCCAAGATCGCCCTCTTCTGCAACGTGCGCAAGGAAGCGGTCATCCCAGCGCTCGATGCCAAGAGCATCTATTGCGTCCCCGCCCAATATCACGAGGCCGGGCTGGACGCGGAGGTGCTGCGCGCCTTCGGGATCGAGAATGCGCCCGAGCCCGACATGCGCCGCTGGGACGACGTCATCGACCGGCTGTTCAACTGGGAGAGCGAGGTGAATATCGGCGTCGTCGGCAAATATGTCGGCCTGCCGGACGCCTATAAATCGCTGACCGAGGCGCTGATCCACGGCGGCATCGCCAACAAGGTGAAGGTCAGGATCGCCTGGCTCGACGCCGAATTGTTCGAGCATCCGGAGGCGGACATCCCGGCCCAGCTCGAGCCCTTGCACGGCATCCTCGTCCCCGGCGGCTTCGGCGAGCGCGGCAGCGAAGGCAAGATCGCCTCCGTCCAGTTCGCGCGCGAGCGCGGCGTGCCCTTCTTCGGCATCTGCCTGGGCATGCAGATGGCCTGCATCGAGGGCGCCCGCAACCTCGCCGGCCTGACGGGCGCCCGAAGCACCGAGTTCGGCGAGGCGGAGGAGCCGGTCGTCGGGCTGATCACCGAATGGATGGACGCGGAAGGGCTGAGCCAAAGGCGCGAGGCGAATGGCGAGATGGGCGGCACGATGCGCCTCGGCGCCTACGAAGCGGTGCTGGCCGGCAACAGCGTCGTCCATTCGATCTATGGCGCGGACCGCATCAGCGAACGCCACCGCCACCGCTACGAGGTCAACATCCACTACCGCCACGCGCTGGAGGGCGGCGGCCTCATGTTCACCGGCATGAGCCCCGACGGCGCCCTGCCGGAGATCGTCGAGCGGCCGGAGCATCCGTGGTTCGTGGGGGTGCAGTTTCACCCGGAATTGAAGAGCAAGCCGTTCGAACCTCACCCCCTCTTTGCCTCGTTTATCGAGGCAGCCGTGAAGCAATCACGGCTCGTCTGAGGGGGTGAGGTTCGAACTCCGCTGAAGTCCGATCAAGCGAAGTCGAGAGCGGACATCCCGCTCATCCTGAGCCCGTCCCGACCGGAGGGAGTGGCGGAGTCGAAGGAAGCCGCTGTTTGCGTCGTTCATCGAAGCCGCTGTGAAGCAGAGTCGCCTGGTCTAGCCGCGGCTTATTGCTCGAAGGGTTTGCATCGGAACCCGAATGCCCTGAGCGGAGCCCGAGCTCAGCGAGTGGTCCAGTCGAAGGAGCCGCATCCGTTGTTCGCGAGCTTCATCGAGGCGGCGGTGAAGCGAAGCCGCCTAGTCTAGCCGCGGCTTCTTGCTCGAAGGGTTTGCATCAGGGGCCTCCTAGCCCAACTGCTCCGGGCAGGTTTCCGTGGCCACTGCACCTTTTTTTTGGACGAGTTTTCCATGATTGTGCGACCAGGCTTTTCCGTGCGAAGGCAGTCTAATGAAGTTTTTTGGGAAATTTCGTGACGGAAACAGTCCAAAGCCGCACAGCTTTCCGCACGTCATACTCGCCCAAGATAACTGGGATGACTACGGATACAAGACGACCTTTGACGCAACTTTGCATCTGAACGGAAATGAGTGCATCGCCCTTGGTACAGTCAAGATCATGGAAGAGGGTCGCGAGCACGGCTATACGGACCTACCGCGGGAAGGCTTCGAAAAACTCGACAAACGATTTTGCTCGTTCGGAGGCGATCTCGACTATTACGAGAAGCTGCTCAAGCTGGGGCCAGCCGTATACCAAGTCTATTTGAGCGGTCTGCGCGATGCCGCATATAGCGACGAAACTTTCGCACGCTTTGAAGACAGCGAGGCGTTCAAGGTCTCGCTGATGCGCTTCAGTGGCGCGGAGCGAACATTTGCCGACGCGCAGCGCTTGTTCCGCAGCACGCGACGGGCGCGCCGACCGGAGGCGGGGTTCCTTGTTAAGGTCAGCACCCGCGTCGCACGCGGAGCCAACCGCTTCGTCGCGCGCTTTGATTTCCGGCAGCGCGATGGTCTGCCGCATCGAATGAACGCGGTGATCGGCTACAACGGCACAGGCAAGACCCGCCTTCTATCCAACCTTGCAATTATCGCCAGCGGCTACGGCTACGGGAGCAAGGAGGAAGCGTCAGCCAAAACCGCCGGTAGATTCGTTGACACGCCGCCGCCGGTTAAGAAGGTTGTGGTGGTCTCCTACAGCGCCTTTGATACCTTCGTCATCCCGGGCAAGGATGATGTCGAAAAGGCGCGGTTGGAAAGTGAAGGCGACTTATTCGGCTATGTCTATTTTGGACTGCGCGAACGCGCCGAAGACGCTGAGGATGATTTTGAGGATCGTACGCGTTATCGGCTCCGTACACCGCAGGAGATCGAGGCCGAGTTCGTGACAGCGCTCGCTCGCGTCCGAGAAGCAGACCGGAGCGAAACACTGTTGCGAGTTCTTCGGCCCTTGCTTCTGGATGCTTCGTTTCAGCGGATTGGACTCACCCGGCTCTACGCTCAAGGTGATCCAGACGATTCGATTGACCTATTTCGAAGCCTGAGCAGCGGCCATAAGATCGTTCTCAAGATCGTCACTGAGCTTACCGCCCATCTAGATGGTGATGAGCCGACGCTGGTACTGATTGATGAACCTGAGACGCATCTCCACCCGCCGCTCCTCGCGGCACTACTAAAAAGCATACGGCACTGTCTTGAGGAGCTTGACGGCTACGCCATAGTCGCCACCCATTCACCGGTGGTGCTGCAGGAGCTGCCCAGCCGGTTCGTGCGCGTGCTGCGTCGCGTCGGCACCGAAAACGCCGTCGATGAACTGACGCTCGAGACGTTCGGTGAAAGTATCGGAGTCATTACACAGGAGGTGTTCAACCTGGACGATAGCGCGACCGACTGGCACGGAACGCTAAGCGAACTGGCAGAAGGCAATACGCTGGAGGAGATTGAAGCGCTGTTCGGTGGCTCTCTCGGCTTTGCTGCGCGGTCACACGTGGTGAGCGTCCAAGACGAGAACGACCTCTAAAGAAGTCATGCGCTCAGTTCCCTGTCCCGCCGTTGATGACGCCCAAATTTACGACAGAATCGCGCGCGCTAAGCAGGAGCCAAGGCGCCGCCGATTGAGAGCCGCTCGCGGGACGGTGCTTGGGGCCTATACCGCCTATGCCGCGGCCGCACCTGACGTTGGTACGCTTCCGGCGGTTGCCCTCACCGATAACCAGCGGGAAGCACTAATTCACGCTTACAATGTTGAAACGGTTCCTTTCGGCGAACTTCGCGCCGATCTCACCAAACCGGTCCTGCTCGCGCGGTGTCCTTTTTGCGGCATCGGCGAGGCTTCGACACTCGACCACTATTTGCCCAAGGAACTGCATCCACAATTCGCAGTCTACTCACGAAACCTGATACCGTGCTGCAGTCCTTGCAACGTGAAAAAGAGTCAGCGGTTGTTCGACCAGCATACCGGCGCGCGCGTGTTCCTCCACCCTTACTATGATACTATCCCGGAACTCCGCTTCCTCGCGCTTGACGTCACGCTTCATGCCGACGCCCTCGGATTGCGATACGCGCTGCGGCGGCCGGCGCAGATGCCTGGAGGTGTTTTCGCGCATCTTGCCACTCACTTCCGCCTGCTCGGGCTTGCGGACCGCTACCGCACAATGTCGTTGGCCTATCTGAGGGATGAACGGCGCGCTCTCGGCCGCTTCTACGGCTCCGGAGCTGATGCAGCACGGGTCGCTGTCGAGCTCAGCCAAAATGCTGAGGACCATGAGGTAGAGCACGGGCCCAACCATTGGCGTGCGGTCCTCTGTCGTACGTTGTCTGACAATCAGGCGTTCTGCAATGGCGGCTTTCGAATCCTCGATCGTATTCAGTGACGGCTGCCTTGCGCCCTAGCGCTCTCGTCTCAGCGTGCTGGCGATAGCTGTCACGCTTATACCCAAGGCGCTGACCAATTCCGTTTGCGCCCGAACCGCAATTCCGGGGACACATGACTCAATTCAGAATCCACTGATCAGCATGTCGAGCGCGTTGCCGATGTCCCACTGTCGGTCGGCAAGCGATGCGATCCGCGGGCCGAGCTCACGCACCGGGATCGCGGCTGCATATTGCGTGACCATCACGTAACGGTCGTTGCCGATCTCGAAGATGGGATTGAGCCGCGCCGCCGGTCGCGGTGCCTCCGCTTTGGCAAGCAGGGGCACGACGAAGCGCGAGTTGAGGTCGGACAGCAGGTCGGCCTGGCAGTCCAGCACGAGCCCGGCCCCGCCGCCGAGCGCATGGACGTCGTATTTCGCCATCAGAAGCGACGCAGCGCGCCGAGCGGCAGCCCCTTCTTCTCCACGAAGCGATTGGACGCGGCGATCGCCTCCGCATTGTCCGCGCGCCACCGCCGCGCTTGTTCCTCGGCGATCCGCGCCGCAAGACCCTGCTCGCAGGCGCGGGAGAGATTGATGCCGAGCTGCCGCGCCTGATCGACCAGATGCGCGTCCAACGACAGGTTCGTCGGCTTTCGCGCCGCTTTCTCCGGATCTGCGTGTGCCGCGTTTCTCATTGGGCGCCCCATATGAACGATGCGCACGATATATGCGCATGAATGTGTCTGGGCAAGATGGGCGGGTGTCGGACATTTGAGGTGATCCTCGAACGCTGAGCCCCCTCACCCCAACCCTCTCCCCGCCGGGGAGAGGGAGTTGAGAATTCGAGGACGCACGGCTCAATTGGGAGAAATGCCCGCGAACCCGGCCAATTCCATTGCGCGGGGGGCGGGTTTCTGGTGAAGCGGCCTGGATGAGATGGAACAAGCGGCCCCAGGCCGAACGACCCGAATATCCGAAGCTGGTGGCGATTGCCGCGACCCAGGAGGAGGTGCGCGACCTGTTGCCGGTGCTCCTAGAGAGCGATCCGGACGCGGAGATCGTCGAGGGCGGGGCGCGCGGCGTCTATGCAAGGGTGCATAACGAAGCCGCCGAGACGGCCGCCAGGCGCTACGGGGAAAGCCGCAGCTTCCCTCTCGCTTGAGCCCCGCCGGCGGAGCGGTAGGCCGGGCCGCCAAAGCGGTCAGGGATCCGACGTGAAGCGCTTCACCTTGACCGGCAGCTTCTTTCCCTTCGTGCGGCGCGACGGGATCTGGACGGGGTGTTTCTTCTTCCACTGAGCCCAGGTCATGGGCCCGTCCGGCGTGTCGATGATTTCGTCGTCCAGCGACATATTTTCTCTCCCAGCCGTCGGCGATGTCCAGAGCATTGTCTGTTTCTTCCCTCCCCCTTATGGGGAGGGGCAGGGGTGGGGGTGCCGGCCAAGGGCCGGCGCGCGGCTTTGCCGCGCACCCCTCATCCGGCCGTACCGGCCACCTTCTCCCACAAGGGGAGAAGGAAGCCCGACGCCCCGCTCAGACTTAGCGCAGCTTCGCGATTTTCAGCCCGTCGGTCTTCGCCCGGTCCTGCACCGATTCCTCGGTCCGCATCAGCGCCTTGGCGATCGCCTTCAGGCCCATGCCCTTGGCCGCCAGGCGATGGAGCTTCTGGATCTCCTCGCTCTTCCAGGGCTGGCGGTGGCGGGCGAAGGGTTCGGCCATCAGTCCTTCGCAGCGAGCCCGCCGCCGCCTTTGGTGGAGGGGTTGGCGGCGATGGTCTTCTTGACCTCCTTCTTGGGCTTGCGGACTTCCTTGTTGCTCTTCTTCTGGCCCTTGGCCATGGCGGCGCTCCTTTTCTCTTTTTCCCTCGCGGGCGCTTATCGGCCCGGGCGGCGGCCGGCGCAATGGCGTCGCCGCGGAGCGGTGTTCGCTGCCCCCCGGCGCGCTTGAGCCATTCATTCGGATTCCGCGCGACAAACCCCCTCTCCCCGGCGGGGAGAGGGCTGGGGTGAGGGGGCTCGGCGTTCGAGAATTATCCCGAACGCCCGACACCCTCACCAACTACGCCTAAGCGGCAAAGCCGCTAAGGCTACGTATCCTCTCCCTCAAGGGAGAGGGAGTTCAGAATTATCCTCTCCCTCAAGGGAGAGGGAATTCAGGAATGAATGTCGATCCGCCCCAGGGAACCCAGGGTTCCGGCATCGGCGGTCAGCCGGCCGGGGCCGCCTCGTCCGGCGCGAGCAAGCGGTCGAAGCAGTCCGGGAAGGTCTCGCAGACCGGGCGGCGCTGCTCGGCGCCGGACGGCGGGGGCGGGGCCGGCGGCGGGACGGGCTCCGGCGCGCGGCCGCGGCGCGAGACGCCGGGCCGGTCGACGAGCATGTTGTTGACCAGGGCCCCGACATAGGTGCCGTCGAGCCGATAGGCCTTTTCGGCGACGACGCGGCCGATCGGCTTTCCGTCCATCGCATGGATATGGCCGCCGAGGCGGAAGGCGCAGGGGCTGCCGTCGCTGGAATAGAGATAGTCGGACAAATCGGCTCCGGGAAATACCTGCTTTGGGGACGGGCGGCGCGCGCTTCCCGCTATTTCGCCGCGAACTGGCCCGGGAGGGCGCCGAAATGCTGCTTCGCATGGGCGCGCGCCGCATTGGCGGTCGCGAACGGCTCGTCGACCATGGTCGAGGTCACGATCGGATAGCCGACGCTGTTATAGCGGGTATCGCGGACGGTGAGGCGGACCTGGCCTTCATCGTCCTTCGCGATCAGGAAGGGTTTCACCGCCGCTCGGTTATGATCGGGATTTCCACTCATCGTCTGTCTCCAGGAGAAAATTCCTCCCCAGGGGACGGGGAAGGGGCGGGGGTTTCGGGGATGTTGCTTCGGGCGGCGCGGATGCGGGCGCCGCATTTGCGTTCGTCCAAAAAGCTTTTGCGTTCGTCCAAAAAGCTAGCGCCGCCTGAACGCACCGCGCGGGCCGCCGGGCCCCTGGCCGGGCGTCCTTTCGCGAAAGACGATCCGCCCCTTGCTGAGATCGTAGGGCGTCATCTCGACATGGACGCGGTCGCCGACCACGGAGCGGATGCGGTGGCGCCGCATCTTGCCGGCGGTGTAGGCGACGATGCGATGATCGTTGTCGAGCATCACGCCGAAGCGCCCGTCCGGAAAGATCTCGTCGATCATCCCTTCGATGGTGAGCAAATCTTCCTTGGCCACGGATTCCTCCTAGAGCGTCGTGCGAAAAGGCGGGTACCGGCCTTTCGCGAAAAACAACGCGACAACAAAGGCTTCAGAGCGGGATGCGATTCAATCCTGTCGCATCCCGCTCTAGCGGGAATAACGCGGCGCCGGTGCGGCCGCGCGCCAAGGGAGCTTGAAAGGGAAGGTGGAGGCCGAAGGCTCGGCCGCCGGATTCCGTCGCAGCCGACGTCAGCCCCGGTCCCATAGGAGCAAAGAGGCCGGGGCACAATGGCGGCGCGCCGGCCGCAGCGGAACAATAGGGCCGCGGTCCGGTTACGCCCGCACCCAGCCAGAAGGGGATTCAGCGATGGAACCGGCCGTTTATTTCCGCGGGCAGGCGGCCGAATGCCGGCACCTCGCCGGCGCCATGAATCCGTCCTTCGAGCGCGGCGCGTTGCTGCAGCTCGCCCGCCATTATGACGGCGAGGCACGGCGGGCCGAGCGGGCGCCCGCTTCGGGGCCGGTCCTCAAGGCCTGACCGGCGGACCGGCCGCCGCGGCCCATTGAAAAGGGGGGCCTTGGCTTTCGCGTGGCCGATAAACGTGCTCTTTTGTTCCCCGGCGAAAGCCGGGGCCCAGTCTCGTGCTTGGACTGGACCCCGGCTTTCGCCGGGGAACAATCCCAACAGCCGGCTGCAAGAACAGACATGACCATCCACCCGTGCACGGCGTCCGGCGCCTGATCGCGCAGACGTCAACGCCCAAAGCGCTCGAGCGGGACGATCGGATAATCGATCGCGAAGTCCTGGCCGAATTCCGCCGCGTCGAGGTCGAGGGCGCCGCGCCAGGAATGGGTGTCGGGAGCCGTCTCGCGCACGCCCATCAGGCGGAAGTCGGGGCCTTCGAAGCGGCCGTACTGGAGCCGGCCCGAGACGGAGGGCTGGGCGGGATCGTCGATCGCGGCCTGGAGGATGGCCAATATGTCGCTCGCGGTCGGCGGCCGGGCGAGGGCCTTGGCGCGCGCCCTCGCGGCCGCGGCGGCGCTGCCGACGAAGAAGAAATTGCGGCGGCGGGCAAGGATCTCGTCCATATGATGGCCGACCGGTGCGTGCTCGTCCGCCTCGTCGATCCGTGTGCTGAGGCAGAAGGCCCGGTAATTGCCGCCGGCCGGGCACAGGCCGGCCACCACCACCCGCGAGAAGCTCTTTTGCGCGATCGCGGCGCCCATCGCCCTCGCGACCGCCTTGTAGGCGGCGAAAGCGAGCCGGGCGATGCTCTCGAAGCGAACCTCGTCCGCGCCGGCGCGGAGCCGGAGGTTGCCGAGGATCGCGGCCAAGGATTCCTTCATGTGGACCGCGCCCGTCTCCATGCCGGCGAAGCAGAAGGCGATGTCGCCGGCGGCGACGGGCGGCTTTTGTCCGGAGGGGTCGTCGGCCGCGCGGACCGTGAACCGGTCGCGCGCCACCTTGATGCCGATATTCGCGGTCCGGCCGGGGCCGACGGTGAGGCAGGAATCGGACGCCATGTGGATCCTGCCTTCGTCCCGCCAAACGGCACAGAGCGTCATTGCTTCCTCGTCCTTCCGGCATCGCGGGCCCGGAACCAGCGTCCCGGGCCGGCGCGGCGCGGTCAAGCCGCATTCGCGTCTGTTATGGGAGGTTCACACTTCGACGACGAACCGTGATTTCGTTGCGGCGCCGGTCGGAACTGTTTGTGCCGCCCCGCCGTTCCTCCCCCCGATACCAAGGGAGATTTGTCATGCGTAAGCTCGTTCTTGTCCTGACGGCCGCGGCCGTGGCGCTTCCGGCGGCGACGCCGGCCGATGCGGCGCGTCATCATTATCGCCATCACCATTATTACCGCACCCGCACCTGCCACCATAGCGGCACGACCGGCGCAATCGTCGGCGGCGGCGCCGGCGCCCTGGTCGGCCATGCCGTGGCCGGCGGCCTTGCGGCCCCGGTCATCGGCGGCGTCGGCGGCGCCCTGCTCGGCCGCCATATCGGCCGCCACAGCTGCTGAGCCGCGCGGCCGGCTGGAAGCAGGCCGGACCCATGAAGGATCGGCTCCGGAGGGCATCGCTCCGCCGGGGCCGGTTTCGTGCCTTTGTTGCTCCCAGCCCTTCGACACCGTCTTGGCGGCGTCGAAGGGCTGGGGAACATTCCCTTGCCCGCTGTCAGGGCCGAATCCCTTTCCGTTTTTATCGGATTAACCAAGCGCGCTTCACTTGAATCCATATACTGGACTTGGCGCCGGAAACGCGGCTAAGAAATTGTACCGCCTGAAATATCACCTAGTCAAAAAGAAAGGCCTTCGATGAAGATACGGCAAACGCAGGATCGACAGGTGAGCCCCAAAACCGGCCGTCAATGGCAGAGGCCACGGCTGACAAGGCTCGCGGCGGGCACAGCCGAACACGGTGTCGGCATCTTCACGGAAGGCTTCAACGGCTCCTCGTAGAAAAACGCCGTGCGCGGCGTCGATTCCGTATCGGCTTCGCTGAAACAACGTCCTGCGACAGGCTCAGGACGGTAAAGGTTGTTCAAAGCTTCGACCGCCGCCGCGGCTTGAGTAAAGGCACGATCAGCTACGCCGCTTCAATAACGCGCCGACGACCTCGATCTTCTCGGTCGCGACGCCGCCGCGCCAGCCGGCGGGGAGGGCCTTGAGGTCGTCGGGCGTGTCGAGGCTGGAGAGGCCGGGATGGCGGAGATCGACCGTGCCGATCATGTAGACGTCCGTATCGGCGCGCTGCATCCGTTCGAGGAAGCGGTTGGGCCAACCCCAGGCGATCCAGGCGAGGTTGCGCGGCGCCATCACGATCGTGTGGCGGCAGGCGGCGGGGACGTAGCCGCTCCATCCGAGCAGCAGATAGGATTTGGCGCAGCTCTTCGCCGATCGGCCGGACATGGTCCTGAGGTCCGGCCGCAGCGCCTTGAGCCGTGCCACCGGCCTGTCGTCGCCATAGAAAGCGAGGCGGCGCGCGTCCGCCCAGGGGCGCGTCTTCAGCCAGGCGGCCATCAGCGCGCCCTCGTGCGGGTCGGCGCTCTTGAAATTGACTAGGAAGCGGCGGCCGGGAAAGGCGCGCAGCACTTCGTCGAGCGAGGGCATCAGGCCGATGCCCTTGCCGCGGAACGGAAAGGTGCGGCCGCCGTCGGCGGTATAGCCATAGCCGATGTCGAGCGCCTTCAGCGCGGCCATATCCATGTCGCGGGTGACGCCGTGGCCGTCGGTGCGGCAATCGACCGTCCAGTCGTGGAAGACCGCGAAAGTGCCGTCGGTGGTCGGATGGACGTCGATCTCGACCATGTCGGCGCCGTCGTCGAAGGCCGCCTTCATCGACGGGATCGTGTTTTCGAGGAAGGGGTGGACGGGCGGCTCGATCCGCGCCGCCGTGCAGGTGGCCGAAGTAAGCCCTTCATGGCCGAAAATCTGGTGGACGCCGCGATGGGAAAGAATATTGAGCCTGCCCGACGGATGCGCCGCCCAGGAGGCATTGGCGAGATAAAGGAAAGCGAGCGCGGCGCCCGTCCCGGCCAGCACGATCTTCCCGCGTCGCGTCATCCGGCGCCCCTTTTTCCGATCCCCGTCATTAACGTAGCTATGCTACATATCTGATCGTCGTCAATCGCGTTCGAGCCGGGCGACGATCGTCTCCAAAGCGGCGGCCAGCTCCGCAATGGTTTCGGGCTTCAGCAGGCGGAGCAATGCGGCGATCGCCTCCGTCCGCCGCGCGCAGATGCGCTCATAGGTCGCCCGGCCCTCGGGCGTCAGGGAGAGGCGGCGGCTGCGGCGGTCGGCCGGATCGGGCTCGCGCCGGACGAGGCCGGCTTCGGCCAAAGACGCGACGACGCGGCTCATCGTGACGTGCGACACCGCCTCGCGCCGGGCGAGGGCGGCGAGGGCGAGCGGCGCCTCGGCGTGGAGCGCGGCCAGGGCCGAATATTGCGCGCTGCCGAGCCCGCTCTGGGCATCGGCGGCGCGGGCGCGGCGGAGCAGGCGCGTGGCGAGCGTCTGCAGCCTCGCCGCGATAGGGTCGGGCCTCTCCGTCATCGTCCGGAAGCGCGCGCCGCGCCCGGCAAATAGGCTTCAGCCGCGCGCGAAGGATTTTACTTCTTCGGCGGCCGTCCGCGGCGACGCCGGCCGTTGCCGCTTGCCGCTGCCGCCGGAGCTTCGCCGCCGGCCGCGCCGTTGCCCGCGGCCGGGGTGCCGCTCCCGCGGGCGCCGCGGCCCTTGCGGCCGAGGCCGATCTTCTTGGCGAGCTGCCGCCGCGTCTCGGTATAATTGGGCGCCGTCATCGGATAATCGTCGCGCAGGCCGAATTCGGACCGATATTCGGCCGGGGTCATATTGTGCTCGCGCGCGAGGTGCCGCCGCATCATCTTGTGGCGGGTGCCGTCGATCAGGCAGATGAGATAATCGGGCTTCACCGAGGCGCGCGCCGAGACGACCGGCTGGCGCTTCTCCTCAACCGGCTCCGGGGCGGCACCGAGCTGCGCCAGCGCCGCATGGACGCTGCCGATAAGCTGGGCCATGTCGTTCACCGCGACCCGATTGTTCGCGACATGCGCCGAGACGATGTCGGCGGTCAGGGTGACGAGCGTTTCACTATCGGCCATTCCATTTCCCCTTGAATCCAGCCCCCCGGCGCGGTCGCCAGATAGAGGGCAAGATCACTTATGTCCACTTATGTCTCGTCGCGATCTTACTTGGCGGAAACTCAAGCGCCGGAAGTCGCGAAAGTCCTCGCGATCAGCCGGATCAGAAAGGCGCAAATCACTACGCCCCACGCCGCCATCGCCCGATTTCCGCCCGCGAATGTCGCGGATGCTTTGAACGCGCGCATAAGCAAGAATCGGCGCGAGGCCGTCAACCGGCCTGGAACGCGACTTCCGTCACTTTTCGGCGCCACATATCGCAATGCAGCACCGTGCAGCCGCCGTCGAATACCAGGCCGGCGCTTCACCCGGCGGGCCGAACCAGCCCCAGTCGAGCAGGCGCGGGCTCGCTCCGAATCCCGGCCCTGTCAGCCTTTGCGCGGCGCCCAGCGCCGATTGCCGGCGGTTGAATCCCGGACGCTAAAGACGATCACGGTCGTGGCGAAGGCGATCCCGAGGACAGTTTCGAGCGTGGCGCCGATCGGTGCCCGGACGGACCAAAAACAGAACGGCCCCGCAGCGGAGAGCGCGACGATCATGGCGATCAATCCCCGCACGCGACGCGGCCCGACCGGCACATGGAGGATGGTCGAGGACAAAGCGATCAGGAACATGCCCGCAAGCGAGCTGATATCGCGCATGAAACCCTCCGCGCTGCTCAAGGGAGCCTTGCACACCGGAGGATATTTCGCAACGATGCGCTCGGCCGCACCGCCGGCGAAAGGGGCGCCGAACGATGTCCGGCCGATTAGCGATCCGGAAAGGTTGCCGGTCTAGCCTCAACGAATGCGGCGGAGCTCCATCTCCATTCTCGCGGCCGCCGCGATGACCTTCATCGTGGCGTGGCAGCTGACGCCCGTGCGCCGCGCCGCGCCGGCCGTCGCGCCACCGCCCGCGGCATCCCGGAGCGCCGCGGAGGATTCAGTCTATTACCCCAATTGCGATGCCGCCCGGGCGGCGGGAGCCGCGCCGATCTACAGAGGCAGCCCGGGCTATCGCGAAGGGCTGGACGGCGACGACGACGGCATCGCCTGCGAGCCGCCGCCGCTATTCCGCCGCCGCTGGTGAGGCCTGTCGCCGGCCGGATCGACCGCTTTCTCCAGGGACATGGAACAATATAACGTAAGTCAAGTTCTCCGCCCTGCAAAACGAGACCGCAGGAAGAGGGATGCGGCGATGGAGATGAGCGACTATTTCCGCGGGCAGGCGGCGGAATGCCGGCGGCTGGCCGGCGACATGGCGGCCTCGTTCGAGCGTCACGGCCTGCTCCAGCTCGCCCGCCATTACGACGCCGAGGCACGCCGGGCGGCGCTGGATGCAATGCCGAAGCCGGATCTTCCGGCGCGGCGGCAGGACCCCGCGCGGCCGGGCGTTTTCGGTTGACGCGGCGCGGCCTCAATCGCGCGGGGCGGGTGGCGGCTCCGCGGCGAAGCCTATCTTGCCGACGCCCGCCGTTTCGAGGATCTGGAAGGCGGTGACGAAGCAGCCCCCGCGTCCGTCGGGGAGGATTTCGGCCTGGATGCGGACGACGGGCCAGGTCTTGGCGGCGGCGCGCAATTGGTCCTCGTCGAGGCGGCTTCCGTTCGCTTCGTAGCGGCAGCGGCCCTCCGCGAAACCGAGCCGCAGAGATACGGCCGGAGCCGGCAGCGGCGCCCTACGCCAGCCGATCCGCGCGACGCCGGCCTGCTGGAGCGCGAAAATCACGCTTCCGACGCATCGATAAGGCGTGTCCGGGGCCATCTGGACCCGGACGAGACGGTGCCGCCAGCGCCGCGCGAGCGCTGGAAGCGCGCCGGCGGCTACGTTGCGGCCGTGGATTTCGGTGCGGCACCCTTCCGCCGTCATCGCCGCGTGCACGACGATTGGCGCGGCGAGTGCGGCCGGCAGGAATGGAGCGGCGGCGATCAGCAAGGAGAGGGTCTCCGCATCGGGCTTCGAGACTATGCGCATCGAGGCGCGGCGGCAAGCGGCCGGCGTCCCCGATCACCGGGTGGACGGGCGCTTCGCCCCGCGATAGCCTTCAGGAATCGGCCGATTCCCCGCCGTCCAGAAGCGCGCCGATCTCGCGCAATTGCTCCTGACGCTCGGCGATCAGGTTGCGATAATACGGGGGGACCGCCTTCGCGCGCGAACAACCGGGAAGCCGTGGCTCGAAAGCTCAACGCGTCGAGCTCGGCGGCAATATTCTTTCGCGCCTCGACTAGCTGGTCCTCATCGGCGGCTCCTCCGGCCATCGCCCTATCTCCCTGCGTTCCGTTCCCCGCATTCCGCCGGGCATAGACAAAGCAGGGTCGGAAAGCGACGGAATGGGCAGCCGGTCCCGGCGCCGAAACATATCCGCGTCGGCGCGCCCTCGGTAAACGCATGTTCATGGCGGGACGGCGGACGGCTTAAGCCTTCCTAAACGGCTGGTTCTTAAGGGCATATGGCAGCGACAGAGGCGGGGGTGCCGGCTTTGAGAATCGCGATAGCGATGGTTTCTTCCAAGAACCCGGCACGGCGGGGCTGATGCGGCACGAGCATCCGAAGGACTTGCACTCCGGCGCGACGCCGGCCGCGACGCCGGCGGGCCTGCCCGTGGCGAAGGGCACCGCGCCTTCGGCCGCCGCGCCGGGCGAGGAGGATATGGCCGGCTGGCGCAGCTTGCGCGCTCTGCTCGCTTATACGCCGCACATGTTCTGGTGCTGCCGCGTCGATACCGGCAAGGAACATTATAGCGGCCAGTGGCTCGAATTCACCGGCGTCGCGGCGATCGGCGGGGAAGGCGGCTTCCGCAGGCTCGACCTCGTCCATCCCGAGGACCGGGAGCGGGCGCGGGCGGCCTGGCAGCGCAGCCTCGACACCGGCGCCCCCTATCAATGCGAATATCGCCTCCGCCACCGCGACGGCGGCCATCGCTGGATCCGCAGCGTCGGCCGGCCGGAGCGCGACGAGGCGGGGCATATCCTCGCCTGGTACGGAAGCTGCACCGACGTCCACGACCGCGTCGTCGCCGCGGCGGCGCTGCGCGACAGCGAGCGCCGCTTCCACCGCCTCATCGACGCCATGCCGCACATCGTCTGGTCGATGGACGGGGAAGGCCGCCGCCCCGATTATTACAACCAGCGCTGGTACGATTTCACCGGCCTTCCCGAAGGCACGCTCGACGGGCCGGAATGGGAGGGCCTCTATTGGCCCGAGGATATCGAGCGGGTGCGCGAGGCCTGGCACCGCAGCCGCGAGACCGGCGAGCCCTATGAGTCCGAATATCGCCTGCGCCACCATAGTGGCGAATATCGCTGGGTCGAGAGCCGCGGCCATACCGAGCGCGGCGCCGACGGCGTCATCCTGCGCTGGTACGGCACCTGCACCGACGTCCACGACCGCGTCCTCGCCCGCGAGGCGGCCAGAGCGAGTGAGCGGCGCGCCCAGCATATCCTCGACGCCATTCCCCACGTCATCTGGGCGTCCGATCCGGAGGGCCGCGTCGACTATCTCAGCAACCAGTGGCGCCCCTTCCTGCCCAAGCGCGAGGATCTTGCGGACGCCGCCCGCTGGATCGGGATGATCCACCCCGAGGATATCGAGCGGGTGGCCGCGGCCTGGTTCCATGCGATGGCGACCGGCGAACCGTTCGAACAGGAGATGCGGTTCCGGATCGGCGGCAGCGAGCGCTGGATCGCCTCGCACGGCGTGCCGCAGCGCGACCGGGACGGCCGCATCCTGCGCTGGTACGGAACGATCACCGACGTCCACCAGCGCGTGCTCGCCCAGCAGGCGCTCGAGGCGAGCGAGCGGCTCAATCGCAGCATGATCGAGGCGAGCCCCGATTGCGTGTCCCTGCTCGATCTCGACGGCACTGTCTTGCGCGCCAATGCCGCGACCCAGCGCGTCTACGGCAAGACCAGCGAGGAGCTGGTCGGCCAGAACTGGACCCGGCGCGTCCCGGCTTATGCGAAGGAAACCGCGGCGGCGCTGCGCAAGGCGCGGCGGGGCGGGATCGGCCGGCTCGTCGCCCATGTCAGCCCGTCGGGGCGCGACGCGGCGCGCTGGTGGGACATATTGGTCGCGCCGGTGCCCGGGCCGGACGGCAAGCCGCAGCGCATCCTCGTCATGTCACGCGACATTTCGGAGCAGAAGGCGGCCGAGGAGCGGGCGCACTGGTCCGCCAACCACGATTGCCTGACCGGACTTCCCAACCGCTATCTGCTCCAGAAGGCGGTCGACGCGGCGGTGGACCGGGCGGCGGCGGAGGGGACGCGCTTCGCCTTGCTCCTGTTCGACATCGACGATTTCAAGCGGGTCAACGACACGGTCGGTCACGATGCCGGCGACGCCATGCTCTGCACCTTCGCCGAACGGCTGCGCGAGGTGCTTGGCGAGGAGGCGGTGGTCGGCCGGCTCGGCGGCGACGAGTTCGCGGCCCTGCTTCCCGACTTGGCCACCCCGGCGGAGGTGGAGGAGGCCGCCCAGCGCCTGCTCGACCGGCTCGCGGAGCCCTGCGTCCATGGCGGCCGCATCCTCGACAGCCGCGCAAGCATCGGCGCCAGCCTCTACCCGCGCGACGGCGACCGCCGCACCGATCTCATGAAGAATGCCGACATGGCGCTCTACGCCGCCAAGGCGGCCGGGCGGGGGACTTTGCGCCTCTATCAGGGCGAGATGCGGCTCGAGGCGCAGAAAAGGATGTCGATGCTGCGCCTCGCCCGCGACGCGCTGAAGCGGGGCAGCGTCCAGCCCCATTACCAGCCCAAGGTGGAGCTGAGAACCGGCAAGCCGGTCGGCTTCGAGGCCTTGATGCGCTGGCAGCATCCGCACCGCGGCATCCAGTCGCCGGCGACGGTCGCCGCCGCCTTCGACGATCTCAGCCTCGCCGCCGCGATCAGCGATCGCATGATCGAATCGGTGATCGAGGACATCGTTCGCTGGCGGGGCGAAGGCGTGCCGTTCGGCCATGTCGCGGTCAACGCCGCCGCCGCCGAGTTCCGCCGCGGCGATTTCGCCGAGCGGCTGCTCGAACGGCTGGCCAAGGCCGGCGTGCCGCCCGACTGCTTCCAGCTCGAAGTGACCGAGACGGTGTTCGTCGGCCGCGGCGCCGAATATGTCGAGCGGGCCCTGCGGATGCTGGCGGGGGAGGGGATCTCGATCGCGCTCGACGATTTCGGCACCGGCTTCGCCTCCTTGTCGCACCTCAAGCAATTCCCGGTCGATATCGTGAAGATCGACCGGAGCTTCGTCTGCGGGCTGGAGAACGATCCGGGCGACGCGGCGATCGTCGACGCGGTGACCGGCCTCGGCCGCCGGCTCGGCAAGACCATCGTCGCCGAGGGCATCGAGACCCCGCACCAGCACGCATTGCTCCAGGCATTGGGCTGCGACCAGGGCCAGGGCTTCTATTACGGTCGCCCGGCGCCGGCGTCACAGGTGCCGCGCATGGCGGCGGGCAAGATGGAGAAGAAAAGGCCGCGCGCCTCCTGATCCTCCCTGCGGCCACAGGCCGTGGGGAGGACGAGCAGCCTCCAAAACCACAAGTGCCCGGACATTGCTGCCCGGGCACCCGCGTGACGATCAGGTCGTCAGCCCCCTTGCGAAGCCCGGCCCGCGCGCATTGCCCACCTCGCTTGGGAATGCGGGGCCGAAGCCTCCCCGAACCCGGCTTTTTCGGCCTTCGTTCGTGGCCCCTTGCTAGGCGCGGCGCCCTGCATTTGTCACCGGTCCTTCAAGGGCTTGCGACAGATTGCCGGCACCCTGTGTCGGACGTGCAACAGGGGTGGAGGAACGACGCTTCGAGGCTCCGGCGCCCATGCGGTTGCCTTGCCCCTCCCGCCAACCTAGAGGCGGGGCCTCCCTCTCTCGGAAAAATCAAGCAGCCCGATGCGCCTTTCCCACTATTTCCTCCCGGTCATGAAGGAAACGCCGGCCGACGCCCAGATCGTCAGCCACAAATTGATGCTGCGCGCGGGCCTCGTCCGCCAGACCGCCGCCGGAATCTATGCCTGGCTTCCGATCGGCCTTCGCGTGCTCAGGAGGATCGAGCGCATCGTCCGCGAGGAGCAGGACCGGGCCGGCGCGATCGAATTGCTCATGCCGACCATCCAGTCGGCCGACCTCTGGCGCCAGTCGGGCCGCTACGACGCCTACGGGCCGGAGATGCTTCGCTTCCTCGACCGGCACGAGCGCGAGATGCTGTTCGGCCCGACCAACGAGGAGATGATCACCGGCATCTTCCGCGACGCGGCGCGCTCCTATCGCGACCTGCCGCGCACGCTCTATCATATCCAGTGGAAGTTCCGCGACGAGGTCCGGCCGCGCTTCGGCGTGATGCGCGGGCGCGAGTTTTTGATGAAGGACGCCTACAGCTTCGACCTCGACGAAGAGGGGCTGCGGCGCAGCTACGAGGCGATGTTCGTCGCTTATTTGCGCACCTTCGCGCGGCTCGGCCTGCAGGCGGTGCCGGTGCGGGCGCCGACCGGGCCGATCGGCGGCGACCTCAGCCACGAATTCCACATCCTCGCCGATACCGGCGAGAGCGCGCTCTTCTACGATGCGGCGATCGAGGACATAAGCCGCGAGGAATTGCTCGCGGCCGACGCCTCGACCATCGCGCGCCTGACCGGCCTCTACGCGATGGAGGAGGAAGAGCATGCCAAGGTCGCGCATTGCCCGGTGCCGGCGGAGCGGCTTCGCACCCGCCGCGGCATCGAGGTCGGCCATATCTTCGCCTTCGGCGCCAAATATAGCGCGGCGATGGGGCTTTCGATCCAGACCAAGGACGGCGGCCAGGTCCATCCCCAGATGGGAAGCTACGGCATCGGCGTCTCGCGGCTGGTCGGCGGGATCATCGAGGCTAGCCATGACGAAGCCGGGATCGTCTGGCCGGAGAGCGTCGCGCCTTTCCAGGTCGGCCTCATCAACATGCGCGCCGACGATCAAGGCTGCGCCGCCGCCGCCGACCGGCTCTACCACGATCTCGAAGCGGCCGGGGTCGAGACGCTCTACGACGACCGCGACGAACGCGGCGGCGCCAAGTTCGCGACCATGGACCTGATCGGCCTCCCCTGGCAGCTCGTCGTCGGCCCGCGCGGGCTGGAGCGCGGGACGGTGGAGCTGAAGCGCCGCGCGACCGGCGAGCGCGAGGAAATATCGCTCGAAAGCGCGCTGGCGAGGCTGACGGGATGAGCGTCCTTCCCGTCATCCCGGCGCAGGCCGGGATCCCAGCGAGAAAGAGGCACCGCGGGATGGGCTGGGGCCCCGGCCCCTTCGACGCCGCCTGTGGCGTCGCTCAGGACAGGCTCCGCCGGGGCCACGCGCTGGGGGGCGCGTCATGATCCTCACCCGTTACGAGCGGATGATCGCGCGGCGCTATTTGCTGCCTGGGAAGGGCGAGGGGTTCATCTTCGTGGTGGCGGCGTTCAGCCTGCTCGCGGTCACCCTCGGCGTCGCCGCTTTGATCATCGTGATGAGCGTGATGAACGGTTTCCGCGCCGAATTGTTCGACAAGATCATCGGCTTGAACGGCCATGCCGTCATCCAGCCTTATGGCGAGCGCCTGCCCGACTGGCGCGAAATCCTTGCCCAGGCGAAGCGCACCCCGGGCGTCACCTCCGCGATCCCGTTGATCGAGCAGCCGTTGATGGCGAGCTCGGAAGGGCGGGTTGAGGGCGTGCTCCTTCGCGGCATGCGGGTGTCGGACATAATCGGCAACAAGACGATCGCCGGCAAGGTCGTCGCCGGCTCGCTCGCCGAGCTAAAGCCGGGCTCGGACAATGTCGCGCTCGGCGCCCGGCTCGCCGAGCAGCTCGGCGTCGGCGTCGGCGCGCAGATCAGCCTGATCGCCCCCGACGGCCGGGCGACTCCGTTCGGGACGGTGCCGCGCATCGTCTCTTACCGGGTTGCCGCCATCTTCGAGGTCGGCGTCTACGATTACGACAAGGCCTTCGTGATCATGCCGATCGAGGACGCCCAGAATTTGCTGATGATGGGCGAGGACGTCGGCATGATCGAGATCCAGACCGCCGCTCCCGACCGGGTGGGACAGATTCTCGCGCCGCTCGCCCGCGCGCTCGCCGGCGAGGCGGTGGTGCGCGACTGGCAGCAGATGAATTCATCGCTCTTCCAGGCGCTGCAGGTGGAGCGCGTGGTGATGTTCTGGATCCTGTCGCTGATCATCGTCGTCGCCGCCTTCAACATATTGTCGTCGCTGATCATGCTGGTGCGCGCCAAGACCCGCGACATCGCCATCCTGCGGACGATGGGCGCCTCGCGCCGGGCGATGCTGCGCATCTTCATGTCGGTGGGGCTGACGATCGGCATATTGGGGACGATGACCGGGCTCTTGCTTGCGGCGGTCGTGCTTTATTTTCGCCAGCCGATCGTCGACGGCATCCAGCATCTCACCGGCCAGAATCTGTGGGATCCGTCGATCCGTTTCATCACCGAATTGCCGTCCAAGACCTCGCCGTTCGAGACGTTCGCGGTGGTTTCGCTGACCTTGGTCGCGAGCTTCCTTTCGACCCTCTATCCTGCCTGGAAGGCGTCGAGCACGGATCCCGTGCAGGTGCTCAGATATGAGTGACGGGGCCATCGCTGCATCAAACCCCTCCCCCTCGATGGGGGAATGGAGCGCCTGGTTCCGTCCCCCCGGACGGGACCTTAGTGGCGCTCCATGGGTGGGGGTGCGTTTCGAGACCCGGGTAGCACTTTACGTCATGCCTCACCCCACCCCAGCCCTCCCCATCGAGGGGAGGGGGAAGGAAGGCGTTTCATGAGTCCCATTCTCGAAGTCCAGGGGCTGCGGCGAAGCTTCACGCAGGCGGACGTGACCATAAAGGTGCTGCGCGGGGTCGACCTGCATGTCGGGCAGGGCGAGATCGTCGCCTTGCTCGGGCCTTCGGGCTCGGGCAAGTCGACCATGTTGCAGGCGATCGGGCTGCTCGAGGGCGGGTTCGAAGGCTCGATCCGGATCGAGGGGCGGGAGGCGGCTTCGCTCAATGCCGACCAGCGCACGCGCCTCCGCCGCGACGCGCTCGGCTTCGTCTATCAGTTCCACCATCTCCTTCCGGATTTCACCGCCGAGGAGAATGTAATCATCCCCCAGCTCATCCACGGCGCCACCCGCGAGGCGGCGCGAGAGCGTTCGCGCGCCTTGCTCGGTCGGCTCGGCCTCGCCGACCGCCTCACCCACCGGCCGAGCAAGCTTTCGGGCGGCGAGCAGCAGCGCGTCGCCGTCGCCCGGGCGCTCGCCAACCGGCCGCTCCTCGTCCTCGCCGACGAGCCCACCGGCAATCTCGACGAGGCGACCGCCGACCTCGTCTTCGGCGAGTTCCTGAAGCTGGTCCGCGACGAAGGCTCGGCCGCTTTGGTCGCCACCCACAATGAGCGGATCGCCGCCAAGATGGACCGCATCCTCAGGCTGCACGAAGGGCATTTGCAGCCCGAAGCGGCCGCCGCCCTGCACCTGTCGTCCTGAGCCGGGCCGACTGCCGGGCGCCGCCGGCGATTCAGCGGCGCGCGGTCCGCGCCAGCAGGCGGTCGAAGAGGATATTGCCGGCGATGACGATGGCGCCGCCGGCCAAAGTCGCCACCAGCCTGTCGGCGGGCACCGAGAGCGGGACCGGACGGCCGAGATCGAGGACGAGCAGGATCAAAGGCGTCACCACGATCGAATAGAGCAGATAGCTGCGCGCCCGGGCGACGGGAACGAGGATCGCGAGAAGGCAGGCCAGGAGGGCCAGCGCCGCATAAGAGGAAAAGCCGATGAGGAGGATCGAGGCGATGGCGACGCCGGCGATCGTTCCGATCAGGCGCTGCATCGTCTTCACCGGCACATGCTCGATCGGCCGCTGGGTGAGCAAAGCGACGGTGAGCAGAAGCCAGTAATAATGATGGGCCGGCCAGGCGTGCCGGATCGCGCTGGCGATCCCCAGGCCGAGCGTGAGGCGCAGCGGGAATTGCCAGCCGTCGAGGCCGCGCAGGGTCTTGCGGAAATGCGCGCGGCGCTGCGCCGCGGTCGGCGTCCGCCGATCCGGCTCCGCCTCGTCGCGGGCTTTCGACCGCTCGGACAAGAGGATGCGAAGGACGATGTTCCACAGCGCGCCGAGCCCGAAGATCAAAGCGGCGAGGCCGCGATGCTGGGCCGCCCCCTCCAGAAAGCCGGCGCTGAGCACGAGATAGATGCTGAAGCGGATCGAAGCGACCCCGAGCGGCCGGCTGTAGCCCGAGAGGAGGCCCGCGGCCGCGACCAGCAGGATGACGGCCGCATCCGACCAGGCCCAGCCGCCCACCAGGGTTGCGAGCGAAACGGCGAGCAAGGCGGGCAGCACCGCAAGGCCCGGGGCGGAGCCTTCCTGGGCCTGCCCCGCCGGCGTCGGCGCGCCGGCGAGCAGGATCGCGCCGAGGCCGATCGTGAAGCCCGCATCCGGATCGCCGAGGAGCAGGCCGGCCGCGACCGGGACGTCCATGCCGAGCGCGGCGACCAGGATCGTCCGCCGCCCGATCGGCTGCCCGCCGTCCAGGGCGAAAATCTCGCGGCCGAGGCCGGGGCGGAGGCGCATCATGGCCATGAAGCTTCCTACATCCCCGCGCCGCCGCCGCAAATCGGCCCGCTTGAGCGCACCGGCCGCGAAAAAATTTCGGTCCCGTTCCAAGGATTGTTCCGGAAGGCGCGTCCCAGTGACTGGCGGACGATCATGAGCCGCCATCGTCAGGGAGATTCTTATGTCCGGCTTGCCCAGCCCGATCGCCTCGTTCGCCGCCCGCGCGGTTGCACACCGCGCCGCCTTGCCTGTTGCGGCAACCAAACCTAGGCTTTCGGTCAAGGGGGACCGGGGGATGAATTGGGTGGGCATCCTGGGACTGGGCCTGGCGCTGGTGCTGGCGCCGGCCGTCGCCTGGGCCCAGGATTCCGGGCCAGCGGCCAATCCGAGCCTTCGGGCCAGCGCCAACGGCGTCCACGACGCGGCGCACGAGCGCGAGCTTGGGCTGCGCCGGCTCGACATCCGCATCCGCGTCCGCGGCGCGGTCGCCGAGACCGAGGTCGACGCCGCCTTCGCCAACCCGCTTTCGGAGACTTTGGAGGGCGATTTCGCGCTGGCGCTGCCGCAAGGCGCGGTGGTGACCGGCTATGCGCTCGACATCGAAGGACAGATGGTCGACGGCGTGCTCGTCGACCGCCCGCGCGCCGAGGCGGTTTACGAGGCGCGGATCCGGCGCGGCGTCGATCCCGGGCTCGCCGCGGTGTCCCAGGACAATGTCTTTCGTACCCATGTCTTTCCGATCCGTCCCGGCGGCGGCCGCTCGATCCGGCTGCGCTTCGTTCAGCCGGTTCCGGCGGACGGCAATCTCAAGCTGCCGCTCGCCTTCGCGGCGCCCGGCGAGGGCTGGTCGGTCGCGGTCGAGGCGAGCGGAGGCGCGGCCGCGCCCGCCGTCACCCTGCCCGACGGAAGCAGGCTGGCGCTGGCGCCGGCGGCGGGCGGCTATGAAGGCACGGCCCCGGGCGCGGCCGGTCCGGTGGCGGGGACTCTGATCGTCGCCGCGGCGCCGCCCGGTGACGCGCTCGTCAGCCGCCATGCGACCGGCGAGCTCTACGTCCAGCTCGGCGGCGCGCTGGCGCCGGCGGCTTCGGCCGCCACGCCCGGGCGCCTTCGCGTCTATTGGGACCGGTCGCGCTCGCGGCTGGGCAGCCGCACCGATGCCGAGATCGCCCTGCTCGCCCGGCTGATCGCGCGGGCGCGGCCGCAATCGGTCGAACTGGTCGCCTTCAACAGCAGCGGCGCGCTCCGCCATGTCGTCGCCTCGGCCGAGGAGGCTTCCGCCTGGCTGAGGGGCCTCGCCTATCGCGGCGCGACCAGCTTCGCACCGATCGCGAGGGATGGGCCGGCCGAATCCTGCCTGCTCTTCTCGGACGGGCGGCCGACGGTCGATCTCGACACCGTCTTCGCGCCCGCCTGCCGCCTCGATGCGGTGAGCTCGGCGAGCGATGCCGACCGCGCCTGGCTGCGCCATCTCGCCGCTTCCCATGGCGGCCGCGCCTTCGCTTTGGAGACAAGCAATGAGGCGAGCATCGCCGCTTCCCTGGCCGAGCCGTTCCGCGGCGTGACCGCTTTGCTCGACCAGGACCGGCGGCCCTTGCCCTTCGTCGCGCTCGACGCGCCGGCCGGCCGGTGGCGGATCCTCGCCCGCGCGCCCGAGGGCGGTCCGCTGATCGTCCGCCTCGCCAACGGAAGCGAGACGAGCGAGCTTGCCCGTCCGGTCGAGGGCGATCCGATGCCGTTCGACGGCGAGGGCGCCTTGATCGCCGCCGACCGGCTGGCGACGCTCGGCCGAGCCGAGCAGCGCGCCGATTATGTCGCGCTCAGCCGCCGCTACGACATCGCCAGCCCGAGCCTCTCCTTCCTCGTCCTCGAATTGCCGGCCGATTATCTCGCCGCCCATGTCGAGCCGCCGGCCGATTATCCGGCCGAAGCGCGGGACAGCTATTTGCGGCTGCGCAAGGCGGCTGATTCCAGCCTGGCCGACGAGCGGCGTCGCCGGCTCGACCAGGTCGCGGACGAATGGGCCGAGGAGGTCGCCTGGTGGCGGACCCGGTCCAGCCCGACGGCGCGGCCGAAGCGGGTCGCGACCTCGCGCAATTTCGACGTGACGGAGCCCCCGCCGCCCCCGCCGCCGCCGGCACCACCCTCTCCGTCCCCGCAGGCGCAGGTCGGCGATGCGCTCAACCAATTGCCGTCGCTTCGCCGGTCCGACCAGCAAGCCATCTCCGTGACCGGAACGCGCGTGCCGCACGGCAATCTGGCGTCCGCCACTCCCGTCACCAGCGGGACCAGTGCGGAGCTGCCCAATGATTCGCGCGGCGAAGGTCAATCCGCCGCAATCGCGATCGACGCCTGGCAGCCGGAGCGGCCCTATCTGGAGCTCTATGACGGCGCGCCCGAGCAGTTCGACGCCCGCTTCCTCGAGGCCGAGCGCCGCCACGGTACCATTCCGGCTTTCTATCTCGACACCGCCGAATGGCTGCGCAAGCGCGGCCGCAATCAGGAAGCGATCGAGATGGTGCTCGGCGCGCTCGAACTGCCTTCGTCCAACGAGGTGACGCTCGGCATCGTCGCCGACCGGCTCGAACGCTATGGCGCGATCGACCGGGCGATCGAATTGCGCGAGCGTCAGGCGGCGCTGGATCCCGACCGGCCCCAGCCCAAACGCCTGCTCGCACTCGCGCTGGCGCGGCGGGCGGCGCTCGAACCGGCCCATGCCCGGGCCGACCTTCAACGCGCCATCGGCCTGCTGAACCGGATCGCGACCGAGCCGCTCGACGGCCGCTGGACCGGGATCGAGCTGATCTCGCTGATGGAGGCCAATGCGCTCGTGCCCAAGCTCCGCCGGCTCGGCGGGGAGCCGGACATGGACCCGCGCCTCGTCGCCCTGCTCGACGTCGACATGCGCGTGGTGATCGACTGGACGACCGACGGCACCGACATGGACCTGTGGGTCGACGAGCCGGACGGCGAGCGCGCCATCTACAACAATCCGAAGACGGCGATCGGCGGCCGCCTCTCGCACGACATGACCCAGGGCTATGGGCCGGAGGAATATCTCCTCCGCCTGGCGCCGGCCGGCACCTATCAGGTGCAGGCCAACGTCTATGCGCCCGACCGCGTCGATCCCAACGGCCCGACCTTGCTGACGGCGCATCTGTTCCGCAATTTCGGCCGGCCGGACGAGAGCGAGGAGAGCGTCGACGTCGAATTGACCCGCGATTCGAACGGCGCCAAAAGGATCGGCCGCATCGTCGTCCCGACCGGCAAGGGCGCGGACAAGGGCGCGGACAAGGGCGCGGACAAAGATGGGGAGGCGGGGCAGTGACGGCGGCGCCCAGGGGATCGCGGCGGACCGGCCTGCTCTGGGGGCTCGGCGGTCTGCTGCTGCTCGTCCTTCTCGTCTTGCTGTTCGTCGCGGGCGCGCCGTTGCCGATCGTGCGCCAGTTCTACGTTCCCTCGGAATCGATGGAGCCGACCCTGATCAGGAACGACCATTTCATCGCCGTGATGCGGGCGCCCGATCCGCTGAAGCGCGGCCAGATCATCCTCCTCCGCAACGGCACGGCGACCTATGTCCAGCGCATCGCCGGCCTGCCGGGCGACACGATCGCACTGGTCGACGGCCGAGTCATCCTCAACGGCACGCCGGTGCCGCAACAGCGGGTCGGCACCGTTCTCGTTACGGACCCGAGCATCTTCGGTCCGACGGCCGTCCGCCTCCGCGAGCATTTCCCGGGCGAGGAGGGCGATCATTCCATCCTCGATTCGGGGGCATCGCCCGAGGACAATTTCGGCCCGCAAAAGGTCGCGCGGGGCCATGTCTTGACGCTCGGCGACAATCGCGACAACAGTGCCGACGGCCGCGTTCCCCATGAAGAGCAGGGGGTGGAGCAGCTTGCGATCGCAGACATCAGGGGGACGCCGCTCACCTTCACCTGGCCTTGGGCGAAGTTCGGCAAGCCGGTCCACTGAGGCGCGCATGTTCTCTGGACGGCGCCGCTGCCCTCGCCTAATTTGCGCCGGCGACGGAGAAGTGGCTTGATGTGGTTCCGGTTTCTCGCGGCGGCGGCCTTGGCCGCGGCCGGCATGGCGCCGGTTCAAGCGATCACGCCGACGCCGCCGCAATCGCCCTGCGCCACGCCCGATCATCGCGCCTTCGATTTCTGGGTCGGCAACTGGGACGTCTACCGGACCGGCGACACGAAGCTCGTCGCGCACAGCCGCATCGAGCGTCTCTATGCCGGCTGCGCGATCCGGGAGAATTGGATGCCGCTCGGCGGGACCGGCGGCGGCAGCCTCAGCGCCTGGGTGCCCGAGGAGAAAGCCTGGCGCCAGACCTGGGTCGATTCCGCCGGCACCCGGGTCGACTTCAAGGGCGGCATCGAGGGCCAGGCGATGGTCCTCACCGGCTATTGGAAAGACGTGCTCGGCCCCGGCAAGAGCGCTTTGGTGCGGATGACCTATACGAAGGGAGCGGGCGGCGCGGTCCGGCAGAAAGGCGATACGTCCGTCGACAGCGGCAGGAGCTGGCAGGCGGCGTTCGACTTCCTCTACCGGCCGGCGGCGGCGCCCTGACCATCCCTTCCGGCGCTTGCCTCTTTTAGGTGTGGAAAAGCCCGAGACGGCGCTTTCCTGCCGGGGATGAAGACCCCATAACGAGTCGATGGCCGCGCCTTACGTCCCCCTGCGCATCTTCTCCAGCTACACGATGCTGGAGGGGGCGATCGAGCCGAAGGCGGTCGCCAAGCAGGCGAAAAGGCTGGATTTTCCCGCCGCCGCGGTGACCGACCGCAACGGGCTCTACGCGGCCATGGCGTTCACCGAGGCGTGCCGCGAGGCGGGGGTGCAGCCGATCGTCGGCACCTTCCTCGCAATCGCCCGGCCGGGGCCGCAGCCGGCGCTGGACTGGCTGGCGCTCTACGCCCAGAACGACAAGGGCTACGACAATCTCTGCTCTTTGGTCTCGGAGGCGCATCTCGGCCGCCCGGTCGAGGAGCCGGCCCATGTCCTGCTGGAGGCGCTGGCGGGTCGGACCGAAGGCCTGATCGCGCTGACCGGGGGCGGGGAGGGGGCCCTCGCCCGCCTGCTCGCCGCCGAGCAGACCAAAGCCGCCGGGGAGATGCTGGAAAGCCTGGTCCAGCTCTTTCCGAGCCGGCTCTATGTCGAGCTCAGCCGCCGCGGCGACGCGGTCGAGCAGGCTGCCGAGGCGGATCTGATCGACCTTGCTTATGCCCACGATCTGCCGCTGGTCGCGACCAATCCCGCCTGCTTCGCCGAGCCGCATTTCCACGCCGCCCACGATGCCATGCTGTGCATCGCGCAATCGAGCCAGATCGACCGCGACGATCGCGCCCGCTCGTCGCCCGAAGCCTGGATGAAGCCCGCCGCCGCCATGCGCGAGCTGTTCGGCGACCTGCCCGAGGCGATCGCGAACAGCGCGGTCGTCGCCCGCCGCTGCGCCTTCGGCGCGCCCCGGCGCAAGCCGATCCTCCCAAGCATCGCCGGCGACACGCAAGGCGAGGCCGAGCAGCTCCGCCGCGACGCCCGCGCGGGGCTGGCGGCACGGCTGGAGAAATATGTCGCGCCCGGGGAGGCCGGCACCTCGGTGTTCCCCGGCGAAAGCCGGGGTCCAGAAGCGGGCGACGTGGCGGGCTCGGAATCGGATCTGGGCCCCGGCTTCCGCCGGGGAACAGAAGGCGTAACAGAAGGCGTTCGGGGAACAGCGGAAGTCGGGCTGGAGGAAACCGCCTCCCTGCTCCCCGGCGAAAGCCGGGGTCCAGAAGCGGACGACATGCCGGGCTCCGACTCAGATCCGGGGCCCGGCTTGCGCCGGGGAACAGAAGGTGCGGGGCCGGATGTTGCGGCGCTCGAGGAACGCTTTCCCGATTATTTCACACGGCTCGAATATGAGATCGAGATCATCGTCGGCATGGGCTTTGCCGGCTATTTCCTGATCGTCGCCGACTTCATCAAATGGGCCAAGGAGAACGACATTCCGGTCGGCCCGGGCCGCGGTTCGGGGGCCGGGTCGGTGGTCGCCTGGGCGCTGACCATCACCGATCTCGATCCGCTCCGGCTCGGCCTGCTGTTTGAGCGCTTCCTCAATCCCGAGCGCGTGTCGATGCCGGATTTCGACATCGATTTCTGCGAGACGCGGCGCGGCGAGGTCATACGCTACGTCCAGCGCCGCTACGGCACCGACAAGGTTGCCCAGATCATCACCTTCGGCAAATTGAAGGCGCGCGCGGTGCTCAAGGATACCGGCCGCGTCCTCCAGATGCCCTACGGCCAGGTCGATCGGCTCGCCAAGCTCATCCCGAACCATCCGACCGATCCCTGGACGCTGGAGCGGGCGCTGAACGGCGTTTCCGAGCTTGCCGCAGACTATAAGAACGATGCCGACATAAGGCGGCTGTTCGACCTGGCGATGAAGCTCGAAGGCCTGCCGCGCCACAGCTCGACCCATGCCGCCGGAGTCGTCATCGGCGACCGGCCGCTCGACCAGTTGGTCCCGCTCTACCGCGATCCGCGATCGGACATGCCGGTCACCCAGTTCGACATGAAATATGTCGAGGCGGCGGGGCTCATCAAGTTCGACTTCCTCGGCCTGAAGACCCTCTCCGTCCTCCAGAAGGCGGTGCGGATGCTGGCGAAACGCGGCGTCGCGGTCGATCTCGACCGGCTGGCCTGGGACGATCCGGCCGTCTTCGCCCTCCTCCAGCGCGGCGACACGGTCGGCATCTTCCAGTTCGAGTCCGAAGGCATGCGCCGTACCCTCGCCGCGGTGAAGCCGACCTGCTTCGAGGACATCATCGCGCTCAACGCGCTCTACCGGCCGGGGCCGATGGACAATATCCCGATGTTCGGCGCCCGCAAGAACGGGCGCGAGATCGAATATCCGCACCCGATGCTCGAGGACGTGCTCAAGGAGACGTACGGCGTCTTCGTCTATCAGGAGCAGGTGATGGAGGCGGCGAAGGTGCTCGCCGGCTTCAGCCTCGGCGAGGCCGACCTGCTCCGCCGTGCCATGGGCAAGAAGATCCAGGCCGAGATGGACGCGCAGCGCGAGCGCTTCGTCACCGGCTGCGCCGCCAATCATATCGCCCGGCCCAAGGCGAACGAGCTTTTCGACCTGATCGACAAGTTCGCCGGCTACGGCTTCAACAAGAGCCACGCCGCCGCCTACGCGCTCGTCGCCTACCAGACTTTGTGGCTGAAGGCGCACCATCCGGTCGAATTCTACGCCGCCTCGATGTGCTTCGACATGCACCAGACCGACAAGCTCGCAATCTTCGTCGACGACATGCGGCGGATGGGAGTCCCGTGCCTGCCGCCGTCGATCAATGCCAGCGAGGCGGAATTCGCGGTGGAGGCGATTGATAACAGCCCCTCTCCTTCAGGATGTGGCGCGACTAAGGCTCGTCCGGGGGACGAGCCACCGCCATATGGGTTTGGGGTGGGGGCTGTGGAGGTGGAGGACTCGAGTCCGGTCATTGCTCGAGAAACATCCCCCACCCCAACCCCTCCCCTGAAGGAGAGGGGCTTAGGAGTGCGCTACGCCCTCGGCGCATTGAAGGGCGTCGGCGAGAAAGCGATGGAGCAGCTCGTCGACGAACGCCGGGCGAACGGGCGTTTCCTTTCGCTCGACGATTTCGCCGAGCGGATCGATCCGCGCCTGCTTAACCGGCGCCAGCTCGAAAGCCTCGCCGGCGGCGGCGCCTTCGACGCGCTGGCGCCGAACCGGGCCTCGATCTTCGCCGCGGCCGAGACCATCCTCGCCCATGCCGCGAGCGCCGCCGACGCGCGCGCCAGCGGGCAGGGCGGGCTGTTCGGCGGTGCGGGCGACGCCCAGGTCCCGCCGATCCGGATGCCGACCGCCGCGGCCTGGACCATGGCCCAGGCGATGGCGGCGGAGAAGGAGGCATTCGGCTTCTATTTCTCGGCCCATCCGGTCGACCGCTACCGCCATCTCGCCGAGGCCCATGGCGCGAAGAGCTTTGCCGATCTGGCCGCGCTCCCGGCGGCGGCCGAGGGCGGCCGCACCGGCGCGGTGATGGCCGGGTTGATCGAGGAGACGCGCTGGCGGACCTCGGCGCGCGGGCGGCGCTATCTGATGGCGACCTGCTCCGACGCCTCGGGCCAGTTCGCCGCCACCATCTTCGACGACGATGCCGCCGCCCGGGTCGAGGAGGCGGCGAAGGCGGGCGGCTGCGCCCTGCTCAACGTCGAGCTCGACCGGCGGCCGGGCGAGGAAGCGCCGCGCGTCACCATCCGTTCCCTGCAGCCGTTCGAGAGCCTGTCGAAGCGCACCCGCCTCCAGCTCGAGGTCGAGGTGGCGGACGAAGAGGCCGTCCGCCGCCTCGCCGCCGCCCTCGCCGGCGACCGCGGCGGCAGCGGCGAGCTGCGCCTCCGAGTGACGCTGGCGCAAGGCGAAGCGGAGCTCGTCCTCGGCCGCGACTTCGTCCTCGACGCCGAGCTTGCGGCGCGGATCGAGCGGGTGGAGGGGGTGGTCGCGGTACGCCTGGCGGTGGCGCCGGCGCCGAGGCTGGCGCTGGTTTCCTAGAGCGGGATGCGATTGGATTGAATCGCATCCCGCTCTAAAAGTCTTTGGTGTCGCGTTGTTTTTCGCGAAAAGCCGGTACCCGCCTTTTCGCACAACGCTCTAGGCGCGCTCCTCCCCTCTTGCGTCATTCCCGCGAAAGCGGGAATCCATAGTCCGTCTGGATTCCCGCCTGCGCGGGGATGACGGCCCGGGAGGCGTGGATGCTTGGAGGAATGCAGGACTGGCCGCTGAGGGTGATGCGCATCCTCGACCATGCGGAGCGCGAGCATGGAGCGCGGGAGATCGTCTCGCTGGAGTCCGGCCGCAAGACGCGCACGAATTGGGCCGGGATCGCCCGCGACGCGCGGCGGCTGGCGCGGGCGCTGGAGCGGCTCGGCGCGCGCAAGGGCGACCGGATCGGCACCCTGGCGATGAACCATGGCCGCCACCTCGTCGCCTGGTACGGCGCGATCGGCATGGGCGGCGTGCTCCACACGCTCAACACCCGCCTGTTCGACGACCAGCTCGTCTATATCGGCAACCATGCCGGGGACCGATTGCTGTTCTACGACCGCATCTTCGCGCCTCTGGTCGAGCGGCTGAAGCCGCGCTGGACCGGCATCGAGCATTATATCTGCTTCGATGATGGCGAGTTCGACGCTTTGATCGCCGCCGAGAGCGAGGATTATGCCTGGGTCGAGGGCGACGAGCGCGAGCCGATGATGCTCTGCTATACGAGCGGCACCACCGGCAATCCCAAGGGCGTGCTCTACGAGCATCGCTCGACCATCCTCCACGCGATCACCCAGATCTCGCCCGACGTGTTCGGCCTTTCCGCCCGCTCGGTCGTGCTTCCGGTCGTGCCGATGTTCCACGCCGCCGGCTGGGGGCTTCCCTTCTCGACCGCGATGGTCGGCGGAAAGCTGGTTTATTCGACCGATTACACGCCCCGGATCATGTGCGACCTGATGCACGAGGAAGGGGTGACCCACACCGCCGGCGTGCCGACCGTCTGGCTCGCCTTGATGGGCCATGTCGAGGCGACCGGCGGCGATCTCGGCGCGCTTCGCTCCGTCCATATCGGCGGCTCGGCGGCGCCGCGGGCGATGATCGCCTATTTCACCGAGCGCGGCGTCGAGGTCGGCCATGCCTGGGGCATGACCGAGATGTCGCCGCTCGGCACGGTCGGCGCGCCGACCGGCGACTGGGACCTGCTCGATGCCGAGCAGAGGCTCGATTATATGTGCCGCCAGGGCCGGGTGCCGTTCGGAGTCGAATTGCGCACGGTCGACGACGACGGCAAGCTGCTCCCGCGCGACGGGTCGAGCGCCGGCCGGCTGCAGGCGCGCGGGCCATGGGTCGTCCGCCGCTATTTCCAGGACGAGAGCAGCGAGGCGGTCGACGGCGAGAGCTGGTTCGACACCGGCGACGTCGCCATCCTCCACCCCAACGGAGTCCTCGAGATCACCGACCGCGCCAAGGACGTGATCAAGTCGGGCGGCGAATGGATCAGCTCGATCGCGCTCGAAAATGCCGCGATCGGCTGCCCGGGCGTTGCCGAAGCGGCGGCGGTGGGCGTGCGCCATCCCAAATGGGACGAACGGCCCTTGCTGCTGGTGGTAAAAAAGGAGGGAGCGGAGGTCACGCCCGAGGCGATTCTCGCTTATCTTGCCGGCCATGTCGCCAAATGGTGGCTGCCCGACGAGATATTGTTCGTCGACAGCCTGCCGCACACCGCGACGGGGAAATTGCTCAAGACGGCGCTGAGGGAGCAGTATCGCGATTATCGCCTGGAGGGCGCCGCCTGAGCTCCTCCCCGGAACGGGGAGGGGGACCAGCCGCAGGCTGGTGGAGGGGGGTCAGAGCGTGGCACGAAGCCCCCTCCACCGCCGTTCCGGCGGTCCCCCTCCCCGTCCCGGGGAGGAGCTTAGAGCAGCCTGAGCTGAGGCCCGGACGGCGGCGCGAACAGATCCGTCCTGAGCTTCCGCCTCTCCCCGTTCAGCCCGTATTTCTTCTTCGCCACTTCGAACCTCACCCGCATCAGCTCGGCCCAGGGCCCGGAGCCCTGCATGCGGGTGAACCAATTGGGGTCGTTGTCGCGGCCGCCGCGCATCGCGCGGATGATGTTCATCACCTTGGCCGCGCGGTCGGGGAAATGTTCGTCGAGCCAGGCGCGGAACAAGGGCGCGACCTCGAAAGGGAGGCGGACGGGGAGGAAGAAGGCCGCCTTGGCCCCGGCCTCGGCGGCGGCTTCGACGATCGCCTCCAATTCATGGTCGGTGATGCCGGGGACGACCGGCGCGATCGCCACCATCGCCGGCACGCCGGCATCGGTCAGCGCCCGGACCGCGGCCAGCCTTTTGCGTGCCGCTGGTGCCCGCGGCTCGAGCGTGCGCGAGATTTCAGGGGTCAGCGAAGTGACCGAGAGGGCGACCGATGCGAGATCCTCCGCCGCCATCGCCGTAAGGATGTCGAGGTCGCGCAGCACCCGGTCCGACTTGGTGGTGATGGTGACCGGATGCCTGGTCTCGGCGAGCACCTGCAGCACCGACCGGGTGATCCGCCATTTGCCCTCGATCGGTTGATAGGGATCGGTGTTGGTCCCCATCGCCATCGGCCGGACGCGGTAGCCGGGCTTCGCCAATTCCTCGCGCAGCAATTTCGCGGCGTCGGGCTTGGCGAACAATTTCGTCTCGAAATCGAGGCCGGGCGAGAGATCGTGAAAAGCGTGGCTCGGCCGCGCGAAGCAATAGATGCAGCCATGCTCGCAGCCCCGATAGGGGTTGATCGATCGGTCGAAGCCGATGTCGGGCGATGAATTGCGGGTGATGATCGTCTTGGGTTTCTCGACCGTCACCGTCGTGCGCAGCGGCGGGAGCTCGCCGTCCAATTCCTCCCGCGCGTCGAGCCAGTCCCCGTCCGCCTCGCGTTCGGGCAGGTTGAAGCGCGTCGGCGTCCGGTTCTCAGGCGCGCCGCGGCCGGGCCGGGCATCGGGGCGAGTCACCGAAGCAGTTTATGCATGAAATCGGAACATATCAAGAACGAATCACGCGCGTGCGTCGGGATTGCCGCTTCGGATTAAAGAATGGCAAGCCTCGCCTCCGCCCTTGCTGAAAGCGTATCGAACCCGTAACGGTGCGGATGAACTTCCACGGGTTTCGCTCGTTCTGTCGACCGTCCAATGAGGGGAGGAGTCCCAATGAAGACGTTGATTCTGACTGCCGGCCTGGTTCTCGGCATCGCCGCCATTCCGGTCGCGGCGAGCGCGCAGGATTATCCGCCCTGCGGCCACGATGTGACCGACAAGTGCACCCAGACCCATGAGGGCATGGGCGGCGGGCACATGATGGGGCACCATATGCGCCATCACGGCCATCACCATATGCGGCACCACATGCGGCATCATGGCCACCACCATGGCGGCCATCACGGGCATCATCACGCCTCCAAGAAGAAGGGCTGATCGCCCTTCCTGACCGGCCGCGAGGCGCGCCGCCGCTTCAGCGCGAGCGGAGGCGCGCTCGTGCGCCTGCCTGATTCACCGGCGGAGACCGGAGCTGCCCGTTTGATGGGGGCGCGGCCTCCCTTGCCTGCCGCCGGCACGTGCCGTTCGTCGGCAAAATCTTCGTTAACGACGATCTGAACCGGTTCGGGTCCGGATCGTTGGAGCCGGGAATGAGCGACGTCGAAATCGTCTTTCCGCAGGGACGGGAGGCCGTCGTGCGACGGCTGCGCGAGGCGCTCGCCGAGGCGGGCTACGACGTCGGCGGCCGCGCGGTGGGCGAGGGCGACGGCACGTCCGCGGCGAGCGACGCCGCCGCGATCCTCATCCTGTGGGACCGGTCGACCATGGCACATCCGGCCCTGCAGGCGGCCGCCTCGGCCGCGCGCAACCGCGACCGCGCGATCGACGTGTCGGTCGACGGCATCACCCCGCTCGGCCTCGACGACGACCGCAACCTGGTCCAGCTCTCGGGCTGGCGCGGCGACCCCCATCATCCCGGCTGGCGCAAGATCCTGCAGCGGCTCGACCGGCTCTGCCGCCCGCGCCGCGAGGCGGTGCCGGCGCGGCCGGCGGCCTCGGCGCCAGCGGCGGCGCGGGCGGCAGGGGACGAAGCGGCCGCATCGCGCGGGCCGTGGAAGATGTGGGCGGCGACGGCGATCGTGCTGCTCCTGATCGTCGTCGTTGCCGGCGTGCTGACCGCGCGGCGCGGCGCGAGCCCGGGCCCCGGCGCACCGCCGGCAGACGCCGCGCGGCAGCCGGCGCCCGCCGACGTTGCGCCGCCGCCCTCTTCGGCCGCGCCAGCCCAGCCCATGGCGGCCGCCGGGGCGGAAGCCAGCGGGGCGCCGGACGCCGCATCGCCCGCGCCCCAGCCGCAATCCGCGCCGGCATCGCACGGGCCGGCGGCGGTTCCGGCGGCGCTCTCCGGCGCGGGGCGGCCGGAGCAGGCGGCGAGCGCCGCCCCGGCGCCGTCGAAAGGACGCGCCAGGTCGGCTCGCGCCGGGCCGAGGCCGCGGGTCCGCTACACGCATTATTCGCGCAACATGCGGCTGTTCTGCGAACGGGCGGGGCGCAGAACGCACGAATGCCGGGTCTTCAACGCGGCGACCCGGTCCTAGGAGGTTCCGCGCCCGACGCCGCGCCCGCGGGAAGGTGCTGAAGGCACTGGATTTCGGGACATTCCCTGTTTATATACCGACCGTTATGGAATTGGCCGACTCCCCCACTCCTCCCGCGACCGCCGCGCCCGCCAAGGGCCGCCCCCGCGAATTCTGCACCGACGCCGCGCTTGCCGCGGCGCTCAGAATCTTCTGGAGCAAGGGCTATGAGGGCGCTTCGCTCACCGATCTCACCGAGGCGATGGGCATCACCCGGCCGAGCCTCTATGCGGCGTTCGGCAACAAGGAGGCCTTGTTCCGCCGGGCGCTCGACCTCTACGAGCGCGAGAAGCTGGCCTATATAAGAGAGGCGCTCGACGCGCCGACCGCGCGCCAGGTCGCCGAGCGGCTGCTGCGCGGCGCGCTCGCCACGATGTGCAGCGATTGCGAGCCGAAAGGCTGCCTTCGGGTGATCGGCGCGGTCGCCTGCGGGGACGAAGCCGAATCGGTCCGCCAGGAAGTGATCGCGCGCCGGGCCTCGTCGCAGCAGGCGGTGATCGAACGGTTCGAGCGGGCGAAACGGGAAGGGGATCTGCCGCCCGGCGTCGGCGCCGAGGATCTCGCCACCTATCTCACCACCCTGCTCCAGGGCTTTGCCGTCCAGGCCGGGGCGGGCATATCCCGGGCGCAACTCGACCGGCTGGTCGAGACCAGCCTTGCCCTCTGGCCGGGCCGCTGAAAAATATTTTATCGATCGGTACAAAAATCCTTGACCGGGCCTGAACGGGTTTCTATACCAATCGGTATTGAAATAGCCGCGTCCGGGAGACCGAAGATGCACAGGATGAAGAGCGGCACCGTCCGCAGCCCGTAACCGCACCAGCCGGCGCCGGCGCGCCGGCCTCAACCAGGTCCGATCCTCAAGGCCCGCCGGCACGGTTGCCGGCGACGGGGCACCCGTCCGCGCCGCGGGGGAAGGGCCGTCCGAACATGTTTTCCTGAACGTCCATCCGGCCCGTCCTTCGCGGCGGCCGAACCGGCGCGCTCACTCTCCAGATTGGAACATTGCCATGGCCCAGCCCAGATTTGCCTCCGCCGCTCCTTCGGTTTCGACATTGCTTCGGCTTCCGGCCGGCGATCGCCTCTCCGCCCTCGAATGGTCGGTCGTCGCCTTCGCCGGGCGCGACGATCTCGCCAGCCTCAAGGCGCCGGGCCGTATCGCCCGTGCCTTCGCCGCCCTCTTCCCCCGTTCGCGCGGCGATGATGATCGCGGAGGGGAGGGGGACAGGAGGCTGGAGGCGCTGCGCCGCATCACCATCCTCATCCACCGCTTCGGCGCCGCGGTTCCGCTCGCCGAGATCCGCCGCTTCCTCGCGGCCGGTTTCTCGATGGGCCAATATGTCACGCTCGAGCGCAGCCTCGGTCTGGGTGGGCGGCCATGACCCTGCTCGCCGCCATCGCTCCCGCCGCCGAGCTTGCGCCGCGGGAAAGCGCAACCCTGTCCTTCCTGCTCGCCGGCACCGCGTCCGGCCCGGGTGAGACGCTGGCGCTCGCGCCGGAGCCGGAGATGCTGCTCGGCCGCGACGAGCGCGCCGCCGTGCTGATGGCGCTTCGCGACAGCCGCGCGTCGCTGACCGGCGGCGGCTGGCGCATGCGGTTCGCGCGCATCGCTTTCGGCCTGGGCAGGCCGGCCGCCTTCGCCTCCGGCCGGCTCGAGGCGCTGCGCCGCTACGCCGCTTTCTACCGGCTCGAAGGCCCCGCGCTTCGTTTCGAAGAGGAGGAGCGGCTGCGCGCCGCCGGCTTCTCCGGCCGCCACGCCGCGGCGGCCCGCGCCCTGGTCGACGCTTATTACACGCCCGATCGCGTTCGTCCGCCCGTCCCCTGGACGCTCGTCGCCATGGTCGCCCTTGCCGCTGCCCTCTCGGCTTTCTTCTATGGCTGGTTGGCCGCCCAGTTCGGCGATTCCAGCGGCGCGTTCGTCGTCACGATCCTGCTCGCGACCTGGGTCGTCTCGATCGCCGCCGTCACCGGCCACCCGCGCCGCGCCCAGGGCGAAGCCGGCCGTCCCCGCCCGCCGCGCGGTTGATCGGGCCGAGGGGATCGCCACATCGAATCGTGCGCGGGCGCGTTCAGAGCCCTTCATTGTTCCAAAGGACTTGCCGTGAGCCTTCATTCGGCCGCAGCTTCGATGCTGGCGAGGCCGCTTTGGATATGCGCATCGAGGCGACGAGCGACGCGCAGCGCGAGGCGCTGAGGGCGCGGTCGCGCGGCATCTCGACCGTTTCGCCTTTCGCGAGGCGCCGTTGGCGTTCGACTCGCGGACGGTTCAGGCCCGCACGTGGCAATGATGCGCAAATGGGCGTCGATGACAGCGCTGGAGCAAATCCGTTGAGGGTGTCACCCTCACCGACTTTGCCTAAGCGGCGGAGCCGCTAAGCCTCACTATCCTCCCCCATCCAAGGGGGAGGAGGAATTCTGGCATCATCGGTGCCCCTAGGCGGCGTTCGCCTGCCTGCCGTCCCAGCGGCCGACGAGGCGGCCGTCCGTCACGATCTCGACGAGTCCGCCGGCGCCGTGATGCTGCCAGTCGGCAATGACCGCGGCGTCGCTCGGATACGGCAGCCAGCGGCGCGTGCGCACGCTGTCGCTCGTTTCGATCAGGATTCCATATTCGTTCATTGTCCCGCCCTTTCCCCGGTTTTCTTTTGCCACGGATCTGGTTTTCGATCCAGATCGGGAACGCTGAAAATCGACGAACCGCGTCGTCCGCGCGGCTTTCGCCCGGCGGCGGGAACCGCTAGCTCTTCCCTCGGGAAGGAGCGATGCGTGGGCCTGGACCTGGACGAGCTTGCGGCGCGGTTCGAGGCGGCCGTGCGGGACGATCCCGAGGCCGGGTTCAAGCTGGTCGGCCTTGCCGAGATGGCGTCGAGGGCGAAGGATCCGGAGCGGGCATTGGCGCTGGCGCGGCGCGCGCTCGCCGCCACGCCCGGCGATCCGGCGACGCGGATGCGCGCCCGCCGGCTGCTTGGCGCCTTGCTTCCCGGCTATCACGTGCCGATGATGAACGACGCGCGCCGCAACGCCGCCTGGGACGCGGCGTTGCGGGCGGCGATCCGGCCGGGAATGCTCGTCTACGAGATCGGCACCGGCGCGGGGATGCTGGCCTTGATGGCGGCGCGGGCTGGGGCCGAGGTGGTGACGTCGGAGACGAACCGGACGGCCGCGCGCATGGCGGTGGCGCTGGCCGAGCGGAACGGGCTCGCCGGACGCATCAAGGTGATCGCGAAGGACTCGCGCGAAGTGCAACTCGGCCAGGATCTGCCGCGCCGGGCCGACCTGCTGGTCTGCGACATCTTCGCCGACGAGCTTCTCGGCTTCGATCCGCTGCCGGCGATCCGCGACGCGCGCGCGCGGCTGCTCGCCGACGATGCAGCCTCGGTGCCGGCTTCGGTGGAACTGGTCGCCGCGCTCGCCTCATGGGACGATCATGACCGGCTCGGCCGGATCGGCGCCGCCGCCGGCTTCGACCTCCGGGATTTCGCCGATTTCGTGCCGGCCTCGATCCGGCGGCCGATCGACGCGCCGGGGGTCGCGTTGCTGTCGGAGCCGGTGCCGATCGTCCGCTTTCCCTTGCCGGCGGTGCCGCGCGGCGGCGCCGAGCGGGGCGCGGTGGAGACGTTGGTGACCGAGAGCGGCGAGGCCCATGCGATCGCGCGCTGGATCCGGCTGGAGCTGGACGCCGAGCGCATTCTCGAGGCGCGGCCCGAGCCCGGCGGCACCTTCTTCTCCGGCTTCACCCTCGCGCCGCTCGACGCGCCGGTTGCGGTGAAGGCGGGCGAGGTCCGCCGGATCGGCACCTTCCGCAACGGCCGCGCGATCGATACGTGGCTTGAATGAGAAAAAGGAGGGGTCCTTGAAGACGATCTTTCGCCGCCGGTTCGCGCGCGCGGCCCTGGCCTTGCTGGCCGCATGGATCGGCCTCGCCTCCGCCGCCACGGCCGCCATTTTCACGCCGGTCGCGCCGACGCCCCCCATGGGGTGGAACAGCTGGGACGCCTATGGCTTCACCGTCGACGAGGCGGCGTTCAAGGCCAATGTGCGCATCCTCGCCGATATGCGCTCCTCCGGCTGGTCCTATGCGGTGATCGACGAGGGCTGGTACATGGCCGATCCGCTCGGCGCCGACGTCGCGGCGCGAGGCTATCGGCTCGATCCTTATGGACGGCTGGAGCCGGTGGTCGGCCGCTTCCCCTCCGCGGCCGACGGCCATGGCCTGAAGGCGCTCGCCGACTGGACGCACGGACAGGGGCTGAAATTCGGAATCCATATCGTGCGCGGCATTCCGCGCGCCGCGGTCGAAGCCAATCTGCCGATCGCCGGATCGCCTTTCCATGCCGCCGACGCCGCCGACCGCGCCGCCACCTGCCCGTGGGACGAGGGCAATTATGGCGTCGCCGACAATGCGGCCGGCCAGGCCTGGTACGATTCGCTGCTGAAAGAATATGCCGCCTGGGGGGTCGATTTCCTCAAGGTCGACTGCATCGCCGACCATCCCTACCGGCCGAGCGAGACCGCCCAGATCGGCCGCGCCATCCACAAGGCGGGGCGGCCGATGGTGCTGAGCCTGTCGCCGGGGCCGGCGCGGCTCGCCAATGAAGCGGAGATGGCGAAATGGGCGCAGATGTGGCGCATCTCCGACGATCTCTGGGATAAATGGGCCTTTCCCCACCCCGATCCGGCGACCGAATTTCCCAACGGCGTGCTGTCCGCCTTCGACCGGCTCGCCCTCTGGAATCAAATGGTTGGGCCCGATCGCTGGCCCGACGCCGACATGCTGCCCTTCGGCGCGCTGCGCCCGCATCCCGGCTGGGGCGATCCGCGCGACGCGCGGCTGAGCGAGGAGGAGACGCGCACCGCCTTCACCCTATGGGCGATCGCTCGGTCGCCGCTCATCCTCGGCGGCAATCTGACCGGGATGCCGGCCTGGCTGCGGACGCTTCTGACCAATCGGGACGTGATCGCGCTCGACCAGACGCCCCGGAAGGGCCGGCCGGTCGCGCCCGCCGACGCGCCGGCGGGCGTGCGCATCTGGGTCTCCGGACCGGTCGGGGGCGGGATCGACACGGTCGCGATCTTCAACGTCGCGGAGGCGCCGGTGCGGGTGGACGTGCCCTGGGCGTCTCTCGGCCTCACCGAGGGCGTGTTCGCAGCATGCGACCTCTGGACGCATGCCCGGATGCCCGCATCCGGCCAGGCATCCGTCTCGGTGGCGTCGCACGGCGTAGCATTGCTTCGGGTCGGAAAAGGCGACGCATCGCCTATTTGCCAATAGCCAACGCCTTGCAATCGACTTGCTCTATCCCTTGGCCCCATAGATCTGCCGGCGGCAGGCCTGCTGGGCGGCGCGGATCTTTTCGTCATTGGCCTTGTCGCCGGCATCGGCCTTGATCCCGCTCGCACGGATATGTTGGGTGAGGCATGCGCAATAACCCTGCCGCTGCTGGGCCGCCGCGGGAGCCGGGGGGGCGGTCCGGAGGCAGTCGGCTTCGATCGTGCCGACGATCGAGTCGACGAAGGGATCGCCCGTGTCGCCGCTCCCGCCGCAGCCGGCGAGCGCCAGCGGCAGCAGCAAGGACAGGAACAGGCTTCCTCGTCCGATCGCGGCGCATCTCATCGGCGATCCACTCCCTCCGCCTGTGACGGCATAATGCATTTCGGTGCCGAGGTCGTTAAGCTTGCACGAATGAGCGAGACCGTCCGGACCGCGCTGCCGCTGCGGTGCCCTCCAGGCCGTATGCACAAGCGAGCCCGTGCGCGTCTCCGTCTGTCACTGCCTCGAATGCCAGAGACGGAGCGGCAGCGCCTTCGCCGCCCAGGCGCGCTGGCCCGAGGAGAAGATCGTCGTTTCCGGCCCGTTCAGGATCTGGAGCCGGATCGCCGACAGCGGCGGCCGCTGCGACTATCGTTTCTGCCCGGAATGCGGCTCGACCCTGGCCTATTCGCTCGAGGCCTGGCCGGGCGTGCTCGCCATCCCGCTCGGCGCCTTCGCCGATCCCGATTTTCCCGCGCCCGCTTTCTCGGTCTACGAGCATCGCAAGCACGATTGGGTGGCGATCCTGGGCGACGGGGTGGAGCATAAAGCCACGCCGAGCGCGGCGCGCGCACCGCTTCGCGACAAAAGCTGAACCCCGAGTTCGCTCGTGGAAGCGCGGCCGAACGATGCCGTGCGAACCAACGTCCGCGCGCGGCGTTGAGACGGAAACGAAATGAGCGAACCGATCCCATCCGTCCCCACGACCGAAGCCCCGCGCCGGCTGCGCGGGCCGGCGGCCTATGCGATTGCGGGCATGGCGGCGGTGCTCGCGCTCTGGTTCCTTCAGAAGACGGCGCTCGCCTTCCTGCTCATCTTCCTGGCGATCGTCACCTCGATCCCGCTCGAGGGCGCGGTGCGCTGGCTGCGGCGGCACGGCGTGCCGCGGCGGCTCGCTCTGCTGATCACGCTCGTCCTGTTCGTCGCCTGCTTCGTCGCCGTCTTTGTCCTGGTCGTGCCGCCGCTCATCCAGCAGGCTTCCGAGCTGCTGCCGAGAATCCCCAAATTCCTCTCCGACGCCGAGGAGCGGATCGCGCAGCAGCTCGGCAATTTCCCCGAGCTGCAGAGCGCGCTCAACGGCCAATCGGCCTCGGGCCAGCTTCCCTCGATGCTCGACGTCATCGGTCGGCTCGGCGGCGCCTCCTTGTCTGTGCTCGGCTTCGCGACCCTGTTGATCCTCTATCTCTCGGCGGTGCTCTACATCACGGTCAATCCGTTCCCGCTGATGCGCGGCTATGTCGAGGCGCTGCCGCTGCGCCACCGCGCGGCCGGGACCCGCGCCTATCGCAGCGCCTCGATGGCGGTGCGCGGTTGGATCCGCGCCAACGCCATCGTCGGGCCGATCGAGTCGGTGGCGAGCGGCGTCTTCCTCTCCTTCATGCACGTGCCGGGGGCGATCGTCTGGGCCTCGCTCGCCTTCTTCGCCGAATTCGTGCCGCGGATCGGCGGCTATATCATGGCGGTGCCGCCGGTGATCGTCGCGCTCGCCGTGGACGTGCGGACGGCGGTGTGGACCGCGCTTTTCTATCTGGTGATGACCGAGGCGCTCGGCACCTTCCTCGCCCCGGCGGTGCGCGGGCAGACGATGCGCATCCACCCGGTGGTGATCCTGTTCGCGACCTTGGCCGGGGCGCTGGCATTCGGGCTGATCGGGGCCCTGGTGGGCACGCCGGCGGCGGCGTTCGTGACGGCTTATTACAGGGAATTCTATCTGCGCGGAGGGAATGGGGGTGTTTCTCCGCGGCCGAAATCCGTCACCGCGGCGGCCGCTAGTTCGTCACCCCGGCGGAAGCCGGGGTCCCAGGGAGGAAAGGCGCGGTAACACCGGCAGTGCGAACCCACGCTGGGATCCCGGCCTTCGGCTGGGCCGAAGTTTACCCTGAGTGGCGTCGAAGGGCCGGGGTGACGGGGAGGGGGCGAAGTCCGCGCGAGTGGCACCAGGGCCTTCGTCAAGCGGCTCCAGGCCGAGTTCGCGCTGCGGGCCCTGCTGCCGCCGCGCTGCGCCCCCGCGCGCCGCGAGGCGCGGCTGCTGGTCGAGCGCAGCGTCGACGAGGCCTTGGCCGCCATCTATTCGCCTCAGGCGGTGGCGCTCGCCCTCGGCGCGATGATGCCGGCGGCATCTGGGCCTGGCGGCGGCCTTTCCTGGGAAGCCGCGTACCGCTAGCACCGCGCCTGATGGATGGGGCGCGGGGCTATCGGGGCGATATCGAGGGGCTGCGGGCGGTCGCGGTGCTCGCCGTCCTCTTCTTCCATGCCGGCGTGCCCCCCTTCGGCGGCGGGTTCCTCGGCGTCGACATCTTCTTCACCCTTTCGGGCTTCCTGATCACGGGCATCCTGCTGCGCGAGATGGAGGAGGGGCGCTTCTCGCCTTGGGCCTTCTGGCGGCGGCGGGTGGCGCGGATCGTGCCGGCCTTGCTGTTCGTCACGCTCTGCGTGCTCGCGGCCTGGCTGGTCATGGCCTTTCCGCAAGAGCTGGCCAGCTTGCGCGGCGCCGCCGTGGCGACGCCCTTGTTCCTCTCCAACCTCTTCTTCTGGCGCAACAATCCCTATTTCGCGCCGCTCTCCGAGGTCCAGCCTTTGCTCCACAGCTGGTCGCTCGGCGTCGAGGAGCAATTCTACCTGCTCTATCCCCTGCTGCTGCTCATTCCCTTGCGCGGGCCCTTGCGCGGGCCGCGGGGACGGACGGCCCTGATCGCGGCGGCGAGCCTCGCGTCGCTGGCGATCGCCGCCGCCTTCGCGATCGCCAGGCCCAGCGCGGCCTTCTATCTGCTGCCGGCCCGCTTCTGGGAGCTCGGGCTCGGCGGCCTCGCCGCGACCGGCCTGGTGCCGGCGCCGCGCGACCGGCGCCTGCGCGCGATCCTCGCAATCCTCGCGCTCGCCATCCTGCTCCTGTCCGTCGTCCTGGGGGGTGCGTGGAATTCGTCCTTTCCCGCGGCCTTGCCGCCGACGATCGCGACCGCGATCCTGCTCGTTCCGGGGGAGGGGAGCATGGTCAACCGGCTGCTCGGCGTCGCGCCGATGCGGGCGATCGGCCGGATCTCTTATTCGCTCTACCTCTGGCATTGGCCCTTGCTCGCCTTCTGGCGCCTGTTCGTCCGGTTCGAGCTGACGCCTTGGGCGCAGGCAGGCCTGATCGTTTCGTCCTTCGCGCTCGCCACCTTCTCTTACTTCGCGGTCGAGCGTCCGCTGCGCCGGCGGCTGCGCAAGGGTCGGCCGCTGCCGGTACTGGCCGGCGGGATGCTCGCCTGCGTCGCGACGGCGGGCCTCGCTTATGCCGCGACCCGCCATCCGCCGCGCCTGCGCGAGCTGCCCCCCGCGGTCGCGCGCATCCTCGCCGTTCCGCACAAGCTCGGGATTCCGGTCGACCCGTATGACCCGTCGTGCCGACCGAGCGGCATTCCAAGGCAGGCGACCTGCCTTCGCATCGTTCCGGGCCGGCGCAACGTGCTGCTCGCCGGCGACAGCTATGCCGGTCAATATTGGGCGGCGCTGATCGAGCGCTTTCCGGACATCCGCTTCCTCGTCTCGATAGAGGCGAATTGCCGGCCCAGGGGCGGCAGCATCCGCGGCGGCGGGCGCTGCCGCCGCCGCGCGCTCGAAGCCGCGGCTCCGGCGAAAGGATTGCATGTCGACGGGGTGATCCTCGCCGCCGATTGGTGGCCCGACGAGGCGGAGAGGCTGCGGCCGGAGGTCGCCGGCCTCCGGGCCGCCGGGATCGACGTGCTCGTGGTCGGACCGGTCGTCGAATATCAGCCGTCCGCGCCCGAACTGCTCGCCCGCGCCATGCTCGCGCACGACCGCCGAATCTATGACGACGGCCGCGTGTCGGAGCGCGCGCGGCTCGACCGCGAGATGGGTCCGATCGTGCGCAGCGCCGGCGGCCGCTATTTCTCCGCCTATCGCGCCGAATGCCCGCTGGTGCAGCCCTGCCGGCTGTTCACCCGCAACGGCCAGCCCATCCATTTCGATTCCGGCCATCTGACGCCCGACGGCGCCCGCGAGATCGTCGTCGCGATGCCGCGGCCGTAGCCGCGGCGGAGCCCCTCAGCGCAGCAGCGCGCGCAGGCGTTTCGTCGTCCAGACGGGATTGAGCGCGTTGACCAAAGCGAGCGGCTGGGCGCGGAGCAGGCCGCGCGCGCGGTGCGCGGCGATCGCGGCCGCCTGCGCCGGTCTGGAATGCGGCCGGCGGAGCCACGCCGCCGCGGCGCCGGCCTCTTTCCGGAAGCGGACGGGCACCGGCGCGTCCAGCCACGCATGAGCGAGCGCCGCGACGCGCACGAAGGCGTCGCGCCACCGGCCGCCCGGGAAGGCGGCCTCCGCCGCTGCCCAGTCGATCGTCTCCGAACGCGCGAGCAGCGCCGCTTCCAAGATCAGGCGCATGGCGATCCGGCCTCGAAACGCATTCCTGTCGCTGATCTGGTCGTGCGCGACGGCATGGACGAGGCGATCGGTCGGCGCGGGAATCCGGGCGTTGCGTCCGGCGAAGGGGAAAGTAACGGCGCGCGCCCGGATCGCATTCGCCGCGAGGATGACGGGATCGCCGAGCGTTGCGATCCGGTCGTGGAGCTCGACTCCGGTCTCGGTCGCGGCGTCGCGCTGCATCGGCGCATGATGGTGGCGGAGCCGGATCCAGAGCGGGGGCGGCGCGCCGGGCGGCCCGAAGCCGGCGCCGGCGAGAAGGACGGCGGCCTTCGCGGTATCGGCAACGAGGAGATCGAGGTCGCCCATCAGCCGCGCGCCGGGCCGCGCGTAGAGGCGGCCGATCAAGTTCGCGGCGCCCTTCAGCGCCACCGGCGCCATCGGCTCGAGCGCCGCCATCGCCCGCGCCAGCGCCGCCGCCATCGCCGTTTCGCGCGCGGCGTTGAGAAAGAGCGCCGCTTCGAAATAGTCGCGCACCGGCTCGGCGACGGCGGCGGCACGCGCCGCCCAGCATGGCAGAGCGGCGAGCGTCGGGGTCAGCTGCTCGTCCGCGGCGAGCGCGATCAAAGCGGGCCAGTCGGCGACCTCCGGCATCGGCGCGCCGTCATCGAGGAGGGCATGGAGCAGGGCGGCCAGGGCTTGGCGATTTCGCCATGCCGCCGTCTGCTCGCTCGCCTTGCCCTCAGACCTCATCGGGGCCTTCCGTCCAAAAAATCGTTCCGGAAAAGGATCATCCGGACAAATCTTCATTTGCTTTAGGAGTATCGGCTGTGCTCAGCCAGAATTTGCTGCAAAATTAGATTCGACATACCTCGTTCAGGGAGAGAGCCATGGATCAGCCCGCACAGGATCGGGAAATCGAGGACCATTCGGCCGAGCGGCGCGAGGCGCTGGCCAGGATCGGCCGTTTCGGCGTCTATACCGCACCCCTGGTGCTCGGCATGCTGACCGCGACCAAGGCGGTCGCCCAGACCTCCGGATCGACTCCGCCCCCGCCCGGTCCTACGCCCCCGCCGCCGCCGCCGTCGGGCGGCTGCTGTTGGGTGGAGGCTCTGCTCGCCAGTGGACAAAAGGTGGGCGAGGCTCGGGAAGGTGCTCCATTGCTCATGATGGAGCCCGACGGGAGCGGCCTTTACGAAGGCGCCGTCGAGCGGATCCGGCCATCGCTCCAGCCCTGCCTCTTCTTCCGCACGCGGTCGGGCATCGGCCTTACCTTGAGCGACTCCACGCCAATCCCGGTTCATCGCGACGGGGCGGTCGACTTCCTGGTGGCGCGCGACGTGCTGACGGGGGACGTGCTTCCAGTCCAGGATTCGGACGGTTTTCGATGGGAGACGCTGGACGCGATCGAGGAGCGCGGCGCGCTCCCGGTCAGCCTGCTGTCGGCGGGCAACGGCGTCTATGCGGCCGGAGACGAAGCGGGACGGCTGATCTTCACGCATAATATGGCCAAGCACGTTTGACGTCGATCCCATATGGCGGCGGGCTCGTCCTGTTCGACGAGCCCGGCCAGCGGCTCCACATCCTCAATTCCGGGGCCGCCGCGATCTGGACCCTCGTCGATGCCGGCCTGTCCAAAGCCGAAGCGGCGGACGCGATTGCCGCCCATGCCGGCCTGTCGCCGGAGGAAGCGGAAATGCATGTCGACGTGATCAGCTGGCTGTGGAATCCGCCGCCATCCGCGTCGCGGCCCGCACCGGCGATGCCGCCGCGCGAAATCTCCCGCGAAATCTCGGACGCCGGTCCGCCCAAGCTTTACCGGATCGGCGGCACCGGCTTCGGCTTTTCGTGCGATGACGACGAGACCTGGCTCAGGGTCGAGTTCGCGCTTTCCGACTGCATCGATCCCGCGGCCGCGCCGTCTTTCCTGCTCCACGTCACCGCCGAGGAGCAGGGCGAGATGGAGCTGCTGAAAGACGGCGTGCCGCTGCTGGCCTCGTCCGACGGCGGCGAGATGGCCGGCGCGGTCTTCCAGGCGGTCCTGGAGGGCGTCCATGCCGGCATCGACTGGCTTGGGTTGATGCATGGCGCGGCGGTGGCGCGGGACGATGGCGCGATTCTCATCCCCGGCGCGTCGGGGGCGGGCAAGAGCACGCTCGCCGCGTTCCTGGCGGCGCAGGGCTATTCCTACCTCTCGGACGACCTCATCGCATTGCGCGCCGACGGTCGGGTCATGCCATGGCCGACCCCTTTCAGCATCAAGCGGGGCAGCTGGCCCGTGCTGCGCCCGCTTTATCCGGAGCTCGACGATCTCGACGAGATTCACCTGCTGAACCGGCGGATCAAGTTCGTGCCGGCCGGCCGCGCGCCCTGGGCGACGCCGCCGCAGCCGGTCCGGGCGATCGTCTTCCCCGAACATGCGCAGACGAAAGCGCCTGTTGTCGAGCCGGTCGCACCGCTCGATGTGCTGGCCCGGCTCGCCGGCGAACGCCTCTGGCTCGGCAATCCGATGATTGAGGAACGCGTGCGCCGTTTTCTCGACTGGCTCGAGACGATCCCCGCCTGGCACATCGTCTATCCCGATCTCGAGACGGCCGGGCGCCAGATCGGCGGCATAAGCGAGCGATCGATAGCGGCCGCCTGACGGGGCGGCCGCTTCCCGGTTATTTCTTCGGCGCCTCCGGATGGCCGGCCATGATCCGGTCGAAGGCGCCGCCGTCGGCGAAATAAGTCTTCTGCGCCCTGGCCCAGCCGCCGAAATCGCGGTCGACGGTGAGGAGCCGCATGGCCGGGAAGCTGGCCGCATATTTCGCCGCCGCCGCCGGATCGCGCGGGCGGTAATGGTTCCGGGCGATGATCTCCTGCGCCTCGGGCGTGTAGAGGAATTTGAGATAGGCCTCGGCGACGGCGCGGGTGCCGTGGCGGTCGACATTGCGGTCGACGATCGCGACCGGCGGCTCGGCGAGGATCGAGAGGCTGGGATAGACGATCTCGAACCTGCCTTTGCCCATCTCGGCCCGGGCGAGCCAGGCTTCATTCTCCCAGGCGAGCAGCACGTCGCCGAGGCCGCGCTCGGCGAAGGTGGTGGTGGCTCCGCGGGCGCCGCTGTCGAGCACCGGCACGTTGGCGTAGAGCTTGCGGACATATTGCCCGGCGGCCGCATCGGAGCCGCCGCCGGCCCTGCGGCCATAGCCCCAGGCGGCGAGGAAGTTCCAGCGCGCGCCGCCGCTCGTCTTCGGGTTGGGCGTGATCACCTTGATGCCCGGCCGGACGAGGTCGCCCCAATCCCTGATATGCTTCGGGTTGCCGGCGCGGACGAGGAAGACGATGGTCGAGGTGTAGGGCGCGCTGTTGTCGGGCAGGCGTTTCTGCCAGCCGGCCGGGATCAGCCCCGCCTTGGCGACCGCATCGACGTCATAGCCGAGCGCGAGCGTCACCACGTCCGCCTGCAGCCCGTCGATCACCGCCCGCGATTGCTTGCCCGAGCCGCCATGGCTCATGCGGAAAGCGATCGTCTGGCCGCGATCCTGCCGCCAATGGGCGGCGAAGGCGGGGTTGATCGCCTTGTAGAGCTCGCGCGTCGGATCGTAGGAGACGTTGAGCAGCTCCGCCTTGCCGGCGCTCGTCTTGTGGCCGCCCGAGCAGGCGGCGAGGGGCAGAGCGAGCAGGGCGGCGAGAGCGAGCAAGGATTTTCGGAAGGCCATTTTTCGGTCTCCTAGGTGAGGAAGCTACGCACGAACTCGGTGGCGGGGCGTTCGACCAATTCGGCGGGCGTACCGAACTGCTCGATCCGGCCGCTATTGAGGATCGCCACCCGGTCGCCGAGCGCAAAGGCCTCCTCATGGTCGTGGGTGACGAAGATCGAGGTCAGGCCGATCTCGTCGTGGATGGCGCGAAGCGCCTCGCGCAGCTCGCCGCGGACCTTGGCGTCGAGCGCTCCGAACGGCTCGTCGAGCAGCAGGATGCGCGGCTCGCGGGCGAGCGCCCGTGCGAGGGCGACGCGCTGGCGCTGGCCGCCCGAAAGCTGGGCTGGGAAGCGCTTGCCGTAGGTTTCGAGCTGGACGAGACGGAGCAGATCCTCGACCCGCTTCCTGATCTCGCTTCGTTTCGGCCGCTGCCGCCTCTTCATGATGTCGAGACCGAAGGCGATGTTGCGCTCGACGTTCATGTGGCCGAACAAGGCATAATGCTGGAAGACGAAGCCGATGCCGCGCTTCGCCGCCGGCTTCTCGGTCACGTCCTCGTCGCCGAACAGGATGCGGCCGCTGTCGGGGAAATCGAGGCCGGCGACGATGCGGAGCAGGGTGGTCTTCCCCGAGCCCGACGGGCCAAGCAAGGCGACGAACGCGCCGGGCGCGATCTCCAGGCTGACGTCGTCGAGCGCAGGATAGGCCGAGAAACGCTTCGACATGCGCTCGACGCGGATCGACATGTCAGCGGCCGGTGGCGGCGATTTCATCGCGATGACGCCATTCGAGGAGAGTCTTGAGGGCGAGGGTGAGGAGGCCGAGAACAGCGAGGAGCGAGGCGACCGCGAAAGCGGCGGCGAAATTATATTCATTGTAGAGCACCTCCACATGGAGAGGCATGGTGTTGGTCTCGCCGCGGATATGGCCCGAGACGATCGAGACGGCGCCGAATTCCCCCATCGCCCGCGCGTTGCACAGCAGCACGCCGTAGAGCAGCCCCCAGCGGATATTGGGCAGGGTGACGTGCCAGAAGGTCTGCCAGCCCGACGCGCCGAGCGACAAGGCAGCCTCCTCGTCCGAACGCCCCTGCGCCGCCATCAGCGGAATGAGCTCGCGGGCGACGAAGGGGAAGGTGACGAAGATGGTGGCGAGGACGATGCCCGGCAGCGCGAAGACGATCTCGACCCCATGCTCTTCCAGCCATGCGCCGAACCAGCCATGCGCGCCGAACAGGAGGACGTAGATCAAGCCCGAGACGATTGGCGAGACCGAGAAAGGCAGGTCGATCAGCGTGAGGAGAGCGGTCTTGCCGGGAAAATCGTGCTTGGTGATCGCCCAGGCCGCCGCGATTCCGAAGACGACGTTGAGCGGCACGGCGATGGCGGCGACGAGCAGGGTGAGCCTGATCGCCGAAAGCGCGTCGGGCTCGGTCACCGCGCCCAGCCAGCCGGAAAGGCCATCGCGAAACGCCTCGGCGAAGACGGTGCCGAGCGGCAGCAGCAGGATGATCGCGATCCAGGCGAAGGCGATGCCGATCAGCAGCCGGCGCACGGCCGGCGCCTCGCCGAGCGGATGGCGGCGTCTCACCGGCCCCGCCGCCGCTGCCAGGATTGGAGCAGGTTGAGGAGGAGCAGGATCGCGAAGGAGATGCACAGCATCACCGTCGCGATCGCCGTCGCCCCGGCATAATCATATTCTTCGAGTCGGGTGACGATGAGCAAAGGCGCGATCTCGGTCCGGTAGGGCATGTTGCCGGCGATGAAGATGATCGAGCCGTACTCGCCGGCGGCGCGGGCGAAAGCCAAAGCGAAGCCGGTCGCCAGGGCCGGGGCGATGCCGGGGAGAAGGACCCGCCCGAAGGCCTGGAAGCGGGTCGCGCCGAGGGTGATCGCCGCTTCCTCCACCTCCTTGGGCAATTGGGCGAGGACGGGCTCGACGGTGCGGACGACGAAGGGCAGGCCGACGAAGACCATCGCGACGATCACGCCCGCCGGCCGGTAGGCGACCGGCAGACCGGCCTCGGCAAAGAACCGGCCGACGATCCCGTTCTCGGCATAGATGGCGGTCAGCGCGATGCCGGCGACCGCGGTCGGAAGCGCGAAGGGCAGGTCGATCATCGCCCCGAACAGGCGCTTGCCGGGAAAGGAATAGCGGACCAGCACCCAGGCGACGAGCAATCCGAAGACGAGGTTGACCGCGGCGGCGAGCGAAGCGCCGCCGAAGCTCAATCGATAGGCGTCGAGCGCGCGCGTCGAGCCGGCCGCCGCCCAGAATTCGTGCCAGCCATTGCCGGCGCTCTTCGCGAAGATGGTGCTCAGGGGAATGAGGACGATGACCGAGAGCCAGGCGATGGTGATGCCGAGCGAGAGGCCCAGCCCCGGCATCGCGGTCCGCCGCCGGCGGCGCAGGCGGGGCAGGGCATGGACGGTCATCGCGACGCCGGGCGGCCGGAGCAATGGGGCGCCCGTCGGCCCGCTTCGGATTTCGCCGGCCCTCTTCGCCACCGCATCATCCGCGCCTCTCTTGGGCTCGAATCGGGCCCGCCGGTCGGACCGATAAATACTCTACTAAAACGGTGGACAACAGTGGCCGCCGCGAAAAGCGAAGCCCTTCTCCGCCGCTGGAAGGCGCGTGGAAGATTTATGTCGTCGGGCGGGGGCGGCGCGCAATCTTCTTGCGACGGATGCTTGCGGGGCTGCGCCGGCCTATCGCCCGCTTAGCCGGCGGGCGGCGCGGCATTGTCGAAAAGCCGCTGGAGCTTGCCGACGGCGGCGTCGGTGAGGCGGAGGCAGCTTCGGCGGGCGTCGCCTTCGTCCGCTTCCTTGCGGACGAGCTTGCGCGCCTCCAATTCCTTGATCCAGCGCGTGCCGGTGGTGAGCGGGACGATTGCCGCCCGGCAGGCCTGGGTGACGGAGAGGCTGCGACCCTCGTGGCGTGCGACATGGAGCTCGAGGAGAAGGTCCCAGACCGGCTCGCCGAACAGATAGGCCGGGAACAGGCGGTCGCGGCGGCGGCGGAAATCGTAGAGCCGCCGCGCCGCCGCGACGCAGGGGGGATCGGCCGCCGGCTCGGGCGGTTGCGGGTCGTCCGGGGGACCGCCATCTGCCGGTCCGTTGGACGATCCGTTTCCCGATGGACCGGGCCTGCCGCCCCGCCGGCTCATGCGGATTCCCCGAGCCGGGCCGCTTGGCGCGGCGGCGGGGGCGGAACGGTGGGACGGCGGGCGGCCGGCGGCGGGGCTTCGTCGCGGGCGGGGGGAAGTGCCCTCGCCCTGGGCAGGCGTCCCAAGGCCCGCATCAATTCGGCCCGGCGCGGATCGGCCGCGAGGTTCGACCAGTCGAGCGACCCCGGCTCGTCCCATTGCCCTTCCGGCCGCAGGGTCATCATCGGCGGCACGCCGAAGCGGATGGCGAGCGGGTCCGGCTCCAGGTCGCAGACCATCTCGCGATATTCGATATTGGCGAAGGTGAAGGGCGCGCGGCCGGCGACGTGGCGGCCGCCATGGAGCCGCCAGAAGGGGGCCATCGCGTCGCTGGCATGGCCGTAGACGCGGGTGAAGCCCTTGCGCCTGATATGGTCGAAGGCGGCGCGGACGAGGCGGAAGGCGAGCTTCGAGCGGCGATGCTCGGCCTTGACCGCGAGCCGCTCCAGCTTCACGAAATCGCCGAAATAGCGGATGCGGATCGCGCCGCCCGGATCGCCGCCGACATAGCCGACCAGGTGGGTCGCGCAGAAATCGTTGCCGTCAAACTCCTCCTCATGGGTCGGGAATTGCTCGGCGAGATAAGTGGCGGCGCGGATCGCGACGACGTGGGAGAGATCCTCGAACGAGCGGACCTGGCGGATCTCGATGCCCGCGCCCGGCGCGTTGGCAAAGCTCGGTATGCCGGGCGGGAGCAGGGCCAGCAGCCATTCGGGCGCGCCCGGATAGAGCGCGGCGGCGCGCAGATAGCCGAGCTTGAGGTGGAGATTTTCGGACAGGCGGGTGGCGCCGCGGGTGAAGACCGGGCAGCAGCCGCCGGCTTCGGCCAGGAAGATGCCGCCGATCGCGGCGAGGCTGTGAATGTAGAGATCGGGGCCGTGGAACAGCCATTTGTAGAAGGCCGCCGGCTTTTCGCCCGGCCGCGCGATCCAGGCGGGATCGGGGCGGGCGCCGTCGGCCTGGCCGGAAACGAACATGCCGGCGCCGAATTCGTTGAGCGGCAGATAGGCGAACAAAGCGGCCGCGCCGGTGGCGGGATCGCGGCCGACGCGGACGATGCCGGGATTCTTCGCGGCCATGCGCCGCACATCCTCCTCGCGGGCGAGCGGAAGCTCGCGGGCGGCGCGGCGGTAGAGGGCGAGCGCCTCCTCGATCGTCGCCTGGTGGAGGTCGATGCGGGCGCCCGCGACCCGCGCGATCGCCCTCAACGCCCGGGGGGCCAGCATGAAATCCCAGAATCCCGGTGGGTTAGGGACGGAATTCGGGACAAGGGGAGGTTCATGCCGCATTGCGAAACATCCCGCGCTTGGGCTATCCCCGGGACGAGGGGGGACAGGCGGGTGATAAAGCCGGGCCGCCGCGAGCGCGCGATCAAGAATATTGCACCGGGTGTTCAGCCGGTGAACGCATTGTGCTGGCAACCGCTCGCCGACCTCATCGAAATCGTGGATTCAGGCAGCCTGCGGGCGGCGGCGAAAAGGCTCGGAGTCTCGGTGAACACGGTCCGCGCCCGCCTCGCCCGGCTCGAGGAGGCGGAGCGCAAGCCGATCGTCATCCGCACCAGCGACGGCGTCCGCCTGACCCCGGCCGGGACCGACCTCTACCAGAAAGCGCTCAAGATGCGGCATGCCCGGATCGAGGGCGACGCCGAACCGGACGGCGACGTGCTGATCGAGCCGGGGCGCGTCACCATCGCCTGCACCGAGGGGCTCGGCACCGGCTGGCTGACGCCGCGGATCGGCGACCTCAAGAGGCGGCTGCCCGACCTCACCATCGACCTCCAGTTCGATTACGATCTGCAGCGAGACCGCAGCCGCAAGGCCGATGTCGGCCTGACCTTCAGCCCGCCGACCAATGCCGAATTGATCGTCACCAAGCTGGCGACGCTCCATTTCATGCTGTTCGCCTCGCCCGGCTATCTGCGCGAACATGGGACGCCGCGGACGATGGACGATTTGCTCGACCATCATTTCGTCGAGCAGGTGACGCCCGGCTACAATTCGGCGGTGCTCGACCTATTCCTGGGCTCGGACCGGTCGAAGCGGGCGGTGACGGTGCAGACCAATTCGGTGGTGACCCAGCTCTGGGCGGCGGCGAGCGGGGCGGGGATCGCCTTGCTGCCTTCCTATACGCGGGCGATCACGCCGCTGCTGGTGCCGCTGCCGGTGCTGCCGCAGCTGCGCTTTCCATTGAGCGGCTTCTACCATGCCGAGGCGAAGAGCAGCCCGGCGGTGCGGGGCGTGATCGACTGGCTGCGCGATGCGTTCGACACCAGCCGCTATCCCTGGTTCGCCGACCGCTTCGTCCATCCCGACGACTTTCCGGATGCGATGGCCGGCGAGGGCAATGTCGTCGAATTGTACGAGCGCATGGCCAACCAGGTCGCCGGCGTCTCGCTGCGCGACATTCCCTAGGCGGCCGCGCAGGCGCGCTTCCTTCTGCCCCATATCCTCCCCGCTCCGCGGGGAGGGGGACCGCGCGCAGCGCGGTGGAGGGGGGTCTGAGCCCGGCACTGCCCCGCCACCCCGCCACGCGCGCGTTGGCGCGGGCAGTCCTTCCCTTCCGCGAACGAATTGACCTGCGCAGGTTGAACGGGCTCAGCCGTTCACCGCCCGCCGCATCTCCAACACGCCGGCCGCGTGGCGCCGGATGATCTCCCACACCGCCTCGACATCCGCCTGCTCGGTCGCCGCCGCGCCGACCGAGACGCGCACCGTCCAGCGGCCGCCGATAATGGCCGGCGTCACGTAGGCCTCGCCGGAACGGTTGATCGAATCCGCCCAGGCCCGGGTGTGTTCGTCCAGCGCCTCGCCCTGCAGGCCTTCGGGCTCGTGCCGAATGCACACGGTCTGCAGCTGGACCGGAACCACGACGCGCCAATCGGGCGCGGCACCGACCAGCTCCGCCAGCATTTGCGCGTTGCGAAGGTCGCGCCGCAGCCTTTCCTGCAGGCCCGAGACGCCCTGCTCGCGGATCACGAACCAGAGCTTCAGGGCGCGGAAGCGGCGGCCGAGCGGGATGCCGGTGTCGCGCAGGTTGCGGACCTCGCCGTCGACGGCCGAGCGGAGATAGGACGGGTGGGTCGACATCACCCGCAGCAGATGCTGCTCGTCGCGGACGTAGTAGAGCGAGCAGTCGAACGGGACGCCGAGCCATTTATGGGCGTTGACGATCAGGCTGTCGGCCTCCTCGACCCCCTCCCACATCCAGCGGCATTCGGGGAGGATCATCGCGCTCCCCGCCATGGCGGCGTCGACATGGAGCCAGAGGCCGTGGCGCTTCGCGATATCGGCGATGGCGGCGATCGGATCGATCGCGGTGGTCGCGGTGCCGCCGACGACCGCGGCGATCGCGCACGGGCGGCGGCCGGCTTCGAGGTCGGCGGCGATGGCCTCCTCGAGCGCGGCGGGGCGCATCGCGAAGGCCTCGTCCGTCGCCACCATGCGGACATTGTCGCGGCCGAAGCCGGCGAGCAAAGCCGCCTTCTCGACCGAGCTGTGGCTGCTCGCGCTCGTGTAGAGGATGAGCGGCGCCTCCTCCGCCTGGAGGCCGCCGCGATCGAGGCCGTAGCCGGTGGTCCGCTCGCGCGCGCAGATGAGGGCGACGAGGCTGCTCGTAGAGGCGGTGTCGCTGATCGCGCCGACCCAGGCGGGCGAAAGGCCGGCCATCTGCCGGAACCAGTCGCACACCACCTCCTCGATTTCGGTCAAGGCCGGCGAGGCCTGCCAGGAGAGGCCGAGCGCGCCGAGCCCGGTGCTGACGAGATCGCCGAGCACCCCGGCGGCGAGCCCGTTGGCCGGGAAATAGCCGAAGAAAAACGGATGCTGCCAAAGCGTGAGGTTGGGGGCGACGATGGCGTCGAGATCGGCGATGGCGGCGTCGAACGGCTCGGGGTCGAGGGGCGGCGAGGAGGGCAGTTGCGCGCGCACCTCGCCCGGACGGGTGGCGGGCTGGACCGGACGGTTCGGCAGGTCGCGCTGCCAGTCGGCGAGCCAGTCGATCAGGCGGTGGCCGTAGGCGCGGAATTCTTCGGGACTCATGCGGGGCGGTCGTTCCTTTCTGAGTGAGGGTTCCTATAGGCGCATTGCTGGCAACCCGGCGGTGGAAATCCGCTGGGTGGGACTGGGCAGTTTTTAGCTTCGCGCCAATCCGGGCTTACACACACACGCCATTGTCGTTCCGATAGCAGTCATTCATTAAATGGGCGAAGCGGTACCTGACCAATGTCGTTGGATAGCTGAAAGGTCGCTTTCGCGAATATAGGCTCGACGTCTAGAACAAGGACATGTGGCCGACGGCAGTGTCATCGTCGCGTGTCGTCCACGATCGCCGTTGGGTGACGAGAAATCGCTTCCTTCATCACCTGTCGCGCGCATTATGCGGCGCAGAGGACCCGTCAGAATGTCATCACTAGATTTCGAGGCCGAAAAGGCCGCTTTCCGCGAATACTATAACGACAACGCTCAGCGCCTTGAGCAGGCGAAGGAGGCCTTCCTGACCTTGCTCGGCTCGCTTCTCGCGCATGCCGACCTCGGCGTCGCGGCCGCGAATGGGCGCATCAAGGATCGCGAGGAGTCGATCAAGAAGTTCATACGGAAGTATCAGAGCGACTTGGAGGAGAGCGGCGCGCCCTACGAGATCAAGGACCACATCACGGACCTTGTCGGACTGCGGCTCGTCTGCCTCTACGAAGACGAGATCGAGCCCATGGGCCAGCTGATCCGCGAGCACTTCGATGTGATCGACGTGATGGACAAGACGGCCGAGATCGAGGGCACCGAGAATGCGTTCGGCTACAAGGGCCTCCACCTCGATCTGCGGCTCGACGCCGCGCGTGCGGCGATGCCCGAATACGAGCTGTTCGCGCCCTTCCGCTTCGAGCTCCAGATCCGAACTGTGGTGCAAGATTCGTGGAGCACGCTCGACCACAAGATCAAATACAAGAAGTCCATACCCGCGCCGCTCAAGCGCCGCATCAACACGCTCGCGGCTCTGTTCGAACTCGCCGACCGCGAATTCCGCCAAGTCCGCGACGAGACCGAGCTCGAGATCGAGAGGGCCGAGGCGGAGTCCGATCCCGAGCCGGGCCCCGAGGATGCCGCGCAGGGCGCTGAGCCCGTCGAGCCACCGACCGGCGCCGACGTCGAGCGCGGGCAGTATGCGCCGTTGGACGCGTTCAGGCTGCTGCGCATCGCCCGTCACTTCTTCCCCGGCGTCGAGTTCGAGCCGAAGAAGGTCGATGGCTTCACCGCGGACGTGATCGAACGCGAACCCAAGATCAGCCGTGGGAAGTTCAACTACTACCTACGAACGACGATCGGCCTGGTGCGGCAATACAAGGCCTGGTTCATCGATAGCGGCCGCGGCGAGAAGTTCAACGCCTTCACCGAGATGCGCCATGCGCTCTACGCGGCCAATCCGGACGACTTCGCGGGAATGCTGACCAACGTCGCACGCGAGACCTTCAACGCATGGCGTGTCGAGAACCCGAACGAGCAGGCATGAGGCGCCGTTAGTCCCGCGCCGAGCGCCCGACGTCACTGGTAGTGGAGAGGATGGTTGCTCGGCTGGGGTGAGACTTGACTAGTCATCGGGACCCGCGTCGCAGTCCAGATTTTGCGACAGGTCCTTGCCGCCCCACGTGGTGCAGCCGTAGCTATGATGAATGACGCCCCTGCTATCCCGGTAAACGGCGACTCCGGCAGCGACCAAGCGAAAATGTGTTCCATCCTCAACGGCCGCAACCCGATCGTTCCCTGGGGCTGAGATCGTTGGCTTGTCGTGGATGGACGCCCCCGGCTCCAATTTCGAGATGGGGCCGCCCATGAATTTGTGGTCGGTAAGTTCGCGCCGCATTGCCTGGCGATCGACGGGAAACGGCCAAATAGCGACGAAGGAATCTGTGTGGAAATTTTCCGCCGGCAGGTTGCTGTAATTCTTATAGATTACATACACGGGTGTTCGGAGACCTGCTCCAAACTGCGCAGGCTTGGGGAAGCTGATAGCAATGCGCGGACGCAGCTGTTCGGCGCTTTGCCGTGCTGCCAGCGCCTGTATGCTGGCGGAGAGAGCTGTGTTCCGCTGCACATCGATCTGTTTCGCGAGAAGTGTGACGATCTCAGTCGCTGACCTTACCTGTTGGACCGAATTGTCCGCCAACTTGTGTGCGTCGCTCGCTTCCGATTGCGCCGCAGCTGCCGCAGCCGCCGCGGCATCGGCCTGCTTTTGCGCTCTGCCATCGCCGCTGTGGTTTTCCCACAACTGCAGCCCGGTGAATAAGGCCGACGCTATTGCGACCAGAAATGAAGCGGCGGTGAGCCACGTCGTTCGGCGATTGAGTCGGTACTGCTCTACGTCGATATCCGACCCCAACGGTCGATCTCGCCCATTTTGCCCACCATTCGACATCCGAGAATTCTGCTTTTTGGTCATCAGGTGCCCCCCGACGTCATTTAGTCACGGCGTGATAGCGGATTGCGAGCGAACATGCGAGTTGTCGGGAATACGTCGAGGTTGATATGATACGTCTCTACTCGTCTTTCATTGATCGACTCGACTATGAACATTGGGATTCAGCTCAGAAAACCGGGCTCGGGTCTCGGCTTCTACCGCAGCCATTTTTGCACCCCAAGCCGTCGAAGTACGAAACCATTGCTCAAGCTCGTCAGCTTGATCTAAAACGATAGCCTTCTTTGAGGGATCGGCGGGCTTTCGGGCCTCCAGCCTGTGCTTAAAAAGATCACCAAGAAGCAATTTCTGTAGTTCTACAAGCAGGTCGTCGGCGTAAGCGGTGGCGTCACCCAAGGCATCCATAAACCTTGCCGTTAGAGTGTGAATGACCTGATACTGAGCAGGTTCAGGCGGCGCATAGGGAAAGATACCACCTTGCGGGTTATCGACCGGCAATGCATGCATCAGGTTAATCACGAATTCTGAGAACATAATTTCTCTCGTGTCATGTAATACTGAGTTCAATGCTGTCCGAAAAACTAAAAGCCTCGGTTCAATGATCCTCCAGTTCTCGACCAAGAAAATTACTTTTATCGCAGCATCTGAAAATTTGTTGTAGCCCACAGAAAGAGACGGGAAACGAGCAGTCGGTATGTTATATCCCAATCTCGCGCTCACCGCGTGGCTGGCAACATTCAGATTCATATCCATTATCATCAATGCGTTCGACAGCTCTATGGCCGCATCAGACATTTCCCGGCAAACGATCAATGCATCTTCGTACATGGCAGCTTTGAGTTTCTGGCGTTCATTCTCCGCGACGGCTCTCCGTGAATGGCGGCCTTGGAATCCAATTTGGGCAATGACTGCCCCAAATCCGAAAAAAGCTGCCGTCAGTGTCGCTGCAGCCTCAATCAGCGCAGCCTTCAGCGTTGAGTCGGACAAAGCCCAAAGTGAAAGGAGGTGCATGCCGTTAGTGTACTGGCCCCAGAACGGGATGTAACTAGCATATCAGCTATTTAGTGTCCCGCCTTTGGAGGAAACCCCCCGACTTCAGTCGGGATGGGGCTTCAGCCGTCGGCTCGGCAGATAGCCTGTATCCTCGGGAAAAGTAGCCCGAAGGGCGTCCACTTTTCCCGAGGATACAGGCTATGGGC